>NZ_JBQVPA010000003.1:0-315263 GCF_052437795.1 Flavobacterium sp.
CTCGGGGAATCCTGGATGTCGACCCACTGCTTGCGGTACAAAAGCCCGAAGGCAAGGTTCTCCTTAGAACCGGCATACGCCGGGTTGATCACATTCATGTTGTACATGTACTGCGTGTAATGCGGGTCCTGCTGAGCGTTCATCTCAGACAACCCACCAAGAGCCAAGAATGCTGCAAGGTATAGTTTCTTCATGTGTGTGTGGTTTCTATTTACTTTAATACTCGTTGCTTTTTCAGCCTATCAAAGCAAACAAATTTTTTTGAATTTCGTATGAATTTTATGAAATGTTTATGCAAAGAATTCAGCGTTTACTGAGATCATCAGGAATATTCCCCCGCTGAGCGGGGGAAATACCTGATTATCAATTATTCTTCACGATTCACGTATACCCATCCGGTTTTTGTTTCACCGTTGTTACGCTCTATCATGTAGAAGTAAGTACCCGTTGGAAGTTCGTCACCACCTGCTGATTGGCCATGCCATTGGTCAGTGTATCCGTTACCACGGGAGTAAACCTCTTGTCCGTAGCGGTTAAAGATGCCCAGTTTCCTTACATCAAGAGCGGTAAGGTCGAACGTATCATTCTTACCGTCATTATTTGGAGATATACCCCTTGGAACGTCACAAGTAGTGTCGGCCACAGGTACATCAACATCCATAGAACAGTCGCCGTTAGCCTGAGGTATCACCATTACGTTGTATGTACCCGGCTCAGTTACCTGAAGCCTGGAGTCCGTACCAACTGTTGCACCTGCACTGTTCGTCCAAACGAAATCAACATTATCTACGGTGTAGATCTCATCGGCATCGAATGATACTTCAAGAATATAAGCACCGCCTTCGCAGCCTTGCAGTACCGCTACCACAGGGATAGAAGTAACTGTTACCTGTACCGAAGCTGAAACCGAAGGACAATCCGGTGTGCCCGGTATCGTGTTCGTTACAGTATACGTACCAGGAGTACTTGCAGCAAGGTCGATAACACCTGTAGTGGCGTTGATCACCAAGCCGGCAGTAGCGCTAAATGTACCGGCACCACCCTGAAGCATAGGCGACGGGTTAGTTGAATCCTGGCAGTAAGCAAGGGCATCGTAGCCAAAGTCGGCAATTGGCGCAGGGTTAATGATGATGGTAACGCTGTGCGATACTACACCACATCCGTTAGCCGCAGCTATCGTATTGGTAACGATATATGTACCTTCTGCACTGGCAGAAGGGTTTATAACACCCGTCGCCGCGTTTATCGAAAGACCCGTTACATCTACTGTAAATGTTCCTGCAACAGCACCTGTATCAAAAGTTGGCGCTTCTGTACCACCAGCATTCTGGCATACCGCAGCAACTTCGTAAGTGAATGTCGCAGATGGCAGCTTAGTGATCGTAACCGATGCAGTAGCAACCACATCAGGACAACCATTTGCAGCGGCGATAGTATAGGTTACAGTATAAGTACCTGCTGTACTTGCAGCAAGGTCAATATCACCGGTAGCGGCGTTGATCACAAGGCCGGTACCACCTGCATAAATACCACCTGCATCACCTGCAAATGTTACTGTAGCAGTACCTGCATCAGAACAATATGGCGAACCTGTGTAAGAAATAGTTGCCACAGGGAGCGCGTTTATCACAACTTCTGCCGTTACTGCAAGCGAGCCACATGCAGCCGTAGCTGCAACAGTATATGTTACTGTGTGTGTACCAAGTGTACTTGCAGCAAGGTCAATATCACCTGTTACCGGATCAATAACAAGGCCTGCTGTGCCGCTGTAGGTACCACCTGCAGAACCTGTAAGGGTCACAGTAGCAGTACCGGCGTTCGCACAGTATGGAGTTGCCGCGTAAGCGATGGCAGCCTGAGGCGCGGCCTCTATAACCACGTTAGCAGTTGTTGTAAATTCAGGACATGAAGCTGTAGCCGCGATAGTATACGTTACCGTATAGCTGCCAACAGTACTTGCCCCAAGGTCTATTGCACCCGTAGCAGGATCGATCGTCAATCCTTCTGAAGAAGAATATGTTCCGCCTGCACTTCCTGTCTGTATTACAGTAGCTGTACCGGCATCAGAACAATATGGCGTAGTACCATAAGAGATCGTTGCTGTGAACTGATCGCTCAATACAACCCCGGCAGTTACCGCAAGGGCCGCACATGCTGTTGTAGCAGGGACCGTGTAGGTTACTGTATATGTACCTGAAGTACTTGTAACAAGGTCGATCTCGCCGGTTACAGGGTCTATCGTCAGGCCGGCCGTAGAAGTATACGTACCTCCTGTAGAACCTGTATGCGTAACAGTAGCTGTACCGGTTCCTGTACAGTAAGGGCCACTGTAAGCGATAGTAGCCTCAGGAGCTGCCTCGATAACTATTTGTGCAGTTGTCGAATATTCCGGGCATAGTGCAGTAGCTGCAACGGTATACGTTACCGTATAAGTACCCGCAGGCGTAGAAGCAAGAGTGATCTCTCCTGTAGCAGGATCTATCACAACTGCAGCGTCGGCAGTATATACACCGTTAGGGCTTCCTGTATGGGTTACCGTAGCGGTTCCGGCATTCGTACAATATGGTGAGTTAACATAAGCAATGGTACCCGATGGGCCATCATTTACTGTAATGGTCAATGGAACCACATCAAAACAAATGTCTACAATGGTACTGTTAACCCTTACCCATATCGTTGTTGTCTGGGTTACATACGGAACTGTAAGATCAATTGGGCTGTCACCATCGATGGCATCCTGCTCGGTCTCATAGTACGAAACTTCATAATCTGCCGGAAGAAGTGTTCCAAGCACATCGTCGTTAAGCGTCGTAAGGTCGATAGATGATTCTGCGTTAAATCCGCAAAGGATCACTTCAGCAGGGTTCGGAACGTTCACGTCCGGACCAAGCGCTACTGTTACAGTATCTGTAATAGGCTCAGTATTCGAAGCGTTCGGTACCGTTACCAAAACCGTGTAAGTATGCACTCCCGGCTCAGAAACCTGGATGGTTTGCGTAAGAGCCGTAGTAGACACGATCACTGGCACGAACGGCGTTGTAGAGCCATCCATGAACCACTGGTATTGAGGACCCTGTCCGTTACCCGGAGTAGTTACCGAAGCTGTTATCGTTGTATTCGGTTGTCCACAGAACTCTTTATCAGGACCCAATGCCACATTATATAGAATGTTACAGTTGGTAGTACCTGTACTTGAATCCAACTGCTGTAGCTGGATCTGGCCCTGCGCACCGTTAAAGTTGGTAATAAGTACAGCATAGATCTGGCCTTCTACAGCGTTAGGGATCGTAAAGTTCTCTATCGGCGCACCGGAGTAGCTACAGTCGATAATGTTACCGAAAGGATAGAAAGTCGATCCTACGTTGCTGAATGGACATGTTGGACAGTCAACCAGGTCGATCTGCGCACATGCTTCAGTAAGCGATGTGAACGGACCAAAGGCTGCAAAGTCAACGTCGAGGCCTGTACCGATAGGTGTACCATCGTTACTGAATTGCGTGTTCTGGATCATCTGGAAGTCAAGCTGCCCATCTTGTTCTACCTGAAGGTAGTACCAAACCGGGTTTGGAGTAGATCCAAGACATGCCACTTCTCCGTAACCAGAATTAAAGCCCTGTCCGAAAGTATTGTCGAAAATGATCGACGATCCTCCACTTGAACCACAGAATGGTTCTGCATCAACAATAGATACATCTGTAGTGGTAAAGTTACCAGATGACCATGGGCTCACCTCGGTAGAACTACAAATCGCCCTGACCCAGAATGTATAGGCCGTATTATTGTTAAGCGTTTCGCTTATAACTGTAGTAACGTCAATTTCCGTCCCGCTTGCAGGTGCAGGCGATCCTGCCGGAAGTATCGCATATTCCCACTCTGTTTCATTTCCTCCCGGTTCCCATGTGATGTTAGCGCCGTTCGAAGAAACACAGCTTACATTCACGTCTGCCGGTGGAGGGCATGTAACGATCGTGATATTAATGTTATCAATAGCACCCGGCTGTTGTGTACCGCCACTGGTGTCGTTCCTCCATTCGAACACAAGCCTTCCGATGGTCGCAGGACCCTGTGTAGGTATGTTGAAGTTTGCATTTGTCCAGGTATTGTTCGTCTGGAAGTTGCCGCCAAGTTGCACACCGCCGCTGTTAGCAGCTGTTATCTGTGTGCCCGGGGTTGGAACGAATGAGGTTGGTACCCACCATACCCTTATGTAATCCCAGCCTGCTTCTCCCTGGTTCCTCCAGTCGAAGGCGACATTGATCATGTTCACCTCGTCTTCAATAAGGATATCCCTGAATGCATGCACAACAGATCCTGAACCTGTAGCATAGTTATGGGTAGTACCATTAGTATTACTAATGTAAAGTGAATGCGTTGGGCTGTTGCTTACCGCAGTACCATATACCCACTTGTTGGTTTGCGTGCCGTTAGACAGCGCCCAGCCATGAGTTGGATCTTCAAAATCCTCTGTGTATTCAAGCTCAGCAGGGATCTGCGTAGTCATGAAAGGCAGTGGGCCGATCCAGATGCTGTTGCCGTCTGTAGTGCCACAGTTACTCCTTACCCAGAAGTAATATTGTGTAGATGGCGTAAGTCCTGTCAATCCAACGTTCGTTGGCGATACGTTACCGGTTGGTACTGTAGTACCTGTAGGAGAAACGTTCGATGTAGAATAATAGTAGTCATATGTTGGAGTTACCGATAAAGGTCCTGTCCAGCTTATGTCTGCCGTATTTTGTGTTACCGGGCCAAGCGTAAGCGCCGTAGGCGAAGGGCAGGTAACGATCTGGATGTTCACGTTATCTATGGCTCCCGGCTGCTGCGTACCGCCGCCGCCGTCGTTGCGCCATTCGAAAACAAGTCTTACCGTAGTTCCGGCGTAGGCCGCTGCATTGATAATATGCGTTGCCGTTGCCCAAGTGTTGCTGGACTGGTAGTTGCCACCCAACTGGAAGCCGCCACTGTTAGCCGCAGTGATCTGAGTACCCGGTACTGGTGCGTACGTTGACGGCACGACCCATACGCGGATATAATCCCATCCTGCTTCTCCCTGGTTCCTCCAGTCGAATTGAAGCACGATCTGGTCTAGCGGGGTAGGAAGCGTTACATCGCGGTAAGCATGTACGACAGAGGTTGCCCCTGTGTTGTAGTTATGTGTAGTACCACCTGTATTACTAATGTATAGTGAATGGGTAGGCGAGTTGCTTACCGCGGTACCGTATGCCCACTGATTGGTTTGCGCGCCGTTGCTCAATGTCCACTGATAGTTAGGGTCTTCAAAATCCGTACTATAGTTAGGTATTGCAGGCACCTGTGGTGTGTTGAACACTAAAGGCCCTACCCACAGGCTTGTACCATCTGTACCACCACAATTACTCCTTACCCAGAAGAAATAGTTGGTAGATGGGTTAAGTCCTGTCAAGCCAACGTTCGTAGGAGAAACGTTGCCTGTTGGCGTAGTGCCGGCAGTAGGAGCAGTATTGGTAGTCGTATAATAGTAGTCATACGTTGGCGTTACAGATGCAGGTCCTGTCCAGCTGATAGCTGCCGTGTTTAGTGTTACCGGGCCCAATGTAAGCGCCGTTGGCGTAGGACAGGTAACGATTTGCACGTTCACGTTATCTATGGCGCCTGGCTGCTGTGTACCACCGCTGGTGTCGCTGGTCCATTCGAACACAAGCCTCATGATGCTGCCACCATAAGTTCCTACGTTCACTAAGTGTGTAGCAGGTGTCCATGTGTTTACCAGCTGGTGGTTGCCTCCAAGCTGGAAGCCGCCGCTGTTGGCTACAGTGATCTGTGTTCCAGGTGTAGGCACAAAGTTTACAGGAACGACCCATACCCTGATGAAGTCCCAGTTGTTCTCACCATTGTTCCTCCAGTCATATGTTATTATGGCCTGGTCTACAGGGTTTGGCATCTGGAAGTCACGGTATGCATGAACTATCGATGCAGCACTTGTAGAATAGTTATGTGTTGTACCGTTAGTATTACTGATGTAGATCGAGTGCGTAGGCGAATTGCTCACAGCAGTACCATAGTGCCATTGGTTGGTCGCGGTACCGTTGCTTAGCGTCCACTGGTGGTTGGTATTTTCAAAGTCGATCAGTGTACCAGGTATTGCGGCAATTTGCGGTGTTGTAAATGCAAATGGCCCAACCCATGCACTGGTCGTACCGCCGCCACAGTTACTCCTTACCCAGAAATAGTAAGTAGTCGATGGCGTAAGGCTTGTGAAAGGAACCGAAGCCGTACTAACGTTGCCTGTTGGAACAGTAGCCCCTGTTGGCGCTGTGTTGGTAGTTCCGAACACATAGTCGAACGTTGGGCTAACCGAAGTTGGACCTGTCCACGTCACTGTAGCTGAGTTGGCTGTAAATGGTGTTCCAAGCGCAAGGTTATATGGCGACGGACAAGCAACAAGTGATATGTTCACATTGTCTATTGCTCCCGGAGGTTGCACACCTCCGCTCGTATCGCTGGTCCATTCAAATACAAGCCTCATTACAGTGCCTGCATAAGCGCCGGCATTGATAATGCGGTTCTCGGTCACCCAGCTGTTCGCAAGCTGATGGTTGCCGCCCAGCTGTATACCGCCACTGTTGGCCGCGGTGATCTGCACACCCGGTGTTGGCGTGAACGTAGCCGGTACGAACCATACCCTTATAAAGTCCCAGTTGTTCTCACCATTGTTCCTCCAGTCATACTGAAGAAGTATCTGGTCAACAGGGGTAGGCATGGCAATGTCTCGGTAAGCATGCACTATCGATGCAGCACTTGTAGAATAAGCGTGCGTTGTACCGTTAGTGTTACTAATGTATAGTGAATGCGTAGGCGAGTTGCTTACAGCAGTACCATAGTGCCACTGGTTGACTTGCGTACCGTTCGAAAGCGCGAATCCGTGTGGCCCCTCAAAGTTCTGAGAGTATCCTCCGGTAATGTTCACCGGTATCTGTGTAGTCGTAAATCGGTAAGGCCCTGCCCATGCAGAGAAAGTACCATCGGCACAATCAGCCCTTACATAATATTCGTATGCAGTACCGTCAGCAAGAGGGCCTGCAGTATAGTTCGTGTTCGTATTAGCAGTTGTACCGGCACCTGTTGGTATGCCCGTACCTGCGAACTGTACCACTACCTGCCATGAGGTCGCGCCGCTTGGGTTTGTCCATGAAAGGTTGGCAGAATCTGAATCAACGCCTAGTGTAGGCAGGCCTACCGGCGCTGCGCAGTTGATGCGCTGTATCGTAAGTGTATATGGGGTAGACTGTGTAGTACCCGATGTAGAGATAACTACATAATACGTTTGGCCTGCGACCACCGCCATGTTAATGTTCACCGGATTGGTAGCATTACCTACGCCACCCGCCGCACAACCAACGCCTATGTCGGCACAGTTGTTGTAAATGAACATACCTGAGTTAGGGCCATTATTGGTCATGCTGAAACCTGCAGTACCTGTGTAGGTAGGTGTATAAGCATAAACCACTTCGTCACCATTAAGGTAGTTGGCCGTAGTACTACAGCCTGTAGCACCTACAGTCCCTTCAATATCATCACCATAAAGGTTGGTATTCGAAGTATGCGAATACGTATCGTTACCAATTATGATAGGTGCGGTACAGTTAGTACCCGGCACTACTGTTGTAAAGAAATAAGGCCCTACCCAGTCGCTTGTACCGGTATCCGGGCAAACAGCCTTCAGGTAATATTTATACTGTGTAGCCGGCTGTAGCGGGTTGCCTGCGCTGTCCGTAGTAGCTACATAGCTGTTGTTTGGCGGTCCTGTGTAAGGAAGTCCCACGTTCGTAGGCGCTCCCGCGGCCGGCACAATATCTATATACCACTGGCTTGCACCCGATGGGTTGGTCCAGTTAAGCGTAGCAGTATTAATTCCGATGTTCGTTGTAGGCTGACCTACCGGGTTAAGGCACTGTTGAACCACCTTTACATTGTCTACCAGCCAGCGGTCTCCAAAGTCGCCATTCATTACGAATGCAATGTGTACCATTTGGTTAGCTGATCCCGGAGGAAGCTGAACTACTTTTTCCAGATAGTCCGTTTGGAACGGATCAGGGTTAAGCGTAAGTTCCGTCCAGGCCTGTACCTGAGTATAGGCCGCAGTATTGGTCGGGTCGTTACCCACATGGATCATGATCCTGTAGGTTGAGAGGTCATCACCCAATTGAGTAAGTCTCGACATGAAACGCAACTGCCCATTCGCAGGCGCGTTGAATTGAGGCGTTACAAGCCAGTCCTCAGTTGTTCCGGTCAGTACGTTCTCCCTGTTCAGGAAAGCGACCGAACCATTTCCCCCGTATGCAGGGCTTTGGATGGCATTGTGTGGTACGACCTTCCAAAATTGACCCGGGCCCGCAACGTTGATCTGCTGCCATCCGGGGGGAAGCGAAGTACCGCTGTTGTCAAATGTTTCTAACGCTAACTGGGCGTATCCGCACCAGGTCATTAAAAACATGAAAACAATCAAAGTAATTTTTTTCATAGTTTTTTAGGTTTAATAAAATTTAAACCCCAAATTTAAAAAAATATAACGATTAGCTAACAAGACATTAAATTTTAACAAAATAAATATCAATTGGGATTTTTTTATGAGAAGTTAAAAAAATAAAACATTGTGTTTGATTAATTTTGTATCCATTACTTAATTTATATGCTGGAAAAAGAAACTATAAACTTCGAAAAGACCGTAATTGCGGGCGTTATCACACAAAACCAAAGCGAAGAGAAATTGTCAGAATATCTCGATGAGCTTGAGTTCCTTACCTTCACCGCAGGGGGCGAGGTCATAAAGCGCTTTTCGCAAAAGATGGAGCGCCCTAACCCCAAGACCTTTTTAGGCACGGGAAAGATCGAAGAGATCAACTTATATATAAAGGAGAACGACGTTAAGACCATCATATTTGATGATGAGCTAACACCTGCGCAACAAAAGAATATCCAAAAAGTACTTGATGTAAAGGTTTTGGACCGCACCAACCTCATTCTCGACATATTCGCGCAGCGTGCCGAGACCTCTTATGCACGAACGCAGGTAGAGCTGGCCCAGTACCAATACCTACTGCCCCGCCTTACGGGTATGTGGACGCACCTTGAACGCCAACGAGGTGGTATCGGGATGCGCGGCCCGGGTGAGACCGAGATCGAGACCGACAGGCGCATCGTGCGCGACCGCATTGCCCTGTTGAAGGAAAAGATCAAAACCATTGACAGGCAGATGTCGGTACAGCGCGGCAACCGTGGTGCGCTGGTACGTGTGGCGCTGGTAGGGTATACCAATGTCGGCAAATCGACCCTGATGAATGTGATAAGCAAAAGCGAGGTGTTCGTAGAGAACAAGCTTTTTGCAACCCTGGATACAACCGTGCGCAAGGTGGTGATCAAAAACCTGCCGTTCCTGCTATCGGATACCGTTGGGTTCATCCGCAAATTACCTACGCAGCTTGTAGAGTCGTTCAAGAGTACGCTCGACGAGGTGCGCGAAGCCGACCTGCTGCTGCACGTGGTAGATATTTCGCATCCGGAATTTGAGGACCATATCGCTTCAGTGAACCAGATATTGCAGGACATAAAGAGTATGGGCAAGCCTACCATCATGGTGTTCAATAAAATTGATGCCTACAAGCCGCTTACCATCGAGTCCGACGACCTGATGACCGAGAAGACCAACCGCCACAACACGCTTGAAGAATGGAAAGCTACCTGGATGGGCAGCGTGGGCGAAAAGAACGCACTGTTCATTTCGGCTACCAATAAGGAAAACTTCGAGGAGTTCAGGGAAAAAGTATATGAAGCGGTAAGGGCGATACATATTTCGCGATTCCCATACAACAATTTCCTTTACCCGGATTACAAGGAGAACATGGCCGAGGAGAAGGAAGACGATAAAGAATAGTGTAAGTGTAATGTATGAGCTATACTGATAATATCCTCCCTAAAGATTTACTTGATATTATTAACTCACATGATTTTGGGGATGAAGGAGGTATATTAATCTCATCATTATCACTTGAAGATGATGATGAGATAATAAAATTGATCGTAGATTCAGGTAATATCGACACTCCCAATCAAACATGGGAAGTGGTAATAAGCGCTATAAAGGAGGAAAAGATAAATATTTCCTGGTGTAATCATATCATATTTCATGATGACCATTATTTATTATGGGAGTTTACTGATGATCAGACTTCCCTATATTTTAATGGAGAAGGCGGCAATGGAAAGGAGTTGCTTGCGGATATATATAAAATTCACAGGTCTTACTATAACTACCTTGATATTGAAAGATACATACTTGAAAAGAGAGATGGCTTACGCAATTTAGACTTGCTTACTCTCTGCAATTATGATAATGGACTTTTCGCCAAAGGCCCGAAAAAAATTCTGCAGTCTTACTATAATTGTTTATTGGCAAATTCGAAAAAGCCATATTTTTTAGATAATACTATTGCTTCTCAATCCACTCCAGACTTAAAGTTACTGTTGGTGGGAAACAGTTATTTCATTGGTAAAAATTTTAGATTCAGTCGTATCGACTGCTGAAGTTAAAATATTAAAGCAAAAGCCTTAGCATGGAACAAACAGCCCCTACCCTTTCAGGCTATCAAAAATTCGTCATTTTTATACTGGCCATTACCCAGTTTACAGTAATACTCGACTTTATGGTTATGTCGCCGCTTGGTGACATCCTGATGAAATCGCTCAAAATGAGTCCCTCGCAGTTTGGGATAGCGGTTTCTGCATACGCACTGAGCGCCGGAGCATCGGGGCTGCTCACCGCAGGCTTTGCCGATAAGTACGACCGCAAAAAGCTGTTGGTGTTCTTTTATACCGGCTTCATCATCGGCACCGTCCTGTGCGGGGTCGTCGATACTTACGAACTGCTTGTGGCAGCACGCATTTTTACCGGTATATTCGGTGGGGTTATCGGGTCGATATCCATGGCCATTGTCGCCGACCTTTTCGCCATACAGCAACGCGGGCGTGTAATGGGCTTTTTGCAAATGGGATTCGGTGCCAGCCAGGTGCTCGGCATACCGATTGGGCTATACCTGGCTACCAAGTGGCACTGGCATACACCCTTTTTATGGATCGCCGCCATGGCATTCATAGTTGTGGCGCTGATAGTCATAAAGTTGAAACCTGTTACCCAACATCTTACGGTAAAGCAGGACAAATCACCACTAAAACATCTGTTCGATACGTTACTTAATAAGGAATACCGCGTTGGCTTTACTGCTACTGCGCTACTGTCAATAGGGGGGTTCATGATGATGCCTTTCGGGAGCGCATTTGCCATCAATAACCTGCACATAACCAACGGTCAGCTGCCGCTGGTATTCATGGTAGCGGGGATCAGCACACTGGTTTTCATGCCGCTTATGGGCAAGCTGAGCGATAAGATGGATAAGTTCCGCTTATTCGCGTATGCCTGCCTTTGGATGATCATCATTGTATTGATATATACGCGCCTGGAAACTACGCCGCTGTGGCTGGTCATGATGTTCAATGTATTCATGATGTCGGCCATAACGGCAAGGATGATCCCCTCTACAGCACTTGTTACCGCCGTACCGGAACTGAAGGACCGTGGCGCCTTTATGAGCGTCAATTCGTCATTGCAGCAGATCGCCGGGGGAATTGCCGCTGCCTTTGCAGGGACGATCGTTGTGCAAAAAACCGAACACAGCCCATTGGAGCATTATGAAACACTGGGATATATCGTATCGGGCATTACCCTGTTGAGCATCTTTTTACTGTATCGCGTAAGCCGCATGATAAAGAAAAGGCCGGTGCTGGAAGTGCCGGTGCCGACTGTAAAATCTGTAGATGCATGATTTATTACCCGTTCTTAAACGAACAGGCCTGACAGTTTTTAAAACCTGTCAGGCCTGAAACGTATGTATTAAAGCGCGGATAAATGGAAAACCTTT
The DNA here is from genome assembly GCF_052437795.1 of Flavobacterium sp. Lineage (GTDB taxonomy): Bacteria > Bacteroidota > Bacteroidia > Flavobacteriales > Flavobacteriaceae > Flavobacterium. Next base: position 11,949 of record NZ_JBQVPA010000003.1, read on the forward strand.
AAAACCCGTAATTCGCCGCTACGCCAAATACCTGCCTGACCTGAAAGCCGCGAAAGGCGTTGTCGTCATAAATGGTCTGGAATGACAGGTTGGTGGTAAGGTAGCGGTTGATCTTCATCACGATGTTCAGCTGGTAATCGATATCCACGTTTTGCGGATCTTCTAAATAATTGGAATACAGATTAAGGATATTCTCAAATGTTACATTGGCAATTATATCCAGCTTATAGTACATACTGGCATTGAAACCCAGCTCGTACCGCATTGACTTGCCTTCCTCAACTCCAAAATATTCTTCATTGGGCAATGTGAAATTTTTATCCACAAAGGTGAACTTTGAGGTTGCCGGCGACAGGTTAATCTTAAAGTTATCGTCCCTTTTGTACAGCATACCGGGGCCTGTATACAAATAGGCCGGTGAAAGGAAGCTGGTATATTCCTCACGCATTTCGGCTCCGTCTTCATTTCTCGAATACACGTAACCTTTGGTAAACTGTGTCTTGAAATTGGCAAATGCCGAATACGACCATCTTTCCGATGCTTTTTTGCCTACGACCGAGTTGAATTCGAAACGGTCATCCGTCTTTTTCGCGAATGAGCTCGTTTTGGTCTTCACAATACCATAAGAAGCGATCACTTTATTATCCCACGTCCAGTCGCCCTTGGCATAATTGAAATCGTAATTGAGCCCGATGGTACCGGCAATGTTATTCTCGCCACCCGCCAGCCAGTTATCGAATGTGCTTTGGTTGAACAGCAATGAGGCATTCCCTTTTTTGGTCCAGGGGCCTATCGTGTCGTTATCGGCTGCAGGGTTATCTTCCTGAGCTGTCGCGGCAATAGTGCCGGCCATGAGAAACATTAAGGATAAGATCTTCTTCATAGTATTGTTGTTTAAGTGGCTTCCGGGGAACGGCTATTTCTTTTTATACAATGGCACCGATGAGCAGGCCTCACCGAACATAATGCTTTTTGCAAAAGGCATCAATTTTTGTGCCGCTACTACATACGCCTCTTGCGGGACGGGCTTGCGCGAACATCCTTTTATGATCACGGGCTTGCCTGTGTAGTCGCTATAATCAAGCCCATCAAGTAGTTCCTGGTACACCAGCACGTTAATGTCTTCTGCCCTGCCCTGCGTGATCTTTTTTGCAAAAGGCTGCAGGAATACCGTTACCAGCATGTAGGCCCATGCGGGCACAATGGCATCGGTACTGCAATGCAGGGCAACGAATTTTCCCTCATACTGCTGCCAGTCGTAATTCTTCAGCGCTTCGCGAAAATCCTTTTCCCTAAGCACAAATCCCTCCCACAGCCATTGCGATATGTCTATGGCCACACGCTCGCCTTCGGGGTAATAGTCCTCCAGGTCGAATACCTGCAGGGCGCTGTTGGCCACACGGTTTATTATTTCTTCTTCTATGTTAGTTTCAGGTTTCATAGTTTAAAGTTAAAAGTTACCACTCCTGATGTTGAGTCCTCACCCCGGCCATCTCCAAAGGAGAAGGTGACGGTACGAAACACTCATACCGGTTAGTCGGCAATCATTAAGCGTTTTTTCGGCAGGTCTCGCTCCCCTGTTCGGGGAGGGTCAGTGGAGAGGATAGCTGCGACCGAAAACTTACAACATCCCCAGCTCCAGCTTGGCCTCTTCGCTCATCAGGTCGCGGGTCCATGGCGGGTCGAAAGTGATCTCTACCTCAGCCTCTTTTACGGCATCAAGTTTTTCGATCTTATCCTTTACCTCCTGCGGCAGGCTTTCGGCCACAGGGCAGTTGGGTGAAGTAAGCGTCATCAGGATCTTCACCTCATTGTCGGTGTTCACCATCACGTCATATATCAGCCCCAGCTCGTATATGTCTACGGGTATCTCCGGATCGTAAATCCCCTTAAGCACCTTTACTATCTCTTCGCCCAGTTGTGCGGTGTCCATTTCGTGTTCCATTGTGTTTTAATTTTTGGCGCTAAAGGCCAGTGCGTACATTTTTATTTGTTTGATCATCGATACCAATCCGTTGGCACGTGTGGGAGAAAGATGTTCTTTTAAACCAATTTCGTCTATGAAGGCCGTGTCGGCATCCAGGATGTCGGCAGGCTTTTGGTTGGAGAACACACGTATCAGTATCGCGATGATGCCTTTGGTCAATATGGCATCGCTATCCGCAGTGAATACCACCTTGCCATCCTGCTGCTCGCCATGCAACCACACCTTGCTCTGGCAGCCCTTGATGATGTTATCTTCGGACTTATACTGCTCATCGATCAGCGGCAGCGTCTTGCCCAGGTCAATCACGTACTGGTAACGTTCGTCCCACTCATCGAACATTGCGAACTCATCAATGATCTCTTCCTGTATCTCTTTTATTTTCATGCTTACAATCCTGTAATATCGTTTACCAGATCCTTTATTTCTGCCGGCGGGTTGCCATGGTCAAACGTTGCGGTCTGGTATTCCTTGCCGTCAACGATGACTTTCAGCGTAGCGGCCAATGCGCCGTCAAACTGGTGCTTTTTGCTGGGTACCTCAAAGATTTCCATTTTTTCCAGGCTGATCTTCTCGGTAGCGGCCAGCAGGTCGTCCCATTCGGCGCTGTCCGTTTTGTCTTTGTAGGTTGTTACCTCGCCCATCATGCTTTCCTTGTGCACAATCGAATCTCTGGTGACAACATAGCTAAGGTTCGAGCCTCGCGTGTAGGCTTTGTACTCAAAGGTTATCTGTTTGCCCGCCATTTTCGACGATGACTTTGATGATGAGCAACCCAATACCATGGCTGCCGTAAGCAGGACCACAAGGATGATAACGACTATTTTTTTCATGTAATGTGATTTGTTTTGACCTCACCCCCAGCCCCTCTCCAAAGGAGAGGGGAGGAGCTACACTCATACCGACTATGTACGGCGTACGTGGTGATTATTTAAAGTTAATGATTTATCTGTTATGACAACATCCGCTGTGCCTTCTTCACGGCTTCTGCCAATGCGTCGATTTCTTCTTTTGTGTTATAAAAAGCAAATGATGCCCTTACCGTTCCCGGTATTTGGAAAAACTCCATGACCGGCTGGGTACAATGGTGGCCCGTGCGCACCGCGATGCCCATTTTGTCAACTATCGCACCAATGTCATACGGGTGGATGCCCTGCAGGTTGAAGGATATTACCGAAGCCTTTTGGGCTGCGGTGCCTACGAATTGCATCCCATCGATCTCTGACAGCTTTTGCACACCATAGTCCAGCAATTCCTGCTCGTAGGCGGCGATGTTGTCAAACCCAACCGAATTAAGGTAATCAATCGCTGTGCCAAGTACAATGCCGCCTTCAATGTGCGGCGTTCCGGCCTCGAATTTGTGCGGCAGGCCGGCATAGGTGGTTTTGGCAAAGGTCACTTCCTTTATCATCTCGCCCCCGCCCTGGTACGGCGGCAGCTTGTCGAGCCAGTCCTCCTTGCCATATAGTATACCGCTTCCGGTTGGCCCGCAGGCTTTATGCCCGGAAATGGCATAAAAGTCACAGTCGAGTGCCTGCACGTCTAACTTCATGTGCGGTGCCGCCTGTGCACCATCGATAAGTACGGCGGCCCCAACAGCATGGGCTTTGTCAATAATATGCTTTATCGGGTTGATGGTGCCAAGGGAATTCGAGATGTGGTTCACCGCCACGATCTTCGTACGTTCTGAAAGCAGCTTTTCAAATTCTTCAATGATAAGCTCACCCTTTTCGTTCATCGGTATCACCACAAGTTTCCCGCCCGTCCGTTCGCAAAGCATCTGCCAGGGCACGATGTTGCTGTGGTGCTCCATGGCCGAGATCATCACCTCATCGCCCGCTTTTACAAAGTGTGTAAACCCGCTTGCCACCAGGTTGATGCCGTGCGTAGTACCTGCGGTGAACAGCACTTCGTAAGGATGTTTGGCATTGATGTGTGTTTGGATGGTCTTACGCGAAGCCTCATACGCATCGGTCGCCAACTGGCTGAGCGTATGCACCCCGCGGTGGATGTTGGCATTAATGGTGCCGTAGTAATTACCGACCGCATCGATAACCTGCTGCGGCTTTTGCGATGTGGCGGCATTGTCAAAATAAACAAGCGGCTTTCCGTTCACCTTTTGGTCCAGTATCGGAAAATCAGCCCTTATTTTCTGTATATCAAACATGTATTTTCTCCTTTATTGAACAGTTTATCATAGGCAATTAAGATGCCCTACCGTTATGCAATGCAAATTTACGTGATGTTTTTGTAAATATGGTTTTTTGAGGTTAAAGTTTGGGCTGGAAGGGTTATTCCTAAAAAGGAGACACAAAGATCCGTAAGGTAATATTGTCATTTATTGCTTTGGACTTCGTATTACTTTGCCTCTTCTTTGCGGATCTTCTTGAAACAGATGCCAAGTTTTAATCCTTATCTTTTTTCATTCTAAATAAAAATAATACATTTGCCTTAATTTAGATTAAATATAAACAACAGTTCTGAACAATGAGAAAAATAAACCAAATACTGGCGATCGCATTCATCATGCTGGCAACAGTTTCTTGTAAAAAAGAAGAAAGAACAAGCGAGGAGAATACCGTAAAAACTGATAGCACTACCGTAGCGGCTGGCCCGCGTATCGTGTCGCTTAACGGCGCCGTGACCGAAGTGGTTGCCGCCCTCGGCCATGAGAAAGAGATCGTAGGCAGGGATGTTACTTCCACTTTTCCTGAAAGCGTTAAGGATTCTGCCAAAGATCTGGGCCATGTAAAGCACGGCATGTCCATCGAGGGGATCATGGAGCTGAAGCCAACACTTATCCTTGGTACTGAAAAAGACATTACCCCGGACCTTAAAGCGAAGATCGAAGGGTCAGGTATTAAGTCGGTTACCTTCAGGCAGGAATTCTCTGCCGAAGGCGCTAAGAAACTTATTGCCGATGTAGCCGCAGCACTTGAGCATACCGCTAATATTAAACCGATACAGGACAAAATTGATACTGACCTTGCTGAAGTGGTGAAATTCAAGAAGGCACCAAAAGTATTATTCATCTATGCCCGTGGCGCTAACATGCTGATGGTAAGCGGCACAGGCACTCCTATAGAAAGCATGATACAGCTGGCAGGCGGCGCGAATGCCGTTACCGGCTTTGCCGACTTCAAGCCACTAACACCTGAGGCGCTCATAAAAGGCAACCCTGATGTGATCCTGCTGTTCGAAAGCGGCGCGGAAAGCGTTAAGGGAATCGATGGTGTACTGAAAATACCAGGGGTTGGCAAGACCAATGCCGGGAAAAATAAAAATATCATAACAATGGATGGTGGTTTGCTTACCAACTTTGGCCCACGCACAGGCGAGGCGGCTAAAGGGCTGAACCAACTGCTTGCCAGGAATGCGAAATAAGCTCTTTATATACCTGCTGCTTAGTTTTCTGCTGCTGACCATTTTAGCAGTTTGGTCGATGTACAGTGGGGTTTTTGTATTTGAAAAACATTCGTTCTTAGAAATATTCAATGGTATCATTGCCAACGATGGCAGCATCGACCCGTCCGAACGCTTCGTGCTGATGGACCTTCGTTTGCCTCGCATCGTCATGGGCATTCTCATCGGGAGCGCACTTGCGGTTTCGGGCACGTGCCTTCAGGGGATGTTCCGTAACCCGCTTGCCACACCCGATCTATTGGGCATAACCGCCGGGGCATCGCTTTTCGCGGCTATCACCATTGTGCTTGGCAGCTATATTAAGCCCTACATACCTGAGGTGCTGCACTACTCACTTTTGAGCATCATGGCGTTCCTGGGCGCGTTGCTTACCATGGTACTGGTGTACCGCCTTTCCAACCAGGGAGGCCGCACCAATATCGTTATGATGCTGCTCAGCGGCGTTGCCATTACGGCCATAGGGTTCGCGGCGATGGGGCTGCTCATCTTCTTCAGTAAAGATGAAGAGCTGCGCGACCTCACTTTTTGGAACCTGGGCAGCCTTGCCGGTGCCACCTGGGCTAAATGTTGCATACTGGCTGTGGTAATAGGGGTGTCGTTTACCATGCTTCTTAACAAAGGAAAAGCGCTTAACGCAATGATGCTTGGCGAAAGCGACGCACAGCACCTGGGCATATCCGTTGAAAGGATCAAAAAACAAATAATCGTACTTACCGCGCTCATGGTAGGCGCCTGCGTGGCGTTTGCCGGCACCATCAGCTTTATGGGGCTTATCGTGCCTTACATACTTCGCCTGGTGTTTAAGAGCAAGTACAACATCATATTACCGCTCGCGGCGGTGTGGGGCAGCATACTGATGCTTACCGCCGATACCGTGAGCCGCACCATAGCCCCGCCGGGCGAAATATCTGTCGGGGTGCTTACCGCCTTTATGGGCGCACCCATTTTCATGATCATCCTGATACGCAGCAGGAACCAAATGTAGCAGCATGTTAGAGGCAAACAACATATCGTACGCACATCGCAAGTTTACCATACTCGAGGGCATCGACATATCGGTCGATCCCGGTGAGCTGCTGGTGATCGTAGGCCCTAACGGTGCCGGCAAAAGTACGCTGCTGAGCGTTTTGGCAAACGAAATGGGCAAAACTGCCGATCCGGTGATCTTTAAAAAGAAAACCTTCAAGCAGTGGGATGATAAGGAACTGGCGCACAACAAGGCAAAGTTCTCCCAAAGCAATAACAGCGACATCCCGCTATCAGTGGCCGATGTGGTCATGATGGGCCGCTATCCGTATTTTAACGCCAGCCCGTCTAAAGCCGATAATGATGCTGTACTTAACGCGATGAACGAGACCGATGTGGCTTCGCTAAAAGACCGTGACTACAACTCCCTATCAGGCGGTGAAAAGCAAAGGGTGCATTTAGCGCGCGTATTGTGCCAACTGGATAACGAAGTATCCGGGAAGCTTGTGTTTTTGGATGAACCGCTCAATAACCTCGATGTGCTGCACCAGCACCGCATCCTCCACACGATAAAGGATTTTACCGAACGGGGCAACACGGCCGTAATGGTGCTGCATGACCTGAACCTGGCCGCGCAATTCGCCGACAGGGTAATGCTCCTTAAAAAAGGGAAGATCGTGGCACACGACATCCCCGATAAAGTTTTTACTAAAGAAATAATAAGCCGGGTATACAACTTTCCCTGTACGGTGTGCCCGAACCCGGTAAATAAGAACCCGTTAATAATTTTTGGAATTTAAATACACACTATATGGATACCACGACTAATACACTGAGATCGCAGTGGGAGGCCCTGAAAGCCGAAAACCCGCACCTGAGGATACGCAATGCCGCCGAGCAGCTTGGCGTTAGCGAGGCCGAGCTTGTAGCTGCAAGCGTTGGTGAGACCGTAACACGCCTGCGCCTGGAGTTTGCCGCTATACTTACCGAAGTTGAAAAACTTGGCAAAGTAATGGGCCTTACGCGCAACGACGAATGTGTGCACGAGCGCAAAGGCGTTTACCTCAACCCTGATTTCAGCAGCCCTTTCGCGGGATTGTTCGTGGGCGAGGATATTGACCTTCGCATTTTCCTTTCGCATTGGGACAAAGCCTTTGCCGTAGCAGAAACCAGCGAGCACGGTGACAGGAAGAGCCTTCAGTTCTTCGGGAAGGACGGCCTTGCGATACACAAAATATATTTGACAAAAGACAGCAATGCTGAGGCGTTCGATGACTTGGTGGAGCAATTCAGATCGGATAACCAAAGCCAGGAAGAAACGGCTGTAGCGGTGCCGCTCATCATCGACGAAAAGCCGGATGCGGACATCGACGTACCCGCTTTTCAGGAAGCGTGGAACGGCCTTAAGGATACGCACGCGTTCTTCGGTATGCTGAAGAAATTCGGCGTTACCCGCACGCAGGCACTTCGCCTTGCGCCAAATGAGCACTTCGCCCAAAAGGTGGACAACAATACCGTGGTAAAAATGCTTGAAGGCGCAGCCGAACAAAAACTGCCTATCATGTGCTTTGTGGGCAACCGCGGCAACATCCAGATACATACAGGCCTGGTACGCAAAACGATGTGGCATAACCAGTGGTTCAACGTGATGGACCCTGATTTTAACCTGCACCTGGATACCAGCAAGATCGCGCAAACGTGGATAGTTCGCAAGCCGACGGAAGATGGTGATGTAACAGCCGTTGAAGTATACAACGAAATGGGCGAGATCATCGTGCAGTTCTTCGGCAAAAGGAAACCGGGCATCCCTGAGCTCCAGGAGTGGAGAGAGCTTGTTGCTTCGCTATAATTTACAGGAAGTTATATAATTTGAAAGCCGTTCTGAGAGGAGCGGCTTTTTTGTTTTTTGGAACGCGCATGATCCCTCCTGTTGCGAGACAAGCTATGGATCGTGCGGATTTTCACGGATTTTTTGCCGGACAGTCATTGCGAGCGGAGACATTGAGACTAAGGTGATTCACTAACACTCCCCATCCACCCTACAGCTGTCGCCCTCGACAATATCAAGCGGGGCATTGGTTTTCCATTCGCCATACGATCTTTGCAGCACATCCAGGAAAGCATCGGCTTCCTGTGCGCCGCTTACGGCATACTTGCAGTTAAATACAAAGAATGGTACGCCACGCACGCCAATGTTACGCGCTTCCTGTATGTCCATCACCACATCCTGGAAATAAGCTTCGCTGCCCATTGCTTTCCCCAACGCTTCGGTATCAAGACCTACGGAGCCGGCTATTTCAATAAGTGTAGCTGCATCGTCAATGTTCCTTCCATCGGTAAAGTACGCTTTGAAGAGCGCTTCCTTAGCCTCGTTCTGCCTGCCGTGTTCTGCAGCAAAGTGCAGCATGCGGTGCGCGTTGAAGCTGTTGGCCGCTATGGCTTTGTCGAGGTTGTATTCCAGTCCGGTATCTGCAGCCATTTTGGCTACATAGCCGTTCATTTCCGTTGCCTCTTCAAGGGATATGCCCTTGTGCTCAGCAAGGAACTGGTGCAGGTTTTTGGTGGGGTCGGTCACCATTTCGGGTGAAAGCAGGTAGCTTTTCCACTCGATCTCCACCTTGTCTTTTCCTTCAAATTTTTCGAGCGCCTGCTCAAAACGGCGCTTTCCTATATAGCAGAACGGACACATGATGTCGCTCCATATCTCAATCTTCATGATGTTGTATTTTTTGCAAAGGTAGGGATTCCATAAATTCTGAATGGAGTCTTTTTGTAGAGACGCATTGAATGCGTCTCTCATCATGATATGCAAATCCGAGACGCAGGCACTGCGTCTCTACATCCATGTAAACAAAAAAATCCCGCAAGGCATGGACTACCCCCCGGGATTCAATAAAACAAAAACTAAGTTTAACCTTATTGCAGCAGCGCGTACTGGAACACCGGGAAGCCCCTGTGCCCATCTGTGCTGAGCATGGAAAGGAATTTTATTTTATAATAGTTGCCGTCGCCGTCCTGAAGGACAAAGAACACGTTGTTATACACCTGCACCGGGAGCACGTTCCTCCAGTTGGCGCCAATAGCCCTTTGGTCACTACTAAATGCAAAGTCGCCTGTCTCTAATGCCTGTAGTGAAAAGGCTTCATACGCGGCAGCATCGCCTTCTATTTTGATGGCCTTAACCCCTGCTTTAGTATTGGTCACAATATAATCTGAAAAGAAATACGCCCCAAACGATTCTGTCCCCTGGAACACCTCGTTCGTAAATGTAGTGAAGTTCATGTCCCACTTGTCCTTCTCAGGCTCTGCCTGAACTGCAGCCCCGGTAGTAAGGCTAAAGAACACATGGTTATACGCCGAATTTTTGGCGATGCTCACTTCAGTTGCCATGGTAGCGTCCAGGTTGGCATACTGCAGCTTGTAGTCATTGCCGTCCCTCCACACTTTCACTTTTTTCCAGCCCCTCGGGTCACCCGCTACGTTAGATACGCCCGGATCTACAGTAGTCGTAGGTATCATACTACCCAGGTTTACAAGGTATACTTTGGCCGTAGCTTCGCTGGTTGCCAGGTTTCCGAAGGCCGTTTGCGAGAGGCTGCCGTTTGGGTGGTCAATATAGGCCATATTGCCCGCATCGAAAGTCCCAACAGCTACTATAGGGTCTTCCTGCTGCAAAAGGGTAATGTCGGTCGTCTCCAGCTGTTTTACGGCCATTTTAAGCGACCCGTTGATCACTACCCGAAAATCGTCGCCGGAGTAGAAACCAAGGTCCCAGCTGTCGCGTGATACTGCAGTAGCGCTTTCGGAACTAAGGTCTATATACACCTGGTTCTTCTGGCTTGGGCCACCAACATTCAGCGGATGCTCGGCAGTACCGAATATCGTGCCTCCTGAGATCGGCTCGATCGGCGCTACATTGCTGTCATCATCGCCACAGGCAAGGGCCAGTAAAGCCAGCGGGAGTAAGAATATCTTTTTCATAATGCTTTAGTATTTGGATTAGAAATTGAGATTATACGTAAGTTTCAAAAAGTAAGAGCGGCCATAAGCCATCAATATGCTGGTACTGCCAACATCGTGTGTGCCTGCAGAAGCTACGTTGGAACGGATGTTCACTACGTCCAGTAAGTTCCGCCCTCCAAGCGTAGCATCCAGCTTGCCGTTAAAGAAGCTCTTTTTTATCGAGGCATCCATCAGCCCGAACGACTCTATTTCCTGCAGAACGAATTGCGACTGGCCGTTAACCGATGTTTCTATGAACTGCGGCTGCTTGCCATTTATCTTATAATACAGCGAGAATGTCGTGTTCCACTTTGGTACGGTATAGGCAACATTGGTGTTGAACTGCATGGTGGTAAGGAACTTATCGTCCGATACTGCCGTGCCCGAGCTTATCTTTTTCGAAATGCCCAAAAATGCCACACCTGCCTTTATCATCCAGTTGTGGTATTCCAGCTGGTGCGAGGTAGCAATGTTGTACATTTTGTACTTATCGATGTTGATGTACTCGTACTTCCACGTTGGCACGGTCTCGGTAAGCACCAGTTCAATGCGGTCATCTATCCCCATGTAGGTAGCCGAAAGGCTGTTCATCAGTCGAACGTCGGAATTGAAGAATGTCGTTTTCTTAATACTCGCCTCATATGAATTGCCCGTTTCGGGCATTAAATCTTCATTGCCTTGCACGTTGTGGTTGGAATCTACAAAGTAGGTGTACAGTTCGTCATAATTCGGTGTGCGGTACGATCTGCCGAATGATGCCCTTGCCTCAATTTCGTTGTCAAATAAATAACGCAGCCCCATGGAAGCCGACCACTGGTCATCGAATTTTGACTGGAACGAGTAGCGGAAACCGGGGCGGAAGGAGAACCTGTCGGTGATCCCAAACTCGGCCGCGGTAAAGACATCATAGTTTTCGAGCCTTTGTTTGATGTTGCCCTGTCCCGAACCACCTATAAAAAGGCCCGATGCCGCAGCGTTGTAGCCGTTGGTATTCACGAACTCGTAGCCCACTTGCAGGTCGAAGCTTTTATCTTTAAAAAAATTGCCCAGCGCACCTGTCGAGTAAAGTATCTCGGTATCCTGGTATGTTTGTTCGGTGTGGTTGGTTTCCTGCTCTGTCTGGATGTAATAGTTGAATTGCTCCAGGTCACGCGTCTGCCGTTGGTGCGAGAGCGATATGTTATAATCTAACGAACCCGCCACCTTGCCCACGGCATTGAGATGGTGGTAAAATTTTTCGGTAAAGAACCTCCTGTCACGAGAGAACAGCAATATGCCGGTACCGGGAACCACCTGGCTCTCTACTATTGGGTTATAGAAATCTATTTTTTCGTTGAAATAGTCAAATTTGTAAAACAGCCTGAAATTGCCCTTTTGGTAGCGGATGAGCGCATTGCCAAAGTTTTGCTCTTTAGGAAGCCAGCTAAAGCCACGGTTCACCCATGGCGTTGTGGGGTCGTAATCCGTATAGTCGCGCCCGCCGCGGGTATCCTTAAAGCCGGTAAAATCATTTCGGTTGCCGCCTATGGACACGAACCAGTTGCTGTTGACGGTGTGTGCGGCCCTCAGGGCTTGTAAATGGCGCCCTTTGTCATAAAGTGGTGCATACTCCCCGCCTATCGTCTCTTCCTGCATTGTGGCGTTTATTTCCCACTTGTTCAGAATAGACTTTTTGGTAATGATGTTGATGATGCCGCTCACTGCATTGGCACCGTGCGTAACGCCCATTGCACCCTCAATGATCTCAATGTGGTCAATATCGTCAAGATTGATCTGCGTAAGGTCAATATTGTTGCCAAGGCCGGTGTCGCTCACTAACGGAATGTTATCTACCAGTATCTTCAGGTACTGCCCATCAAGCCCGAACATGGATACGGTGGACCGGCCCTCCGCACTGTTGGGTTGTACCATTATATTGAGGTACTGATTGAGCACGTCAGCAAGGTTGTTAGCTGCCTGGCGCTGTATGTCATCGCGGCTGATGACCTTTACGTTGAAAACCGACCTCTTAATGGATTGTGGCTCTATCTGGCCAGTTACCACAACTTCTTCAAGCTCTTCGGTTTTAATGGAGTCGGTAGCGATCTCCTGGGCAGTGGCCATGAAACCTGAAAAAAGGAATATACAGAGTATTGCTTTTGTGCCGTTTTGCATTCCGGATTAACTTAGATTAATTCTAAATTGCAAAACTACAGCCGCAAAACGGTTTATGCAAATTATTTTTATTAATTCTAAATAAGAATTCTTAATGTGGAGTGATCAGGTTTGCAAAAGCAGTAAGAAGAAGTCAAAAATATTGCCATTCTGACGAAGGGATAATCTTACTTCCTTGGTCAGAATGGCAATATTTTTGACTTCTTACTTAATATTATAGATCAAAACCCATGTTCACGCCCAATTTTGAAGCGATGAGCTTGGTGATCCTGTTTTTGAGTTCCGGTATCCTGATGCTTTCGATAACCTCATTACTGAAAGCATACATCAATAATGCCTTGGCCTCCTTCTTCGGGATGCCACGCGACTGCATGTAGAACATGGCGCTTTCGTCCAATTGGCCAATAGTACAGCCGTGGGAGCACTTCACATCATCGGCAAATATCTCCAATTGTGGCTTGGCGTTGATGGAGGCTTTTTCGCTAAGGAGGATATTATTATTCTGTTGGAAAGCATCCGTTTTTTGGGCTTCTTTATCTACATATATCTTTCCGTTGAAAACACCGGTCGAATTATCATTAAAGATGCCTTTGTAGTTTTGATGGCTTTCGCAGTTAGGCTCGGCATGGCGCACAAGTGTATAGTGGTCAACCAGCTGCTTGTCGCCAATGATCGTTATGCCTTTTAGGGTACTTTCAACACGCTCTCCCTGATGGTAAAAGTTCAGGTTGTTTCGCGTAATGTTTCCGCCAAACGAGAACGTATGCACTGATGCATGGCTTTGTCCTTTCTGGGCTATGAAAGTATTATCTACTAAATTTGCGCTTTGCAGGTCGTTCTGTATCTTGTAGTAATCCACCAGGGCACGCTCCTGGGCAAATATTTCGGTAACCGAGTTGGTCAGCACCGGGTTGCCATTAAGGCTCTGATGGCGCTCTATGATCTGTACTTGGGCATTTTCACCCACGATCACCAGGTTACGCGGCTGCACCATCAGCGCGGCCTCGTTACCCGTCGAGAAATACATGATCTCGATCGGCTTATCGGCCACCTTGTTCTTGGGGATGTTGATGTAGGCACCCTCAATGGCAAAGGCCGTATTCAGCGATGTAAGGCTGTCGTCGGCATTTGCTATCTTATTGAAATAAGTTTCAATGACTTCCTTGTACTTCGGCTTTGTTAATGCCGATGACATCAGGCACACATCCAGTCCGTCGTGCGTTGTAGACGACAGGAACGAACTGAATACACCGTCAATAAACACTGCTTTGTAGGTATCGATCTCGTGCAGGAAATATTTCTTCACGTCCGCATAACCCACTGCATTCTCCTGTTTGGGGAATACGGTAAAGTCATTCTTAAGCACCGCATTGAGCGATGTATATTTCCAGGCCTCTTCCTTTTTGGTCGGAAAGCCTTTATTCTCAAAATTTTTGATCGCCTCAGTACGTATATCATGAAGTTCAGATGTTACATCCACCTTTTCTTCAAACGCCATGAAAGACGATAATAGTTTTTCTTTTAGTTCCATATTAAGTTTCAGGTTTCAAGTTTCAGGTTGCTCACTCAGCCGGGACTTACTGAAACTTATTTCCTTTATAATCTTTTTTGTTGAGATAAGTTATAAAATTGCTTATCCTCCCGCTTAATTTTTCATAATCTGTTTTGAGTATTTCCAATTTTTGGATATTGATGTATCCGCAATCATAAACCCTGTAAAGTTGGGAGCGCGCCTCACCGGCAGAACCTTTTGCTATCGAAAGAAATTGTCTGAATTCCATATTCCCGTCCCTTTCAAATCCTTCAGCAATATTATCCATAACAGAACCCGATGAATCTTTAATCTGCGCTTTTAGCTTAAAGTCTGTCTTGAGTTCAGTTTCAACTGAAAGTGTATGAATCTCTTTGGCAAGCCTTCTTGCTTCCTGCCAAATTTCCAAATCTTCAAACCTTAGTATTGTCGCCATAATGGTGCCTCACATAACTTTCAAAAAACCTGAAACCTGAAATCTGAAACAAATAATCTAGTTTTCCGATCTAATCCAGTCGTAACCCTTCTCCTCCAGTTCGTAGGCAAGCTCCTTACCGCCGGATTTTACGATCTTACCATTGTAAAGCACGTGTACGAAATCAGGTACGATATAATCCAGGAGCCTTTGGTAGTGGGTAATTACAACCACCGCATTGTCCTGGCTGCGCAGCTTGTTCACACCATTGGCAACAATGCGGAGCGCGTCAATATCAAGGCCCGAGTCGGTTTCGTCAAGTATGGCAAGCTTTGGCTCGAGCATCGCCATCTGGAAGATCTCGTTACGCTTTTTCTCACCGCCCGAAAAGCCTTCGTTCAGCGAGCGTGAAAGGAACTTACGGTCGATCTCCAACAGTTCCGATTTTTCTCGGATCAGCTTCAGCATTTCATTAGCAGGCATTTCCTCACGCCCTTGCGCCTTGCGGCTTTCGTTGATAGCCGTTTTCATGAAATTCGTCACCGATACGCCCGGTATCTCTACAGGGTACTGGAATGAAAGGAAGACACCCTTGTGCGCCCTTTCTTCGGGTGACAGCTCACCAATGTCCTCGCCTTCAAGAAAGATGGCACCATCGGTCACTTCATAATTCTCATTCCCGGCGATTACCGATGATAATGTACTCTTACCCGAACCGTTCGGCCCCATGATGGCGTGTACTTCTCCGGCCTTTACCTCAAGGTTGATACCCTTCAGGATATCTTTATCTTCAACACGTGCGTGCAGGTTTTTTATTGATAACATTTTTAGTGTTTAAAGTTTTAGGTTTCAGGTTTCAGGTTCTTACTCGAACTATAACCTTGCTCTAAAAATTATATGATTTTTGTTTGTTTATGCTGATTTAAGGCCACAACCTTCAGAAAACCTGAAACTTGAAACCTGAAACTAAAATTACCCTACCGATCCCTCAAGACTTATCTCCAGCAATTTCTGCGCTTCCACAGCAAATTCCATTGGCAGCTTGTTCAGTACTTCCTTGCTGAAACCATTCACGATAAGCGCGATCGCCTTCTCGGTAGGTATGCCCCTCTGGTTGCAATAGAATACCTGGTCCTCACCAATTTTACTTGTCGTGGCCTCGTGCTCAATTTTAGCTGTCGTATTTTTTGATTCGATATACGGGAAGGTATGTGCGCCACAGTTGTTACCCATCAGCAACGAGTCGCACTGCGAGAAGTTGCGTGCGTTCTCGGCCCTTGAGCCTATCTGCACCAAACCTCGGTAGCTGTTCTGCGATCTACCCGCAGATATACCTTTAGAAATAATGGTGCTCTTTGTATTCTTGCCAAGGTGGATCATTTTAGTCCCGGTATCGGCCTGCTGGTAATTGTTGGTCACGGCAATGGAGTAGAATTCCCCTACCGAGTTATCGCCTTTCAGAACACAGCTTGGGTATTTCCATGTTACGGCAGAACCCGTTTCTACCTGCGTCCACGATATTTTGGCGTTCTTTTCGCAAATGCCACGCTTGGTCACGAAGTTATACACCCCGCCCTTGCCTTCCTTATTACCCGGGAACCAGTTTTGTACTGTTGAATATTTTATCTCGGCATCATCCATCGCGATAAGCTCTACCACTGCGGCGTGCAGCTGGTTCTCATCACGGCTGGGCGCGGTACAGCCCTCCAGGTAACTAACATAGCTGCCTTCATCGGCAATAACGAGCGTACGCTCGAACTGTCCTGTCCCTGCCTGGTTGATGCGGAAGTAGGTGCTGAGTTCCATCGGGCAGCGCACCCCTTTCGGGATGTAGCAGAATGACCCGTCGGAAAATACAGCCGAGTTAAGCGCCGCATAAAAATTATCCTTTTGCGGCACTACTGAGCCAATGTATTTTTTCACCAGCTCCGGATGCTCCTTTATCGCTTCGGAAATAGGGCAGAAAATAATACCTTTCTCCGCAAGCGTTTTTTTGAACGTCGTGGCCACCGAAACGGAGTCCACCACGATGTCAATGGCAACGTTGTTCATCTTCTTCTGCTCATCGACAGAGATCCCCAGCTTTTTGTACATCGCCAAAAGTTCCGGATCAACATCGTCAAGCGTTTTGGTCGGGTCAACCGCCTTAGGTGCGGAATAGTAGGATATCGCCTGGAAATCAGGTTTTTCATAATGCACATTCGCCCAATTGGGTTCGATCATTTCCTTCCAGATACGAAAAGCCTCAAGGCGCCAGTCGGTCATCCATTCCGGCTCCTCTTTCTTTTTCGAAAGCGCGCGCACCACATCCTCATTCAGTCCAATGGGGAATGTCTCCGACTCTATATCAGTATAAAAACCGTACTCGTACTCTTTGGTTTCGAGTTCGATCTTTAATTCCTCTTCAGTGTATTTGCTCATTCTTTTTAATTTAAAGATCTAAAATTTAAAGATTTAAAGATTGCCACTTCAAACCCTTGATTTTAAATACTCTATAAATTTTGAGAGATTTTTTGATATCTCTATGCTTAGTTCAATTCCTTTTATTGTCTCCTAGTAAGTACAAAACCCCAGTTCATTCGAAAGGATCAGCATACTTCTAACTTCTGCACAACTTCCTTTAGAGTGTTTGAGAAACCGAATAAACTGTTTATTGTTATTATATTCCGACCCTTCCGCAATATTATTTCTAATAGAAACAACAGCTCTTTTGATCTGGTCCTTAAATCCATATTCCCTTTCCAGACTTTGTTTATTCATCAATCCAAAAATATCCTTTGCCAGAACAATTGACTTTTGATAAACCTCAAACTCTGTAAAGCTTTTTGTCATCCGCTGAATCTTTCAATTTTAAATCTTCAATCTTTCAATTGTTTACAGCGAAAAACTCTCACCACAGCCACACGTCCTTTGCGCGTTGGGGTTGTTGAAAACAAAGCCTTTGCCGTTGAGCCCGCCGCTGAATTCCAGCACGGTGCCGGCCAGGTACAAGAAGCTTTTTTTATCTACTGCTATCTTAATGCCGTTGTCTTCAAATACTTTATCATTTTCGCCAAGCGCCTTGTCAAAATTCAATTCGTATGAAAGGCCCGAACATCCGCCGCTTTTTACGCCTACCCTTATGTAATCGGTAGTTGCGTCAAAACCATCATCCTCCATGAGCATAACGGCCCTCTTTTTCGCTGAATCAGAAACTTTTATCATAGCTCAGTTACCTAAAAATTAGTATAATTTGCGCAAAGATACCACATCTTTGACAGATTGCAATAAATAGGCTCCTTTTTATGATTATGAGTCGATAAGCGATCTCTATGCATGATTGGAGGCAGAGCTTTAGTACACCTTACCATCCATTACGTTTTTACAAAAGTCGGGGAAGTCAGTCCCTATGTCGCAAAAATCATCTTCATCCCTAAAAGGGGTACTGTCATAAAACTCGCCTACCTTTCCGTAGAGTCCGGATGCCTTGTCACAGCAAAGGAAAAAATTGCCCCTGTCGTTACGGTGCCCCACCGCAAGCCAAAAGGCAGGGGCATCGCCCAGGTCGCCTTCGCTGTCAAAATAGTCAAATGTGTGGGTGACCATTCCGTAAAAGCCATAAATATAAAGTTCCTGGCCGGGCAAAGGCGCAAGCGTATCGTTATCGAGCAATTGCAGGAACTCGATATAGGGTTCCGGTATCACGAATTGCTCCTTCCGCTCATAGGAGATCTTTTCGAACATCGAAAATGCATGAAACAAAAGATCTGTCGCTGATGATGCAAAATATTCGCTGCCTGTACTGTTGCAGCGCTGTGCTTTTTCGATCAGGGTTTCAATGAGTTTTCCAGTGGTATCCATAGTGATTACGATCTAATTTGAATGGGTGTGTCGAGCAATGCGGTAAGTGCCTTTTCCTTACCGTTCACTTCGGTAAAACGCTCGATCATATGCCTCGCCAGGAATTCTGCCAGGGAGTTGGCTACGAGCTTTCCGGTGAGGTATTCGTCGTGCATGTACTCAACGATGACCGGGTGTCCCGTAATTGAAAGATGATGTGGGTCGGCAAAATACGAATCCCCCGAATAGTTTTGCCCGATCGGGATGATGCCGGAGTGGATGTGTTCCCTGATGTCTACGCTGACATCATCGGTATCGGGGTCCTCGTCATCGGCATCTTCAAGGTCCGATCCGTAGGTGTCCATGATATCCTGCCGGATCTCCTCCACGTCTGAAAGCGCTGCAAAATGCCTGTCATCCGGGGTACCGTCAAATAGCATGTAAATTTCGCGGATGTCGTCAGGGAAATTTTCAGGGATACTGTTTTCTGGAGCTCCTCTTCCTAACCTGAATACGTGGCTGATATTTAGCGATTTGTAGAACATGACCAGCTCCTGTACTGTTGATGGCAGCTTTTTCGGCGCATTGAACCGGTATTTTTCAGGAAGCGCATATTTGTCCAGCAGTCCCCAGCGTATACACAGCTTTTTTAGGGCTATTTGTTGCGGGCTTTCCGAATGCGGATCAACGAGTGCCAACACGATGCGGTGCTTTACATTTTCACTTTCTGAGGGAACGCCATAAGCATCCTGCCCCATAACCGAAGCGATGACGAACAGCTGGTCATTGGTGCTGATATGTTGTTTGAGATAGTTGGCGATCAGGTTGGCTTCACCGGTATAAATGCATAGCAGGCTTAAAAATGTTTCAAAAGCCGATACCCCCTCCACATTGCCTATGTTGCCGCCCTGCGAATGGTGGGACCGGAGGTCTTCGCTGTTATTGGCCGCCACATCCAGCGCTTTTAAAACGTTATAAAGCAACAGATATAGCACAGCCTTTTTACGATGGGAGTTGAATTGCCGCACACCTTCTTCCAATAATTTATCGGCTTCGGGCAATTCTACTTCGCCCAAAGGACCTGCTCCGTATATTTTTTCTATGAAACTTTCCTGGTTGATGAATGCCTTCACATCGAACACCGAGAGCTGGAAAAGCAGGATGCGGGCCATCAGCGGCTCAACTGCGAAAGGGCTGTCTTCTTTATATTCGATATTCCTCATCTCTGTCTCCAGGTGATAGATAGCCATTTTCAGGCGGTATATCTGTACGGCAGATGTTGCCTTTCCTGCCAGTTCGAACAACGTGTCGATCCATATGGCATATACTTCGTACATTGCTTCGCCTGCAACATCATCAAACCGGAATTTTGTCTTGAGTGGGTCGTAGTGATCCACCAGCATATCCATTACGTACCCGGAGATCAACGCACCGTGCCGGTGCAGCAGCAACGTGTCATTGAGGTTTTTGCCAAATTCCAGTACAGACCCCCTGGTCTGTTTTTGCCTACGCATCATTGTGAACAGCAACGACCGCAGTATACCTTTCAGCTCGTAATAGGCTGTCCAGCTATCCCGTACCGGATCGATATCTATTGCCATACGCTCAAAATAACTGAAATACAGTTCCATCCAGCCATCGATTGGCTCCGTATGTGAGTGTGCCCAGTCCCTCAGGGCCATAATCTTTTGGGATTCTCTTCTTAGCGCCGGGACTTTGGTATCATAAGGCACTTTCGACAAGTGGATGTAACTTAATGCAGCCAGGCTATCGGTGAGCTCTTGCGGGAATTTTATCATGGTGAATGTTTATTGGTTGGCCCAAAAATAAGGCTTTTGCAGACTCGCTGCGTCTCTGCATGACATCCGTAAAGCAAATTTATTTAAACGGGTATCTATGGATGAAATTCGTTAGCGTAGCTGTTTTTAATGATCGGGCTTTAACTCCCGGAATTAAATCCTTAATTTGGCTCCAAACAAATAAACAATGAAACTTTACCCTATAGATACCGGAAACTTTAAGCTCGATGGCGGTGCAATGTTCGGAGTGGTGCCAAAGCCGATATGGACCAAAACCAATCCTGCCGACGAGAACAACCAGATAGACCTTGCCGCTCGCTGCCTGCTCATAGAAGACGGCAACCGCCTGACACTCATAGATACCGGGATGGGCAATAAGCAAAGCGACAAGTTCTTTGGGTACTACTCGCTGTGGGGCGACCATACTACCGATAAGTCGCTGGCGGCACATGGCTTTCACCGCGACGATGTGACCGATGTGTTTATGACGCACCTCCATTTCGACCATTGCGGGGGCAGCGTGCAGTGGAACAAGGACCGCACCGGCTACGAACCCGCCTTTAAGAATGCCCACTACTGGACCAACGAAAACCACTGGGAATGGGCTACAAAACCCAATGCGCGCGAAAAGGCATCGTTCCTGCAGGAGAATATCATCCCGATGCAGGAAAGCGGGCAGTTGAAATTTATCAGCAGGCCTAACGGTGATCACCTGGATGAAAGTGAATTGGGCTTCGGTATCTTTTTTGCCGACGGGCATACCGAAAAGCAAATGATACCGCACATCAATTACAATGGCAGGACCATTGTTTTCATGGCCGACCTGCTGCCGACAGCGGGACACATTCCGCTTCCTTACGTTATGGGCTATGATACCCGCCCACTGTTGACGCTGGACGAAAAGGCGAAATTCCTAAATGCCGCAGCCGATAACGATTATTACCTTTTCCTGGAACATGATGCACATAACGAGCTGATCACTGTGGAGCATACCGACAAAGGCATAAGGCTCAAAGATATTTATAAATGTGCAGATGTTTTTTAGCCTGGTTAATTGATGTTTAAGAGTTGGCGAAGTGCCTCATATCATTTCTTTGTTTATTATCATATCATATCCATATCACAACAAAATGTTAAAATTCCTGTAAGATGTAACCAACAAGGAGTAATTTAGTCAAATATTAAATTGTAAATTCAAGAATATGAAATTCAGGTCACTTTACCTGTCGGCAGCCCTTGCATTATTCCTTACGGGCTGTGGTACGACAAGGTCGATCACGGCAGATCCCATTGCCATTACCAAGCCCATAGTTCCCAAGAAAGCGGCACTTACCGATAACCAGGAACAGCGCTGGAGCCACCTAGACCTCGTGAAGGATAGCATCCCGGGAATGAGCGTAGACAGGGCATACGAGCTTTTGAAAGGCAAAACAGCTAAAAAGATAATCGTAAGCGTGATCGACTCAGGGGTGGACATTGAACACCCGGACCTGGCCCCTGTAATATGGACCAATCCAAAAGAGATAGCGGGCAACGGCAAGGATGATGACGGAAACGGATATATCGACGACATCCACGGATGGAACTTTCTTGGAGAAGCGCACCATGAGAACCTTGAATATGCGCGCATCGTGAAAAAAGGCGATGATGGTTCGGCATTGTACAAAAGGGCCAAGGCTGAATTTGACAAGGAGATACGTGAAGCGAAAGCTGAAAAACAAAAGATCGACTTCATAGCAGACATCGACAAAACATTCCAGGAAAAGATCGGTAAAAAAGATTATACGGTTGAAGACCTGAAAAACTTCAAGACTACCGATGCCAGGCTGAATGCCGTGAAGGAGAACTTTATTGAGATATTCACCAATGTGCCAAGAGAAGAGTTCAATGAGGAGATCAAAGGGGCAAAAGAGCATTTTGACGATATGCTTGCCTACAACCTCAACCTGAAGTTTGACGGGCGTAAAGTAGTAGGTGACAACCCGGAAGATATTAACGACCGCAAGTACGGCAACAACAATGTAATAGGGCCGGACAGGGAAGGCGCCAAACACGGGACCCACGTTGCGGGCATCATTGCACAGGTAAGGGGTAACAACCTGGGCGGCGATGGTGTTGCCAGCAATAATGTGGAGATCATGGCCGTACGCGCAGTGCCGGATGGCGATGAGTACGATAAAGATGTGGCGTTGGCCATACGTTATGCTGTGGACAACGGTGCAAAAGTGATCAACGGAAGCTTTGGCAAATACTACTCACCACATGCGCAATGGGTGTATGACGCGATAAAATATGCTGCCGATAAAGATGTACTTATAGTATTTGCTGCCGGTAACGAAAGCAAAGACCTGAACGCAGCCGACAGGGGCGAACGTTTTCCAAACGACGACAAATTGAGCGGAAAAGAGATCGCTGATAACGTACTGACCATTGGCGCCATCAACAATCCGTTCAATGAAGACCTGCTTGCCGACTTCTCTAACTATGGCAAGACGGATGTAGATGTATTTGCGCCGGGTGTACGCATTTACGCTACTACGCCAAACAACAAATACGAATTTTTGCAGGGAACCTCAATGGCCTCTCCAAACGCGGCGGGTGTGGCAGCGCTTATACGCTCCTACTACCCAAGCCTTACCGCATCGCAGGTAAAGCACATCCTTATGGATTCAGGAATTGCTGTGAACCTTACGGTAAAGCTGAGCAAGGACAGTCCTGACGCACCCGATGAAACACGTCCGTTCAAAGAGCTGTCGAGGTCGGGCAAGATCGTAAACGCTTACAACGCGCTCATTATGGCCGATAAGTTGGCTTCAAAAAAATAATTCTGACAAAAAACAATATGACGGAAGGGCGGGATCCCTTCCGTTTTTTTATTTTTAACGCATGAAAAAATTACTCATAGCAGCATTGCTTTCGGCTACAGGCCTATTTGCACAGAAAAACCCGAACCCGGGCTACTGGCAGCAGCACGTGGATTATAAGATGGATGTGAACATGGACGTGAAAACGTACAAGTATACGGGCAAGCAGGAACTGGTGTACACCAATAACTCTCCGGACACGCTGTACCGTGTTTTTTACCACCTGTATAACAATGCCTTCCAGCCGGGAAGCGAAATGGATGGCAGGCTAAAGCACATTCCCGACCCTGACGGACGAATGGTGAAGACCTTTAAAACTGCCGAGAAAACAGTAAAGGAAAGCCGCATCAGCTCATTGAAGCCCGATGAGATCGGCTACCTGAAAATAACCAACCTGAAGCAGGACGGCACCGATCTTCGTAATAAAGTTGCAGGAACCGTACTTGAAGTAGAGCTTGCCAAGCCGTTATACCCGGGCAAGTCGACGACATTTACCCTTAATTTTGACGGGCAGGTACCGGTACAGGTGCGCCGCAGCGGAAGGAACAATGCTGAGGGTGTGGCGCTCTCCATGACACAATGGTATCCTAAAATGGCCGAGTACGACTTTGAAGGCTGGCATGCTAACCCATACATAGCGCGTGAATTCCACGGCGTATGGGGGAATTTTGACGTGAACATCACCATCGATAAAACCTACACCATTGGCGGTACAGGCTATCTCCAAAACAAAAATGAGATAGGTAAAGGCTATGAAGATGCTGGCGTAAAGGTGCAATACCCTAAGAAAGCAAAAACATTGACCTGGCACTTTGTTGCCCCTATGGTACATGATTTCGCCTGGGCTGCCGACCCGAATTTCGCCCACGACAAGATAATGGGCGACAACAATACCGAACTGCATTTCCTATACAAAAATACACCGGAAACCTTAGACGGCTGGAAAAAGCTGCAGCCAAAAACTGCCGAGATACTGGCATTCTACAACAAGACAATTGGCAATTACCCATACAAGCAGTACTCTGTGATACAGGGCGGCGACGGTGGCATGGAGTATGCCATGTGTACACTGATCACAGGCCGCTCGTTCGCCGGGTTGGTCGAAGTGACCGCGCACGAATTCGGCCACTCATGGTTCCAGCACGTATTGGCATCTAACGAATCAAAGCACGGTTGGATGGATGAAGGCTTTACCTCATACATAGAAGCATTGGCCATGGAGGCGGTAATGCCCCCAACAGTGAAGCCGGGTGAGGAAGAGCCCAATATTTTCAAAGGTGCTTATTCTGCTTATTTTGCCATGGTAAAAAGCGGTAAGGAACAGCCATTGACCACGCATGCCGACCGCTACGATACCAACAGGCTGTACAGCATAGCCTCTTATGTTAAGGGCGAAATATTCCTTGCACAGCTCGGCTACCTCATAGGGCAGGATAACCTGGCCAGGACGCTGAAGCGTTTTTATGCCGACTATAAATTTACCCATCCTACGCCTATGGACATCAAACGTACCGCAGAGAAAGTGAGCGGCGCGCACCTGGACTGGTACCTTACGGACTGGTGCCAGACAACGAACACCATTGATTATGGGATAAAGGAAATGGCAGAAGCCGGAAATTCGACCAAAATAACATTGGAGCGCATTGGGCGCATGCCGATGCCGCTAGACATTATCGTAGTATATGAGGACGGTACTCAGGAGAGCTACTACATACCGCTGCAAATGATGCGTTATACCAAAGACAATCCGTACCCGAACCTGAAACGCACTGTGCTGGATGCCTGGGACTGGGGCCACCAAACGTATGAATTCACCATCAGCAAGCCGAAAGCATCGATACAGGTTTTTGTAATAGATCCAAGCAAGCTCATGGCAGATGTGAACAAAGACAATAATGCTTTCATTAAAGGAGCGAAATAGAAATCCAAATTTCAAAACAAATTACAAAAGCGGTATCTTGATGGTATCGCTTTTTTGTTGCATACAAACGAAAAAACCTCCGGTTGTTGCGGGCCGGAGGTTTGTGAAAACAGATAAAATAGATAAAAACCTGTTTTGCTATGGATATATATAGGCGCTAAAAGTTTCGGGTTAGTTCGACTTTTTAGCTGGTTGAGCCTTTTTCACTTCAGCCTTTTCTTCCTTAACTACAGCTTCAGTCTTTTTTACGGTTGCGGGCTGTTGCAAAGGCTGTGCGGTTTGCGCGGGTGCAGCAGGCTTAACTTCTGTAGTTTTAGCCGTAGTTGTTGTTTGCGTTGTTTGTGCCGGCTGGGCTTTAATTGTTGTTGATTGCGTTTGCGTGGTGGTTTCCTGCGCCATAGCTACCGCTCCGGTAAGCATTAATGCGCTTAAAAATAGGTTTTTCATAATGTCGTATCGTATATGGTTTAGATCATGTCGTATACTATTACAATATGCAAGCAGAATGCCTCAATTGATCAGTAAAGTAACATTTCTATAAGACCTATACATAAATTATTGAATGTCAACACAATGTTTAAATAAAACACGCAAAATTGTTCCGTAAGTAATTGATGTCCATTTGTAGAAAATTGTGGAAACCTGTAGAAAATCTTGTGGAGAATGGATACATACAACTGTACAAATCGAAACGGACCTGACAGGTTTTAAAACTTGTCAGGTCCGCTACGTAAAATTTTATGCCGCCCTAATTCATCGCGTTCATCCTGATACTGGCCTTGACCAATGCCAAAGCACGGATCTTGTCCATTTCTATATCCTTGGGCTGATGCCTTTGGTTCTCGCTTACCAGCTTTACACACCCGGGATGTTCGGAGCGCTGCACATATTTCACAGTAATATATTCTTCTCCGCTTCCCATGTCAATACCAAGTAGGTACATTTCTCCCCAGAAGATGCCATTCTGTATGTCCTGGACTTCTTTATACATTACAATGTCGCCACTTTTTAGCAACGGGTCCATACTGTCACCGGTCACGTATACTGCACCGTCGCATTTTGGAAGATGGGGTATGGAAATATGGTCTACCGGCTTTTGGGCATTGGTATTGGCAAAAATCGGTACAAGCCCCGCTACAGCTTCAAGGTCGTATAATGGTATCTGCTGGCTTTCAACCGTAGTATCGGTTTTTAGTCGGTAGGTTTTCACGTTCGGCCCTTCGTTGGTGAACATGTCCCCTTCCCCTGTAAGTAGCCACCCGGGATTGATGTCGGGATACGTAGCCAGGATCTTTTCCAATACGTTCGAACCGATGCTCTTGCCGTCCTTCACCGCTTTGGAAATACTGCCGCGGCTGGCGCCCAAACTGTTTTCAAACGCATAATAGCTTATCCCTTTTGCCTCGATATATTCCCCTACCCTGTATGATACCATGATATTATAATTAGTGAAACTATTAATTGAAGCAAATCTAAGAAAAAAATATTTTAATTACGAAAATAATCATTCTTTTGTGCCTCTTTTCATACATTTGAGCCAATCTTGCGTAATTTCACTTTTATGGAAAAAGAAAATTATATCTCGGTTTGGGTTGGGAATCTTGAGGGAAAGGACCAACTTGCAGATCATATTGCTGAAAATTATGATGATGAAGGCAACATGACATCCGGCTTCATGAACGATTTTAGGATCGACCATTATGATGCTGACCTTATAGAGGTTTTGTTCGATGCGTCGGAAAATATTACCGAGGTGTTTAACCGTTTTTCGTATTCCGAAAATTTTTCAGAAAAGTTACCGCAACAAAAGTTGATCGGCCGAAATTGCTTCATTGTTATCTACGATCTTAAATTTGAAGGCGAAGTGAAAAGGGTGGGGACTTTTGAATTTATCGGGACATTTAAATACCGATAGATTCTCTCCAATACTTCGTACATTTGCCGCCAATGGAAAACAGGCGCTATACATATTCGAAAGAAGAAAAGCTGAAAAGCCGCACCACCATAGACCTTTTGTTTACCGAAGGGAGATCGGTGTCGAAATACCCGTTGCGTTTGGTATACGTTCTGCAGCCCGAGGAAGGCACCATCATGCAGATGGGCGTTTCGGTATCCAAAAAATACTTCAAAAAAGCACATGACCGCAACTACTTTAAGCGTGTGCTTCGCGAAACCTACCGCCATCATAAGCACATTTTGGCCGAAGCCACAGATAAGCCCTACGCCATGATGTTCCTGTACCAAACAAAGGACCGGCTGTCGTTTGAGGAGATCAATGCCAAAACGGTGCAGTTGTTCGAGAAGTTCGCAGCACAGGAGGATATCTAATACCATACCCATCGTCCCTCTCACTGGTGAGGCCTGATCAGTAATACTCCATACTTTCCTTTCCCTTTTTTCGTTTGACCTTCAGTACATGGCCAGAAACTTTCGGCGCGCGATGGTTATTGATATGCCTTTAATCCTTATTTTCGTAACACGATTATCATCATCAAAAAATAAAAGGACGATATTATGTTTATAAAGCTCAGGAAAAGATATGTACTGCCCACGCTTGCCGCAGGGTTCATGTTCGTGGGAGTAAGTTTTAAGGACGATTTCTTTGAGATCGCCAAGCAGATAGAGATATTCACGACATTGTTCAAGACCGTGAACAATAACTATGTCGACGAGACCAACCCCGCCCAGCTGATGGACAAAGCCATAAAGAGCATGCTGGAGGACCTGGACCCGTATACCAACTACTTCAACGAGCAGGATGTAGCAAAGTTCAAGATCAACAGCACAGGTGAATATACCGGCATTGGCGCGCTGATCGCCCGCAAGGACGGAAGGCTCATCATCAAGGAGCCATATAAGGATTACCCTGCCGATAAGGCAGGCCTCAAGGCAGGTGACGAGATCGTGCAGATAGGCGACGTCGTATTGGCGAATTTTAAGGAAGATGCCGGCGAATTGCTGAAGGGCTCCCGCAATACAAAGATCGACATCAAGTACCTGCGCCAGGGCAAGCAGATGAGCACACAGCTTACGCTGAATGAGGTGGATGTAAAAGCTGTACCGTATTATTCTTTGGTTGGAAAGGAAACAGGTTATATTGTACTGTCGCAGTTCAACGCCAAAGCTTCGCAGGAAACCAAGGCAGCGCTTGTTGACCTGAAGGGACAGGGTGCCAAAAACATCATCCTCGACCTTAGGGGCAACCCGGGTGGGCTTTTAAATGAGGCGGTAAGCATCTGCAACCTGTTCGTGAAGCAGGATGAGACCATAGTGACCACCAGATCGAAAAACGAAAAATACAATAACACCTACAAAACCCAAAAAGCCCCGGTAGACCTCGACATCCCGCTGGTTGTTCTGGTCGATGGCAAGAGCGCATCGGCATCCGAGATAGTGGCGGGCGCATTGCAGGACCTTGACCGTGCGGTGATCGTGGGCAGCAGGAGCTTTGGTAAGGGATTGGTACAACGTCCGCTCGACCTTACCTATGGCACCCAGGTAAAAGTGACCATTTCACGCTATTACACGCCATCAGGACGCGGCATACAGGCGCTTGATTACACCCACAAAGATGCTGACGGCAAAGCCATACGCATTGATAAAAAAGACTACAACGCTTTTAAGACCCGAAAGGGCAGGACGGTGTTTGATGGTGGCGGGATATTGCCGGACGTGGAACTGGATGAGTCGAAGCAAAGTGCCATAGCCGATGCACTGATCCGCAAGGATGGTATTTTTAATTATGCAACGGTGTATTATTACAAGAACCCGAATATAGGCACAACCATCCCGAACATTAGCGACGCGGAATTCGAAGCCTTTAAAGCTTACCTGAAAAAGGAAAAGTTCGAGTTTGACACCGAAACCGAAAAATCGCTGAAGGCTACACTGGAAGTCGCGAAAAAGGAAAAGGTAGACCAAAGCATTGCCACCGAATACAACCAGTTATTGGCCGCCCTTCAAAAGAGCGAAGAAAAAGAGCTGGCCACGCATAAAGGCGAGATCAAACAACTGCTGCTCGATGAGCTGATAAAGCGTTACCAATACAAGGAAGGGCTGTACAAATATTACACGACAAGCAATCCCGAGATACAAAAAGCGGCGGCACTGCTTAACAACACCGCACAATACAATAAGATACTTTTAAAATAATACCGGTCCCGGCAGCAATGCCGGGATCATTTTTATTATGGATACATTTTTCCCTTCTGTTATCGAGCCTGAAGAGTTACTGCTATTACCAAGACATAGCTACATCCTTATCGATGCCGGCCCATCGCAAGAAAGATATAACAAGCGGCATCTGGAAGGCTCATTGTATGTTGACCTCAACACCGACCTTGCTGAAGTGCCAAATAACGCAGCCAATGGCGGCAGGCACCCCCTGCCCTCTCCCGAACGATTTGGTAAAGTGCTGGGCAGGCTGGGCATTACGCCCGAAAGCCATGTGGTCGTATATGATGACAAGAATGGCGCCAACCCGGCCGCACGCTTTTGGTGGATGCTCAGGGCTGCAGGGCATGATAAGGTGCAGGTGGTCAATGGCGGGATGCAGGCTGCTGAAGAACAGGGATTTTCTGTTACTGATGCGGTTACTGCTGTTATACCAACCGAAGACCACAAATTCTCCTACTGGCAGCTGCCTGCCGCAGATATCGCGCAAGTTGAGATCGCCGCTTCCGCAGATGACCTTCTTGTGATCGATGTTCGCGATAAGGAACGTTTTGACGGCATTACCGAACATATCGATCTGGTTGCCGGGCATATACCTGGGGCAGTGAACATTCCGTTCGCCTCTAACCTTGCTGCGAACGGAAAATTTCTTCCGCCAAAAGAACTAAATGAAAGATACACTACCTCACTGGGTGGCATCCCGATGGAAGATGTGATAGTACATTGCGGGTCGGGTGTTACGGCATGCCACACACTGCTGGCCCTCGAACATGCCGGCCTGGGCATCGCGAAACTATATGTTGGTTCGTGGAGCGAATGGTCGCGCAACGGCAAAACCATTGGCAAAATATAATTTAACTGCAGGTTTTTTACATCTTATTACAGCAAGCGCGAAATATAATGCACTGCAATAACCTGATTTACAAAAAACATATACCTTTGCTCTTTTAATTCACATTTATCGTGGGCAATCACAAACACATTAACAAAGTTACCTTAGGCGGACTTATTGTTACTTTGGGGATTATTTACGGGGATATCGGAACCTCGCCGCTGTATGTAATGCGGGCTATTTTCGGGATGCATGAAGGAAAAGCCGAAGTTATTCGCGAAGAGGTAGTCCTGGGGGCGCTATCGGCCATATTTTGGACCTTGACCCTGCAAACCACGATCAAATACGTCTGGCTTACCCTTAAAGCCGATAATAAGGGCGAGGGTGGCATATTCTCGCTGTATACTCTTTTAAAACGATTCAAGAAGCGATGGATGCTCGTGCCTGCAATCATCGGGGGCAGCTGCCTTTTGGCCGACGGATTCATTACACCACCCATCTCCGTATCATCTGCGATAGAAGGGTTAAAGGTTTATAATGAAGAGCTCGACACCGTGCCGATAGTAATAGCCATATTGTTCGTGCTGTTCTTTGTACAGCGTTTTGGCACCTCCCTAATAGGAAAGGCTTTCGGGCCTATGATGATGATCTGGTTCACGATGCTTGGGGTATTGGGGCTTATAGCGCTTTCCGGCAATATGTCTGTGCTTAAAGCACTTAACCCCTACTATCTTGTCTATCTTTTTGACCTGCACTCACAGGGCTTTTACGTATTGGGTATGGTATTCCTGTGTACGACCGGGGCCGAAGCCTTGTACAGCGACATGGGGCACTGCGGCAGGAATAACATACGTGTGAGCTGGATCTATGTAAAACTTACGCTTGTGCTCAGTTACTTTGGGCAGGGTGCTTACCTTATTGCCCATTCCGGGCAAACGCTTACAGAAATAAGCGGTAAGGCGACAAATCCGGCGAACCCGTTCTTCCTCCTGATGCCCGACTGGTTCCTGCCTTTTGGTATCGCTATTGCCACATCGGCGGCGGTGATCGCATCGCAGGCATTGATAAGCGGGTCATTCACCATGATATCCGAGGCCATGCGCCTCAACTTCTGGCCAAAGGTCTCTGTAAAATACCCTTCCGACCTTAAAGGGCAGCTGTATATCCCATCGGTTAACTGGATGCTGTTCGCGGGCTGTGTTTCGATCGTATTGTACTTCCGCGAATCGAGCGCCATGGAGGCTGCCTACGGCCTTGCCATTGTGATCTGCATGCTAATGACAACTTCTCTTTTGGGTGTGTTCATGGCGACAAGGCGTTATCCTACAGTGCTCATACTTGCTGTCATTGCCATATACCTTGTAATTGAAAGTGCATTCTTCATTGCCAACATCGATAAGTTCCATAATGGGGGTTATGTATCGGTAATTATTACAGGTGTACTGGCCATTATAATGACCGTATGGTTTTGGGCGAAAAAGATACGCAGCGAGTATACCGAATTTACTAAGATCGCAAATTACAAACAGGTGCTTGCCGAGCTTAGCAATGATGAGTCGATACCAAAGTATGCCACCCACCTTGTATACATGACCAATGCCCACCTGGGCGATGAGATCGAATCGAAGATCATCTACTCCATATTGCAAAAAAGGCCAAAAAGAGCCGATATTTATTGGTTCGTACATGTTAATGTGTTGGATGAGCCTTACAAAATGGAGTACCGCGTACGCGAAATAATGAAAGATGACGTTATAAGGGTAGACTTCTACCTCGGTTTCCGGATAGCGCCAAGGATCAACCTGATGTTCAAGCAGGTGGTACGCGACATGGTACAAAAAGGTGAAGTGGACATTACCAGCCGCTATGAGTCGCTTAACCGTAACAACGTGATCGGGGACTTTAAGTTCGTACTGATAGAAAAATTCCTGTCATACGACAATGACCTGCCATGGTACGAAAGGATCGTTCTTGACATTTATTTCATCCTGAAACAGGTGAGCCTTTCCGAAGGCCGAGCATTTGGGCTGGACAGCAGCTCGGTAAAAGTAGAGAAGTTCCCAATAGTGATCCACCCGCCGGAAGACATGGTGCTTTCACGAGTGGACGAACATCCCGGACATAACAACGATTGATGAAAAAATTATTCTATCTAGCGGTGCTCTTGCTTGTGCAGCCCCTCATGGCACAGGAGGAAACCGTATATTCCGTTTACTTTGATGTGAACAAGTATAATCTCGACGACAAACAGGGCAACAACGTGGTGGCTTTTATCAAGGCCATAGACACCACACGCATCGAAACGATCCAGATATTCGGGTATTGCGATGACCGGGGGAAAGACGCCTACAACTTTAAGCTTTCTACCAACCGTGCGCACACCATCCGTGATACGCTCATTGGCCGCGGGATCAGGAACAAGATCATCGTGACAATAGAGGGCAAAGGCCGCATTATGATCGAAGAAGACATAGATAATAAGACCGAAGTGCGATCTAAAAACCGCCGTGTGGATGTCGTGGTCAACTTTAGGCCCGCACCACCGCCAAAGCTGGATCCCGGTTTTTATAATACGATCAAAAAAGACATGATAGTGGGCGACCACATTTACCTGGAGAACATACTTTTTGAACGTGGCAGCAGCAAACTTACCGCCAAATCGCGCACCGAACTGGAAAAAGTAGCCCGCCTGCTCCAAAAGTACAAAAACCTGAGCTTTGAGATCCAGGGGCACATTTGCTGTACGCCTACCTTCCACAAAGAGGCTATTGACAAGGACACTAAAAAACGTGAGCTTTCGGGCAACCGGGCACTGACGGTATATAAATTCCTTGCCACAAAAAACATCCCGAAATCCCGTATGACCTACAAAGGCTACGGCAATACCAAGCCGCTGGGCAAGGGCAGTGAATACGACCGCAGGGTGGAGCTGGTGATCACGAAGATTTAATTATTTCAGATTGTAGATTTCAGATTTCAGATTGAGCTTCCTGAGGAATTTCAGATTGCAGAGGGTAGATTTTAGATCAGAGCTACACTCTGACTGGTTGTTTATAGAATTGACTTGGTGAATTAAGTTACAAAAAATCGTTTCCTATTATCTTGATCATTGTATGCCCATGTGCCCAGGATTACTTGAATCAATGCGTTTATTATTTTTATCAAAAAATGAACAGGAAAAGGTTTTACCCAATGCTTAATGTGCGTATCTTCAGTATTTAGTGCTTTTAATTCTTCTAATGATTTTTTTGAGGGAGAATTTATAAAGTCATCCCACCCGAGAGTTAAGTATGTTGAGGCATACCCATTTACCTTAAACTCCAAATCTTCCAAGAAGAGGCTTTTATTATTTATTTGAGTATATTCCGGTTTTTTTACCTCCTGATAGATGTAATACAGCGCTAATTGAAAAAAATCCTCATGGATCCAAAAATGTCTCTCCCAATTGAATCTTACAATCTGCCATATTGAATTAATTTAAAGTCCTTATCATGATAATAGTGAGAGTGAAGTTCAATCTGAAATCAAAAATCTGAGATCAAGTGCATCCTGATGTGCGGTATGTCATCCTCTAAATATTCCTCCCCATCCTGAACAAATCCGTGGCTTTCATAGAATTTTTTAAGGTACAGCTGTGCCGATATGGTAATGTTACCCGTACTAAAATGCTCTTTTATCCCGTCAATAGACGCTTTCATCAAATCATGCCCCCACTTGCGGTCACGGTATGATGGGCTGATGACCACCCGGCCTATCGAAGCATTGTCAAAATAATATCCCGGCGCAAAAAGGCGGGTGTAGGCCACGATCTTTCCGCCGAAAGTACCCAGCAAGTGCAATGCTTTGTCATCTTTGCCGTCAATGTCCTGGTAAACGCAGTTCTGCTCCACTACAAAGACCTCACTGCGCAATTGCAGTACTTCGTATAGCTCGGGCAGAGAAAGTTCGTTAAATCGCTTTATTTTAAATTCAGGCATCATAAGAATTTTATGGACTTGATCACGGACTCCAGTTCCATGATAAGGTCACGCTTGGGTGACGACGGGCTATAGATGAACCCCTCTACCACCAGGTAGCATTGGTGCTTGTCATCGCGGATGGCATAATTGAGGAACGGCCCGTTCATGAAATCACCTTCCATTTCCCAGTTGCCGCGCGTTTCAAATGCCCTCCTGTCGTTAAAGCTTGTCATGAAAAAGTAAGGTGAATAGGCTTCCTCGGTTACCATGTACGTACCCGGTTCTGTACCGTGGATGTACTGCCTGCCAATGGAATCACGCATTTTAATGATATCATTCAGGATGTCCTTGTTCTTTTCAAGCACATCATACTTTACCGAATAGATCAGTATGTTAGTATTACCGCTCGGAATGTCTTTTTTGAGCCACAGGAATTTGTCACTTTTTACCGGTAGCCCGTAAGATGACGGCACCTTTATTGAAATGCCGTACTGCGATGCAAAGCGGCTTTCCTTCATCAGTCCGGCCTCTTCATGGCGTTTTTGCAGTTCGGTGATCTCTGTCTGCTTCATGGTGCGGATCACCTCATCGGCATGCATGTCGATGAGCTCCAGCAGTTCATCTATGGAGCGTCCCTGTATGGTAAAAATGTTCTGGGGTTTGCAGTTCCCGTCCTGTTTAAACTTAAAATCCCTTTTTCCGGATCTGTCCACAACAATGATGTTGCGCAATTTGGTCAGGTCACGGTCAAAAGACGTATCGTTAAACTGGTTCAGGGTAAACAATGGCTCCTCCTGGCTAAGGCCGTCGAGCGGGGCTGCAAACTTCCTTCGAAGCCCGTCGCCCACCTCGCCGTTCCACAGCACATCGTCTATGACAATGGATATTTCATTAAGGTTGCCCCCCGGTTCTTCTTCCGCGGGTTCTTCAACCGTTTTGCAGGCCATGCAGCAAAGCATAAAAACAAAACAAGCGAATTGTTTCATTTTTCCCATGGGGATGTATTTGATTAGTTGGCCTCGTTCACCTTAAGCTGCATACCCGGCTGGATACTCTCGCCCTGGATCTTGTTCCAGTTCTTCAGGTTCTCAACCGTTACGCCCGGATGCTTTTTGGCAATGCTGAACAATGAATCGCCTTTTTGTACAATGTACATGCGCTGTTCCTCATAGCTGGTAGTCCTTGACTTTCTTGGCTCTTTGGCAGCAACTTCGGTTTTAGCTTCGGTTTCAGCCACTTCAACTGCAGGTTCATTATTTTCAGCGTCTTTATTAATTTCAGCAACAGCGGTTTTGCTGTTGTTCGCTTCTTTGGTTTCCTTCACAGGCTTGGCGGCAATGGCTTCGTCCTCTTTGACCGGCGTGCTGATCATGATCGTTTTCTGTATCTTCAGCTTCTGCCCGGCCATGATGTTGTTGCCTTTTATCTTGTTCCACTTCCTCAGTTCGGCTACACTTACGCCATGCTTGCTGGCGATCTCGCCCAGGTTATCACCGCGCTTTACCGTATACGACTTTGTAGATGTGGAAGCTGTTCTCTTCTTCTTTACCGATGGCGTTGAATCGTTAGACGCATACGCGGTTTCAGGCTTGTTCACGAAGAATGGCTTTTCACGAAGGCTTTCCTCATGATCGATAAAGGCGTATACAGAATTTTCATTCGATGCGAATATGGCGGCCTTATCCTTTGGAAGCCTGATGAAATGTGCTTTCTCAGCAGTGAACGGAACGATATCCAGTTTATAGATCGGGTTAAGGAACTGCAGCTGGCTTATCGGCATATCCAGCAGTTTGGATATCTGCTTGAATGAGATCTGGCGCTTTACCATTATCGTATCGGTCTCAAAGTAAGTAAGCGGTGCTTTTTTAGCTTTGATCCCGTGTTCTTTTGCATATTCGTAAATGTACATGGTCGCAAGGAACGTTGGCACATAGGCTTGTGTTTCCTGCGGCAGGTTCTTGCGGATGTTCCAGTAGTTGTGGTAGGTACCTGAGCGGCGAATGGCCTTTGTCACGTTGCCCGGGCCTGCATTGTACGATGCCAGCACCAGGTCCCAGTCGCCAAAGATGTTGTACAGGCTCGACAGGTATTTACACGCTGCCTCGGTAGCCTTCAAAGGGTCGCTGCGCTCGTCAACATACGAGTTCACCTCAAGGTTGTACTGCTTACCCGTTGGGTACATGAACTGCCAAAGGCCCGTAGCCCCTACCCTTGATCTTGCCCTTGGGTTAAGCGCCGACTCGATAACGGCAAGGTATTTTATCTCGATCGGCACATTATATTTTGCCAGGTGCTCTTCGAACATCGGGAAATAAAATTCCGATATGGCCATGAGGCGCTCGTACGAACGCGGCCTGTTCTTGAGGTACGATTTAATGATGTTCTCCAGCCCCTTGCTGTACTCGATGTTGAAGGGCGATCTCGCATCCATTGCGGCCAGCCTTTTCTTGAGCAGCTCGGTATCAAGGGCATAGTCTACCTCAACATCTGGGTTGATGTTCTTCAGGTCTTCCTGCATGCCCTGGAAAAGGTCTTCATTGGCAAGCTCCTTCAGCCAAAGGCTGTCGATGCAGGCCATTTCAGAGTGGTGCGTGAATGATGCCTTAATGGAATCTAAATAGGATAATTTCGTTTCAGTCTTAAAAGGGATGCCTGCATCGGCGCTTTCCTGGGCAAAGCCCACAAAGGGAATGAGCGCGAGCATAAATGGCATTACTCTTTTTTTAATCATAATTTACTTTTTTAAGGAGTTAAATTACAGGGCTTTACAAAGCCACAAGTGTATAATAACTCGATAGTGTGTTTTCTATTATAAACTTTAACACTACTTGCCCTGTATAGCGGCAATTCCCGGTAGTGTTTTTCCCTCCAGCATTTCCAGCATGGCGCCACCGCCCGTAGAAACGTAACTCATCTTCGGCTCAAGGCCAAACTGCTTCACTGCCGCTACAGAGTCGCCCCCGCCTACAAGCGAGAAAGCGCCGTTGTCTGTAGCTTCGGCTATAAAATTGCCCAGCGCTATTGTGCCTTTGGCAAAGTTTTCCATCTCAAATACGCCCAAAGGTCCGTTCCAAAGAATTGTTTTGGACCCCAGGATCACTTTTTTGAAATTCTCCAGTGACTTCGGCCCGGCATCAAGCCCCTGCCAGCCGTCCGGTATCTCATTTACATCAACCACTTTCGTGTTGGCATCGTTCTTAAACCCATCGGCAGCAATAACGTCTACCGGAAGGTGTATCTGTACATTTTTTTCTTTAGCGAGCTTTAAGATCTCAAGGGCAAGCTCCTGTTTGTCGTCCTCGCAAATGGAGTCGCCGATCTTGCCGCCCTGCGCCTTCACGAACGTAAAGGTCATTCCACCGCCTATGATCAGGTGGTCTACCTTATCCAGGATGTTCTCGATCACCGTGATCTTCGACGAAACTTTCGACCCACCCAAAACGGCCGTTACCGGCTTTTCGCTGTTTTTAAGCACTTTGTCCAAACTTTCGATCTCCTTGGCAAGCAGTGTGCCAAACACCTTATCTTCAGGGAAATAATTTGCTATTATCGTTGTAGAAGCGTGCGCGCGGTGTGCGGTACCAAAAGCATCGTTCACATACACATCGCCCAGTTCGCTCAGCTTTTCGGCAAAGCCTTCATCTCCGGCCTCCTCTTCTTTATAAAAACGGAGGTTTTCCAAAAGCAGTACTTCGCCAGGTTTCAAGTCGGCAGCCGCCTGGGTTACCTTGTCGCCTATGCTGTCGTCTACGAACTTCACTTCAACACCCAGTATTTCAGATGTTTTCTTTACAATGTGCTTTAGGGAGTATTTATCCTCTTTGCCTTTCGGCCTGCCTAAGTGCGACATCAGGATCACGCTTCCGCCGTCTTTCAGTATCTTATCGATGGTCGGCTTTGCAGCTTCAATGCGGGTATCGTCGGTAACGTTGAAGTCATCGTCCAGCGGCACGTTGAAATCTACCCTTATTAGTGCCTTTTTACCATTGAGATCGATATCCGAAAGTGTTTTCATTACGTTGTGTTTTTAGTTTCCCGAAAATTTGAGGAAAGGCAAATATAGGCGTTTCTGTTAATAAATAGCCAAAAAAATGTTCACAAACATTTCTATATTTGTTGCAAATTTATGGATAACAGCGATTTACACGCATGTTAAAGTTGTGTTATGTAATGAAGGGGGAGTTTTTTGTAACCAATTCGTATATTCGTCAAAAATCTGATCGCATGAGGAAGTTATTTTTACTGTTTATTGTATCTCTATCTACTTACGCACAGGAGCCCACCCAAGAACAGGCGCAGGAGGCTTTCCGCGCATCAGAAAATCCTCCTAAACTTACTATTCCCGAAAATGACGCTATGTTCGCTGACCTGATGAATGTGAAAATGGGCGACATTGTGATAAAGGGGAGCAGGATGTACAAGGTTGCAGGATACGAAGATGATATAATACACCGGTATGGGAGCCTGTTCCTGAATCCGAAAATTTGGTCGGGCGACGAGATAACAAAATATAAAGAAGCCGCGATTGCCGAATATAAAAAGGGTACTCCTTTCCAAACCATCATTGAACAGTACTATACAGGCGACCAAAAGAGGATGGCAAACCTTGAAACAGCGGAGAGGAGTTTGATGGACGATATCATTGCGGCGCTCAAAGCACACAAGGCAGGTGACGTTTTTTTATTGGAAAATAGTGTTGGCACCTACGTGATCGTTAAAAATGGCGAGCCTTACAAAAAGAAAGCGGTTCAGGTACTTTATCTGAGATATTAGCATATTCCTATTTGATCTTAATAACTTATAAACTTCATCTATATGGCAATGCTCAAAAAATACCTGACCCTCCTCTTACTTGCGACACTTTGCTCCAACGCGCAGGAGATCACCCAAAAACAGGCAGAGGAAGCCTTTAAAAATGCGGACTTTGTAGCCGAGCTTACCTATACCGAAGGCGACCCGCTTTATGATGCACTGGCAAAAGCAAAAAAAGGTGAGGTCGTGGTCGTGGACAGCGAGCTGTATAAGATCATTGGTTACGACAGCGTGCTGACCGTACGCTATGGCAGCCTTTACCTGGATGCCGAAGCCTATTCTCCCAAAGAAATAAAAAAGGCTAAGGAAGCGTCGATAAAAGCCTATAACGAAGGTACGCCTTTCGAGATCATCCTGGAGCAGTACCATCCCGGTGAAGCTAAGGAAATGGCCAACTTCGAAATGTCGCCGGAATACATTATCCCCGAGATCGCTGCTGCCCTCAAAGCGCACAAGGCCGGCGACATTTTTTCTGTGACAGTGGGCAGTGACGCCTATGTCATTGTAAAAAAAAGCGAGCCTTATAGCAAAAAGGCAGTACAGGTACTTTATATGATGTATGAGTGATCTGGTGTGAAGCACACGTTACAGACCTTACCCCCACTCTCCAAAGGAGAGAGGAGCACTCAGGCTTGCTTACTCCTACGCTATTTGATGCGGTCAAGGCACAAGTGAAGCTCCTCCCTTTCCTTTGGAAAGGGCCGGGGCGAGGCGAGGCTGCCGAACACGAAACCCCGAACCCTAAACTCCCAAACTATTTTCTATATTTGCCCTATGCTTTTTTCAGAGATCATCGGCCAGGGCCATATCAAAAGCCATTTGACCAAAAGCGCGTCGCAGGGGCGCATACCCCATGCACAGCTGTTCATAGGACCGGAAGGCTCGGGTACATTGCCGATGGCCATTGCCTATGCACAATATATCCTCTGCTCTAATGAGGCAGGCGAGAACTTGGGCGGCAACGCGGCCTGCAACCTGAAATTCGGGAACTTTTCGCACCCCGACCTGCATTTTGTTTTTCCGGTGGCGACCAACAGCGAGGTGAAAAGCCACCCTGTGAGCGCCAATTTCCTGAAGTACTGGAGGGAATTCATTACCGAAATGCCTTATGGCAGCCTTTTCGACTGGTACAAAAAGATAGACATACAAAACAAGCAGGGACAGATAGGTGTGGACGAGGCGACCGAGATCATGAGGGCGCTCTCGCTGAAGGCTTACCAAGGCGGGTATAAGGTGATGATCATCTGGATGGCCGACAAGATGAATACCGCCACCGCCAACAAGCTGCTGAAACTGCTGGAAGAACCACCGCAAAAAACCGTTTTCCTGCTCATTGCCGAAAGTGAGGACGACCTGCTGCAAACCATACTGTCGCGATGCCAGATACTCCAATTTGGCCCGCTGAGCGAAAATGCCATATCTAACAGGTTGGCCAACCAGCTTGCCGTACCGCCTAACGCGGCCGCTAAGATAGCGCACCAGGCGCAGGGAAATTTCAATAAAGCGCTGCATTTGCTCAATGGCGATGATGACGGCTACCCGTTCGAGGAATGGTTCGTGCAATGGGTGCGCGCCGCCTTTCGTGCCAAGGGGAATGCCGCCGCCATTCACGACCTCATCAGCTGGAGCGAGACTATCGCTTCTATTGGGCGTGAGCCGCAAAAACAGTTCCTGCACTTTTGCATCGATATGTTCCGGCAGGCGCTGCTGCTCAATTACAGTGCGGGCGAACTGGTGTTCATGGAGCCGACCGTTGAGAAATTTAAACTGGAGAACTTTGCCCCTTTTGTGAATGGCACCAACATCAACGATATATTTAAGGAACTGAGCGATGCCCTGTACCACATAGAGCGCAACGGCAATGCCAAGATAATACTTACCGACCTTTCGATAAAACTTACACGATCAATCCATAAAAAATAACACCATGATACCACAACCTGCCATCATTATCCTGCTTATCTTTTTAGCCATTACCTTCATACAATCGGGCTACGACAAAGTAACCGACTGGAAAGGAAACCTCGAGTGGCTGAAAGGCCACTTTTCGAAAACACCAATAAGGAATATGGTACCGCAGTCGCTGCTCCTCATACTGGTACTGGAGATACTATCGGGCGCTTTTGCCGTGATCGGGATCATTGAGATATTTGTAAATGATGGCGACCGGTTCCCTATGCTTGCCGGAATATTATCGGGCATTACATTGTTATTCCTTTTACTGGGCCAGCGTATGGCTAAGGATTATGATGGCGCCCGAACCATCGTTATCTACTTTATCCCGACAGTACTTCTGATCCACTGGCTACAAGCCGTATAGGAGGATAATTAATATAGATAGATCTTACCGGCCACAGAGCCGGTTTTTTTATGCTTTATCCCAATACCTGCTTTGCCCCTAACCCAAGATCCTAAAAATTGCAGTTGTTTTTTAAATAATTCTCGATCAAAACCTATTATAAGAGATTATCCAATAACAGAAAGAGTAATCTTACAAAGAACAACTGTTAAAATTATAATAATTTGTTAACAATATGTGAATTGTCGATTATTCGTGTATTTGGTCGATATTCTAGCTTGATAACAATCTGTTAATTTTTCTTAGCCGTACATTTATTGCGATATTCATATTTATATGCCCCTTAAAATAAGTTATTAATTTAAAATACGAATAAAAGTGAATTTATAACAAATTCGCTGTTCTTATATTCAACATTTTTCTCAATTTAAATCCTCCACTATGAAAAAAAATTTACGCATTTTCACATTGCGCTGGATGATAGTTTTGCTTTTGGCAACAGTTGCCCCTGCTTTTTCGCAGA
This sequence comes from Flavobacterium sp., assembly GCF_052437795.1. GTDB lineage: Bacteria > Bacteroidota > Bacteroidia > Flavobacteriales > Flavobacteriaceae > Flavobacterium. The sequence goes on from NZ_JBQVPA010000003.1 coordinate 53,425, forward strand.
CGACGGTTTTTAGCCAGGACTTCACTACTTCGGCAGGAACATCGTACACAACGGCCAACGGCCCTATAGGTACCAACACTACCTGGTCGCTCTTACGAAGCGGAACCGACTTTGGCGCCCAGATCAACTCTGGCATACTGACCCTAAGTAGCGATGCTACAGGGAGCTTCAACGCTGCCGGCTGGGCTCTGGCTTATGCCAATAATGCCGTGGCAGTGCCCTATAATACCACACTGGCTAATAATCCCGGCCAGGTAACGTGGACGTTCAACATGCGCCAAACGAGGTCCAACCCTTCGGGTATGGCTTCCAGTTACTATGCCAATGCATTTATCTTGGCAGGTACAGCTAATACTACGGCTACTACAGGAAGCGGATATGCAGTTACTTACGGGCAGTCCGGAAGCATTGACCCAATACGCATTGTGAGGTATACCGCTGGCTTGAGGACATCTACCAATGTACTTACCACTATCAATACTACGTCCGATATCGGCAACCAATATCTTAGCGTTAAGGTAGTATATACACCATCCACTAACCTTTGGCAACTCTATGCGAGGATCGATGGGACCTCATCATTTCAGGACCCTAACACCGGTTCTCTCACACTTGTGGGATCCGGCACCAACAACGCCTCAACAGTTACCGCACTTCCGTTAACCGGTATGTACTGGAATGCGGGTATCAGGTCCAAGCAGGGAGCGCAATTCGACAATATCAGGGTAGCTGTAACCACACCTGCCATTACCTCGATCTCCCCTACCTCCAGAGTAGCTGGAACCCCTGCCTTTACGCTTACCGTGAATGGGTCTAACTTTATAAGTGGTTCCACAATTCGCTGGAACGGTTCTAACAGGACGACAACATTGGTCAATTCAGGCCAGTTAACCGCAACGATCTCTGCTGCGGACATAGCTACGGCAGGGTCGGCTGTAATAACTGTAGCGACCGGATCCGCTATTTCGAACAGCCTTAGCTTCACCATAGATCCGGCGGCTGTTCCGTCGATATCCACATCTACCAATGCACTGAATGCATTCAACACTGTAGCAGGAACGGCAAGTAGCGCGCAAAGCTTTACCTCGACCGGATCTAACCTCTCTGGCAATATTACGGTTACTGCCCCTGCCAATTTTGAAGTCTCTACAAGCAGTGGTTCCGGTTACGCTGACCAGCTTACTACCATAACAGCTGCTACGACCACGATATACGCACGTGTAAAGGCTTCTGCCCCTGCAGGCTTATATTCTGGGAACATTACGTTGTCTACGCCAGGCGGGGCATCTAAACAGATATCTGTATCGGCCACAGTGCTTTCAACAGAGCCTGCAAGCTCTGCAACTGCAGTCGTAATCAGCAATGTGACTTCTATATCCTTTACTGCAGGATGGACATCGGGCAATGGTTCTAACCGGATCGTACTAATAAAGGCGGGAAGCGCCGTTGACAGCCCTCCTGTGGATGGGACTACCTATATCTCCTCGGCAGCATTTGGCCAGGGGAGCGAAATTGGCACAGGTAACTACGTGGCATACATAGGCTCAGGTAACTCTGTAAATATTAGCGGACTTAATCCTGCCACGACATACCACGTGGCAGTATATGAATTTAATGGTTCGGCAGGTACGCAAAATTACCGTACAACTTCGCCGGCCACAGGCAGCCGCCTTACATTAAATGCTCCTTTGGGATTACAGTTAACTGCTGCAAACACAGGCGTCAATATTACTTTTGACAACTCTGTAGAAGGTGTTAACAGTGGTGTTTACAATGGCGGCTCGATCACAGCATCGCCTTCACAGGGAGAACTGAACTCCAACGCCTGGGCATTTACCGGGTTTACTGATGGTGCGATCGCTTTTGGAGGGGAAAGCCCTGAAGATTCGGCCTACGAGAGCGGGATTTCTGACGGCGGAGAAACCGATGACGGCGTATATGCATTCCTCGTGGGGAGTAATAACTATGCACTTGGTGTGCAGCCTGCTACAGGTGAATTCTCACCGGGATCGATAACACTGCGCTTCCAAAACCAAACCGGAGCTCCAATAACATCGGTAAGCGTTGGCTACAAAGTATATGTTTATAATGATGAGGCAGGGTCGAACAGCCTGAACTTTAGCTGGTCTTCAAATAACACTGCTTATACCGATGTTGCGGGGCTTAGCCACACCACAACGGCAGCAGCTGATGCCGCGCCGGGCTGGAAGGCCTATTTTAAAGTAGCCACCATACCGGTGAGCATTGCCGCGAATGCGTACGGATACATCCGTTGGAGCGGTGCAGCGGTATCGGGTACAGTTTTCGACGAAATAGCTGTTGATGATATCGTGATCGTGGCTAACCCGACCTCTACTTTCGCATCATTTAATGGGACGGCCGAAACGTATACTGTAGCTGGAAACACATCGCTTTCGGGTGCTACTACAGTAAACAGCAGCATTGTGTTCTCTAACAACAGCTACTTGTCGATCGGCGCCAACACACTGACCTTGTCGGGAACAATGACCGCTACGGCATCGGGTAACCTTAGGGGAAGCGCTTCGAGTAACATCATTTTGAACGGTACTTTAAGCCCAACCCTTAGCTTTGACCAAACGACACCGGGAACGACCAACCTGCTGAATAACCTGACAATAGCTACGACCAGCAATAATACTGTGACCGCAGCCACGCCACTGGCAATAGCGGGCACATTGACCGTGAACGAACTGCAAACACTCAACCTCGGCACTAACGCCCTCAGCGGCGCGCTGTCAACAGTATCTAACAGCGGTACGATAACTACACAAAATACCTCATCGGCACCGCTCCCGTTAGGAAAAACATGGGCAGGTATGGGTGTGGTCATCCTTAACGGAGCCGCACAGCAAACCCTTCCGGGCGGTACATACAACAACGTGACCATCAGCAATGCTACTGGTGCCGTTACTATCGCCAATGTGACCGTAAATGGCATCCTTAGCCTTCCTAACGCTAACCCAACTACTACATCGGGAAGCTTAGCCACAGGGAGCAATACCCTGTTCATGGGTCCAGATGCTGTAAATACCGGCGTAGGCGAAGTAAGCGGTATCATTACCCGCAATACAGGTATCGTTTCGAATAAGCAATATACGTTCGGTCACCCATATACCTCCATATTTTTCCCTCCGGTGGGTACGCTACCAACATCTATTAGCCTTAAATTAGAGCTCGGCGTGACACCGACCAACAAGACTGATGCGGTATCAAGGAGGTATGAATTCATACAAACCGGAGGTACGGGAACAAAGGGCATCATTACTTCGCACTACCTGGATTCGGAACTGAACGGAAATACTGAAAGCAGGCTGGTAGACTGGGTCGTGCCTATCGGCGCAGGAACACCAATTGCGCAAAGCCGAACCAATTATAGCACATTCTTTAATTTCGTAGAACTTGCTAACGTGAACGTTGCCTTCTTTGGATCGGCATTTGGCTCTTACCACCTTGGATTTGCCAATTCAGTTGCCAATACATTGGTTTGGAACGGATCAGCCAGCACATCGTGGACCACTGCAGCCAACTGGACACCAAATGGCAGCCCGGATTTTAACACGAATGTAATTATACCGGATGCCGGAACAACTCCTAACGATCCGGAATTCAATGCCTCCTCAGAGGTAGCAACCATGTCAATTGAGGCGAATGGAATATTAAACGCTCCCGCAGGTACTTCTACACTGACCGTTAAAGGAACCACGGGTGCATGGATCAATAAAGGAACTTTTAACCCGGCAGCAGGAACTGTGATCTTTGACAATAGCAGTAATACTTTGGACGCTACTATTGCCGGTATAACGACTTTTAACAATCTTACCGTAAATACGGGCACAACATTGAGGTCGCTAACCAATGCCGATATTCGCCTTGCGGGTACTTTTACCAAGTCGGGCAGCTTTATAACCGGCGCGGTAGAGAGTACCTTCCGCTATACCGGTACCAACCAAACGGTTGTCACACCAAATGGTACGCAATCGGCCTATCATAACCTGATCATTACCGGAACGGGTGCGGTCTTCCCAACAACGCTGAATATCAATGGAAATTTGACGACAAATGCAGCTGTAGACTTTACCGGTAAGACTATTGCAATGACAGGTTCTGATGGCGATGTGCAGCAGATCGGCGGAACCACAAGCCCGGCATTCAATAATCTTACGATCAACAATACTCTGGGCAGTGTACAATTGACCGCCGGTGCTTCGGTTTCAAATACGCTGACATTAACTTCGGCTGTGTTCAACATTGGTAATTTTAACCTGACTTTAGGCGATAATGCGATAGCGGGAAGCTTCTCAGCCTCAACCATGATCGCTGCGGAAGGTACTGGCGTTGTGCGCAGGCCCTATACGGCTACAGGGTCTTACCTGTTCCCAATAGGAGAACTTACCAGCAATCCATCCTATTCGCCGATAACCGTGAATGTAACATCGGCGTCATCGTTTACGAACGCCTATATAAGCGTGAACCTGAGGGATGCGGTACATCCGAATAATTACAGCACAGGCAGTTACATGACCCGTTACTGGAATGTTACGCAAACAGGTATTACCGGCGCCATTGCAACTGTTACAGCAAATTACATAACAGGTGATGCTGTGGGTGGCGAAAACACCCTGGCGGCTGCACAGCTCAATGGCACTTTTAACATCAATACTAACTCATGGGTTAAGTTCGGGACGCTTTCCGGTAATACCCTAACGGCTGCTAATGCAGTACTTAACGATGGACAGGTATCGGTATTTACCGGAATAAAAGCCTCTAATATTACAGCGCTTATCTCCGGCGAAGGCTCATTCTGCCAGGGTGATGCAGTCATCCTAACTTCTGAAGTTTCAGGTGGCGATACGCCATATAGTTACTCATGGTCAGGAGGGTTAGGTACCGGTACATCGGCCACTCCTCCCACAAGTACTGCCAGCACTATTACCTATACCCTTACTGTGAGGGATGCCAATGGTATCGTATCGTCTGATACTGCAGATGTTACCGTAACTACACCTCCGGTGGCGGGAACGCTAACCGGCAACCAGGAAATATGTGCCAACACTACCCCTGCAGACATTACGCTGACCGGTTACAATGGTACGATCGTACGTTGGGAACGTTCTACAAATACCGGCTTTACAAACCCTGCTTTCATTGCAAGCAACTCTCCAACACTCACTGGTGCGCTGATAGGAAGCGGCCTTACTTCTACAAGGTATATAAGGGCAGTTATACAAAATGGCTCTTGCCCGATAGTATATTCCAACTATATCGAAATAAAGATCAGTTCAACTACATGGAATGGTACCTGGAGCAACGGCACACCTACTGCGACCACAGCCGTTATTTTCAATGCCGATTATACCGCAACATCTGATCTTGCTGCATGTACAGTTGTTGTAAACACTGATGCAGACGTTGTAATACCGGCAGGATTTAATATGACTGTCGATGGCGCAGTAACCGTGAACGGGGGAACATTCACTGTAGAGAATAATGCTAACCTTATACAGGTACGCGATGTAAATAATAGTGGCAGCATAAGCGTTGTTAAAACCAGTTCGCCATTATACAGGCTCGACTATACACTGTGGTCATCGCCGGTCGAAGGCCAGCTGCTTCAGGAATTCTCACCTGAAACTTTGAGCAACCGTTTTTACACCTACAATCCTGTAAACGATACTTATAGCTCAGTAACTAATCCTTCAAGCACTAATTTTGGGGAAGGAATAGGTTACCTGATCCGTGTTGCGAACGATCACCTTGACTTTGTTAACGTTACTATTCCTGGTGTTTCCTGGACAGGGACATTTACCGGAGTGCCTCACAATGGAGATGTTAATGTATCTGCAATACCTGGCTTCAATGCAGTCGGTAATCCGTATCCGTCATCGATCAATATAGCAGATTTTTATGCCGAGAACGCAAGTAATCTTGCACAAGATGCGCCATTATTCTTCTGGAGAAAGAAAAACGACAGTGAGGCATCAAGTTACGCTTCATTGACCCTTGCCGGGTACATAGAAAATGATGCTTTAGGGGGCGATAGCAGTGATGGAGTGTTCACTGACCCTGATGAGAGCGATGAATGGGTGATAAATACCGGACAAGGCTTTATTGTCGAGGCTGTAACCAACACGATATCTTTCAATAATGAAATGCGCCGTGGAATAAATAATGGACAATTCTTTAGGAATGCCCAGGATCTGCAGAAGTCGAGGCTATGGCTTAACCTTACAGGGACTGATAGTGAGTTTAGCCAAATGTCTGTAGCGTATACAGATAATACTACCCTTGATATTGATTATGGCTGGGATGGCAGGGCCCTTACCGATGGTAAAATATCGCTATATTCACTTGCCGGGCAATCTAAACTAGGCATACAGGCTCGCGGAACATTTAACGCAGCTGACATTGTTCCGCTGGAAATGAAAATTTCTACCGCAGGAAACTATATCATCGCTATCGACCATGTTGATGGTGTGTTTACCGAAGGGCAGGATATTTTCATAAAGGACAACCTGTTAGGAGGCACAACACATAACTTGAGCCAGGGACCTTATTCATTTGCCACCGAAGCAGGAATTATTACCGGGCGGTTTGAGGTAGTATACGCAGAAGCTCTGGGAACAGGAAACCCTGTAGCGCAGGCAAATGCCATCAGGATCTATAAAATGGAAAATATTATACACATCGATTCCGGTAAGGTAAATATGAAGTCGGTTTCAGTATATGATACCCGCGGAAGGGTGTTATACATCACCAATGATATTAATGATGTTTCTGCGGTTATCTCTACACTGCAGTCTCAGGAACAAATGCTTATAATTAAAATAACTGATGTGAACGGTGTTATAACAAATAAGAAGATAATTTTTTAGCGCTGTCCCCTCACTATGAATCAGCCCCACTGCACATTGCATCGGGGCTTTTTTATTATACTTACCGGTAATTTTGATGATATACAACGATTAAATCTGCTGTTTATCCGTAACTTTCTCATTAACAATCTACTTTAAAAGAAAAAATTTGGTTGATACCGAGGCTTTGACTTATTTTTGCCGCGAAATCCAACTACAACCATATGAAACACATTTATTTTAAATGTTTTAAAACGGCATCAGTCCTATTTTTGGCATTATTAGCTAGTCAAACCTATGCCCAAAACCCCACGAGTCATGATGAAGCTTCAAATTATGATGAAGGCGAATTCACCTATGGTTCCGGCCGGGGGATGGGCTTTGTTCCTTGGCAGTTGCAGGGAGGCAGCGAAACTTCGGGCTTTTCACTCGGGAGTAGTACTGCAGTAGGCCTTGGTGATGTAAATACAGATGGGCAGGCTTTTTATATTTATGGTTATAATCAGCAAGGTGTTGGTGCTACAAGGTATTTTCGCGGCACAGGGTCAATAGCAGACCCTGGTGATGCAAGGTCGTACCTGCTTCCGGGACAAGTTTTCTCGATAAAGATAGCAACCGGGAATGGCAGCGGATATAAAGGTATTGATATAACAACAGATGATGGCTCAGTAAGGCTTGCTACTTTTGGAATTGCATTGGGCAATTACAGATTTGGCAGCGAAGATGATGGTTCTTTTGTAATTGTAAATGATGAACTAAGCCCCAGTGTCAATTCTATTTTTACCTTAGAAGCGTTCCAACTAACAGCCACCACCTGCGAAATAAGGCTTACTAGTAACACAGGCGGCACTGTAACTACTGGTGAAAAGTCGGGTACTATAGGAGGGTACAAACTATACGTGGGTACTACCAATGGCGACAACCCCCATAACAGGATTTACTTTAATCACCTCCTTGTAGAAAGAAGATGCCCCGAAATTACTACATGGAATGGCACGGAATGGAGCGATGGCACACCCGACATTACCAAAACGGCAGTTATAGCATCGGGTTCACTAACCGTAGATGAAGACTTGGAAATGTGTACACTATTTGTCAGCGGGACTGCGCAAGTTATTGTTGAATCTGATGTTAACCTTACTGTAGCTAATTTTGTAAATGTTGACCCAACAGCTTCGATGGTAGTGGAAAATAATGCTAACCTTATCCAAATCGATAATATCCAAAATTCCGGAAAAATTAAAGTGCTAAGGAATAGTTCTGCGATAAAAAGGCTCGACTACACTTTGTGGTCTTCGCCGGTTACAGGCCAAAACCTTTTTGGATTTTCGCCCGAAACGCTTCCTAACCGTTTTTATACATATAATTCTGCTACAAACATTTACAACACCATACAGGGCCTAGGGGAGGAATCGGAAACAATATTTGACAAAGGCCGTGGCTATTTGATCCGAGTGGCAAATAACCATCCTGATACCCCGACAATATGGGAAGGCGAATTTGAAGGCCTGCCTAACAGTGGTACTGTTTCTATTCCCATGAATACCAGCAATGACCCGTCTCAAAGATATACGCTTATTGGTAATCCGTATCCTTCTGCGATCAGCGTTGAAAAGTTCGTAAGCAGGAACTCCCTCAATATAACCGGTCAGCTGTGGTTTTGGAGAAAGACCAATAATCCTGCAACTTCAAGTTATTGTACTGTAATGGCAGATGGTGACTATGTTGGAAATGGTGCACTTGAAGATAGCGAAGCATTCGATCCACAAGGGGTCATAAGGACCGGACAGGGCTTCTTTGTTCAGGCGGCATCATCTTCTCCTGCCAATATAATATTCAATAACAGCCTTCGCGAAGCCGATAACAGCAACAGGTTTTTCCGTAACGCCATGAACAGCGAGACCGAAAATAACCGTTTTTGGCTCAACATTTCCAAAGGCGGCGACTATTTTGGGCAAACGTTGGTCAATTACAGGACAGGTGCTACGATGGGAATGGATTACGGAATGGACGGTAAGGCCCGAGTAAATGAAGGCAGCTTAAAGCTGTACACTGTTGAAGCGGAAAATATGCTTGCCATACAGGCACGAAGCCTTCCTTTTTCTACAGAAGACATTGTTCCTGTTGGGTTCAGGGTCGAGGAAGCGGGAATGCTTACCATTGTACTTGATAAAACAGACGGGCTTTTTACAACCCAGGATATTTACCTGGAAGATAATTATCTGGGCATTACGCATGACATTAGGGGCGGAGGTTATGAGTTTGCCACTGAAGCAGGAACATTTAACGACAGATTCCGGGTCGTGTATGCAGAAGCGTTGGATACGGATATCCCTTCAGTTTCAGGCAATGGCATCATTGTCTACAAACAAGGCAATGTACTGAACATTAATTCAGGGAAAATCAATCTGACATCGGTTGAAATATTCGACGTCCACGGAAAGACTATCTTTGAAAAAGCTGCTATTAATGACACAGAGACTTCGATCAGTTCATTACTGCCGCAACAGCAATTCCTAATTGTGACCGCATTAACAGAGAGTGGCGTGAAAATTTCGAAAAAAGTGATCTTCTAAACTCAAAAATATATTTAGTATAGCCCCGCCCGATATTTTAGGCGGGGCTTTTCTATTACGCTCAATCAAGCGCAGCCCGGTAAAACCTCAATTCGCTCCACGTGAACGTATTACCATGCTTTTCCTTAAGAGGACTAAGAGATTCGCCTTCAAACCCCTCAAATGCGGCCTTTAGGGTTTCTATGCGGTCGCTTGGCAGCAGGTCGGTAAGTTCGACCTTGCCCGACTCAATAAGTTTCGCTAGATGGCCTTCTATCGTCTGGATGGTCAGTTTGCGGATTCGTGCAATATCTTCTACCGACATTTTTTGCTGCCAAAACTCAAAAGTCTCATCAATAGTGGTTTTCTTCGCTTCAGACGGTTTTTTCTTTTTGGACACATAGCGTTGCGCAACATACAGTTCTTCCTCATCATCGCCATCCATGAGGGACGCATGGCTGTTGCGCATTATTGCCCGTATGGCGTCTAGCTTTTTAGCCTTGTATGATCCTATTTCGGGGGTAATGAGGCTTTCCCTGCTAATACTTGTGCCCTCCTTTACCAGGTCGATCAGCAGCCTGGCCTTCATAAGCCGTACTGCCGCAGCGGTTTGCAGGTCCTCGAGTTCGGCCAGCTCCTCGTAGAACTGTTTCGCTTTGCGATGGCGCTTTATTTCCTCCATCGTCTCCAAGATCCCCTGGACCATACGGTCGAGTGTTGGGAAAAAGTAGTCGGTCGCCGCTGTAACCCTCTCACCGATAAAGACCAGATCTATAGGCTGCTGTGCAAAAAGCTTGTTGAGCTGGTTAATGAACCTGCCCGATGCATCCAACAATCCGTGGATGCTGTTCTCGTGGCGGGCGGCCCATTCGCGGTACTGCGATTTGAGCGCCTTTGGCCCCTCCTGCAGGTAGCTCATTTTGTGTCGTTGCCATTCTGTGGCCAGTTCGTTCCATAAAAAACTGTTTACCAAAAAGTTATGGATAAAATTTTGTGTTTCAAGCTTCAGTGATTGCTCGAGGTGCGATGTTTCGGCTTTGGCCGAAGCATAATCCATTACATCTGCATCGCTCGAAATGCCATTCATTTGCATCGGAGAAAGCAAAATAAGCCCCTCTAGCGAACGCAAACGCGACAAAGCCACATAGGCCTGCCCCGGCATGAAAACCCGCGATACATCGAGTACAGCTTTGTCAAACGTCAACCCCTGGCTTTTATGTACTGTTATGGCCCATGCCAGACGCAGAGGATACTGTGTGAATGTACCCAGTACCTCTTCATTAATGTCTTTGGTGACAGCATCTACAAAATAGCGTACGTTCTTCCATTCATATTTTTCGGCCTCGATGGTAACATTCTCCTCAGGGAAATGTACGAGCACTTCGTCCTCCGATAGTGACTTTATAACCCCTATTTTCCCGTTGAAGTAGCGCTTTTCGGGAGAAAGGTCATTCTTGATGAACATGACCTGCGCACCTACTTTCAGCTTTAGCTCCTCTTCTACCGGATATATCTTATCTGGAAAATCATCTACTATGTCCGGCCGGTATATATACTGCTTACCTTCAAGTTCTTCGAGCGATGCCGCGTTCATGGCATCAGCTTTGGCATTGTGTGTGGTTAGTGTAATATAGCCCTTATCCTTCTTTATGTCGAATGCAGGGTTCACAAAACCATTGAGGATGGCAAGGTCGGAACTTGTTATCACATTGTTCCTCAAATTGTTAAGCACTCCAATAAAAGCCTCGTCAGTCTGGCGGTAAATTTTGTCCAACTCTATGTACAATGGCGGGTTTTGCAGTACCACATGCGAGTGGAAAAAGAATTTACCTTTATAATATTTTTTCAGGACCTCCCATTCCTCGTTGCGCACCACTGGCGGCAACTGAAGCAGGTCGCCAATGAAAAGTACCTGTACACCACCAAAAGGCAGGTCTTTCCTGCGAGTCGTCCGCAGCATATAGTCTATCGCATCCAAGAGGTCGGCTCGCAGCATGCTCACTTCGTCGATCACGAGCAGCTCCAGGTTCTCCAGCACGGCCTTCTTGTCACCTCGCATACGGAAATGGCGCCTCAGGCTGTCCTTTGTTTCAAATTTTACAGAATCGCTAAACTGGAATGGGATGTTGTTTTCAGGTAGGAAGCCGGCAAAGGGCAACTGGAACATGGAGTGGATCGTGACACCTCCCGCATTGAGCGCGGCAATGCCTGTCGGAGCGACAACAACCGTATTCTTGTGTGTGGTACGAATGATCTCGCGCAGTAATGTTGTTTTCCCTGTACCGGCCTTTCCGGTAAGGAATACAGATCTGTTGGTTTGATTGATGAATTTGAGTGCATACGATGCGGCGGTAGATAGTGTTTCCATTGGCGTGTAAATAATGCCGAAAGTACAAATTTTTACTTATATAAAAGAAAAAAATCTTATATTGTACTTTTGATCTAATGAATGTTTCCCGTGGAACATAATAAAAAATGCTCCCTTAAAAGGAGCATTTTTTATTATGTATATGACAGAAAATTACTTCTTAACTTCTTCTTTCTTAGGTGTATCTTCAGATTTAGTTCCTCCTTTGTATGTGGAATTCAATTCTTTAAGTACGTCATTAGTAATGTCATAACTGTCTTTAGCATATAGTATAGTATTAGTTGCATCACCGGTACCGTAAACGTAGTCATAACCCTTTTTCTTTCCGTAGTCCCTGATCAGCTTTTTCATCTTGCTAACAGCAGAGTCATTTTTAACTCCAAATTCATCCTGAAGCTGCTTCATCATTCCCTGTTGAAGCATATTGAGCTCCTGCTCCCTTTTCTGGAGTTCCTGCCCTTTAAGTTGTGCCCACTGGGGCCCCTTTACCTTAGCTTCTTCCTGAAAACTGGCAGCATCAAGTTTCCATTGATTTACTTTGCCATCAAGTTCCCTGCCCATTTCTTCCATCTTTACTTTGCTTTGTGACTCAAGGTCTTTAAATTCCTCATAGTCTTTTGAAAGTTTAGATGTATCAACGTAGGCAGTCTTAAATCCGGAAGCCTCTCCTCCTTCTTTATTGCATGAGAACATTGCCAAAGCACAACCGAATATCAATAATGATTTTTTCATTTCCTGGATTTAGATTAAAAATTTCGCGTAAAAGTAGTGATTAGTTTTTATGTGCCAAAATTCATTTAAGTAGATATGATATTGACTTTATTACCAAAATATTTTTGCTTGATCAACAGGAAAGTGCCTGATCGCCTCCGGATAAAGAAAATACGAAGGAAAGACCGTCTATAAATAATTACTATGAACAACCAAATAATAATAAATTATAATAATTGAAACAGGCTTTAAACAAATCGTTTTAAGCCATTTTCTCAATTATTCCCACTAGTTACACATTTATCGCTTAAAAAGGCCCTAAAATGAGCTCTATTTAATTTTTAGCGATTTTCATGACATAAATGTGAGATGAATACTCCATATTTCGTGATGCTTTACGGTTAGACTTCCATCCGGTCAAAAATCCTTTGACAAAATTCATTTTCCCGTTTTTATATTTCTCAGAAAGAAGGCTGACGTAAAAACTATCAAATTTCATTGGCAGTACCTTAATTAGTTTGATGCCCTGGCGTGCGAAAAGTTTTTCAATAGCCGTTTTTGAGAAATGCCACAAATGCCTTGGAACGTCGTAAGCTGCCCAAAATTCTCCGTAGTATTGGGCATCGTATGATCTGTAATTCGGCACCGCAATAATGATCACTCCATCGGGCTTAATGATCCTTTTCAGTTCTGAGATCTGGGCATCTACATCAGGAACGTGTTCCAATACATGCCACATGGTGATGACATCATATGACTCATCGGCAATTGCCTCTAAGCCTTCCATAAATACCACGCCCTTACTCTCTGCTATTTTTTTCGCTTTATCATTGGGCTCAATGCCTGCAATATCCCAGCCATTGGCTTTTGCTACAGCCAAAAGATCTCCGGTGCCTGCACCAATATCTAACAGTTTCCCCTTTTGTGGCTGGAAGTTCTGTATTAACTTTATTTTATCACGTAATGCCTTTTGCTTTACTGTATGGTAGATCTTTTCGAATAGCGACCTCTTTCCGTCCGTGTGTGAAATATAATCATCACTTTCGTAATAGCGCCCAAGTTTTCCGGGAGCTGGCTGAGGGTGCGTTTTAAGGAGTTCAAGGTCAGCATCGAGCAGTAGCTCAAATTCTTCTCCTGACACAGAGTGGTCCTTAACTTTGATATATGTTGTAGCGTTACTAAAATCCATTAGCTTTTATTGAATTCGTCTTTTAATCTTTCGAGGTATTTGATAGTAATGTTTTTGTACAGGGAATTATCTTCAAGGCAGTCCTCATTCATTTCACTGATCACTGATAGCGCCAAAAACCTCGCTTTGGTAAGCGTGTTCACTTCTGTCTCTGCATTGGTCACCATAAATTGCGATACATCAAAATACTTTTCAAGTTCATCATTCGTATACAACATAACTTTAAGGCGATGGCCATCTACAGTTACCCAATAAGCTATATCGGTATAATTCCCTAAATTATACTTCGTGGCAAGGAATTGCGCAAAGGGCATTTTACTTTGGTTGTTCTCAAATACGAAAGCTGTTAAACCCTTTTCCCTCCCCAACACTTCTTTGCCATTATCCATCAGTACAAAATTGTTGATCTCTACAGTATGTCTCGGCGTAATGCATGACACTGCCAATATCAGTATCAAAAACACTAAAAACCCTTTACTCGAAAGGGTTTTTATAAATCGTTTCACGTGGAACATTTTCATTATCGTCCCATGTGTATTAATAATACCGATACATCTGCAGGAGATACACCGCTTATGCGCGATGCCTGTGATATGGTAACCGGCCTGATCTTTTTCATCTTTTCACGGGCCTCGTGCGACAACGATCTTACCTTGTCATAATCAAAAGTTTCGGGGATCGCTACATCTTCAAGCCTATTCAACTTGTCGGCATTGTTCTTTTCTTTTTCGATATAGCCCGAATACTTTACCTGCACCTCTGCCTGCTCTATCATTTCAGTATCCAGTTCGTGTTCGGCAATATAATCCCTTACCTTATCGAACTTAAGCATATCTACCATTTCAATTTGCGGACGGGATAGTACTTTAAACATTTTATCCGGCTGATTTACCCCCGGAGTATCCTTGGCTTCCAGAACAGGGTTTACTTCTGCAGGGCTCACACTTGTAGTTTTAAAGAAGTTTACGAACGCATCACTTTTATCACGCTTTAGTTCCATCCTGCGCATCCTGTCTTCTTTGGCAAGGCCAATTTCGTATGACAGGGGCGTAAGCCTGAAATCGGCATTGTCCTGGCGCAGCAACGTACGGTATTCAGCACGCGAGGTGAACATCCGGTAAGGCTCTTCAGTACCTTTGGTGATCAGATCGTCTATCAGAACGCCTATATAGGCCTCGTTACGCTTCAGGATGAACGGATCTTTATCATGTACTTTCAAATGTGCATTAATACCCGCCATAAGCCCTTGCGAAGCCGCTTCTTCATAGCCCGTTGTACCGTTTATCTGGCCCGCGAAATACAATCCTTCGACCAGCTTTGTTTCAAGCGTGTGCTTCAACTGTGTTGGCGGGAAGTAGTCGTACTCTATCGCGTAACCGGGACGGAAGAACTTCACATTCTCAAATCCCGCAACCGAACGTAATGCTTTAAACTGGACATCCTCCGGCAACGAGGTAGAAAAGCCGTTCACATATACCTCTACCGTATCCCAGCCTTCCGGCTCAACGAACAACTGATGTCGGTCTTTATCGGCAAAGCGGTTGATCTTGTCTTCTATAGATGGACAGTAGCGTGGTCCAAGGCTTTTTATGCGGCCATTGAACATTGGTGAACGGTCAAAACCCTCTTTCAATATGTCATGTACTTCCTGCGACGTATACGTCATGTAACATGAACGCTGCTGTTTCAATGGCTGCGTTACGTTAGAATAAGAGAACTTATCCGGCTTATCGTCACCGGGCTGCTCCTCCATTTTAGAGTAGTCAAGCGAGCGCCCGTCTACGCGTGGCGGGGTGCCTGTTTTCATTCTTCCTGCTTCAAATCCCACACGCACGAGATCCTCGGTAATACCATAGGCAGCGCCCTCTCCTGCCCTACCACCGCCAAACTGTTTCTCCCCGATATGGATCAATCCGTTCAGGAACGTACCATTGGTCAATACAACGGCTTTCGCCTTTATCTCTATGCCCAGCGATGTACGAACACCGGCAATTTTGCCGTTCTCAATAATTAGTCCTGACACCATTTCCTGGTAAAAATCCAGGTTTGGGGTGCGCTCCAGCATCAGCCGCCATTCCTCTGCAAAACGCATCCTATCGCTCTGTGCACGGGGGCTCCACATGGCAGGCCCTTTGGACTTGTTAAGCATTTTGAACTGGATGGCTGTTTTATCCGTCACGATCCCCGAATAGCCTCCCAAAGCGTCGATCTCCCGCACGATCTGTCCTTTTGCAATGCCGCCCATAGCAGGATTGCAGGACATTTGCGCTATGTTTTGCAGGCTCATCGTCACCAGCAGGGTCTTCGACCCCATATTAGCAGCGGCGGCCGCGGCTTCGCTTCCAGCGTGCCCAGCCCCCACAACTATCACATCATATACCTCGTTGAACATTGTCTATTTCTTTCTCCTTGTTCCACGTGGAACAAGGATTGTTATATAAAATAAAAAGTATTATTGTTCCACGTGGAACAATAAATGGTACGGCAATTTAATTATAGTTCCACGTGGAACATTTCCATCTTCTCATCTTCCTTCGCACGCATTTCAAGGGCATCTTCGTCGGTCTTGTCTTTGTAACCGCAATAATGCAGTATGCCGTGGACCATTACACGGCGCAGCTCGTCCTCAAAAACCACGCCGAACTCGGCTGCATTTTCGCGGACACGCTCTACCGAAATAAAGATGTCGCCACTGATCAGGCTGCCCATCGTGTAGTCAAAACTAATGATATCGGTCAGGGTATCGTGATCGAGGAACTCAATGTTCTTCTGCAACAGGTCTTCATCGTTGCAGAAGATATAGTTGATCTCCCCTTCTTCATACTCCTCAGAGTCGATCACTTGCGATAGCCATGCTTCGTACTTTGGCTCATCGGCCAACTCAAAATCGGTCTCGTAATTAAAGCTTATCATCTTTCCTGAAATAGGTTTGCACCCTTTGATTAAAATTTGGGCGCAAAGGTAGGCTTTGCCGGTTTAATATCTCCACGCTATTTAAATATTCTTTCAGTGCCTCAGGAAGTTCCCTTGGCGCGTTACTAAAGTCTTTCTGGTTGGTCTGCGACTGGCGCTTGTTCTCCTCGCCCTGTTGCTGCATGGCTTTGTCAAGCTTCAATAGCTCGTGCTTCAGGTTTTGCATCTTCTCCATGGTTTGCTTGTTCAGGCCTTTGTTGAGCAGCTGCTTTTCAATGTCCTTCATCTGCTTCATAGCATTCTGCCCATTGCCGCCCATACCTTCCTTTTCGAGTGCTTTCTGCAACTCCTCGCGAAGGCGCTGTTGCTCTTTGTATATCTCTAAAAGCTTACCTGCATCACCTTCTCCGCCTTCACCATCGCCCTCACCCTGCTGGCCCTGGCCTTTACCTTTGCCGTCCTTATTTCCTTTTTCGCCACCGCCGGGCTCTTCACCCTCTCCTGGTTTCTTCCCTTTGCCTTTGTCCTTATCCATTCCTTCCTGCATCTTTTTGGCAAGGCCTTCCTGTTTTTTTATTATGTCCGGAAGCTGCATGCCTTCGCCCTGGCCCTGTCCCTTGCCTTGCCCTTTACCCTTGCCCTTTCCTTCGCCCATGCCCTGCAACTGCATCTGCATGCTGTTAAGTACATCGCTCAGAAAGTCGGCCAGCTTATTCGCAGAAGTAACTGCGTACTGCTGGTTCGAAACGCCCCGCGGAACAATGTTCTCGGCAAGGTCAGCCAACGCCTTGTCAACGTAGTAATGCACGTTACCCACCTCTTTGGTGATCTGTTCGGTTATCTTCGGGTTGCGCAGCGACATGGCGAACAGGCTGTCATCTACATGGCGGAACTGCTGCTTAAGGTCCTGCTGCTTTTTCAGGTATTTGGCATAAGAGGCCGAACGCCCCGTAGTCGATTTGAACTGCCCCATTACATCTTCCTGCGAGAAGGAATACGCCAACAGGTTATCTAATATCTGGCGGAGCATTTTCACGTCTTCTTCCATCTGCTCCATTTCACCGCCGGCCATGGCATCCATCATCTGGCCGCCCATCTGCTTCATTTTCTCGGCAGCCGACTTTTGTTTCGGCTTGGCTTTGGATGCTTTTTCCTTACTGTCCTTATTCTCTTTCTTCAGTTCTTCAGACGCCTTTTTCATATCCTCATCAATGCTCTTTTCCTGCTTCTCGTCGGTAGGTACATCCATAGGTTTCTTGAGGTCCTTGTTCTGTTTGTCAAGTTCGCGCATCTCTTCCTGCAGTTTATCAAACTCCTTATTGATCTCGTCCTGCTTCTGCGCATTGTTGTCCTTATCTTCCGAAAGCTTGTCCTGCTTCTCTCCCAGCTTATCCAGCTTTTCGGCGATCTGCTGGGCTTTTTTCTCTACATAGAAACGTTTCGTCAGTTCCACAAGCTGCTCCAGGTTCTTGGAGTTGTCTTTAGCATTCTGCTTGAACTTATCCATCTTATCGAACAGTTCCTCTTCCTTCAGCTTGTTGGTAAGCTCCTTCAATTCATCTAACAGCTTTTGGTTCTTCTCAGCCTCCTTCTCATTCTTTTCAAGGCGTTTCATCAGTTCTTCCTTAAACTCATCCTTCTTTTCGGGGTTGAACTGTTCCAGGTTTTCATTCAGTTTTTTCGAGAATTCCTTCATCATTTCGTCCTGCTGTTTTTGGCGATTGATGAAATCCTGCACCTTCTTCTGGTCCTTGAAGTCCATATTGGTTTTCTCCTTGCCCATTTTTTGCAGCTTATCCAGCTCGCTCATCTGCTTGTCCTGGTTCTTGATCGACTTCTCAAGGCTGTTGATGTTGCTGTTCTGCTCCTGCAATGCATTCTCCTGTTTCTCTTCCTCTGTCAGTTCCCTATGTGAGAAAACCGACGACTTGGTACTCTTATAGTTGTGTACCGCATCGTTATCGAATACTTCAAAATAGTATTCGTAGTTCACACCCTGCTTAATGTCGAGTCCTGTGGGGAACGAATAGTAAAAGCGATCCACCGGTTCCTTTTTCACGGCAAGGCTAAGGCGTTTGGCGGCGTTGGGGTTATCCTGTGGGTAATATACGATCTGCAATTTCGTCAGCCCGTAATCATCGCTCAGCTGGCCAAGCACTATATTGCGGTCCAGCTTAAGGCTATCCGGCGCGTTCTCGACACTGATGGTTGGGTACTGGTCTTTGATGGTCGTGATCTGGTATTGGAGCTTTTCGTGGTTTTTTACTTTATCATTAGAAGTAAGTATCTGGTAATCGGTATTTTGCATGATAGTTTTGGCCAAAGTAAAACCATTATCACCTGAATTGAAGGCTGTTGCCGCGCCATTGCTGTTCCATTCTATAGTTTTGGTAGCCAAAGCCTTTACCCTCCATGTTACCTTCGTGCCTTCGGGAACCACGGCATTGCCTGTTCCACGTACAACCTCAGCCTTCTTGCCCAAATAGCCCGGAAAATTAAGCACCATTTCAAAGTTGGCAATAGTAGGCACGGCGACGACCGCAAGTTCATAAGGCTGCGAGGTAACATCGTTGGCCTTCAATTGGAATTCCAGGCTCTTCGTAGGCTTTTCAAAGCGGTATTGGAACACGCCGGGTTTTACGCTCTCCAGATAATAATTTTCGTCACCAATGGTGATCATGGCATTCTCGGGCACTACTGTACCCTGCGTTTTTACCTGCAATAGGAAATCGGTGTCCTGCTGCGCCGTAAGCGAATTATTGGTCACGATAAACTCAAATGGTGCCGGCGGTGCATAATGCTTATTGTAGTTCACCACCCTGTCAAAACTCTTTGTCAGTACAGCTGAATTGCCGCTGATCATGAAGAACAAGATCAGCAGTAGCGGAATGGCCGCATAAGGGATGTATCTCAAATTCTTTTTAAGGTTTATAGCATTAGCGAAAGGTACAGGCTGGAGGCTGTTGGCTTTCTGTTCGATGGAAGCGGCCAGTAGTTCGGACTGTTGCGATTGCCCCGACAGCTGCAGGAAGTTGGTCAGCTTGTCGCTTACCTCGCTGAAGTGCGTGCCAATGATGTAAGAAGCCTGGCGGTAGTCGATACCCTTCTGCAATTTGAACAGTCTGGAAAGGGGGAACAAAATAAATCTCCCCAACAGGACCACTTCTACTCCAACGAATATCCAAAATAGCGCCGTTCGCCCTCCCTGTGGCAGCCACAGGAAATATTCCACCAGTAAGGTAAAGATGAGATACAGTAGCCCGAGGCCAATAAAAAAGATCGTTCCACGTAAAAGTTCGTTGGTATAGTACTTTTTAATGAAAGCTTCAAGCTTGGCATATATGATGTTTTTTGTTTCCAAAATGTTGACAATTGTTAATAACCGATAAAAATACAAATTCCGCTGGATAAGTAACGTTAAAAATGTTATTGTATGATATGGGGAGAGATCATTAGTACCGATAGTTATCAGAATGATTATTAGATCGTTATATTTTGAAAGGATTATTTCGGAAAGAAACACAAAGAAGGCGCAAAGATTCGCGAAGGTTTTCGTTGTTGATAACTCTTATGAAGACCTCACCCCCCGCCCTCTCCAAAGGAGAGGGTGACGTGGCGTAACACTCATACGCAATCACGAATTAATAATAATTAGTCAGGCTACTACCTTTATGACTTTGCAACTTTGAGACTTTACAACTTTACCACTTCTTTCCCCTATCTTTGCCCCCAAAATTATAACCAATGCCAAAGCAAGTCCGTGTGCGTTTTGCGCCAAGCCCGACCGGGCCATTACACATAGGCGGTGTCAGGACCGCCCTTTTCAATTACCTGTTCGCCAAGAAGCATGGCGGCGTTTTCTATTTGCGAATTGAGGATACCGACCAGAACCGTTTTGTTCCGGGAGCCGAAGAATATATCATCGAAGCCCTTAACTGGCTGGGCATACCGTTTGATGAAGGCGTTGGCAAGGAAGGCAAGTTCGGGCCGTACCGCCAAAGCGAAAGGAAAGCGATATACAATGCCTACGCAGATGAACTGATCAACTCCGGATGGGCCTACTATGCGTTTGATACCCCGGAAGCGCTGGACGAACTCCGCAAGCAGGATGAAGCCGAGGGAAAGACGTTCATATACAATCATACCAACAGGGAAAAGCTGGACACTTCACTTGTCATTTCAAAAGAAGAAGTCCAAAAGCGCATTGATGCCGGAGAGCATTACGTGATCCGCTTTAAAACACCTGTAAACGAAACACTGCACCTTAAGGACATCATCCGTGGCGATATAAAGTTCGATACCAACCTGCTTGACGATAAAGTATTGTTCAAGAGCGACGGCATGCCTACCTACCACCTGGCCAATATCGTAGATGACCACCTGATGGAAACCACCCACGTGATCCGTGGCGAGGAATGGCTACCCTCAATGCCGCTACACGAATTGCTATACAAAGCATTCGGTTGGGAGGCACCACAGTTCGCGCATCTTCCACTGATACTGAAACCTGTGGGCAACGGAAAGCTCTCTAAGCGCGATGGCGACAAGCTGGGCTTCCCGGTATTCCCGTTAGAATGGAAAAACCCCGACGGTACTACATCTTCAGGCTACAGGGAAAACGGTTTCCTTCCGGAAGCGGTCATCAACTTCCTGGCACTGCTGGGCTGGAACCCGGGCACCGACCAGGAGCTGTTCACGCTTGACGAACTGGTACACCTTTTTGATTTGGAGCGTGTGCATAAGGCCGGCGCCAAATTCGACCCGGAGAAGAACAAGTGGTTCAACCACCAGTATTTCGGCAGGCAGGATAACGAGGTTTTGGCAAAGCAATTGTCACACGTACTGTTGGAAAAAGGCATCAATAGGCCGATAGAATATACTACAGAAGTTGTAGGATTGGTAAAGGAGCGTGCTTCTTTTGCAAGTGAACTTTGGGACCTGACCGATTATTTCTTTGAAGCGCCGTCATCATACGATGAAAAGGCCGTGAAGAACTGGAAACCAGAGACGGCAGAAATTATGGAACAGCTTATCAACGTTATTGAAAACACGCTGGACTTCTCCTCTGCCAATGTAGAGGCTGTTACAAAGGCCTGGATGGAAGAGAACGGCATTGGTATGGGCAAGGTGATGCAGCCGCTGCGTTTAAGCCTTGTAGGCGCCATGAAGGGCCCACACCTGTTTGACATCATATCTTTGATAGGGAAAGAAGAGGCGATCGCAAGGATCAAAAAGGCGATAGGAACATTATAGAACTTGCAAGGTAACGTGATACCTGTAGGTTTAACAACAGTAAAGCTTTCCTTCGGGAAGGCTTTTTTATTTCCCTAAAATTCCATATCTTACCAAAAATCAATAAAAACAAACAGATCATGGAAAACATTTTTTTGTATGTGTTGCTGTTTTTTGCAGTAGTCATTTTTCTCTCATCATTCTTTACCGTTAAGCAGCAAACCTCGGTTATCGTGGAACGCTTTGGTAAGTTCCACAGCATCCGCCACGCAGGGTTACAGTTAAAGATACCTATCATCGACCGCATTGCCGGAAGGGTGAACCTCAAGATACAGCAGCTCGACGTGATCATCGAGACCAAGACCAAGGAGAACGTATTCGTGAAAATGAAGGTATCGGTGCAGTTCAAGGTGATACAGGAAAAAGTGTACGATGCCTTCTACAAACTCGAATTCCCGCATGACCAGATCACTTCTTATGTTTTTGACGTAGTGCGTGCCGAAGTACCAAAGCTGAAACTGGATGATGTATTCGAGCGCAAGGATGACATTGCCGTTGCAGTGAAACGCGAACTGAACGAAGCTATGTCAGGCTACGGCTATGACATCATTAATACGCTGATCACCGATATCGACCCGGATCCCCAGGTAAAACATGCCATGAACCGCATCAACGCCGCTGACAGGGAAAAATCGGCTGCAGAATATGAGGCCGAGGCACAACGCATTCGTATCGTAGCCAAGGCAAAAGCAGAAGCGGAAAGCAAAAGGCTGCAGGGACAGGGTATCGCCGACCAGCGCCGTGAAATTGCCCGTGGACTGGTAGAAAGTGTAGATGTGCTCAACAAAGTAGGCATCAACTCTCAGGAAGCTTCTGCGCTTATCGTAGTAACACAGCATTATGATACGCTACAGGCCATAGGCAGCGATACCAACTCCAACCTTATCCTGCTACCCAACTCGCCACAGGCCGGCAGCGACATGCTCAACAATATGGTAGCATCATTCACCGCCTCCAATCAGGTGGGAGAAGCCATAAAGCAAGGCAGTAAAAAACGGGAAAAGCGTGAACAGGAAGAACGCAGGAGTACATGGCAGCAGCCTCCAACCGCAGAAACACCTGATGAAGCCCCAACAGAATAATTTTAGAAGCCGCTGAGAGATCAGCGGTTTTTTTGCTACTTTTAGTTAAATTATTAACTTGCATTAAACCAAACAACTATAGAGAAGTCTAACCTCATATCAAAATATCAAATTATGAAAATGAAGTTTTTAGGACTGATGATGCTTGCAGCATTGTTTACCACAGCAGGTGCTGTTGCACAGGAAAAAGAAAAAGTTCGTGAAGGGAAAGGAAATGGCGAAATGTTCGCTAAGCTGGATACCGACAATGATGGGAAAATAAGTCTGGCGGAAGCAGACAAAGCGCCTAAAGGAAAACTTAAGGAGAACTTTGCCGCCATTGATACCAACAAGGATTCTTATCTCGATAAAGATGAGCTTAAAGCCTACCGCGAGCAAAAGCGCAAGGAAAGGCAAGGCAAAGGCAGGAAATAATAAAACCTGCCGGTAAATAAAAAGCCGCTGATGTAATGTCAGCGGCTTTCTCTTCATTGTCCTCCCCCATTAAAATACTTTCTTGAATAACCATGTTAGCGCTGCACTCTTCAGCGGCCCCGATAATAGTCCGAGTATCCCCAATACCTGTCTTGGCTTTTCGCCGATCAGGTTCATGGGTGTAAGGCTGTCTTTTGTTTCCTCAAGGTCTTTCATAAACCTTGCATAAGCAAGGTCCTTCTCTACTTTAAGGATCTCAAGGTCCCTGTTGATCTCGTCGTATGAGCTGTATACCGTCGTATTCATGGTTAGTACTTTTTTAAGAATATCTTTGAAAAGCGCGACAGCATCGGGCCTTCCACGATCTTATCCTGAACATAATACACTACAATGGCCATTATCAGGTATATAAGGCCTACTATAAGGAAGCCCCAGGCAAAATTATCAAGCCAATACCCAATGCCCAAAGCGGCGGCAATGGAAAAGAAGACCGTAACGATCATCAGCATGACGGCAAGCAGGAAAAGCTTGAGCATCATGGTGGTCGACTTCATGAGTATCTTAAAGCCCCACAGCTTGTAGTACTTTAAGTTAGCGTCTATTACACGCTTTGCCTCATTTTTAAGGTCTTCCACATTATCCTTTACATCTTCTAATGCCATAGTACGTTATTAATTATTTCCTCCTGCAGCGTTACCGTTCGTGCCGGCTGCTGCAGCTTTACTGCTTTTCAATTCGTCCAGTTTCCTTTCAAGGGCATCGATGATCTCATCTTTCTTGCTCTCAACATTTGTTACCAGGTTGTCAAGCGTGCCCTGTAGGTCCTGCTTCGCGCCACCAAATTTGCTTTTTACGGTTTCAGTAAGTTCGCTCAACTTGTCTTTGATCTCATCGGCTTTCGAACCAACGCCGTCTTTGATCTTCCTTCTTGTCTTAGAACCCTCGTCCGGGGCAAACAAAATTCCCAACGCTGCTCCTACTGCCGCACCTGCAAGCACGGCTACTATTGTTCCTGTTTTACCAGCCATAATCTTTTATTTTTTGAATTAATAATTTCTTTTCATAAAGATACGGCAAATAAAATTTTGTAGGATGTTAATGTGTAGTTAATTGAACGCTAAAGTATGTGAAAACTAAAAATAAGGCGATTTAAAGCTGTTTTACAACCGCCAATAAGGATTTGGGTTTCTTACAAAAATTATTGCAGGAGGATCAGTTTATGGAGGCTGTTTTCAATAGATTAAATTTATCAGTACTTAATTATTATCAGAATTGTAAATAATAATTGAAATTGATCTGATATTGAAGTAGGATCGATAATTATTATTCAGAGCTGAACAGGCATAAATAAAAAAACCGATAGCTGTTAACTATCGGTTTCATCTAAAGATACGGCAAATAAAATTTTGTAGGATGTTAATGTGTAGTTAATTGAACGCTAAAGTATGTGAAAACTAAAAATAAGGCGATTTAAAGCTGTTTTACAACTGCCAATAAGGATTTGGGTTTCTTACAAAAATTATTGTAGGAGGATCAGTTTATGGAGGCTGTTTTCAATAGATTAAATTTATCGATACTTAATTGTGATCAGAATTGTAAATAATAATTGGAATTGATCTGATATTGAAATAAAATCGATAATTATTATTATTCAGACGTAACAGGCATGAATAAAAAAACCGATAGCAGTTAACTATCGGTTTCATCTACTGTATGTAAAATTATTCTTTACTTTCAAGTTTTGCCCACGTGTCCCTAAGCCCGACCGTTTTATTGAAAACGATCTTCTCGGCATTCGTATCCGGGTCAACGCAGAAGTATCCTAATCTTTGGAACTGGTACCGCTCCCCTGCTTCGGCACTTTTAAGGCTTGGCTCAAGGTAACCGGTAATAACTTCCAATGAATTAGGGTTAATGAACGTCTTAAAATCAACATCTTTATCACCATCAGGCGCTTCGTTGCTGAAAAGCCTGTCGTATACCCTCACTTCGGCAGTAACGGCATGCTGTATCGATACCCAGTGAATAGTTCCTTTTATTTTACGCATGCTGGCCTCGCTGCCACTTCCGCTGCGGCTGTCAGCATCATAGGTACAATGTATTTCTGTAATATTTCCGTCAGCATCTTTAACAACACTTTCCCCTTTAATGATGTACGCATTCTTAAGGCGTACTTCTTTGCCTAAAGTAAGGCGGAAATACTTACTGTTGGCATTCTCCATAAAGTCCTCGCGCTCAATGTACAATTCTCTCGAGAAAGGTACTTCACGGAAGCCTGCACTTTCGTCCTCCGGATTGTTCTCGGCCTCAAGCCATTCCTCCTGTCCTTCAGGGTAATTGGTAATTACAAGCTTTACCGGGTCAAGCACTGCCATTACACGCGGTGCGGTCTTGTTCAGTTCTTCCCTCACACAGAATTCAAGCAGCGATACATCTATAAGGTTGGTACGCTTCGCTATGCCTATGGTATCAGCAAAATTACGAATGGCCATTGGCGGGTAGCCCCTCCTACGCATACCCGAAATGGTGCTCATCCTTGGATCGTCCCAGCCGGTTACGTGGTTCTCGTTCACCAGTTGTAAAAGTTTCCTTTTGCTCACAACGGTGTGGCTCAGGTTACGGCGGGCAAATTCGCGCTGTTTAGGACGCACTTTGGTACTGTCATATATCTGGTCAAGGAACCAGTCGTAAAGCTCCCTGTGCGGCAGGAATTCCAGCGTACACAGTGAGTGTGATATTTGTTCGAGGTAGTCGCTTTCACCATGGGCCCAGTCGTACATCGGGTATATGCACCAGTTGTCGGCGGTGCGGTGGTGATGCGCGTGGAGTATGCGGTACATGATCGGGTCGCGCATGAGCATATTAGTCGACTGCATGTCGATCTTAGCTCTAAGGATATGGGTGCCTTCAGGAAATTCGCCATTTTTCATGCGTTCAAAAAGCTCGAGGTTCTCTTCTACCGAACGGTTCCTGTATGGGCCTTCTACCCCAGGTTGTGTAGGTGATCCTTTTTGCCTTGCCATCTCTTCAGACGACTGGCTGTCAACATACGCCACACCTTTTTTAATGAACTCCACGGCCCAGTCATACAGCTCCTGAAAATAGTCTGACGCATAACGCTCCTCAGCCCATTCATAGCCCAGCCATTGTACGTCTTTCTTTATAGCGTCCACATATTCCTGTTCTTCCTTGGCAGGGTTGGTATCGTCAAAACGCAGGTTTACCGGTGCATTGTACTTTAGCCCCAGTCCAAAGTTCAGGCAAATGGCGCTTGCGTGGCCTACATGCAGGTAACCATTAGGCTCCGGTGGGAAGCGGAAACGCAGCTTATCGTTGGGCAGTCCGTTAGTTAAATCCTCTTCAATGATATGCTCTATGAAATTGAGCGACCTTTCTTCAGTTGACATAGTTTTCTTGTATGAAGTGCAAATGTAATTAAATAGTTGCAAAGTGACAGAATAGCAGAGTTGCAAAGTTTGGGAAGAGGCCCAGGGTTTGAAGTTGTGTTAAATCCCTGAAAAAACAAAAAAAGCTGCCTTTACAGACAGCTTTTATGAGGCATCTAGCGGATTCGAACCGCTGTAGCAGGTTTTGCAGACCTGTGCCTAGCCACTCGGCCAAGATGCCATAAATATGGATGGCAAATTTACATATATTTTGCACTAACGCAAGAAAAAACGATATAAAGTGCAATAAAAATCAGGTGCGGTATTCTTCCAGTTGAATTGTTACGGACTCTACATCACCACCAATGGGAGGGTTAAGCTTTGAAACTGAAAGCACTATCCTCGAAACTTCGGGCAATTCGCTAAAAATTCGTTTGACTATGCGCTGTGCCACATGCTCCAGGAGCCTGGAACGAATAGCCATTTCTTCCACTACAATTTTGTTCAGTTGTACATAATCCACCGTGTCGGCCAGTTCATCGGTTTCCATGGATCTGCGGAGGTCAGCCTTGATCTCGAGGTCAACGCGGTAATCAGAGCCTATTTTGCTTTCTTCTACAAGGCAGCCGTGGTAAGAAAAGGTGCGGATATTCTGGAGTTTTATGGTGCCCATTTATTATTATTCTTAGTTTTTTAAAGTGTAATTCTACAAGTTATAACCACTGAATTTTTCAGGAAAGAGTGAAGCTCGATCTGAAATTACTCCGCTGCCGACTGGTTCTCAAACTGCTCGATCATCTTTGTGCTTTCCTTCGGGAACCATCCCTGTACCAACAGTGCAAGGCCAAAAACCATTAGTATGATACTTATACCCTTCTTGATCTTAGCAATATTTTGCGAAGTTAGCTTATTGCGAAGCTGCTTGGCCAACATTATCTTGCCGAGGTCGATCATAAAATAAGTGCCGATCACTGATGTAAAGAAAATAAACATCCGTGAGGGCTTCAGGTCAAGCTGCGGCCCCCAGGTAATGATGATCGCGAGCCAAAAGCCCAATACACCAATATTGATGAAATTTAGCAGGAAACCTTTTGCGAACAGGCTGAAATAATCTTTTTTAATGATGTCGCGGGAAGCATCGTCTATCAGTTCGTTCTTTGATGTTTTCCTGATCTTAAAGAAAGAAATAAGCCCGTAAGTAAGCATTATAAGCCCGCCGAAAATGAAAAGGGCCGGTTCATCCTTGATCTTTTCAAGCAATTTGTAGCTGCTGAAATAAGCAATGAGGATAAAAACAATGTCGGAAGTTATGGCACCAAGGTCAAATGCAATGGCCGACCTAAAGCCCTTAACGACACTGGTTTCCAATAATACAAAAAATACAGCGCCGGGCATGACACTCAGGAAAAAGCCAAGCGGGATAGCGCTGAAAATGTCCTCTAACATTAAATCTTGATTAAGAAGGCAAGTTACAATTTTAAATTTTTAAATAAAAACAGTTATTTTTTAGTTAACCGGATAATACAGATCCGGATAAATTTATAGGAATGATCGCTAACCCGCATGAGTGAAGCTGAACACTTAAACTTAAGAGAGGTGCCGGTGTGAAACCAAACAAAAAACCCGGAAACACATCACTTCCGGGCTCTTTACAACTCCTATTAAATTCTATTTCACCAGTGTTATTTTTGCGTCAGACCCTTTAGTTTCCTTTACATTCTTTGGGTTGCCATATATGGTCAACTGCCCGTCAGATGCTACTACTGCGCTTACTTCGCCCTTTGCATTGATCATTACTTGTGCATCAGAGGCCATGGTAACTAAAACATCCTGAGATTCTAATTCCTTAGCATCAAGCTGCACATCCGACCCAACAGTGAACTTTGCATTAGCCGACTTTCCCTTGAGCGCGATCTGCGCATCAGAGCCTGCTGTTACACTTAGCTCACTTACATTAAAGCTTACAGCCACTTTACTGTCCGATCCGGTAGCCAGCGTGAACGTTTTACTTTTTATTTCGTCCTTACCAACCACTTTTACGTCAGATCCTACTGTAAGGCTTTCTAATGCATCTTTATAATAAAGGGTTGCCGTACCATCTCCCTCGAGGTAGAGCGAACCGTTATCGTATTTAATATCGCCCGGTTCTGACCCTTCCCCGAAAACAACTTTGTTTTGGGAATCTTTTACAAGGGTTACCGCAAGATCGCCTTTTATAGCTATCCTTTTCAATTCTTTAAACTCCTGTGTGTGCTGGGCAAGGGCTAACTGGCATAGGGCAACTGCCGCAATAGCAAATAATGTTTTCATAATGTAGGTTTTAGATGAATGATCGTATTCATGCTAAAGACTTTGTAGTATTTTGAAATGTTACAGTTCCCGTAAAAATTTCACAGATCGAACTTCATCATGTTGGAGATCAGTGAAAACCTTTATAGTATTTTGCAAAAAAAGATCCCGGGGAAAAAAATTGCTCTCCCCGGGATCTCATTAAAGTGTATTACGAAATTATCCTTTTACGATCTTTATCCTGCCGCCGGCAAATTCTTTTTGGTCCACCTGCTTAGGATTTCCATAAATGTTGATGTCCCCTCCTGCCCTGGTCTTTGCATCCACATATTCGGTCGCATAAATATCGGCTTCGCCACCTGCATTAATGGTAATGGCAGTCTGTTTTGTCTCAAGGTCCCTCATATGTAAAATACCACCGGAAGTCACTACCGAATCATGGTTTCCGGCTGTACCGGAAATGTTCAATATACCGCCCGAATTTGCTTTCGACTTCAACTTTTGCACATCAAGGTTCAGTTTTATTTCAGCACCTTCTTTAGCATTTACCTCAAAAGCGGTAGCCGAAAAAGTTTCCTGCGATGCTATCCTGGCACCTTCACTGGCCTCTACCTGACTGATCTTTCCTGTATAATATACGGTCACGCTAACATCATCGCCTTTCAGAAGCTTGGCCAGCTTCATGCGAATTTTCAGTTCATCATTCTTGGTCACTACTTCTACATCATCCTTACGGGAACCATTGATAATTACCTCATTCTTATCAGATCTGATAAGGGTTACATCGATCTGGTCAAAGGCCTTGATGGTAGTGAACTGCCCTATAGTCTTGGCTACTTGGGCCGTAAGGATTTGCCCTAACCCTAAAAATGCGATCACAATAAACTTTTTCATACTCTTTGTTTTTGAATAGGTTCTCTAAATTTCTAATAAAGACTCAAAAAGCAAGCCAGTGTTACAGTTTTGGTTTTTTTACACCAAACACACCCGTTCTTTTTCAGGAAGAGGTGCGTCATAAAATGAGATTAAATTTTAAAACAGGATCTATTCGTCCCCTTTCTTTTTCAAGAAAGTAAAATCAAGCTGTTTTTTTACCAGGTCGGCATTCTTTACTTTAACGTATACCTCGTCGCCCAGCTGGATAATGTTATTCGTCACCTGCCCTACCAGCGCATATTGCTTTTCATCAAAGGTGTAGTAATCGTCCCTTATTTCGCGGATGCGGCACATGCCTTCACATTTGTTGGAAACGATCTCCACATAGATCCCCCATTCTGTCACACCTGAAACCACACCCAGGAATTCCTCGTCCTTGTGGTCAAGCATGTATTTCACCTGCATATACTTAATGCTGTCGCGCTCGGCTTGTGCCGCCAGGTATTCCATGTTAGATGTATGGTTACACATAACTTCATAAGCCTCCTCGTCTACAGATTTGCCGCCATCAAGGTAAAACTGCAGCAATCTGTGCGCCATCACATCCGGATAACGGCGTATGGGCGATGTAAAATGCGAATAGTGATCGAATGCCAGGCCGTAATGCCCAATGTTCTGGGTGGAATATTTAGCCTTGCTCATGCTTCGGATCGCAAGGGTATCTACAAGGTTCTGCTCTTTTTTGCCTTGTACATCCTGCAAGAGCGTATTTAGCGATTTTGAGATAAGGCTCTTCGATTTGAAGTTGATGCTATAGCCGAATTTAGAGATCACGGTTTGTAACGCGATCAGCTTGTCCTCATTAGGTTCTTCGTGGATACGGTATACGAATGTTTTCTTTTGCTTGCCAATGAATTCCGCAACCTTCCTGTTCGCTAAAAGCATGAATTCCTCGATCAGATGGTTAGAGTCTTTAGCCTCCTTAAAATAAACACCGGTAGGCTCTGCCTGTTCGTTAAGGTGGAATTTTACTTCTACCTTATCGAAAGAGATCGCACCGGCAGCCATCCGCTTCCTGCGCATGATCTTGGCCAGCTGGTCCATTTTAAGCGTTGCATTTCGAATATCTTCGCTTACGGTATAGGTTTCCCCTGTCAGCGATATTTCGGCCGGTATGGTCGCGCTTTGCGTCTCTATCATGTATTGTGCCTCTTCGTAGGCAAAACGCTGGTCAGAATAAATCACTGTACGCCCGAACCACTGGTTCACCACATCTGCCTTTTCATTGATCTCAAACACTGCAGAGAACGTGTATTTTTCCTCATGCGGCCGTAAAGAACATGCAAAGTTAGACAATACTTCGGGAAGCATGGGTACTACCCTATCTACCAGGTAGACAGATGTGGCACGCTGATACGCTTCGGCATCCAGTATCGTCCCTTCCTGCAAATAGTAGGAAACATCGGCAATATGTATGCCTATTTCATAGTTGCCGTTATCGAGCTTTTCGAATGATAATGCATCATCAAAGTCTTTCGCGTCCTTAGGGTCAATGGTAAAGGTCAGTGTTTTGCGCATGTCCCTTCTGCGGGCAATTTCATCTTCGTGTATATCGGTATCCAGTTTTTGCGCGAATATTTCCACATCAACAGGGAAATCGTATGGCAATCCGTATTCCGCCAATATAGCATGGATCTCAGTATTGTGTTCACCCGGCTTGCCCAGTACCTTGATCACTTCCCCAAAAGGGCTGTCGGCTTTCGCAGGCCAGTCTTCCATTTTCACGAGTACAACATCGCCGTTCTCAGCTTCACCCAACTTGTTCTTCGGGATAAAAATGTCAGTATACATTTTAGCGTTGGCTGTAGAGACGAATGCAAAATTCTTCTGTATATCGATCACACCAACGAATTCGGTCTTGTGGCGCTCCAGTATCTCTACCACTTCACCTTCGGGCCTGCGGCCTCTCCTGCGGTTGTATATGTATACTTTTACCTTGTCTTTATCCAGGGCTTTGTTCAGGTTGTTCGTTGGTATAAATACATCATCCTCAATCTCGGGCGATACAAAATAAGCCGTTTTCCTGCTTGTCATGTCAATGGTCCCCTCTACATAGTCCGCTTTTGCGATCACTTTGTACTTGCCGCGGTCGGTTTCCTCTATCTGCTCCTGGGATGCCAGTATCTTCAGTTCCTTTATAATTTCATTCCTGCTCTTGGTGTCGTCCAGTTCCAATACCGCCGCGATCTGCTTGTAGTTATACGATCTGTTAGGGTCTTTTGCAAGGATCTTGTAGATCTTCCTCGAAAAATCCTTTTCCTTTTTTGGCGACGGTTTTCCGTTCTTCTTAGTCATAATTTTCTTAAATAATGCAGGAAAATTACGAATAACAATCAGATAAGCGCTTACCTTTAATGAAATAATAACTTTTAAATATGTAAATTTATAAAGGCTTTACGCAATACCACACTATATGAACAACTTCGTTACCGCCGCGGTCTTTACCTATCCCCACGAGATCACCGTGATAAAGCACCTGCTTCAGGAGGCAGGGATATCCCACTATTTCGAAAATGAAGCCATGGCAGGCATTGCCCCAATGTATTCGCACGCCTTCGGTGGCATCAGGCTAAAGGTACATCCAAATGATCTCATCACTGTTAAGGATATCATTGACCAATTCACTTCCGAACAAGATCTGAAGATCGTCTGATAGCTGAAAAGGTTATCAACATTTATTAAAAACAAAAAAAAAAGATTTTTTAAAATTTAAAATTTTTGGTGATTATGATTGCTTGTTAATAGCAGCTATAACTTTTTCCCGGTGACACGGTATTTATGACTTATAGATAGTTTTACAACGCTATCAACAATGTTAAGAAAACGTAAACAGATTAGAGTGAAGTGGTTTCGTTGTTTTCGTAAAAGGTTATCAACAATGGTTAATTTCCATTTCTACCCTTATATTTTTAATAAGTCAGATTGTTAATTCATGTTAATAAGTAGTGTTAACGTTTTCATAACATTCCAATAAGATCATGAGAAATAAATTTGGAAATATCGTTTGGATTTTGTCTTAGAAAAAATTCGGTCAACTTCTGAAAAAACTTCTCTTTTTTCATTTATACTTATTAACAATAACTGTTAAAATACAAACGCTTTGTTTTCAGTAGTTTTTTATATTTATCAACATGATACGATTTTAACATATTTAGTTCTATATTATTACGCCACGAAAATCTAATGGTTGTATAAATAATTGATAATGAATGCGCTGCTGAAACATTAGGTATGCATCAAAAATAATCAAGACCCTCAAGATGATCTGCTCATCAATAATGTATAATTCTTTTATTGAAGTAAGATGACCGACATAAAAGTGTGAGCTTTCTACTTTGAGTCCCGATAGCTATCCGGAGGCTGTGAAACTTATTTTCCTACCTTTGCCCTACAACAACATAACTCTTATTACAAATGAAAATTTCCATCGGCAACGACCACGCAGGCCCCGAGTACAAACAAGCCATTGTAAAATACCTTCAGGACAAAGGATATGAAGTGATCAACCACGGTACCGACACCTTCGACAGCGTAGACTACCCTGACTTCGTGCACCCGGTAGCTGCCGACGTTGAGAACGGTACTGTAGATTTCGGCATCATAATCTGCGGAAGCGGCAACGGTGTGGCCATGACCGCCAACAAGCACCAGAAAGTACGCGCGGCCCTGTGCTGGACCAAAGAAATTTCGGCGCTGGCGCGCGAGCATAACGATGCGAACATCCTCAGCATCCCGGCCCGCTTTACCGCCATCCACCAGGCAGTAGATATGGTCGATACGTTCCTGAATACAGACTTTGAAGGCGGCAGGCACCAGCAAAGGGTGGATAAGATCTCTTGCTAAGGGAATACGGATGACGTTTATTTAGCGTATCATCACGGATAGTATAAACACTGATCTAGTCAATACACGACTGGTCAGTGTTTTTTTATTGTAATAATTATTCCGGCAGGAGTGTTACGTCCTGTCATTTGAGATTCCTCCTATCGTCGGAATGGAAGAGCCGCGTTGCGCAGCCGGCAGGAGTGTTACTTCACGTCTCCCCCTCCCTCGGAGGGAGCCGGGGGGAAGACAAACCCCTCAAATGCCTTTTTTAACTCTTTCCGGCTTATGGACGCCTCAATAACCGCCTCATTTTGCCGGTAAATCGTTGCTACCCTCTCCCCCATTCCGGGGTGTTTTTCCCAAAAACCGCCTTCAGCGGAAAGCACCACTTTAAGCAGGTCGCCCTCATAAAAATCGCCTTCGGCGAGGATGTTTTTTCTAAGCTCCAGGATGGCCAGCGGCATCAGGTATTCCAATGAAATGTTCTGCCCGATCATAATGCGAAGGTCCTCAATGGTAAAGTCCTTTAAGGGCTTTTTACGCAACGCGTGGCAGGTACGCACCAGGTAGGAATCGTAAGTGGGTTCGCCCCAAGAGGTCTTTTCGAGTTGGTCGAGGGTGAGGGATAGATTGGGGAGCATTTAAGGTTTTTATTTCGCTGGATCAATGATCTTGCTTGTCACTTAAAGATGTACATAACCTCAAATTTGGGCTAGTAAAGGTCAACAGTTTAAAATTATTTTTCCTGTATTTTGCTCCCATCCTTTTATTTTACTGTATAGATTTGTTGTTTTAAAAAATCTACTATCATATGCTAAAGCAAATTCTCTTTCAATTTGTTTGTGTCCAATAGCATTTGAATTTAAATTAGAAATATTTTTTCTTAGCGCCAATGCTATGAGTTGCATAAAATCGTGTCCATTACATAAATGATATTTATCTATATTTTTATCTAAATTCTTGATATCTTCTAATAAAGTTTTTCGGTCGACATTGATCTTAGCTTGTTGATTTTCATATTTAAGAACCGTATCTATCAATTCCTTATCACCTAAATACGCTAATGATTTAATATCTACAAATTTGGAATAGTCAATATATTTACCATCGGGTACGTCAGGTTTAAATTTTATTTTATAATTATTTCTGTTATTGATTAATTTTAAATGACCAATAGATTTCACAATTTCAAAAAGATGCATTCTAAAGTCAATATAAGATTTCCATTGTGAAGCTAGTTTCTGTTCTACATTATAAGCGTTAAGAACATCACTAAAAGTATCTGAAGAAATAAACATTATTTCGAGATCATGAAAATCAGATAAAAAAATTGGCCCTTCACCAAAAATTTCGCCGTTAATGACTCTAAAGTCAGAATCAATTATACCTATAGCTCCACTAAATCCACCAGTAGCTAAATTCTGCACGACTGCAATAACATTTAAATTTCCAAAAGCTATTTCAATATCACAGTAGCTTTTTTCTATAAACTTATTAAAAAAAACTTGATCAGTAATTCCCTCGACAATTAGGAAATTTTTTGTTTTATTTTTATCTTTCATACGAATTGCATTAGCAATACGATTAGCAGTAATATCTCCTGTCATATTACACTCCTTTTAGCTGTATTGTTAAATCCCAGTTTTTATCTATTATATCTGGTGAATGTGTTGCAATAATTGCATAAAAGTTATTTAATCTTTTTATTTCTCGTAGGTCGTTTATAAATTGATTTTGCCAAGAAATATGTAACGAAATTTCAGGTTCGTCAATTAGCAGCAGTGTATTTGGTTCAAGATCAAATAGAAGTTGGTAAAATAATACTAATTCATGTTGTTCACCGGATGATAAGCCATTTAATGGAATATCTTTTTTTGTAATTGTTGATGTGAATACAAATCCCTTTTTTTTGTCAATTGCCAATGTTTTATATAAGAATCTTTTATTTATCAATTTAATCAATAAATCAAGCTTTAAGGCTATATCTTCATAGATATCTAATTTTTCGTGACTATCAATTTGATAAATATGTAGTACGTCCTTTAATAATTCTTTCGAACTAAAGTCATCTTGAAATTTGTTTGTAACCTCAACAATATCTTCCTCAGCTGTATCCAACAGCCCGACACGATTTAATAATTCTCTACGTTGATTAAGATTTTTTAAACTAATTTCTAATTCTTCATCTGATACTAAAGACTCTTTAGTTATTGCTCGAATAATACGGTTAGGGTAGCTTCTATCTAATTTTGAAGCAAAATCAGTTGCTGCGACTGTTTTATTTTTAATTATTTCGGTAAGTTCTCTTGAATATTTTAAAACTGATGATTCATATTCGCTCTCTTGAGCCTTTCTTCTGTAGAGCAATCTTTGTGTTTCGATGATTTTTACGTTTAGAGAGTCAACTTTGCTAGATAACCATAATGGTATATTGTCTAAATCTTCTAACAGAGAAGTTGGTAAAAATTTTCGATATTTCTGTAATAATGTGCTTGTTGAAAGTAGTTCGCTTTCAAATTTATCATGCCACATATCTATATCTATTCTCTCAATATGAGATGGAAGATAATTTGATAATCTTGATTCTAAATCATCAAAGTAAAAAGTTCTTTGATAACCCTTTCGGCTTCTTCGAGTATGGTTAAGATCATCAATATTTATAGAAAACTTCTCATTTTTTTTCTTGGATTCTTTATATACAAAATTTAAAAATGTTTTATCATCCTTTATGCTTTTCGAAATTATAATCTGAGTATTATCGTCAAAAACTAATTTAAATGTTTCATAACTATACGTGTGTAATTCATTAAAATTTTTGTCAAAAAATGATTTAATCATTTTTAATATTAAAGTTTTCCCAAGCCCATTTTCTCCAAGAATAAGAGTTATATCTTCCTCTTTTAAATGAATTGGATGATCAAAAACTTCGTACAATCCCTTTACTTCAATTTCTTTAATCATAACCGTTAGTTTATTATCAAACCTACAAATTTTTTCCTTACAAAAACTTTTTCTCCATATTTGCATTCCAAAAATTCTACCCATGACCAATCTCCAATACATAGCCACCCACGTCACCGCCAATACCAAAAGCATCGAAGCCACACTGCAATTGCTTGCGGAAGACTGCACCATACCCTTCATTGCCCGCTATCGTAAGGACAGGACCGGCAACCTCGATGAGGTGGTTATTGAGCAGATCGCAAGGCTGAGCCAGGCGTATGAGGCCATCGTAAAGCGTAAGGATGCGATACTGAAAAGCATAACCGAGCAGGATGCCCTTACCAAAGATCTGGAACAGAAAATAACCGCCAGCTTTGACCTTACCGAGTTGGAGGACCTGTACCTCCCCTACAAAAAGAAGAAAAAGACCCGCGCCGATGTGGCCCGCGAAAAAGGCCTGGAGCCGTTGGCAAAGGTCATCATGGCGCAGAACGCTGACGATGTGGATTTCATCGCCTCCAAATACCTGAACGGGCAGGTGCTGAATGAGGACGAGGCGTTGCAGGGTGCGCGCGACATCATCGCCGAATGGATCAACGAGAACGTATACATCCGCAAGTCGCTCCGGAAAATTTTCGGCCGCAAAGCGGCTGTTACAACAAAGGTCACCAAGGCCGGCAAGGAAGACGAGAAAGCCAAGAAATTCGAGCAGTATTTCGATTGGAGCGAAAACCTGGCCAAGGCTCCCTCCCACCGCCTGCTAGCCATGCTGCGCGCCGAGAATGAGGGCTTCATCAAGCTAAAGACGGAAGTGGATAATGATGAGGTGCTCGACTTCATGGAGCAGACCGTAATTAAGAACAACCGTGATACCGCGACTCAATTAAAGCTCGCCATAGCCGACAGCTACAAGCGCCTGCTGAACCCCGCCATATCCAACGAGGTCATGCAGGAGGCCAAGGCCAAAGCCGATGCCGTTGCCATACAGGTCTTTGCGGCCAACCTGCAGCAATTACTTTTGGCTCCGCCGCTGGGCGAAAAGCGGATCATGGCCATTGACCCCGGTTTCAGGTCAGGGTGTAAAGTCGTATGCCTCGATGAGAACGGCGGCTTGCTTTACAACGAGACCATTTTCCCGCACGCCCCCCAAAATGAGTCGGCCATCGCGATGAAAAAGATCCGCTCGATGGTGAATGCCTACAAGGTCGACGCGATATCCATCGGCAACGGTACTGCCAGTCGCGAAACGGAACATTTCATCAAAAAAATAGCGTGGGACAAACCGGTGCAGGTGTTCATAGTAAGCGAGGCCGGTGCATCAGTATATTCTGCATCGAAGATCGCCAGGGAGGAATTCGGCAGTTATGATGTGACGGTAAGGGGCGCGGTATCCATTGGCCGCCGCCTGAGCGACCCGCTGGCCGAACTGGTAAAGATAGAGCCAAAAGCCATTGGCGTAGGACAGTACCAGCACGACGTTGACCAGGGCATGCTTAAAGATGAACTGGATACGGTGGTAATGCGCTGCGTGAACTCGGTGGGCGTGAATATTAATACGGCAAGTAAGTCGCTCCTGGGCTATGTGTCGGGCATTGGCGAGAAGCTGGCCGAGAACATCGTAGCCTACCGTGCGGAGAACGGCCCGTTCGAAGACCGCAAGCAGCTGAAGAAAGTGCCAAGGCTGGGCGAAAAAGCCTACCAGCAGGCGGCGGCGTTCATCCGTATACCGAATGCGAAGAACCCGTTGGATAATTCAGCCGTGCACCCCGAGGCCTACCCTATTGTTGAGAAAATGGCCAAAGACCTGAAACTAAAAACGGCTGACCTGGTATCGAACAAAGAGGCCATTGCCAAAGTCCCTGTAGACAACTACATTACCGGAGACATAGGCGTTTTAGGATTAAAAGACATACTGAAAGAACTTGAAAAACCGGGCCTCGACCCGCGCAAGTCGGCAAAGGTTTTTGAGTTCGACCCCAATGTAAAAACCATGAAAGACCTCCGCACAGGAATGGTACTGCCGGGCATTGTGAACAACATTACCAACTTTGGCTGCTTTGTAGATGTCGGCATTAAGGAAAGCGGGCTGGTACACATCTCACAGCTCAAAGAAGGCTTTGTAAGCGATGTAAATGAAGTGGTAAAGTTGCACCAGCATGTTACCGTAAAAGTGGTTGAGGTAGATGAGGACAGGAAAAGAGTGGCGCTGACGATGATCATCAACTAATCGATAAGACGAAAAAGTCTGTATTATGCAATGTCGGCCTTTGTATTGTCAGGTATTCTTGACAATTATATATTTAAAGCAGGCATTTATCAGGTTTTATTACGAAATAGGGAAAAGGAGATATCGCATTTGGTCGTATTTCAAAAATTTATATATTCGTAGCTTAACCATTAACAAACTTTTAACATGTTAGGATTAGGACTTGGGATCATTTTATTTGCGTTGGCTATCATGATAGTTATGATAATAGCGCAATGGAAAATTTATGAGAAAGCGGGGAAACCCGGATGGGCGTCGCTCATCCCAATTTACAACATTATAGTTTTATTGGAGATCATCAGGAAGCCCTGGTGGTGGATATTAATGCTCATTATTCCTATTGCGAACATTGTTTTTGCTATCATGATGGTCAACCAGCTTTCTAAAGCTTTTGGCAAGGATGCCGGTTTTACGGTCGGTCTGCTGTTTTTAGGTATGATATTCTACCCTATCCTGGCTTTCGACAAGTCTATTCAGTATGTTTATAATAAGAATACTGAATTTGACAGCATCGGCAAAGAGTATTAGTATTCCCACGAAAGAATAAAAAACCCCTCTGAATAATTATTCAGAGGGGTTTTGTTTATAACTACCTTTTGGTAATTACAGTTTATTTTCTTCCTGCGCTGGCTTCTTAGAAGTAGCAGGCTGTTCTCCGTCTTTTGCAGCGTTCTTGAATTCCTTGATACCGGTACCCAATCCTTTCATAAGCTCAGGGATCTTTTTACCCCCGAACAGCAACACCACGATCACCAATATGACAAGGATCTCTGTTAAACCAAATTTTCCCATGACAACAAGTTTTAATTATCCCACAAAGTTATATATAAAATGCATTACAAAAACTATTTACGCTAAATTTTTGTTTTTGGTTTGCATTATATGAAAATTTGAACAATGTTCGAAAACCTATAAATTAGAGCCTTTTTGGACACTACTGGCCGAAATTGTAGAATTTACGGGATTGGTGGCTAGATCCATATTACTATATTTGTGAATTAAACGGTTGTTATGTCGGCAAAAAGGCTCAAAAGGCAATTGATCAGGAAAAGGCTGTTCACCAAGAACCGCCTGGTGATACTTAATGAAGACTCTTTTGAGGAACTGTTCTCATTGAGGCTTAACCTCATGAACGTTTTTGTAGTGCTGACATCGGTGAGCATCGTAATGATCGCCCTTACAACTTATATCATTGCCTTTACACCCCTGCGGGAGTACATTCCCGGCTATGCGTCGACCAAACTGAAGCGTGAAGCCACGGAGAACGCCCTTCGCTCCGATTCGCTGCAAAAAGTGATCAACGAGAACAGTGCTTACCTGGCCTCAATAAAAAAGGTGCTTACAGGCGACCTTGACCATACCAAACTGAGCCGCGACTCTATAGTTCCCGGAGACCAGCCGGCCCTTACCGACGAAGAAATGCAGCCCTCCAAAGCAGACCTGAAGCTACGGGAGGAGGTAGCAAAAGAAGATAAGTATAACCTGTTCGAATCGGCTAAGCCTAAAGTAGGCCTGGTGCTGTTCGCACCGGTAAAAGGGCATATTACAGAGAACTATAATGCCAAGGCCAAGCACTTTGCGGTAGACATTGCCCTTGCAAAAGACACACCGATAAAATCTATAGCCGCAGGAACGGTTATCCTGGCCGACTGGACGCCTACTAACGGCAATGTGATCGTGCTGCGCCACAACGACGGGATCCTTTCGGTATATAAGCACGCGGCATCGCTTACCAAGGAGCAGGGGGATATCGTGAAGTCGGGCGAGGTGATCGCACTGGCTGGATCTACAGGTGTACAGTCTACGGGAGTACACCTGCATTTTGAGCTCTGGAAGGACGGCTACCCGATAAACCCTACACAATTTATAGATTTTGAATAATATGGAAGAAATTTTTACCAACTCGTTTGCGGTATCATTGCTATGTGGTGTGATCTTCCTTATCGCGGCAATGGTCACCTACTGTTTTCCGCCAAAAAAGATCAATCCTCTTTATGGTTATCGCACTGCGTCATCTATGAAGTCGCAGGAACGCTGGGATTTTGCACAGCGGTATTCTACCATGCAAATGATAAAAGGCGCATCTGTTATGGTCGTGATCTCATTACTGGGTTACTTTGTCCCGGTGTCACCCGATGTAAAGTTTTGGATCGGCATTGCACTGCTGGCGGCAATGGTGTTCTATCTTTTTAAAGGTACTGAGAAGGCGATAAAAGAGAAATTCGAGACTATGTAAATCTGAATTCTGAATTCTACAATCTGAAATAAGAAATGTCCATAAAATCCTTTGCAGCAAAAATATTCGCAGGCATCATCCACAACAAGACCCAAAAATGGGCAGGCAGCCCTGTGGAAACCCAGCAAAAGGTTTTTAGCGAACTCATAGCGAAGGCATCGAATACAGCTTTTGGCAAAGACCACGATTTTGGAAGCATAACATCCTTTGCAGATTTTGCTGCCAAAGTCCCCGTGCGCGACTACGAAGCTCTGAAGAACTATGTAGACCGTGTAGTGAAAGGGGAGGAAGGTGTGCTGTGGCCGGGCAAACCGCTTTATTTTGCCAAGACATCAGGCACTACCTCGGGCGCGAAATACATCCCGCTGACGAAAGAAAGCATGCCTTTCCATATACAGGCTGCGCGAAATGCCATATTGGCCTACATACATGAGACGGGGAAAGCAGACTTTGTGGACGGCAAAATGATCTTCCTGCAGGGCAGCCCCGAACTGGACGAGAAGCACGGCATAAAGTTGGGCCGCCTCTCGGGAATTGTCGCACACTATGTTCCGGCCTACCTTCAAAAGAACCGTATGCCAAGCTGGGAGACCAACATTATCGACGATTGGGAAACCAAGGTAGATGCCATTGTGGAGGAGACTTATAATGAAGACATGCAGGTAATATCGGGCATACCGTCCTGGGTGCAGATGTATTTTGAAAAATTGCAGCAGAAAGAGGGAAGAAAAGTTGGCGACATCTTTAAGAATTTTAACCTCTTTATATATGGAGGGGTAAATTACGAACCCTACCGGGCGAAGTTTGACGGCCTCATTGGCCGGAAGGTCGACAGCATTGAGCTGTTCCCTGCCTCCGAAGGCTTTTTTGCCTACCAGGATTCACAAAAGGAAAAAGGCATGCTGTTGTTGCTCAACGCAGGGATATTCTACGAGTTCATAAAGGCAGATGAGTTCTTTACCGAAAACCCGAAACGCCATACCATAGGAGAAGTGGAACTGGGCCTAAATTATGTTTTGATCATTTCTACCAATGCCGGGCTGTGGGCCTACAATATTGGCGATACCGTTGCGTTCACTTCACTGAGCCCCTACCGCGTTGTCGTGACCGGAAGGATAAAGCACTACATCTCGGCATTTGGCGAGCATGTGATTGGCAAGGAAGTGGAAAGCGCCCTGAAAGAGGCAATGGAAGGAACGGACGTGAGTGTGAATGAGTTTACCGTAGCCCCGCAGATAACGCCGGGAGAAGGGTTGCCGTACCACGAATGGTTCATTGAGTTTGAGCAGGAACCAGCGGATAAAGACGCCTTTGCCCTGAAGATAGACACCGCCATGCGGAAGCAGAATGTGTATTACGACGACCTGATAGTAGGGAAGGTGCTGCGCACGCTGATCATTACCCCGGTAGGAAAGGACGGCTTTAAGGAATATATGAAGTCCATTGGCAAGCTGGGCGGGCAGAACAAGCTGCCAAGGCTGAGCAACGACAGGAAAATTGCGGATGCACTTTTAAATTTATTCTCATGACAAAAGTTGAGGCAATTGCAAAAGTATTAGTAGATAATGGAGGAATTGCTACCTGGCCAGTTATCTACAATCAAATTGAAAAATATTACCCTAATGTTAGGGCTCAAAAAGAATGGAAAGCCGGTGTAAGAGGAGTTCTTTATAGGGAATTGGAAAAACAATTTAAGATGATTGATATTGGGGTAATAGCCCTTATTGATTATCAGGAAAATAATTTACTGCTTGATGAGCATAAAGAATTAGGCGATACCACAAGAACGATTTTGGGTAAGATTAGGGTAGGGCAAGATAAATTCCGAACAGAGTTGCTTAAACATTTAAAGATTTGCCCAATAACAGGTATTGATGAAAAGATGATACTATCCGCAGGGCACATCAAACCATGGGCATTATCTACTAATTTTGAAAGACTGGACATTTATAACGGTTTCATTTTTAGCCCTACGATTGATAAATTGTTTGACAAGGGCTTAATTACATTTGAAAATAACAAAGAATTAATTATTTCGAAATCATTATCATTGAAAAACATAGATATAATCGGAATACAGGGAGGTAGAAAATATCAAAAGCTTCCGATTGAAAACAGATTACAATACTTGGATTTTCATAGAAACAATATCTTTATACTTGAATAACATGAGGTATAATATTGATTTATTAAGAGTTGGAAATTGCAGGCATAGAAAGGGCAAGGACAATATTTATTCTTCAAATGGAGAATTGTATATGCATCAGTATACAGGTCCATTAACTATGCAGGTTTGGTCACCGCAAGCTGATGATGCTCCTGATATGCCTGGTTGGGCATATTTCCATCTAAAAACTGTGGAGGAAGATGAACAAACAATTCTTAACTATATTGAAGAAGTAAAAAGCAGAATAATATAGAAAACCTATACTATTGCCCGTTCCCCACACTAAAAAATAAAATAGCTACATTTGCCACAAAACAAACAAAATGCAATCGATAAAAAACATAACACGCTCCAGGGCACAGGAATCGTCCGCAGCCATTGAGCGGTTGTACATAACTATGCGCCACCTGTTTAACAGGGGTTTTTATAAACCAATGGGCATATCGGGCGATACATTAAGGGAAGCACTATTATCCCTTCGCCCTGAAATTTACGGCTCTATCGCTGATGAAAAAGCGGAACTCGACGGGCTGTTATACGTTATAGAGCGCCTACCCGTAGGAATTGAAGAGTGCCGTTTCATCAACCTTACTTCAGATGAGGGATATTCAAAATCGCACTTTAAAGCCATCGTTCCGCCAAAAAGGAGGCGTAACTGCTACCGCATAGACGATGAGCAGATGAACGTGGAAATTACCCGCGGCCGATCTGACATTTATGATATCATGACGCACCTTACCTTCATCTTTATCGAATCGCATAAGATCAAGGACAGGGTGCTTGTAGACGATAACGGCGAAATAGCCCGCGACTGGGTTAAGCTGGAGCAGGCCATAAGCCAGGAAAAGAAACTGACGCTGGAAGAGCGCGAAAAAGCCATATCGCACGTGTCGAACGTACTGGGCAGGACCTTTGCCGAGATAATAGACATTTACGATGCCTTTGC
This sequence comes from Flavobacterium sp., assembly GCF_052437795.1. GTDB lineage: Bacteria > Bacteroidota > Bacteroidia > Flavobacteriales > Flavobacteriaceae > Flavobacterium. The sequence goes on from NZ_JBQVPA010000003.1 coordinate 97,815, forward strand.
TACGCCTACATCGCCCGACAGGTTCCTCCACGTGATCTACCACCTGGGCAGGCTTGCCATTGAGGAAGCCATGGGCGGGCCAAAGCGAACAATTACCTTTAGTCCGATACTCCGCGAAAGGCTGGGCCACCACATTCATGGTGAGATATGGGCTAATAATATTAAGAATGTGCTCAAGCAGAACGGATTGCTGGAAAGGCCGATACACATCATCAGTGCCAACATGCACAGTGTGATGAATTCCATTTTTGCCGTACCGATGTTCAAAACCAAATTCAAGGATAAGGACGAGTACTTTATTTACGAAGAGCTGAGTAAATCAGGCAACGGTGCCATGCGAGGCAAAGTAGAGGAACTGGCCCTGAAGAGCGGCATGATCGCGATGCCCGACACATCGGGCACCAACATTGACGTGCAGATATTCGATACCGCCAAAATAGACTTTGCCAAATCGGCGTTCCCGGGCGCAAAGCTTGCCAAGGACATGCCCGTTATCGTGGTAATGGACTATGCGTTTGGCGAACAGGCCTATGAGACCATCGATGAACTGCTGAAACCATTCCGTGAAGGCGACCTCCGCACACTGGTTAATGTAGAGTCGGTATCCATCATGGGTAAAGCCGGCATCCTGGAAGGCAACAAAGGTGATATCATGATACCTTCGGCACACATTAACGAGGGTACGGGCGACAATTATCCGTTTGAGAACGAGCTTACAGGCAATATGTTCGAAGGCGAGGGCATTCCTGTATATTCAGGGCCTATGGTCACGGTACTGGGCACATCGCTGCAAAATAAGGACCTGCTCAAGTTTTTCAACCAGTCTACCTGGGGCGTTATAGGCCTGGAAATGGAAGGTGCCTATTACCAGAAGGCGATACAGTCGGCATCAAAGATCCGCAAGAGCATCAATCCTGACGTAAAAGTGCGTTATGCCTACTACGCATCGGACAACCCGCTGGAGACAGGCAGTACGCTGGCTTCGGGAGGATTGGGTACAACAGGTGTGAAGCCTACTTACCTGATCACGATAAAGATCCTGGAACAAATATTCAATATAAAATAAATTATGGCAAACCCCAACCATAACGACCCGGACAATGAGATCGACCTGGCGCAGGTATCGGCAAAAGTAAAAGGCTATTTTACACGTGTGAACGACTCATTTTTTGACTGGATATTATTTGTAAAGCGTAATGTAATAGTCATTGCGGTTATTGTGATCATTGGTGCGGCACTGGGTTTTTATATGGATAGCGGACCGAAAGCATATTCGCAAAAGATCATTGTACATCCCAATTTTGAAAGTGTGGATTACCTGTATGAAGCTGTTGAGGAGGTTAACGTGAAGATAAGACAGCGTGATACCGTTTTCCTGAAAGGTATTGGCATAGTGCATCCAAGGCAGATCGCCAAGATCGAGATCGAGCCTGTGGTGGACATCTACAATTTCATGAATAAAAATGAAAATGAGCAAAAAGATGACAGGGACAGGAAACTTTCGGTATTTGAGCTTATCGCCGAGAACGGCAGCATGGAAGATGTGCTTAAAGATCCTACCACCAGTAAGAACTATGAGAACCACCTGATCACCATTACTTCAAAAGACAGGGCAAAACGATCGGATATTGTGGACCCTGTCATGGCCTATCTTAATTCGAACCCTTATTTTAAACAGAGGCAGGCAGAATATATTAATAATGTAAACCTCAAACTGGTATCAAATGACTCTGCCATAAAACAGGTCGATAAGGTAATTAATTACCTGACCGATGCCAACAGGAAACCTTCGGGAAGCTCAGTATATTATAGCGAGACAACGAATGTAGCCGATATGATGCATTTTAAGAACATGCTTGTTATGGAACAAGGAAGGTTGCGATTGAACAAGGCTGATTACACCAATGTGATCAAAGAACGTGGCATGATGCTTAATGAAATTAGCAAAAGCGCTGTAGCCGGCAGGATGAAGTTTGTGATCCCTGCCTTATTATTTATATTCTTTGTGGTCTTTGTGATGCTAAGGTCTTATTATAAAAGCCAGACCGAAAAAAGAAAAATTGTTATTACCGAATGAAAAAACCACTTTTAATAACCGGTGGCGCCGGCTTTATCGGGTCGAACTTTATTGTGCATTTCCTGGCCAATAACCCGGAATACTTTGTAGTGAACCTTGACAAGCTTACCTATGCTGGTACGCTGGACAACCTTACAGAGGTCGAGGGTGCCGAAAATTATAAATTCGTTGAAGGCGACATTTGCGACAGGGATTTTGTAAACGGCCTGTTTACCGAGTACGACTTTAAAGGCGTGATACATTTCGCGGCCGAGTCGCACGTGGATAATTCCATATCAGGGCCGGAAGCATTTATCCGTACCAATGTACTGGGTACGTTCAACCTGCTGGATGCCGCCAGGAAACACTGGATGAGCGCTCCGCAACAGTACAGGGACGGCTATGAAGATTGCCGTTTTCATCATATATCAACCGATGAGGTGTATGGCACACTGGGGGCAGAAGGCCTTTTTACAGAGGAAACCCCTTATGCGCCCAACAGCCCGTATAGTGCCAGTAAGGCATCGAGCGACATGGTGGTGCGCAGCTATTTCCACACTTACGGAATGAACGTGGTAACCACCAACTGCTCCAATAACTACGGCCCTAAACAGCATATAGAAAAGCTGATACCTACCATCATCCGCAAGGCATTGACCGGGGAGAATATCCCCATTTACGGCAAGGGCGAAAATGTACGCGACTGGCTGTATGTGCTAGACCATTGCACCGGCATTGAGCTGGTATACAAAAAGGGCAGGGCAGGCGAAACCTACAACATAGGCGGGAGGAACGAGCGCAACAACCTATACATAGCCCACACGATATGCGGGCTTATGGACGAAATGAAACCAAAGGCCGCAGGCAGTTACAGCGACCAGATAGCGTTTGTAAAGGACAGGCCGGGGCACGATATGCGTTATGCCATCGATGCTACAAAAATAGAGACCGAACTGGGCTGGAAGGCCGATGAGAACTTTGAGACCGGCATCGTGAAGACCATAGAGTGGTATTTGGAAAAACTAAGCTAAGAAGCAATGAAGGGAATCATACTCGCAGGAGGATCGGGCACGAGGCTGCACCCACTAACGCTGGCGGTAAGCAAGCAACTGATGCCGATATACGACAAACCCATGATATATTATCCGCTGTCTACATTGTTGTGGAGCGGGATCAGGGAGATACTCATAATTTCTACGCCGCACGACCTGCCTTTGTTCAGGCAATTGCTGGGCGATGGGAGCAGGCTGGGGTGTCGCTTTGAATATGCCGTACAGGAACACCCTAACGGCCTGGCAGAGGCATTCATCATTGGCAGGGAATTCATCGGAAACGACAAAGTAGCCCTCATACTGGGCGATAACATATTTTACGGTACGGGACTATCTACGCTGCTGCGATCCAACAACGACCCAGAGGGAGGCATTATATATGCCTATCATGTACATGACCCGGAGCGCTATGGCGTGGTGGAGTTTGACCCAAATGGCAAAGTACTTTCGATAGAAGAAAAGCCTGAGCAGCCGAAATCGAATTATGCGGTGCCGGGCATTTATTTTTACGATAATGATGTGGTGGAGATCGCCGCCAATATACTGCCAAGCCATCGCGGCGAGTTGGAGATCACCGATGTGAACAGGGAATACCTGAACCGCGGAAAGCTCAAGGTAAGCATATTGGACCGTGGCACGGCATGGCTTGACACGGGTACCTTTAATTCCCTGATGCAGGCAGGACAATTCGTACAGGTCATTGAGGAGCGCCAGGGACTTAAAATAGGGGCCATAGAAGAGGCTGCCTATAACATGGGCTTTATTACCGCTGAAGAATTGAAAAATCTTGCACAGCCGTTACTGAAAAGTGGCTACGGCAAGCATTTATTAAGCTTAATATCATAAGATGACCTTTACACCCACCAAGCTGGAAGGCTGCTTTATACTCGACCCCACTATCATTAACGATGGCAGAGGCTACTTTATGGAAAGCTTCAACGAGAACAAGTTTGAAGCGGGCACAGGCCGGCGTGTACATTTTGTACAGGACAACCAGTCTTTTTCTACCAAAGGCGTATTGCGCGGGCTGCATTATCAAACCGGTGAACATGCACAGGCCAAGCTGGTGCGCGTGCTGCAGGGCGAGGTGCTGGATGTGGCGGTAGACATAAGGCCGGGATCTGAAACTTACGGGCAGCATGTTGCTGTATTGCTTTCTGGCGAGAACCAAAGGCAGTTGTTCGTGCCGAGGGGATTTGCGCATGGTTTTTTGGTACTGAGCGAAACAGCCGTATTCTTTTACAAGTGTGACAACTTTTATAATAAAGGGTCGGAAGGCGGGATCATATATAATGATCCAATGATAGGCATCGACTGGGGTATGAAAAAGGAGGATCTCATCATCTCTGAAAAAGATACTGTTTTACCAACTCTCGAAAACAGCAGGGCAGCATGGTAGTATTGGTAACAGGCGCAAATGGCCAGTTGGGGCAGGCATTGCAGGCCCTTGCGCCAAAGTATGAAAAAGACCTGAAGTTTTATTTTACAGGCTCGCAGGAGGCAGACATTGCTGATGTTGACAGCCTGAGATCAACATTTGGCAAAATACAGCCTGATATATGCATTAATGCCGCGGCCTATACCGCTGTGGACAAAGCCGAAAGCGAACCTGAAAAAGCACATACCATCAATGTGGCAGGGGCTAAGAACCTGGCTGAGATTTGCAGGGAGTACGGCACAACGCTACTGCATATTTCTACCGACTTTGTGTTTGACGGGCAAAAAATGTCCCCATATAATGAAATGGATCAAACCGATCCTCAAGGAGTATATGGCTTGACCAAGCTTCAGGGGGAGCTGGAGATACAAAACCTACTTCCTGAGCACTTTATCGTAAGGACATCATGGCTGTATTCGGAATACGGCAATAACTTCATGAAAACCATGATACGCCTGTCTGGTGAGCGCGACAGCCTGGGTGTGGTGGACGACCAAAAAGGCACACCCACCAATGCCAATGACCTTGCCGATGCTTTGATAAAAATAATACTTAGCGGCGTGAAGGAGTATGGTATTTACCATTACAGTAATGAAGGTGAAGCTACATGGTATGATTTTGCAAAAAAAATATTTGAGGTAAACAATATTACCATAGATTTACGCCCAATTCCTACAAGCGCTTATCCTACGCCTGCCAAAAGGCCGGAATATAGTGTTATGGATAAAAGCAAGATCAAAAAGGTCTTTGGGCTGGAGATTAAGGGATGGGAGAAAACATTGAAATTAACTACGTAAGCCGGGGAATATGCAGGATGGTGTTCACATATCAATTGTAAGCCCGGTATATATGGCTGAAAATATTGTAGGTAAACTTTTGTTGGAAATACAGAAAGTTATGTCTGCAATAGGCTGTAGTTATGAAATAATATTAGTTGACGACCGCAGTCCCGATAATTCCTGGTTAGAGATGAATAATTTATCTTTAAGCTACCCGGAATTGATTAATGTGCGCCTGAGCAAAAATTTTGGAGAATATCCGGCTATTATGGCAGGATTATCCTTGGCGCGTGGAGAATGGGTGGTAGTTATGGATTGTGACCTACAGGATAAGCCCTCAGAATTGGAAAGACTGTATTCTATGGCACTGCAAGGATATGACATTGTTGTGGGCAAAAGAGCAAAAAGAAAGGATAACTATTTTAAGAAACTTTCTTCGAAATTATTTTCAGCAGTATTTAGCTACCTTACCAGTATAGAATATGATAATGAGAGGGCTAATTTTGGCATTTATAATAAAAAAGTAATTAAAGCAGTATTGAATATGGGAGACAGGGTAAAATTTTTTCCTTTGTTTATATTGATCTCCGGATTTAGAAATACTACTATTCCTGTAGAACATGGCGAAAGGTTTTCAGGAAAAACAAGCTACAATTTTAAGAAGCTTATGAGCCTGGCATTTAATATATTGATTTCATTCTCGGATAAGCCGCTAAGGTTTTTTGCTAAACTGGGTATGTTAATTATTGTATCGGCAATGGCAATAGGATCATATGATATATATGAGTATCTATATGGATCAGGAATATCCGGTAATGCTGCAATTATAGACAGCATTTGGTTTTTATCCGGCATAATTATTACCGCTATCGGAGTTACGGGTATTTATGTTGGAAAAATATTTGAGCAGGTAAAACAACGGCCGGTTTACATTATAGATGAGGTTAGATGAATAACATAAGTATAGACATATCAATCATTGCCCCGCTTTATAATGAAGAGCAGGTTTTTTCGCTTCTTATCCAAAGACTTACCTCTGTAATAGATAATTGCGGCTTTAACTGTGAAGTTATATTAGTAAACGACGGGAGCAGCGACGCTACTGCGGGGCTTATTGAGGAGCAATGTAAAAGAGATTCCAGGTTTACAGGCGTGCTTTTGTCCCGCAATCATGGTCACCAGCTTGCAGTTACTGCAGGTCTTGCTTATGTGCGGGGAAAAAAAGGCGCCATGATCATAGACGGCGACCTCCAGGATCCGCCTGAGTTAGTAACGGAATTTTATAAGTTGCTGACCGATGGATATGATGTAATTTATGCGGTAAGGAAAAGCCGCAAGGAAAGTTTTCTTAAAAAAGCGGCATACAAAACCTATTACAGGTTCCAGAAGAGCATATCTAATTTTTCCATACCGATAGACAGTGGGGATTTTTCGATGATAAGCCGCCGCGTGGTTGATATTATGAATGAAATGCCGGAGCAAAGCCGTTACATCCGCGGTATGCGGGCGTGGGTAGGTTTTAAACAAATAGGCTTTGTATATGAGCGTGATGAACGTCATGCAGGAGAAACCAAGTATAGCTGGAAGAAACTGTTCCAGCTGGCATTTAACGGGATATTTAACTTTAGCGATTTCCCTATAAAGGTTATTACCAGGCTGGGCCTTATAACCGTTCTTATATCACTTGTATATTTTGGATACAATATTTACAGGAAAATTTTTTACAATGATGTTCCCCAGGGTTTTACAGCAACCATATTGACAATAATCCTTTTTTGCGGGGTGCAGCTGATCTCTTTGGGGATCATTGGTGAATATGTGCTGAGGATATACAACCAGGTACGCAACAGGCCATTGTTCGTTGTAGATAAAGTAATTCAGGAAGCAGAGGAAAAACAACAATAGCATGCAGCACGAGTATTACAAGGAGTATTATGAACTGGAGCGCAGCCATTGGTGGTTTATGGCGCGCGAGCGTATCATTACCAATTATATAAAGCAGCTAATAAGTACGGGGAAACTAAAGGAGAACCCGACGATACTGAATGTAGGCTGTGGGCCGGGCAGGAGTTCTGAGTACCTTTCTGCTTTTGGCCATGTTACGTCAATAGAATATGATAAGTTTTGTTGCGAATTCGCATCGGAAAAAACGGGGCTGGAAATACTGCACGGGTCTATAACTGAATTGCCTTTTGAAAATGAGTCGTTTGACCTTGTTTGTGCTTTTGACGTTATTGAGCATGTGGAGGACGATATGCTTGCTGTATCAGAACTAAAAAGGGTAGCGGTTAACAAAGGCATATTGCTGATCACAGTACCTGCATTCATGGGCCTGTGGAGTCACCATGATGTCATCAATCACCATTTCAGGAGGTATAAAATGGATCGGGTTGACCGTATTTTTAAACCAGGCCAAAATGGTACATCATTATATTATACTTACTTTAATTCGTTCCTGTTCCCGCCGGTTTATTTTTTCAGGAAGCTGAGTAATATGCTGGGCAGCGGAAAAAAGAGAAAAGGTTCGGGCAGCGATTTTGAGGCTTTCAACCCCGGAATGGTCAACAGTATTTTGTTCAGGCTGATGGGATCGGAAAGCAGGTTTATAAACCGCGGGACAAAGCTTCCTTTTGGGGTATCTATATTATATTGTTGGGAAAAGGGTCATTAATACAGAAATAAATGATGGCAAATCAAAATAAGGCAGCCTATTGGGTAATAATGATACTTGTTATCATAGTTTTCCATATTAATTACGGACTGGACATCCTTGTACCTACCAATATTGCCTGGCTTATGGATGCCCGCCACGACTGGGGGACCCATTATTTGGGATGGGCATTTTACAGGGATGCACCCTGGGCTTTTCCTTTGGGAAGCATGAATAATTACTGTTATCCAACCGGAACCAACATAGGCCTTACGGATTCTATAGTTTTGCCTGCTTTGCTTTTAAAGCCTTTTTCGGGCATATTACCGGATGATTTCCAATACCTTGGATTATTTTTGCTTTTTTGCCACCTGATGACGGCCCATTATGCGGTGAAGATATTCAGGCTATATAATATCAGGGCATTGTATGTGGTGATTGCAGCAGTATTCGTTGCTTGTAACCCTATATTGTTTTACAGGGGCATGCACCCGTCTTTGTGTACCCATGGTTTTATTTTAGCATCTGTATATTATTATTTAAAGCCGGCAACGTCGGCAAACGTAAGCGCCCTCAATAAAGCACAGGTCGTACTTACCCTGACCATGTCGTTGATCAGCCCCTACATGTGGCTAATGATGATAGGATTTAATGTTATATTGCCACTTAAGCACTGGATCTATGATAAGCAGCTTACCTGGAAAAAAGCATTGATCTATCCGGCGGTAGTGCTTTTTGGAAGCTTGTTTTTATGGTATGTAATAGGGATATTGAATTTTGATACTACAAGCCTGGAGGTTGAAAGCAGTTATGGCCTGTATGCTTTTAATCTCAATTCATTTCATAATTCGGGAGGTTTTTCTTTGCTCATGCCGCAGCGCCCATGGTTTAGCTGGCACCAATATGAGGGTTATATGTACCTTGGCGTGGGGATGATGCTCCTTATTGTAATTGTTGCGGCGTACCTGATATTAACAAGAAAGCTATTTACAATTATAAATAGAAAAAAGTATCTTTTGCCCTTAGCGATCTTGGCCATTCTGTTGGCGCTTTTCGCAATAACAAATAAGGTTACCTATGATGACCGCTTACTTTTTGAATATCCGCTGCCAAATATAATTACAAAAGTGGGCAGTGTTTTCAGGGCGAGCGGACGTTTTATGTGGATGCCTTATTACCTGCTGCTTGTATTTATGCTGTTAGTCATTTTCAGGAACAGATTTCCTGAATGGTTGAAATTATCTGTTATATCAGTTGTCATACTCATCCAGGCTTACGACCTAAAGCCGCTCTACACATTTCGGAATTATGGTTACGGGAGTTATGACAGCCCTCTTGATGAGGCAAAGTGGAATGCGATCATCCCACACTACGACAGGATGATTACCTATGTACCATTTCAAAATAATTTATTGGTGCCTGCAGACTACCAGGACCTTGGCTTTTTGGCAGTAAAAAATAAAAAAAGCATCAGCATGGGCTATGCAGCCCGTGAGAATGTTACGGCCAACAAAAAATATACAGATTCCCTCACTGCTGTTATAGGTAATGCAGAGCTCCCGGATAATGAACTTTATATTACGACCCCCCAAAACCTGAACGTATTTGGTGCCATCATCCAGCAAAAGACAATGGAGCTTGATTACCTTGACGGCTACTATCTTTTCTACCATAAGAAAAAAGGAATGGAAGCCCGGTTTAAAAGGGATGATGCGACACAAAAGAAGCTGGATTCTGTAAGAAATGTATATTCTGCCACTAAATTCCTGAAGGTTATTGACAGACCGGAATTTGTAACCGATAAAGTGAAATTCAATGTGGAGGATCTGTCGGTAAAAGATAAATTTTTCCGTATAGACGGATGGGCGTTTATCGAAGGAAAGTCGAATAACAAGGGAGATTCATTATATATAACAATAACTGTAAACGACAAAACCTACATTGCCAATGCCACACAGGTTGCAAGGACCGACCTCACAACAGCTTACAAAAAAGAAAACCTGGAGAGTTCAGGATTTAAAGCTTCGGTTGTTACAACAGATATTGCAAAGAGTGATTACACAATTGGTGTGGCCATCAGTGAACCGAATGGAAAATGGACCTATGTAAGCCTTGGAGATATGGGCAAAGTTGAAAAGCTGAAAAAACCGGCAAGATTGGAAAAACGCCCTTCTATGCAAAAGCAAATGGGCAATATCGACGAACTTGTACAAACAAAAAAGGATATAAAAATAAGCGGCTGGTCGGCATTTGAAGACGCACATTCAGATGATAATGAAATACAGGTTGTGTTTATGCAGAAAGAGCTTATTTTTGCAGTACCTGTAAAAAAAATGATGAGGCCGGATGTAACCGCGGCCCAACAAAACAAGTACAGGTATGATAATTCAGGCTTTACTGTGACAGTAAATAGTAAGGACCTGGATAAAGGAAACTATAAAATAGGCATTTTGCTGACAAATTCCAAAAATGGAAGGACATCCCTAATGGAAACCAATAAGAATGTTACCGTAAAGTAACATATATAATTATATAAAGATAAAGACAAATACTTAAAAAATGAAAACACTTAAAACCTGTATTATTGCACTTGTACTATTGTCAGTTATAACAGGATGCAAAAAGGAAGAGTCTAAAACATCCGTGCCAGCTGCAGAGAACGCGGCGGCCGAACCTGCCGTACAGGTTGTGCTTGATATGGTGGTAAAAAAAGATGATACATTCGAGATGTTTTATGTAGAAGATGAATCGCTCGATTTTGGAGACAATAAAACAAGGGTAAAGGTAAAAGGTAAAAACGAAAGCCAGGAAATTGTGTTCAACTTTCCTGATAATGCAAGTATTGGCAACCTGAGGTTTGATGCAGGTGAAAATCCTGAGCAGGAAGAAATGACCATAAATAAGGTGATAATAAAGCAGAAAGATAAGGAACTGGAGTTAAGCGCAGCTGACTTTTTTACACACTTTACCGCATCGGGTTATGTTAAGACATTCCCTGAAAAATTTTCGTTTAAAGGCATAAAAGTAAATAATGTATATGACCCTATGATCTATGGCAATACAACGCTGATGCACATTTTAAGGGAATTGAAAAAGTAATAGGCATAAAAATTATAAATGAACTACAGCGATAAAGCATCCAGTTATTATGCGAATATAAGGCACGACCTTATTACCCTTTTAAACCCTGAAAAAAGAGGGCTTAAGGTGCTCGAAATTGGCGCGGCCTATGGCGAAACGCTGTATTATTTAAAGCAGCAGGGTATTGCTGCGGAAGCTGTGGGTGTGGACATTTTTGAAGATACAGAGAACCCGCAAAACTATAAGCCGCTTGACAGGTTCATCTTTGGCAACATCGAGGAGCTGGATTTCCCGGAATTTGTGGGTTATTTCGATATTATACTGCTGCCCGATGTACTGGAGCATCTTATCGAGCCAAAAAAAGTATTGGCCAAAGTATATAAGTACCTTGCGCCAGATGGCGAGATATTGGTAAGTATGCCAAACATAAGGCACTACTCGGCATTCAAAAAAATATTTTTAAAAGGCGATTTTGAGTATGAAGAGAGTGGCCTTTTTGACTATACGCATATGCGTTTTTACTGCAAAAAAAATATGGTCGCGCTTTTGGAAAAGTCCGGATTCAAGGTGGTTTATACCGAAAGTTCCATCAGGAATTTTAAAGGGAGGTCGGTCGCAAAAATGGTCAACAGCCTTACATTCGGTATTTTTGAGGAATTTTTCTCACTGCAATATTTCCTGAAAGCGAAAAAGGCAGGAGGAGCAACATAATGAAAAATGACTTCTGAATTCAAAAAAATAGTATCTTCATCTGGCATCAATTTTCTTTTCAGGATCTTCGGGCTGGTCGCCGCATTTTTTTCATCGGCATTCATCGGGAATTTTTTTGGAGAAGAGACCTGGGGCAGCTATTCGCTTGCATTTACAATATCGCAGGCCGCAGGTATGCTGTTCGCATTAGGTATACCCAACGCACTGATAAAGATCGTAGGCGGCAACAGCCTCAACGTTTTGCAGGCAAAAAAAATTTTGCGCCAGGGGCTAACCATAACATTGCTCATTTCGCTGGTACCGGCACTCATTTTTTTTGCGGAGGCCGAGTTTTTTGCCGTGCGGATATTTGGTAATGAAAAGCTGGTAAATTACTTCCTTATCATTACCATTTCGCTGCCATTGTTTATATTTCATGAATTGTTCCTTTATTTTTTTATCGCTACAAAAAATTTTATCCGGTACAGTCTGTTCATGTTCGTGCTGCCCAATGTGTTGCTCATACTCTTACTTTTTCTGTGCTATAAAATGGACCTTACCGGGCATTATGTGTTTTTGGCCTTCGCCTTATCCATACTTCTGGTGGTACTGACAGAAGCCCTGACGGTATTTGAATTAAGGCCTGAAAGGACCGAAAAAGTAATGTCGTCCCGCGAGTTGGTAAAAACAGCTTCGCCCATGATGTTTAGCGGACTTTTCCTGTATCTGCTCAACTGGTCAGACCTTATCATCCTCGGTATTATGGTCGATGAAAAGCAGGTAGGCATTTATAATTATGCTTTTAAGGCCGGCAGTGCCGGTTTTTTGGTCATTGTGTCGGTCAACCTCATTATGATGCCAAAAATGGCAGAACTATACGGACGTGGCGACCTTACGGGTTTACGAAAGATCATTAATAACACGACCAGGCTGGTGGCCTTGCTTTCATTGGGCATAACAGGGATCTTGGTGGTATTTGCGCCTTTTATCATGTCACTGTTCGGGCAGGAGGCCGCACAGGGGGTTACAGCCATGATGATCGTAGCTGTCGGGGTATTTTTCAGCGCGGCAATGGGCAACGTGGACCAGATACTCAATATGACCGATAATGCCAGGACATTCAGGAATATTACCGTGGTATGTTTTTTTATAAATGCTTTGCTCAATGTAGTACTTATACCACATTATGGAATTAATGGGTCAGCATGGGCAAGCCTTATAACAAATGTAGTTATAAACATTGTGTGTGTTTTGTACATTAAAAAGAAGCTCGGTTTTTATACATTTGCTTAAATTGATATCAAAATCACCCGGAATGGGATAAAAGACCCGCATGCAACCAATAGAACTGTCCGTAATTATAGTGAACTACAATGGCATGAAATACCTGAATGGGTGTTTCGGATCATTATATGCTCAACTGGCGGGGATCAACTTTGAGATCATAGTTCTTGATAATGATTCGAAAGATGGCAGTTGCGATCATATAAAACAAAACTTTAAGGAAGTACGGCTTATAGAAAGCACAGAGAACCTTGGCTTCGGCCGTGGCAATAATGCTGCAGTTGAGGCAGCGAACGGAAAGTACCTTCTGCTCATAAATAACGATACTATTGTACAGGACCACCTTTTGCCGGCGCTGGAGTTTATGAGAAATGATGAATCTGTTGGCGCCCTTGGGATACGGATGCTTGATGGCAACGGCAATTATATAGTTGCCGCAGGCAAGTTCCCGGCTCCAGTCAACATGATACGGCTTAAGAATATGTTCCTGATGATGGGTCGTGAATTCAGGAGCGGAAATTTTACAAAGCCCTATTATAATGTAGACTGGTTGGGAGGTTCTTTCCTGCTGATGCCCAAAAAAGTATACGATGCCGTAGGCGGGTTTGATAAAGATTATTTTATGTATGTGGAGGACGTTGACCTTTGTAAAAAAGTGGCAAACGCCGGATATAGGAGGGTTTTTATGCCGGGCCTAAGCTATATACATTTTGTAGGCTTTAGCAGATCGAGGGACAACTTGGTGGTTGCGGGGCATGAAATGTACATAAAAAAAAATATGTCAGGATTTCTTAAAGGAGCCTCGATTTCAGCCTTGTACATAAACAAAATGATTAAAAAGGTAAAACGGGCGCTTGGCCGCTAAAGCATGAAAAAGAGAATAGAAAAGAAAACCGTTTATACCGCCCTGTTTATTTTAATAGCAGTATGCCTGCCGTATGTTGAATCTTTTAGGGTCAATATTTTTTTGCAATTAGGCATATTAGGTATTTGCGCTTTTTTAGAACCAATTCGTTTTTCAAAGAAGCTTTATCAACACATCGCCTCTTTAATGCTCATATTACTTGTCGGCTTTATTGGTACTGTCATCCACAAATATGAGCCTTCACCCATTTTTAAAGATCTTTTCCATTTTATTAAGCCAATTGTCGGGCTGTTATTGGGATACATCATTTTTAAACAGATGGGCGATTTTAGATCTTTTGCCAAAACCGTCGTAATAGCAGCAATAGTAACGGCAGTCATACACCTGTGTATCATTTTGCTGTTCACTGATTTTATATCGGGCCGTATAGAAGCTATAAGGCTGTATACAAAAGATAACTTTTTGGAAATATTTGGACTTTTCCTTATCGTCTACTTTCCAAAATTGGAAGGAGATAATGAAATATTTAAAAAGCAGTCTCATAAATGGTTTTGGACATCGGTTTTAATAGTATCCTCATTTTTATATTTTTCCAGGACCATGATAGTCATTGCATTAGTCCTGTGGCTTACAGTTAAAGGCTATACCAAAATTACGGGTAAAGGCTTAAAAGTAATAGGCATAGTGCTGATGATGACAGGACTGCTGTACACCTACTTATACAGCGCCAATATAAAAAGGGATGCAGAAGGATTTGAAGGGTTCCTTTACAAAATAAAAAATGCGCCAGAAGAAGTATTTACGTTTAATATCGACAGGGAGAATCACGCAGACCTTTGGGACCACTGGCGGGGATATGAAGCAAAACGTGCACTGGAACTCATGCACCAGCATCCTTCATCCTATGTTTTTGGAACTGGGCACGGTTCACTGGTAGACCTTAAGTTTTATGCGCCGCTAACCGGTGATGATAAGGGGATCCGCTTTATTTCAGATCTGCATAATGGTTATGTTTACGTCCTTTATAAAACAGGAATTATAGGATTGGTCATCTATCTGTTCGTTCTGTTGCGCTGGTATGCCTATATCTATAAAAAGCATAACCTGATGAACATACTTATATCTGCGGGCGGATTAATATTCCTTATGACAACGATAATGATATCCGGGCTTTATAATGGTAAAGATATCATTGTTTTCATAATTGGTGGGGCTATGTATTTTGTATACAAAGAAAGGACAGAGTTACAAAAGATCCCTGGATCCAGTAGTTTGTAGATCAAAGGTCCATGGCAATAATATCCATTATCTGCTTGCTTGATGTACCGTCTCCGTATGGATTTAAAGATTTTGAAATTTTTGCATAATACTCATTATCACCTAGCAATTTAATGGTTTCAGCCACAATTTTTGTTTTATCCGATCCTACAAGGATCGCAGTACCTGCATCTACACCTTCTGTTCTTTCGGTAACTTCCCTCAGTACAAGTACAGGTTTCCCAAGGCTTGGAGCTTCTTCCTGTATACCTCCTGAATCAGTGAGAATGATATTGCTTTTGCTCATCATCCAAATGAGCTCATGATAATCTAAAGGATGAATAAGCTTGATATTATTCCTTTTCAGGACCTCGTGTGCTGTAATTTTAATATTGGGGTTTGGGTGGACCGGATATACAATTTCAACTTCCGGATAATTGTCTGCGATGTCCAGCAGTGCATGGCATATTTCCAGGAAGGGTGTTCCAAAATTTTCCCTGCGGTGGCAGGTTACAAGCACTATTTTCTTTGTAAAGTCAATAGTGCCGAATGTATTAATAAGCTGTTGCTCATCTGTATGCTCAATTTTCCTAAGGCCTTCAAATAAAGCATCGATCACCGTATTTCCGGTAACATATACATTCTCTGTTATATTTTCTTTTAAAAGGTTTTCTTTGGCCTGTTCTGTAGGGCAAAAATGAAAGTTTGCCAACTTAGAGGTAAGTGCCCTGTTGGCCTCTTCCGGAAAAGGGGAATATATGTTATGGCTCCTCAGGCCGGCCTCTATATGTGCGATCTTTATTTTTTGGTAAAAAGCGGCCAATGCAGCAGCCAGTACGGTAGTAGTATCTCCCTGAACAAATACCAGGTCAAATTTTTCTTTGAGGAGTATTTCGTCGGTTATCCTCAAAATAAGCGTTGCCGTAAGCCCATGTAGTGTTTGGTTAGGGGTCATGACATTCAGGTCATGATCGGCTTCAATATCAAAAAAATCAAGTACCTGGTCAAGCATTTCCCGGTGCTGGGCGGTTATTCCTGTTTTTACCGAAAAACGGACATCTTCTTTAAACGCTTTTATAAGCGGGGCCATTTTGATCGCTTCAGGCCTGGTGCCAAAAAGAAATAGGATATTTTTCATTACGGTATAAATGCAGGACAATTTGTTTGCCCGTAAAACTACTAATTAAAACTATATTTGCAATGCTTAAAAATGATATGATGAAAGTGTTGTTTCAATCAAGGGCGAATCTTTATTCCGCGCCGGGCGGAGACCTTGTCCAAATGGAAAAAACAAAGGAGTTTCTTGAAAAGGAGGGTATCAAGGTGGACATATCGCTCGAGCCAACACCAGATCTTGAAGGATACGACCTCGTACATCTTTTCAATCTCATGGACCCGCATGACATCTATGCACAGATGGATAATGCGAGAAGACAGGGTAAAAAGGTGGTGCTTTCCACCATATATGGACTTTATACAGAGTTTGAAAGGAAAGCACGCGGAGGTTTTTTCCAAAAATTGGCTAACCTGCTTTCACCATTCCAGATATCCTATTTTAAAATAGCTATCAAGCATATTGCAGGAAGGAATTTGCATTCAGGCATCGTTACGATGCTTTATAAGGGGTTTTACGGCATGGCCAGGGAAATAGCAGAATATACCAGTGTGTTCCTTCCCAATTCGCATTCGGAGATGGACAGGGTGGCAAAAGACTTTAAATTAAAAAATTTCAAATACATCAGTGTGCCCAATGCTGTAGATAAGTCAGTTTTTACCCTCAGCAGTAATGATGATGGCAGTTATGCCGAATTTAAAGGCTGTATTTTGTGTGCTGCCCGCATAGAGGGCCGTAAGTCTACTCTCAACCTTGTCAGAGCTGTAAAAGATGCGCCATATAAGCTGGTTATAGTTGGGCGGGAATCGCCAAACCAAAAAAGCTATGTAGAGCAGGTGAGGCGCGAAGCAGGCTACAATGTATATTTTCTTGGGGCTGTACCTCATGAGGAATTGAGAAAGCTTTACAGTGTGGCAAAAGTGCATGCGCTTGTAAGCTGGATGGAAACCCCGGGCCTATCCTCGCTCGAGGCCGGTGCTATGGGCTGTAACATAGTCGTTACAAAAAAAGGTGACACGTATGATTATTTTGGAGACTATGCATATTATTGCGAGCCCGATGATGTGGCCTCTATAAGGAAAGCGATTGATGAGGCATACAAAGCGGATGTAGACCCGAAACTCAGGGAAATGATATTAGAGAATTACACGTGGGAAAAGACAGCTACGGAAACAATAAAAGCCTACAACCTCGCATTGGCGGAAGGGTAAAGGCTTTTATTGTTTAAATTTAAGTAAGGCTACTGGTTCTTCGCCGTCCTGCTGCCAAAGAATTTATTTTTTGTCTGGACCAGGAAATTATAGTTTTTGGCAAATAGCTTTTTCATGGCCGAAGCATCTTCTTTTGGGAACCAGTCGGTAGTACGCGGCGTTTCGATATGCCTTTCGTGCACCTGGAAAACATAGGTAGCTATCGATGTCCTGTACTTGCCTTCGGGGAAATTGGTCATGTCATAGCCGTGCAATGTATAAGGCGCGCACTGCTGTATGATAAGCCTGTTGAAGGGCACATCCAGCTCGGCCTCTTCGTTGGTCCTTAAGTCTTTTATCTTTAGTTGCCCTTTGTATTCCGGTTTCCAGTCCTTGTTGAGGTACAGGAGCAGGTTGAGTTCGCGGTACCAGTTCTTGTTCAGCGGGTGGTAGTTGAAATCCAGGTGCATGTCCAAAAAGCTGTTTTTCTTACCCTGATGAAGCCCGCCGCCAAAGTTCCTTGGATCTACAAATATCTTTTTGGCGGTAATGAACGATAAAATCTTATTGAACCTTTCAGAAGACAATTCGTTATACAGCTCCAGCAATTCGGGGCAAAGTTCCTTGTAGTTGGATTTCTCGAACTTATTATTGGCAAAGGCATAATCCCGGCTTTTATTGTTCAGTTCAGGAATGCTGTCATACGCCCTCAGCAATTTTTCGGTATCGCAAAAATCATCAATGATAAGGTGTGGAAAAGGCTGTGCGGTAAGATATTTTATCTGCAGTTCTTTGAGATTGTTCTCAATATATTCAAAATTGATCATAGCAATATTGTTGTATGAAGCAAAAATAAACAAAACAGTGCTAACGCGGGATGATTAATATCATAAATGGCCGCATTTTTTCGATGGCATATCCTATTTATATGTATTTTTGGCGCGCAGTGAAAGGAATCTCGGATCAATGAAAGTAGCTATACTCGGCACCAGGGGCATCCCGAACCATTACGGTGGTTTTGAACAATTTGCAGAATATTTCTCAGTATACCTTGCTGAGAGGGGGCATGAGGTATATGTATACAACTCACACAACCACCCTTATCAGGAAAAAATGTTCCATGGTGTACACATACTCCACCAGTATGATCCCGAGTATAAAGTGGGTACGTTTGGGCAGTTCATTTACGACCTTAACTGCATACGAGACATCCGCAGGCGCAATTTCGATATCATTCTCCAGCTCGGGTATACCAGCAGCTCCGTTTGGCATTTCCTTTTGCCAAAGAGCGCCATAGTAATAACTAATATGGATGGACTGGAATGGAAGCGTTCCAAATATTCGGCACCGGTACGCAAGTTCCTTAAATATGCCGAAAAGCTCGCGGCAAACCATAGTGACTATCTTGTGGCCGACTCACTGGGCATACAGTCGTTCCTGAAAGAAGAGTATAAAAAAGACTCCACTTACATCGCATATGGGGCGCATCCGTTTTATTCGCCGGACGAAAGTATCCTTGATATCTATAACGTACAAAAAGGCAACTTCAACATGATCATGGCGCGCTTTGAGCCCGAGAATAACCTGGACATGGTGCTGAGCGGAGTAGCAGAGGGTAACGACGCGACCACGATACTGGTATTAGGTAAGCATGAGACAAAATACGGGGCCTACCTTAAGGAAAAATTTAAAAACTATCCGAACATCAGGTTCACGGGCGGCATATATAATATAAAGCATTTGAACAGCCTGCGCTATTATTCAAAAATATATTTCCACGGCCACTCGGTAGGGGGTACTAACCCGTCACTACTCGAAGCCATGGCATCGAGAGCGCTCATCGCGGCACACAATAATAATTTTAACAAAGGCGTTCTACAGGACAATGCCTATTATTTTGCCAACCCGCAGGAGGTTGCGGCACTGCTTGCAGCAGTGTCAAAAGACAGTAACCTCCAAAAGATAGAGAATAATTTTAAAGCTATAGAAAAAGATTTTAATTGGGATAAGATCAATGGGGAATATCTACAACTTTTCGAGCGATGCCTTGCTAAAAAGGATCGGGCTTTCTCCGGGTAAAAAGCTATTGGTTTTTTTCATATCGGCAGTGCTCATTACCCTGCCGTTGGGATATGCCTATAACAGCATTGCTATTGTATTGTTCGTTCTGTACTCGCTGCTGTCGGCAAAAAAGGATGCTTTCTTCTTTAACAAAGCATTACTGCTACCCATGCTGCTCTATGTGCTAATGGCATTATCGCTGCTATGGTCTATAGACTGTAACAGTACCTTCAGGGCGCTCTCAAAAGAAGCTTCGTTGTTGTTTATTCCCATTGCGTATTGCTTTAACGGCAGCTTTATAAGGATGGGAAAAAATAATATCCTCAGGAACTACGGCATTGCCATGGTACTTGCCGGGGTTTTCTTTTTAGGAAGGGCGGTAGTAAGGTACATACAGACAGCGAACACCGATGTGTTTTTTTACCATGAGTTGTCTACCTATTTCATAAACGCAATATACCTGTCGGCATTGTTCTCAGTACCGCTTTTCTATTTCCTTACCGTAAAAAAGAAAACGTGGTGGGACTATGCTTGTTTTATTTTCCTGTTCATCCTTATTTTCCTGTTGTCATCAAAAACGGCCATCATAGTCGATGTGCTGCTCACAGCCATCTACATGCTTTTCTATTCGCGAATGCCTAAAAAAGCACGTATTACCCTGTTTGTGATGTTTATGGCTTCGGCAGCGGCATTAGGCTATTACAGCAAAATAAAAGAACGTTTGGTTGCCGAGTTCACCACACAGGCTACCCTGGCGAACGGGGTGAACAATCTTACAGTAAGGGATGCATGGTCAAAAGAGCGCTTTACCCCCAACGATTACTTTAATGGTTCGGCTTTCAGGGTATACCAGGCACGTGTATTTAAAGATTTGGTGAATGAAGACCCTGAGGTGTTCTGGACAGGCTATGGCCTGAACGCTTCACCGCCCAAAGTACATGAAAAAGGGGTGGAATATAATGTGCACCCGGGCAGTGGCGAGGGTATAAACTACGGGTATGGCCTCCAAAACTTCCACAATCAGTATATCGAAACCTTTGCAGACCTTGGCATAGTGGGTTTTTTACTGCTTTTGGTAATACTTGGGCTTAACTTAAAAAAAGCGCTTAGGGACAAAGATTTTATGCATATTGCTTTTGCAATTCTTATGATAGCCTTACTTTTGACGGAATCATTTTTATGGAGGCAGCGCGGCGTAGTATTTTTCGTTGCATTATATTGCCTCTTTAATGGCTTACCGCCAAAAGGTTTTGGAAAAAGATATGAAAAGAATCCTGATAACGGGAGCAGCAGGCTTCCTGGGGTCACACCTTTGTGACAGGTTTATAAAAGAAGGCTATTTTGTAATTGGGATGGACAACCTCATTACGGGCGACCTTAAGAACATTGAGCACCTTTTTAAACTCGAAAATTTCGAATTTTACCATCATGATGTTACAAAGTTCGTAAATATACCGGGTCACCTGGACTATATTTTGCACTTTGCATCGCCTGCAAGCCCTATCGACTATTTGAAGATCCCTATCCAGACATTAAAGGTGGGATCGCTTGGCACACACAACCTTCTTGGGCTGGCAAGAGTGAAAAAGGCAAGGATACTCATTGCATCAACATCCGAAGTATATGGCGACCCACTGGTACATCCACAAACTGAGGACTATTACGGCAATGTGAATACCATAGGCCCGCGCGGCGTGTATGATGAGGCAAAGCGCTTTCAGGAATCCATTACCATGGCTTACCATACGTTCCATGGCGTAGAGACCCGTATCGTAAGGATATTTAATACCTATGGTCCAAGAATGAGGCTTAATGACGGACGTGTTATCCCAGCATTCATTGGCCAGGCATTAAGGGGCGAGGACCTTACCATATTTGGCGATGGGATGCAAACGCGTTCCTTTTGCTACGTTGACGATCAGGTAGAAGGTATCTTCCGGCTGCTGAATTGTGATTATGTATACCCGGTGAACATTGGAAATCCAGATGAGATCACCATTAAAGATTTTGCCGAAGAGATCATAAAGCTTACAGGTACCGACCAAAAGGTTACCTATCATCCGCTTCCCGTAAACGATCCCCTGCAAAGGCAGCCCGACATTACCCTTGCTAAAAAACTATTGGGCTGGGAGCCAAAGGTAGGCCGTGCCGAAGGCATGAAGATAACCTATGACTATTTCAGGTCGCTCTCGCAAGAGGAACTGCAAAAGGAAGAGCATAAAGATTTTTCAGGATTTATACACTAACAGATGATCTTGTCCCCAAAAGGAAGATATTCTAAATATTTAAGGCCGGTTACCATACTGTTCGATGTTGTGGTAATAACCGTACTGTTCCGGGTATTCTTTTTTGAACTGGGGCTCAACTACCTACATTTCGGAATTTACCAAATAGGATGCTGGGGCATAATTTCCTACTTTTCAGGTTTTTACGCAGTGTACCGTTACACTACGCCAATAAAGATAGTTACCAAGCTTATGGCGCAGGGAATACTGTTCCTGCTTTGTGTTATCGCATTTTTTCCGTTTGCCAAAGAAACCATTTTTAGCGGACAGGCCATTGCTCAATACCTGCTGGCCGCATTTGCCGCAATAACCCTTTTCAAATTTGTCTCCTTCTATTACCTGAAACGCTACAGGTTAGCTACAGGGAGCAATTACCGTAAGGCCATTATTATTGGCTATACCCAGCAGGCCACTCGCCTTAAGGAGGTTTTCGAAACGCGTTCGGATTACGGGTATCGCTTTGAGGGGTTCTTTTCGGACAAAAAAACAAATCCGGATGTAAAGGGCAAGATTACCGATATAGAAAGTTATGTATTGGAGTACAGCATTGACGAGATATACTGCTCGCTCAACGAAATAAGCAATACACAACTCAAGGCCCTTGTAGAATTTGCCGACATCAATAAAAGAACGATCAAGTTCATCCCGGATACCGATGGCATTTTTGCAAAGAACCTGAGGATGGATTACTATGAAATGTTCCCGGTGCTTTCGCTGAAAAAAACGGCACTTCACGACCCGTTCGCCCAAATGGTAAAGCGGGCCTTCGACATCATATTTTCGCTGCTTGTCGTTATATTTCTACTCTCCTGGCTCATCCCGCTGCTTGCCCTGCTTATAAAGCTGGAGTCAAGGGGCCCGGTCTTTTTCAAGCAGAGCCGCCCCGGCATCAACGAAAAAGAATTTTTCTGCTACAAATTCCGGTCCATGCAGATCAATGAGCGTACAGAACAGTCGGTAGTTAAAAATGACCCGAGGATCACCCGTATAGGTAAGTTCATCCGCAAGACGAGCCTCGACGAGATGCCGCAATTCTTCAATGTGCTGAAGGGCGATATGTCGGTAGTAGGGCCAAGGCCGCACCTTTGGTCGCAAAACAACCTGTATAGCCATCGTATAAAGAAATATATGGTTCGCCTGTATGTAAGGCCGGGCATTACCGGTTTGGCACAGGTAAGGGGCTCCAGGGGCGAGATAAGCAGCAATGAGGACATGATCTTCCGTATTAAGTACGACGTGTTTTACATTGAGAACTGGTCGCTTCTTCTTGATATTAAGATAATCATACAAACGGTCGTAAATATATTTACCGGCGACGAGAAGGCCTATTAAGGCTTCGGCAGTATTTTGATCGGGCAGGCATCTAAAAGTTGAACTGTGTTTGCTATGCGGTTACGTTTGTCTTCTTTATTTTTGCAAAGCTTTATCGCAACAACAACTAACAACAACACAACATGAAAATTTTACTACTTGGTTCAGGCGGCAGGGAGCATGCACTTGCATGGAAAATGCTGCAAAGCCCATTGTGCGATATATTATTTGTTGCGCCGGGAAATGCAGGCACAGCAGCTATTGCCACAAACATCAATATCAACCCACTCGATTTTGAAGCCGTAAAAAGCACCGTGCTTGAACAAGGTGTAAGCATGGTGGTGGTAGGCCCCGAAGACCCATTGGTAAAAGGAATATACGATTTCTTTAAAAATGATGATGAACTGTCAGGCATTCCTGTAATAGGTCCTTCTCAACACGGGGCGCAGCTGGAAGGCAGCAAGGAGTTCGCCAAGCAGTTCCTTTTCAAAAACAACATACCTACCGCGGCCTACGACAGCTTTACCAAAGATACTGTAGAACTTGGCTGCGAATTCCTTACTACACTGCTGCCTCCGTATGTACTTAAAGCAGATGGCCTTGCTGCCGGTAAGGGCGTACTTATAATAAACGACCTGGCCGAAGCCCAGCAGGAGCTCAGGAATATGCTTGTAGATGCTAAATTTGGCGAAGCCAGTGCCAAGGTAGTGATAGAAGAGTTCCTTGACGGTATCGAGCTGAGCTGCTTTGTGCTTACCGATGGCAAAAGCTACAAGCTGCTCCCGATGGCCAAAGATTATAAAAGGATAGGAGAAGGGGACACCGGACTTAATACGGGCGGAATGGGTGCCGTATCGCCGGTGCCGTTCGCCGATGCGGAATTTATGGAAAAGATAGAGACACGCATTGTAAAGCCAACCATCGAAGGCCTGAAGGACGACAATATCGAATATAAGGGCTTTGTGTTCATAGGGTTGATAAAAGTGGGCAACGATCCATTCGTGATCGAATATAACGTGCGCATGGGCGACCCGGAGACCGAAGTAGTGATACCAAGGCTAAAGTCGGACCTTGTAGAACTGTTCGCGGCTGTAGCCAATGAAAAGCTGGATGAGGCAGAACTGGTTATTGATGAACGAAGCGCCGCTACCGTAATGGTCGTTGCCGGAGGCTACCCTGAAGCGTATGGCAAGGGCGATATTATATCAGGGCTGGATAAAGTGAACGGCTCCATAGCCTTCCATGCAGGTACAAAGCTGGATAATGGACAGGTGGTAACCAATGGAGGGCGTGTGATCGCGGTTACATCCTATGGGGATACGTTTATGGAGGGCATAAAAAAATCTTATCAAAACATAGCGGGGCTACATTTTGATAAGATGTATTTTAGAAAAGATATCGGGCTCGACTTATGATAAAAATGAGTGGGCCGTTGTATCCTGGTCGTCGTCGTTATTTTGTTTGAAGATGTTCAGTTGCTTCAGCCAGTACCATGTAGCGCCACAGCAAATGATGATAAAAATCCAGGTAATGATGTTGGCGATCCACCAGTTTTCCAGCTCAAGCGCACGGAAAAAATTCATCGGTAAAAAAAGGATGTCGGTAAAAAGATAGCCAAGGCCTTCAAAAAATGCTTTCATCTTTAGATCAAGTGTTATATTTACAATCACAAAAGTATAAAATAATCGCATGCTTGCAAGTGTTTTTAATAAATCCAGGCCTATAAATTATGCTCTCATTGGCGGTGGGCTGGTTTTATTCTACTTTTTATACCTTTTTCAGGACGATCACTGGACGGCCGACTACCTGCTGATACTCCAAAAAGCAGGGTTGCTGCTACTGCTGTCGGGGTCATTGTTCCTTGTCAATTTCATTACACGCCGGAATAACCTTAGTAAGGCCAATACCTATGCCATGTTCCTGTTCATGGTGTTCCTTGTACTGTTCCCAACCTCGTTATCGAATATTAATATCATCATTGCCAATTTTTTCCTGCTATTGGCACTGCGCAGGCTGGTGTCGCTGCAATCGCTCATTACACCCAAGGAAAAAATATTCGACGCCTCTTTTTGGATATTCGCCGCGGCGGTATTCCATTTTTGGTGCATTATTTATATAGTACTGGTTTTCATATCCATCATTTTCCACGTATACCGGGATTATAGGAACTGGATCATCCCGTTCGTGGCATTTTTTGCCGTAGCGGTAATTTATGTCATGGCGGGCCTGATAGCCGGCGAGGGCTTTTTTAAGCAGGTGCTGGATGACACGCGCATCAGTTTCGATTTCACCTATTTCGAGAACATTTACCAGAATATAGCATTGGCGGTTTTTTCATCCATAGCTGTCCTGTTTACCATACCCTACGGTTTTTCTATAAGCAGCAAGCCCCTCAACCTGCAGTCGTCGCACAAAAAAATATTGTATTCATTCCTGATAGGTGTGGGCATTTATGTACTTTCAGACCATAAGAACAACAGCTTCCTGGCCTTTACCTTTGCACCATTGGCCATTATGGCGGCCAACTTTCTCGAAAGCCAGGAAAATGTTTGGTTCAGGGAGATCGCCCTAACACTGATAGTAGCGATAGCGGTGTTTATTTTTATGGTACAGCTGTAGGCTTACAGCTTTACCCCATAGGCAAGGTCTCCTGCATCGCCCAATCCCGGTATAATGTATTTCTTCTCGTTGAGGTGGCTGTCCAGCGCCGCGATCCACAGGTGGCAGTTGTCAGGAAGCGATCCTTTTAAAAGCTCAACGCCTTCGGGCGCGGCGATCACTACGGCAATGTGCAGCGACAACGGCTCTTCGCCCGGTAAGATATTTTTCAGCACCTCTGCCAATGACATTCCGGTAGCCAGCATCGGGTCGAGCACCAAAAGGTTTTTACCTTTAAAGGAAGGTGCGGCCTTATATTCTACAAGTATCTCAAAATGATCGTCGTTGTTCGGGTGGTGCCTGTAGGCCGAAATGAAGCCATTTTCCGCATGGTCAAATACGTTCAGGAAACCATCGTGCAGTGCCAGTCCGGCCCTAAGGATGGAGCACAGCACCACACCATCTTTAATGGCGGTGGTCTTTTTGGTTCCCAGGGGTGTGGTTATCTCTATATCTTCATATTCCAGTTCGCGGCTTATCTCGTAGGCCATTATCTCGCCGATACGGGTAATGTTCTTACGGAAGCGCATGCGGTCGGACTGGACATTTACATCGCGTATCTGGGCAAGAAAGTGGTTGAGGATGCTGTTGTTTTCGGAAAGGTAGTGTATATGCATTGAGAAAAATTTTGTTTTGGCATGTTAAAAGTATTAAAACTATATTTGCAAAAAAAATAAACCCCATGTTTTCAAAGTTAGCCTTCCCCATATTCGAACAGAGTATCGCTGATTACCACAAGTTTGACAGTGTAGAACAGCCAATTGATAATCCGTATGCAAAAGACCAGATAGAGCATTTGCTTTATGCAAAGAACTGGGTAGATACGGTACAATGGCATTATGAAGACATTATCCGGAATCCTGAGATCAACCCCGTTGAAGGGTTGGTACTGAAGAGGAAGATCGATGCTTCCAACCAGGTTAGGACCGATATGGTGGAATATATTGACAGCTATTTTTTACAGAAATACAGCGGTGTTGCGCCTAAGGCAGATGCCAAGATCAACTCTGAGAGCCCGGCATGGGCGCTTGACAGGCTATCGATCCTTGCCTTGAAAATATTCCACATGAACGAGGAGGCTACACGTCCTGACGCTTCGCCGGAGCACAGGCAGAAATGCCAGGAAAAGCTGGATGTTTTGCTTGAACAGAAGAAAGACCTTTCCACAGCTATCGACGACCTGCTTACCGACATTGAAAATGGGGACAAATTCATGAAAGTGTATAAGCAGATGAAGATGTATAACGACGAAGAACTGAACCCGGTACTTTACCAAAACAAAAAATAACTCCCATGGGGAGATCGACTAAACATATCCTGGTCATACGGCTTTCGGCCATGGGCGATGTAGCCATGACCGTACCCGTGGTGCGAAGCCTGGTAGAACAGCACGAAAATGTAAAGGTGACTGTAGTATCTAAAGCAGCGTACAAACCATTTTTTGACGACATTGAGCGCGTAAGTTTTTTTGAGGCGGATACGAACGGAAGGCACAAAGGATTATTTGGCCTGCTCCGCCTTTTTGATGAGCTCAATAAGCTTCATGTTTATTGTGTTGCCGACCTGCATAATGTGCTTCGCTCGAACATCATAAGGAAGTTATTCGCATTGCGGGGTAAAAAAACAGCGAGGGTTGATAAGGCACGCAAAGAAAAGGCAGCGCTTACAAGCCAAGATCCCGTAAAAAAAGTATTCGAGCCCTTAAAGCCAATGGTGCAAAGGTATGCACAGGTTTTTGAAGAGCTGGGCTTTAGTATCGACCTTAAGGACCATGTATTCCCGGAAAAAAAACAGCTGACGGTGGATATTCTTGAATATACCGGACAGAAAAACGGAACATGGATAGGCATAGCCCCGTTCGCCCAGCATGATGGCAAAGTATATCCGAAAGATCAGATGCAGGAAGTGATAAACAGCCTGGCTGTGATGCCCGGCTGTAAGCTGATGCTTTTTGGCGGGGGCAGGCATGAAGCGAGCCAGCTTAAAAAATATGCTGATGGGAGGGAGAACATCTTGGTCGTAGCAGGAAAAATGAGCCTGAAACAGGAAATGCGGCTTATTAGCAACCTCGACCTGATGCTAAGCATGGACAGCAGCAATGCCCATATAGCGGCAATGCTGGGGGTAAAGGTGATAACGCTTTGGGGCGCCACACATCCCTATACGGGATTTGCTACCTTTAACCAGCCGGCGGATCATGCAATTACATCGGACAGGGAAAAGTACCCACTGCTCCCAACATCGGTATATGGCAATAAGATCATAAAAGGCTACGAAGATGCCATGACGACCATAGCGCCCGAAACAGTGGTAAATAAAATAAAACAAGTCCTGAAGTAAGGATACCTTATAGTAATAAAAAAGCTCAAAGGTCTCGAGACCTTTGGGCTTTTTTTATTAGAACTGCACCTTTAAGCTCATTAAACGTCGTCGAAATCTATATAGATCTCCTGGGTGGTAGGATGTCCCTGGCAGGTAAGGATAAGCCCTTCGGCAATTTCGCCATCGGTAAGTATGGCATTCTTTTTCATCTCGGCTTTACCATTGGTAATGCGTGCCATACAGCTGCTGCAAATACCGCCCTGGCAGGAATATGGAGCATCTATGCCCTGTTTTAGGGCCGCGTCAAGGATCGTCATTTGCTGCGACATCATAAAGGTCACCTCCTCATCGTCAACAAGTACAGTGATCTTTGTTTGCCCGTCAAGGTTTTGTTCTATCTTTTTCTCGGCAATAGGGGTAGAGAACAATTCGAACTTAATGTTCTTTTCCGGGATGTTATTCTCTTTAAGTACATCGTTCACGGTAAGGATCATCTCCTCCGGTCCGCAGAGGTAGAATTTTTCGAACTCTTTTTCCTTATGCTTGTTCTTTATAACGAAGTTTACCGTAGAGCGCTCGATCCTCCCGAACAAAGCCTCATCGGCGCGCGCCTGGCTGTATACGAAATGTACAAAGAAGCGCCCCACATATTTTTGCTGAAGCTCATGCAAAAAGTCGTGGAAAATAGTTTCCTGCGGTGTGCGGTTGCCGTATACCAGTACAAAAGTGCTTTCGGGCTCGCCCTGCAATACTGATTGCAGTATGGCCATTACCGGCGTTATCCCGCTCCCCGCAGCAAAGGCTGCATAGTTGCGCTGCCTGTCGGCTTTGGGTTCAAAGGTGAACTTACCTTCGGGAGTCCCTACTTCCATGGTATCTCCGGGAACCAGCTTTTCGTTGGCAAAAACAGAAAAACCGCCATTTTTGACCGCTTTTATGGCTACCCTTAACTCATTGCTCCCGGGTGCAGAGCAGATGGAATAGGCTTTGCGGATTTCCTGGCCTTCGAACTGTGTTTTTATATTGATGTACTGGCCTGCGGTAAAATTATAATCGTCCTTTAATTTCTCGGGTATTTCAAAGGCGATCGAAACCGCTTGTGGCGTTTCGCGCCTTATGTCTTTTATGGCAAGTGAATGAAATGTTGACATGTTCGTATATTTCCCGCAAAAATACACATTCCTTTTTCGGAAATGAAATATTAAGGATTTTTAATACCTAAAACTATTATGCATAAGTATTTTATGTATATTAGTCCTGTAAAAAAAAACTAATGAAAAATTCACAGCTGTACAAAGGCAGCCTTACCACCATTATCATGAAGTTGCTGGAAGAGAACGGAAGGATGTATGGCTATGAGATCACTCAAAAGGTAAAGCTCATTACCGCAGGCGAGCTGAATATTACCGAGGGTGCGCTCTACCCTGCGCTCCACAAGCTGGAAGCCGACGGCCACCTGGATGTAGAGGTAGAAAAGGTGGACAACCGCCTGCGCAAATACTACAAGCTTACCGAAAGCGGGAAAACCGAAACGGTGAACCGTCTTACTGAACTGGAGGGATTTATAAAGAATATGCAAACGCTCGTGGCAAGGGCGGCTCTTAAACCGGAATACTGATGCAACAGACACTAACAGGACAGATCAAAAAAATAAATGTGGAACAGCTGGCACAGCTTTTCGAATTTACACGAAAACACTACGTAGAATACTATGACCTGCAGTGCGAGCTGGCCGACCATCTGGCCCATTCTATAGAACAGCGCTGGGAGGAGGAGCCTTCGCTTTCGTTTGACGAGGCATTGCAGGCGGAGTTCAAAAAATTTGGCATTTTTGGGTTTAGCGATATTGTGGCCGAACGGCAGAATGCGCTATTTAAAAGATATTACAGGCTGGTATGGCATGAATTCAGGTCAGCTTTCACGCCACCGCTGATCTTGATAATACTTGCTACAGCCTTGGGAATGTACTGCTGTATGATGGCATGGCACTATAGCTACTCAGTATTTATGCTTGGATTCTTCGTAATATCAACCTGGAGATTATCATACATATCAAGACAATACCGCCGGAATTTAAAGAAAACCGGCCGAAAGTGGCTATTCGAGGAGATCATATTCAGCTGCGGCGGGTTCGGGGTCATGATGACGGTGCCCATTCAGTTTGTAAATTTTGTTCTCGAGAATAAACTTACTCAGGTTTCGGCCATGGCAATTTCGGTTATACTCGCACTTTTGTTCATTTACGATCATGTAGTGCTTTTCAGGATGCCTGCAACGGCAAAAACCCACCTGAAAAAGGTATATCCGGAGTATGGCATGGAAAATTTAGCATAAAATAATGTAACGTTCGGGTGCAATTCCTGACTGATTGTTCACCAACTTTAAAACAAGCCTATGTTTACAAGATTCATCAGCCTCGAATGGAAGGCATTCACCAGGGCATCTTCTTTTGCTTCCAATGTCGTCATGAAGGTATTCATGATCATTGGGGCCATTTATTTCATCGGCATATTTCTGTCTCTCGGATTTTTCGGTTTCGACATTATCGAAAAAACAGGACAGGATCCGCTGGTTATTCTCAGCAAATTCATGATCTATTATATGCTCATGGACCTGCTGGTGCGCATCTTCCTGCAAAAAATACCGGTAATGAACATTCGCCCATTGCTTACATTGCCCATAAAGCGGGGTACCATAGTACATTTTGCCATTGGCAAAACAGTGTTGTCATTTTTTAACTTCCTGCACTATTTCCTATTCGTGCCTTTCGCTATAAGGCTGATCGCCGAAGGGTATGGCGCAGTAAATGTAGTATTATGGTGGCTGGGAATAACGGCACTTATTTACTGCAACAATTTCCTGAACATACTCGCCAACAATAAAGACTGGGTTTTCATGGCGATACTGGCAGTATTCGCGGGCATAGCGGGGCTGCAGTACTACCAGGTTTTTGACGTTACCATTGTAACCTCCATATTTTATCATGGCTTTTATGCCACGTACTATATGTTCCTGATACCGGTTGCCGTACTGGCCCTGCTTTGGGTGGCAACGTTCAGGTATTTCCGCGATGCACTGTATCTCGATACAGGGCTTAAGGGCAAGCACGATGTAGCCGAAACGCAGGACTACACCTGGCTCAACAGGTTTGGTACCATGGGTACGTTCCTGAAGAACGACATTAAGCTCATACGCCGTAACAAGCGATCTAAGACCACTGTAATGATGAGCGTGCTGTTCCTGTTCTACGGGTTGCTGTTCATGACGGGCGCGCTGGAAATGTATGACAAACCCTTTTGGAAGGTGTTCGCGGCCATATTCGTTTCGGGCGGTTTCCTCTTCACTTTCGGGCAGTTCGTACCCAGTTGGGACAGCGCCTATTACCCGCTGATGATGAGCCAGAATATTAAATATAAAGATTACATTGCCTCCAAGTGGTGGCTCATTGTCATAGCTACACTGGTAAGTACGGTACTGGCGTCATTTTACCTGCACTTTG
Source organism: Flavobacterium sp. (assembly GCF_052437795.1). Lineage (GTDB taxonomy): Bacteria > Bacteroidota > Bacteroidia > Flavobacteriales > Flavobacteriaceae > Flavobacterium. The sequence continues at coordinate 129,407 of NZ_JBQVPA010000003.1, forward strand.
GCATAGATACCTATCTTTTCATTATAGCGGGCGCTATATATAACATAGGTGTCAATTCCTATCTGGTGCTGCTTGGCGGCGCGTTCATCAAAACCCCTATTGACCTTGCCAGCAGCAAACAGGCGTTTGGCGACAAAAAAGCCTTTAACATGAAAACCCTGCTGCTTACCATTCCCAAGCTGCTGCTGCCCATGGCCCTTTACATTATTGGCGATCACCTGAGCGGCCCGACCCTTGGCTATATGGTCCTTGCCGGTGCGGGGATAATTGGGTTTGCCTTCAGGAACGTTGTGTTCAGGCAAATTGAAAAGGTATATAAAATAGAGAAATACAAAACACTTGACGCTTACAAACAAAGATCATAAAAACAACACAACCATGATACAGGCACAAAACTTAAGAAAAACCTACGGTGGCGTAACCGTACTGAACATAGAGCACCTGCACATACGCAAGGGCGAAAGCCTTGGGCTCGTAGGCAATAACGGCGCGGGGAAGACCACATTCTTCAGCCTGTTGCTCGACCTGATAGAACCATCTAACGGCGAAGTGAAGATAAAAGACATCCGCGTAAACCAGAGCGAGGCATGGAAACCCGTGACCGCGGCATTCCTCGACGAATCGTTCCTGATAGGCTACCTTACGCCCGAAGAATATTTTTATTTCATAGGCGAACTGCGTGGGCAGAACAAGGCCGACGTAGATGCGTTGCTGAAAAAGCACGAGGATTTCTTCAATGATGAGATCCTTAATAAAAAGAAATACCTGCGCGACCTTTCGAAAGGCAACCAGAAGAAGGTGGGCATCATCGCGACACTGATAGGCAGCCCGGAGCTGATCGTGCTCGATGAGCCGTTCGCCAACCTGGACCCTACCACGCAATTCAGGCTCAAAAAGATCATCCGCGAGCTGGCAGATGACAAGAACGTGACCGTACTGGTATCGAGCCACGACCTGATGCACACCACCGAGGTGAGCGACCGCATCGTAGCCCTTGAAAAAGGCCAGATAGTGAAGGACATCCAAACTTCGGAGGAAACACTCAGGGAGTTGGAGGAATTCTTTGCAGTGTAAGAAGTTACCGTCCCCCGCAGTGCGGGGGATTTTTTTTGCCAAAAAAGTCCCACTTACCAAAAAGAAGCGTATTTTTACCCCTCTCTATACTAAAAAGAGATTTTGAAAGTTAAGGATAAAAACCCTTTTACATTGAAAACCAGTACCTGTAAATATATACTTCTTTGCGGTGCGGCAGGTTTCATTATCGCCTGCTCTACCAAAAAAGATTCTTTTATAAACCGTAATTACCACGGCCTGACCACCGAATACAATGTATTGTATAACGGTGAGCTTGCATTGGAGGCCGGCCTCAACGACCTGAAGACCACCTATGCCGATAACTATTGGGACATTCTTCCGGTAGAGAAAATGCAGCCGGCAAAGGATGAAATGGAGCCTACCGACAAGCGTAACGCCAACTTTGAACGCGCTGAGACCAAAGCAACGAAAGCAATACAAAAGCACTCGATGAACCTGGGTGGGAGCGAAAGGAACCCGCAGATGGATGAGGCCCACCTGCTTTTAGGTAAGGCACGCTACTACGATAACCGCTTTATACCGGCACTGGAGGCTTTTAATTATGTATTGTACAAACACAAAGGGAGCAGCCGTATAGATGAGGTAAAAGTGTGGAGGGAAAAGACCAACATACGCCTTGAAAATGAAGGGACTGCAATAAAGAACCTGAACCAGCTCCTAAAAGAAAAGAAAGGACAGATGGACGAACAGATATATTCTGATGCCAATGCCATGCTTGCCCAGGCGTTCATTAATACGCAGGTGCTTGACAGCGCCGCTTTTGTATTGAAAAGGGCAGTAGAATTTAACAAAGACCGCGAAAAGGAAGCACGCTACCGATTCATCCTGGGGCAGCTGTACGGGAAAATGAAACAGCCGGACAGCGCGTATGCCTACTACCAGTCGGTTATCGACATGAACAGGAAGTCGCCGAGGCGCTATGTTATACAGGCACATGCCATGCAGGCCGGGCAGTTCGATTATGAAAAAGGCGATACACTGGCTTTCATGAAAAATATGAGGGACTTGCTCGAAGACCGCGAGAACAGGCCATACCTGGATATCATCAACCACCAGGTAGCCATCTATTTCGATAAGCAGGGCAACAAGCCCAAAGCCATTAAGCATTACAACAAATCGCTCCGCGCCAAATCGGCCGATAAATACCTTGCAGCCTCCAACTACAGGAACATTGGCGAGATACACTTTAATAATGCCAAGTACCCAATGGCCGGGAAGTACTATGACAGTACCCTTGTTTATATGGATGCAAGAAGCCGTGAATATAAATCGATCAAGAAGAAAAGGGACAATCTGGACGATGTTATAAAATATGAGGCCATTGCCCAAAATAATGACAGCATATTGCATGTAGTGTCACTTTCCGAAGCCGGAAGGGTCACCTTTTATGAAGATTATATAAAAAGGCTTAAGGAGCAGGAAGAAAGGGAAAGGAAAAGGCTTGAGGCCGAAGCCCAAAAACAGGCCAATATAGCTGCCGCATCGGCCAACCTGAGCGGCAATGACGATATGCCGATTATGGCTACGCAGGCCGGGGGACAAAGGAACCTTAACAATACCGAATTTGGCACTAGCCCTAAAAATGGAGGTGAAAAAGCCACAAGAGCGAGTCAAACTGCAGCACCGGGTGGTGGCGCGCCTGCAGGTATGCCGGGCGCAGGGGCAAGGCCGGGCGGGGGAGGCAAGTTTTACTTCTATACGCCTTCAACGGTCTCTTATGGAAAGCTTGAATTTAAAAAGCGCTGGGGCGACAGGCAATTATCAGATAACTGGCGTTGGGCTTCGGAGCTTCGCAATAAGCCAAAGGATGCCACCGACGAACAGCTTGCGGCTAAAGAAGGCGACAGCCTTCCGGCAGAGAGCAAAGATGCCAACAAAGTAGATGAAAGATACACTGCCGACTTCTACATCAGGCAGCTGCCTACACGACAGGGTACGCTGGACACCCTGGCTACCGACCGTAATTTTGCCTACTACCAGTTGGGCCTTATTTATAAAGAGAAATTCAAAGAGTACAGGCGCGCGGCCGACAAGCTGGAGAAACTGCTTGTGAGCAACCCTGAAGAAAGGCTTGTGCTTCCTGCAAAATACAACCTGTATAAAATATACCAGATCATCGATCCTGCAAAAGCAGAATCCTACAAGCAACAAGTACTTTCGGAATATCCTGACAGCAGGTATGCCGAGATCATCAGGAACCCCGCGCTGGAAAATGTGAATAACGAGAGCCCTGAGGCCATTTATGCTACGGTGTATAAAAAATTTGAAGAGGGGCAGCCGAGAGAGGTATATGCACTGCTTGTAAAATATATTGAGACCTATACGGCCGAAGAGATAGTTTCTAAATTTGAAATGCTTAAGGCCAGGGTGACCGGAAGGCTCATGGGGCTGGAGGAATATAAAAAGTCGCTCAACTATGTCGCGCTAACTTATCCGAACAGCACCGAAGGCAAGCTCGCCGAGAACCTGTTAAAGACCGATATGCCGACTTTGGAAAAGAATGCTTTTGGCAACCCCGCAGCAAGCTGGAAGATCATTTTTAAATTTAATGATCCTGCCGACCCTAAGATCACGGCGTTGAGGGCTAAGATAGAAAAGTTCATTAAGGAAGGCCTTAACAACAGGATCACCATTACCCAGGACGTATATACTATGAATGAGGACTTCCTGGTGGTGCATGGCTTCAACAGTAAGCTGGCTGCCGAGGAGGCCGCATCGGTACTAAAGGAATACAAGGACTATAAGATCGCCGAAACACCTATAGTAATTTCGAACGAGGATTATAAGGTAGTGCAGATCAAGAAGAACATCGCCGGGTTTTTGGCCATAAAATAATTAGGAGTATGTTTGAAAAGCCCCAAAAATCATATACCGACCTGCTGGGGAAAACCAACAGGATTGTAGAAGGGACCTCTATTAAAGGGGACATCATATCGCAGGCCGACTTTAGGCTGGATGGTGAACTGGTGGGGAACTTCAGTTCAAGAGGCAAGATCGTTATAGGCCCTGCAGGCAGTGTAACTGGCGATATCAAATGTAAGAATGCCGATATCGAAGGGCGATTTAACGGTAAGATCGAGGTCGACGAGCAGCTGAACGTAAAATCTAAGGCGCATATAAAAGGAGAAGTGATCACCGGCAAGCTATCGGTAGAACCTGGCGCTGAGTTTAGTGCCTCATGCATTATGAAAACAGCCATAAAACCATTACTCAAGAATAATGAGCAGCAACAAGCCGGATAAGAACAAAAAATGGATCGCTCTTATCAACATCCCTTTCCAAATGGGGGTGATCATTTGCGCAGGCGTTTTTTTCGGGTTGTGGCTTGATAAAAAAACAGGGAATACCGGCTCACTTTACACCATAATATTCTCATTACTCTCGGTGTTCATCGCACTTTATAATGTCATCCGCCAGGTTAAGAACCTTGGCGACGGCCCTAAACAATAATATGTACAAAACCTTAGTATATTTTACCGTGTTCGCGTTGGCCCTTTTTGGCGCGCATTACTATATAGCAAATTCATTTTTTTCCGGAAAATTTTTCTATGACGTTTGGCAGGTGTATGCCTTTTTGGCTGTCAGCACGATCATTATATTGCTATTGCTGCAATTGGTACACAAAGCACTTCCTGACAAAACAGGTTTTGCCTTCATGGGGCTGTGCCTGCTCAAGGTAATGGCATCGGTGGTGTTTTTCGTGCCGCTGATACAGGCCGATATTGACGCGCCCGAAGCTGATGTTATCAGTTTCTTCATTCCCTATTTCCTGTTCCTTACTTTTGAGGCCGTTTCGGCGGTTCGTTTAATTAACTCTAACTAAAGCCCCTGTTTATTATATATTCTTTAAAACAGGATATGTTTCCAAAAATAATATTTGGATATTTTTAAATGTGAATTAAATATGTACCTTTGCAAAAATTTTTGGGACATCATTTTAGCCATTTAAAATTAAAACATAGTGATTTCAATTAAACCGCTTCAATCTTTCATAACTGCTTTATTGATAGGTTTTTCAGTAAATACTTACGCTGAAGCCCAAAACGACACCACTGCGGCATCCCATGAGGAGGCCCACGCAGGCCATGAAGCCCACGGCGCGCATGGTGAGGACAAGGAATTTAACGCTTCCGACCTTATCAATTCGCATATTGGCGATTCACACGATTTTCACATTTTTGACTGGGGCGGACACCCGGTATCGTTTAACCTTCCGGTTATCCTTTGGACAGATAATGGCCTGACCATTTTTTCTTCTGAGAAATTCCACCATGACAACACCGGCCACCATGTAGTAGAGGCTGGCGGGCAAAAGTTCGTTCGTCACAACGAGGTGATCTACTACGCCGATAAGTTCGAAACACTTTCAGATGACGACAAGTCTGCCTTCAATTTCGAGGCCAGGCCGCTGGACTTCTCTATTACTAAACTTGTATTCTCGCTTCTTATGTCGGCTATCCTGCTGTTCGTGCTTTTCAGCGCTGTGGGCAGGTCATACAATAAGAATAAGATGGCTCCTAAAGGCCTTGCCGCTTTCCTTGAGCCGCTTGTGATCTTTGTAAGGGACGATATTGCTATCCCGAACATTGGCGAGAAAAAGTATGCTAAGTACATGCCGTACCTGCTTACTATCTTCTTCTTCATCTGGGTCAACAACCTTATAGGGCTTATACCTTTCTTCCCGTTCAGCTCTAACCTTACCGGTAACATCTGCTTCACGTTCGTGTTGGCATTTATTACCTATATCGTAACAACAGCAAGCGGAAGCAAGGATTACTGGAAGCATATTTTCATGCCGCCGGTGCCTAAATTGCTTTATCCTATCATGATCCCTGTAGAGATCATCGGCACGCTAACCAAGCCATTCGCACTGATGATACGTCTTTTCGCGAACATCACGGCAGGCCACATTATCATCCTTAGCCTTATATCGCTTATCTATATATTCAAGACAGTAGCCATTGCACCGGTATCGGGAGCGTTCGTATTGTTCATGAGCGTACTTGAGCTTTTGGTCGCCGCGCTTCAGGCGTATGTGTTCACATTGTTGAGCGCACTGTTCATAGGCCAGGCGGTGGAGGAGCATGATCATCATGATCATCACTAAGATCGAGTTTTTTTAATTATTAATTATATAAATTTACTATTATGGTATTAGCTGGAATTGGTGCAGGATTGGCTGTGATCGGAGCAGGTATTGGTATTGGAAAGATCGGTGGATCTGCCATGGATGCAATGGCTCGTCAGCCTGAAGTTGCGAACAAGATCCAAACTGCAATGATCATCGCTGCAGCACTTATCGAAGGTGTTGCTCTTTTCGCAGTAGTAGTTGCGTTGATCGCGAAGTAATTAGATCAAGTTTCCCGCCGCGGTTGGCTGCGGGAAGCTTTTTACAAAAACAAACAATTAAAAAACAAGATATATGAATTTTACCGCACCGGAAAGTTTAGTTTTTTGGACAACAATAATATTCTTAGTGTTCTTCGTACTTTTGAGGAAGTTTGCCTGGAAGCCTATCCTTGGCGCAGTAAAAGGCAGGGAAGAATCGATCAACAAAGCACTTCAGTCAGCTGAAGATGCACGCAGGGAAATGCACAACCTTCAGGCAGACAATCAGAGGATCCTTCAGGAAGCAAGGGCCGAAAGGGATGCCATGATGAAAGAAGCACGCGAGATCAAAGAAAAAATGATCGCCGACGCCAAAGCTGAAGCTGAGGCACAAGGCCAGAAAATGGTAGCGCAGGCAAAAGCCGTTATAGAGGGTGAGAAGAATGCTGCCATGGCAGAGATCAAAGGCCAGGTGGCAAGCCTGTCACTTGAGATCGCTGAAAAACTACTTAAGAACGAACTTTCTAACAAAGAAGCTCAAACTGCATTGGTTGAGAAAATGTTAGGCGACGTAAAACTAAACTAATCCATCGTTATGACAGGTTCAAGAGCTGCAATACGATACGCAAAGGCGATACTTGAAATGGCACAGGCTTCGGGCACCGCACAACAGGTGAGCGAAGATATGGCACAAATTTCTGCATCGGTAAAGGAAAGCAAAGAGTTGGAAGACTTTTTGGGCAATCCTACGGTAAAAGCAGATATAAAGGAGTCGGCCCTTAAAGAGATATTTGCCAACAGCAATAACATTACGCAGGGGCTTTTCAGGCTGCTGCATGAGAACAAAAGGTTCGACATTTTGCCGGCTATTGCCGAACAGTACAAAGTGCAGTTCGATATCATTAATGGCGAACAGGCAGCTACTGTTACCACAGCCTTCCCGATCACTCCCGAGCTTGAGGCCAAAGTGCTTGACAAGATAAAGGAGTTCTCAGATAAAAAGATCACCCTTAAGAACATCGTTAACCCGGACATTATCGGAGGGTTTATCCTTAGGGTAGGAGATTTGCAGTTCAACGCTTCGGTAGCGAACAGCCTTAACACGTTAAAAAGAGAATTAAGTAATTAGTATTTATCACATAAGTGTTTAAACTATAGACCAGATGGCAGAAATTAAACCAGCTGAAATTTCAGCAATATTAAAGAAACAATTGTCCGGTTTTGAATCGGGTGCTACATTGGAAGAAGTGGGGACAGTTCTTAGTGTAGGTGATGGTATTGCCCGTGTATACGGACTATCCAACGCTCAATATGGTGAGTTGGTACAGTTCGACAATGGGTTAGAGGCTATTGTGCTTAACCTTGAGGAAGACAATGTGGGCGTAGTATTGCTTGGCCCTTCAACAGGCATCAGGGAAGGTTCTACCGTAAAAAGGCTTGACCGCATCGCATCGCTTAAAGTGGGTGAAGAGATGGTAGGCCGTGTGGTGAACACACTTGGACAGCCAATTGACGGTAAAGGCCCTATCGGTGGCCAGCTGTATGAGATGCCGCTTGAGCGTAAGGCTCCGGGCGTTATCTTCCGCCAGCCGGTAACTGAGCCGATGCAGACAGGTATCAAAGCGATCGACGCGATGATCCCGGTAGGCCGTGGACAGCGTGAGCTGGTGATCGGTGACCGCCAGACAGGTAAGACTACAGTTTGTATCGATACCATCCTGAACCAGAAAGAATTCTATGATGCAGGCAAGCCTGTATTCTGTATATATGTAGCGGTAGGCCAAAAGGCTTCTACGGTTGCAGGTATCGCAAAGACACTTGAAGAAAAAGGCGCAATGGCTTACACCGTTATTGTCGCAGCCAATGCTTCTGACCCTGCACCGATGCAGGTATATGCTCCGTTCGCAGGTGCTGCGATAGGAGAGTACTTCCGTGATACGGGCCGTCCTGCCCTTATCATCTATGATGACTTGTCTAAACAGGCGGTTGCTTACCGTGAGGTTTCCCTATTACTTAGGAGGCCACCGGGACGTGAGGCTTACCCTGGTGACGTATTCTTCCTTCACTCAAGGCTTCTTGAGCGTGCCGCGAAGGTTATCGCCGATGACAACATTGCAAAAAACATGAACGACCTTCCGGAATCGTTAAGGCCAATTGTTAAAGGTGGCGGATCGCTTACGGCGCTTCCGATCATCGAAACACAGGCGGGTGACGTTTCTGCATATATCCCAACTAACGTGATCTCGATCACTGACGGACAGATCTTCCTTGAATCGGATTTGTTCAACTCGGGTGTTCGCCCGGCCATCAACGTAGGTATCTCGGTATCGCGTGTAGGTGGTAATGCACAGATCAAATCGATGAAAAAAGTTGCGGGTACGCTTAAACTTGACCAGGCACAGTTCCGTGAGCTTGAGGCATTCGCCAAGTTCGGTTCTGACCTTGACGCGGTTACCCTGAACGTAATTGAAAAAGGACGCAGGAACGTGGAGATCCTTAAGCAGGCGGTTAACGATCCGTTCACTGTAGAAGACCAGGTAGCGATCATTTATGCAGGTTCTAAAAACCTTCTTAGGAACGTACCGGTCAACAAGGTAAAAGAATTCGAGAAAGACTATATAGAGTACCTGAAGGCTACGCACAGGGCTACACTTGATGGCCTTAAAGCAGGTAAATTTACAGACGAGATCACCGACGTGCTTGAGAAAGCCGCTGCCGAGATCTCTGCAAAATATTAATTTTAGATATTAGATTTTTAGTATTGAGTAATGAGATAAGGCTTGGTCTCAATTCTTGTTACTCAATACTCAATACTATAAGAGGGGTGTTATGGGCGAAGGCCCAATACTAAATTCTCACTACTCAATACTAAATAAAAAATGGCAAACTTAAAGGAAATACGTAACAGGATCGCTTCCGTTTCATCGACCATGCAGATCACAAGCGCGATGAAAATGGTGTCGGCAGCCAAGCTTAAAAAAGCACAGGATGCCATCACTGCCATGAGGCCTTATTCTGAAAAGCTTACCGAACTTTTACAAAACCTTAGTTCGACCCTTGAGGGCGACAATGGTGGTGCATTTGCCGAGCAGCGTGCGGTAAGCAAAGTGCTTATCGTGGCCATTACCTCTAACAGGGGATTGTGCGGCGCTTTTAATGCCAACGTGATCAAGCAGATCAAAAACCTGCAGGATGTTGTATACGCGGGCAAAAAAGTTGACGTACTTGCTGTTGGTAAAAAAGGTAATGACGGCCTTAAGAAAACCTGCAACATTGTTGATAACCAAAGCGGTGTGTTTGACATGCTTACATTCGAAAATGTGGCTAACATTGCACAGGAGCTTATGGATAAGTTCGCGGCAGGCGAGTATGACAGGATCGATATCGTGTACAACCACTTTAAGAATGCCGCTACGCAGATAGTGCTTACTGAGCAGTTCCTTCCATTGGCCCCGGCTGAGCAAACCGAAACTGTTACACAGGCAACCGATTACATCTTTGAGCCATCTAAAGAAGAGATCGTGAAAAGCCTTGTGCCGCTTTCGCTAAAGACCCAGCTGTATAAAGCCATACGCGATTCGTTCGCATCTGAGCACGGTGCCCGTATGACGGCCATGCACAAAGCGACCGACAACGCTACCGCAATGAGGAACCAGCTGAAGCTGACCTACAACAAAGCCCGCCAGGCTGCCATTACCGGCGAGATCCTCGAGATCGTAGGTGGTGCCGAGGCATTGAACAATTAAGATTACAAACAAACATAGTTGAAGAGGCTCCCTGAAAAGGGAGCCTTTTTGTTATGAGCCTAAGTTAAACTTTTCACCCGTAACCTTTACAGAAACCTAATTTCCTATTCCACCCGAAAATTGTTACTTTTGTTTACAACTAAACGAACCGCTTGAGCCTCTCTAAAAAACTATTCCAGCAGACCGCCATATACGGCATTGCCACTGTTGTACCGCGGATGTTCAGCTTTTTCCTTACGCCGCTGTACACCAGTTCCGGTGTTATGGGTACGGACCAGTACGGAAAGGTTTCGATCATCTTCTCGTGGATCATCTTCTTCAACGTTGTGCTGGCGTATGGTATGGAGACAGCGTTCTTCCGGTTTTACCATACCGATAACAAAAAGAGCGTGATGAGCACTACCACCATATCATTGGTATGGTCATCGCTGCTGTTCCTTGTCCTTGCACTGCTTGGCCGTGAATATCTTGCAAAAGCGCTGGGCATTGATACCGAATACATAACCCTTACCATTTGGGTACTGGTGCTCGATGCACTGGTTATCATACCCTTCAGCCGTCTGAGAGCGGAAGGCAGGCCTATTTTTTACGCGATAGTAAAGGTAGGTACGGTAGCGTTCAACCTGCTGCTAAACATCTTCTTTCTTTTATGGCTGCCAAAGATCGCGCAGTCCAGTCCCGAAGGCTTCATGGCAACGCTCTACACTCCGGGCTTTGAAGTAGGCTACGTGTTCGTGGCCAACGTATTGTCCAGCCTTGCGGCGGTAGTAGTGCTATTGCCGCATTACCTTCGCTTATCGTGGCATTTTGATGCGGCATTGTGGAAAAGGATGATGCATTATTCGCTGCCCGTAATGGTGGGCGGCATTGCCTACGCCATCAACGAGGCCTTTTCGCGCCCGCTGATGGAATACATGAACGTGTCAGAATCAGATATAGGTATCTACTCGGCTTGTTACCGGCTGGCATTGTTCATGACGCTGTTCACTACCGCTTACCGCCTGGGCATAGAGCCGTTCTTTTTCAGCCAGGCGGGCAACAGCAATGCACCGCGAACCTATGCGAAGGTTATGGAATATTTCGTGATCCTCGGGTCGGTCATTTACCTTGGGGTACTGGTTTTTGCCGATATTTTCAAATGGATACTGCTTCGTGATGCAGCCTACTGGGCGGGAATGGATGTGGTGCCTTTCGTAACCCTCGGGGCATTCTTCCTTGGCATTTATACCAATCTATCCGTATGGTATAAGCTAAGCGACCAGACCAAAATGGGAGCGTACATTTCTCTTGCGGGCGCCGCGGTGACACTTATCTTCAACATCGCCCTAATACCTGTATGGAGCTATATGGGTTCGGCTGTTGGCACTGTAGCCGCCTATGGCACCATGATGTTGGTGTCGTATAAGCTCGGCGCGAAATATTATCCTATTCCCTACAACGTGCGCAAGCTGGTATTTTTCCCGCTTATTGCCATAGTGCTGGGTTGCCTTTCATTCTATGTAAGACCGTTGCGCGAAACATACATTTTCGGCATACTGGCTTTTGCTGCCTATCTTTTCCTTATCTTCAAACTCGAAAAAGAAACACTTTTAAAATTCATAAAGAAATAAAATGTCCGTTACCATTAAAGTCATTAATAGATCATCGCACGCATTACCCAATTATGAAAGCATCGCCTCGGCAGGGATGGACCTTCGCGCCAATCTGGACGAGCCTGTAACGCTCCCGCCATTGGGTAGGGCCATCATAAGTACAGGACTGTTCATCGAGTTGCCAATAGGCTACGAAGCGCAGGTACGCCCACGCAGCGGCTTGGCGGCCAAGAAAGGGATAACCGTGCTCAACAGCCCCGGAACGGTTGATGCAGATTACCGTGGTGAGATCGGGGTAATTTTAGTAAATTTATCCAATGAAGTGTTTACCGTAGAAAATGGCGAGCGCATAGCCCAATTGGTAATAGCAAAACATGAACGCGCCGAATGGCTGGAGGCCGAAACCCTGACCGAAACTGTAAGGGGAGAAGGCGGCTTTGGGAGCACCGGCGTAAAATAATTAGTAATAAATACCAACGAACATAACCTCCAATTATAACCAATGAAAATTATCGTACCAATGGCCGGCAGGGGCTCACGCCTGCGCCCACACACACTAACGATCCCTAAACCACTGATCCCTATTGCAGGAAAGCCGATAGTGCACCGCCTTGTAGAGGACATTGCCGGGGTGATCAACCAGGAAATAGAAGAAATAGCGTTCATCATACACAAGGACTTTGGCACACAGGTAGAAAAAGATCTTGTAGCCATTGCCGAAAAACTGGGCGCCAAAGGCAGCATATACTATCAGGACCAGCCGCTGGGCACTGCTCATGCCATTATGAGCGCAAAGGAATCTATGAGCGGGCCTATCGTAGTGGCGTATGCCGATACACTATTCCGCGCTGATTTTGCGTTAGATACTACAGCAGATAGTGTGATATGGGTAAAGCAGGTAGACGACCCGTCAGCATTTGGTGTAGTACAGCTTAATGATAAGAACGAGATCGTGGATTTTGTAGAGAAGCCTGCCGAATTTGTTTCGGACCTGGCCATCATCGGGATCTATTATTTCAAGAGCGGCGAGACCCTTCGTGAAGAGCTGCAGTACCTGCTGGACAATAATGTTATGAAAGGCGGCGAATACCAGCTTACCGACGGGCTTGAGAACATGAAGCAAAAAGGCATGAAATTTGTGCCGGGGAAAGTGGACGAATGGATGGACTGTGGGAACAAGCCTGTAACTGTTGAAACCAACTCGCGTATGCTTGGCTTCCTGCATGCCGATGGCGTGAACATGGTATCGGACGCGGCAACGATAGAGAACAGCACCATTATCCCGCCATGCTGCATTGCCGAAGGCGTGGTATTGAAAAACGCGACCGTAGGCCCGAATGTCTCGATAGGAAAGAACACAAGGGTAGAGAACGCAACTATCAAAAATAGTTTGGTGCAAACCAATTCAGTAATAACAAATGCAAACCTGGATAATGCCATGATAGGCAACCATGCCAAATTCGATGGTAATTTTACCGCGATCAGCATTGGCGACTATTCAGTTTTGGAATAAGTAATAATAAATTCAGCCCTAACGCACCCCTCTCAAAGTAGAGGGGCCAAGGGTGAGGCCTATGAAAAAGATCCTCTTTTACACTTTAGCTTTTGCGGGGACGTTATTGTCTCCGGCGATCCTCCATGCGCAGGCAGAGCCTGACTCGCTTTCATTGGCAAAGAATGAGTTCCAGGAGGATTTTTATGAAGCGTTGAAGCAAAAAGGGATCGAAAATTATGACAAGGCCGTACAGTCATTGCAGAAGTGCATTGGCAAAGAGCCCAACAACCCCGTGCTGTATAACGAACTGGGCAAGAATTACTTCAACATGAAGAATTTTGCCGAAGCCGAACGCGCCTACGCAAAAGCTACCCAACTTGACCCAAAGAACCGCTGGTATTGGCAGGGGCTGTATGATGTGTATTACGAGACTAAGAATTATAACAAAGCCATCCCGACAGTGCTCAAGCTGATGGAATGGAAAAAGGAGTACTATCAGGAGGACCTGGTTTCGCTTTATATGTACACAATGCAGTATGACAAAGCGCTTGAGATGATCAACGAAATGGAATCGACAGTGGGAATGTCAGAGAAGCGGGAGATGTACAAAGCGCAGATAATGGCTGACAACCGCTACAAAAAACCGCAGAAGGAAGGTCTTGAAGAAGCCATAAAGAAGAACCCGAAAGTCGAGGCGAATTATCTGGAGCTGATCTATTATTATTCGGAAAGCAACCAGGAAGAAAAAGCGGAACAGGTGGCCAGGCAGTTGGAAAAGGAGATACCGGAGTCGGATTGGGCGCAAGTGAGCCTTTTTAAGTTCCATATTGGTAACAATGATGGCGATAAGGCGTCTGAATCAATGTTCAGGGTATTAGGAAGCAAAAAGATCGACAGCAAGATAAAGCACAGGGTGCTCAACGAGTTCCTGATATTTGCTGTTGCCAACCCTAAGTATAACCCGCAGCTCGACAAAGCAGTAGGCTATTTTGAAGGCGATAAAAATGTGGATGTAGCCAAAGAAGTGGGCAAGTTCCTGTACAATAAAAAGAGGTTTACCGAAGCCGCGCAGTATTTTGAAAAAAGCCTTGGCAACAAGCCGGATGATATCGAAACGGTTGAGTTGCTGCTGTACTCGTATGCCGATGCGAAGCAATTCGACAAGCTTACAAGCAAGGCCTCTGGCTATCTTGACCTGTACCCAACCCATGCCCGCCTGTACTATTTTGCAGGTTTGGGGGCCAACGGGCAGGGGCAATTCGCGAAAGCGAAAAAATGGCTGGAAGAAGGCATGGATTATATTGTTGAAGATAAAAATTTAGAAGCCGGCTTTAAAAAGGAACTTACAACAGCCAGGAACGGATCGGCGAAAACAAAATAGACCGCACAAGAAAACTGAGATGAAAAAAAGCATAAGCATACTTATCATAGCGGTGGCATTTGCATCGTGCAAGCCAAAACAGGCCGTCGTTTCCGAACAGGCTGTGACGGCGGGAGAGGCAAAGTCGGCGAAGGAAGTTATCGCCGGACACAAAGCGGTACCGAAAGATTTCAAGACCCTTTATATTAAAGGCGATGCAAGCTATAAGGACAGCAAGCAGTCGCAGAACGTATCCGTAGAGATCCGCATCAAAAAAGACGAAACGATATTGGTGAGCGTTCGCGTGCTTGGCATTACTATGGCAAAGGCCCTCATTACGCCTAAGAGCGTGAGTTACTACGAAAAGATAAATGGCCAGTACTTTGAAGGGAACTATGCCGTGCTGAGCCGTTGGCTTGGTACAGGACTGGACTATAAAAAAGTGCAGAATATGCTGTTGGGCGAAGCGCTCGACGACCTTGATAAAGGGAATTACCAGTTCTCTGTAGAAGATGGTAAATATAAACTGCAGGGCAAGGAAAGGTCCATAAGCAAGGAGTTCTTTTTTGAAGGGGCCAATTACCTCCTCAAGAAACAAGTGGTCGCACAAGGCGGGCAGGAGCCGCGCAGCCTTGAGATACAGTACCCTGCCCATAACCAGTATACCAGCGCCCTTTTGCCGAAAGAAATTAAAATAGAAGCCGAGCAAAAAGACAGGGTGAACATAAAGATCGAGTATAAGGTTGTAACTTTCGACGAAAAACTAAGCTTTCCTTATGAAGTGCCCGAAGGCTACGAACAAATATTTATAGATTAACAAACGACAGATGACCAGATCCCTTCTTACTATATTTTTAATCGCCTTTACACTATCGGGCCACGCGCAAACCGAGCAGAAAAAACTTGAGCAACGCAAGGCACAGATACTTAAGGAAATGAAAGCGCTCCAAAGCCTTGTAAAGGACGAGACCAAAAAGGAGAAGGACGTGGTAGGCAAGATCACCGAGAATAGCGCAAAAATAAAGCTTAGTGAAAAGCTCATCAATAATACGCAGAAGCAGACCAAGCTCCTTACCGATGACATTTACCTGAACCAGTTAAAGATCAATAGGCTAAACAGAGAGTTAAAGGTGCTCAAGGAAGACTATTCGAACATGGTGGTCCAGGCCTATAAAAGCCGTTCCCAACAAAGCCGGATCATGTTCATCCTTTCATCCGAAAATTTTTTGCAGGCTTATAAGCGCATGCAATACATGAAGCAGTATGCCAGCTTCCGTAAGATACAGGGTGATGAGATACGCAGCAAAATGCTCCAGCTCGAAGAGCTGAACACAACGCTTGGCGGACAGAAAAAATCGAAGGAAAAGCTTTTGGCAGAAAGTGAGCAGGAGCGTGATAAGCTGAAAAAGGATAAGGACGAGCAGGAAAAACTGGTTAAGGCCATACAAAAAGACAAGAAGAAATATGCATCGGAGATAAAAAAGATGCAGGCCGAAACCAAGGAAATTGACCGTAAGATCGATAAGATAATCAAAGACGCAATTGCCGAAGCTAACCGCAAAGCCGCTGCCAAAGCAACCACTGCAGAGGAGAAGAGAGAGATCACCGCTGCCGCGAAAGCAGAGCCCAATAAGATCGTTCTTACCAAAGAAGGCAAGATCATAGCGGATAATTTTAAAGCTAACAAAGGCAGGCTGCCATGGCCGGTCAAGGAAGGCTATGTATCTGTGCCTTATGGCGACCAGCCCCACCCTTTAGATAGAAAGCTATCGGTACATAATAGCGGTATTGATATCACCACCAATCCGGGTACGGCAGTGCGTGCCGTTTTCGGTGGCGAAGTGGGTAACGTCCAACTGATACAGGGTTCTAACAATAAGATCGTGTATATTCAGCACGGTAACTACATTACCGTATATTATAATCTTGCCTCTATCAATGTAAGGTCGGGCGACAAGGTAAGCGCTAATGAGACCATCGGTACAGTGGCTACCAGCCCATCGGGCAAAACGGTGCTTAAATTCTGCGTGATGCAAAACACCACAAGCCTTAACCCGGCATCCTGGATCGCCCAGTAAGGTCCTGTAAGCCTTTGGTTTATTAGTAAAAATAAGCACCGAATCACACTTAGAATGATCAGTGCAATTCGGTGCTTTAATTATTTAACTTATATACTACTGGAACAATGCCTTCAATTCGGTAGCATCGTGCGGGCTCATTTTGCCGGCAAGCACCAGGCTTAGCTGTTTGCGGCGCAGGGCAGCCTCAAAGCGCTGCTTTTCGAGTTCGGTTTGCGGCTCGATGGGCGGTACCTCTACGGGGCGGCCGGTCTCATCTACAGCAACAAAAGTATAAATGGCTTCATTTGCCTTTGCCCTTGTGCCCGACTCACGGTCTTCCGTCCATACATCGATAAAGATTTCCATAGACGACTTAAAAGTACGCGATACCTTAGCCTCTACGGTTACTACACTCCCTAACGGAATGGAACGGTTAAAGGCTACGTGGTTTACCGATGCCGTTACCGTAATGCGGCGCGAGTGGCGGCGTGCGGCAATGCTCGCTGCACGGTCCATGCGGGCAAGGAGCTCACCCCCGAAAAGGTTGTTGAGCGGGTTGGTTTCGCCGGGCAGGACGATATCGGTCATTATGCACATGGAATCAGAAGGATATTTTGGCTGCATTCGTTTTTTTTTAGCAAAGATAATGCAGATGGCAGGAAAAACTTCATCTAATGCAGGATGGATTTTCACTGCTTCTAATATCCGGAATAAAAGTTAGTATCGTCTTTCTTTCCCTATACTGGAGGGATGTTAGTAAGTTCTATTAACTAATTGATATCCACTGAATAATTGAGCATGTTGCGGTTCACATCCTCGAGGCTTTTGCGGGAACGGAAAGCATTGCGCAGCAGCTGCATGTTCCAGCCCGTACGCTTTTGCCATTGGCCCAAAGTTTCAGTGCGCCAGTCATAATCGTCCTTCCAGGAATATTTTGGGGAAATGTAAAAATAGGTGAAGGGTTTTATGAACGAACTGTCGTTGGAGGTTTTCACCTTGAGCGATTCCTCCTCATTGCGTATGACCGACTCGGGCGACAACAACATGATATTTCGTTCTGCAGCCCCCTGCTTCATGGTTTTCAACACTTCCGGATAATCGTTCTCAATGCTCTTAAGGCTGAAGTCGTTATAAGTGGTTTCGCCTATTTTGTCGATCGGCCTGAGCTGGATGATGTCGATGGCATAGTCGCCGTATACTTTAAAGAAGTCGGCCAGTTCATAAAAATTATCTTTATTAAAAGTATAATTGATACGCAGCCTTAAGTTAGGTGTATGCTTTTTCTGCTCGGTGATCGCTTTAAGTACCGCATGGAATTTCTCGTAATTGCCTTTATCCATCAGGTCTTCATACGACTCTTTGTACACACCGTGCAGCGACATGATGATCTCGTTAAGCCCTGCATTGGCGAAGGCCGCGACATCCTCATCGTTCAGCAGGTTGCCGTTGGTCACCATGCTGATGTAGGGAATGCCATGTTGTTTTGCGAGCTCGATCAGCTGTACATTGTGCTTAAAAAGGGTAGGCTCGGCGCCACATCCTATCTGCAGCTTGAGCGCGTTTTTAAATGCGGCATTGGCAATAGGCTCCAGGTCTTCCTGTTTGAACATGCCCTTCATGGTCTTGCGCACAAACTCATCGTCGGTAAAATAGCACATCTTGCAGCGCAGGTTGCAGGCCAGCACCGGGTCCATGTGTATGGCAATGTAGCGCTTGTTGAGTACCGACAACAGCCAAAGCCCCAGGAATTTTATCCTGTGGCTTTTTATCGACTGGTTTATTTTTAAGAGCTTGTAATTATCCATCCCGCAGATTATTGGGGCAATTTAAACAATTTGTCCGAAAGGCGTATCCTGAAGGGCAGGTTTAACGTTACCCTGTCGCCAGCAGACGCTGTATCAGCCTCTTTCCCATTTACGAACATCTTATCTACGACTAATTTATGGTCGCCTGTTGTAGGTCCCGATATCATTACGGTATCACCCAGCTTCAGTTCGGCTTCAATAGAGAATTGTCCGACACCTGCTTTTGGATAGTAATGCTCGCCCTTGCCAACAAGCACTTTTTTGATACGCTGCCTTGGTGACGGTTTTACTTTTGGCCGGATAGCGATATCGGTCGCTTCTGCTGAAGTCTTTAGGGAAATAGTATTGGAACGGCCTTTCTTGAAGATCATGTTGCCGTTCATGATGCCACGGCGGCGTCGTACCTGTTCGTCCAGCGGAAGCTGTATGATGTCAAGGCACTCCACAGAGCAGGTGTTGTGCATGGCATCCTTACACTCATCACATTGTATGAACAGCAGGTGGCAGCCTTCGTTGGCACAGTTGGTATGGTTGTCGCACGGCTTGCCGCACTGGTGGCAGTTCGATACGATATCGTCGGTAATGCGTTCGCCCAAACGGTGGTCGAACACAAAGTTCTTGCCTATGAATTTTGATTCCAGACCTTCCGCCTTAACCTGGCGGGTATACTCGATAATGCCACCCTCAAGCTGGTACACGTTCTTAAAGCCTTTGTGCTTAAAGAAAGCCGACGCCTTTTCGCAACGGATGCCGCCGGTGCAGTACATCAGCAGGTTCTTGTCTTCTTTATGGTTCGCGATCTGCTCTTCAATAATCGGCAGCGATTCGCGGAACGTGTCCACATCAGGAGTGATGGCGCCTGTAAAGTGCCCCACTTCGCTCTCGTAGTGGTTACGGAAGTCCACCACAATGGTATTCGGGTCTTCGAGCATGGCATTAAAATCCTTTGCTCCAAGGTGGATGCCTTTGTTGGTCACGTCGAAGGTAGCATCGTTAAGGCCATCGGCCACGATCTTGTTGCGGACCTTGATGGTCAGCTTCAGGAAGGAGTGGTCGTCCTGCTCTACGGCCACATTCAGGCGGATGCCGTTGAGGAATGGTATGGTATCTAAATGGTCTTTAAATGCGTAAAAGTTATCCGCGGGAAGCGACAGCTGGGCGTTGATGCCTTCGGCGGCTACATAGATGCGTCCGAGTACCTCAAGGGGGTCCCAGACCAGGAATAAAGTGTCGCGAAATTGTTTTGGATCGTGGATGTGTGCGTAAGCGTAGAAAGACAGCGTAAGGCGCTGTTTGCCGGACTGGTCTATGAGTTCGGCTCTTTCTTCCGCGCTTAAAGTGTTGAACAGTTGCATGCTATACAATTTTAAGTGAGAAAGTTATATAATGGCTTCAATTGGTAAAACCGTGGCAAAGGTAGGGGTTTTTATAAAATGAACAAGTTATTTCCTTTTAAGTAATGTAAGGATTTTTGCTGGCTTTTGACGGTTATCCCAAAATGCAGTAATTATTATTTGGGAATCAAGTTGTTTATAAAACAGGCTGTAATGGCCTAATGAAACTACGCGGGTGTTTTTAAAATCGGTAGGCTTACCAATGCCAATATTAGATTTTAAAATCGAAATACGATCTTCAATAGCTGCATTCAACTTTCTTGAATAAGTATAACTTTGGTTACGCTCGTTCCAATATTCGAATATAATATTTCGCTGGCGCACCGCCATAAGTGTCCAACGAACAATTATCGTAGCCATTCGGGATCCGAAGCCTTCAGGTCTTCGTCAGAAATAAGTCTTCCATTAGCAATATCATCTTCACTCATCTGAAGTATTTCAATTTGTTCCGAAGATAACTCAACTATTTCTTCAATCTGCGAAGAATCGAAAATTGCGGTAATTGCTTTCAAAAAATTTTCGTTTTTTGTAGCAAGTATCCTGTCGATCAAGCTGTGTCGTATGTTTTCAAGGGAAGTCATGGCAGACTTTTTTGTAAAGTTCGTAAATGTGTTCGAATTTTACAAGTTTGAAACCAAAACAATTTCATAAAAGAAATAATTTTACTCAAAGTAAAGCCAAAAAAAATCTTCTAAATCTATCTGTAATAAGAAAATATTCTTATATTTACACCATCAAAAAAAGAATTACTTTTACATCATATACCATATACCATGAGCGGAGATAAAGAAGCAAAGTTAAAAGCGTTACAGCTGACATTAGATAAACTGGATAAAGCCTACGGTAAAGGCACCGTTATGAAGCTGGGCGACCAGGCGGTGGAGGAAGTGGAATCGATACCATCGGGGTCGCTTGGTGTGGACCTTGCCCTTGGGGTGAACGGTTACCCACGCGGCAGGATAATCGAGATCTACGGGCCGGAATCATCAGGTAAGACCACGCTTACGCTACATGCCATTGCCGAAGCGCAAAAAGCCGGTGGTATAGCAGCCTTTATTGATGCGGAACATGCTTTCGACCGCAGCTATGCCGAAAAGCTGGGTGTAGATGTAGAGAACCTGATCATCTCACAGCCGGACAACGGTGAGCAGGCGCTCGAAATCGCAGAGAACCTTATCCGTTCCGGCGCGATAGACATCGTGGTGATCGACTCGGTAGCGGCGCTTACGCCAAAAAGCGAGATCGAGGGCGAGATGGGCGACTCGAAAATGGGCCTCCATGCACGCCTTATGAGCCAGGCACTAAGAAAATTAACTGCTACCATAAGCAAGACCAACTGTACTGTGTTCTTCATCAACCAGCTTCGCGAGAAGATCGGTGTGATGTTCGGTAACCCGGAAACCACTACGGGTGGTAATGCCCTTAAATTCTATGCTTCGGTACGTATTGACATCCGCCGCGCCGCGCAGATAAAAGACGGTGACAATGTGATAGGGAACCGCACGAAGGTGAAGATCGTGAAGAATAAAGTAGCGCCGCCGTTCAAGACGGCCGAGTTCGACATCATGTATGGCGAAGGTGTTTCCAAGACAGGTGAGATACTGGACCTTGCGGTAGAATTCGAGATCATCAAAAAGTCAGGTTCATGGTTCAGCTATGGCGATACCAAACTGGGACAGGGACGCGATGCTGTGAAAACCCTTATAAAAGACAATCCCGAAATGGCTGATGAGCTGGAGATCAAAATAAAAGAAGTCATAAAAGAAAATATGTAGTACATTTAAAACCCGGAATTTTTCGGGTTTTTTTATGTTCCTACGCAACCTTTCCGCAATTTGCGCATCTATTGGGCGTAAGTGGAAATTATATTTTGAAAAGATTTATGAAAAAGATCCTGGCCTTATTAGGCGCACTATTCATCATTACCTCCTGTTCGCTGGAAGAGGACAAGCTGAAATTTGAAATGGAGTTCCTGCCGGCGGTTCCGGTAGGGTTGCCGGAATACATGCAGCCCGGCCAAACGTATGAGTTCAGGGTACAATACAGCAGGCCTACGGATTGCTACTATTTTGACGGTTTTTATTATGAAGCCGACGGAGATACCCATATCATAGCTGTGCAGGCTTTGGTTATCAAGGATGCCGAATGTAACCCCCTTGAAACGCTTACGCCCGAAGAAGGCACATTCCAGGTGACATGCGCTCCTAACTATACTCTGAGCAATTATCATTTTAAATTCTATCAGGGGGAGGATGCATCCGGCGTACAGCAATTCATGGACGTAGTGATACCGGTCCAGCAATAAATAAAAATGCAGATCATTGGGGTTAGACGAACTCATAAAAGATTGTCAGCGAGACAGCATAAAGGCGCAGGAACAGTTATACAGGCTATTTGCCCCAAAGCTGTTCTCGGTATGCCTCAAGTATTCGCGCAATTATGAGGACGCCCAGGACAACCTGCAGGATGGGTTCCTGATCATCTACAGGAAAATAGGCCAGTACCAGTTCAAAGGCTCGTTCGAAGGATGGGCAAAAAGGGTAATGGTGAACAATGTTTTGCAGCGCTACCGTACCGAAGGCATATTTGACATAGTGACAGAGAACATTCCCGATGAGGCCGATGTAGAGATAGAGACCGAAGATATAAGCATGGATTTCCTTGTTTCCATCATACAGGCCCTGCCCGACAGGTACAGGATGGTTTTTAACCTTTATGTAATAGACGGTTACTCGCATAAAGAGATCGGCGAGATGCTTAGTATCACCGATGGTACATCTAAGTCGAACCTTGCCCGCGCAAGGATGATATTGAAAGAAAAAATTGAAACGCAGCAGGGAACACGAATACCTACAGCAAAATGAATGATAAACACAACTTAGACAGGTTATTTCAGGAAAAGTTCAAGGACTTTGAGGTAACTCCGCCCGAATTCGTTTGGGAGAACATAGAGGAAGCGCTCCGGGAAAAGAAAAAAAAGAGGGCGATACCTTTGTGGATAAAGCTTTCGGGCGTAGCAGCCGTATTGATGCTGGGCTCGATAGTCACAGTGCCTTATCTTACCGGCGTGGACACGAATGATAACCCTGTGGTCATTGAAAAGAACAGAGGCAAGCGCATAAGTCCTACCAGCGACCCTATACCTAATAAAGGCACGATCATTGTTGACAGTACCCTTACGAACAGCCGGCAAAATTCGGTTGTGGCTTCAGAAGAAGCCGGGGGCAATGGAAAAACCGGCGGGCGTGATGGAGATAAAGCCGATGATTTGAGAGAACCTAAGCGTAGCAACAAGGCATTTGATACTACCGGTGACGCTATGGCACACGAAGGTAAATCGGGACCCTCTTCTGCAGGCGGGAAACATCCTGACAAACACTCCGGGCATAAAACCGGGGAGGCTACGAACCCTGCATCCCAAAGGGTTGCTCACAATAACGTGAACAAAAGAACTAACGGCAAAGATCCGGCAGGAAATAATGCTAATGATACGAATGTACGTTCCCTCCCGGGCACTGACAGCAACAGTCAAAATGCGGTAGCACGGGCCAATGAAAAGAACAACGTACAGCAGGCCGCAACACAGGATCCGATGTTACCTAACAACACAGGTGACGGGAACGGCATTATCAAAAAAGGCCTTCCGTCAGAAGAAGCGATAGCGGTTGCACCGATCGATACGACATTAGTGCCTGTAGAAGAGAATCCGCTTGAAAAAATGCTTAAGGACAAACTAAAAGAGAAGCAGGACAGCGAAACAGCCATCGCGGAGAATACCGACAAAGGAAAATGGAACGTCAAGCCGCAGGTCGCGCCGCTGTTCTACAATTCCCTTTCGCAAGGTTCTCCTATAGACGGGCAATTTGCGAACAGCAGCAAAAGTTTTGATAATGACCTTAGCTATGGTGTTGGTGTTAACTATGCCGTGACCAACAGGCTTTCCATCCGTTCGGGGATTAATTCGCTAAACCTTAGCTATGCTACAAATGATGTGCATTTTAGCGCATCGCTTAGCAAACAGACTAACAATGTCTCGTCGAGTGCCAGGAAGGCTCATATCGTGGTAACCTCAATGGATAATGTGCCAAATGAAAACCCGCAGGGCATTATCCTTGCGTCAACTTCAAACCAGTCTTTCAACGGGTCCATGGTACAAAAAACAGGATATATCGAGGTGCCGGTAGAAATGTCCTATGCATTGGTGAACCGCAAATTCGGCATCGATGTTATAGGAGGCGTAAGTACGCTATTCCTCAATGAAAATAATATAAGTGTTGTTTCCACACAGGGATACAGCACTGAAGTAGGCGAGGCTCAAAACCTTAACACCGTTCACTTCAGTACGAATATAGGCGTTGGTTTCAAGTACCGTTTCTGGAGATCGTTCCAGGCCAACTTTGAGCCTACGTTCA
The DNA here is from genome assembly GCF_052437795.1 of Flavobacterium sp. GTDB lineage: Bacteria > Bacteroidota > Bacteroidia > Flavobacteriales > Flavobacteriaceae > Flavobacterium. The sequence goes on from NZ_JBQVPA010000003.1 coordinate 153,694, forward strand.
AATACCAGGTAAATGCCTACAGCAGGGATGCAGGTAACTTTAAGCCGTATTTCATAGGGCTGTACTCAGGGATAAGTTTTAGTTTTTAAGCCTGTTGGTTGGCTTAGAACTTTTAGGTAGTTTCTTTAAAAGCGCTCCGGTTCGGGGCGCTTTTATTATTTACACCAGATATGGAACGGATGAAAATTTATCTTTATAAACGCGCGTGAGGGATAGAAGCGGCATCCTGCCGGAGGAACGGAGGCAGATAGAGCGTAAAGCCCGACGCGCAACGCAGTGGAGCGGCATGCCCAAAAGATCAATTGTTATGGTTATTGTCTTTTAAAAGCTCCCTGTAGATCACCTGGCGTACTTTATCCTTAAGGTCTTTTTTGTCGTCCAGTGTCAGACCTTTCGTTTCTACGAACCCATGCACTTTGGCACGGATGAGCCCGGGATAGCCACTGAAGAACTTAAAGGAGAAACGTTTTTTGTTATCATAAAAGGTCATGGGTACAATGGGTATCTGGTGCTCGATGGCCAGGCGGAAAGCCCCGTCCTTGAATTCGTCCAAAACCACGATCTCATCTTCCGGCACACCGCCTTCAGGGAATATGCAAATGCTTAGCCCCTGGTTAAGCCTTGCCTGTGCGCGTTTGAAAACCTCGAACCGGCTCTTGGAACTGCTACGGTCTACAAGTATGCACGTGCGCTTATAGAAGAACCCGAAAATGGGGATCTTTACCAGCTCCTTCTTGCCAACAAAAACAAATGGATTTTTGGAGACAACGAGCATAAGCATAATGTCGGTCATTGAGGTATGATTGGCTACCAGCATATAACTTTTGCCTTTTTCAAGCTGCTGTTCTCGTTCTATGCGGTACGGTAAGCCCATTCCCCACAGTATTATTTTTGCCCATAGCCTTGCCAGTATAAAGAACTGCGGATAGGTTTTCTCGGAAAGTATGGAGAGTATTAGCAGTGGCGACATCACAATTATGGGCACACCCATAAGGATGTAGAACCAAATGCGCCAAAGCGTCCATAGAATGTACTTCACTATCTTCATGCCTGCCAAATGTAAGAATTCAATCCTTATTATTCCCCAAAACCTTTACCTTTGTGAAAAATTCAGATCACCGATAATGGCAAAGATACTTACCGGCATACAAAGCACCGGCACACCACATTTAGGCAACCTTTTAGGTGCGATACTACCCGCCATAGAAATGGCGAACGACCCTAAGAACGAATCGTACCTGTTCATCGCCGACCTGCACTCTGCAACACAGATAAAGGATGGCAAGACACTCCGCGAAAATACTTATAGTGTGGCGGCAACGTGGCTGGCTTGCGGACTTGATATTAATAAAGTAGTCTTTTACCGCCAGAGCGATGTGCCGCAAACTGCAGAATTATCATGGTACCTGAGTTGTTTTTTTCCGTTCCAGAGGCTAACGCTGGCACACTCCTTTAAAGATAAGGCCGACAGGCTTGAGGATGTAAATGCAGGGCTTTTCACCTATCCGATGCTTATGGCTGCCGACATACTTTTGTATGATGCCAATTTTGTTCCGGTAGGAAAGGACCAGCTGCAGCACATCGAGATAACCCGCGATGTGGCATCGCGCTTTAACCACCAGATGGGTGAAACTTTTGTATTGCCGGAAGCCATCAGCAGCGAAGAGACTAAGATCGTTCCCGGAACTGATGGTGAGAAGATGAGTAAGTCACGCAACAATTTCATCAACATTTTCCTTGATGACAAGGCTTTGCGCAAAGTAGTGATGAGCATCCAGACAGACAGCACACCACTTGAAGACCCTAAAGACCCGGACAGCGATAATGTGTTCGCTATCTATAAACTGCTTGCCACTCCTGAGCAAACCGAAGCCATGAGGGCCAATTACCTTGGTGGCAACTACGGTTACGGCCATGCCAAGCAGGCGTTGTATGAGCTTATAGTAGAGAAATTTAAAGGCGTACGTGAAAAGTACCACTACTACATGAACAACCTTAACGAAGTGGACGCTGCCCTGAAAGCAGGCGCAGGTAAAGCTTCGGCAGTGGCCAATGGCGTATTGGGCAGGGTAAGGGAGAAAATGGGGTATCAATAGATCTCAGTTGTTGGGCAGTCACTGCGAGCGGAGTTTACGGAGCGCGGCAATCTTCGTTCATCATGTTTTTCGTTTATCATGAAAGATCCCTTCGTCGTACCTCCTCGCAATGACCCGTTCACGACTGAAAACTGCTTAGATCGCCTCAAACAATTTCCCCGGCAATGGCCTTATCACTCCTTTAAGCTCCATCGTTAATAACAGAGAGGAAAGCCTGAAAACCGGCATTTCGCATTCCAACGCAATGATGTCTATTAGTTCCTTACCATTTTTTAGAAGGAAGTCATAGATCTTTTGCTCATCGGGTTCCAACACCACGAACAGCTGCTTTTGCACCGGCTTGGATTTCTTGTCTTCCAATTCCCAGTTGAGCATGTAAATGAGGTCGGCGGCATTGGTAAGCAGGTTGGCACGCTGGCTTTTTATCAGGTTGTTGCAGCCCATGCTGTATTTATCGGTCACACGGCCGGGAACGGCAAACACGTCGCGGTTATAGTCGTTGGCAATATTGGCCGTAATCAGCGACCCGCCTTTATCAGCACTCTCAATGATAATGGTAGCTTCAGAGAGTCCGGCCACAATGCGGTTGCGTCTCACAAAGTTTTCCTTATCGGGATTGGAGGTACTCCAAAATTCGGTAAAGAAGCCTCCATTCTCCTCCATCTTCGCCACATACTTTTTATGCGGTTTTGGATACACCTGGTTTAGGCCATGAGCCACCACACCTATGGTTTGCAGGTTTTGCTCCATGGCGATATTGTGCGCATGAATGTCTACCCCATAAGCAAAACCGCTGATGATAACGGGGTCAAGCGGGGCAAGGTCTTCAATAAGCTTCCGGCAGAAGTCGGCACCGTAGGAGGTCATCTGCCGGGTCCCGACGATGCTGATGGTTTTTTTGGATCGCAGGTTGATGTTGCCCGATGAGAACAGCAGCACTGGCCCGTCGATACAGTGGCGCAGCCTTTCGGGATAATCATTATCAAGATAATACAACGGGGTGATACCCGACTTGTCAATGAATTTCATTTCGGCTTCGGCCAAAGCAAAAACAGTGATATTCTTAAGATTGTTGTATAGAATGTCCCCGATGCCTTCAATGGCGGTTATCTGTGATCTTTTAGCTTTAAAAACGGCTTCGGCAGAACCAAGATGGTTGACGAGGCGTTTGGCTACAATGTCCCCAACTCCCTCCACCCGCATCAGGGCAAGGGTACTAAGCAATTCAATTTCAGTCATTAATAGTTGTTTACAGGCGTTTAAATAATCATTTTGGCATTGTTAATAACATTTGTGGATAAAATTTTTGTTTCACCCGCGAATAGTTAATTTTGTTTCTATGATGATAGAAAAACACATATCGGCCTTACTATATCGCTACCAGTGCGTTACCGTTCCGGGCTTTGGCGCTTTCCTTACAGAGATCCGCACGGCACAGCTGGACGCGGCGGCCCATACCTTCTATCCTCCAAAAAAACTCATTTCCTTTAATGCGAATTTAAAAAATAATGACGGGCTTTTAGCCAACCATATCGCATTGCAGGAAAAAATTTCTTATGACCAGGCCGTTACTTATATTGAGCAGTCGGTGGCCTTATGGCTTTACAAGCTGGGACGCAGGGAAACACTGGGCATTAAAAACCTCGGTACAATGGTGTATAATGTAGAGGGCAGCCTTGTATTCACGCCCGATACGCCTATCAACTACCTGGCCGATGCCTTCGGGTTAGGCACAGTAGCCTCTCCTGCCATCAGGCGGGGAGAGTACAAACAGCAGGCCGAAGCCATCGAGGAACTGGCACCGGTCGCCTTTACCCCTGAAAGAAGAAGGAATTACGCATACCTTAAATATGCCGCGGTATTTGTAGTGATGGCAGGCATTGGCGGCACTGGTTTTGTGGCCTGGCGTAACAACCAGATAGACATGCAAACCCTTGTTGTGGAAAATGCCGTACAGGAAAAAGTACAGCAAAAGATACAACAAGCCACGTTTTTGATACATAACCCCTTGCCGGCGGTAAAGCTTCCGGTTAAGGAAGAGCATATAATTTTGCCATATCATGTGGTGGCAGGTGCGTTCAGCAGTCAAGCCAATGCACAAAGAGCGGCAAGCGAGCTTATTGCAAAAGGTTTCAGCTCCCGTGTGATGGAAAAGAACAAATTCGGGCTGTATCCCGTAACGTACGGAAGCTTTGCGACACGTGACGAAGCCCGTGAGAAAATGAGGGAGATACGCCGTACCGTGAATAGTGAAGCGTGGCTGACAGTAAAAGAATTATAATTGAGATCCTCCGCAAGGGGGATCTTTTATTAAGTGACTATTTGGCGCCCTGGATCTTGATCTTGCTGTTTCAGGACATGGGAGATGCGGCTCATGAAGATATTAACCATTTCCTGTTCATAAAAAAATACTATCTTTACCCACAAAAACGTTTTTAAACCAACCAATACGAACCGTAGCGGCACGCCGCGATCTATATATATACACTTATGGCATGTACGAATTGTTCCACCGGGTCCAAAGACGGAACCCCGAGAGGATGTAAAAATAATGGAACCTGCGGAACCGACAGCTGCAATAAACTGACGGTTTTCGACTGGCTTTCCAACATGAGCCTGCCGGGCGGGCAGGCACCCTTCGACGCTGTTGAAGTACGCTTCAAGAACGGGCGCAAGGAATTTTACCGCAATACCGAAAAGATCACCCTAAGCATTGGCGACATCGTAGCTACCGAGGCATCCCCCGGGCATGACATTGGCATTGTGACCCTTACCGGCGAACTGGTAAAGGTGCAGATGAAGAAAAAGAACGAAAAGCCATATGGCGACCTCCCTAAAATATACCGCAAAGCCAGCCAGAAGGATATTGACATCTGGAGTGCCGCACGCGACAGAGAGGAGCCTATGAAAGTGATTGCCCGTGAGCTTGCTATAAAGCTAAAGCTGGAAATGAAGATATCTGATATCGAATTTCAGGGTGATAGCTCAAAAGCAACATTCTATTATACGGCCAATGACAGGGTCGACTTCAGGCAGCTTATTAAAGATTTTGCCCGTGTGTTCAGCATCAGGATCGAAATGAAGCAGGTAGGCTTTCGTCAGGAGGCATCTCGCTTGGGCGGAATTGGATCATGTGGCCGTGAACTGTGCTGCTCAACATGGCTTACCGATTTCCGAAGCGTGAATACCTCGGCGGCACGCTACCAGCAACTGTCCCTTAACCCGCAAAAGCTGGCAGGGCAGTGCGGCAAGCTGAAATGCTGCCTCAACTACGAACTGGATACTTACCTGGACGCATTGAAAGGCCTTCCGGACATGGACACCAAGCTATATACTGAAAAGGGTGATGCCTTTTGCCAGAAGGTTGACATCTTCAAGGGGTTGATGTGGTTCGCCTACACCGATAACATGGCACACTGGCACGTACTGACGGCCGAGAGCGTAAAGGAGATCATGGCTATCAATAAGTTGAAGGAGCGCGCGACTTCGCTTGAGGATTATGCTGAAGAAGTTGCGGCGATAGAGCCTGAAAAGACATTTCAAAATGCCATGGGCCAGGACAGCCTTACCCGTTTTGACGCGCCTAAGCGAAAGAACAGGAAAAAGCCGGGCGGCAACAACGACAGGAATAAAGCCACACTGAGCCCCGAGGGGCCAAGAGATAAAAGGCCGCAGGATAAACCGCGAAACAATAACAGTATCAAGCCGAACCGCGAACAGGGCCAGGGGCCAAAACCCCAAAATGCAGCCCGGAACCAACAAGGCCCAAAACCGGAAAATACAGCGCAGCCAAAGCCGGAAGGTACTGCAGGGCAAAATCCGAACGCAGGACAAAACCCTAATGCCAACCGCAACAAGGACAAGAACCGCAACAGGAATAAAAACCGTAACCGCCCGCCAAGGGATAATAACAATGCAGGTAACGCAGACAATTAAAATCAGCCTTTCGCTGCTGGGTGCGGCATTACTCCTCTGTTCATGCGATAAAGGCCGTGTATTCGACGAGTACAAAGCCATGGACGGCAGATGGAACAAAGACAGCATTGTTTCCTTCAGCTTTGAGCAGAAGGATACTACGGCACGTTATAATGCGTTTGTAAATATCCGGAACAATAACAGCTACCCGTATAACAACCTGTTCCTCATTGTGCAGATGCAGGAGCCGGGCACCAAGATCGTAAAGGTAGACACCCTGGAATACCAGATGGCCAACCCCGACGGGGCGTTGCTGGGCGAAGGCTTTAGTGATGTGAAAGAAAGCAAGCTGGTGTATAAAAAGGCGATGCAATTCCCTAAGCCAGGCAAGTATATCGTTAGCATCCAACAGGCAGTGCGAAAAGGCGGCGAAGTACCCGGTGTGCAGGAACTGGAGGGGGTGACCGAAGTAGGGTTCAGGATAGAAGCAACAGAATAAAATATAAGTATGGCAAAGACAAACAGCAATACAGAAGACTATTCAAAATATGTAAGGAAGTTCTGGAAGATATTCGGTATAGGGTTACTCTCGGTGATCCTGTTCTTCCTGCTGGCCTCGTGGGGCGTTTTTGGCGCCATGCCGTCATTTGACCAGTTGGAGAACCCGGATTCGAACGTGGCGACCGAGATCATTTCATCTGACGGAGTTACCCTGGGTAAATTTTACCTGGAGAACAGGACACCGGTAAAATATGCTGACCTGCCAAAACACCTTGTAGATGCTTTGATATCTACCGAGGATGAGCGTTTTTATGAGCACTCCGGTATCGACTCGAGGGGTACGCTAAGGGCGGCGCTATCGCTGGGAAGCAGTGGTGGTGCGAGTACCATCACGCAGCAGCTGGCCAAGAACCTTTTCCACAAGCCGCCATCCTTCTTTCTTTGGAGGATCGTGCAAAAAGCCAAGGAGTGGATCATCGCAACCAAACTAGAACGCCAGTATACCAAGGAAGAGCTTATAGCTATGTACCTTAATACGGTAGATTTTACACACAATGCCGTAGGTATACGTTCGGCATCCAAAACCTACTTTGGCAAAGAGCCTAAAGACCTTAAGGTGGAGGAATCGGCTGTATTGGTGGCAATGCTTAAAAACCCATCGCTGTACAACCCGGCGAGCAAGAGCGAGAAAAGAAGGAAGCTGGTGCACGACCGCAGGCAGACCGTATTTAGCCAAATGGTTAAGAACGGCAAACTTACCGATGCCGAGAAAACGAAGCTGGAAAAAATAGACATAAAGCTTAACTATTCGCCGGAAAGCCATAAGGAAGGTGTTGCGACCTACTTTAGGGAATACCTAAGGGGATACATGCAGCAATGGCTTAAGGATAATAAAAAAGAAGATGGTACAGAATATGACCTGTATACCGACGGCCTTAAGATCTACACAACCATTGATTCTAAAATGCAGGAATATGCCGAAGAGGCTGTCGATGAGCATTTGGCCAACCTTCAGGAGCAGTTCTACATTGATCAAAAGAATAACAAGAACGCACCTTTCATAAAACTGTCGGACGCCGAGACCCAAAAGATACTTGACCGCGCAATGAAGAACTCAGAGCGCTGGAGGATGATGAAGGAAGAGGGGAAAGAGGAGCAGGAAATAATAGCTTCCTTTAAAAAGAAGACCCGCATGTCGGTGTTTACCTGGAAAGGTGAGAAAGATACTATCATGACCCCGATCGATTCCATACGCTATTACAAGCACTTCCTGCAAAGCGGCATGATGTCAATGGAACCACAAACAGGGCACGTAAAAGCATGGGTGGGCGGGATTAATTATAAGCATTTCCAATACGACCACGTAGCCCAGGGCGCAAGGCAGGTAGGATCTACATTTAAGCCTTTTGTTTATGCTACGGCAATTGAGCAGCTTCACTATTCGCCGTGCGATTCCATTCGCGATGAGCCTTTCAGCATGCCGCAGGGCAAATATGGGATCGATAAAGACTGGCACCCGCAAAACTCCAATGGCAAGTTCATGGGTACGGTCACACTGAAAAAAGCGCTGGCAATGTCTATTAACACGGTATCAGCCAAGCTGATCGACCGTGTGGGGCCAAAAGCCGTGGTAGACATGACCCACAAGCTGGGCGTTGAGACTGAAATTCCGGAGCAGCCGGCCATCGCATTGGGTGCAGTAGAGATCACCGTGAGCGACATGGTGGCGGCATACAGTACCTTTGCTAACCAGGGGATGTATGTAAAGCCTATAGTGATCACTAAGATCGAAGACAAGAACGGTGTGGTGCTTTATCAGCCAAAAGTAGAGACCCACGAGGTTGTGAATAAAGACATTGCCTATGCCATCATCAAGCTGCTTGAAGGGGTTACCGAAAGCGGATCGGGTGCAAGGCTTAAGTGGGGCGGCGGAGGCGGCAACGGCTACGACCGAATGACCGGATACCCGTATGCCATCATCAACCCTATCGCGGGAAAAACAGGAACGACACAAAACCAGTCGGACGGTTGGTTCGTGGGCATGGTACCTAACCTTGCCACAGGGGTATGGGTGGGTAATGAAGACCGTTCGGCACACTTTAAGAGCCTTACTTACGGGCAGGGTGCTACAATGGCGCTGCCTATTTGGGGACTCTTCATGAAAAAATGTTATGCCGACGACAATCTCACATTCAAAATATCAGAAAAACCGTTTGAGCGACCTTCAAACCTTCAAATAAAGGTAGACTGCTGGAAGCCTCCTGTAAAGGATACAACGGCAAGCGACAGTACCAAGCTCCCCATTGACGAGTTTTCAGAATTCTAATAGAAGCGCCTTTTTATAAGGCGCTTTTTTATATATTTATGCACCAAAACTAAACTTTATTGTATGATCAATAAAAAAGTACAAAATGTTGAAGAAGCCCTTAAGGACGTACAGGACGGCATGACCCTGATGCTGGGCGGCTTCGGCCTGAGCGGGCTTCCGGAGAACTGCATCGGAGAGCTGGTGCGCAAAGGCACTACTGACCTTACCTGCATTTCCAATAATGCGGGAGTAGATGATTTCGGGCTTGGCCTGTTGCTGCAGAAGCGCCAGATAAAGAAAATGATATCATCGTATGTGGGTGAGAATGCCGAATTTGAGAGGCAGATGCTTAGCGGCGAACTTGAGGTAGAGCTTACTCCCCAAGGCACACTTGCTGAAAAATGCCGTGCCGCACAAGCCGGTATCCCGGCTTTCTATACCCCTGCCGGATACGGTACAGAAGTAGCCGAAGGTAAGGAAGCACGTGAATTCAACGGAAAGATGCACATCATGGAAGAAGCTTTTAAAGCCGATTTCTCAATAGTAAAAGCATGGAAAGGCGACGAGGCCGGCAACCTGGTATTTAAAGGAACGGCGCGCAACTTCAATGCCTGCATGGCCGGTGCCGCAAAAATTACCGTGGCCGAAGTTGAGGAACTGGTGCCTGTGGGCGAACTTGACCCGAACTTCATCCATGTTCCAGGGATCTATGTGCAAAGGATATTCCGGGGAGAGAAGTATGAGAAGCGAATTGAACAAAGAACCACACGTAAACGTTCATAATAAATCAATATAGCAATTTTTTAATATAACGATCCTGAATTGGTCCATTAAAAAAAGCTAGTGGCAATTGATATATTGCTGCATTAAACAATCGATACATATGTTGACGAAAGAAGATATAGCGAAACGGATCGCAAAGGAAGTACAGGACGGTTACTTTGTAAATCTTGGTATAGGCATACCTACATTGGTAGCTAATTATGTAAGGCACGATATATCGGTGGAATTCCAGAGTGAGAATGGTGTGCTGGGCATGGGCCCGTTCCCTTTTGAAGGCGAGGAAGATCCTGATGTGATCAATGCCGGGAAGCAGACCATCACTACGCTGCCGGGGGCGTCCTTTTTTGATTCGGCCACAAGCTTTGGAATGATCCGTGCGCAAAAGGTAGACCTTACCATTCTTGGAGCCATGGAAGTAGCCGAGAACGGTGACATTGCCAACTGGAAAATTCCCGGCAAAATGGTAAAAGGCATGGGTGGCGCAATGGATCTTGTGGCTTCCGCCGAAAACATCATTGTAGCGATGATGCACGTGAATAAGGCCGGCGAATCGAAAATACTAAAACGCTGCACCCTGCCGTTAACCGGTGTAGGCTGCGTAAAAAAAGTTGTAACCGAATTGGCAGTTTTGGAAATAGTTCCGGAAGGTTTTAAACTGCTGGAACGTGCACCGGGCGTATCTGTAGAAGATATTAAAAATGCTACGGAGGGCAACCTTATCATTGAGGGTGAAATACCTGAGATGGTGATTGATTAAAGCCAGGCCCTAACTCTCAAAAGGGGAACAGCGGTACTAATTAAGGAACAAAAATTTAAAAGCCCAAAGGTTTCAAGCCTTTGGGCTTTCCTATATTCTTTTATTTCCAACATGATAGTGTGAGTGTAGCTGTTCCCACTTTAGAGTTAGAGGAATGATCAATGGTTCGGTATCGCCGCGATCAGCTTCTTCGTATACTCCTTTTGCGGATGGGCATATAAGGCATCGGCCTCGTTCATTTCCTCGATCTTTCCTTTATTCATGACAAGTACCTGGTCGCTCATGTATTTCACTACGGCAAGGTCGTGCGAAATGAAAATGTAGGTAAACCCGAAATTCTCCTTCAATTCATTCAAAAGATTGAGCACCTGCGCCTGAACAGAGATGTCGAGCGCGGAAACCGATTCATCACACACTATAAGCTTTGGCTGCAAGGCAATGGTTCGCGCAATGCCGATGCGCTGTCTTTGTCCTCCCGAAAACTCGTGTGGGTAACGGTTGAAGTGCTCTTCCCCCAAGCCTACGCGGTTCAGGATCTCGATCACTTTTTCCTTGCGTTCTTTATCATTTTTATGCAGCTTATGTACCTGCATCGGTTCCATGATGGCCTTGCCTACGGTTATTCGCGGGTTGAGCGAAGAATAGGGATCCTGGAAAATGATCTGGACCTCTTTGCGCAGTTCCCGTATTTCCTTATCGGAAAGCTTTGCGAGGTCTTTGCCTTTGTATAAAATTTTTCCAGCCGTCGCTTTATCAAGCTGCAATATCGCATTGCCCAATGTGGACTTCCCGCAGCCGGATTCGCCGACTAAACCTAAAGTTTCACCTTCGTATATCTTAAAACTCACATCATCTACTGCCCGGAATCTCACATCCTTGCCAAACAGCCCGGCAAAGGAAACATATTCCTTTTCCACGTTGATGACTTCTAAGATCGGTGGGTTTTCGTATAATGCTTTGTGGTTTTCGTTTCGCTGTTGTGGGGTGATCTCTTCGGGGTTGACCGTATCATTGAGGTGATCCTGTATAGTAGGCAATCGCTTCAGCCGTACATCCAGCGATGGCCGCGAGCTGATGAGCGCCTTGGTGTAGGTGTGTTTCGGGTCGCTGAATATCTCCTGCGAACCGCCCTGTTCCACAATGTCGCCACGGTACATGACCAATACCCGGTTAGCGATTTCCGACACCAGCGAGAGGTCATGCGATATGAACAATATGCTCATGCCTGTTTCCTGCTGCAGTTCCTTCAACAACAGGATGATCTCCTTTTGTACGGTAACATCCAGTGCGGTAGTGGGCTCATCGGCAATGAGTATTTTCGGCTTGCACGCAATGGCCATGGCGATCATCACGCGCTGCTTTTGACCGCCTGAAATTTCGTGCGGATAGCGGTTAAATATGTTGGCGGGGTTGGGCAGCTTTACCTTTTCAAATAATGAAATGACGCGCTCTTTTATTTCTTTTTTGGTCAGGTTCGTATGTTTTGCCAGGATCTCCTCTACCTGGTAGCCGCATTTTAGCGACGGATTGAGCGAACTCATCGGTTCCTGGAAGATCATCGCGATGTCATTGCCCCGGAGACTGCGCAATTCCTGTTGGCTTAAGGCCGAAATATCTTTGCCGTCGAACGCTATTTTACCTTGGGTTACTGCGAGTATCCCTTTAGGCAATAGCCCCATGACCGCAAGTGAAGTGACCGATTTTCCGGAGCCCGACTCTCCTACGATACCCAGTATCTCATTTTGCCCCAACGAAAACGTGGCGTTCTTTACAATAGGTAACCACTGCCCTTCTTTTTTGGCAGAGATCGTAACATTGTCGAGATGAAGCAGTGGATCATTCATGGGAATAAACTTATATAACTTTCTGCAGGTAAAACTTGCGGCCATCTGCGGCAACATGCTCCAGATAGTCGATCTTCTTAAAAAGCCTGTAGTAAAACATGTAAGGTTTCAGGTTTTTGGCTACACTGTTTAACGAGATCACAAAATCTTTAAGGTTGGTGCTGTATACCAGCACTTTATTGTCGGTTTGTGCTACGTATAAATTTTCGATATCTCTTATCATATTGTAAAGGTACTGTTTTTGTAAATTGGTTGCTTAAAACCTGCAGGTCTTTGAGACGCAGTGTTTCTGAAACTGTAATTTTGATCGTGTGTTTCAATTGAAACACTACCAGCTTTATAAATAAAAAGGCTGGGAATCGAAATTCCCAGCCTTCAAATGTAATGAAGATCTTAAACTATTTGGCGATATCAGAATTGTCAAGTGATATCACATAATATTCAAAATCAAGGTCTTTTTTTAGTTCATCTATAACAGGCAGTATTTTAGCTTTTGCCACCCCTCCCAGTTTATAGGAATACAACAAGATCAAGGTTTTCTTTTCCGGATTAAAATGGAGCGTGTCGAAATACCGGAAAGAAGTAATACCCGATTTTGAAAACCTGCCTGAAGCATCGGGTATTGCATGATATAATTGGACGATTTGACCCTGGCAGCTCTTTATATTTAATTCATTAGCACTAATAATTTCAGAATTATAAACAATACCATAGTAAGTGCTTAGTCCGTCTTTTACTATGTCGGCTGCGATGTTGTTAAACGCTTCTTCTTTCAGTATAATAATTCTGTTGCTTTCAAGTCCGGTTTCCTTTGCAATTGTTTCAATATAGGACTGGGATGTTGCAAACTGTCGCTGTGTATTGGCATTATAGTACACGGACTGAAGTGAGCTACATGATGATAAAAAAATAACAGATAGAAGGATTATTGATCTCATTATTAAGGCACTAAGGTAACATCAACTTGTATTTCGGTACTTGTATAGGTAAGTGGGTAGTCGCCTGCTGCAATAACAACTCCTGAACCCATATCGAAATTACTATCAAATCCAAAATCTGCAAGATCTGATGCGACAAAGCCTGCAGCAGAAGTCAGACCCCTGGGGAAACGTATTTTCATCCCAGTACCACTTCTTTTAACTTCAAAAACCACTCTGGCTTGGGTCAGGGAATTATCTAAGGCAGGTGCTGCTCCGAATTCATTATCAACACATTGCCACTCCCATTTACCATCTGAGCAAATCGAGAACCTTCTTGTACAACCGGTCGATCCTCTGTGTAAACGGAGTGTGTTGAATTCATAGACTAGTGCCATATGCTGGCCTTCAGGACATTCGGTAATCCTGGCTGCCAATTCCAATGTTTGTTCAATAACAGGTGTTGTATTGTTCGCATCATTGGGATCGTTGGTACAGGCGAACATAGCAGCCAAGACAAAAAACGCAAATAATTTTTTCATAATTAATATTATTAATTTAGCCTACTCTTTCGTTTTTCGGCATACACGTTGTATAAATGTATGCCATAACTTATTAATTATCAGATTTATAAATATATTTTCGCTAAAGAGCGATTATTTCTGTTAAAGTGAAGACTTAGAGTAAAAGAATTATGAGTTTATAATTATTTAATAGGAGATTTCTCTTGCGTTGAAATGGAAGAAATGGTTTTACAATTAAACATGTATAATTTCATCTTCCACCAGCAGGTCCTCGCGGCGAAAGCGCAGCAGTACCTGGGCTACGGCTATTACATCTTTTTCACAATAGGTTACGATACGGTCGATATCATTTTCAATATGGTATACCTGACCAACCTGGCTGCCGTCGATATCGCCTTTAGGGGAGGGGATGCCTAATATTTTTGTGAGCAGCTTAAGTGATGTAAAGCTTTTATAGTCACCGAATTTCCAAAGTTCCATAGTATCGAGGTGCGGTACTTCCCATGGCTTTTTGCCAAAGAGGTTCAGTTTGGGCGGAATGGCGATATTGTTAATGACCATGCGGCGTGCTATGAAAGGGAAATCGAATTCCTTTGCATTATGCCCGCACATGATGTGCTGCGGCTGGTTGAAGTGGTTGTTTAACAGGTTGGAGAAATCGCGGAGTATCTGTGTTTCCTCACCACAAAAAGAGGTTACCCGAAAATGCCGTATGTCGCCCCTAAAGGTAAAATACCCTGCGGAGAGGCACACGATCTTACCGAACTCTGCCCAAATGCCGGCACGGTCGTAAAATTCGTCAGGCTCATATTCGTCTTTGCGTTGGTACTGGGTCTTTTGGGCAAAGAGCTGCTGCGTTTCCTCGTCAAGCAGGCCGAAGTGCTTTTGCTCCGATACGGTTTCTATGTCCAGGAAAAGGATGTTTTCCAGTCGTACTTTTTCGATCATCGTTTCGCTTCATGTAAGGTTTCAAAACCTTGCAGGTGTATTTCAGATTATTAAACCTAAAAGGTCTTTGAGGACTTGCAGGTCGTTACTTCATCATATCAATTACTTCGGCTTGTTCAATCGTCATGGGCAATCCGTTTCCTTTGCCTTCGGCCGGCTTCATTTTGCCCATCATTTTGTAAGCCTCATCTACATATACATAAAAATCGTTGCTGTGCGGGTCGCTCATGGTCTGGAGGCCTTTGGTGTGCCCCAGTCTTACAATGATAATGTTATCTTTGGGGATGACAATGACAAACTGCCCAAGGTGCCCGCGCATGTAGTACATCTTTTTGCCCAGGTAGTCGTTAAGCCACACACCATAGCCATACTGAGGTGATCCTTTAAACTTTGGCGCTGTCATTTTTGCCACAGCTGTACTGTCCAGTATCTTACTGCCATTCCAGTTCCCGTTGTGAAGGAATAGCTTGCCGAAGCGGGCAAAGTCCCTGGCGTTGCTCCCAATGCAGCAATAGGCTTTTTCGATACCGCCTTCGTGGTCGATCTGCCAAAGCGCGTCGTTCTCCGCTCCCATGGGCTGCCAGAAATGCTTAGACACGTAATCTGACAGATGCTCGCCTGTGGCCTTTACAATGACCATAGCCAGCAATTGCGTAGCACCGCTCACATATTCGAACTCTACTCCCGGCTCGCTCACAATAGGTACGCTCAGCACCGTTTTCTCCAGCTCATCGCCAAAGTAGGCGCGCGTTGTTACCGAAAATGCGCTGCTGTACTGCTCGCCCCAATCCATTCCTGTTGACATGGATGAAAGGTCGCCTACAGTAAGCTTTGCAGCAAGGCCATCTTTATATTCTGGAAAATAGTCGGATACCGGCTGGTCGAGGCTTTTGATCTTGCCTTCCATAATGGCTTTGAACATGGCCGCGGTAACTACCGTTTTTGCCATAGAGAAGGAGTTCGATCTAGAATCCTTGTTATAGCCGTCATAATAGCTTTCGTGCCAAATGCTGTCATTTTTTATGATGAGGTAGGCCACGGTGCCGAGTTCTTTATGAACATCTTCCAGCCGCTTTGTGGCTTTAACCTTGTTATAGTCCTTGTGCATGGCCCATGGCTGTGCAGCCCCTTTTTTTATTTCGCGGTTATCGAAATAGGTGTAGTCGTCGAGATAGGCGGTGGTCTTGCCATTAAGGTACACTACCCGCACGGCCTTGAAAAGGTAATCGACATCAAAAAGATAAGCCAGTATGACAATGAAGGAAATGATGATGGCAAACCCGAGCAGGGATTTTCGAAGGAAGTTCATAGGCGTTTGGTTAAGTGCTGCTACGAATTTACGTAAAATTGTTATATGGTTTTAGCCACGGATCTCACGAATTTTACCAATTGCACTATGGCAGCATTTATGTCCAATGATCAATTGTGGAATTAGTGGCAAAATTCTAAAACAAGCTCTGCTGTACGGGAGGGGTTTCGTGTTCCAGCAGCCATTTTTTGCGCCACAATCCGCCTGCATAACCGGTAAGTGAACCATCGCTCCCAATGACGCGGTGGCAGGGTACAACGATCCATAACGGGTTCTTTCCATTGGCGGAAGCTACGGCGCGTATGGCCTTTACATCGCCCAGTTTTACCGATAGCTCGTGGTAGGACACTGTTTTACCGAAAGGTATCTCCAGCAGGGCATTCCATACTTTCTTTTGGAAATCGGTGCCCGCTGGATCAAGCTTAAAAGTGAAGGATCTCAGGCTACCGGCAAAATAATCCTGCAATTGGCTAACGGCTTCCTTAAGTTCTTTGGGAATTTCCTGTGAAAGTTGCTGCGGGTCGTCCAATATCCATATTTTCGAAATGCCCGCCGCATCGCCCTCTATGAGGCAATGTCCGACGGGCGTATGTATAATGGCTTGTTGCATGCATCAAAGATAAGCATTGCCGATGATCTCAATGTTAATCTCCTTCCTCAAGATCAAATATCTCATTAACGCTTTTGCTGAAAAGGCGAGATAATTTTAGGGCCAATACCGTAGATGGTACATACTTCCCTGCTTCCAGCGCATTGATGGTCTGCCGGCTCACACCTATCTTTTCGGCCAGGTCCTGTTGCGTGAGGTTGAATATGGCACGCTGCACTTTTATGTTATTCTTCATCTTGCCTGGAATTATTGAATTGGTACATTTTGTAACGGAAAAGGATGATAAAGATAACAAGCTGTGAGAACATGGCGCCCATGAGCACATTTAAAAAAGGAAAACCGTAAATGAACAGGTAGCAGAACAACAGTATGCCATAGTTGGCAATGGTAGCCCATGCCAGGCTGTGCAGGCGGATGGATGCGACCATTTCGTCCTCATGCCTTTCTTTCGAAAAGGCGAAAATAATGCCCGATACAATGACCAGAAGGACCAGCAGTTCATCCAGTATAGGATTCCTGGTGATAATAAAATAATCGGCTGGGCCAAAAAAGCCGTTATCGCCAATAATGGCAAACACCCAAACGTTCAGGGGCAGGTCTTCAGCATTCCTCATAGAGCTGTAGGCAATGAGGGCAAAGAATGAAATGATAAACAAAATACCGCTTATCCATTTAAGGCGGTGGGGGAATAAATAATTCGTTTTCATGATGATTGATCTTAAATTTAATCAAATGTAAAATATAATTTCCAATATGACAAATAAACTTTACATTTTGTAAAATAAAAAAGCCATCAGGTTATGATGGCTCTTTCCGACTATCTATAAAAAATAATTAATGTTGTACAGCCGGTGCCGGTGCAGCTTCGCCTTCAGGAGCAATTACCTTACCTTTAATGGTAAGGATCTTGTTCACGTCGCTGTCATTAGTAGTAACAGTAACGGTTTTAGAGAACGAACCAGGGTTAGCAGCATTGAAAGTAGCAGTTACTATACCCGTTTCTCCAGGTTTGATCGGGGTTTTAGTGTAGTTGGTAGCTGTACACCCGCACTGTGCTTTTACACCTGTAACAAGTACAGTCTGCTTTGTGGTGTTCTTAAAGGTGAACTCATGCGATACAGGCTTGCCTTTTTCGATATCGCCAAAAGTATGGCTGTCCTCATTCCATGTAATGCCCGAAGGTGTCATGTTCTTTGGCGCTTCAGTGGTAGCAGCCGGAGCAGATCTGGTAAGCGTTTTAGCTTCAGTTTTAGGCGGGGTCGCTTTCGCAGCTTTTTTTGTAGTGGCCTGTTGTGCATTGGCAGAGAAAGAAAGCAATAAAGCTCCTGCAACTGCGAATAAAGAAAGTTTAAGGGTTTTCATAGTTTTTTAATAATTATGAGTTAATAATTTTTTGGTTTGATAACGATACAAATATATTTACTAATTGCCACAAAGTTGTTAATCCGTTCCACAGTCTTGTTAATAACATGTTAACGCCCTGTAGCTTAACGTTGTTTATACCGTTAGCTGTTATAATTTTATCGCTGTAATTGCAAATCGCGTTCCAAAATTGAAATTCAATAAGTTAAATATCATTGTTTTCATTGGCCTGATAGCCATCATAGGCGTATTAGTCATGCAGCTTGTCATGCTCGGGCAGGCCTATGCGTTCGAAAAAAAGGAATTGGGCGAAAAGATACACTTCGCGCTGCAGGACGTGGTTAAGAAGATCTACCGCGACAATGAGAGCGAGCCACCCGCGGCCAGCCCCATTAAAAAAGTAGCCGAAGACTATTATGTAGTGGATGTGCAGGATGTTTTTGATGCCGAAGTGCTCGAATATTACCTAAAGACGGAGTTCCAGAAAGTAAAGCTCGACATGGATTATGAATATGCCATGTACGACTGCTCATCGGATGAAATGATATATGGCGAATATGTGACCATGAACGGCAGGGAGATCTCGAACGACAAGCTCCAATGCGAAAATTGCTTTACCAAGCGCGAAGGGTTGGTGTATTATTTTGCGGTGCGTTTCCCCAAACTTACCCACAGTTATGTGAACTCGCTACAGCAATACTGGATATATACCAGTGTACTTTTGTTGGTGCTGGTTATATATGTCTATTCGGTATTATTGCTCCTCAAGCAGAAAAAATATACCGAGCTGCAGAAGGACTTCATCAATAACATGACGCATGAGTTCAAAACACCGCTGTCGTCCATACTCATTGCCTCAAACTATGCCGTGAAACAGGAAGCTATCGAAACCAACCCTAAGCTAAGCAAATACCTGAAGATCATTATTGAGCAAAGCAACAAGCTCAACCAGCATGTAGAGCGCATCCTGTCGGTAGCCAAAACCGAATCCAATATCATTACGTTAGAGAAAAAGCCCTTCAACATTGTGGAGTCTTTAGATCTGGTGAAGGAAAATGCGTTGCTGAAGTTTGACCATGCGTCGGTCAAACATGTATCTGGTAAGCCGGTATACCTTGTTAAGGCCGATGAATTCCATTTTTACAACATTGCCTATAATATTGTAGAAAATGCAGTAAAGTATGGCACCGCACATCCAGAGGTGACCATTAGTATAAAGGAGGATAAAGGCATCGATCTGCGATTTTCCGACAACGGCCCCGGCATACCGCAGGAGCACGTCGACTATGTGTTCGACCGCTTTTATCGTGTGCCGCGCGAAAACAAAAAGGAGGTTGAAGGTTTTGGCATCGGCCTTTTTTATGTGAAAAAGATTTGTGAACTTCACGGTTGGAAGGCATCCATAAAAAATAATGCAGGAGCAGGCATGACGGTAACCCTGCACATACCCAAAAAAAGCATGGCATGAGGAAGAAGATACTGTATGTTGAAGATGATAACACCCTGGCGTTCCTTACTGCAGATAATTTGGAGCAGCATTATAATGTGGCCCATTATTCGAACGGTAAAGAGGCTTGGGAGGCATTTCGCAATGAGGAATTTGACCTTTGTGTATTGGATGTTATGCTCCCGGAGATGGACGGGTTTGAACTTGCAGAAGCGATACGGAAGCAAAATGTAGAAGTGCCCATCATTTTCCTTTCGGCAAAAACATTGAAGGAAGACCGCATAAAAGGTCTGAAGCTGGGCGCCGACGATTACCTGGTAAAGCCCTACAGCATAGAAGAGCTTATCCTAAAAATAGAAGTATTCCTGCAACGCAGCCAAAAACTGGCACCTGTCAAAAACAGCACCTGCTCGATCGGCTCTTTTGTTTTCGACCCCGAAAACTATGTGGTCACAAAAGGCCTCGAAAGGATAACGCTTACCGAAAGAGAATCGGCACTGCTCAAGCTGTTCATCGACAATAAGAATACCATATTAAAAAGGGAAAAAATACTCACCGCACTTTGGGGCACCGACGACTATTTCATGGGCCGCAGTATGGACGTGTTCATTTCACGCCTACGCAAAATATTCAAGGACGACGAGACTATCCGCATTGAGAACATCCCGAGGATAGGATTTAAGCTGGTAGCCCCTTAAACAAGCCCCCTAATCCCCGAAGGGGGAACGCCACTCTTGCGGAATAATTCTGCGGAATGTTGGCACGTTCCGGCTCCCTCTCCTTTAGAGAGGGTTGGGGTGAGGACTAATTCCCCCTTCGGGGGTTAGTGGGCTTGGATATGACTCATCATATACGCCTCCACCGCCTTCAGTTCTTCATCCGTAAAAGTCTTTGTAATGTAAAAATTGGTTTTCATTACTTCATACTGCGCGGGGTCTACTATCGGGTCGCCCTCGCCCATAAGGAAGGTTACCATATCGCCTTTCTGCTCCTTATAAATTTTGGCTATGTCCTTTATGCTTGGCCCGATCGCTTTTTGCTCCGGCTTGTGGCAGCTAAAGCAGTTGCCCTTTCCGTCAAAAATTTCCTGCCCCAGCTTTTGTTGAGGGGTCAGGTTGGCCAATTCGCCTTCGGCAGATCCGTTGACGGTGGTGATCGGTTCTTTTTTCTCCTCATTCTTACAGGAGAAGAGGGAAAGAGTGATTAAGAGTAATAAAAGATTTTTCATTTTATGGTGTATTAGGCAACAGACCTCACTCCTAATCCCCTCTCCAAAGGAGAGGGGAGCGAGCTTCACTCAACAAGTGTTAGAGTATGAGTGCATCGGTAAGAGTTTCCCTCTCCTTTGGAGAGGGGTTAGGGGTGAGGTCCATTATTACTTATTCAATAATATTGCGGCTTCTTTAGCAAAATAGGTCGAGATCAGGTCAGCTCCCGCGCGCTTAATGCAATACAGCTGCTCGATCATCACCCTGTCGTGGTCCAGCCAGCCCCTTTCGGATGCCGCCTTTATCATGGCATATTCGCCAGATACATGGAATACTGATACCGGTACGTTCACCGCATTCTTTACTTCGCGTACAATGTCCAGGTAGGCGATGCCCGGTTTCACCATTACAATGTCGGCGCCTTCCTCCACATCCTGTACAGCTTCCTTAATGGCCTCAATGCGGTTGGCATAGTCCATTTGGTACGTCTTTTTATCTTTAGGCACTTCGATCTCAGCATCTTTCGGCGCACTGTCCAATGCATCGCGGAAAGGCCCGTAAAATGCCGAAGCATATTTGGCGCTGTAGCTCATGATGCCCACATTTTGGAAACCCGCGCTGTCAAGCCCCTGGCGCAGGCGCAGCACCCTGCCATCCATCATATCGCTTGGTGCGGCAAAGTCGGCACCTGCTTCAGCGTGCGATACGGCCATGCGTACCAGTGCGTCTACGGTTTCATCGTTAGCCACATCGCCATTTTTGATGATGCCGTCGTGCCCGTAAATGGAGTAGGGGTCAAGCGCTACATCGGGCATCACGATCATTCCCGGCACGGCATGCTTTATGGATCTTATGGCGCGCTGCATCAGCCCATCGGGGTTCCAGGCTTCTTTACCGGTGTTGTCTTTCAGCCTGTCATCCACTTTTACGTAGATGTTCACTGCCTTAATGCCGAGGTTCCAAAGTTCCTTGACTTCCTTTACGGTAAGGTCGAGTGAACGGCGGTATATTCCGGGCATCGATGGGATGGCGATCTCAACATTCGTCCCTTCCGCAATAAACATCGGGAACATAAAGTCGTTAGGCGTTACTATGGTTTCGCGAACCAGCGAACGGATGGATCCGTTGGTCCTTAATCGTCTATTTCTGTGTAATGGAAACATAACCTATATCATTTATATGCCGCTCCTCCGGAGCTCATGGCGTTATCGTATTCTTTGCTATAAACATTTCGACCCTCCAGGGGAATCACAAGCAATATATCTTTTATATTCAATAATGGCGTTTTGCATTCGTGGCAACTGTAAACCGTTAACTGTAAACTTTAAACTACTTGAGCCGCTCTTCAATCTTCTCTTTTTCTTTTACCAAAAACTTAGGGGCATCAAAGCGGTAACCGACAAATGCCGTAGCATAGTTGATGGTGTCGTCCATAGCTACGTTGCCTGATGCCTGGTGATTCGATGCCATCGCACGGCTATTGATGCCTGCGAAGAATCGCTCCGAGTTGTACCCCAGCCCTACCAGCGCCGATGCCTGGCTGAGTATCTTCGTGTCGCCACCCTCGGGAAATGTTGCCCCTGCCCCAAGGCCCAATCCTACCGACACCATAAAATCTTTGGCGATGACCCAGTTATAATAGTATGTCGGGGTGAGCGCTACATTTACAAAATAACCTTTATCGCCCATACCCTCCTGGCTTTTGCCGTTCACTTCGGTGTAAAAGTAGGATAAGGTAGGGGCAAATGTACCCGCGCTTTTCAGCTGCTTGGCATTTTGCAACCCTATCGACCGGTACGAAAAGCGCTTGTTGAATACGAATGCTGTCGACCCGCCAACCTTCATCGTCTTCAGGTTTTCGAGGTATACGCTGCCGCCGTCCACATTCAGCGAAATGCCCCTTTGGTAATAATAATCCAGCCTCTGCACAAAACGTCCCGGGAACAGGTCCAGCCCGAATGATGTCATTTTTGAGTTGCCGTTGTCTTTGTTGTCGGCAAAAAATAAGGGTGCAAAACCCAGACTAAAGGCAACAATGTCATATTGCACCGAGAGGCCAAGGGTTGTCTTTTTATTGGGTTCCAAATCTATGGCCAGGTTATCCTCGCCATAGTTGAGTGCAAAGGTATTCGAGGTATTGAGCACAAACGCCTGTACCGAGAGCTTGCCGTCGTATTTTTTATGCCATGCATCATTTTCTTCACCGGTCTGCGCGCAGCAAACCGATGCAAAACAACAAATCGCTATGACACGAATTATATCCACTCTTTAGGCTCCCCTAATATTTTTATCAATCGTTCCTCCTCACTGCCTGCTTCCGGGTAGTGGTCGTATACCCACTGCACGTGTGGCGGCAGGCTCATTAATATGCTCTCCATGCGTCCATTGGTTTTGAGGCCGAAGAGCGTGCCCTTATCATGCACAAGGTTGAACTCGACATAGCGGCCGCGGCGAATTTCCTGCCAGGTGCGGTGCGTTTCATTCCACTCAATATCCTTGCGACGCTCTACGATCGGCACATAGGCGGACAGGAAACTGTTGCCGACTTCGGTTACAAAATCGTACCACTGCTCCATGCCAAAACCTTCCGACGCCTTGCAATGGTCGAAGAACAAGCCGCCAATGCCCCGGGACTCATTGCGGTGCGCATTCCAAAAATAGGCATCACACTGCTTTTTGAATTTCGGGTAAAACTCCGGGTCGTGCTTGTCGCAGGCGGTTTTGCACGTTTGGTGGAAATGTACGGCATCCTCGTCAAACAAGTAATACGGTGTAAGGTCCTGTCCGCCGCCAAACCAACTGGCCACAATATTCCCCTGCTTATCATACATCTCAAAATAACGCCAGTTGGCATGCACGGTGGGCACGAAAGGGTTCTTCGGGTGGATCACCAGGCTGAGCCCGCAGGCAAAAAAATCTACATCGCCCACGTTAAAGTACGCCTGCATCGCCTTGGGCAGTTCCCCATGCACTGCAGAGATGTTCACACCGCCTTTTTCAAAAACATTGCCGTTCTCAATTACGCGCGTGCGCCCGCCACCGCCTTCAGCGCGTTCCCACAGGTCCTCCCTGAATTTGGCAGTCCCGTCCACTTCTTCAAGTTTCGACGTTATGGTATCCTGTAGTTGCTGTATGTAATTGTAAAAAGTATCTTTCATCGTTATTCCTCATCCAATGTTAGTTCGGCAGCCAGCTTATAATCGTCAACCAGTTTCTGTACTTTTTGCGGCTCGCCAAAGATGTACCATGCCGTCTGGTCGCCTGTTTCTACAGGAACAAATTTTTCCTTTAACCCGCTGTCTTTGGCAATAGCTTCGAGAAGCAAAGAAAAAGCCTCCATGTCGTACCAGTCGCCCAGGTCTTCCGGGATCAGGATATACGCTTTGTTTTTGTATACCGCGATCAGGTGTATTTCAGATGTCTCTTCCTTGTCGTCAAATTTGCTTTGCTGGTAGGCTTTAACCCCCCTGATCTTTCCGGCCGATCTATTGGTAAGATCCAGCAGCAGCGTATCATGGTCGGCAGGGTAAACGCCGGGCTCTACATCAAAGTTATAGCTGATACCTGCAAGATCAAGTATGCTGTAAATAGAGTCATCACTATAAAATATATCCTCATCTGTCTTGCGTTTATTGAGCTGTTCCTGTGTGACCTGTGTTGTTATAAGTCCGTTTTTGATGAGGTAATCATTATTCTCTGCAACAGTTTTTTTCTCGAGCTTATAATATTCCGAAACCATCGTTCGCAATGTAACCGACTTTATCGTGAGAACAGCAGTTTCAAAAACCGGCTTGTCCATATCCTTTAATGCTGTAGCAAACTGCGCAGCATCATATTCTTTCGTAAGGCCGGCTTTCTCAAACAGCTTCATAAGGTATGCCGCGACCTCTTTATCATTGAGCAGGACTTTGTCTTTTGCAACCGCGTTCATAAGATCCATAATATCATCCTGCGCCGGCTGTAATGCCAGTGTGGCGGCTTTCTTTTTAGGAAAGTCATAAAACCGCAACAGATTAAGCTCCATGGCATCGTGCAGTTCCTTTTTTTCATCTCCTTTAAGATATCTGGACATCGAAGCCTCAGTTGTAGCCGAAAATGACGGGACCCGGGGGTCATCCGACTTGAGTACCAATTGCACGAAAAAGGTTTTAGGCTCGAATTCCGAACCAAATTCCCCACTCTGCTCAGCCAGCCCCCACTTTAAAAGGTCTGTCATTGTAATGGCATTCTTTTCCATGTACGCGATCGCAAAATGAATGATCTTTTTCTTTATCGGAGCTGTGCCGTTCTCCATGAAATCGTCCAGCCCTTCGGTAAACCAGTAGGTGTCCTGATCAGCATCATTAACAGGTATTTTGCCAAATGAAGAGATGAAATAGTCGATCGCTTTCTCGCTTTTTCCATCACGGCCCAGCCAAAAGAACAGCCTGCCGCTAACGGTTGACTTTCCGGAAATAAGGCGCGCCTCAAATGCGGGGACATGGCCTTCAATTTTGTTGTATCCGGCAAATTGCACTATATCGCGCTCAAGCTCATTATCATTGATCAGCTTAAAAAGCGCTGCCTTTACATCAGCATCAAGATCTACCGTTTTATCCTTGTCAAAATGATCCGGTTCCATTTCGTCAATGAGCTCCGATATCTTGTCTTTATCCTTTCCTTTTAGTATTGCCAGCACCTGCGTCTTAGCCGATCTGTCGCCTTTCCTATACCGCCTGCCAAGGGCTTTATCATTATTTGCAAGCAGCATCTGCTCCATCTCTTCCACAGCTTTTGCCCGTGCATCAATGTAAGATGAAAGAAATGCCACACTGCCCGCATCGGTTATGGTAAGCAGCTTTTGGTCTTTCTTACCCTTGCCCGCATCTTTAATTATTTTTTGTACCCTGATACTGTCCTTTACCAGATCCTGCGCAAAAGCAGCGGATGTGAATGCAAAACATAATACCAGCAGGAAATGGTATACTTTATTTTTTATCATATTCAGTTTTTAATAGCCCATAATAAATAAGGTCTTCTAACTCGCCGTTGCCATTTTTGAATTCACGGCGCAAAATACCTTCTTGTGTAAACCCTTGTTTGAATGCGATCCTTTGGCTGCCGTAATTGTCAAGTGCCGTGCATATGGTGATCTTGCCCATTCCCAATTCGCCAAAGCAAAAAGTGATAAGGTTGGCAACCGATGTGGTAATAATACCCTTGCCCTGAAAGTCCTTATCAACAAAATAAGCCAGTTCGCATTTATTGATCTTCCGGTCGATGTTCTTTACCAGCACATAGCCTATAAGCGCATTGGTTTTGGTATCGCGGAGGTAGCGGTAATAATTCTCATCCTTTTCCTCATTAATAGCCGACTGTTCCGACGCTGCCAAAGTAGCACCCAAACTCATAGTATTGGCCACTGTCACGGGAAACCCCCGGGCAATATGCTCCCTGTTCCTGTCGATGAGGCTGTAAAACTCCTCCGGCAGAATTTCGGATAGGGTATGTGTGGTCCAGCTTCTCATTTTTTGGTTATAGCGAGAACTATTTATACTCCTTCACCGCATCAATAAACGCTTTCGCATGGTCTACAGGGATATGCGGCAAAATGCCGTGGCCCAGGTTCACGATATAGTTGTCCTTGCCAAATTCATCGATCATTTGGTGTACCATTTTTTTGATGGTCGGTATTGGCGACAGCAGCCTGCTCGGATCGAAATTACCCTGCAATGTTATCCTGCCGCCCGATAGGTAACGGGCATTGCGGGCAGAACATGTCCAGTCTACCCCCAGCGCCGATGCCTTGCTTTGTGCCATTTCGCCCAGTGCGAACCAACACCCTTTCCCGAATACGATAACGTGCGTTTCGGGTGCCAGTGCCTCAACGATCTGGTTAATGTATTTCCACGAAAATTCCTGGTAATCTACAGGAGAGAGCATTCCGCCCCAGCTGTCGAATACCTGTACCGCATTCACTCCTGCCTTTACTTTTTCTTTAAGGTAAGCTATGGTGGTGTCGGTTATTTTCTGGAGCAGCACGTGCGCGGCTTCAGGCTGCGAAAAGCAGAAGCCTTTCGCCGTGTCGAAACTTTTTGATCCCTTGCCTTCCACGGCATAGCAGAAGATGGTCCACGGCGAACCCGCAAAGCCTATCAATGGTACCTCATCATTCAGCATTTCTTTCGTCAGCTTTATGGCATCCATCACATAGCCCAGTGTTTCGTGGATATCCGGCACGATGACCTTCTCCACATCCTGAGGTGTACGGATAGGGTTCGGCAGGAATGGGCCTACGCTTTCCTTCATCAGCACCTCGATGCCCATGGCCTGCGGCACTACAAGTATGTCCGAGAACAAGATCGCGGCATCCGGCTTTACTATGCGGATAGGCTGTACTGTAATTTCGGCGGCAAGCTCCGGTGTCTGGCAACGGGTAAAGAAATCGTACTTATCGCGCAGTGCACGGAATTCAGGCAAATACCTGCCTGCCTGGCGCATCATCCATACCGGCGGCCTTTCTACAGGCTCGTTGCGCAATGCTTTTAAAAAGAGGTCGTTTTTTAAGGTCATGTTTTTATTTTTTAGCTACACGCCTGTCATTGCGAGCGGAGGCACGGAGCGCGGCAATCTTGTTAGATCACTCCGTCGTTCCTCCTCGCGATGACGGTGCTATTCATAATTTCTGTAATAATTTACGCACTGGACCACCACATTCTCTACAGTTGGCTTGTTAGCAAGGACGATCTTTTCAGTAATTCCTTTCAATGCCGATGCTGTGGTGTTACCAATGCAAAAGCAAACTGCATCAGTAATGCTATTCTCCTTCAGGTAACTCTCCACCCCCGACGGGCTGTAAAACAGTATCGCGTCAGGCACTGTATTTATGGTAATTGGCGATAATACTGTTTGGTATATTTCAATTTCGTTCCAAATTATGTTGGCTTTCACCAATGCATCCGGCAGTGTATCCCGCCTCATGTTCCCCGAAAAGAATGTAAAGCTTTCGCCGGAATGTCCTGCTGTTATAATCTCCGCCAGTCCTTCAGCATATTCTGCAGAAGCGGCAACGGCATACCCTGCTCTTTCAATCGCTTCCTTTGTCTTGCTGCCTACGCAAAATACGGGATGGCTTGTATAGTTCCCGGCATGCTCATTCAGCAAAAAGCTTTTAACAGCATTCTGGCTTGTAAAGATAAGGTTTTGGTGAATGGCATCCAGTTCGAAAGGCTTGTATTGGATGCTGATAAAATCGGCTTCCACAACCCCCAGCCCGGCATTGAGCAGGAATTGCCTGTGGTTGGGCAGCAGTTTTTTGGTAGACAGCACCCTTGCTTTCATTATTTCTTCAGTTGGTTGCGGATTTTCTCCATCAGTTCCGCCCCGCCATTTTTTTGGATCTCTTCGGCACATTCATTGCCGAAATTGGCATGATCGCTATCAGCATGCAGTACTTTCTCAATATGCAGCTTTTCCGTACCGTCTATGGATAGCAGTACCCCCTCAAAGCGTATCTCTTCATCAATATACGTTGCCAATGCACCGATCGGGGCTGTACAGCCGCCCTCCAGTTTTTTCAGGAACTGGCGCTCTATGTGTGTGGTGATCTCGGTAGGTTTGTGGTTGAGGTGTGCGAGTGCTTCCCGGCAATACGCATCATTTTCCATGGCAACAACTACCATCGCGCCTTGTGCGGGTGCGGGTATCATCCACTCAAGGGCCATATGGTTTTCAGGCAGCAGGTTAATGCGCTCCAGTCCGGCAGCAGCGAATATCGCTCCCTGCCAGTCATTGTCCTTTAATTTCTGCAGACGGGTGTTCACGTTGCCCCTAAGGTCGGTCACGTTATGGTGAGGGTAACGGTTGAGCCATTGTGCCTGGCGGCGAAGGCTTCCCGTTGCTATTGTTGCAGGGTTGGTAAAAAATTCGGTACTGCCTTTGTGCACCAGCAGGTCATTTACGTTGGCACGCTCCAAAACGGCTGCCTGTACAATGCCTTTTGGCAGGGCGGTGGGCACATCCTTCATGGAATGCACGGCGATGTCCACCTCGCCCCGTATCATGGCAACGTCGAGTGTTTTGGTAAAAATGCCGGTAATGCCCAGTTCGTACAGCGGCACATCAAGGATGAGGTCGCCGGTAGATTTCACTGCCACGATCTCGGTTCCGTATCCCAAGGCGTTAAGTTGGCGTTCTACGGTGTGTGCCTGCCAAAGGGCAAGCTCGCTGTCGCGGGTGCCTATCCGTATGATCTTTCTCATTGTACGGGGGTTTCGATCCTGAATACCTTTTCGATCCACTCGATGCTTTCATCGACTACCGTGTCGCGGTCTTTCAGGTGATTGGCAAAATGCGTTGTAATTTTATGGATGATCCGCTGGCTGATGATCTCGGCCTGCTCCTCATCAAAATTACTTATTTTTTTACGCTGGAAGTCAAGTTCGCTGTCTTTTATCGAGTTCAGCTTTTCCTTTAGCGCGTTTATGGTAGGTGCAAATTTACGGGCATTGGTCCAATCATTGAATTCAGAAATTATGTCCTCGATGATCGCCTCGGCAGCAGGAATATGCAGCCTGCGGTTTTCCAGGGTCGCATCGGTAATGGTAGAAAGGTCGTCCAGGTGTACCAGGGTAACGCCCGGAAGCTCCTTTACATTATCATGTACGTTCTTCGGTATCGAAAGGTCTAATATCAGCAGGGGCTTGTCCAGCACCAGTATGTCTTTGTCAATGGTAGGTTCCTGGGCGCCGGTGGCTACGATAAGCACATCGGCCTTGGGAATTTCCAGCGGAAGCAGGTCATGGTCCTTTACAACCAGGTTAAATTTTCCGGCTATCTTTTCGGCTTTCTCGCGGGTTCGGTTCACCAATATGATATGGTCGTTCTTGGTATGCTTCACCAGGTTCTCGCAGGTATTGCGGCCTATTTTTCCGGTGCCGAAAAGCAAAATGTTCTTATGGCTGATGTTGGCCACATTGTTCATTATGTACTGCACCGAGGCAAAGGATACTGATGTTGCGCCCGAACTCAGTTCTGTTTCGTTCTTGATGCGTTTGCTGGCCTGGATCACGCTGTTCACCAGCCTTTCCAGGAAAGCATTGGCCAGTCCTGCGGCTTTCGATTCTGTGAACCCTGTCTTTATCTGGCTGATGATCTCAAAGTCGCCCAGGATTTGGCTGTCGAGCCCGGTGCCTACGCGAAATATGTGCGCAATGGCTTCATTGTTCTTATATACGAACGCGGCACGCTGGAACTCCTCAATGGATCCGCGGCTGTTGTCGCAAAGCAGTTTTATCAGTTGAAAGGGATGCTGTGCAAAACCATAGATCTCGGTACGGTTGCAGGTAGAGGTCACAATCAGGCTGTCTATGCCCTCCTGTTTGGCCTGTTGCAGCAATGCGGCTTTGCCGGCACTGTCCAGGCTGAATTTCCCCCGTGTCTCAGCATCAGCCTTCCTGTAACTCAGTCCTACCGCATAAAAGTACTGGTGCCTCGACGTATTGTTGTTCTCCATATTCGTTACTTCACACTTCTTAAAAGTTTCACAAAAGTAATTTGAACGTTTTTTAAAAAGTAACGCTCAAAGTCCTTTTTATGTCGCTCACGGATATTTAGCCCCTAAAATGCTTTTTTAAGCCGAAAAACGCTAAATTTGCGCTGAAATCAATGCTTTGCGAAAATTTAGTTTAGAACAATTCTAAATAAAGCAATGTCGTATTTTTGCAGTGGCATTCAAAAAAATATCGCTATGGGTTCCCATGAGGAAGTAATGATAGAGGATGGATTCAATGTGTTGCGGTTTGAGAACAACGGCGATGAGACCGTTCATTTTGAAAGGGAAGTGGATGTAGACATGATACAGTTCCACTTCGGCCTCAAGGGCAGGGCCAAGTTCATATTCAACCAGGGCCGTTATGCGCTCGATCTGCGTGAGGAACTGTCGCTTTTCCTCTTCAACCCTCAAAAAGAGCTGCCCGTACATTTGGAGATCGCCCCGCACAGCTGGGTCGTATCCATTCTTATTTCCATAAAAAAATTCCACGGCTTCTTTTCGGAACAGGCCGACCATATCCCATTCCTCAGTCCTGATAACAGCGATAAAAAGTACTATAAGGACGAAAAGATCAACCCGGCCATGTCCGTCGTACTGAGCCAGCTGTTCCACTTCAATCTGCACCCATCCATAAAAAAATTGTATTTTAAAGGTAAGGTGTATGAATTGCTGAGCCTGTACTTTAACCGCTCCGAAGATGCCAACACAGAGGCCTGCCCGTTCCTTGTGGATGAGGAGAATGTGATGAAGATACGTAAAGCCAAAGATATCGTGATCGCCAACATGGCCGAACCGCCGGGTCTGCAGGAACTCGCCGACCAGGTGGGGATCAACCTTAAAAAACTGAAGATGGGTTTCCGCCAGATCTATGGCGATACCGTGTACAGCTTTCTCTTCGATTATAAAATGGACTATGCCCGCAAGCTATTAGACAGCGGGTCGTACAACGTAAATGAAGTAGGACTGAAGATCGGGTACAGTACCGCAAGCCATTTCATATCGGCTTTCAGGAAGAAATACGGCACTACGCCGAAGAAGTATTTGATGAGTATTAATGAGAGGGTGTAACCTCACCCCTAACCCCTCTCCAAAGGAGGGGGGGGAACTCTTGCCGCTGCACTCTACTGCAATAAGAGCCTGAGTGAAGCTCGCTCCCCTCTCCTTTGGAGAGGGGCCGGGGGGTGAGGTTAAACTCCCGCACGGTTTTTGATGAACCCTGCGGGCTAACAAAGCAAACAAACAAAAACATGAAAGGAGTACTTTTAGTAAACCTGGGTTCGCCGGACAGTCCGGAGGCGAAAGACGTGAAACCCTACCTGGACCAGTTCCTGATGGATAAGTATGTGATCGATGTGCCATTCCTGCTGAGGGCATTGCTGGTGCGCGGCATTATACTGCGCAAAAGGCCTGAAGCATCGGCGGAAGCCTATAAAAAAATATGGTGGGAAGAAGGTTCGCCGCTCATCGTGCTTTCCCAAAGGATGCACAAAAAAGTAAAGCAGAAGACCGGATTGCCGGTTGCATTATCCATGCGTTACGGCAAACCTTCGATTGAAACAGGCCTCCAGGAACTTGCCGACAAAGGCGTGACCGAGGTGCTGCTTTTCCCACTGTACCCGCAATATGCCATGGCATCGACCCTGACCATACTTGTCCTTGCGGAAGAGATAAGGAAGAAGAAATTCCCGCAGATGACCTTTACTGATGTGCCTGCATTTTATGACAAGCCCGACTACATAAAGGTGCTCGCCAACTCTGTAAAGAAGTCGCTTGAAGGGTTTGAGTACGACCACCTGTTGTTCTCCTATCACGGTATTCCCGAAAGGCATATCCGGAAAACGGATGTGACCAAGTCGCATTGTAAAATAGACGGCACGTGTTGTGCTACGCCATCGGCAGCGCACAAATTCTGCTATCGCCACCAGTGTTATGAAACGACAAGACTGGTCGTAAAGGAACTTGGGCTGCCCGAAGATAAATACTCCCTTACCTTCCAGTCGCGGCTCGCGGGTGACAAATGGCTGGAACCGTATACCGACGTCGAGATCAACAAGATGCCTGAAAAAGGGATCAAGAACCTTGCTGTAGTAACACCTGCGTTTGTAGCCGACTGTCTTGAAACGCTTGAAGAGATCGCCATGCGCGCCAAAGAAGAGTTTGAAGAACATGGCGGCAAAAGCTTCCATGCGATACCCTGCCTTAACGATGATGACGAATGGGTAGCTGTTGTGGCCAACTGGATCAACGAATGGGCTAATGCGGAAATACCGGTAAGCTAAATGGGATCATCCAACAGCGAGCTTGCAAAAAAGGACATCAGGGGACTGCTGATAAAGCAGTCGGTCCCCGCATCAATAGGCATATTGTTCATGACCGTGAACGTGCTTATCGATGCGGTTTTTGTAGGCCGCTGGATCGGGTCGCTGGCCATTGCCGCGCTCTCGGTAGTAATGCCGATCACGTTTTTCATTTCGGCCATTGGTTTGGCAATTGGCACGGGTGGAGGTTCGGTATTGTCACGCGCATTGGGCGCGGGCGATAAGGAAAAAGCCTTGAATACCTTTGCGCACCAGGTCATGATGACGTTCGGGCTGTCTTCGTTGTTCGTTGTTTTCGGGCTGTTATTCGGCGATGAGATACTGTATGCGTTCGGAGCAAATGG
Organism: Flavobacterium sp.; assembly: GCF_052437795.1. Classification (GTDB taxonomy): domain Bacteria; phylum Bacteroidota; class Bacteroidia; order Flavobacteriales; family Flavobacteriaceae; genus Flavobacterium. The sequence continues at coordinate 186,417 of NZ_JBQVPA010000003.1, forward strand.
CGCGATAAAAGGGCCGGCAAAGGAGTTCTTCCTGCCCATATTATTAGCCGTGCCATTCCAGGCGCTATGCATGATGGGTAATAATGTGATCCGTGCCGAGGACAAGTCGCGACACTCCATGATATCGATGATCGTGTCGGCAGTGGCCAATATCATATTAGATATCCTCTTCATCAAAGTGCTGGACATGGGGATCTTTGGGGCAGCGCTCGCTACAGGGCTGTCGTTCCTTGCCTGTTTCCTGTACATAGCGTGGTTCTTTGCTTTTAAAAGCGAATTGCGGCTGGGATGGCACAACTTTACTTTCCATAAAAAAATATTCAGTGAGATCACTTCCCTCAGTTTTGTAACCTTTGCAAGGCAGGGTGTGATCAGCGTATTGGCAGTGCTGCTTAACCACACACTATTCTCGTTCGGCGGTGAGCATGCGGTAACGGTGTATGGTATCATCAGCCGGATGCTCATGTTCGCGCTGTTCCCCGTTTTAGGCATTACGCAGGGCTTCCTGCCGATCGCGGGCTATAATTATGGCGCGGGCAATTATGGCCGGGTACGCGAAACAATATTCACTTCCATAAAATATGCAGGCGGACTGGCGATACTCATATTCATTGTAATACTCGTATTTGCCAAACCCATAACCGCCATTTTCACCACCGACCCCGAAGTGATACGCGACACACCGGGTGCGCTGCGCTGGGTATTTGCAGCGTCGCCCATTATTGCGGTGCAACTGATAGGTGCGGCCTACTTCCAGGCGGCAGGCAAGGCCACCAAGGCGCTACTGCTCACGCTGAGCAAACAGGGTTTCTTCCTTATACCCTTAGTACTCATATTGCCACATTTTTTTGGTATCTTCGGGGTATGGGTCGCGTTCCCCATTGCTGATGTGCTTTCTACGATCGTGACAGGCATATTTTTGAAAAAGGAGATGGGGACGGAGTTGAAGATTGATAACTAATATGGAAAAATATTTATTTGCCGGAATTATTGTGTTTCTTATCTTTAGCTGTAATAGTTCAGATAATCAGTCTATTGAATATCAGGAGCTATTGAATCAAAATGCTGAATTACGAAAGAAAAACATATTTTTGACCGATTCATTAGAAAGCTATAGAGAGGATTTAATCAGATCCTATATTCTTATAGGAATTCCTAATGACCCATTAATTAGAGTTGGAAAGAAAAATAACATTAAGTTATTATTTCATCCATTTTCAGTAGCGTTGCCTAAGTATGATATTTATGAAGTTAACGGTTCAAAAGAAATTAAAATCGGAAGCAATAACAAAACAGAATTTGATTATGCATTTGTCCCAAAATCAACTACAGATAATCAAGTCTACCTTAAAGTTAAAATTCCAAATAAAAACGATACGATTGAAATTCCTGCACATATGATACTTACTGTTGAGAATTAGTTTAAGAATAAGATTATAAGAAAATTGGAATACTACAACTACATAAAATCCCTCCACCTCATTTTTATCATTACCTGGTTTGCCGGGCTTTTTTACATTGTGCGGCTGTTCGTATACCACATCGAGGCCAATGATAAGCCCTCGCCCGAAAAGGAGATACTGATCAAACAATATCAATTAATGAGCTACCGCCTGTGGTACATCATCACATGGCCGTCGGCGGTATTAGCCACCATATTCGCGGTAATGCTGCTCATACTGATGCCCGGTTGGCTCAATGAATCGTGGATGCATGTAAAACTGGCATTCGTATTGCTGTTGTTCCTGTACCATTTAAAATGCCACCGGATATTTAAGCAACTGCAGCGCGGCGAGGTAAAGCATACCACTGGATTTATGAGATTGTGGAACGAAGGCGCTACCATTATCCTGTTTGCCGTGGTCTTTTTAGTAATACTGAAGAACGCCGTTAACTGGATCTATGGGGTTGTTGGAATTATCCTTTTCAGTATATTGCTGATGCTGGGCTATAAATTTTACAAACGCATCCGCGAGAAGAACAACTCCTGATGAATGAACGCTTTAAAATAAAACGCTGGTCGCTCCGTACAAGGATATTCATGTCAATGATCCTCGTTACGCTCATCGCGTCATTCCTCATTGCCATCGTAGCTATTTACCAGTTTAAAAAAGAAGCCAACGATTATAACGAAGACCGCCTGGAACGCAAGGAGTTTGCCATTAAAGAACACATGAACTATGTGCTTTCTACCACTACCTATCCAATGAATTCCGAGAACCTCCCGCTTATTTTCAGGGAGCGCATCCATGAGCTGGCGAACATTCACGGAATGGAGATCAACATTTACGACCTCAACGGGCATTTGCTTAAATCATCTAAAGCGGCATTTTCGGTCGATACCATCAACAGTACCATACCGCCAGTGATCCTAAAGGTATTGCGTGCTACTGCCGAAAAAAGGTATGTAGACCCAAAGTCCGAGAATGGGAAAAAGTTCCGCTCTGCCTACAGTTATATTAAAGACAATAAATTCAAGCCCCTGGGCATCCTGAACCTGCCGTACATTGAAGACGACGGCTACTACGAACGTGAGACCAACAACTTCCTTTGGCGCTTTGTCCAGGTGTATTCGTTCATGCTGCTCATATCCATTATCATTGCGTATTTCCTTTCAAGCTACATTACCCGTTCGATAAAAGAGATCAGCGAGCGCATTAAGGAAACCCGCCTGAATGAAGAGAATGCTAAAATTGACATGGGCGACTCGCCGCAGGAAATAAGCCTGCTGGTCGATGCCTACAACAACCTGGTGGACGACCTTGACGAAAGCGCTACCAAGCTGGCCCAAAGCGAACGCGAGCAGGCCTGGCGCGAAATGGCCAAACAGGTGGCCCACGAGATCAAGAACCCGCTTACACCCATGCGCCTTACCGTGCAGAGCTTCCAGCGCAAGTTCGACCCGAACAGCCCCGACATTAAGCAAAAGCTGGATGAATATTCCAAAACGCTTATACAGCAGATCGATACTATGAGCGCGGTGGCATCGGCATTCTCGAGCTTTGCATCAATGCCTGCCCAGCAGAATGAAACACTTAACGTGGTGAAGATCGTGCAGCTGGCGCTGGAGATATTCAATGAGCCCTACATTACCTTCCATAGTGATGAGCCGTATATCATTACCCGTATGGATCGCACGCAGCTCATCCGCATCATTACCAACCTTGTAAAAAATGCTACACAGGCACTGGACGAAAACCAGGCCAACCCAATGATCGCGGTATATGTGTACCGCGAAGAAGGCATGGCAAAAATTGCGGTAAAGGATAACGGCAAAGGCATTAGCATTGAGAACAAAAACCGTATTTTTGAGCCTAAATTCACCACCAAGACCAGTGGTATGGGGCTCGGGCTGGGCATCATCAGGAATATTGTGGAGAATTATTATGGCACGATAACCTTTGAAAGCGAGGCGGGAGAGGGCACGACATTTTTAGTAACCTTGCCCATTACCAGCCCCGAAGGCAACGAAACGAGAACAAACGACAAAACGATATAAACTATGAACTACGAGAACATACTGGCCGAAAAAGAGAACGGCTTAGGAGTAATAACAATAAACAGGCCTGCAAAGCTCAACGCGCTGAACAAGGCGACGATCGTCGACCTGCATGAAGCCTTCAAGGCTTTTGATGCCGACAAAGAAGTAAAAGTCATAATCGTGACCGGCAGCGGCGAAAAGGCTTTTGTAGCCGGCGCCGACATTGCCGAGTTTGCCGACTTTAACATTGAAGAAGGTGAAAAGCTGGCGGCCTTGGGTCAGGAATTGCTATTTGACCAGGTGCAGAACCTTGGCACCCCCGTGATCGCAGCAGTTAATGGCTTTGCCCTTGGCGGTGGGCTGGAACTGGCCATGGCGGCGCACTTTCGCATAGCTGGCGACAATGCCAAAATGGGCCTTCCGGAAGTGTCATTGGGTGTAATACCGGGCTATGGCGGTACACAGCGCCTTCCGCAGTTGGTGGGAAAAGGCCGCGCAATGGAGATGATCATGACCGCGGGAATGGTAAGTGCCGAAGACGCCAAAGCTTACGGGCTTGTAAACCACGTAGTGCCCCAGGCTGAGCTTATCGAATTCTGCAAAGGGATCGCCGCCAAAATAATGAAGAACTCATCTGTAGCCATTGCCAATGCGATAAAAGCCATTAATGCAAATTACGAAGATGGTACGAACGGATACAATACAGAGATAAGGGCATTTGGAGAATCTTTTGGCACTGCCGACTTTAAAGAGGGGACCACTGCTTTTCTGGAAAAGAGGAAAGCAGAGTTTCCGGGGGCGTAACAACGTTATTTTTACATCTCTATAAAACAATAAAAGCCCGGATCATTTAAAGTCCGGGTTTTTTTATACCCTTTCCTAAAGCCAAAAAGAAGGTTTTGGAGAGCAAAAGCATAAAGATCTACCCAAGCGCCACATCCAGCATCATCATGACCACAAAGCCGCCGATGAAGCCCAGTGTGGCGATATCAGTATGTTTATCCTGTTGGGTTTCCGGGATCACTTCCTCGACCACCACAAATATCATCGCGCCTGCGGCAAAAGCCAAAGCATAAGGCAGCATCGGTGTGAAAAAAGTTACAGCAACCGCGCCAAGCACGCCCGCAACAGGCTCTACCAGGGCAGATGATTGCCCGTACATAAAACTTTTGCGGCGGCTCATGCCCATACGCCTTAGTGGCATCGAGACCGCTATGCCCTCAGGGAAATTCTGTATGCCAATGCCAATAGCCAAAGTCAATGCACCCGCAATTGATGCTTCCGGAATGCCTGCCGCTACACCGCCAAAAAGCACGCCCACAGCAAGGCCCTCGGGTATATTGTGCAGTGTGATGGCAAGTACTAAAAGCGTTGTGCGCTGCCAGGGTGTTTTGGTCTTTATGCCTTCGGCTTCGGTTTCCTTAAAGTTGATGTGCAGGTGGGGCAGTGCCTTGTCCAGGCCAAAAAGGAACAATGCTCCAAGTATGAACCCAACAGATGCCGGAATAACTTTGGTAAACCCTTCGCCGGCGCTCATTTCTATAGCCGGGGCCAGCAGGCTCCAGTAGCTGGCGGCCACCATGACCCCGCCGGTAAAGCCCAGCATACCGTCGAGCACGGAGCGCTTCATATTCTTGAAGAAGAATACGACCGAGGCACCAAGAGCCGTAAGGAACCAGGTAAAAAGCGTAGCATAGAGCGCCGCGATCACGGGCGGTATGCTTTCGAAATACAGTACTATGCTATCAAACATATATTCAAACAGGTTTTACAAACAGGTTGGCGGCAATTTTATTTGAAACGGTAACATCCCTCTCATCGAGGCGCAGGGTAAGCGACATGTCGAAATCTTCTTTACTAACGATCTCTATAGATGAGCCCAGGGCTATCTGCTGCTTGTCGAGGTATTGCAAAAATGGCGGTGAACTGTCCTTTACGCCCACACAGATCACCTTTTTGCCAACGACCATTTCCGAGAGCAGCTTTTTGTCCACCTTAGCTATCTTCCCGTTGCGGTCGGGGATAGGGTCGCCGTGCGGATCTTCGGTCGGAAAATCCAGGAACTCATCCAGCTTGTCCGTTAATTTTTCACTCTTAATATGTTCCAGCTGTTCGGCCACATCGTGCACCTCGTCCCACGAAAAGTTGAGTTTTTCGACAAGGAAAACTTCCCATAGGCGGTGCTTGCGCACGATCATGAGTGCGGTAAACCTCCCTTTATCGGTTAGTTCCACACCCTGGTATTTTTTATAATTGACCAATTCTTTGTCGGCCAGCTTCTGTACCATGTCGGTTACAGATGATGGCTTGCTTTCCATAACATTCGCAATGGCATTGGTGCTGATCCCCTTGCCCGATGTTGTGGAAAGATGGTAGATCACCTTAAGGTAGTTTTCTTCAGAATAGGTCATTAATGAGCTAATTATAAACAAATATAAAATAATTTTTAGGTAAGCCTAAATATTTATCTGATAAAATTGTGCTAAATACGGTAAATTTGGGAGAGATGAAGCATTACGATTACATTTTTGCAGGCGCAGGCCTGGCATCGCTCATGACGGCTTACAAAATGGCCATGAGCGGAAAGTTTGCCGGGCACTCCATTTTGCTCATAGACCCTGATGCGAAAAAAGACAATGACCGCACCTGGTGCTTTTGGCAAAAAGGCATGGGTAACTGGGACGGCATCGTTCACAGGGAATGGGGTACAGCGCTTTTTGCCAACGAGCAATGGCGGGCAGATCTTAATTTTGGCGGGTATTCCTATAAAATGGTACGTGGAATAGATTTTTATGATCTTGTTCTTAAAGAATTACAGCAACATCCGAATATTGAATTCGTAGATCAAAAAGTCATTGACTTTAAAGATCCAGGCATACAAGTTTCGGTAGCTACAGGAACGGAGAACTACACCTGCGACTTTCTTTTCAACAGCATTTACGATCCGGAACTTCCGGCTTCGCAAAATAAATATCCTGTATTGCGGCAGCATTTCATTGGGTGGCATGTAAAGACCGAGAAGCCTGTATTCGATCCGGAATGCCCAACGTTCATGGATTTCAGCATTCCTCAAACGGGCAATACACGGTTTATGTACGTACTGCCATTCTCCGAAAAGGAAGCCATTGTAGAATACACGCTTTTCTCTAAGGACTTATTACCGGCAGAAGAATACGAAAGAGCTATTGAGGACTACCTGAATAACCTTGGGGCTTCGGGGTACAGCGTTATTGCCGAAGAGAAAGGCAGCATCCCGATGACTTCATACCCGTTTTGGAAAAATAATTCGAAAAAGATCCTCAACATCGGTTCGGCAGGCGGTTGGACCAAGGCCAGTACGGGTTATACCTTCCGCAATGCCGATAAGCTTTCGGGCAGGCTGGTCGAATTTATGCTTTTGCAGGAACCGGATATGAGGCAATTCCATAAAACGAGCAGGTTTTGGCTGTATGACCTTTTGTTGTTGGACATACTTGCAAAAAAGAACCACGAGGGCGCCGGCATCTTTTCATCTATGTTCAAAAAAGCAAAGGCGGCGCCGGTATTTAAATTTTTAGATGAGGAGACCTCCTTTGCCGAAGATCTGAAAGTGATATGGCAATGCCCGAAAGGGCTGTTCCTGAAAGCACTATTAGGGCGGATCTTTAAAGTTTAAATACGTAGTACTGGAAATGACCTGCTCCATCTCTGTCATTCTCATTCCCCTTCGACCTCAATGATCCTGCATCTGTAATAAAAATAATTGCAATTATATTTCAGATGAAATTTCCGTATCTTTGCCTCATAATTAATAATATAAAATTATGTATCCTGAAGAATTAGTAAAGCCAATGCGCGCAGAACTGTCTGACGCTGGTTTTGAAGAACTATATACTGCCGGCGATGTGAAGGACGCATTGTCTAAAGAAGGTACTACGCTTGTAGTGGTAAACTCGGTTTGCGGCTGCGCGGCCCGAAATGCACGCCCGGGCGCTAAAATGAGCCTTGACGGCGCTAAGAAGCCGGATCACCTTATCACGGTTTTTGCAGGTGTTGATAAAGAAGCGGTAGACGAGGCAAGGACACAAATGTTCCCTTTTCCTCCGTCATCGCCAAGCATGGCATTATTCAAAAATGGTGAGCTGGTACACATGCTGGAACGCCACCACATTGAAGGCCGTCCTGCCGAAATGATCGCCGAGAACCTGAAAGACGCTTACGACGAGTTTTGCTAAACAGCGATCTTAGGAATTATACCAAAACCACGTTAACCGCGTGGTTTTTTGTTTAATTGGAACGCGGATGACGCGGATCTGAATGTTTTTCACGGATCATACTCATTGCTCCGTAAAATTTATTTGATCGTTATATCGCAGAGGCCATGCAAAATGAACTATTTTCAGTACAGCATAAGATCTGCGATCATATTCCCGATCCGCGTCACCCGCGTTCCGGCTCGATCGAAAAAAGTGATCTTCATCACATCCGCTATGCCTGCATAGTAAAACTTTTTCGTATTCCATAAAAAGGATTTACTTTTACGGGAATTTTTTAAATCCATAAATGGAAAAGATACTGTCCTATCCGTTATCCATATTATTTTACCTGGCATTTTTATTAATGCTGCTCATATTCCATCCGATACAGTGGATATGCCTTAATGTATTTGGCTACCAGGCCCATAAAAAAAGCGTTGACCTGCTTAACGGATGCCTGGTCCGTACTACTCACATATTGGGTACCACGTATGATATACAAAACCGCGACCGATTGCCACAGGGTGTTCCCCTGATCATCGTGGCTAACCACCAAAGCATGTACGACATTCCGCCCATCATTTGGTTCATGCGCAAGGTGCACCCTAAATTTATAAGCAAGAAAGAGTTAGGTAAAGGCATCCCGAGCGTTTCCTATAATTTGAGGCATGGCGGCAGCGTTTTGATAGACCGCAAAGACCCTAAACAGGCGCTACCTGCCATAAAGCATATGGGCGAATACATAGAGAAATATAAACGCTCGGCGGTTATCTTCCCCGAAGGGACCAGGAGCAAGACCGGGGAGCCAAAGCGCTTTTCAGAAAACGGTCTTAAAATACTTTGTAAATACGCCCCTTCTGCGTACATTGTACCGATCAGCATCAACAATTCATGGAAATTGGTGCGTTTCGGGCAATACCCACTGGGATTGGGCAACCGGCTGACTTTCACGGTACAGGAACCTTTTGCCATCAATGGCATTCCTTTTGCTGAGGTGATGGAGCGGACAGAGAACGCAGTAGTACAAGGAATAAAAAACTAAGATATTATGTCTACACACAATGTAAGGCTTGAGGTGATGCAGTTGCTCGAAAAGGACATTAACACATTTGTTGACGAGTACCTCATTCCCGTAGAAAAAATTTGGCAGCCCACTGACTTGCTGCCCGACTCGCAAAGCGAAGGCTTCTATGATGAGGTAAAAGAACTTCGCGAGATCGCCAAAGACCTGCCTTATGACTTTTGGGTGGTAATGGTAGGCGATACAATAACTGAAGAAGCACTGCCTACTTACGAATCATGGCTGATGGATGTTGAAGGCATCAACCAGGTTGAAAATGGCGGCAACGGATGGTCTAAATGGGTACGCAGCTGGACAAGCGAAGAGAACCGCCATGGCGACGTGCTCAACAAATACCTGTACCTTTCTGGGCGGGTGAATATGCGCGAGGTTGAAATAACCACACAGCACCTTATTAGCGACGGGTTCGATATCGGTACCGACCGTGATCCGTATAAAAACTTTGTATATACCAGCTTCCAGGAGCTTGCCACTTATGTTTCGCACAACCGCGTATCGCAACTGGCCAAAAAATATGGCGACAACAAACTGTCTAAAACCTGCCGCCTCATAGCGGGCGACGAGATGCGTCACCACATGGCCTACAGCGAGTTCATCAACCGTATTTTCCAAGTGGACCCGAGTGAGATGATGCTGGCTTTCCAGTACATGATGAAGCAGAAGATCGTGATGCCGGCGCACTTCCTCAGGGAATCGGGACAGAAGATAGGCGAGGCGTTCGAGCAATTCTCCGACTCGGCACAGCGCATTGGCGTATATACGGCAATGGACTATGTGGACATCCTCCGCAAGCTGATCGACAAATGGCAGATCGACAAAATAAACGGGCTTACCGCTGAGGCCGAAAAGGCACGCGACTTCCTGATGAAGCTGCCGGACCGTATGCAGCGCATTTCAGAAAGGCTCGTTATTCCCGAAGAATCGCATATTTTCAAGTGGGTAACACCTGCTTTAGTAAAATAAACATTGAAAGCTGCTTTAGGGCAGCTTTTTTTTGTAGCTATGTTACATAAATATCCGTTAACGATTATTATGAATTCACGAAAATTGATGTAATTTGTTTGCAAAACCCTCTCATCATGACCAACCTGATAGACATTACGATAGCCTTTGTAAAAGCACAGCTTGCCCACGCCGAAGGAGGCCACGACTGGTTCCACATAGAGCGGGTATATAACAATGCGATGCTTATTGCCAAAGGTGAGGAATGCGACCTGCTGGTAGTGCAGCTGGGTGCATTGCTGCACGACATTGCCGACAGCAAGTTCCATGACGGGGATGAGACCGTAGGGCCAACACTAGCATGGCGCTTCCTTTCGGCACAGGGCGTAGCCGAGGAAACCATCATCCATGTGGTGAATATTATAGAGAATATCTCCTTTAAGGGCGGCAACTTTGAAAAGAAATTCGATTCTGTAGAACTTAATATCGTACAGGATGCCGACAGGCTTGATGCATTGGGAGCCATAGGGATCGCAAGGGCTTTCAATTACGGAGGGTTTAAGAACCGCGCCCTGTACGACCCTGCCATTGCACCTAATTTAAGTATGGACAAGGAGGAATACAAAAAGTCCACCGCGCCTACAATAACACATTTTTACGAAAAGCTGATGTTGCTTAAAGACCGTATGAACACTCCTACAGGAAAAAAAATTGCCGAAAGCCGCCATAACTATATGGAAGGTTTTCTGGAACAGTTTTTTGGGGAGTGGAAGGGAGAGAAATAGTTTTCAGGGAGTTTGTCATTTACTTCGTCGAATCACTTCGTTAGGTTTCTGACGAAGGAAGGATCTCAAGATGATCATGGCATGATCAAAAGGTTCATTAGTTGGCATGCCACTTTCCGAATAGACAAATAACCAGACGCCAGATCAACGCGACGCCATCATTTCCATTATCACCTCATACACCGGCCTTTTTTTTGCTTTTGCCAAAAGCCACGCCATAAAGCTGACCACGAAAATATCCTCCTTAGCATCATTGGCCTTGAGTGAGAGAATGCCCCTGGCAAAATCCGGATGCTGTGCGATCTCAGGCTTTAGCAGATAGCGTTCCACTAACTGTGCAAAGGCAAATACCCGCTCCTCATTTACATCGGCAAGGTATTTTTTGTAGCGTCGCTTAAAGCTTTTCAGGCGGGAAAGCGCAAGTTCTGTATTGTCATGATCGGCATATGCGGCTATCTCTACCAAAGCTTTGCGGATAGCCCAATCCACACCCATTTTCTTTTCGTACCAGGCATCGCTGTGATTGAAAAGCTTCAGGTGCTTAAAGGCGGCTTTGTCATGTTGCTGTACGCAGATGATCACCGCACACATTCGAAGGTCGTTCACATCTACCGGGTCTGATTTTGCGGTGGCTGTCTTCAGTGCTTTTTCAGTCAGATCCAATGCGGCCTGCCACGCCCCGGAGTAGTTTTCGTTCAGTGCCAAAAGCAGCGAGTGGCGCAGGATAAAACGGCTGTGGTATTTGGCCGACTGTTTTTGCATTTGTACAAACATTTTTCCAAGGTAGTCTTTCGATTCGGCAAAGCGGCGATTGCGAAAATGTGCATTGGCCAGCAGGTACAGTATATAAATATGGTAATAGAGCTGGCCTTCGGCTTTGTCCTCCTTTGCCGCGATAAAGGCATAGCTCTTTTCGGTAAATGGTTCGACCAGGCTGAAATCGGAGTTTAGCGAGGCATATTCGTTGGCGATGAACAATATCTGGTATAGCGACTTAAAAGAGAGTATATCATCCAGTGAAATGCCCAACGAGGCCATTGTTCCCTTAACCAGCGTACGGAAGTTGACCACCTTACCCTTATGGTAGATATCGGCCAGGTCCTTTCGCAGCAGCGCATAACCCATGTTGAGCTTTTCCTCCATTTCCATCTTTTCGCGGTTGGCGTTGTATCTCCCGATCACCTCTGCCATAGACAGCCCGACGTTAAAATGAGCATACTGCGCCTGCAGCTGGTAGGTCTCATTCAGCAGGCTGAAATGGTCCAGTTTCAGGGCTTTCACTTCGGCTTTTGCCAGGCATTTAAAGGCGGCTTTGTACAGCTTGTGCTCAAAGAACAGGCGGCTTACTACTATCAGTCGCAGTACTTCATGGGGCTCGGAAGTGCCTTTCTCAAACGCGCGGTTCGCCATGAAATCGACCAGCGTATCGTATAACCTTTTCCGCAATGCATGGTAGGCATCGCGGTTATCTTTACCGTCAATAAATTTTTCTTCAACATTTATATCATCAGTTTCAATAATTTTAAAGAGACGGATGTTCTGCACATCACTGCGCTTGTTACGGGTGCGAAGGTATGCTTTAAACAATTGTTTTTCTTCAGAAGTCATTAACAATACTACATCGGTCAGGCTGTTCATGGCGGTTTGGAATTAGAAGCATAAAGATACACAACTGAATTTTAATATCGTCAGTTTCATATTAATATTGATTTTCATGGCTTTTTGTTTTGGCGGAGATTTGCCTTATAATTTTAAACCAAAATAAATTATGGAACCGCTAAAACCACAGGAAGCAACAACTTCCGAAACTATGAAAAAAGAAACTGTTATTAATGGCGTGATGACGCTGAAGCCGAGCTCTGCCTTTGTAGGCGCGTCCTGGATGGCGTTGCTTATCGGTATGACAGCCTTTTGCATCGGCCTTTTCAATGCCGAGATGGAGCTCAACGAAAAAGGGTATTACTTTACAATACTGCTGTTCGGGCTCTTCTCGGTAATATCAGTGCAAAAAAGCGTCCGCGACCGGATGGAGGGCATACCGGTAACCGACCTGTACTACGGCATATGCTGGTTTACCACCGTAGCAGCCGTTGTACTGCTGATCATCGGACTTTGGAACGCCGACCTGTTCCTGAGCGAAAAAGGCTTCTTCGGGATGGCCTTTACGTTGAGCCTTTTTGCCGCCATAGCCGTACAAAAAAATACCCGCGACCTTAAACAGGCTGAAGCCCAAAATATATAATGCTTAGCGGTAACCCCATGCTTTCACCCAGGTGAGGGTGTGGGGTTTTTTTTATTATCCAAAACCAACATTATCATGAGAACCATACTGAAAGAACTGCCGGAACTGGTGGCCAATGATGTCATTACTTCCGACACGGCACAGGACATTGAGTCCTATTATGCCTCCAAAGCATTGCCGCAGGGCAGCAGCCTGCTTACCATATTTGGGGTAATTGGCGCCGTGCTTACCGGGCTCGGCATCATACTGATCTTCGCGCATAACTGGGATACCTTCTCCCGCAGTATAAAGACTATGCTGGCCCTGCTGCCGCTTGTAGTTTTCCAGGGGCTTGTCGCCTTTACCATTATTACAAAAAAAGATGCCCGATGGAAAGAGCCTGCCGGCGTACTGCTGTTTTTTGCAGTAGGCGCCTCTATCGCATTGGTAGCACAGATATACAATATCCCTGGAAATCTGGCCGGTTACCTGTTTACATGGATAGTGCTTTGCCTGCCGCTGGTTTACATATTGCGCTCCAATGCATTGGCGCTGCTTCACATTGTATTTACTACGTGGTATGCAGGAGAATGCGGATTAGGCACCACCGACAGGCCATGGATGTATCTTTTCTTCATGACAGCATTTATTCCTTTTTATATTGAAAGGCACAAGTCGCAGCCGATCGGCGGGATCACCAGCTTTTTTAACCTTGCCCTCCCGGCTAGTGCCACCTTTGCACTGGCTATGTTCCTTGATGACGCTTATAGGTTCAACGTAGCCATCTATATTGCCTTTTTCGGGATGCTTTACAGTATTGGGCTGCTGCCTGCGGTGCAAAGGCATTCGGCCAGAGCCAACGGCTTTATGTTAGTTTCGAGGCTTGGCATCCTTGCGATCCTGTTGGCCGTTTCGTTCAGGTGGTATTGGGAAATTGACATGGGAGGAAGATCTATCAGCCTGTATACACTCCCTGCCGGGATAGCGTTTTTAGCCATGGGCCTCTACCTTGCCATCACTAAAACGGATGCCCTGAAGCGTGCCGACCCTTTTTTATGGTCAGTGTTCCTTTTCCCGGCGATCTATTTCGTCGGTTTCCTCCACCCTATGGCCGCTGCCGTGCTATCAAACATTTTAGTCCTTACACTTGGCATCATGGTGATACGCAGGGCAGCTATGCGCTTCGACCTGCCTTCGCTCAACTTCGGGCTGATCATTGTGTCAGCACTGATCATTTGCCGATTCTTCGATACCGATATGTCATTTGCCATTCGAGGCCTGCTGTTCGTAGCCGTGGGTGCCGGATTCTTCTTTGCTAACTATTTGCTTATCCGAAAAAAGAAAAACTATGAAAATATCCAATAAATTACTGATCGCGGGCTTTGTACTGACAGCGCTCGCGCAAATTGCCGTCCCGGCGAAAATGATGTACGATTGCGAAATGACCGAAAGGCATGGCACTGAGTATAAGTTCAGGACGGAACCGATAGATCCTGCCGACCCATTTAGGGGTAAGTACATCACGCTTAGCTTTGACAATACCGTATACCTAAAAGATACTATCCGTAACTGGAATAAAGATGCGTACGTATACATAATAAAAGACAAAGATGGTTTTGCAAAAGTGACCAATGTCTCCTGCGATCCTATTAATTCAAAAAAGGATTTCTTTAAGGCTAAAGCATGGGGCTATAATGGGATGCTGCATATTGAATTCCCATTTGACCGTTACTATATGGAAGAAGGTAAAGCATATGAAGCTGAACTTGCGTACCGGGACTATAGCCGCAGGGACAGCCTGGAAAAACCGGCCTATGCGGTAGTGGCGGTAAAGGATGGGCATTCGGTGCTTAAGGATGTTATTGTGGATGGCAAGCCGATACGCGACTATGTGCTGGAGCAGCGTGAAATAAAAAAGGATGAATGATAAATGGGATCAGTTGCAGCCGCAATCCCCGCAATCCTTCTTCTTTTTCTTTTTAAAAAAGAATTTCTTTACCAGGAACACTGCTGCGCCGGCTACGAGTATATAGGATATAATACTTTGTATGTCCATTATTTAAGCAATTGGTAAGCAATTAATGAGACCACATAAGCAAAAGCGCTCATGCCGAACAGCTGTATGAGCGGCCACTTCCAGGAATTAGTTTCTTTTTTGGTAATGGCAAGCGTACTGATGCACTGCATGGCAAATGCATAAAACAGCAGCAGCGATATGCCCGTGGCAAAATTAAATACTTTTTTTCCTGTTATAGGGTCGATCTCAGAATCCATGCGTTCCCGTATGGTAACTTCGTTATCGGTACTGCCAATGTTATAGATGGTCGCCAGCGTACCTACAAATACCTCGCGCGCCGCGAACGATGAAACAATGGCTACGCCTATTTTCCAGTCATAACCCAACGGGCGGATGACAGGCTCGATGGTTTTGCCCATGATCCCAATGTAGGAGTTCTCCAATTGGTAAGCCGCTACGGCATCATCAAGCTCTTCGGGGGTGAGTGGTCGCTGCTGCCCTTTTACTATCTCTTCGGCATTGCTGAAATTGTCGCCCGGGCCATGCGAACCCAGGAACCAGATGATGATAGAAAGCGCCAGGATGATCTTGCCCGCGCCATATACAAAGGCTTTTGTCTTTTCCAGTACATTAAGGCCTACGTTCTTCAGCAAAGGCAGTTTGTAATTGGGCATTTCTGCCACGAAAAAGCTCTTGTGCTTTGCGTCGAGTATCTTGTTGAGTATCCATGCCGATACCATCGCTCCCAAAAAGCCCAGCAGGTACAGCGCCATTAGGGTTAAACCCTGCAGGCTGAATATTCCGGCTACTTTCGTTTCCGGGATGATGAGCGAAATGAGTATGATATAGACCGGTAGCCTCGCGGAGCAGGTCGTAAAAGGCGTAACAAGTATGGTGATCAGCCTTTCGCGCCAGTTCTCGATATTCCGGGCCGCCATAATGGCCGGAATGGCACAGGCTGTGCCCGATATAAGCGGCACCACGCTTTTTCCGCTAAGGCCGAAAGGCTTCATGAGGCGGTCCATTAGGAATACTACGCGGCTCATGTACCCACTTTCCTCAAGCAGGGATATGAACAGGAACAGGAACGCGATCTGCGGGATGAAGATGACCACACCGCCTATGCCCGCAATAACGCCATTGGCCAGCAGGTCAGATAATTTGCCGGGCGCCATATTCCCCAGTACAAAGTTCGAGAGCCATGCCGTTCCTTCCTCGATCAGTCCCATTGGCAGTTCAGACCAGGAGAAGATGGACTGGAATATGAGCATCAGTATGCCCAAGAATATCACGTATCCGAATACTTTATGCGTAAGCACCCTGTCCAGGCGGGCACGCAGGTCTTTCGCTTTAGAGGTATCGATCGCCTGTCCCGCTTTCAGCACATCGTTAATGAACTGGTAGCGCTTAATGGTTTCCTTTTGCTGCAGCCTTTTCAGGTCGGCGCGTGTTTTGGTGAACGACGTACCCATCAGTTCTGTTTTGTGCGAAAGCCCAAAGTTGGCATCCTGGGATATCAGTAGCCACAACTTGTACAACAGCTCATTAGGGAATGCCTTGCGAAGCTTGTTGAAATAGTCCGGATCGATGGACGAAGCGTGCAGACATGGCTCTGTAGACAGGCTTTTATAATTTACGATCAGTTCCTTCAGGTCGGCAATGCCGGTGCCCTTGCGCGAACTGATCAGTGCTATTTTAGTATTCAGCCTGCTTTCAAGGTACGGAATGTCCAGACTGATCCCTTTCTTGTCCATCCTGTCGGCCATATTGATGGCAAGTATGGTGGGGATTTCAAGGTCTTTTATCTGGGTGAACAGGAGCAGGTTTCGTTTCAGGTTCTCTACATCGGTAACTACAACGGCAACATCGGGGTAGTCTTTGTCGGTCTTGTTGAGCAGCAGTTCGATCACTACGTTCTCATCAATAGAGCTGGCATTAAGGCTATAGGTGCCGGGCAGGTCGATAATATTGCCCTTCACGCTACCGGGCAGTTTGCAGCTTCCGGCCTTGCGTTCTACAGTTATACCGGGATAGTTGCCTACCTGCTGGTTCAGTCCGGTGAGATGGTTGAACACCGAGGTCTTTCCCGTATTAGGGTTGCCTATTAGCGCTATTTTGAGGGATCCGGCCATTATAACGATGCGCTATTCAGTAGTTCAACATCAATTTCAAGAGCGGTCTCCCTTCGGATGGCCACGTGGCTGTCATTCACATTTATGTATAACGGATCACCCAGCGGCGCCACTTGCAGCAATTCGACCACATTGCCGGGAAGGCAGCCCATTTCGAGCAGCTTCAGGGGTATGGCATCGATGTTGAAATCGGTGATGGTGGCTTTTTGCCCTTTTTTCAGGGTGGCGAGGGTGGTCTTCAATATAATTATTTAGAATGAATTCAGATTGCAAACTTACGAAATATTACTCATTCTCCCGAAGCCATTTAATATCCTCGAGCAGCTGCTTAACGTTCTTTTCGCCTTTTGGTGCCTCTTCGTCGAGTATAGTCCCGTTGTAAAATCCGCGTATGCGCCCTTTTTTATCTACCAGTACAAAATTCTCGGTGTGTACCATGTCATACAGATCGGCAGAATTATTTGTCTTGGCGGCAAGGTACGATTGGCGGGCAATGTAGTAAATGTCTTTTTCGTTTCCGGTGACCAGGTTCCATTTGCTGTCGATAACACCTTTCTTTTCGGCGTATGCCTTTAGTACCGGCACGCTGTCAATCTTTGGCATTACGGTGTGCGAGAGCAGCATTACGTCGGGCATGCCCTTCACCTGTCCCTGCAGCCAGGCCATGTTATTGCCCATTGGTACGCAAATGCTGGGGCAGGTGGTAAAAAAGAAGTCGGCTACATAAATTTTCCCTTCATAATCTTTTTGGGTAATGGTTTTGCCATTTTGGTTGGTAAAGGCAAAATCGGCAATATGGTGGTTGCGGCCTACATACTGCACCATCGAGTCGACCATTTCCGGGTTAACATCGGCAGGGCTGTAAACTTTGAGTACTTTACGGGGCCTGAGCGCGGTATAAAAAAGCGTGAGGATAAAAGCCGAAAGGAGAATGAGGACGATAAAGAAAGTCCTGTATTTTTTGAAGAAGGAAAGCATTACCGGAAAATTTCTGTAAAATTACGAAAGAACGCACGATATAACCAGTCCGTTCGAACATTATACATACCTAAAAATGAACGGAAAAACCACATTTAACATATTTCGGAAAGGTATTTGGAAAGCTAACCTATATTTTTGTGATACAAGCAAAACAACGAAAACATAAACTATGAGATTTTACCTGAACACGGCGCTCGCTTTAACTGCTGTTTTGTCGGCAGCCAATGGTAATGCGCAAACTAAAGATGTCACACAGGACAAACCCGGCATCAACCTGTCGTATATGGATAAAAAGGTAAGGCCCGGTGATGACTTTTTCAGTTATGTGAACGGCACCTGGGTCGAACAGACCGAAATTCCGGGAGACAAGACACGCTGGGGCAGCTTTGACCAGTTGCGTGAAACCACCAACAATGATGCCCTTACCATATTGAAAGAGGCGGCCGCTAACAAAAAGCTCAGCTCAAATACCGACCAGGGCAAGGCAGCCAACCTGTATAAGACCATCATGGATACCGTAGCGCGAAACAAGGCAGGTATTAAGCCGCTGCAACCTTACCTTGCCAAAATAGACGCAGTTAAGGATGTGAGGACCCTTCAGGCGCTCCTGATGGAAATGGAGTCCGAAGGAGGTATTGGTTTTTTTGGTGTGAACATTGGTACCGATGCCAAAGACAGCAAACGCAATGTTGTTTCTGTAAATCCTGGGAGCCTGGGGCTGCCGGATAGGGATTATTACGTATCTGACGATGCTGACTCGCAGGAAAAACGTGAGAAATATGTGGCACACGTAGCACGAATGCTGAAATACATCGGTTACAAGGAAAAAGATGCCGCAAACGCCGCAAAAAAAATACTTGAACTAGAAACAGCCATGGCGCAACCAAGGCTGGACAGGGTAGAGCGACGCGACCGCAGGAAGAGTTACAACCCTATGACGGTGGCCGATCTGCAAAAGATCACCCCGTCACTGGACTGGAATAAGTACCTCATAACCGTGGGTATCCCGAAAATAGACACCCTCATTGTGTCGCAGCCCAAATATATGTCGGCATTACAGGGGCTGCTGACCGAAAATAAAGTGCAGGACTGGAAAGCCTACATGAAATGGACCTTGCTCAACAGGGCATCGGGGTACCTTTCTTCTGACATCGAAACGGCCAACTGGGAATTTTACAGTAAAACCCTGAAAGGGGCACTGAAAGAGGAAGCGCGCGACAAAAATGCACTGCAAACAGTGAACGGCTCTATAGGCGAGGCCCTAGGCAGGTTATATGTAGAGAAAAAATTTCCTGCAGAAGCTAAGGCCAAAGCCGAAAGCATGATAGAAAATGTGATGAAGGCTTACGAGAACCGCATCAACCGCCTGCCGTGGATGGCAAAGTCTACCCGCGAAAATGCCATACAAAAACTACGCAAGCTGACCGTGAAGATAGGATATCCTGATAAATGGAAAGACTATTCGGCATTGTCGATCCAGGGTACGAAAGAAGGCGGAACATTTTTTGGCAACATGAAGAACGTATCCCGTTGGAGGTGGCAGCGCGACCTTGAAAAACTCGGCAAGCCGGTAGACAAGACCGAATGGGGCATGGCACCGCAGATCGTGAACGCCTACTTTAACCCTTCCAACAATGAGATCGTGTTCCCTGCGGGTATATTGCAGCCGCCGTTTTACGATCACAGGGCCGATGAGGCGGTAAATTACGGAGGAATAGGCGCGGTTATAGGGCACGAGATATCGCATGGTTTCGACGATTCGGGTTCAAGGTACAATGCTGATGGCAACCTTGTGAATTGGTGGAGCGATGAGGACCTGGCACAGTTTACAGGCCTTGGCGGTGCCTTGTCCGATCAGTACAGCGCATTGCAGCCGCTGCCGGGCATTTATGTAGATGGTAAATTTACCCTTGGCGAGAATATTGGCGACCTTGGCGGTGTGAATGCGGCTTATGACGGACTTATGCTGCACATGAAGAAAAACGGGGATCCGGGATTGATTGATGGCTTTACGCAGCAGCAGCGTTTTTTCATTTCGTGGGCTACGATATGGAGGACCAAAATGCGCGATGAGGCCATAAAGAACCAGGTAAAGACAGACCCGCACTCGCCCGGGATGTACCGCGCCTATGTGCCGCTACAAAACGTAGATGCGTTCTATGAGGCGTTCGGTATAAAAGAAGGCGATAAAATGTATGTAGCACCTGATAAGAGGGTGAAGATCTGGTAAAATTATTTTTTAAATATGCATAAGGCCCATGCTGTACAGGCATGGGTTTTTTGTTACTTCAGGTGGTTTAGGTGTCAGAATTTTCGTTGACTATTCATTTTTTAATACTTTACGGGAACAATAATGCGATGTTCACAGCCATCGAAAACCTTTTTTTGGAATTTAGGGATGATTGTATGTTTATAAAGCACTTGTTGCAACTTATGGCCTAATCAACATTGTATCAGTAGTAATATTTAAATTATAGATTTTATATCTATATATTAATGATTAATGAAAATGTGCTTCTATTCTACGATTCTTAATAAAATGTTAATTGAGGAAAAACCGTAATTTTAGTTAATATTTAAAATATAAATTTGTTAATAGGTTAAAGTAAAAGGGAAGGGTTTGGTTAAAATATTACACGTGCTCGGCATTGATGATCATGCCGTAGTGCTCGAGGGCTATCATTCTATATTTAGCAGCCTCGATATTTCGGGTAAATTAAAATTCACCAAGGCGCATGACTGCAGGTCGGGTTATGAGGTGATCCATAGGCACAAGGATACCCCATTCGATATTGCGGTCCTCGACTACAGTATCCCGCATTTTCCCGAAAGGCAATTATACTCCGGTGAAGATATGGCGTTGCTCATAAGGGAGGTCATGCCTTCCTGCAAGATCGTCATGATGACCATGCACAATAAGGTTGACGTAATGGGAAGCATACTTGAAAAAGTGAAGCCCGAAGGATTCATAAACAAAAGCGACTGCTCTACGATCGAACTCATGGAGGGCTTCCGTGAAGTGCTGGAAGGGAACAGCTATTTTTCCAAAACTGTCGCCGGTTTTGTGGCCCGCAAACAAAGTGAAGTACTTTTAGAAGAGCTCGACATCAAGATAATCCTCCTTTTGGCCAATGGGATCAAGACTAAAAACCTTAGTAAATACATTCCTCTTTCTGAGAGCGGCATAGAAAAACGCAAATACCGCATTAAGCGGCTCCTGGACATCAATGGCGGCGATGAAGAATTAATACAAAAAGCAAGGGCATTGGGGTATATCTAGATCTGTCCCCTGAAGGTATACCCTGATCCTTGCTGTATTTTTTGTGGGTCGATCGTCTTCCCTCCCGACGTGTTTTCTGTGGCGAATTGCGGCAGTTGTAATCCTAATTCAAGAGCTTTGCCGGAATAATACTCCTTTCGAGAAGGATGGTGTGGTGCTACGGCATTGAATACTTCGCCCCAGATCCCTATTTGTATAATGGCTAAGATGATCCCGATGCAATCATCCCGGTGAATGAGGTTGATGGGCGCATCAGGATCTGTCAGGTTTTCCCTTCCGGCAAGGTGGTATACAGGATGCCTTTCGCCACCTATTAATCCGCCAAAGCGCAGTATCGTGGCTTTAAAATTCGCATTTTCCTGCAAAAGGCCTTCAACTTCCAGCAATTGCTTTCCGTTTTCGGTGTCGGGTTGGGGTAACGTCTCTTCAGTAACAATGCCGCTGTTTTTCCCGTATACCGAAATGGAGCTTACGAACAGCACTTTCCGGATCCCCGACTTTTCTATATGCGGTATGAGCATACGCATCTTCTCTGTAAGATCGCCTTCCTTCAGCCTGGGCGGAATATCAATGATGAGTACATCGGCATTTGCCAAAAATCCTTCGGTATCGCCATCCAAACCTGTTGTGCCAAGGTATAGAAGATACGGTTCTACCCCGGCATCCGCCATGGCAGGAAGTTTTTCGTGTGTTGTGGTCGATCCCTTTACAGCAAAGCCTTCTGCGATGATCGCTTCCGCCAATGGCAGTCCCAGCCATCCGCAGCCTAGTATGGATATTTTCATGAGGATATGTCCTTTCGCACCAATATATAGTAATCATTTTCCAGCGGCATATATCCCTGTTCGTACACGAAGAAGTAGGTATTGCCGGTCCTGGTATTCAGCAGGCTGGTAAAGTAGGTAAAGTCAAAACCCATGACCGTCATTTTGGCCCGCGTGGTCTTGGTCTTACCTTCCACATTCAGCTCGGCCAGTATGCGGTAATTTTTGCGCAGCCGGTTATTAATGTTGCGCATATAATTATTACTGTCCTTATTGATCTTATTGTTCCAGGCATTGCGGCAGGCATCACTGCAAAACTTCTTGTCTTCGCGGCCAATTATTTTTTCGCCGCATTCGGGGCAGTTGCGTGTCATTTGCGGGTGCGGGTTTTAGGTTTGCTTTCTTGGACCTCAGGCTTAGGCAGTGCAGATGGCAGTTTTTTTATCTTATAGAGGTCCTGCCTGCGGTCTTTCAATATCCTTACGCTCCCGAATTCATGCAGTTCCTTCAGCAGGTCAAGGTCAACGTCTACGATAATGGTCATCTCGGTATTCGGAGTTGCCTCTGCTTTTATGCCATTTGACGGGAATGAAAAATCCGATGGTGTGAAAACCGCTGTTTGCGCATATTGTATGTCCATGTTGTTCACGCCCGGCAGGTTGCCAACGCATCCCGCAATGGCCACATAGCATTCGTTCTCAATGGCGCGGGCCTGTGCGCAGTGCTTTACGCGGGTGTAGCCGTTCTGTGTATCGGTAAGGAAGGGAACGAATAGTATCTCCATGCCTTCGTCGGCCATGAGGCGCGACAGTTCGGGGAACTCCACATCATAGCATATCATGATACCTATCTTGCCGCAGTCGGTATCAAAGGTCTTGATCTCGTTGCCGCCCACCATGCCCCAATAGTTCACTTCGTTGGGCGTAATGTGTATCTTGGTATACATCTCGAACGTGCCGTCGCGTTTGCAGAGGAAACCCACGTTATACAGGTTTGCATCCTCTACCATAGGCATGCTGCCGGTAATGATATTGATATTGTAGGAGATCGCCATTTCCTGGAAACGCTTGCGTATGGGGTCGCAATACCTTGCGATCTCCCGTATGGCATCGGCTTCAGACAAGTGGTTGAAGTCGGCCATCAGCGGTGCCACGAACAGCTCGGGGAACAATGCAAAATCGCTCCCGTAGCCCGATACCGCATCAATGAAGAACTCGGCCTGCTCGAACAGCGCCTCCACATTGGCCAGCGGCCGCATTTGCCATTGCACTAAACCAAGACGGATAACGCTCTTACGGGTATTGATAAGCACCGGGTCTTTTTCGTAGTAAATGTTGTTCCATTCCATCAGTACGGCATAGTCCTGCGAGTTCTTGTCACCCTCAAGGTAATTGCGCATCACTTTTATTACGTGGAAGTCGTTGCTTAGCTGGAATGCCAGCACGGGATCATGTATCTCCTTAAGGCGCACCTTGTCGATGTATTCCTTTGGGGTCAGCTCGTCACCATATTTGTTGTAGCCCGGCATCCGTCCCGCAAAAATAATAGAGCGCAGGTTGAGCTGTTCACACAGTTCCTTACGTGCGTCATAGAGTCTCCGGCCAAGGCGAAGCCCGCGGTATTCGGGGTCTATGAACACATCGATGCCGTACAATACTTCGCCCTCGTAATCGTGGGTATCAAAGCTATAGTTGCCGGTTATCTTTTCGTAGGTGTGGTTCATCGTGGCTTTTTTATGGTCTACGATGAGCGACAGCGCCGAGCCCACCACTTTATCATCTACAAGTACGACCAACTGCCCTTCGGGGAATATTTTCAAAAGGCGCTTAATGTCCTTTTCATCCCAGTAGGGCTGCTCCATATCCATGTCGTCGGGCTTGTAGGCGTGCTGCATGGTCATGCGCAGTTCTTTATAATCTTCTATACGGAGGTTGCGCAGCTCAACCTTTGATATTTCTGTTTGCATGGAAAGTCATTTCTGTAAATATAAGGAAAACTTTCCGTTTGCAAACGTTTGTATGAGGATTTGGAGGGAGATCAACTTTAATTGGCAAGCGTTTACAAACGGCTACAACCGATTTTAAACAGTTAACAACCGAATAAAATTTGGTGACTGCCGCAACTTTGCCTCGTTGAAACTATGATACGGTTTCTTCAGTTGCACGATAAAAATAACGATAACATTTAATTACTACACGCCATGAACGCATTAAAGAACAAAGTACAGCTGATAGGGAACGCGGGGTCCGACCCGGAGATCAAAACCTTTGAAGGCGGCAAAAAGCTGGCACGGTTCACCCTGGCCACCAACGAGAGCTACACCAACGAAAAAGGAGAAAAGATCACCGACACGCAGTGGCACACGCTCACTGCATGGGGAAAGACCGCGGCCATCATAGAGAAATATGTTACCAGGGGTAAAGAGCTCGCCATAGAGGGTAAGCTGACGCATCGCAGCTACAACGACACCAACGGGGAGAAACGCTACATTACCGAGGTCGTT
The DNA here is from genome assembly GCF_052437795.1 of Flavobacterium sp. Classification (GTDB taxonomy): domain Bacteria; phylum Bacteroidota; class Bacteroidia; order Flavobacteriales; family Flavobacteriaceae; genus Flavobacterium. Next base: position 210,839 of record NZ_JBQVPA010000003.1, read on the forward strand.
GTTAGTGACGTGCTGCTGTTTGGTAAATAGCGGGGCGGCTGTGGGGAATGGCCACCTTTGCTGATGAGGCTGCCTGTGCACGGGCAGCCTTTATTTTTTATCCAATTTACACCACTAAATTAAATTACATTAGAGCAAGAGTAAGCACATTCGGGTGAAGCCCGGACTAAAATATTTCACGTAAAAATCAAGGCGAAGGTTCAGCGTTGGTCGAAGGAGAGTGACCCACGAGCGGCGCGAAGCAGGCCGCGGCTTGGATCGCGATGGGAGAAGCTTGCCGTAGATTTTAAGTGAAATATTTGGAGCCTTAAATTTTTGCTTATTTTGTTTCAAGACAAAAGAAGGTTCATCCTCATTTCGGCTACGTAACCCTCCGTTTAGGCTACATCCCGCCACACCTTGCTGCCGACCTTTGTACCATAATCTTAAATACTAAAAATCATGTCAGATCAAAAAACAAAGGTTTGGTTCATAACAGGCGCATCAAGGGGGTTTGGCCGTATATGGGCCGAAGCGGCATTAAAGCGCGGCGATAAGGTAGCCGCAACAGCACGCAAATTGGAAAGTATCACAGCGCTCAAAGAAACGTTTGGAGACAATGTACTTACCCTGAAGCTGGATGTTACCAATGCCGCACAGGCCAAAGAAGCCGTGCAGCAGGCCCATGCCCATTTCGGCAGGCTGGATGTGGTGCTCAACAACGCGGGCTACTCGCTGGTAGGCACCATAGAGGAAGCCCCTGCCGACGATGTAAGGGCCATGTTTGACACCAATATTTTCGGTGCGGTAACCGTAATCCAGGCGGCTTTGCCATTGCTGAGGGAACAGGGCTACGGCCACATACTGGGCACATCGAGCAACCTGGGGCATGTAACGCTGCCGGTGATAGGCTATTATGCATCCTCCAAATGGGCGTTTGAAGCCATACACGAAAGCTTGGCGCTGGAGGTAAAGCAGTTCAACATTAAAGTGACCATCATCGAGCCGGGTGCTTATGCCACCGAATTCGGCACGCCCGAATCCCTGAAGTTTGCGCCGTCAATGGATATCTATGACGGGTTTAAGGCCAACTTCTTCGAAAGCCTGCAAAACATGGAACGCGGTAATCCACTGGCTACTCCCGAAAGCCTTTTCAAAGCTGTAGATGCGGAGAACCCGCCGTTGCGGCTTTCGCTGGGCAGCCATAACCTGCCATGGGTACGAGGTGCCTATGCCGAACGCATGGCCGAATGGGAAGCCTGGGAAGAGGTGGCGATCGCCGCGCAGGGATAACTATAAGAATTTAAATTACTTTGAGGTAACCGGTAATAATAGTATTATCGGTTACCTTTATATATTAAGAATAATACAATGAAAAAAGAAGCCATCGTTCCCTATAGCTTTACCTCGCTGACCGAGGCAGCACGCACCTTTGGCCTGCCGGAGCCCAACCATCCGCTCATAACGATACTGGGTGCCGAAAGCAATAACATTGTGGAGCGTGCCGTGCCGCAGTCGCACGTGCTGCACTTTTATAAAATGTCCTACAAGCCACGCCTTAGCGGACGTGTAAAGTATGGACAGGACTATTATGATTTTGATGAAGGCGGCCTGCTCTTCGCCGCACCGGGCCAGATCATTGGAGCCGATGAACAGCACGGCGGCGTATGCTCGCAATACACGCTCCTCATTCACCCCGACTTCCTGCTGGGCTATTCGCTTGCCAAAAAGATAAAGCAGTTCGGGTTCTTTTCGTATTCGGCCAATGAGGCATTGCACCTTTCCGATAAGGAAAAAGCGACCATCCTTTCGATCTTTGCCATAATCGAGGAAGAGCTCACGGGCAGGCTCGACGATTTCAGCCAGGATGTTGTCATTTCGCAGATAGAGCTGCTGCTCAACTATGCCAACCGTTTCTATAAGCGCCAGTTCATTACCCGCAAGGCCGTAAGCACGGGCTTGCTGCAGGACATGGAGGAGATACTGGAGGAATATTTTGGTAGTGAGGCATCGGCCGGAAAGGGCATACCCACAGTACAATTCCTGGCCGACAGGCTGCACATCTCAGCGGGGTACTTAAGCGACATGCTGCGCTCGCTTACAGGGCAAAATGCACAGCAGCACATACACGGCAAGCTCATCGAAAAAGCAAAGGAAAAACTTTCGACCACCGAATTGTCGGTCAGTGAAATTGCCTACGATCTGGGCTTTGAGCACCCGCAGTCGTTCAGCAAATTGTTCAAGACTAAAACCAGCGTATCGCCGGTGGAGTTCAGGCGGAGTTTTAATTAGGCATAGGATGCCAGCCATGAATTTAGCCGTATAGCTGCCTCGCCACCCTATACGTATTCGCATGCGCCTCAATAATTGTCCGGATATCCGGGCTGTAACCGCCGCCCATGCTGCATTGCACAGGGATGCCCAACTTATGGCAAAACGATAATACAAAGGCATCACGCTCTTTACAGCCGTTGAGGGTACACCCCAATTTACCCAGTTTGTCGGTAGCAAGAATATCGACCCCGCTGAGGTAAAAGATGAAATCCGGCTTTTCGGAATCGATGAGTTTCGGCAGGGTTTCTTCTAAGATGGAAAGGTATTCGTCATCACCCGTGTTGTCCGGCAGGGCAATGTCAAGATCGGATGTTTCCTTATGGAAGGGGTAATTACTCTTGCCGTGCATGGAAAAAGTGAATACCCTGTCATTGCCTGTAAAAATTTCGGCAGTACCATTCCCCTGGTGTACGTCGAGGTCAACGATCAGCATCTTCTTAGCAAGGTTTTTGTTTAAGAGATATTGTGCCGCTATAGCCTGGTCGTTCAGCAGGCAGAAAGCCTCACCGTGCGTGCTGTAGGCATGGTGCGTACCACCCGCAATGTTGAAGGCAATGCCGGTTTCCAGTGCCTTTTCGCAGCCCCATATCGTGCCTTGCGCAATGCGCAGCTCACGCTCCGCCAATTCGGCAGAGAGTGGGAAGCCTATTTTGCGAACCGCCCTTGGGTCAAGGGTAAGGTTGAGCAGGTCATCGACATATTCTTTTTTATGCACCGCCAATATATGCATCATGTCAGGCAAGCCGGGCGAATGGAAATCGCTTTCTGTTGCAGTGCCTTCATGCAGCAATTGCTGGGGCAGCAGCTCGTATTTTACCATCGGGAAGCGGTGGCCTTCCGGCAGTGGATGCTTGTAAATGGGATGAAAAGCAATGGGCAGCATTGGCAAATTTTTGCCGCAAAGATAACCTGACTTTTTATTTCACGCAAAGCTGTTGCCACAATGGGGACTTAATCAAACACATAGGTATATAGGTTTCATAGCTTTATTTTTTGTATCCTAAGGACAATAAAGTAACACATAGTAGAAGCGTAGCTTCTCTATGTACGGATATGTTTTGCTTAGATCTCATCCCAAAATTCTATGTACCTATGTGGTTAAATAAAAGATACAGATTTACATCAGCGAAAACAGCTTCCACATCAGCAATACTGCCGAAGCGATGCCTAATACCGCGGCGGTTTTCTTTAGCGAATTTGTTTTGGCTGCATTCAGGAAAATGAAGCCGGCTATTGTGAGCAGCATTATGGATAGTACCGTGAGCAGCCTGGCATTGCCAAAAGCATCAGGATAATAGCCCAGGTATTGGGCCCGTGCTTCTTCAAAATCATTGGTGCGCCCGGTTACTGCAAACCAAAGGAACAGGTCGGCCATTACCATGAACAGGCACAATATGGCGAATGCAAACAGTAAGGATCGTGTTTTCATAGTTTTATTTTGTGGGTATAAGGCTTCCGTCGGTATATTTTTCGAGTACATAACTTTTCGCTATCTTATTATAGTATCCTAAAATATAATAGTCTTTAAAAGGTATGATAGCACGCATGGATGTCCACCCTTTCACTTTTGCGCTAAAGTCATTGATGAAGTCTATGGCCAAAGGCGAAAGTGCCCCTTCAATGTGGCCAAAGTTCCCATCAAATACGCTTTCGAAATAGGTGGTACGAATGTCTTCATAATCTTCAGGGTCCGCATCTTCACCCATGATCATAGTTGTAATGATGCCCTGCTCAAAGGGCTTGATGATCCGTGTTGCCCCGGCTGTGACCAATAGTTCATCGGGTGTGCCGTATACGGCTATCGCCGCGCCTTCATCCCCTGCTTTTTTCAGGAATTTCTCAGTGCTTTCAATCTCTGAAGCTTTAGCACCTACGCCCCTTTCGGTATACAGTGGCGTATTTTTAAAAGTGATGGCTTCGTTTTTTCTTGCGGTGTAACTCTTCATTTCGTTGCCTGTTTCGGGTAATGCGGCCGAAAGCCTGATAGCATCCTTCTTCAGTAAAATACGGTACAATTTGCCTTCAAAATAAAAAGAGTTGGCCGTAGCGCCTTTTTCATAACCGGTTTGGAGAATGTTCGCTTCCGTTACTTCAAAGGTTTCGGGGTCGATGTTAAACACCTGTGTAAATTCAGGGTTGTTGTCGAGCGTCAGCAGCATCCTGTCGGGCAGTACATAAAACTTGATCTTGCTGCCCGCATCCATAAGGGCATTATATGTTTTGGTATCGATCTTTTGCAGGCCATATTCTTTGATGAGGTAGTTGAGCGATGTCTTTTTGTTATCGGCGCCAACAATGTGGAACGGTGAAAAGTCGGCTACCTTGTCCACATACTGCGTACCATTAAAGATACTGAATCGCAGTTGTCCCTTAGGCAGCAGTGTAAGCAGGTAAAACGAATTGTTTTCGCTGAACGTAATTAGCCGATCTTCATTTTTACCGTAAGTAAATTTGAATTGCTTTTTGGTGACGTTTTTTGTCCCGAGATCAAAATCGACCGCCTCGATCTTGTTCAGCCATTGGTCACCCCAATACACCGTAGCCCTCTGGCCGTTAAAGCTGTAGCCCTCCATTCCCAAAAATTCCCTGGCCGGGCGTTTGGTCACAAGGCTGTCAGTAAAAAATACTGCACTGTTATACCGCAACACTTTCAGCTTTTCTTTGTCGGAGATATAAACTGCTACCTGCGAATTAGCTGTGTCCGAAGCCATAAAGGCTTTGTGGTGGTGTTCGCCTTTATGGAGGTTGGTTTTGGTCGAGGCCAATTGTTTTTGGGCAGCGGCACTTAAGGATGCCAGCAGGAACAGGAACAGGATTCTCATAGGTGTGTTTTATTGATAACGGCGCAAGAATGGACTAACTATCCATCTCCTTTTGCAACGCATCAAAAAACAAGCCAACATGATAGCCGTCCATCAGGCCATGGTGTACATGTACCGATACCGGCATCGATTTCACACCATCCTTCTCCGTCATTTTGCCTACGGATATTTTCGGGCAGCTGTCGGGAAAGGTAAAACTCCGCGCATGAGACAGTGATGTAAAATCAACCCATGGTATGGCAGAAAAGTGGATAATGTTGTCATTGTCGAACTCACGGGTAAACAGTCCCTGCGTGTTGCGAACGCGCTCGATCTCTGCTTTGGCATTCGCCGAAAACACTTCAATCTCTGGGTTGAACTCTATCAGCGAAAAGCCGAACGTGTTGTCCTCGCGGGTCAGCGTTGCCGAGGCATCCACGCGGTCGTATACGAACACCTCATTGCCGGATATGCGGTAGCGGAACTCGGCCACGCTGTTTACTGTCACCAGGACTTTATGCAGGTAATATGTGAAGAAGGATATGTTATTGGCTTTTGCCGAAGCATAGGCTTTTGTGCAGTCGACAGTAGCCACTAGCCCGAAGAACGGCTCTTCGAATTTGCTGAAAAAATCGAAATGCTCTTTGCGTGGCCAGGTGGAAAGGTTGAGTTTTGTTTTCATTTTTATGATAATGAAAAGCCACACGGTGAGGTGCGGCTTATATATATAATTCGTTTCGGTTTTGTCATTCTGACGAAGTAAGGATCTCAAATATAGAAAAGAGATTCTTCACTTCGCAAGCTACGTTCAGAATGACAGAAATCTTCGCGCTTTCGACATTTGACTTTCGTCTTTCGACTTTCGATCTTCAAATACTCTAGCTGATCACCTCCCCATTTCCAACGCCATCGGTATCAGGGTTCAAGAAAACAAGCTTGCCTTCGCTGTTCTGGGTCATTAATATCATGCCCTGGCTTTCCACACCGCGAAGCGCACGCGGGGCGAGGTTTACCAGTACAGTGACGCGTTTGCCTACCACTTCCTCGGGGGTGAAGCTTTCCGCAATGCCCGAAACAATAGTACGCACGTCAATGCCGGTGTCAACTTTTAGTACCAGCAGCTTATTGGCTTTCGGCATTTTTTCTGCCTCAAGGATGGTTCCTGTACGGATGTCCATCTTGGCAAAATCATCATATTGTATCAGGTCCTTTTGCGGCTCGGCTACTTTGTTCTCAGCAGCGTTAGCGGTTTTTGTAGCTTCCAGTTTGTCCACTTGTTTTTGTATTTCTTCGTCTTCTATTTTGGCAAAAAGCAATTCGGCCTGGCCTATCTGGCCTCCGGCAGGGAGTAAGTCGGTTTTTAGGGAAATGTCGTTCCATGAAAGCTTCCCGACCGCGCCCGAAGTGATACCCAGCATACCTCTAAGTTTCGCTGCGGTAAATGGCAGGAACGGCTCACTTAGTACCGATAGCGCCGTAGCGATCTGCAGCGCCACATACATCTGCGTCTGTACACGCGCCGGATTATCCTTTATCACTTTCCACGGCTCTTCATCAGCAAGGTATTTGTTGCCAAGGCGCGCGAGGTTCATCAATTCGCCCAGTGCTTCACGAAAACGGTAACGCTCTACAGAACTTGCTATCACGGCAGGGTAGGCGCGCATTTCGGTCAGTGTGGCTTCATCCACATCGCTGAAGTCATTCGGCTGTGGCACTACACCTTCATAATATTTATTGGTCAGCACCACCACACGGTTGATGAAATTGCCGAATATGGCCACCAGCTCGTTGTTATTTCGGGCCTGAAAATCCTTCCAGGTAAAGTCATTGTCTTTTGTTTCGGGAGCGTTTGATGTTAATGCATAACGGAGCACATCCTGCTGTCCAGGGAAATCCTGAAGATACTCGTGCAGCCACACTGCCCAGTTTTTGGAGGTAGAAAGCTTGTTGCCTTCAAGGTTCAGGAACTCGTTGGCAGGAACGTTGTCCGGGAGTATGTACGAGCCTTCCGCTTTCAGCATTGCGGGGAATATCACACAATGGAAAACGATATTGTCCTTTCCGATAAAATGTACCAGCTTGGTATCGTCGCTTTTCCAGTACGGCTCCCAGTCCTTGCCTTCGCGCTGCGCCCATTCTTTAGTTGACGAGATATACCCGATAGGTGCGTCGAACCATACATAAAGCACTTTTCCTTCGGCACCTGCCACCGGAACGGGTATGCCCCAGTCGAGGTCGCGGGTTACGGCGCGGGGCTTCAGGCCGTCGTCAAGCCATGATCTTACCTGCCCGTATACGTTGGGCTTCCAGTCGTTCTTATGTCCTTCCAATATCCATTCGCGCAGGAAAGCATCATAGCGGTCAAGCGGAAGGAACCAGTGTTTAGTTTCCTTTATAACGGGTTTGCTGCCGGAAATGGCCGATCTCGGGTTGATGAGGTCGGTCGCGTTAAGCGTAGACCCACAGCGTTCGCACTGGTCGCCATATGCCTCATCATTGCCGCACTTAGGGCAGGTACCGATAACGAAACGGTCGGCCAGGAACTGCCCTGCCTCGGCATCATACAGCTGCTCGGTAACTTCTTCTATGAAATCGCCTTTATCATACAACTTTTTGAAAAATTCCGAAGCCGTATCATGATGGATCTTCGCCGAAGTCCGTGAATAATTATCGAATGAAATGCCGAAATCCGCAAAACTCTGCTTGATGATCGCGTGGTATTTGTCGATAACCTCCTGCGGGGTAATGCCTTCCTTCTTAGCCTTCATGGAGATGGCCACACCGTGCTCATCGCTTCCGCAGATGAAGGCAACATCTTTGCCCTGCAGCCTGAGGAAACGCGAATAAATATCAGAAGGGACATATACGCCTGCCAGGTGGCCTATGTGTATGGGGCCGTTGGTATATGGCAGGGCTGCGGTAACAGTATATCGTTTCGGGTCGTGTAACATTTTGTTTTCGGATTTTAAAGAGGCAAAAGTACGAAATAATTAGCCTCTCCCCAACCCTCTCCCCGGAAGTGGGTTGGGGGAGAGGGCATCTTTTCTTATCTTTGTTTGTATAAGCCTTCACCATGCATAAAAACGCGCTCTTTCTGCTCCTAGCTTTTGTCACTTTTCCAATATTCGCCCAATCGGTAAAGATCCCGCCCTACCTCAAAAAAGGCGACACGATAGGCATACTGGCTACGGCCCGTAAAGTAGACATGGCGCCGCTGGATGCCGGGATAAAGCTCATGGAGAAGTGGGGGCTCCATGTGGTCATCGGCAAGACCATAGGGCTGGACAACGATCAGCTCGCCGGAGCCGACTGGCAGCGCGCCACCGACCTCCAACAGATGATGGATAACCCTGCCATAAAAGCCATCTGGTGTGCCAAGGGCGGTTATGGTACCGTGCGCCTGATAGAACGCCTGGACTTCACGAACTTCAAAAAGAAGCCTAAATGGTTCATCGGCTTTAGCGATGCGACCGTGCTGCACAGCCACATAAACAATTTTGACATTGCTACACTGCACGGCATGGTAGCCATTAGCGTAGGCCGCGCCACACCCGAGGCCATCGAGAGTTTCCGTAAAGCATTATTCGGCGAAAAGCTATCGTACACACTTCCTGCGCATAAGTTCAACAAACCCGGCAAGGTTACCGGCGAGCTGGTAGGAGGCAACCTTTCGGTGCTGTACAGCATTATCGGGTCGCCATCGGAAGCCGATCCAAAGGGTAAGATCATTTTTATTGAGGACCTTGATGAGTACCTGTATCATATCGACCGCATGATGATGAACCTGAAGCGCAACGATTACTTTAAAAATGTAAAAGGCATCATCATAGGGGGCATGACCAAGATGCGTGACAACGACATCCCGTGGGGGCATGACGCGCTAGAGATCATACAGGACATAACGAAAGAATATAACATTCCCATCTGCTTCAATTTCCCTGCGGGGCATATACAGGACAACCGTGCACTGGTGTTCGGCAAGCAGGTAACGCTCGATGTTTCGGCAACGGGCACTATAATAATATTTGAATAATGGCCGGGCACAACGACCTTGGCAAACTAGGCGAGGAACTGGCAGCCGACTTCCTGAAAAAGGCAGGCTATGAGATCTTGGCGACCAACTGGGTATACCTGAAGGCCGAGATCGACATTATTGCAAGAATGGACGGTGTGCTGGCTATCGTAGAGGTAAAAACACGCTCTACCCTCGAGTTCGGCCTGCCGCAAGAAGCAGTGAAACCCGCTAAGATAAAACTGCTGGTGCGTGCAGTAGATGCGTATGTGGAACAAAATGATATTGAGGGTGAAGTACGGTTCGATATTATTTCTATACATAAAAATAACAATATGTTTGAAATTGAACATTTGACGGATGCATTCTATTATTTTTAACACCTAAATTTTTAACAAAAAATTAAAGTTCGTATATTTGTGCCTAACAACACAAACACAACACGCTGATTATGAAAACCATTTCTTCTGTAGTAGAACACTACATTAAGACCAAGCCCTTTTTACTTAGTGCGCTTTCCCAAGGCATTATCAACCTCACATCCCTGGCCAGGAACATGATGCCCGAACTTGAGCAGGAATTGGGCAAGGACGTGAAGCAGGGTGCTGTGGTAATGTCGCTGAAAAGGCTGTCGGAAGACCTGGATTTCCGCGTTAACCACAAGATCGTAAAAGTGCTGAAGGCGATCGGCGAGATCACCGTGCGTTCTTCACTTACCGACTATACTTTTGCCGTAAGCGATACCATCCTGAACAAGCAGGCCGAGCTTATTGCCAAGATCAATGCCAACCCGGATGTTTTCTACACTTCCTCAAGGGGCGTGAACGAAACCAATGTTGTGGTAAGTTCTTCTATGAGCCATGTGGTGGACGGGCTTTTTGCCGATGAAAAGCAAATTGAGCGTACCGATAACCTTGCCTCGATCACCGTGAAATTACCAAAGGATAATATCTCGACACCGGGCGTATATTACTATATCTTCCAAAGGCTGGCGTGGGAAGGCATCATCATCAATGAGGTGATCTCAACATCGTACGAATTTACCATCCTGGTCAGCGAAGATGAGGTTGATATGGCCTTTAAAGTGATAAAAGACCTGAAAAGCCTAAATTAAATATTGAAAATATATGAAATGCAGCGGTGATCACCGCTGCATTTTGTTTTTAGCTACCTTTGGATATCAACTCCACATAAATGACCACGATCCTTATAATCGTTATCCTCCTCATTGCGGGCATAGCGGTATTCATGAAACAGCCACAGTTTGGCAGGCTACCCTCCGGCGAAAGGCAAGCACGCATTGAGCTATCCCCAAATTATAAAGAAGGCCAGTTCCAAAACCTGAGCCACACACCCGCCTTAAAGGAAGGCGTGAGCATGCTGCGGGTGTTGTATGAGTTCTTCTTCAACAAAAGCAAAAGGAGTAAGCCAAGAGAAACTCTGCCATCTCAAAAAATAAACCTGTACGACCTTGACCCAAATGAAAATGTGTTGGTGTGGTTCGGGCATTCATCCTACTTCATGCAGGTTGACGGGAAAAAGATATTGGCCGACCCGGTTTTCAGTGGTAATGCTTCGCCGGTAAAATTCACTACCAAAGCTTTTGCCGGAGCCGATGTGTATGGTGTGCAGGACATGCCCGAGATCGATATCCTCATCATCACCCACGATCACTGGGACCATCTTGATTACGAAACCATACTGAAACTGAAGCCAAAGGTAAAGAAAGTCGTTACCGGCCTCGGCACTGCCGAGCACCTTCAAACCTGGGGCTACGATATGGCTCGTGTTGAAGAAAGGGATTGGAACGAGAGCATTACCCTTGGCAGTGGCTTTACCATATATACCACCCCGGCGCGCCATTTCGCCGGGCGGACCTTTACCCGCAATAAAGCAATGTGGATGTCGTTCGTACTGCAATCGCCATCATTCAGGATATTCCTCGGGGGTGATTCAGGCTATGACTATTTCTTTAAGGAGATCGGTGAAAGGTTCGGCCCCTTCGACCTGGCGATACTGGAATGCGGGCAGTACAATGCCAACTGGGAGTACATACACATGCTTCCCGAACAGGTAGTAGCCGCCGCACACGACCTCAAAACCAAAAAATTGCTGCCGGTGCACTGGGCCAAGTTCTCCCTCGCCCTTCACGACTGGGACGAGCCCATAATACGCGTTACCACCGAAGCCGAAAAGCAGGGCATGCCGATTTTGACACCAATGATAGGTGAGAAGGTAAGTCTGGATAAACCACAGGTGTTTAGAAAATGGTGGGAGGGGTTGGAGTAGATTTTTGACGATGTGTAACATTTCGCTCCTCAGGAGTTTTGAATTGCTCCCCCTTAATTGCTATAATATATTGCCCCGCCGTGGCTGCAAAGCGAATTCCGTATTACTTTCGAAAACTGTATTGCATCATCAACCAACGCTACTGAGTAGTGAAACATTTATTATTTGAACTTTCAGTTTGCTTCATCGGCAAGGAACTATTGTCCGTTCAACCAGCTCCGGAGGAGCGGCCTATTTAGAGCAAAAATTTACCCGCGACCACCTAAAGCTCCGGAGGGGCGATAGATAAATTTATTCCCCAAACACCATCTCCAACATTTCCAGCGCCTTTTTCAGCGATTTCACATTCTCGAAGGTTAATAGCAATCTCAAACCGTTTTTCGTCTGCTTCTCCTTCATTTTAGATAATGTCGGGAACTGCTGTACGAACTTTAGCACGGTGCGGAAAGTACTGCTTTGGTAGTAATCGCTTTGCTGGTCGCCTACAAAATAGCCTACCATTTTGCCTTGCTTGAGCACCAGTTTTTCGAGTCCCATCTTAGTAGCAACCCACTTTATGCGCATGCTGGTAAGCAGTGCCTGTGCCTGTTTCGGCAGCGGCCCGAAGCGGTCGATGAGCTTCTGCTCGAAAGCGATGAGTCCGGCTTCGTCCTTAATGGCACCAAGGTCGTTATACAGGTTGAGCCTTTCGGTGATGTTATTGATATATTCATCAGGGAACAACAGCTCGAAGTCGGTATCGATCTGCAGGTCCTTTACATATTCTTTTTCTGTAGTATCGTCGCCATCATCATACAGGTCTTTGAACTCATTTTCCTTCAGTTCCTCAATGGCCTCGTTCATGATCTTCTGGTAGGTCTCAAAGCCGATCTCGTTGATGAAGCCGCTTTGTTCGCCTCCTAACAGATCTCCAGCGCCGCGTATCTCCAGGTCCTTCATGGCAATGTTGAATCCGCTGCCCAATTCGCTGAACTGCTCCAATGCCTGTATGCGCTTGCGGGCATCCTCGGTCATGGCGCTATACGGTGGCGCGATGAAGTAGCAGAATGCCTTTTTATTACTCCGGCCCACTCGCCCGCGCATCTGGTGCAGGTCGGATAGCCCGAAGTTGTTGGCATTGTTGATGAATATCGTATTGGCATTCGGTACGTCCAGCCCGCTCTCGATGATAGTGGTGGCAACAAGCACATCGAAGTCGCCCTCCATGAACGCCAGCATCAGTTCTTCCAGTTTTTTACCGTCCATCTGGCCGTGGCCCACACCTACTTTTGCACCAGGTACCAATCGCTGTATCATGCCCGCGACTTCCTTGATGTTCTCGATACGGTTGTGGATAAAGAACACCTGCCCACCGCGCTGTATCTCATACGAAATGGCATCGCGTATCACCTCTTCATTAAAGCCCACAACCTGGCTCTCGATGGGGTAGCGGTTCGGCGGTGGCGTGGTAATTACCGAAAGGTCGCGTGCCGCCATAAGCGAAAATTGCAGCGTCCTTGGTATTGGGGTGGCCGTCAGTGTCAGTGTATCCACATTAGCGGCTATGGTCTTAAGTTTGTCTTTTACATTCACGCCAAATTTCTGCTCTTCGTCAACGATAAGAAGCCCAAGATCTTTAAAGTTGACATTCTTGCTCACAAGCTGGTGCGTTCCGATCAGAATGTCCAGTTTACCATCTTCAAGTTGCTTCAGGGTATCGGCTTTTTGCTTCGCGGTACGGAAACGGTTCAGGTAGCCGATACTCACCGGCATATCTTTCAATCGTTCACTAAACGTACGATAGTGCTGGTAGGCGAGTATCGTGGTAGGCACCAGTATGGCGACCTGCTTACCATTGTCCACTGCTTTAAATGCAGCGCGTATGGCAACTTCCGTTTTACCAAATCCCACGTCGCCGCACACCAGGCGGTCCATGGGACGTTCGCTTTCCATATCGGCCTTTACGTCGCGGGTAGCAGTGATCTGGTCGGGCGTATCTTCGTAAATGAACGACGACTCCAGCTCTGCCTGCAGGTAGCTGTCAGGTGAATACTGGAAACCTTTCTCCAGCCTGCGCTTGGCATACAGCTGTATGAGGTTAAAGGCGATGTGCTTAACGCGTGCCTTGGTTTTTTGTTTGAGGGCTTTCCAGGCACCGGAGCCAAGCTTGTATATTTTTGGCGGTGCACCGTCTTTGCCATTGTATTTGGATATTTTATGGAGCGAGTGGATGCTCACATACACAATGTCGTTATCGGCGTAGACAAGTTTAATGGCTTCCTGTGTCCTGCCTTCTACCTGTATCTTTTGCAGCCCGCCGAATTTCCCGATGCCGTGGTCGATATGCGTTACGTAATCGCCAACGGATAAGGAATTGAGTTCCTTTAGTGTGATCGTCTGCTTTTTCGAATAGCCGTTCTTAATGCTGAACTTATGGTAACGCTCAAAAATCTGGTGGTCGGTATAGCACGCGATCTGGTTTTCCTCATCTACAAAACCTTCGTAGATCGGGAAAACTATCGTTTTATATTGCTTGCGGGTATCGTCATGGCTGGCCTCGTCAAGCGTTTCGAAGATGTCGTCGAAACGTTTTGCCTGCGCCTCGTTCGAGCAGAAAAGGTAATTTTTAAACCCGTTGTGGTGATTTTCCTGAAGGTTGTTCAGCAGCAGGTCGAACTGCTTGTTGAACGATGGCTGCGGCTGTATGTGGAATTCAAAGGTTGCCTGTGTCCTGAACGTGGCACGATTGGAAAGTTCCACGACCGCAAAGTCAAGTGCCTTTTTCACGAACGACTGCTGGTTAATAAAAAGCTCTTCGGGCGAGGCGCGCTTCACGTCTGTTGACAATTTGGCGAAAGCCTCAGTAGCTTTGGCGAAAAGAGCGTCCAGCTGTGCCAGCGATGCTTCGGCATCTTTTATGAACAGCACTGTCTTTTCGCTGATATATTCTAAAAAGCTTTCCCGCTTCTCCTGCATGAATTTGTTCTCGACATTCGGGATAACGGTAATTTTCTTTTTCTTTTCTACCGATAGCTGCGAAGCAACATCAAAGGTACGGATGCTGTCTACCTCATTGCCAAAAAACTCGATGCGGTAAGGATTATCATTCGAAAAGGAGAATACGTCCACAATGCCCCCGCGTACGGAGAATTCCCCCGGTTCAGAAACGAAATCTACGCGGCGGAACTCGTATTCGAACAATACCTCATTGATGAAGTCGATGGATACCAGATCTCCCGTCGCTATTTTCAGCGTATTCTTTTCAAGGTCCTTGCGGGTTACTACTTTTTCAAACAGTGCTTCGGCATAAGATACGATGATGGCCGGTTTTTTACGCGAGTTGATGCGGTTTAGAACCTCGGCACGCAACAGTATGTTGGCGTTGTCGGTCTCCTCTATCTGGTAGGGGCGACGATAAGAGCCGGGATAGAACAGTACGTCCTGGTCGCCGATAAGCTGCTCCAGGTCGTTCAGGTAATAGGCGGCCTCTTCCTTGTCTTTAAGGATAAGGAGGAATGGCAATTCACTCTGGCGGAATAGCTGGTCGATGACAAAAGACAGCGAAGAGCCCAAAAGGCCCTTTACCTGCAGCTTATTCTCCGGCTTCGCAATGGCTTCGGCGATCTGCTTTACTTTGGGCGACTGCCCGTATTTATCTAAAAATTCAGGTCTCAATTTTGCTTTTTTATAAATCCGCCGTGGCCGGGAGAAAGTGAACGTTGCGGCCTTTGCGGTGTTGTGGTTGTTGGTGGCTGCGGCTGTGCATCGGGGTTAGCATGGCGCACGGTATCGAGCGCGCGCAGCATTTCCGCTTCACCGATCTCTTTAGGGATCTCCTTGATTCGGATCATTTCGTCGAACTGGTTAAAGATGGACGCTGCTTCATAATTGACGCTTCCCATGATCTCGAAAACTTTTTTGGGCGATACCGGATCCACGCTTACAAAAGTGTGCAGCGATTTTATTTTGGTGACCAGTACATCAAAACGGCTGCTCACCTGCGGCTTCCTGAAGGCGGCCGGAATAGTGTTGCGTGCCAGTTCCGCCTTACGCACCAGGTCTTTGGTCTTTTGGCGGTAGGTAGCCAGGTCGCCGGCAGGTCTTTGGAGCAATTCACTTTTCAGCTGCTCCCATTCTCCCCAATTGTCTATTTGCTGCTGCACTTTGGCAGTGGGCGAAGGGACGTTGAATTTCCAGTTTTTGGCAAGCGCCTTTACGATGGAGTCGTTTTGCCTCTCTATCCTTTTGGCCTGGGCTACACGTTGCTCCTTGTCGTCCTCGCAGGAATAGAGGAGTACGGAGAACGTAAGTATGGCTATTATCTTCAGGTATTTCATTTTCTTGTGATTGACAGCAAATTTACAAATGTTGGGCCAAAGTGACCGCTATGTTTTGATTTTCTTTACGCAACAGGTGTTGGGTGATGTTTGTTGCCTGAAGAATAATTATTTTAAAGATAATGCGGTTTACCTGTGTTTAAAATCACGATCTTTTAAAAAATTGTTAGAACAGCATTCTAAAAGAATGAATATCATAATTCGAAACCGTTATATTTGCATTGCAAACGAACACAACTCATGGCAAAAATACTCATTATAGGCGCCTGCGGGCAAATTGGTACCGAACTGACAAAAAAACTGCGTAGTATTTACGGTAAAGACGAAGTTGTAGCTTCGGATGTACGCAAGGGCGATCCCGGATTTGTAGCTTCAGGTCCGTTTGAGGTGGTAAATGCGCTTGATTTTAACCAGGTGCAGGCCGTGATAGAGCAATACCATGTAGAGGATGTTTACCTTATGGCCGCGCTGCTTTCGGCGACTGCCGAAAAGAACCCTGCCTTTGCCTGGGACCTCAATATGAACTCACTATTCCACGTGCTGAACATTGCCAAGGCCGGAAAGATCAAAAAAATATTCTGGCCGTCGAGCATTGCTGTGTTCGGGCCTACAACACCTAAATTAAACACGCCGCAATATACCGTTATGGAGCCATCTACCGTATACGGCATCTCCAAGCAATCAGGCGAGCGCTGGGGCGAATATTACCACAATATTTACGGTGTCGACATACGCAGCATCCGTTATCCGGGCCTCATCAGCTGGTCAACCCCTCCTGGTGGAGGCACTACCGATTATGCCGTTGACATTTACCATAAAGCTTTGGCCGATGGTAAATATACCTGCTTCCTTAATGCCGAAACCCGACTGCCGATGATGTATATGGACGATGCCATACGTGCCACCGTCGAGATCATGCAGGCACCTGCCGAAAATATAAAGATACGCTCTGCCTACAACCTTTCGGCAATGGATTTTACACCTGAGGAAATAACCGAAGCGATCAAAAAGCACATTCCTGGTTTTACCATTGATTATGCGCCCGACTTTCGCCAGAAGATAGCCGATAGCTGGCCGCAAAGCATTGATGACAGTAGCGCAAGGCAGGACTGGGGCTGGAAGCATGATTTCGGCCTGGATGCCATGACGGCTGATATGCTGGAGCATCTTTCTGAGGGGAAGACGTAATACCTATACCGAACATTTTCCGGGTAACCTCACCCCCTCCTCTCCAAAGGAGAGGGAGGAGCTTCACTCGCATGTAAGCTGACCATTCTTAAATTACACCGTCAAACTAAGTACTTTAAAGTCCTTTCTTCCCCTCTCCTTTGGAGAGGGTTGGGGGTGAGGTCTACAATTAAGGATTAAACTAACCCAATTTTTTCTATATTGCGGTAAGCGAAAACATCGCTTTGTCCCGATATGAAAAAAATGCCTGCACTGTTTTTTTTCTATACCTTACTCGTCCTGCTGCTTTTCGGCGCATGCCAAAAAGAAGTGGAAGAGCAAAAAGTTGTGGGCAAACAGGTCCCTGCTTCCGTCAGCCTGACCGATCTGGGCAATGAGGAATGGCGTATGGGCAACTATCAAAAAGCGCTGGACTATTTTACACAGGCCTATAAAAAAGTAAAGGAGGAAGGGAATAAGGAGCAAATGGCAACGCTGCTCAATAATCTTGGCCTTGTGCACTGGCGGCTTGAGAACAATGATGCAGCTATGGAGTGCTATGACGAAGCAGCCGCGCTGGCAACCCGGCTCGACATGAAGAGACTGCTCGGGCTTACCTATACCAACCGTGCCCTTATCCTCAAAGAACAGCGCGATTTTGAAAAGGCGTTCGCAAGCAATGAGGCAGCCATCGCCATCTTTAAAGAACTGAACGAACCACGCGACCTTGCCATTGCTTATAATAACCAGGGGCAGATATACCGCTATGGAGAGAACCTCGATGCCGCGCTGAATTATTACCTGCTCTCGCTGGAGGAATGCCGTAAGATAGATTATAAAGAAGGCATAGCCACCGCCTGGCAGAACCTCGGAACCGTTTACACGCAGAAAGGCGATGCTAAAAAAGCCTTTAATGCCGCACGCAGGTGCCTTGCCATAGCGCGCCAGCTGGACAGCAAGGTACGCATTCGTGAAGCGTGTGAAGAACTGTCCAAGAGCCATGAGCGGTTCGGCACGGCAGATTCGGCACTGTATTACTACAAAAAATATTTTGAGGTGGAGCGCGAGCTGATGGAAGCCAACCAAAGCGAGCGCCTGTCGCAAAACCAGGCAGAGCTGGGACTGGAGGTAAAAAACCTGCGCATACAAAACCTGCAAAATGAAAAGGACATTGCCAACAACCGGCTGTTGACGATAGCTTTTGGGGTACTTGCGGTACTGATGGTGGTCGCACTCTTCATATACCGCTATTTTTCGCGGATGCGATTCAAGGAACGCCAATTGGAAATGGAACTGCACAACACCCAAAAGATCATCGATGTAAAGGAGCAGGAGCTTAAGACCTATATCATCGATCTTTCCCGGAAGAACGCCATCATCAGCAGCCTGCAGGAAGGAGCAGCCCCCAAACAGGAAACTGCCGAACCTACCGAAGAGGAGATCGCGGCACTGCTGGAACAAAAGATCCTTACCGACGATGATTGGGCGCAGTTCCAGTCGCGCTTCAGGGCGATATACCCGGGCTTCTTTTCGCGGATAAAAGAAAGCGGGGTAGCCCTGACCGAAGCCGAGACCCGCATACTGGTGCTCATGCGACTGGAGCTCAACGGGCCTGACATGGCGGACATCCTTGGCATATCGCCCCAAAGTGTGCGGGTATGTAAGATGCGCCTTAAGAAGAAGCTGCCATCAGAAAACTATGAAACGGTAGAGGCCTTTTTGGAGTACCTGATACGGTAGCACTGGAACGCGGATGACGCGGATCGGGCTGATCTCCACGGATTGATCCCACTTTGTGAACATTCTATAAAGACCCGGAGAAATTGTGGTAATGGGACGTATTCAAAAGTGTAAATAGTATAGTTTATAAAAGATCTGCGCTGATCCGCCCGATCCGCATCTTCCGTGTTCCATTATCTTTTCTATCTTTATCGAAATTTTTCCATCCACAAATGAAAAAAACAGCACTACTACTCTCATTGTTCGTTTCAGTAATTGCATATTCGCAGAATACGGCTTATTCAAAACACGTCAATCCCTTCATTGGGACAGGCGGGCACGGGCATACCTTTCCCGGGGCGACCGTGCCTTTCGGGATGGTGCAGCTCAGCCCCGATACCCGCATCGACGGCAGCTGGGACGGGTGCAGTGGCTACCATTATTCGGATAATGTCATTTACGGGTTTTCGCATACGCACCTTAATGGCACAGGGGTTTCTGACTATGGAGACATCATGCTGATGCCCACTATGGGCGAACCGAAGCTGGATACTAAAAATTATTCTTCATCCTTTTCGCATGCCAATGAAAAGGCTACGGCAGGCTATTATTCCGTAAAGCTTGACGATGATGCTATAAATGTTGAACTAACGGCTTCGGCACGCGTAGGGCTGCACCAATATACATTTACCAAAGAAGGTCAGGCCAACATCATCCTTGACCTGAACCATAGAGATAAGCTCCTGATGGGTGATGTACGGATAATCGACAGCAAAACCATCGAAGTGCTGCGCCGTAGTGAAGCCTGGGCACGCGACCAGTATGTATACGCCCGCATTGAGTTTAGCCAGCCGATGAACATAACGGCGATAAATAACAATGCCTTTGCACCGGCAAAAGTGACCGATAAACAATTCGCGGGTTCGCTGTTGGCAATAAGCTTTAGCAAAGGTGTAAAGGCGGGAGAGAAGCTGTTGGTTAAGGTTGCGCTTTCGCCTACAAGCTATGAAGGCGCCGCAAAGAACATGAAGGCCGAGATGCCCGATTGGGATCTTGAAAAGGCAAAAGCCGCTGCCGCAAAGCTTTGGGACAAGGAACTTTCGAAGATAGAGATACAAGAAAAAAACAAGGACAAGCTGGCGATATTCTACACCGCGCTATACCACACAATGATGCAGCCCAACATTGCCATGGATGTGGACGGTATGTACCGTGGCCGTGATAATGAAGTCCATAAGGCGGAAGGGTTCGATTACTATTCGGTGTTCTCGCTGTGGGATACTTTCAGGGCGGCGCACCCGCTGTATACGCTCATTGATAAAAAGCGTACGGCCGATTTCATCAATACGTTCCTAAAGCAGTACGAGCAGGGCGGCAGGCTGCCGGTATGGGAACTGGCCAGCAACGAGACCGACTGTATGATAGGCTATCATTCGGTATCGGTAATGGCCGATGCAATGGCAAAAGGCATAAAGGGATTTGACTACGAAAAAGCTTTTGAGGCTGCGAAACACAGTGCCATGCTCGACCATCTGGGGCTGGATGCTTATAAAAAGAATGGTTTCATCAGCATTGATGATGAGCACGAAAGCGTTTCTAAAACTTTGGAATATGCTTATGACGACTGGTGCATTGCGCAAATGGCGTCAATGCTTGGCCGGATGGAAGATTATAATTATTTCATGATGCGCTCCCAAAACTGGAAAAACCTCTTCGACCCTTCAACAGGGCACATGAGGCCGAAACGCAACGGTGGCTGGGACAAGCCTTTCGATCCCCGTGAAGTGAACAATAATTTTACCGAGGGCAACAGCTGGCAATATACCTTCTTTGTCCCGCAGGATATTCGGGGATTGATAAAAGCCTATGGAGGTGAGGAAAAATTTGAAGCAAAACTCGACGAGATGTTCTCGGCGCCATCGGCTACCACCGGCAGGGAGCAGGTGGATATTACAGGGCTTATTGGGCAATATGCGCACGGTAACGAGCCCAGCCACCACATGGCTTACCTATATAATTATGTCGGGAATAGGGAGAAAACCAAAGAGAAAGTCCATTACATCCTGAATAATTTTTACAAAAATACACCAGACGGGCTTATAGGAAATGAAGACTGCGGGCAGATGAGCGCATGGTATATACTGAGCAGTATGGGTATTTATGCCGACTCACCCGGAGCGACAGGATGGTCCGCTGTTACCCCCTACTTTAATGCTGTGAAACTTCACCTTGAAGACGGGACCGAAAGGGTTATTCGACCTACCACTTCATACCAGAAATTAGCAGCTCTCGACACTGAAGAGGAGCAATATGCCGATAGGGGCGTAATGACGGTTAGTGAAATTCCTGCCTATGAAGAAATTATTCCTGTTCCTGTCATCGAAGCCGAAGGCAAATCGTTTAAAGGTACGATGAACCTGAAGATTATAAATACGGAAAATAAGCCCTTCGGGATCAAATACAGGTTATCGGCAATTACGACAAAGGAAAAAGGCGCCTTTAGAGAATACAAGGAACCTGTGGTGCTCACTGCTTCATCATTGGTCGAAGCTTTTAAAGATGATGGCAATGGTGTTAAAAGCGATACGGTGAGCGCGTATTTTTTTAAAAAACCCAACAACTACACCATCAGCATCAAATCCAGATATAACCCGCAATATCATGCCGGCGGTCCTGACGGATTGCTGGATGGCATATTAGGCACCGAAAACTGGCGCAAGGGCGACTGGCAGGGCTATCAGGGGCAGGACTTTGAAGCCGTGATCGACTTGCAAAAGAAAATGCCTGTAAAAAGCATTTCAACCCGCTTCCTGCAGGATACACGGGCATGGATCATATTCCCGACCAAAGTGGAATATTATGTGTCAGACGACAATGTGAATTTTACATTGGCCGAAAGCGCTGTTAATGTGATCGATGCAAAGGACTATACGGTGAGGGCATCCAGCATTGTGGTTGGCCTGCGTAACACTTCGGGAAGATATGTGAAAATAAAAGCTTACAACTTTGGCACACTGCCCGAATGGCACCAGGGCGCAGGGGGAGAGGCATTTATTTTTGTGGATGAGATAACCGTAAACCAAGCCCCCTAATCCCCAAAAGGGGAATCCCACTATTGCGACATCGTGGTTGTGTAAAGAGTAGAGTCCCCTCTTGGGTGGCTAGGAGGCTTTAGGGGGCTGAGGAAACAACAACGAAACTGCTACAGCACCTATAAGTATTGTGCCCACTACAATTAGAGATGCCGGAGAAGAGATATGTACGAACGGATTAATAAGCATTTTCACGCCAATGAAAGCGAGTATGAGCGCCAGCCCGTAATGCAGCTTGCTGAACATGTGCATGAAATTCGCCAGTAGGAAGTATAGTGCCCGTAATCCCAGTATCGCAAAGATATTAGAAGTGTAAAGGATAAAAGGGTCGTCAGGCGCTATGGCAAATATGGCAGGTATGGAATCGACGGCAAAAATGAGGTCGGTAAATTCGATAACAGCCACGACAACCAGTAATGGTGTAGCCATTCGTTCGCCATTTGTCTTTACGAAGAAGCGGCTGCCCTCGTAATTTTTAGTTACTTTAAACAGTTTGTAGATAATCCGCGCACCCGGACTTTTAGAGAAGTCTTTATCCTCATCGTCATCTTCTTTGGCGAACCATGATTTTACCCCGGCATACACCAGGAAAAACCCAAAGAGGGAAAGGACGGCATTAATGCGAACCTTTTCGCCAAATATGGACATCTCCGGCAGGTAGGTTTGGTTAATAAGCTCCACACCGGTAAAAATGAATAGGGCCCGGAACACCAGAGCCCCGATGATGCCCCAAAATAATACTTTATGGTGCAGTCGCTTAGGAACATTAAAGAACCCGAAGACAAGTATAAAAACAAAAAGATTGTCGACAGATAAGGCCTTCTCTATCCAATAAGCGCTTTGGAACTGTGTGAACTGCTCGAATCCTAAAAAATAACAGATCACTCCGCTGAACGCCATGGCCAGCGATATCCATACGATGGACCATGTAAGCGCTTCTTTATTTGAAACGACATGGCTGTGCTTATTGAACACGCCAAGGTCCAATAACAGCATCACTACGACCACTATCGAAAAGGCTGCCAATACGCCGGGATGATCGATAAGGTGGTCGTGGTCCATCGCTGTGTAGTCTTTAATCGAGTTTTTCCGTTAGCTTTTTAAAGGTCGAGCGTGCTTCCTTGCCTTCGTATAAAATGGCATACACGGCATCAATGATCGGGGTTTTTGCCCCATAATCCTCGTTCAGTTTATAAGCGCTCTTGGTAGCATAATATCCTTCGGCGACCATGCTCATTTCCATCATTGCCGATTTTACCGTGTAACCCTTGCCGATCATGTTACCGAACATACGGTTGCGCGAGAATACCGAGTAGCCCGTTACTAATAAGTCACCCAGGTAGGCCGAGTTATTGATGTTACGCTTCATTTTATGCACCTTGCGAATGAATTTTTTCATCTCGCGTATCGCGTTGCTCATCAGCAGTGCCTGGAAGTTATCGCCATAGCCAAGGCCGTGGGCGATACCGGCAGCGATAGCATAGATATTTTTAAGCATCGCGGCATATTCTGTACCTACGATGTCGTCGGATGTTTTAGTTTTAATATAATGGCTGCTCAGGTTCTTGCCCATTATCTTGGCACTTTTTTCATTCCCGCAGGCAATAGTCAAGTAGGAAAGGCGCTCAAGTGCTACCTCCTCCGCGTGGCATGGGCCGGTAATTACCCCGATATTTTCATATGGGATGTCGTATTTTTCATGGAAATGCTCCCCAACGATAAGGCTGGTCTCGGGTACGATGCCCTTTATAGCCGAAAAGATCACTTTATCCTCAAGGCTCACGGTCATATTCTCCAGTTCTTTGCTTAAGAAAGCCGATGGTATGGCAAATATCACATAATCAGCATAAGCAACAGCCTCGTTGATGTCGCTGGTTAGGCGGAGTTTTTTAGGGTCAAATTCTACCGAGCTCAGGTAGTTGGGATTGTGTTTTTGCAGTTTCAGGTGCTCAATGGCGTCGTTGTTGCGCATGTACCATGCTATTTCGGGTACGTTCACGCAAAGCATCTTGGCAATTGCCGTGGCCCAGCTTCCGCCGCCTATAACGGCGAACTTTGGAGTGTCACTCATTATTACATCGATTGAATTGAAACGTCAAAAGTACTCATTTTTAACATAACCTGCCTGTTAGCATCATGCTAAATGTTTTGATCAATCATAGGTCCGTAAATAAATATTAACATTTTATTATGATTCACAATGCAATTAGCAAGCTGCGCCCTGCGTTATCCAACTATAATTTTGTTTATGATTAGGATATACAAGGTTAGTTAAATTTTTTGTTTTTGGTGTTTTAAAAGGCATTCCTCATTCCACAGGGATGCCTTTTATTTTTAATCCATTATCCTTCTGACTAAGAAAGGATGTCAAAACAGCCATTCTTCACTCCGCGAACTGCGTTTAAGAATGACAGGAAAAAACATCCTTAATAACTCATCTCCACTATTTCCCTCACCTTATCCGGACTGATGTTGCCACGTTCGCCGAGCGCCCTCCAACCGCGCTCTTCAAAACGGTTCACAATGATGTTAGCGGTATTTTCAAGATCATCTGTATATTCAGATATCCTTGCCGGCATGCCCATTGTTTGGAAGAATTCCATTGTTTTCTCAATGGCGAGTTCTGCGGCTTTGTCAATATTTGTTTCAGAGATGTTCCAAACACGTCTGCCATATTGTGCCAGTTTTTCTTTTTTGGTCTCGAACATTACTTTGTACAGGTTCGGCGCGATGATGGCCAGTGTGCGTGCGTGGTCTATGCCATACAGCGCGGTAAGCTCGTGGCCTATCATGTGGGTAGCCCAGTCGGTAGGTACGCCTTTTTGTATCAGCCCGTTCAGCGCCATTGTACAGCACCACATAAAGTTGGAGGCAAGCTTGTAGTCGGCAGGATCTTCCGCCACGCCGGGACCGATCTCTACCAGTGTCTGTAAAATGCTTTCTGCTATCCTGTCCTGCAGCAGCGCTTCGTGAGGGTAGGTAAGGTACTGCTCCATCACGTGGGTAAAGGCATCGATGACGCCGTTCTGCACCTGCCTTTTCGGTAACGAGGCTACAACGGTTGGGTCACATATCGAGAATTTCGGGAACAGGGCAGGGCCGCCACAGGTCAGTTTTTCCTGTGTAGCCTCCACACTTATCACAGCACCCGAGTTCATTTCGCTGCCCGTTGCCGGAAGTGTAAGCACGGTCCCGAACGGCATGGCATTACTCTCTATGCGTATCCTTTTGCGTAAGATGTCGATGGGGTCGCCATCAAAATTCACAGCTGCAGAGATAAACTTCACACCATCAATAACAGAACCTCCACCAACGGCCAGGATAAAGTCGAGTTTTTTCTCTTTGATAACAGCCACAGCCTTTATAAGCGTTTCGTAGCGTGGGTTAGGCTCAATGCCGCCAAATTCGGTAATGTCATGGCCTTTCAGTGCATCAATTACCTGCGCGTGTACACCGTTCGTAAAAATACTACCGCCGCCATAAGCCAATAATATTTTGGCATTAGCCGGAATGAGTTTGGAGAGTTTTTCCATTTGACCCTTGCCAAATACGAGGTTGACAGGGTTATAAAGTTCGAAGTTGAGCATAGTGATAAGATTTATACTCAAAGATACGAAATAGCAGACAGTCAGTCGCAGTTTTCAGCACCGGTATCGATGATGGCTCTGACTAATCAGAACGTTGATTATTTCTTGTAGAATAGATTATGCTCCACATACTGCCATACTTTATGCGGCAGCATGGGCTGTACATTTTTCCCGTTCTTTATGCTTTCGCGGATAAAGGTGGAGGAAAGCTCGATTACAGGCGCATCAACACGATGAATGCGGGCTGAGATGGCAATCTCCGGGTCAATGATCTCTGTATTGAGACGCGGATATACGTAGATCTCGTGGTTTTGCAGGATCACCTCATAGTTCTTCCATTTGTGCAGGGAGTTGAGGTTGTCCTCACCCATCAGGAGGGAGAATTCATGCGTGGGGAATTTCTCTTGTAAGTGCGCCAGCGTATGCACGGTATAATTGGGTTGGGGCAGCTTGAACTCGATGTCGCTGGGCTTTAGTTTTGGGTAATCTTCAGTAGCGAGGAATACCATCTGCAGGCGGTGGTGGTCGTCAAGCAGCGTACTTTTTTTCTTGTGCGGGTTATGCGGCGTTACCACCAGCCATACCTGATCAAGGCCGCTGTTCTCGGCCATGTGGTTGGCAATGATGAGGTGCCCTATGTGCAAGGGGTTGAATGTCCCGAAATACAGCCCGATTTTCATGCTACTTATTAACGAAGCTTTTCACCAACTCATAGGCCTCCTGCTTTGCAATATCCAGGTCGTAGTTCTTTATCACCACGTCAAATTGCGGTGCGGTAGCCAGCTCTACCGATGCCTTGGCTATGCGCATGTTTATCTTGTCGTCTGATTCGGTGCTGCGTTTCTTGAGGCGTATCTTCAGCTCGTCGATGCTGGGCGGCTTTACAAAAACAGCCAGCGTTTCTTCGGGGAATTTCTTCTTTATGCGCAGGCCTCCTGCCACGTCAATGTCGAATATCACATTCTTGCCTTCGGCCCAAATGCGTTCCACTTCACTTTTCAGCGTACCGTAAAAGTTGTCGCGGTATACTTCTTCCCACTCTACGAATTCTTCAGCCTTGATGTGCTTTTTAAAATCCTCCAGCGATATGAAATAATAGTCTTTGCCATGTTCCTCATTGCCTCTCGGCTCGCGGGTGGCCGCCGAAACCGAGAACTCGAGGTTCAGCTCGGGTTGTGCCAGCAGGTACCTGACTATAGTTGTTTTTCCCGACCCCGATGGCGCCGAGAATACCAGTAATTTGCCCTTATTCATTTTGTTGTGTTGTCGTTCGTATTTTGGAACCTGGAATTTAAAGCACGTTTAAAACCTGTTCTTTTATTTTTTCCAGTTCATCCTTCATCTGCACCACCAGCTTCTGCATTTTTGCATGGTTGGCTTTAGATCCCATAGTATTTATCTCGCGGCCCATTTCCTGGGTAATGAAGCCCAGCTTGCGGCCGTTGGCTTCGGTACCGGCAAGGGTCTCAATAAAATAGTTCAGGTGGTTCTCCAGGCGCACTTTCTCCTCGGTAATGTCCATTTTTTCAAGGTAATAAATGAGTTCCTGCTCAAAGCGGTTCTCGTCTACATTTACCTGAAGTTCTTCTATCGATGTGTGCAGCCTTGTCTTTACGGTTTGCAGGCGTTCGGCATCCAGTGATACTGTTTCGTTCATTAGCGACAGGATGTTGGATATCCTTACAAGGAACTCCTTTTCCAAAGCCACGCCTTCGGTCACGCGGAAGCTATGGATGTTTTCCAGTGCCTGTGTGATAACGGTTTGTATCTGTCCCCAATCGTTCTCATCGATCTCTTCACGCTCGGTCTTGAGCGCGTCGGGCATACGTACGGCCATCTTCATGAATTCGGTATCATCGCCGTCAGGGATCACATCCTTCATCTGCTTAATATAGGCCTTAACGATCGGTACATTGATCTTTGAAGAGGTTTCCTCGCCGGTCACTTCAACAAAAAGCGAGAGGTCGACCTTGCCGCGTTCCAGCTTTTGGGCGATCTGGTTGCGCAGTCCCAGTTCCATTTCGCGCAAAGCCGAAGGCATGCGTACATTCAGGTCGAGGCCTTTGCTGTTTAGGGATTTTACTTCTACGGTCACCTTTTTGTTGGGTAGCTGCAGCGATGCTTTACCAAACCCGGTCATGGATTGTATCATGCAAAAAATTTAGAGCCACAAAGTTAATAAAAATAACTGAGGGACTGTTAACGGCTCAAATGCGCAACGGCAGCCTCAACGTTATTCTTGCTGTTGCCAACAAAGATGCTTTCGCCATCCACGATAACCGGGCGGCTCAGGAAGGTATAATGTTCGTTGATGAGGTTTTTATAGTCGGCCTCTGTAAGTTGCACATCTTTCAGGCCGCGCTCTTTATACAGTGTTGCCTTGCGGCTGAAAAGTGCTTCATAGCTTCCGGCGAGGCGGTGCATTTCATCCAGTTCGCCTGCTGTAATTGGCTCAGTCTTTATTTCGCGGAGCGTAAAACCTTCAGTAGTGGGCAACGAGTTAAGGATCTTGCGGCAGGTATCGCAGGTTTTCAGGTAAAATATTTTTTTCATTTCGCAAAATTAAGGCTTTTACCATAGTTCAGGCCGGGCAATGCTAAATTCGTTATATTTATGCTTCAAACAATATGAACAAAAATGGAGCACGAATTTAAAATTACACGAACAAGCCGTGAGATCTACGACCGTTTTTTTGATAATTATTCCCTGGAACAGCTGAACAGGATACCGCCGGGTTTCAATAATAACCTGATATGGAATATAGGGCATATTATCGTGTCGCAGCAAATGTTAGTATATGGCGGGGCAGGAGAACTGTTGCATGTTAGCGACGAGTTGGTCGGGAAGTACATGCGCGGTACAAGGCCGGAATACGACCTTTCGCAAAAGGAAGCAGATGAAATACGTTCCCTACTGTTGCCACCAATTGAGAGAACAGAAAAAGATCATTACAACCGGGTGTTCAAAACGTTTACCGAACGCAAAACGCAGCTTGGCTTTACGCTTTCGACAGTGGAAGATGCTATCGCATTCAACAATTACCATGAAGGGATCCACCTTGGGATCATGATGAGCATTAAAAAATTCCTTTAGTGGGGAGTTTGGAGTTCAGGTCTTCAGGCCGGAAAGGCGATCGTGAACCCTGAACTCCGCATTATTTCACTTTAAGGTATGGTCCTGCTTCCGCATAAGTGAACTTTACTTCTTTGGCGCCGTCGGCAAAGGAGGCTATCTCCACAGGATTGTACAGCAAGGTAATGCCGTTGTTCGAATAGAATATATTTTGCGGCAAGGCGAACCTGTTATTCTCGAACATAAGCCCCGTACTATTAATGGGCTTATTGGCAGGGATGTTGAGCTGCGAACGGAATTTCTTCTCTGCGAAAGCAGTAAACCCTTTTTCATCTTTCAGGATGTCCGACCGTTTTAGTGTCCTGCCCGTCTTGGCATCGATGATCACCGAACGGTTGCCTTCATAACCGTGTGCCCCACCGGTGAACATATAATTGTTCACCTTAAAGTTCATGATGTTCCCGCTTTGGTATTCCTTTGTGGTATTGATCTTTGCTTCCCAGGCCCAGGCAGCTTCCTCAGGATATTTTTTCGCAAGCTCGTCGTATGACTTTATGAACATTGCCGTGAGCTCCTCATAGTTTTTCGCATTCGTTGGCTTTTCCCCAAAGTACACAATGCTGCGCGCTACCCTGAAAAGTGACTGGTTAATGCTGTCGGCTATTGCCTTGTCGCCATTCATTGCCTCAGGCACTTTAATATCCACGTAGGTACACTCCTTTTTACAGATAGTGCTTTTTTTAGCGTAGTTTTTTTGCTCAAAGGCCAATACTGCGGTATCGGCAGGAGTTTCAGTATTTACCGTAGTCGTTTCTTTCTTTTCTTCTTTGCATCCGGCAAGCAGCAGTAGCGTAAAGGCAAGGGTAAGGCAGCGTTTCATATAGCGTGGTGTTATTTCTTTGCAAAAGGTGGCCGGTCGTGTTACACAGCTAACCAATTTCGAGTAAATTTGCTTAAATTTTTCGACAAATAAACTACACGTTATATGAAATTTAACACGAAAACCATACACGGCGGGCAGCACCACGACCCGTCTACCGGGGCAGTAATGCCACCGGTTTACCAAACTTCGACCTTTGTACAATCGAGTCCCGGCGTGCACAGCGGGTACGAATACAGCCGTGCGGCCAATCCGACCCGTACGGCATTGGAAAACGCATTAGCCAGCATTGAGAACGGTGCCCGCGGGCTTGCTTTTTCATCCGGGCTTGCGGCTACCGATTGTGTACTACGCATGCTAAAGGCCGGTGATGAGGTTATTGCCATGGATGACCTGTATGGGGGGACCTACCGAATGTTCACACGCGTATACAAAGATAGTGGCATCAAATTCCATTTTGTTGACATGAACGATCTGGAGAAATTCCGATCGCTTTTTAATGGCAATACAAAGCTGGTGTGGGTGGAAACGCCTACCAATCCACTAATGAAGCTCGCTGACATTGAAGCCGTAGCCAAAATATGCAAGGAAAAGAAAGTGCTTTTCGCTGTAGATAATACATTCGCTACGCCATACCTCCAGCGTCCGCTTGAACTTGGTGCCGATATTGTGATGCACTCGGCCACCAAATACCTGGGCGGGCATAGCGACGTGATCGCGGGAGCATTGATAATGAAGGATGCCGAACTGGGCGAGCAAATGCACTTTTTACAATTCGCCACAGGAGCCACGCTGGGGCCGCAGGATTCGTTCCTCGTACTGAGGGGGATAAAAACACTGCATTTGAGGATGCAGCGCCATTGCGAGAACGGCCAGAAGGTTGCTGAATACCTGAGCAAAAATCCAAAAATAAAGGCGGTATACTACCCTGGGCTTGAAAGCCATAAGTTCCACGATCTTGCCAAAAGGCAGATGCAGGGCGGCTTTGGAGGTATGGTATCGTTCACATTCGCTTCGGGAGAAAAGGCAGAGGCGATAAAATTCCTTGAAAACCTGAAAGTGTTTACGCTGGCGGAGTCGTTGGGCGGCGTAGAATCATTAGCCAATCACCCGGCACTGATGACACACGCCTCGATACCGGAAGACAAGCGCCTGGAAATAGGAATAACAGACGATTTAGTACGCCTTAGCGTAGGTATCGAAGATGCTGAGGACCTGATCGCTGACATTGAGCAGGCTTTGGGATAGTGGATCTGTCAATTTGGTTATTTGTTTATTTGTTTTTTAATTGTGATCGAATAACCGTGTCCACTAATAAAACCTGATAACAAATAACCAGATCAAGGCATAACCGAATAAACAAAAAATGTATATTTGCCCGATCTAACGAAAACGTTTTCTTAAACACCAAACCATTCAACACATGACTAATAGCTTACGATCTTTTATGGACAGCGTTTCTAAAAGGAACGCAAACGAACCCGAATTCCTACAGGCGGTACACGAGGTTGCCGAGACCGTACTTCCTTTTATCGAAAAAAACCCGAAATATCAGGGTAAAATGCTCCTTGAGCGCATGGTGGAAGCCGAAAGGGTGATCATGTTCCGCGTTACGTGGCTTGATGACAAGGGCGAAACACAGGTGAACAGGGGTTTTAGGATACAAATGAATTCGGCTATCGGACCTTATAAAGGCGGACTTCGATTCCACCCTTCGGTAAACCTGAGCATCCTTAAATTCCTTGCTTTCGAGCAGACGTTCAAAAACAGCCTTACCACATTGCCAATGGGTGGAGGTAAAGGTGGATCGGACTTCGACCCTAAAGGAAGGTCAGAGAACGAGATCATGCGTTTTTGCCAAAGCTTTATGACCGAGCTGGCAAAGCACATTGGCGCTGATACCGATGTTCCTGCCGGTGACATTGGCGTTGGCGGTCGCGAAGTAGGCTTTATGTTCGGCCAGTACAAAAGGCTAAGGAATGAGTTTACAGGCGTACTTACAGGGAAAGGCATCAGCTTTGGCGGATCGCTTATCCGTCCGGAAGCTACAGGCTACGGTTGCGTATATTTTGCGCAGAGCATGCTAAACACTAAGGGCGAAAGCTTTAATGGTAAAACGGTTGTAGTTTCAGGCTCGGGCAACGTAGCACAGTATGCTGCCGAAAAAGCGATGCAGCTGGGCGGTAAAGTAGTTACCTTCTCTGACTCTGCCGGATATATTTATGATGAGGAGGGGATCAATGAAGAAAAGCTTGCCTATGTAATGGACATTAAGAACGTTCAGTATGCCAGGATAAGCGAGTATACTAAAAAGTACCCTAATGCCAAATATGTAGCTGGCGGCAAGCCGTGGGAAGTGAAATGCGACATAGCACTGCCTTGCGCTACACAAAACGAGTTGAATGGCGATGAAGCGAAGCAGCTTTTGGATAATGGCTGTATGTGTGTAGCCGAAGGCGCTAACATGCCAAGCACACCGGAAGCGGTTATTGCGTTCCAAAATGCCAAAATACTGTTTGCGCCGGGCAAAGCGTCCAATGCAGGTGGTGTGGCAACTTCCGGCCTGGAAATGTCTCAAAACTCGCTGCGCCTTAGCTGGACAAGGGATGAAGTGGACGAAAGGCTGAAGAACATCATGCACAATATCCACAGTGCCTGCCTTACCTACGGCACACAGGAAGACGGATTTATTGACTACGTAAAAGGAGCGAACATTGCCGGTTTCGTAAAAGTTGCCGATGCCATGCTCGCACAGGGAGTGGTGTAATTGATAAAAAACATAGAGAGCCTCTGCAAATGCAGGGGCTTTTTTTATGCCCGCCATACAAAAACATCTATAATTGCGTTTTAGCTTATATTTGCGCAAATAATTGCTTTGATGAAAAGAGTTTTACCGATAGCATTCCTTTTGTTTTATGCCTTGTCCTTCGGTCAGGGCAACCAGATGTGGGGGAGCTATTTTTCGTATAATAATATCCAGGACATTGCCCAGTCGAACAACCGCATGTTCGCGGCTTCGGAAAGTGCCATGTTCAGCATGAATGTAGGCACTAATGAGGTACGCACCATAACATCGGTGGACGGGCTAAAGGCCGAGACCATAACAGCGGTACACCATAGCCCAACTTATGGCAAGACTTTGGTGGGCAACTCTAATGGCCTGCTCATAATTGTTAACAGTGATTTTTCGGTACTCAATAAAATAGACATTGTCCAGGAAACTACTGTACCCGCTGCCCGCAAAAAGATCAACCATATTTATGAATATGAGGGTAAAGCTTATATTTCCTGCGATTTTGGTATAGCGGTCTTTGATCTGGCGACGCTGGAATTTGGCGACACGTATTACCTGGGCCCCAGTGGTGCTGAAATTCCCGTAAGGCAAACAACGATCCATAATGGTTATATCTATGCTGGAACGTATAGCAACGGGCTAAGGCGAGCGCCTTTTCCTCATCCTAACTTAAATGATTATAGCCAATGGAATGAGATTTTTGGGGGAGCCTGGGCCGCAGTACTTAGCTTTTCCGGCAGCTTTTTCGGGTTTGCCAATGGTACGCTGTATAAGCCCGACCTGCAGAACAACATACCCTATCCGTTCGAAACGTTCCCTACAGAAATGGTTGACCTTAGGGAAACAAATGGTTATATGATCGGCACCTGTGCTAACCGTATTAATGTGTATAATGCAGATCTTGTACGGGTATTCCAGCTCAACCTCATACCGGGAGAGACCGTTACATTTACCTGTGCTACCATAGTTGGAGGCGATATTTTCATTGGAACAAAAGAGAAGGGCGTTTTTTCCATGCCGCTTACCAACATATCGGCGGTAACCAACATTACTCCTAACGGCCCTGAGAGAAGCAACATATTTTCTATAGAAAAAACGCCAAATTCACTATGGGCGGTTTTTGGGGGATTTAATGGAGCATATACTCCTTTCGGAACTCAGTATGGTGTAAGCAAGCTAGATGCAAACGGATGGAAGTCTATTCCTTATGATCAGTTATTTGGGGCTAAGTCCATATCTGATATAAATTTTAACCCTTCTAATGAGAACCAGGTATTTTTACATTCGTACGAGTCCGGGATGCTAAAAGTAGAAAATGATGTACCTGAAATTCTATATGATAACACAAATACAAATAATGCCCTGAAAGATCAAACGGAGGATAATGCCCCGGGTGTAAGCATACGTATTAACGGTGGCGCTTTTGACAGGGCAGGTAATTTATGGATCACAAATGCCCTTATATTCGATGCCATTAAGAAATATAACCCCGGATCTGATCAGTGGACGTCCTACAGTTTGGAAGAACAGGTAGGAAAAGGAAGGTTCGGCAAGCTCTTAGTTGACCGCAACGGTACAAAATGGCTGCCTTCATGGAAAAACGGCGTTGTAGCGTTCAATGAAAACCTCAGTAATAAAGTTATAGTTATTAAAGGCGAAGAAGAAGGGAATTTACCGTCTAACGATGTGCGATGTCTTGCTATTGATAATAATAACCGCCTTTGGATAGGGACTATCAAGGGGTTAAGGGTACTGTCGAGCGTTGAGCGTTTTATGACCGAAGATGAACTCACCACCAATGCCATAATTATAATGGAAGACGGCCTCGCGCAGGAACTCATGTATGAACAGGCCATAACCGACATCTTGGTTGATGGCGCGAACAACAAATGGATAGGTACCGCAGGTGCCGGAGCTTTTTTAGTATCGCCCGACGGACAAAAAACACTATTCCATTTCACTAAAGAAAATTCGCCGCTGCCAAGCAATATCATTAATGACATTGAGATCGACCCACAAACCGGCGAGATCTTTTTTGCGACCGAAAAAGGCATGGTTTCCTATAAAGGAACTTCTACCGCTGCGGCCGACGACTTAAGTAAGGTATATGTATTCCCCAACCCTGTGCGGCCTAATTTTGACGGCGATGTGAACATAAGCGGACTGATGGACAATGTGAACGTAAAGATCACCGACATAGAGGGCAACCTGGTGTTCGAGGCAACCTCCGAAGGCGGAACGGTGCTATGGAATACCACGGCATTCGGGAAGCACAAAGTAGCATCCGGGGTATACATGATCTTTATCGCATCGGAGGACGGCACACAAACCAAGGTTAAAAAGGTAATGATCATAAGGGGTAACTAAAATGCTTGTCAGGACAAAAGCCATAGTGATCAGTTCGCTCCGGTATCAGGAAAAAAGCCTTATAGTAAAGTGCTTTACAGCATCAGACGGGGTTAGGTCCTATTATGTACGGGATGCATTTTCCTCTAAAAAAAATGCACAAAAAACGGTGTACTTCCAGCCCCTTACGATACTGGAGATCGAAGCCGTGCATAAGAACAAAGGCACTTTAGAACATTTTAAGGAAGTAAGGCTGGCACACCCGTACCACACCATCAATAAAGACATTGTAAAGACGACTATAGCCATTTTTGTCTCTGAAATGCTGCACCACTGCATCAAGGAAGAAGAAAAGAACCTCAACCTGTATTCGTTCCTGGAAGCGGCGCTGCTGTGGCTTGACGGTCATGACAATGCGGCCAACTTCCACCTCGTGCTGCTAATGGAGATAACCAAATTCCTGGGCTTTTACCCGGACAGGAACAGCACGCATCCCTTTTTCGAAATGACCGAAGGCGTATTTTCTCCCTACCATGGCATCAGTTGCCTTACCGGGGAAGAAACGGCTCTGTTGCGCACCTTAATGGACCTAAAATTTGACAACAGCGGCAAGGCATTCCACGTTTCCGAAAGACAGGCACTGCTAAAGATACTATTGGATTATTATGCGCTCCACCTGGAAGGCTTCCGTAAACCCAATTCGGTCGAGGTGCTACGGGAGGTTTTTAGTTGAATTTTCAGGATCGTTATTTCCCAAAACAAAATTTATATTCGCTATCAGCATAGCAAGTCTTGCCGGTAGGTTCCACGGTATGCGATTGCTCTTTACTGCCCCGTAGCGTGAGGTTCATGAAGTCGATGATCTGCTGTTGCCCCTGTGCGAAAAGCATGTCGCTATAGTCGTGCTCGCCGCCGCAATAGGTCACAAGGTGTGTACTGCCGCCCAATTCGATAATGCGGTTGTAAATGGAGTATGACCCAAACAGCATCAGCCATCCCGATGAGCCAGCCGGGCAGTAGTGGTGCGCCGCGGTAGCATAAGGCACGGTCTTATCGCAGCTGCCATGGAAAAGCATGACCGGCACGACTGTGTCTTTATTGATGAGGTTAATATCCATAATAGCACCCGCACCAGATATTATCCCGGCATATTTAAAACTTGCAGGCAATTTTCCCGGATACAGCTGCAGCATGGGTTGTTCCCAAAAGGCGGCGTGCAATACCGTCTCGGCGCCGGCACTGCTCCCGGAGATGAATATTTTTGCGGGGTCAATATTGTAGTTGTCTTTATTATTGATGAAAAAAACCGCCGCCTGCTGCAACTGGTTGGCCGCGATCTGTATCGCTTTTATTTTCTCGGTCAAAATGCCTCCACAGCTAAAATTCTTCCCTTTCATGTACAGGGAATAGGTTATAGATGCCGCCGCATACCCTTTAGAAGCCGCATAACTGCAGATGTGGTGGCCGTCCTTGCGTTGTCCGCCACTAAACCCGCCCCCATGAACGTGGATGAGCAATGGTGTTTTACCTGCTTGTTTTCCCTTTGGCAGGAACAGGTCGAGTTCCAGCTTAAGGCTGTCGTTAGTAAAATAGGTAATGGTTTTATATTCCTGTGCTGATAAGGATAGGGTGAAGAGTAGGAGGGAGAGGAGGTTTTTCATTGTGAGTGGTTTTTATCAAAGATAAAGGATTTGATAAAAACAAAAAAGCCTCACATTTCTGCAAGGCTTTAAAAGCTCCCCCTCTTGGGCTCGAACCAAGGACCCTCTGATTAACAGTCAGATGCTCTAACCAGCTGAGCTAAGGAGGAAACTGTATATTTTCTGGTTTTATTCTTATTTTATGAACGATCGCAGGTAAAAGCTTTGCCTTTATTGCGGTGCAAATATATAACCATTTTTAGTTTTCGCAAATAAATTGGCTAAAAATTTAAAAGAATTTTTTAGCGTTTACTTAAAGATAAGCTGATATATGTCTTTGCCAAAGGTTAACGCCATGAGGCTTAGTAGTATGATCATCCCAACGGTTTGCACGGTACCGGCAGCCTTATCGCTCAATTTTCTCCCGGTTATCATTTCGGCTATGGTAAACAGCGCATGCCCTCCGTCCAGTCCCGGTATCGGGAGCAGGTTCATAAAGGCAAGGCCTATGGAGAACAGGGCTGTAAAGTTCCAGAAAAACTCCCAGTTCCATGTAGATGGAAGCTTGGCGGCAATGCCTATCACGCTGTTCACCTGCTCGTATGCGCCTGTGCTTGGGCGCAGGATCAGTTTAAACTGTTTTACGTTGTACACGATCAGGTCGTACGATTCCCGCATGGCTACGGGCACGGCTGAAAAGAAGTTGTGGTTTTCCACAACACTAAAATCCCTGTCATATTCCGGTTTTTGGACCAATCCCATTTTGCCAAGGCTATCCACGGCTGCCGTAACGGTCAGCGCCTCGCCATTGCGAAGTATGCCAAGGTTCAGATCGCCTTTTTTATGGTTAAAAGCCTCTTCGTTCATCTGCCCGAAATACTTGTGCTGTTTACCATCTATCGATACGATCTGGTCACCTGCCATCAGTCCTGCCTTATCGGCGTTCGAGTTTTTCGTCACCGAGTCGATCATTACCCTTTTTACCGGTGTATGCATAAAGTTACGCCCTTCGGTCTGGAGTATCAGCTTGATATCTGCATCGGTCAGGTGTAGGGTTACGGGTTTACCGTCGCGTTGTATCTTAATTTCTTCGCCCAAAAGTACATCAAGGAGCATCCTGTTGAAATTCTTTTGGTATTTTCCGTCTACGCTGATGATCCTGTCGCCGTCCTGGAAACCTATTTTCTTGCCGGTCTCGCCAAATACAAGGCCTTTTTCCTGAGTCATCTCGGTGGAAACGTATTTCTTTCCGTAAGTGCTGTAAACCACACTGAATATCAGCCATGCCAGCAATACATTTACAATGATGCCTCCCAGCATGATGATAAGCCTTTGCCAGGCCGGCTTAGCGCGGAATTCCCACGGCTGTGGCTCGCTTTTCATCTGTTCGGTGTCCATGCTCTCGTCGATCATGCCCGAAAGCTTCACGTAACCACCCAGCGGCAGCCATCCGATGCCCCATTCCGTTTCGCCGATCTTTTTCTTAACCAGTGAGAAACCCGCATCCATAAAAAGGTAAAACTTCTCTACCCTTACCTTAAACCATTTTGCGGTTATGTAGTGCCCAAATTCATGCAGTATGACCAAAATCGACAGCATGAGCAGCATTTGGCCTACCTTTACAACTATATCCATTATTTTATTTTAGTTATCTGTAAACGCACAAAAATAGTGTTTTCTGATCACTTGCATCGATTTAATTTCCACGTGCGTTTAAATGTTTGTTAATAATCGTCGCCACGGTTTTATGGTCTCGATTTTACGGGGTAAATTTACGTGGCAGATCCAAAACACGTAAGAATTGCTTTCGGATTTGTATGTACTGTCCCATTTTAAAAACACAGCTATGGCTACATCACTCTTTTCACTGCTCCAAATAAAAAGCATCATTCTCAAGAACCGTATCGTCATTTCACCCATGTGCCAGTATTCGGCAGAGGATGGCTTTGCGAACGACTGGCACCTGGTACACCTCGGGGCAAGGGCCATAGGTGGGGCAGGTCTTGTGATACAGGAAGCCACCGCGGTATCGCCCGAAGGCAGGATATCGCCATGCGACCTCGGCATCTGGAGCGATGAGCATATCGAAAAATACAAGCAGATAACGGCTTTTATACTTTCGCAAAATGCTTTTCCGGGAATCCAATTGGCACATGCCGGACGTAAGGCCAGTATATCTACGCCATGGCAGGGCAACAGGAAGCTTACACACGATGAGGGAGGATGGACCACCGTAGCTCCAAGCGCGATCCCCTATCATGATAATGAAGCAATGCTGCCTCTCGAAATGACCCGGGAAGATATAAAGCGTGTTGTCGGCGATTTTAGGGAAGCAGCAAGAAGGGCGCGGGAAGCTGGCTATAAAGTACTTGAGATACATGGGGCCCACGGTTATCTCCAACACCAATTCTTATCACCGCTTATCAATCACCGTACCGATGAATACGGAGGCAGTTTTGAGAACCGCATCCGCTTCATGCTCGAGACTATAGATGCTGTAAGACTGGAATGGCCTGGCGATCTTCCGCTTTTTGTAAGGCTGTCAGGTACCGATTGGGCAGAGGGAGGATGGAATGAAGATGAAACCGTTGCACTGGCTAAGATACTTAAGGAAAATGGCGTGGATATCATCGACTGTTCGTCAGGTGGGGCAGTATCGTACCAAAAGATCCCTGTTGGCCCCAACTATCAGGTGCCGATCGCCGAAAGGGTAAAGAAGGAAGCCCACATTTGTACCGGTGCGGTAGGCCTTATTACCGAAGCGCAACAGGCCGAAGATATCATTAAAGACGGTAAAGCCGATCTGGTATTCTTTGCCCGTGAAGCCCTGCGCGACCCGAACATTGCCCTTACCTTTGCCCACGACCTTCACGCTGATGTCATTTGGCCAAAGCAGTACGAACGTGCACAACTCGAAGACTAACGATAAATATTAATTTGAAAACGTCCTATTCCCCTCTCCTTTGGAGAGGGGTTAGGGGTGAGGCCTATGATAAGAACAGCACTACTCTCTTACGGAATGTCGGGCAAGGTATTCCACGCCCCGTTCCTGCAACTGCATCCCGGTTTTGAGCTCACAGGCTCGTGGGAACGCAGCAAGAAGCTCATACAACAGGATTACCCAAATGTGAAAAGTTACGCATCGTTGGAAGAACTGTTAGCCGATGATGTGGAACTTGTAATTGTAAATACGCCTGTGGATACCCATTTTGCGTATGCCCAAAAAGTATTGGAAGCCGGGAAGCACGCCCTCGTGGAAAAGGCTTTTACTACTACGGTAGCGGAAGCCGAAGAGCTCGGAGCCTTAGCCAGAGAAAAAGGCCTGAAGCTGGCCGTGTTCCAGAACCGCCGTTGGGACAGTGACCTGAAAACCGTAAAAAAGGTACTCGATGAAAACCTGTTGGGCGACATTGTCGAAGCCGAATTTCGTTTTGACCGTTATAATCCGATCCTCAGTCCAAAGGCATGGAAGGAAAGCGCCAATCCCGGTGCAGGAGTATTGCTCGATCTTGGCCCGCACCTTATTGACCAGGCAATTTACCTGTTTGGATTCCCCGATGCGGTCTTTGCAGATATACGCCAGTTGAGGGAGAACTCCATAGTAGATGACGATTTTAGTATCATGCTTTACTATCCCGACAAAAGGGTAAAGCTTCACGCCGGCTTTTTTGTCCGCGAAGGCGTTCCGGCTTATGCGCTGCACGGACGAAAGGGCTCATTCCTGAAACATCGCGGCGATGTACAGGAAGATGTGCTGAAAACTGGACAAAAGCCAAATCTTACCGACTGGGGTACCGAACCCGAAGACAAATGCGGCCTGCTCCATTGTGAGAAGGATGGCGAGGTGCTGCGAAAGCATATCCCGACACAGCAGGGTAACTATTACAGCCTGTTTGACGGATTGTATAAGTCAATAGTTGAAAATTCAGAAGAGCCCGTGACAGCCGATGATGGCATCAGGGTCATGAAAATAATAAATGCAGCGCAACAGAGTAGCAAAGAAAAAAGTGTAATAGATTTAAAAGAATAAGCCATTTTACCACATAGATACATAGGGTTCCTAGTCATAAGCAACGTCAAAAGGGCACATAATTCCACATAGTCGAAGTGTCGCTACATCCTTTGTATTGCTTCGTTCGCACTTAATAGTCGAATTTTAATAGTCTATGTAGCTATGTGGTTAAATATTGGATCGCAAGTAAAATTTCAAAAGATCATGGAAAAAAGACAACTTGGCACTACAGGCCTGCACGTATATCCCATCACGTTTGGCGGCAATGTATTCGGGTGGACGATAGATGAGAAGAGATCATTTGAACTCCTCGATGCCTTTACGGGCAAAGGCTTTAATTTTATTGATACTGCCGATGTGTATTCCCGATGGAAGCCGGGTAATGAAGGTGGCGAATCGGAAACCATCATCGGCAACTGGATGAAGAAGCGTGGCAACCGCAAGGAGGTGATCATCGCGACCAAAGTAGGGAGTGACATGGGGCAGGGTAAGGTCGACCTGTCGAAAAAATACATCATGAAGGCTGTGGATGCATCATTAAAAAGACTGCAGACTGACTACATCGACCTGTACCAGTCGCATTGGGACGACCCTGAAACGCCTTTTGAGGAAACCCTTGATGCTTATGCCGACCTGATAAAAGCAGGCAAGATTCGCCACATCGGTGCCTCCAACCTTACCGCCGAAAGGCTCAAAGAAGCCCTGCAAGTGGCGCAGCAGCATAGCCTGGCATTGTATGAAACCTTCCAGCCGCACTACAATCTTTACGAAAGGGCGGCTTTTGAAGACGGACTTGAGCCGGTTTGCCTGGGCAATAACCTTGGAGTGCTCAATTACTATTCGCTTGCCAGCGGATTTCTTACCGGGAAATACCGTTCTAAAGATGATCTGTCAAAAAGCCCGCGTGGTGGTGGCGTGGAAAAATACCTTGATGATCGTGGTTTCAAGATCCTTGCCGCCCTCGACGAAGTGGCAAAGCAGTTAAAAACCAAACAGGCAACAGTAGCGGTAGCATGGCTTATCCACAGGCCGTCGGTCACTGCGCCTATCGTGAGCGCGACCTCTATTGAACAGCTTGAAAGCATTATGAAGGCAGCAGACCTCGATATTACCGCACATGAAATAGAATTGCTGACGCAGGAAAGCGCATGGTAATAGGTTGATTTGTTGAAGGGTAGACCTGCCTGTGGCAAGCAGGTTCGTTTACTTGAATTACAGTGGCATTACAGAATATAACACACGGGTGAAACTGCTGCCAAAGTATATTCCCTAATTGGAAATAGCAGCATCTGAATTATCCCGTAGGGATTTGATCTTGGTCGAATTAATGATGTGATGATCGGTTTTCCCGTTAGGGGATCAATTTCGGCTGTCAAATATTTGTGTCCACACGCTAATTAGAAGAAGGGTTGGGCGGTGAGGTCGTTAGGCAAGTCTATACAACTTTGACAAAATAGTATACAGGCTGTTTTGCTAAATTCTGTAATTTTATTCTGTAAAAGCATTTTTAAATGGAACAGGAACTCGTTCTAGCCGACCAGCCTTCCAAACGGTTGCGGAAAGCCTATAAGGATGTAAAGGCCTCTTACCTGAAACGCGTAAGGTGGGCAGTAACGCTGTTCTATTTTGCAATGGGGCTTAACTTTGCCACATGGGCAAGCCGCATCCCCGATATCCAGGCCTACCTCGGACTGAACGAAGGCAGCCTTGGCACCATCTTATTTGCCATTCCGGTCGGACAATTATGCATTATGCCTTTTTCCGGACGATTGGCCGTAAAGTACGGCAGCCACCGAACGGTTGTCCTTGGGCTCAGCCTCTACGTTTGTGCCCTGATCGGATTAGGCTTTGCAAGAGAGCAATGGCACCTTTCGGCAGCGCTTTTCTTTTTCGGGATGTGCAGCAACCTTACCAATATTTCTGTCAATACCCAAGGGATTTACACCGAAGGCCTTTTTCGAAAGGCGGTAATGTCGTCATTCCATGGGGCATGGAGCCTTGCCGGGTTTACGGGTGCGCTGATCGGCATCGGCATGAAGGCGATGCACCTTGGCCCAAACTGGCACTTCGTTATCGTTGCTGTGGCAATATGGAGCGTTATCCTTTTCAATTATAAATATTTGGTAAAAGTAAAAAGCCCTAAAAGAACGGGGGAAAAACGCAAGCTATTTTCTAAACCCGACACTGTACTGGTATGGCTGGGTGTCATGTCGTTTTGTTGCATGCTCAGCGAGGGCATCATGTTCGACTGGAGCGGGGTATACTTCCGTAAAGTTGTTGGGGCCGAAGGTGCATTGGGGGTTTTGGGCTATGCCTCGTTCATGGCCTTCATGGCGATAGGCCGTTTTTCGGGCGACATCATCATTGCCAGGCTTGGACGTAAAAGGGTATTGCAGATCGCCGGCATCATGGTATCGGCAGGATTGTATGGCGCGGTGGCATTTCCCTACCTTGTGCCGGCCACACTGTCATTCATGCTGGTCGGGTTAGGCGTATCTACTATTATACCCATAATTTTCAGCGTGGCGGGCAGCAGGCCCAACATCGCGCCCAGCATTGCACTGCAAACCGTATCCAGCGTGAGCTTCCTTGGGTTTATGCTTGGCCCGCCTGTAATAGGCCACGTAGCCGAAGCCACCAGCCTGCGTACTTCCTTTGCCATCATTGGTGTGTTTGGTATAGGGATAGCATTTCTGGCATCAAAGGTAAAGGGGATCGAGTAATGATCGGTTTAGGTCGCAGTTTTTCAAAGCATCTGAAAACTGCGACTTAAAATTGACTAATCCTTCACAAACTTCAACTGCACACTGCCATTATCTGTTTCTAATGTAATAAAATGCATACCTGTAGCCAGCTGCGAAACATTCCATGATGTGCCGCCTGTTTCCATTACTTTCTGGCCAAGGGTGTTGTAGAATGTAGCTTTGGTTACAGCAATTCCTTCGGGCACGTCTACAGACAGCATTTCCGATGCGGGGTTAGGGTATAGCATTATAGACGTCATCAGGTCAAAGCTCTCCTTTTTAAGCGTAAGGTTATTGTTCCTGGTAATGATATGGTGGTTAGGATCGAATGTTGCTGATACTGCTGTGAACGGCAAAGGCACGGTAAACTGCTGGCCATTGAAGCTATTGTCGAGTACGGTATAATATTCGGCGCCGCTGTTAGAAGTAAAGCGTATGGTCACAGGCATTTCAAAAAAACTGACCGATGGATGCGACTGCGTTTGGTTAATAGTAACTATGGCAAGGTTGCTGCCGGAGGACACATTAATGTTATACGTAGGGTAGCCCTGCTTATATACCCAGTCGTTAAAAAACTCATCAAGGTCCATGCCTGATTGTGCTTCCAGGTGTGACTGCAGGTCTGGGGTTTTGGCATAAGCATAAGCCAGGTCCTGGTCGGCAAGGTAATTGCGCAGTGCCTGGAAATAATTGGTATCGCCCATTTTGTAGCGTAGCATATGGAACACCATCGCGCCTTTGTTATAGCTCAGCCTGCTGCTGAATATGCGGTTCACATTGAGCGTATCATTATCTGTGAGGTAAACACTGCCACCCGGCTGCGAGGTAATGTTGTCTATTGTCCAAAACCTCCAGTCCTGGAAGCTCACCGGCCCGTCCAGTTCTTCGGTGACCAATGCGGCAAGGTAGGTAGCCGCGCCTTCGTTAAGCCAAATGTCCTTCCAGCTCCCGCAGGTGACCTTGTCGCCAAACCACTGATGTCCCAGC
The DNA here is from genome assembly GCF_052437795.1 of Flavobacterium sp. GTDB lineage: Bacteria > Bacteroidota > Bacteroidia > Flavobacteriales > Flavobacteriaceae > Flavobacterium. The sequence continues at coordinate 254,610 of NZ_JBQVPA010000003.1, forward strand.
TCGTGTGCTATAAGCTGGCGGCCAAAGCTCCCCATGAACGATACGGTGCTGTGTTCCATCCCGCCGCCAATACCACATTGTGCATGGCCATATTTTTCCTGGTGGAAGGGGTAGGTCTCAAAAGTCTCTTCAAAAAAGTTCATGATAGGTACCGTTACGGCAACCTGTGCCTGTGCTGATGCGACATTTTCGGGGTAAAAGTAATTTACTATCGGGAAAGTGTTGGGTGCTGTGCCTGCCGTTTGCGTATATATGGTATAATTGGTAACGGCTATGGCCACCAGGTACGCCGGTATGGGGTAGCCGTGGTGAAAGTGAGTGGTCTTGTTGCTGCCGTTCACTACCTGCGACTGCTGTACGCCATTGGCTACACCTACATATTGCGAAGGTGCTGTAATGCGTATGTCGATACTGTCGATCTTGTCGTTAAGGTCCTGTTTGCACGGCCACCAGTCTTTTGCACCATAAGGCTGTGAAAGCGTCCAGATGATCGGTGTGCCGTTGTGCTCATCGGCAACAAAAGCATCAGAATCCATAGGCGGTGCGCCGGAATAGGTTATGATAACGGAGCCACTCGTGCCCTCTGCCTGTATCGCTGGGAAAGTGATGATAAGCTCATCGTTGTTGTTTTGTGTAAAAGGCACGTTGTTGCCATTTTTGGTCACAGCGCTTACCGTCAATTGGTTGGTAAGGTCAAATGTTATGGACGACATGTCTTCTTTCGCAATGAAGTTCGTAGTGACCACACCGGATATGAATTGATTTGCGGGGTTTACAGTGAATTGAAGGTTATGGTAGGTAACATCATAATTGCCTGTATTTTCATTGGCAGTAAAGCGGCTGATGGAGTAGGCCGACTTCATTTCAGAGTCGGCTATTTCCTGCAATTCTTTAAGATGGGACTGTGCAAAAGATGCAGTAAAAAATAGTGACCCCAATATCGCGAAGGTAAAGTTCTTTATCATTAACTGAAATTTTTCCAAATATAATCAGAATTTGATTGAAAAACAGCGGGGTATATCTTTTGGTTGGATCCTACACATTATTTTTTTAAATTCCCGAAATGGTCTTTTGAATTAAATAATTAAAAAATTCAATCCCGATCGGCGTTTCATCAGAATTGTTATCTTTGTTTTTTGCCCGAAATACAGATGGAGAATGAGTTTAGTTACAGCAAAGGAAGTTGCAAAAGCAATAAATACTGATAAATACGGGTTTTTGGGAACTTTTTCCGGCTGGTTGCTGATGAAGGTCCTGAAGATCTCGACCATGAATAAAATATACGACAGGAACAAGCATCTTAGTGACCTTGAGTTCCTGAACGCTATTCTTGACGAGTTCCAGATAAAGTTCGAAATACCTGAGGAAGACCTGAAGCGCCTCCCCAAAACCGGCGCCTATATTACAGTATCTAATCATCCCCTGGGCGGCATAGACGGCATCCTGCTGTTGAAGCTGATGGTAGAGAAAGAACCCAACTTTAAGATAATAGCCAACTTCCTGCTGCACCGCATTGAGCCGCTGAAGCCTTATGTAATGCCGGTTAACCCTTTTGAGAACCATAAGGATGCCAAATCGAGCATGACAGGCATTAAAGATGCATTGCGCCACCTAAGCGATGGCAAGCCTCTGGGTATTTTCCCGGCAGGTGAGGTCTCTACTTATAAGGATGGTAAACTGGTGGTGGACAAACCGTGGGAAGAGGGAGCGATAAAGCTCATCAAAAAAGCCAATGTACCGGTAGTCCCGATCTATTTCCATGCCAAGAACAGCAAATTGTTCTACTTCCTTTCGCAATTGAGCGATACGCTGCGTACGGCGAAGCTGCCATCGGAATTGCTAACGCAAAAGGATCGCGTGATCAAGGTACGGATAGGCAAGCCCATATCGGTAGCCGAACAGAATGAGCATGAAGGACTGGAAGCCTACTCAGAATTCCTTCGCAGGAAGACCTATATGCTGGCCAACCCGTTTGAAAAGAAAGACACCAAGCTTATCGACACGTCCAACCTGAACCTGAAGATACCAAGGAGCCCGAAACAAATTGCCGGGCCTGCCAACCACGATAAGATACTCAACGAAATAGCCTTTTTAAGAAAAGGTGACCACCGCCTGCTGCAAAGCAAGAATTATGAGGTTTTCTTTGTGTCGGCAGATAAGATCCCTAATATCCTCCATGAGCTGGGCCGCCTTCGCGAGATCACCTTCCGTGAAGTGGGCGAAGGTACCAATGAATCGCTTGACCTTGACCGCTACGATAAATATTACCACCACATGTTCCTGTGGGATGACGAGGCCAAATGCATTGCCGGTGCGTACCGGATGGGACTGGGGAAAGACATTTATAAAAAATATGGTATCGACGGGTTTTACATGCACGACTTATTCCGTTTTGAGCCCGAACTGTATGATATGCTAAGCAAATCGATAGAGATGGGCAGGGCCTTTATCATAAAAGAATACCAGCAAAAGCCCATGCCGCTTTTCCTTTTATGGAAGGGCGTTGTACACACTACACTTCGCTATCCTGAGCACAAGTTCCTCATTGGTGGTGTAAGTATCAGCAACCAGTTCTCGGATTTCTCCAAGTCGCTGATGATCGAGTTCATGAAATCGCATTATTACGATCCGTACATCGCGCAATATGTGCATCCTAAAAAGGAATACAAGGTGAAGCTGAAGGATGCCGACAAAGACTTTGTTTTTGAGGAAGCCGAAGCCGACCTGAACAAGTTCGACAAATTCATTGAGGAAGTAGAGCCGGGCAACCTGCGCCTTCCGGTACTTATCAAAAAATACATTAAGCAGAATGCAAGGGTCATTGCTTTTAACGTAGATCCGCTTTTCAATAATTCGGTAGATGGGCTCATGTATATACGCATTGCCGACCTGCCCGAAAGCACCGTGCGCCCCGTGATGGAGGAATTCCAGGCAGAACTGGAACGGAAGCTGGCCGAAAAAGGAGACGAACACCTGTAAATAAAAAGTCCCGATGAGCATTAGTTATCGGGACTTTTTATTTTTATTAATATGGCTGTTTCATGCCTATGTCATCAAATTCGTTATAGTTATCATTTTTCGGGTCAGGACCATATTCGTTGGAGCCGCGGTCGCCTTCAATGCAATAGAAAACCAGTAAAACAAGCCCTCCTAACGGGACAAGCCCAAGCAATATGAACCATCCGCTTTTGCCGGTATCATGAAGCCTGCGCACAGACACGGCAAGGCTTGGGATGATCATCGCAATAATATAGACCAGATAAAAAACAAAAAAGATACCTGTGACCAGGCCAAGCAATGCCAGTAAAATTATGGCCAATACGTTGAAAAGCGTAAAATACCAATACTCACTCCGCCTTGCCCTGCCGGAAAAATTCGCATAATTGTCCCTCATCACTTTAAGGTACCATTCCATAATTTTTTGGTTTTTGGTTATGCAGCTAAAATAATTAATTTATTATTCACTGCCGGAACAATTTTCTCCATACGTAATTATTCAACAGATACCTTTTTTATGGCTGTTCATCATTGGCAAAAGTATTGCCATGATATAGTTCCTTTATTTTGTCGGCGATCACCTGTGCCAGGCGCTCGTGGCTCTGGAATGTCCATCCCGCGATGTGCGGCGACAGCAGCACATTATCGGAATCCAGCAGGTATTGGAATTCTTCAGGGATGTCAGTAGTAAACAATTGTTCGAACGATGACTTTTCATATTCCAATACGTCCAGCGCCGCACCGAGTATTTTTTTAGATCTCAATGCGTCGGCCAGGTCTTTCGTTACCACGCTTTTGCCGCGCGCGGTGTTGATAAGCCAGAAAGGTTTTTCAAATGCATTGATGAAACCCGCATCGATCATACGGTGAGTTTCGGGTGTGTGGGGCGTATGGAGGCTCAGCACATCGGCTTTTTCCTGCAATTCCTCCAATGAGACTTGCTTTGCATTGGCATCGCCCACAAATGGCTTGATGTCGTAGCACAGTACCTCAACATCGAACCCGCGCAGCTTTTTAGCGAATGATCTCCCCATGTTGCCATACCCGATGATGCCCACGGTTTTGCCGTCCAGCTCATGCCCGCGGTTGCCTTCGCGCACCCATTGCCCGTTGCGAATCTCCCTGTCGGCCTTATTCAGGTTGTTGAAGAGCGACAGCAGCATGCCCAGCGCCTGCTCGCCCACTGCATTGCGGTTGCCCTCTGGCGCGGCGATCAGGTGAATGCCTTTTTCGGCGGCATAGTCGCGATCGATACTTTCCAACCCTGCCCCTACCCGGGCTATGAAATGGAGGTTGGTTGCTGCATCCAAAAATTGCCTGTCAATATCGAACCGGCTGCGGATCACGATGCCGTGGTACCCGGCTATTTTTGCTTCCACTTCAGCTTTAGTCGATTTGTAGTCGGCTTCGTTGATGAAGCCTGCTTCTTCCAGCTGCGCCCAAAGGATGGGATGGTTGGAGTCGATGTGGAGGATCTTTATCTTTTCCATTACATGGTGTTATTCCACAAAGTTAAACAAAGAAGCAGCAAAGGCACACAAAGCAATTCATTAAAATCTTTGCGAAACTTTGCGTTTTCTTTGAGATTCTTTGCGGAAGAAGATTAAAACCCCAATATCATTTTCGCGATAGAGAAATATATCAATATTCCGCAGATGTCGTTGCTGGTCGTAATGAACGGCCCTGTAGCCAAAGCGGGGTCAACACCGAATTTATTGAGGAGAATAGGCACGAAAGTACCTATAAGTGAAGCGATCACAATAACCGTAATTAGGGAAACACCTACGGTAAGTCCCAATATGTAGGTTTCATCGAGCAGGAAATGGCTGCCCAGTATGAGGATGGCTGCCAGTATGGACCCGTTGAACAGCGTAAGCATGACTTCCTTTACCAGGCGGTTCCACAATGACCCGCTGATGGTATTGTTCGCCAAACCCTGCACGATGATTGCGGATGATTGAACGCCCACATTGCCCGCCATCGCAGCGATTAGCGGTGTAAAGAAGAACAGCTCGCCGTGGTTTTTCATGGCCGGTTCAAAAATGCCGAGCACCTTTACGGTAATAAAACCACCAAACAGCGCCAGCACCAGCCAGGGCAGGCGTGCCTTGGTCAGCTCGAGGATACTGTCATCCGCCTCTACGTCCTGGGAGATACCCGCTGCCAACTGGTAATCCTTGTCGGCTTCGTCCTTGATCACGTCTACGATGTCATCAATGGTGATGCGGCCTACAAGCCTCCCCAGCTCGTCTACTACCGGAATGGCTTCAAGGTCATATTTCTGCATGATGCGAGCCACCTCCACATCGGGCGTGGTCACTTTTACAAAATCTACTTTCTTGATATACACCTCGCTGATAGGCGTTTTAGTAGAAGTAACCAAAAGGTCCTTCAGCGACAGGCGGCCTTTTAGCTTGTTCTCATCATCTACTACATATATCGAATGTACGCGCTGCACGTTCTCAGCCTGGGTACGCATCTCCCTTACGCAGGTAAGCACGTTCCAATTCTCGTTTACCTGTACGAGCTCTTTTGCCATCAAACCACCTGCTGTATCTTCATCATAACGAAGCAGGTCCACAATGTCCTTGGCGTGCTCATCATCGGTAAGTTCCTGGATAACTTCCTCCTTCATGTCGGCCGGAAGTTCGGCAATGATGTCGGCGGCGTCGTCAGTGCTCATTTCATCGAGCTCCTCGGCGATCTCCTTTGGCGAAAGGTCTTTTAATATCTTTTCCCTGCTTTCCTCATCAAGTTCAAGCAGGATCTCAGCCGTCCTTTCGCTGTCAAGTATGTGGAAAATATAGCTGGCTTCGCCGGAATCCAGCTCGTCCATGATCTCGGCAATGTCGGCAGTATGGATGTCGTGTAGCAGGTCTTTGAGTTCCTGCTCACGGTTTTCACTTATGTATTGCTCGATCTGGGCAATAAAATCCTTACTGATCTTAAACTCCATTGGCCGCTATCTTTTGGGTAAGTTCTATGAATTGCTCTACCGAAAGCTGTTCCGGGCGCAGGTCAAAGATACTATCTTCCTTTAAATTATCGGATAGGTTGTAGGTTTTTAAACTGTTACGAAGCGTTTTCCTGCGCTGGTTAAAAGCGGTTTTCACCACGGTGAAAAATAACTTTTCATCTACAGTAAGGTGGAAATTTTCTTTGCGGATCAATCGCAGCACGCCCGACTTCACTTTGGGAGGTGGGTTAAATACATGCTCATCGACCGTAAAAAGATATTCAGCATCATAAAAAGCCTGCACCAGCACTGAAAGGATACCATAGGTTTTACTGCCTTTTTTTTCGCAGATGCGTTCGGCCACCTCTTTTTGGAACATGCCCGAAAATTCGGGAATGCGGTGGCGTAATTCCAATGTCCTGAAAACGATCTGGGTCGAAATATTGTATGGGAAATTACCAATGATCGCAAAAGGTTCATCACCAAACGAATTGCTGATGTTGTACCTTAGGAAGTCTTCCGAAAGTATCTTGCCATGCAATTTGGGGTAATGCGCATTCAGGTATCCTACCGATTCGGTATCGATCTCGATCACCCAGGTCTCAATATCTTTTTCCAGCAGGTATTTTGTAAGTACGCCCATGCCGGGACCTATTTCCAGCACCTTGCTGTAGCCGTTACCGGTTAGTGTGTCGGCAATGTCCTTTGCTATGCTTTCATCCTTCAGGAAATGCTGCCCGAGGTGTTTTTTGGCTTTTACTTTATCCATTTTTGGGAAACTACCCGAAGGCCCTAATATTATACCATCTTAAACTCTTTGATCAGTTCCATCTCTGTACGGAAGGCAAGCATTTTGTCGCCAAACAGCTTCGCGCCTTCTTCCCTTAGCCTCGGTGCATCCTCGGTGTAGTAAGCCTGCAGTTTTTCCATACTATCGGCAAAATACTGTATGGCGTAAGTTGAACCGCCCATTTCTTCCACAACCAACACCTTTACGATCTTGGATTTGAAGAACTTTCCGGTCTCCATTACTTCGGGGATATGCTTTTCCATCATCCAGGTAAGCCATTTGTCGTGTACGCTGTCGTCTATATTAATGGTAACATTGTAGATGATCATAGTCAGTGGATTTGGTTATTTGGTAATACGTTGATTCGTCCGTAAACTGTTAACAAAGATAGGATGTACAGCAATTATGGGCTAATAATTTTATGGTAAAATTTAGCTGTATAGGAATCGCAGAAAGATCGCTTCATCGTTCCTCCTCGCAATGAACGCTTCCCTAACTGTTCGTATCGCCCCTTAACTGCCTGAATTGCTTCCGGGCCTCTATAAAATAGATGCTGTCCTCATGTTCGAACAGTACTTTTTCGTAGAGTGGCTTGGCTTTTTCGGGGTCGGAGAGCTTTTTGTTATAGATCTCGGCCGAGAAGAACAGCGCCTCGTCTACATAAATGCCTTCCTTGTAGTTGTCGATGATCTTTTGGTACGATGCCAGTGCCTGCGGATATTGTCCCATGCTTTGGTACAGCTCGCCCATACGCAGCAGCGTTACGTCCTGTATGCTTTTTGTAGGGTCGTCGAGCAGTTCTTTAAACCCTGCCAACGCATCATTTTTCTTATTTTGGTAAAGCTTGAAGTCGGCACGGGCAAATTTCTTAAGGGCGGTTTGGGTGCTGTCCTCTACAGTATTGTCGTTAATAAGCAGGAACATTTCGAGCGCGTCATTAGCGATAAGCTGTGACACCGACGATTTTAGTACCTTGAACTGCTTTTGCGCCCATTCAAAATCGCCCTTGTAATAACTGCTCTTAGCCATTTTAAGGCTTGCTTCGTGGCCCACGGCATCGTTCTTAAGATCTTCCTCGATCTGTGCGTAATAAATGATCGCCTGGTTGAATTTTTCATCCAGTAGCAATACATCGGCCAGCTTCATTTTTACCTGTGCCTGCTGGTATTTGTTAAGCTGCAGCTCCAGTGTCTTGTTCAGTGTTTCAATGCCCGCTTTTGTATCTTTCAGGTGGAATGCCTCAAAGTCTGCCTTGAGCAGTTGCAGCTCTAAAGAATACGGGCTTACGCCATATTGTGTGAGCAAAGCATTGATGGCCTGTTTGATGGCCGGGTGATCCTTTTCCTGTGCCGATTTGATATCCATCGACAGCAGGTAGTAGTGCGATTGTAATTGCAGTTCGGGGTCGGTGGTGTTTTGCAGGATAAAGTTGAGTATTTCCCTTGCTGTGGCATCTTCATTCTCCTCTACAGCCAGTTTGGCAAGGTTCACGATGTTGCCAAAGGTATCTGGGTCGCGCTTGAAGATAGCCTTTTCCTGTACGAAGGCCTTGCCATATTCACGTTGCTGTACAAAATACCAGCTCAGGAACTGGTTCCAAAAGATGTCCTGCGTTTTTTGCACGTTTACCAGTAACGCTTTCCTCAACTTCGAGTTAAAGCTGTTCTCGCCCTCGGCTGTAGGGTTTTCCTCGCCTTCCTCACTCATAAAGCGGACCAGTTGGTTTTGCACTACCATAAGGTTCTGCGGATTGTTGTAGGCATAGCTCAGGAGCTTTTCTATCATCAGTTGTACGTTGCCCAGCTGCCCCTGTAACAGCGCCACCTGGTAATCGAAGTTGAGCATCGGGTTAATCTCCACCGCCTTCGCATACGCCTTAACAGCTTGGTCCAAAAGCACTTTCTGCTCAAAAGCAGTAGCTACATTGTATACGTTCGAAGGGTTCTCTTCAATGGTATTGAGGGCGGCCTGGTAGTTCCTTTCGGCTTTGGCCATGTCCTTTTGCAATTGGTAATTATAGCCCAGCTCTACATAAAGCAATGGCTGCCCCGTTTTCTTGAGCTTTTCCAGTAATAATTTTTCCGCATTTTCATACTGCTGCAATTGCTGGTAGCACGCCGCGAGCTTTTGGGTAAAAAAAATGTTGTGGGGCTGTTTCTTTTCCAGGTCCTGGTAAATGACCAAGGCTTTTTCGAACTCCCCCTTTTCGAAATAATTCTGCGCCAGCTGCTCGTTTTGCGCGAAGGCGGCAAAGGAAAGCAAAAGGGCTATGATGGTGATGATCTTTTTCATTGCAATGATTGGAACGCGGATGACACGGATCGGGCGGATCTCCACGGATTTTCTATTCGTTACGGACACGATCAATAACCCGGCCAAACTGCCGGTAAATGAAAAACGCAAATGACACTGATCTAGCATACAACCGCATCATTTTTAAAATATGCGACCAACTGCTAAGATCCGCGTCATCCGCGTTCTTTTTGTGTCTTCACACAAATCTACTAATTTATTATATCAAATCCGGTATAAGGGCGTAAAACTTCGGGGATCACGATGCCTTCCGGCGTCTGGTAGTTTTCCAGTATCCCGGCCAGTACCCTTGGCAGTGCCAGCGAGCTTCCATTTAGCGTATGTGCCAGGTGGTTCTTGCCGTCTTTATCGCGGAAACGCAGCTTCAGCCTGTTGGCCTGGAACGTTTCAAAGTTCGATACCGAGCTGATCTCGAGCCAACGGTCCTGTGCGGTCGAGAATACTTCAAAGTCATAGGTCAGCGCCGATGCAAAGCCCATGTCGCCGCCGCAAAGTCGCAATACGCGATATGGGAGTTTCAGCTCCTGAAGCAGTGTCTTCACATGTTCTACCATTCCGTCTAATGCTTCGTATGATTTATCCGGATGCTCTATGCGAACGATCTCTACCTTATCGAACTGGTGCAGGCGGTTAAGCCCCCTTACGTGCGCGCCATAGGAACCCGCCTCCCTGCGGAAGCACGGCGTATAGCCCGTACACAATACCGGCAACTCACTTTCCGTCAATATCACATCGCGGAACATATTGGTAACCGGCACTTCGGCCGTTGGGATCAAGTACAGGTCATCAATGCCCACGTGGTACATCTGCCCTTCTTTATCCGGAAGCTGTCCTGTGCCATAGCCCGATGCTTCGTTCACCAAATGCGGCACCTGGTATTCCTTGTAGCCCGCATCCGTGTTCTTATCAAGGAAATAGCTTATCAGCGCACGCTGTAATCTTGCGCCTTTCCCTTTGTATACCGGGAAGCCGGCACCTGTTATCTTATTTCCAAGCTCAAAGTCGATAATGTCGTATTTCTTTGCAAGGTCCCAGTGCGGCATAGCGCCCTCATGAAGCACGGGGATATCGCCTTCGGCATACACCTCAAGATTTTCCTCCGGTGTTTTGCCCACAGGAACGATCTCGGCAGGGGTGTTCGGCAGCTTGTACAATGCCTGTGTGAGTGCCTCGGTCACTTCATCAAGGGTTTCGCCAAGCGTCTTGCTCTTGTCTTTAAACTGTACTGTTTTCTCTTTAATAATTGCGGCTTTTGCCTTTTCGCCCGCCTTCATCAGCTCGCCAATGTCGCGCGACAGCTTGTTCGATTCCGAAAGTACGGTGTCAAGCTCTACCTGTGTCGCCCTTCTTTTCTCGTCGAGCGCGATCACTTCGTCTACCAAAGCTGTGGCATCAAAATTCCTTTTGCCCAAAGCCTGTATCACTTTTTCCCTGTTTTCCCTGATAAATGCTGTCTGTAACATGATGATGTTTTTTATAAGTGGAGCAAATTTAATGATTTGTTTTAATTAATGCCTACGGGTTAAAAGTTTAGGTGCTAAACTTGTCGCCATTACAGTTGGCAGCCGTGTGTAGGAAGGATAGATGCCGTGGAAATGGATAGATTTCCGCATTTATAGGATGGATGCCATCTTAAATTAAAAGTTATATACGGTTTTGCTTATCTTTTTATTTATTTTTGGAATCCAAACACAAATTAATGAAGATCATTTCATACAACGTAAATGGCATTCGTGCGGCGTTCAACAAAGGGTTCATTGAATGGCTGCAACAGGCCGCCCCGGACGTTATCTGCCTTCAGGAGACCAAGGCGACCGTAGACCAGGTCGCAGTACATGAGATCGAGGCCGCAGGCTACCCATACCACTATTGGTTCTCGGCCCAAAAGAAAGGCTACAGCGGTGTGGCTATCCTGTCGAAGCATAAGCCCAACAATGTGGTATATGGCACCGGTATTGAACATATGGACTTTGAAGGCCGTAACATCAGGCTGGATTTTGACGGATTTTCTGTAATGAGCCTCTACCTGCCATCGGGAACCAATATAGAAAGGCATGAGTACAAGTTCCGCTATATGGACGAGTTCCACCACTACATTGCTGCACTGCGTAACGAGATGCCGAATATCATTATTTGCGGCGATTATAACATTTGCCACGAGAAGATCGACATTCACGACCCGGTACGCAATGCAAGGGTTTCGGGCTTTTTGCCAAATGAAAGGGCCTGGCTGGGAGGATTCATGGAGAGTGGGTTCATCGACAGTTTCCGCCATTTTAACAAGGAGCCGCACAACTATACATGGTGGAGCAACTTTGGCAACGCCCGTGCCAACAACAAAGGGTGGCGTATTGATTATGCAATGGTAAGCGAACCTCTGCGCGAACGTCTTACCCGTGCCCTTATATTACCCGAAGCACGGCACAGCGACCATTGCCCGATATTGGTAGAATTTGAATAAACACTATTGAACATAAAGCCGGGGAGGGCCGGTTAACCACTAAAACGAACACAAATGATCTTAAGAAAAATTTCCGTGGGATTGCTCCTTTTGGCGCTTACAACTTCCTGCGTATCCAAGAAAGTGTACACCGACCTGGAAAACAAGTATGCCGACCTGAAGAAAGAGAACCGCGAGATGGCCGACCAGAATACCAAACTTGAAAAAGAGCGCAATGAACTCGACCTGAGATCGAAGGACCTGCAGGCACAACTTGACAAAATGAAAGCCGACCGTGACAAGCTGGCAGCAGATCATGCCGCATCACAATCGAGCCTTAATACGCTCAAGTCATCTTATGCCGCGCTGGAAAAGAACAGCGGCGATGCACTGGATACCAACATGAAAAAGAACCGCGAACTGTTGGCACAGCTCGAGGCTAAGGAAAAAGCGCTTGCCGCCGAGCAGGAAAGGCTGAACAAATTAAGCGCTGAGCTGAAAGACCGTTCGCAGCGCGTTAACGAGCTGGAAAGCATGATCGCCGCTCAGGAAGCCGGCCTGAAAAAGCTTAAGGAAACGTTGTCAAAAGCGCTTAACAGCTTTGAAGGAAAAGGCCTTACCGTAGAAATGAAGAATGGTAAGGTATATGTTTCGATGGAGAATAAGTTGCTGTTCGGGTCGGGAAGCTGGGTAGTGGGCACCGAAGGTAAGAAGGCGGTGGTCGAAGTGGCCAAGGTACTTGCCGCAAATCCTGAAATAGCGGTGCTTATCGAGGGACATACGGATAATGTACCCTATCAGGGCAGTGGCCAGATAACCGATAACTGGGACCTTTCTACCAAGCGTGCCACGGCCATTGTGAATATCATCCGTGAGAATAAAGGCGTGAACGCGCAAAACCTAACAGCAGCCGGTAGGGGAGAGTTTGCCCCGGTAGCCGGCAATGATACCGCAGAAGGCAAATCGAAAAACCGTAGGATCGAGATCATCCTTACGCCAAAGTTGGATGAAATATCAAAAATGCTGAACGAGATATAACAGCATATATAAATACAAGAAAGGCCGGAGTAATTTCCGGCCTTGTTATTTATAAGATGTAAATGTATCGATTATCTCACCATAAGCTTGTGATGCTTCACGGCACCTGATGATTCCATTTTCATCAGGTATATTCCGGAACCAAGTCCTGATGTATCTATACGGGACCTGCCTTCTGCAATGTTTTGCTGCAGTAATAGTTTGCCATGTATGTCGAGTATGCTTATTGCTGTTGGCGATGCGATATCAGAGAATTCAACAAATACTTCTTCTCCCGCAGGGTTCGGGTAAATCTTGTATGATCCTCCCGCAAAACTGTCCGTGCCTGCCGGTGAGTTGTCGATTATGCGGTAAATGTTCCCGCTGCTTATGCCGGCAACAAATAGCTCACCACTGATGTCTTCCCCAAAAGTAGTGAAGTTATTCCCGTCGAATGTCTCCGTAAATGTTATTTCGCCTGCTTCATTAAGTATGCCTATCTTATCGCTGCAATAATCTGCAAAGAGATATTTTCCCTGCAGGTTCGGGAATAAGGCCCCTGTATACTGATATCCTCCTGTAACAGAACAGTTGCCGCTGCCCGAGCCACTGCTGTAGTCGGCAAAAGGGACTGTAAAGCCGGTTATGCCGTTGCATTGCGACATGTCAAATTCAAGTGTGCCTTCATAACACCTCCAGCCGTAGTTAAGTCCCGAGGCTGTAGAAGGTACTTTATTGATCTCCTCCCTTTCACCCTGGCCCACATCGCCGATCCAAAGGTCGCCATTGATCCTGTTGAACGAAAATTTCCAGGGGTTGCGCAAGCCAATGGCCCAGATCTCGTCCGAGCCGTCTATCCCTACATATGGGTTATCTGAGGGGATGGAATAATTAGGGTCGCCGTTATCTACATCTATCCTTAGCATTTTACCTAAAAGGGTATTGATGTTTTGCGACCTGTTGCCCGGGTCGCCTCCGCTGCCGCCATCGCCCATGCCTATATACAGGTATCCGTCAGGTCCAAAACGCAGGCAGCCACCATTATGGTTGGAAAAAGGCTGATCTATGGTAAGCAATATCACCGCGCTTGTAGGCTCGGCCAGGTTAGGGTCTGTTGCGTTCAGTGAATATCGTGCTATAACAGTATTTCCGGCAGTATTTGTATAGTTGACGAAGAAATACCCGTTGGTCTCAAATTCAGGATGGAAGGCAAGGCCTAAAAGCCCACCTTCGTTAGCGCCGGTGTCTACCAGCGAGGATATGTTCAGGAAGGTACTTATGTTAGTTTCCTGTTCTACGTGCACCACCATTTTTATAAGTCCGCCCTGCTCTACGACGAACATTCTGTCATCATTGGCAAAAGCAATGTCTACGGGGTTGTTCAGGCCTTGTGCATACAGTTCCAGGTCGATGTCCTGTGCGTTCATAAAACCCGAAAAAAGCAGCGATGCAAAGAATAGTTTTGTCTTCATAGCAAATAGGATATTGTGTTATACCAGTAAATTTACTTAATATAACACAATATCAATTAGGTGCTTAACAAAATATTACAGATTTCCTACCGCAATGTTCTTAGGATGCCGCACCCGGTAGCTCAGGCGTACCTTTTTAGTCTCGCCGGGCTTTAGCTTCATCTGCCATTGCAGCATGCCGGTTTCTTTGGCCACTTCGGAGCCGCTGCTTTCCAGCAGTTCTACCTCAAGGTTTTCCAAAGTGCTTATGGGGTATTGGTCTTTAACGGTAATATTGGCCGCCTCTTTTTTATTGTTGCGTACAATGATGTCGTAGGTAAAGGTCTGCTCTTTTTTGGACGAAAGGAACTTACTGCCCGACTTATCGATCACTTTTACCCTTTCAACAGAGATCTTCTTATCCCTGCCCATGCTCAGGCTCAGGGTATCGGTAGTCTGTAGCGGGTCTATATAGGTCTTCCCGGCATACATCCCTTCAAAAATAATGTTCGCCTCGCCCTTCAGCAGGTTGTATTTGGAGTAGTCGGTGATCTCGGCCAGCAGGTAGGCTTCTTTGTCTACTTTCGGAATTGTAAGGTGCCTGTAGGATGCCGGGAGCTTTATTTCGTTCAGGGTCACGCTGTGCTTTTTGCCATTGGAAAGAATGTCGTAAGGGATATCAATATCGAAAGAAACTGTGAGCTGGTTTTCAGTAGGGCTAGTAGCGATGTTAGATTTCATACTCATATATCCCTGTGTTACTATTTCGGCATTTTCGTCATTTGTAATTTGCAATCCAGGCACTTGCCCCTGAAGTGTTTGTGCAAATGTCGCTTTTGATTTTTCATTTATATTTCTAATTTCATACGTCTGTAAAAACCAGGGGTTCAGTCCAGGTGCCACGTTATTCTGGTTGGGCATGCCGCTGGAAAGGGTCAACTTTACCTTTTTCCAGTCCAGCCCGGTTTGCTGTACTACCTGTGCCTTGTACACCAGGTTGATGGGCTGCGAAATGTTATCTGCCCTCAGGTCATAAAATACAGTCCAGCCCGCGTTTTGCGCAAGGTAATCTATGGTAAGCGGTACGTTGCCGGCCACCTCGTTCATTACCTGCAATACCAGCTTGCCGTTAGAAATGTTTTCCTTGGTTTGGGTATTGGTTTCCAGGCGGCGGTTCAGCTTCGCCAGCAGTTCGTTCAGCTTTTTTTCTTTTTCGACCAATGTATTAATGGCTGTTGCCGTTTCTGTCCGCTTGGCCTTGTAGTAGTCGGCCAGCTTCATCAGTTCGGCTACACTAAGCCCCGACTGCTGCCCGCCCACCTGGGTGTTCTTGTCCAGCAGTTCTATTACTTTCAGTTCCTGAGCCTTGGCGGTGGTGGTGCGTTCCAGGTCTTTTTGTACCAAAGTAATGCTGTCACGTACTTTCTTTATGGCAGGCGAAGTTTCGTCGGCTTCATATTCCGAAATATAGTCGCGCGTAAATTGCACCGAGAGCACCGTAAGCCCTGATGGCGCGCCAATTCGTACAGTATTCTCGTTGAGGTAGTCGGCTACGTTCTTTACCACGATCTCGCTGCTTCCGGCCGGCAGGTTTACAATCGCCGTCTGCGAAAGTTCAGCGCCATTAAAGTAAACCGTGGCGGCAACGGCCTTTGCGGTAGTGAATACCGGCTTTTGGGCAAATGCCATCCCGCTTATCAGCAGGCACAATGCAACTATCTTTTTCATAAATGTGTATTTATTGGTAAGAGCATTTTTTGATAATAAAGGTTGGGATGACAATGTTAATTTTGCCACGAATTACACGAATTATATCTCTAATGGACTCGGCCTGGTACCTAAAGAGAGCTTAACCTAAAAAGACGTCTTTGATAAATTGAAGAAGAATTCATCCAGTTCCAGCGAATCGCCTTCGAATTGTGGTATTTCGGTAAGCCTTAATCGCGACCTTCCCCTGCCTGAAACGTGAACATCGCCGTGCTGTGCAATGGTATCTTCGGGCATGATCAGGGCACGGCGAAGCATCAGGTCCTTTACGAATTTGTTGTGCTTTATGGCATACGGCTTCAGCTGGCCAGCCCCGTCAAACTGCCACATGAACGCTTTTGGCCTTGGTACGATGCTTGCCAGGAATACCGACTCGTCCAGCGATAACTGAGAAGGGTGTTTGTTGAAGTAATAATCGGCAGCCTCGCCAATGCCATATACATCCGGCCCCCATTCGATCACATTAAAATACACTTCCAGCATGCGCGATTTGTTCGATATGCCGTTGTTCTCCAGTATGTATACCAGCAATATCTCCTCCAGCTTTCGCGAAAGCGTTTTCTCCCTGGTAAGGAATACGTTCTTTACCAGCTGCATGCTTATGGTGCTGGCCCCGCGGGAAAACTGCCTGGTCTTGATGTTCTTAATGATCGATTGCCTGAACGCTTCAGTAATGAAACCCCGATGGCGGAAGAACGAAGGGTCCTCGCTGGTAAGTACCGCATTTTTTACATAAGGCGATATCTGGTCGAGTGGAGTAAAAAATGGGTTTCCCGGCCCCACGAGGATCGGGCGCTGTGCCCTCCCGTTATCAATGGCCCTGTAAGTGAACGTAGTGTTGAGCTTCGCCAGATCG
Organism: Flavobacterium sp.; assembly: GCF_052437795.1. Lineage (GTDB taxonomy): Bacteria > Bacteroidota > Bacteroidia > Flavobacteriales > Flavobacteriaceae > Flavobacterium. The sequence continues at coordinate 271,197 of NZ_JBQVPA010000003.1, forward strand.
GCCGCGCCATATTTTATGATCTTCAGGCCGTCTTTTTTCAGGTTGCTGTCAAATACCAGTGCTCCCGGCTTGTTCTTGTTGAATTGGAATTTGAGGTCGTAGCTAAAGGTACCTTCAGCCTCCATACCCTCAAAGTTGGTAAACAGCCCTGTTGGCAGTGAGTTGATAAAGTCCTGCGCCTTGGTTGTGGGTATCCTGGCCTTTAGCTCGTAAATGGTGTCTCCGGCAACGCTGTAGCGCGCGTAGGGATTGAATTTGATCTGGTTGAGCTGCACGGTCGAACTGCTGTCTATCGCGACAAAATCCGGCCCGAAGAGGAAGTGGTAGTCAAAGCGTGCCTTGTCTATCACAACATCTTTTTTGGCAATGCGCGGGTTATTGACCATAAAGTTGCCAATGGAAGCGAAGCCGTCTATGTGCAGCTCATCGCCATCCATGTCAATGTTCTCTACATTCAGGTGGATGGAATCGAAGCCCGACTTAAGGCCAAAACGTTCGTAAATGTAGGGCACCTTGATGCGTGAGGTGTCGGAGTTGAAGAACTTCAGGTCAGCGCGCTTGTCCCTTGGGTCGGCCATCCCTTTTACTTTCCAGGTCTGGCTTATGCTGTCGGCGGTAACGCCAATAGTCGATTCCAGATGCTCGTCGGCCAGGCGCATCTGCTGCAGGTTCAGGTTTACCTCGCGGCCCATGTCGTCCAGGCGCAGGGTAAGGTTGTCCAGCTTCATGTCGGTTGGCACCAGGTTTAGCGCCGTGTTCAGTATATTGTAGGCACGGTCGGCATAGTTGGCTTCTGTTGGGCCATCGTCCGGTGTTTCGTCTTTTTTCTTTTTCAGGAACGTATCAAAATTCTTACCATTTTTGTTGCGCACCAGCTGTACATAGCCATTCTTCATTTCGAGGGTGCCCAGCTGTACATCGCCTGTAAGCAGCTTCAGGTAATTGACCGATGTTTTTATCTCCTGCACATGCAGCAGTGTATCGGCATTTTTAGGAACTAACGCGATCTCTTTCAGCTCAATGCCCGAAAAGCCTTTAAAGGTGGCTTGTTTTACAGTAAAACGGCTGTTATAGTCGCGCTCCATTTTGGCAGCAACTTTGGCTATCGCTTTTTCCAGCATCATGTTGCGGAAGGCAAAAAAGCAAATTGTACCGATGATGAGCAGTACTGCAACTATTTTTAAAAGTAAGAAGGCTATTTTTTTAATACGACTTTTACGCATGCAAATGGTGATGGCTAACCGAAAAGATAGCCCGCGACATCCTCAATTTTGGCTACCAGCTTTATTTCGATCAGGGTGTTTTTTAATGAGATCTTGTTGTACTTAGATACAAAAATAGTAGAAAATCCTAACTTTTCCGCTTCCAGTATGCGTTGGTCTACACGGTTTACGGGGCGTATCTCGCCCGATAGGCCAATTTCGCCCGCAAAGCAGCAGCCCTTTCCAACGGCAATATCTTCGTTAGATGATAAAATAGCGGCTACCACGGCAAGGTCTATCGCAGGATCATCTACATTAATGCCGCCTGTAATGTTCAGGAAAACGTCTTTGGCACCCAAACGGAAACCGGCCCTTTTTTCGAGTACGGCCAGCACCATGTTGAGCCTTTTTGCATTATAACCTGTCGTGCTCCTTTGCGGCGTGCCATATACGGCCGAGCTTACCAGCGCCTGTATCTCTACCATCAGCGGTCGCATGCCTTCCATGGTGGTTGCTATGGCGGTGCCGCTCATCTCCTCATCTTTGTGTGATATGAGTATTTCCGACGGATTGGAAACCTCCCTCAACCCACTGCCCAGCATTTCGTAAATGCCCAGTTCGGCGGTAGAGCCAAAACGGTTCTTGAGCGAGCGGAGTATGCGGTATACGTGGTTACGGTCACCCTCGAACTGGAGTACTGTATCTACCATGTGTTCCAGTATCTTAGGGCCGGCTATGCTGCCATCTTTGGTAATGTGGCCTATCAGGATAACAGGTACATTGGTTTCCTTGGCAAATTTTATCAGTTCGGCGGTAGTTTCACGTATTTGCGAAATGCTGCCGGCTGTCGATTCTATGAAGTCGGTATGAAGTGTTTGTATCGAGTCAATGATCAGCACTTCCGGCTGAAGTGCCTCGATCTGTTTAAAGATGTTCTGCGTTTTGGTCTCGGTAAGCACATAGCAGTTATCTGCGGCAGGGGTTATCCTTTCGGCACGCATTTTTATCTGCTTTTGGCTCTCTTCACCCGATACATACAGCGTGCGGTAGGGCAGTTTTAAGGATATCTGCAGCAGCAGCGTACTTTTGCCTATTCCCGGTTCGCCGCCCAAAAGGGTGAGCGATCCCGGTACCAGCCCGCCGCCCAATACCCGGTTCAGCTCGCCGTCGCCCGTATCCAGCCGCAGTTCGGCAGCCGAGTCGATCTCGGTTATCTTTAGTGGTTTAGGAGCCTTTTTGGTTTCGCCCGATGAAGCTTTCCAGGATTGCTTTTCTTCTTTTTGTATTACTTCTTCAACTATGGTATTCCATTGCTTGCAGGCATTGCATTGCCCCTGCCATTTTGGATATTGGGTGCCGCAATTCTGGCAAAAAAAAGCAGTCTTGAGTTTGGACATTAGCGTTCTTTAAGTTTTTCAGCCTTTTCCAGCATGAACTCGGTGGTGTACTCGCCGATAGGTTCAAGGGTATAGCTGCGCATATAGGCTTTTACGGCTTTTTTATTGTCGCCGGTCTTTTCATAAAATAGTCCTGAATAATAATCACTCAGGGTAGTCTTTGGATATTGTTTTGAGGCCACGTCCGAAAGGTCGCGCAGCTCATCGTATACGCCATTCTTCAATATGGCAGCTTCGATCGCTTTAAAGTCGTTGAGCCTCATTGGTATTTTCAATCCGAGGTCCTTTTCTATCACATCATACTTGTCGGTAAGGTATTTTACATAGCCAGACGGCAGCTTAACGATCTTTTCAAGGTACTCTGAAGATGATATGGGCTGGTAGCATGAAAAAATATCATATAGCGAAGCCGGTATGGCGCGTGCCACAAGAGAATAATGGGAAGCACCCCTAAAATCGTCAAAAAAGTATTTCAGGTTAGGGTTGGTCACCGCCTTAATGTTGGTATCCAGCGCCTTTATTGTCTTTTGCTGGCTGGCCAGGTCGCCATCGGCAGTGGCCAGGTAATAGTAGACAGGGCTTTTCAGTTTGGCAAGCTGTTCGGGCAGCTGTGTTTCCATGTTAACGGCAAGCTCGGGGCTCATGCTTATAAAAGCATTAAATACCGGTTTTTCTTTGAACAGGAAGTAGTTCATGAAATTAGCTGTCATATTATGCCCGGCAATGATCTTAAAAGGCGCGACCCTGTAATTTTTCTCTAACGAAGGCACCAGCTCATAGGCCAGGAACTCGAAAAATTTTTCACTTTGGTCAAATGGCAGGCCGTTTTGTTCGGCGGTTTGGGTGTCAAATTCCCTTTGTTCGGCATTGTCCTGGGTAAGAGCTACTATGATCACCTCAGGAAGGTCATTCCAGTATTCTGTATATGAAACTATGCCCGAGAAGGGATCAAAAAGGTAATCGCCATCCAATAGGAACAATAACGGATATTTTTTGTTCTTGTCAGTGGCATAGGACGGAGGAGTGAGAATAGTGATCTCGCGTGTCGCATTGAGCTTTTTTGACGCGATCTCTTCCACCTTTACTTGGGCGGAGAGCGGCCAAATAAAGGCTATCAGCAAGGTTAATACTGTGTGTTTCATAGCTTTACGGGGTTGAAGCAAATAGTTTCGCAAGATAGCGATTATTTGTTTCTGTATACAAGTGGCAGCAATAAAAAAGACAATCCGCCTAAGACCAGTATCTGCGCGGTTTGAGAAGTCCACACGATCCACCCGAAGGCAGCGCCTGCCGATTTTGGCACGCCGTATACAGCAAGTATTTTGGCAATGGCAAATGGGAAAAAGCCTGTGCCACCATTGGTAAAGGTAATAACGATGCTCCCGATGACAAATGCCGTGAATACAGTGCCAAAGCTAAGCCCCGACGTTTCGGGAAGGGCATATATGGTGATGTAAAACATCAGCACGTAACTAAACCAGATATAGAGCGAAAGCAAAAGGAAAGGCCATTTGTTAGGCATTTTGAAAACGCTAAGAGCGCCCTGCATTAACCCGGATATGCGTATCTTTATCTTTTGTACCCACTCAAGCTTTGAGTAGACGAAGAAAAGCACAGAGCCCAGGAACAATATTCCGGCGATAGTGCCATAAAACAGAAGTTGTTTGAATGGGATCTCGGCAAGGTAAGACCTCATTTCTTCAAACTGGAGTATGGCAGTAAGCCCTACGACCAGTACCAGCAGTATCATGTCTACAATGCGTTCTGCTATGATGGTGCCAAGGGCCTTGTCGAAGGGTATGCCTGCATATTTGTTTATGGCAACGGCGCGGCTCACTTCGCCACTGCGGGGTATGAACATGTTCATGATGTAGGTGATGCAGACAGAGCCAAACTTAGCACCCATCGGGGCGCTGTACCCAATATGCGCAAGGGTGTACTTCCAACGGTAGGCACGTGCCCAAAATCCTGTAAAACCAATTATCAGTGAAAAGAAAACGTAGAGGTAGTCGGCAGTACGGAAGCTGTTTTTCAGGTCTTCCAGTTCTGTTGAGGTAAACTGCCGGTACATGTATATAATTAAAAAAACTCCCAACAAAAGTGGGAGCGCAATGCTTAATATCCTGCTTATCTTTTTTTTCAAGGCTAGGTTAGCGAGTTGTCATTTTCGTTGGGGAATACGATCGATGGCTTAAAGGTTTTGGCTTCTTCAATATCCAGTATCCCGTAAGAAATGATGATAATGATGTCTCCTTTCTGGACTTTCCTTGCAGCAGGGCCGTTTAGCGTTATCTCGCCGCTGTTCCTGTTCCCTTTGATCACATAAGTCTCGAGGCGCTCACCGTTGTTGATGTTTACTATCGAAACTTTTTCACCTTCAATAAGATTGGAAGCTTCCATTAGCGCTTCGTCAATGGTAATGCTGCCTATGTAATTTAAATCAGCTCCAGTCACCTTAACGCGGTGAATCTTGGACTTTACAACTTGAATTTGCATGGGGCAAAGGTAATCAATTTAATGAAATATTATCGATCAGCCGCACATTGCTCAAAAAAACTGCAATGAAAGCCCTGTATTTCTTTTTTCCCTCGCTAACAGCAGGTTTCAGGTCGTCTTCGGCGGCTATCTCAAAATAGTCCATGGTAAAGCCGGGCAGTGCCGCAAATGCATTGTGAACAAATTGTTTTACAGATGCAAAGTCCTGGTCTTTAGATCTGTGTTGGGCCTCCTTCAGTATTTTGTAGATGCCGGCCGCTTTTTCCCTGTCTGTTCCTGACAGCCTTTCATTGCGGGAGCTCATGGCCAGCCCGTTGGCCTCGCGGCTTATGGGGCATCCGATGACGTTAATGGGCATACCCTCTTTTTCTACGAGTTTTTTCACGATCTGCAGCTGCTGGAAATCCTTTTCGCCAAAATAGGCATTAGTGGGCTGCACGATCTCGAACAATTTCTTAACAATAGTCCCGACACCATCAAAATGGCCCGGGCGGAACGCGCCTTCCATCTGGTTTTCGAGCCCGTCGAACGAGAAATGTGCCGATGCGGTATTGCCGTCGTACATTTCATATACAGTAGGGGCAAAAACAATGATCTTGTCACTTACGGTCTTTATCTTCTCTATGTCAGCATCAAGTGTTCGGGGATATTTTTCAAGGTCTTCGGGATTGTTGAACTGGGTAGGGTTGACAAAAATGCTTACCACCGTAACCTCATTTTCACCTGCCGACCGCCTGATCAGCGATAGGTGGCCGTCGTGAAGCGCGCCCATGGTCGGGACGAACCCGATGGGGGCTTTAACATTTATGTAGTCAGACAAAACTGTCGCCAAACCGGCTTTATTATTGAAAATGAGCATTAAGTTTAAATTAAAAATCGTTGCAAAATTAATTATTTCGTGGCAAGATGCGCAAATTTGTTTAATTTTGCATGTTTTTATGACCAAATAAAATTAAGCTATTGAAGATGGAGGATAAGAGGATATTGTATGTATCATCTGAAGTTGTGCCGTATCTGGCGGAGAATGAGGTGTCGTTAATGTCGTATGATGTGCCGAAAATGATAAATGATCAGGGGGGGCAGATAAGGATCTTTATGCCCCGTTATGGCAATATCAATGAGAGGAGGCACCAGTTGCATGAGGTGATCCGCCTGTCGGGAATGAATTTGGTGGTAAACGACATGGATATGCCACTTATCATTAAGGTCGCATCGATACCCAAGGAAAGGATACAGGTCTATTTCATAGATAACGATGAGTATTTTAAAAGGAAAGCGACCTTTACCGATGAGGATGGTACGCTGTATCCGGACAACGATGAGCGTTCTATCTTTTTTGCGAAAGGGGTGGTAGAGACGGTAAAGAAACTCAACTGGGTGCCGGACATCATTCATGTACACGGCTGGCTGGCGGCCATGCTGCCCATCTATATGAAGCATTTTTATAAGGATGAAGCCCTTTTTGCCGATACAAAGATCGTTACCTCGGTTTACGGACAGGGGTTTGAAGGTACGCTGGATAATGCAATGCTGAAAAAAGTAATGTTCGATAATGTTCCTGAAGGCGATGTAAAAATGCTGGAGGTGCCAAATTATGAAAATATCATGAAGGCATCCATTGCCCATTCAGATGCCCTTATCATTGCTTCGGAAACCTTGCCGAACGGGCTTTTACAGGCCGTGAAGGATTCTGGAAAGCCTTACCTGGAGTATGTGCCTAAAGATAATTTTGCAGGCGCGTATACTAATTTCTATAAAACTCAGGTTTTATAGATAAATTTTAAAAAAAACCTATGATCAATAGTTCTCTTTTCACGAAAATCGTTCTTGCATTAAGCATAATATCCTTTGTTGCGTGCGATACCGATTATAATTCCATTGGTTCCGATATCATTGACGATGATGTACACTACGGCATGACCAGGCTTGTAGCTCCGGTAACGGCCTACGACCGGGGTACCGGTGTGGTACAGTCCAATAATCTTACACTAAATACACTGGGGGCCTATGATAGCCCCGTGTTCGGCAAGACCGTAGCCCATTTTGTTACCCAGGTAGAGCTGGCTACGCTCAACCCAACCCTTTATGCACCCGAAATAGACTCTGTGTACCTTTATGTTCCTTACTTCAGTGCTCTTGATGAAGCGGATGCTGAAACCGGTATAAGTACATATACGCTCGATTCCATTTACGGGACCGAAGGCGCTAAGATCGACCTTGCGGTTTACAGGAACGGATTTTTCCTTCGTGACTCCGATCCGGGCTCATCGTTCCTTTCCGGCCAAAAATATTATTCGGATGACCTGGGGCTTGTCGATGCGGCAAAAGTAGGCGGCAAGCTTAATACTTTTTCAGCAGCGCAAAGCAGTGAGTTCGCCATAAGCAAGGCAGAGATAGAGCGCTCGGCCGTACCGGAAGGGCAAAATGCAGCTAAGGTCGTAGAGCGCAAAGCGCCGGGCATTTTCCTTTATTTGGATAAAGCTGAGTTCCAAAGCATGCTGTTTGGGACGGGTGCGGCAGGTAAGCTGGTTAACAACAACGTATTCAAGGAATATTTCAGGGGGTTGTTCTTTAAAGTCACACAAACAGGACAGTCGGTAATGATCATGCCAAGGTTTGACCAGGGGACTATAACCATAAAATACAGGGACCATATTGCATGTACCACATGTCCTGGAGGAGTACACAGCGAAGACAAGGAAGCGAAAACCATGACGCTGAACCTAAAGGGCAATACCATCAATTTCCTTGAGAACACACCAGATCCGGTCTACGCGTCTGCCATAGCCGACTATGATAATGTGTCGGGCGACGAAAAGCTTTACCTTAAAGGTGGTGTAGGCTCGATAGCGCTTATCGACATCAATGAGTCGTCACTGGCCGGGCTTGAGCCAGATCCTGTGACCGGTGAGCGGGTACTGATCAATGAGGCCAACCTTGTGTTTTATGTAGATAAAGCTGCCATGGCCGGAGCGATTGAGCCAATGCGCCTTATACTTTATGACATGAATAACAAGAGGCCGATCACAGATTATTATCTGGATACATCGACTACATTGCGAACCCCGAAATTTGATAAGTTCATTCACGGAGGCATTCTGCAGTATGATACCGATGGCCGCGGCCTTAAATATAAAATAAGGATCACCGACCATATCAATAACCTTGTCAATAAGGATTCTACCAACGTGAAGCTTGGCCTTGCGGTAACAGAATACATTAACCTGACGGGCAATGCAGCGCTAAGGTCCCCTCTCACCGGAGAAACATTTACTAACAATGGGGTTACGGCGCCATTGGAAATAAAAACGCTGCCGGTAACGTCAGTAATGCACCCATTCGGGACCATACTGTATGGGTCTAACCCTGCAGTGCCGGAAGACAAGCGCCTTAAACTTGAGATTTTTTATACCAAACCCAATTAATATAGCTATTTACTTATGTGTGGAATTGTAGGTTACATCGGTCACAGGGATGCATATCCGGTGATCATCAAAGGCCTCAGAAGGCTGGAGTACAGAGGATATGACAGTGCAGGCGTTGTGCTTTACAACGGCTCTGACCTGACATTATGCAAAACCAAAGGGAAAGTTTCGGACCTTGAAGAAAAGGCCGCGAAAGAAATAAGCACTGATGGGACCATCGGCATTGGCCATACCCGTTGGGCTACCCATGGTGTGCCGAACGATGTAAACTCGCATCCGCACTTTTCAAATTCGGGCAACCTTGTTATCGTTCACAATGGTATCATTGAGAACTATGAGCCACTGAAAAAAGAACTTATCAACAGGGGATATACCTTTCAATCGGATACAGATACCGAGGTGCTTATCAACCTGATAGAGGATGTAAAGAAAAAAGATAACCTGAAACTGGGTAAAGCCGTACAGGTTGCTCTTAACCAGGTAGTAGGCGCTTATGCCATTGCCGTGTTCGATAAAGAAAGGCCAAATGAGATCATTGCTGCCCGTTTGGGAAGCCCGTTGGCTATCGGCGTTGGCAAGGATGAGTTCTTTGTAGCATCGGATGCTTCACCTTTCATCGAATATACTTCAAATGCTATTTATCTTGAAGATGAGGAAATGGCTATCGTTCGCCTTCATAAGCCAATGAAAATAAGGAAGATAAAGGATGACTCTTTGGTGGACCCCTATATCCAGGAGCTGCAGATGAACCTTGAGCAGATCGAGAAAGGCGGTTACGACCACTTTATGCTTAAAGAGATATACGAGCAGCCAAACGTTATTAAGGATACGTACCGCGGAAGGCTTCATGCCAACGAAGGGCTTATCAAAATGGCGGGCATAGAGGACAACCTTCAAAAGTTCCTTAATGCCGACAGGATACTTATCATTGCCTGTGGTACCTCATGGCACGCAGGGCTTGTAGCTGAGTATATATTCGAAGAATTTACACGCATACCGGTTGAGGTGGAGTATGCTTCGGAATTCCGCTACAGGAACCCGATCATTCGCCCTACGGATATTGTTATCGCCATTTCACAATCGGGTGAAACTGCCGATACCCTTGCGGCCATTAAGCTTGCAAAGCAAAACGGTGCATTTGTATTTGGTGTTTGCAACGTGGTAGGTTCGTCGATATCCCGTGAAACGGATGCAGGTGCCTACACACACGCTGGCCCGGAGATCGGGGTGGCTTCTACAAAAGCATTCACTACACAGATCACGGTCCTTACGCTTATCGCGCTTCGCATTGCACAGGCAAAAGGCACCATGAACAATTCAGACTTCCACAGGTACCTGCAGGAGCTTGAACTGATCCCCGAAAAAGTAGCCGAAGCCCTTAAGACCAATGACGTTGCAGAGCAGATCGCGGCTATTTATAAAGATGCGCCAAACTGCCTTTACCTGGGCAGGGGTTACAACTTCCCGGTAGCGCTTGAAGGTGCGCTTAAGCTAAAAGAGATCTCATACATCCATGCGGAAGGCTACCCTGCTGCGGAGATGAAGCACGGTCCTATCGCACTTATCGACGAGCAGATGCCAGTGGTTATCATCGCGCAAAAGCAGGAACACTACGATAAGATCGTGAGTAACATACAAGAGATTAAATCAAGGAGCGGAAAGATCATTGCCGTAGTAACGAAAGGCGACGTACAGGTAAGGGAACTTGCCGATCACGTTATCGAAGTGCCGGATACTACCGATGCTTTATCGCCGTTGCTTACTACCATCCCTCTACAGCTATTGTCTTACCATATTGCGGTAATGAGGGGCTGTAACGTAGACCAGCCAAGGAATTTGGCGAAGTCGGTTACGGTGGAGTAGTCCGTTATACTTATATAATATTAAAACCCGCTAAGAAATTTTTTCAGCGGGTTTTTTGCTTCTTAAAATTTGTTACGTTTGCTAAAACCAATTTATAGTACAATGAAAAGTTTTCTCCTTACAGCCCTTATGCTGTTCTCTATCGCCTCTATCGCGCAAAACAAATTTATCGAAGTAGAAGTGACAGACACCATAACCCTGAAACCTCTAAGTTTCCAGTGTAATATTTATGCAGACACTGATATCTATGCCCTTGATACTGTAGCGGTCGCGTTTGAGGAAGATTACGACCCTATGGCCGAGCAGGAAAAACAGAAAAAAAAATTGAAGGAGATAAAGCGTAAACTGGAGGCGAAGAAGTACAAGGTGGGTCCGCTTGGCCCGTCAAAAAGCAACCTGTTGGACTTAAAGATCTACGGTGACGGGAGTGAGAACGGTTATAGCGTTGTGGTAAACAGCGAAACTGAAGTGCAAAAGATAAAAGACCTTTTAGAAAATGAAGCAAGGGTAAAAGCGTCTGTCCTCAAATATGCCGATGAGACCAAAGCAGAAGAGTTGTTGATAAAAAAGATCATGGACAAAGCCAGGGCGAGGGTGGCTGTGATAGGCATGAACTCAGGACTTAAGCCGGGCAGGATACTCGAAGTGAAAGAGGGGAAGCAGGGCGGTGGCTTTGATATGGAATCGTACCTGACGCAAGTAATGAAAATGAGTGGCATGGGTGGCAGCACTGACAGCTATACCGGCAGCCTTTCAAAGACATTTGTGGTAAAGTTTGCGGCGGAGTAGTGGTTATTGACCATAATTCTCAATTCAAAGGCACTTCTAATTCCATCTCCAAACCATATTCCCAACATTCCCGTCATTTATCGAAAAAAACGCAAAATTAAAATTGCATAATTCGTTTATAAAAAACTATCTTTGCACTCGAAAAAATGACCTTTTTTCGTCATTCATAAATCGCTGTTTAATAAATATATAAGCAATGTCTACAGTAAAAGGAAAAGTTGCACAGATCATCGGGCCGGTTGTTGACGTAGTGTTCAGCTCGCAGGACGCCGAACTTCCAAAGATCTATGATTCATTAGAGATCATTAAGAAAGATGGTTCAAAATTAGTGCTTGAGGTGCAGTCTCACGTAGGTGAGAACACCGTTCGTACTATCTCCATGGACTCTACCGACGGTTTGAGCAGGGGACAGGAGGTTACCGCTACAGGTGCTCCTATCCAAATGCCGATAGGACCGGATGTTTACGGACGTTTGTTTAATGTTATCGGCGACGCTATCGACGGACTTGAGGAACTGCCTAAAGAGGGTGTGAACGGACTTCCGATCCACCGCCAGGCGCCAAAATTCGAAGACCTTTCAACTTCATCGGAAGTGCTTTTCACAGGTATCAAAGTGATCGATCTTATCGAGCCTTATGCAAAAGGTGGTAAAATTGGTCTTTTCGGTGGTGCCGGTGTAGGTAAAACAGTACTTATCCAGGAGCTGATCAACAATATCGCTAAGGGCCACGGTGGTCTTTCCGTATTCGCAGGAGTAGGTGAAAGGACACGTGAGGGTAACGACCTTCTTCGCGAGATGCTTGAGTCGGGCATCATCAAGTATGGTGACGATTTCATGCACTCTATGGAGAACGGCGGATGGGACCTTAGCAAAGTAGACAAGGCCGGCATGAGGCAGTCTAAAGCTACATTCGTATTCGGACAGATGAACGAGCCGCCGGGAGCACGTGCACGTGTTGCGCTTTCGGGCCTTACCATTGCTGAGTACTTCCGTGACGGAGCGGGCGAAGGACAAGGAAAAGACGTTCTTTTCTTCGTAGACAACATCTTCCGTTTTACACAGGCAGGTTCAGAGGTGTCCGCACTTCTTGGCCGTATGCCATCTGCGGTAGGTTACCAGCCTACACTTGCAACCGAGATGGGTGCGATGCAGGAGCGTATCACATCAACTAAAAAAGGTTCGATCACATCGGTTCAGGCGGTTTATGTACCTGCGGATGACCTTACCGACCCGGCACCGGCTACAACCTTTGCCCACCTTGACGCAACAACTGTACTTTCCCGTAAGATCGCCGAGCTTGGTATTTACCCTGCGGTTGACCCATTGGACTCAACTTCAAGGATCCTTACCCCGCTTATCCTTGGCGACGAGCATTATAACACCGCTCAAAGGGTAAAAGAGATACTTCAGAAATATAAGCAGCTACAGGACATCATCGCGATCCTTGGTATGGAAGAGCTTAGCGAGGAAGATAAACTGTCTGTATCACGCGCACGCCGCGTTCAGCGTTTCCTTTCGCAGCCATTCCACGTGGCCGAGCAGTTCACCGGTATCCCGGGCGTTCTTGTAGACATCAAAGACACCATCAAAGGATTCAACATGATCATCGACGGTGAGCTTGACCACCTTCCGGAAGCGGCCTTCAACCTTAAAGGGACCATTGAAGACGTTATCGAGGCAGGACAGAAAATGTTGACTGAAGCGTAAAACCCGGTTGATGGTTGATAGTTGATGGTTGCCAGATTGGCCTCCAGCAACCGGCAACCGGCAACCAACAATTAAACGACTATGTTATTATTAGAAATAGTATCGCCGGAAGGCCATTTGTTTAAGGGAGGCGTTACTTCGGTAACCGTTCCGGGATCGGATGGCGAATTCCAGATGTTGGACCACCACGCGAATATCGTTGCGGTACTCGTTGAGGGAACCATCAAAATAGGTGTGCCTGATTTCAAGACCAACAAGGATTTTTCCGTAAAGTTCGACAAATCAGAAAAAGACCAGAAGTTCCTGCTTCACATAAAATCGGGAACCCTGGAGCTTAAAGACAACAGGATCATCATTTTGGTTGACTAAGTTCAGCCGGTGAAAATATAAATAGCCTCTTCGATTTGAAGGGGCTTTTTTTGTATATTTAACTCAGCATCAAATCAATAAGCCATGAAGGTATATTTCTCACTGTTTGTAATAAGCTTCGCCATTATCCTTTTTCCCGTGTCGGATCATGAAAACGATATTTCCGGAGTATATGTGAGTAAGAATCCTACATTTGGAGAGAAAACCGCCATTATGTATTCACAGGGATATATGAATTTTTTGTTCCTTGGAGTAAAAGATGAGACATTAGAATTAAGGCCGGACAATACTTTTACCCGTACCTTAAATGCCTGCAAAAGAGGCCCTGTTAGTGATACCGGGAAATGGAAAAAGTCAGGTAAAACTATAATCCTTGATTTTGACACTCCGGAACATGAAAACCAATCTTTTACCATTTACAAAAAAACAAGGCTCTATATGGTAGCTGATATGGATATCGGGGAGGGTGAAACAATGCCGCATCTCACACTGTTAGAAAAGCAGTAAAGATTTTTACAAGCATAGCCTCTTCGATTTGAAGGGGCTTTTTTGTATTATTGCGGTATGCAATGCAAAGAACAGGATGTCATAGTCGTTTTAGAAAATACCGGCACTTCGGCGATATTCAGACGGTTAATGTCACTGTTGCTTTTGCTTGGTTCGGTTGGCTTAACGGCCTACTGTTATTGGTACTCCCCATCTTTAGGTCATTATTTTGGGGGAGTGCTCCTTATAATGATTTTTGGCTTGCTTGCATTCGATAATTATGCTGAGGATCGCTTTAGGGTACGCTATTGCAGGACAAAGTATCGTTTTGAATCTTCCCTCGGCGCGTTACATTTGACGCGAGGATGGAAACCGCTTCCGGAAACAGAGTATGTATCGGTCTTTTACCAATTGCACAGGGATGAAGATGGTGAAGTTACCGGATGTTGCAATGTCAATGTGTGGCAGGAGGGCAACCGCCACTTAACTGTTTTTGCCGATTACAATGCCGAAGTATGCCTGAAAGTTGCACGGAAGATTGCCATTGGGCTGAATGTGCCTTTGCTCGATGCCACGGTAAAGAATAATTCAGTTTGGGTGCGGCTGGATAAGGAAATGAATTAATGATTTTATACTTGTAGTATGGGCCGGAAGCAAAAAGACATTATCATCCTTGAGGGAAGCAGGTCAGTATTTAGTTTTGGTATTATGGGGTTTTGTTTTACAGGACTATCAATGTTGGCTTACCATATGTTTTTCACTGATGAAATTGAAGATTCTTTTGATACTGTAGTGTTCGGAATAATGCTATTGATGCTTTGCGTGGGATCTTTATGTGTTACCAACATTCATTTTGACCTTGTTAAAAGAAAGTACAAAAAAGAAATTGCAATAGGGTGTGCAGGTATAGGTAAATGGCATCATCTGCCCCACATAGAATACATATCTGTTTTTAAGCAAATGACGATGAGCGGCGGTATGCGTACCGATCCAACAATAAGTTATTTGTATGATGTGAATGTTTGGTACGATGGATCCAAAAATTTTACCATATACAGGAGTCCAGAGTTGCAACCTGCTTATGATATGGGTTATAATATTGCAATAAAGTTAGATGTCGACATGCTCGATGCTACCGTAAAGAACAATTCGGTTTGGGTACGGCTGGATAAGGAAGTGTAGTTATCACATTCTATGAAAGATTAAAAATGAATGCCACGCATTCGATGATTACTAATCAGGAGTATACAATTCCCATGTAGCATTTTCTACAACATAATACCTTGGGTAAGTTTGGGCATGAAATGTCCCGAAATTTTTAATTTCAACCTTATCCTTACCGATCATTAATTTGAAATTACCCTTTACCTTTACTTTTTTATCCAAATAAATGCTATCCCATTTTTGCAGGCCTGCAATGGTATATATTTCTCCATTACCATACAATACAGCCCCATATTTTTCATTTAGCGCAATTCCGACAACATCAGCATTAACCGTATCTTTTACGGGCTTACAACCTATAACGAGTAAAAAACAAACTAAAACATATTTCATAATTTACCAAATTAGATTAATCGCTTTGCTTACGAAAATTTAACCTGTACGTAAAATAACATCCACCAATAATACCCAAAATTACCATTCCCCATAGAATATTTTCTGTAAAGCAAAGGTCTGTGCCTGATGATAGTGAAATGCAATCTCCGGGATTTTCGACTTCATATTGAAGGCTTACCCCGTTATTGGCTATGGCATAAACACTTAATGCTATGAGCGCTAAGCAAATGATGATCCCGATTACAAACTTAGCCATAATGCCATCAATTAATCCGCAAATTCCTGACCGTAATAAACCAAAAACGAATCGGTTTTCTTATCATACTTCAGGCACTCCCAGTTATTATACACAAAGCTAGTAGCAATGCTTAATACATTTCCGGGTACTTTGGGTGCATTAGGTGAAAAACAGCCAACGTCGGGCGCATAATTTTCATTTTTTGTAAAATCGCCAATAACACATGGGGCATCATCAAATAAGTTGCTTTTCGGATTCTTCAAAAGGTAGTCTCTTCGGTAAACTATCTCCGAAGCCAGTTGAATATCAAGGGAATTCTTTGGACCGTAATGACAGTCAGTATTCCGCAACGCATTATCGACATTGTAGTCGCGGTACAGCTCTCTAATGTCTCCCTTTTGATCATTATAAATTAGGATTGTAATATAGCTCTTGTCAGGCTGGTAAGCCACAATAGCCATGTCCTTATTACCGGGAGCAAAAAGGCTTCCAAGAGTAACATGCAATAGCTTGTAATTCTTACCAAGGCTTTTTAAAGCGCCAAAGTGAATGTCGGACAGCTTTGCCATTTGTGTAGGGTGGACGTTATCGAATACACCGACACTATCTAACTCTTTGAGAAATTGATTTGTACCCAACCTGCTTACCACTTGAGAATTGTCAAAACTTGTGACCTGATAAATGGGTGTTGCAGTTGCGGTAGTTTCTCCAGGCAATGAGTCGACCATTACCATTGAGGTTTTATGGTCGATAGCTACACTTTGCAAGTCTTTTTTACACGAAAGTAATGCTGTGGCAATGCAAAGTAAAAAGATATGTGTTTTCATTATTAATCCAGCTTTACATTTGATTCATAATCCCAGCCTTCCATCCATGCGATCTTCCACTTGCTCTTTTCCCTGACAACTTTTATATGGTAATGCTCCTGTTCCCAGTCCTCGCCAAAGCCGGTCCAGTTCCAGTACAACTCTGCGGTGTCGGCAGTCGTTTTTTCGATGACGACATGTATCTTGTCAAAATCATCCGTAGGTGTATCCTGGCATCCGCACCAGGCGTTGACATCGGGATTGCCAAAAGGGGGCATATCTCCTTCAAGCCATTCTGCTTTACCATTGCGCAGCAATTCATCCTGCTTATTGAAAATGCGGGCAGTGTTGTCCACAAATTCTTTGGCAAATAATCCGCTCTTCTCTAATTTTTTTTCATACAGGCTCTGGGCAGCGCGGTCATATCCCACGACCACACTGTCTTTTGCAACTGATTGGAATCCAAAAGACATATTGCCTTTTTCTACCCACCAGTACATATCTTTTACCAACCGGGTAATTTCCTGCCTGTCCGGGTCGGCTCTCCGGGTTTCGGCTTTAGTAGCCGTTGCGTTTTCGGGTTCCTTTTCACCCTTGCAGGCAATAAGGAAAACGAATGAGCAAAGAAGAAGGGCTGTTTTTAAATGTTTCATGTGCGGACTGGATTCCAGGACTAAAGTACTGATTTTTACAACTTATTTTCAACTCCATCCGGAATAAACTCCATGATATCCCCCGGCTGGCATTCCAGCACTTCGCATATCGCTTCGAGGGTCGAAAAGCGGATGGCCTTAGCCTTACCGGTCTTCAGGATGGAGAGGTTGGCCGTGGTAATGCCTACCCGGTCGGCCAGTTCGTTGCTGCGCATTTTCCGTTTGGCCAGCATTACGTCGAGATTGATGATAATGGGCATAGGCTAAATGGTTAGGTCATTTTCCTGCTGCAGCTCGTAGCCGTAGTTAAGGAGTTTGCTTAACACTACCAGTGCAAGGCCTGAAAAAAGCATAATGATACTACCGCCAAAGCTGATGCTGAGGCTCATGATCTGTCTCCCGCTATACAGGTCTCCCGCTGTTTCGGTAATCATGACTGAGGATATGTATTTTTCAATGATCGTCCCGGTTACAAGCAGTAAGAACTGGTACAGCAGCAGGCTGTTGCCGATGAGCCATATGGAGCGGCTAAGGGAAGCGTTAAATGTAAAGTCATTCTTTAGCCTCCTGAAAAGCTGCATCAGCCAAAACAGCACAAAAAGTACCACAGCGTAGGTCGAGTAATTCCGGATGGCCAGGAGCAGCGTAAACCACAAACTATCGGGCCTGACAAGGATAAAACCTTCTGCCGATAATGGAGCCATGTCGATCTCACCGATATTGACATTGAATTCATCGTCCGAATGGACCTGTTTCGATCGGGTTATAAAGGTTGTTTTGTAATCCGGGTCATTGAGGATGCTATTCGCTTCAAGACGTTCTGTTTCGGTATTGCTGCCGGTTTTTAAAATGAAAGTACGGCGGCGGGACGGAGTGTTTTCGATCTTCGGTCGTTCATAGCTTACCAGCGTATCAAAGGTTGTGACATTCATCTTTACCGGAAGGGTGTAGCCGGTAATATGGTTTGGCATGAAGGTAAAATTGCGGTACGGGTCTTTCTGGAAAATGTCAAAAGCCAATGTTACTGCTGTTAGTACACCGGCTAAGGCAAATAGCCCAGCCGATATGAAATACAGCCTTGAAACCAGCCTGTCTTTGCGTTGTTGATCTTCCATAAGTTATATCGTTAGCTGGTTCTCTTCCTGAATGAAGGTCCCTTTCTCTGCCATGCCCGAGATCAGGTAAATGAACTTCCCGATAAGGTATACCGCCAGGAACGAAGGTATCTCACGAAAGAAGATGGTCAGGTCAAAATAGAGCAGGCTTCCCATCGTACAGAACAGCAGGTATTTCGACTTGGCGAAGATAACCACCGTAGCCGCCGCCTTTCGGAAAGACTCATCCTGGCCGGGTTCGAACATGCCCCCTTTTTTGATTCGTTTTAGCCCTTTGTGAAAGCGCTGCAGGCCGGTTACGCAGTAAATGAGCAATACCGCATAGATAATGCAGAAGGCGGAACCGAACCATTCGTTATTATGATAAGTTACTCCGGAGGTAATGGGCGTAAAGTGATCGCTAAAAAATTCCTTTACCAATAGGTGGCCGTCTTCCAGATGGAAAAATACGACCATTGCCAGATAGAATGCGGCCATGCAGGAAGCAACGGTTATGGCTATGCGAACGGCCAATGCGATGATGTTGATATGGTGCCTCATGGTTATACAGTTAAGTCGTTTTCTTCTTTAAGGCCCTTTGCCATCAGGAACACATCACTGAGAACAAGAAAAAATAGTCCGAGACCTAGGATAAATAATGATGAATCGAAGTCAAGGCTGGCAGAAAGTTCAATTTGCTGCTCGACCACTACGCCATATAAAAACTTTGCGCCTATGGTAATAGCGCCACCTATCAGTATCGCTCTACCGGTCTGGCTGAAATTCTTGATCACGTCATCATGAAAGATCTTTTTCTTTTCGAAAAGCCCAAGCACATTTTTAAATAAATATGCCGCATATACAAAGAATGCATAACCAATGATAAGTACAAAAAAGTATATGATAGTTTCGTTGCCTATTTCTTTCACATTCGTGCCATCAATAGCAAATGGTACCATTTCAGGAAATATCGACATTATCAATAGGGTCGGGATGCTAAAAATAAAGCCTATAGCTGCCAGGACAAATAAAATAGTTACTAATGTTTTGAGTAAAGAAAGTCGTTTCATGGTTTATATGGTTAAGTCGTTCTCAAGTTTAATGTTGATGCCCTTTTTAACGATGTCGCAAACACCCAGCAGGGCAAGGCCTACGAGCAGTACGGTTATGTCATGGATCATCTCTGCTATGTACCCGGAGGCTGATTCCCGGTCGACATATGTGATCTCTGTAAGGTTGAAGATGAGGGTGACCAACGCAGATCCGGCCAATGCATAACCCGCTATGGTAAGAAAATTAGCGCTCTTTGTGTTGAAATAGCCATGTCGCAAAAACATACCAATGGACTGCTTTGTATATGATAACCCAATTGCCATCAAAAGGAGTTTAGCCGAGCCTATCAGTAGCAGGGTGAACAATTCCGTTTCTGATCTCTGATACATTGCATACAACCCAACTGTCATACCGATCAAACTCAGTAAGCAAAGAGTTACTAAAAGTATGAGTACATAATTGAGTATTCTAAATTTTATCATGGCAAAATAGTTGGTTATTGGGTACAAATATAAATAAATTATCGAAAAACAATAATTAATTGTTGTTTTTCATTTCAATTTGTTTTTTGACCAAGGTTGGGCTACATTTGGTCTATGGAAAAGCTCCCCAAGTCATTACTGGATAAACTGTCAAGAAGAGAACAGGAAAATGCCCTGCGCAGCCTTTCCAGATCTGCTGCTACCGTTGATCTTTCCTCCAATGATTACCTGGGGTTTTCTGCCAACAGGCAACTATTCGATGAAGCCCACAATTACCTTTTGGAGAATGGCTTTACACAGAACGGCTCAACCGGATCACGGCTGATATCGGGCGATCATCCATTGTATGAAATTACAGAAACCTATCTTGCCCATTTCCACAACGCCGAAAGCGCCCTGATCTTCAATTCGGGCTACGATGCCAATGTAGGGTTCTTTTCTTCGGTGCCGCAAAAGGGGGACGTAGTGCTTTATGACGAATACATCCATGCTTCCATACGCGACGGGTTAAGGCTTAGTAATGCAACGGCCTATAAATTTCCGCATAATGACACTGAAGCGCTTGAGGTTTTGATCAAAAAACACGCTGACAAAGAAATATACATAGTGACCGAATCGGTTTTCTCCATGGATGGCGACAGTCCGGATCTACGGCAAATGGCTGCCCTGTCCGACAAATATGGCTGCCGCCTGGTTATTGACGAAGCCCACGCGATAGGGGTTTTCGGAAAAAAAGGAGAGGGATCGGTGCAGTCTTTGGGGCTTGAAGGTAAAGTTTTTGCCCGCATTGTCACATTCGGCAAGGGCCCCGGTTGCCATGGCGCCGTTATATTGGGCCCGCAACAGCTAATCGATTACCTTGTCAATTTTGCCCGCAGCCTTATTTATACCACAGCACTTCCACCGCACAGCCTAGCCACGATACTGGCCGCCTACGACCGCCTGGAGAATGCTCCCGAAAGGGAAAAGCTCATAGCGAACATTATTTTTTTCAGGTCGGAAGTGCAAAGGTTAGGCTTGGCACATGTTTTCATCGAAAGCCATTCTGCCATCCATTCTGCCGTCATTCCCGGAAATGAAAAGGTGAGAAGCATTGCATCTGCATTGCAGGAAAAAGGCTTTGGAGTAAAAGCGATCCTGTCACCTACCGTGCCTGCGGGACGCGAACGCATTAGGTTCTCTCTCCATAGCTATAACACACAACGGGAGATAACAGAAGTACTGGCGCAGCTTACGCCTCTTCTTCTGCTTTAGCAGCCTTTGCTTTGCTCCTGCGTTCACGCCGACGGAACCAGTTACTGTCCTCCTCGCCGAACAGGTAGGCATACGGCTGGGTGTCCGGGCTAAGTTCGAACAATTTTTTAAGTATCGCTATGGTTGGGATAATAAGTATCATGCCCATGATGCCCCATATCGCACCGCCTATAAGAAGGCCTATGAACGTAACAAGCGCATTAAGATTGACGTTGCCGCCTGTTATTTTGGGTGTCAGGAAGGCGCTTTCTAAAAACTGGATGAGCGTGAACGCCACCACTACCGCTATAGGGTAAAATGCGCTGTCCTTGGTAATGAGCGCGAAAAGGAAAGGCAGTACGGCACCTAATGAAGGCCCGAGGTAAGGAATGATGTTAAGCATGCCCGCGAACATCCCGAAGAAAATGGCGTGCTCTATGCCGAGTGCAAATAAGACAGCAGTATTTACTACACCCAAGATCAGCATTACTTTCCCTGAACCCATCAGGTAGGCATGTACAACTCTACGGATCGAGGTCATCTTTTCAAGCAACCCGTCATTATTCTGCCTGCGGAATACTTTGGTCACAAATATGGCAAGGTGGTCCCTGTAAATGAGCAGGAAGAATATGAATACAGGCAGGAGTATAATGTCGGACAGGGTGTTGAGCAATGAGAAAACTAACTGCGTAGCGCTCGTATTTTCGGGCTGCACGATCTCTACTGCCTTTTTCATCTCAAAGCCATTGCGCATGCCCAGGTCAAAGCCAAAGGTGTCAAGGCACCAGTTATTCGCGATAATGACAAATGAATTCAGTTTTTCCTGAAGGTTGGTACCCACATCGTGCATGAATCCGGACACCTGGTAATAGGAGAAAACGACAATGCCCGCTATCAGCCCTATGAAAAGCAAAAGGCAGATAAAAGCGGCAACCGATCTTGGGATCTTACGGCGCTCCAAAAAGTTGCAGGACGAGGTGAGCAGCATGGCAATGTATCCTGAAATGAGAAGGGGCACCAGCAATTGCTTGGCAATTATCATGAAAAATACAATGATAATGATCAGCAGCGCTATGTAAACCGTTTTTATATAGCCGGGTATGTTTGTCTCCATCAGTAAAAACGTGTTAATTTTGTTATTGAGCCTTTCAAAATTAAGAATTGTTCAATCGGTTAATGGTAATATTATATTAAAAGTTTGCTGATCAGTTGGTAAAGAATAACAGTGAGGTTTAATGCAAAAGCTTACATTTGATCTAGTAATTTTGCAGTATGGAAAATGAGTTTGCCAAAATAGGTTCGTATCAATATTCTTCTGAAGCCATTATCGTAAAAGGGAGGCTTGAAGCAGAGGGTATCGAGGTCTTTATGGAAGATGGCTTTACGATCGATTTTGGCCCACTCGTTAGCAATGCTATAGGAGGCGTAAAACTTTTTGTCAGGTCAGAAGATCTCGTGGTAGCTAATAATGTATTGGCGGAAATAAGCCAGTATTCATTAGATAGCAAAGGCCATCCCGTTACCTGCCCAAAGTGCTGCAGTAGCACTGTAAATGTATTTACCACGATAAAAGACAGGAAAGCACTTTTATCCTTCCTGTTCGGGGGTGTACTATTTGGAACACTGCCACCCTATGTGAAATATGTTTACCGATGTAATAATTGTAGTAACGAATTTGCTATCCAATGAAACTATTCATTACCGGGATAGGTACCGATGTAGGCAAGACAGTCGCTTCAGCCATTGTTACCGAAGCCCTGGAGGCCGATTACTGGAAGCCCATACAGGCGGGTGATATCAATGACTCAGACAGCCATAAGATAGGGAAATACATTTCCAACCCGAAGACAACAATATTCCCCAACAGCTATACGCTAAATACACCGGCGAGCCCGCACCTGGCGGCTGAAATTGATGGTATTGCTATTGACCTGAAAAACATAAAAGAACCAAAGGCCAAAAACCACCTCGTGATAGAGGGCGCGGGAGGGATACTCGTACCGTTGAATGATACCGATGTGGTGGCCGACCTGATCCAACCTGAGTATAAGGTCATTGTAGTGAGCCGACATTACCTGGGCAGCATCAATCATACGCTGATGACTATTGAGCTCTTGAAAAGCAGGGGAATAAATGTTGCGGGAATTATTTTTAATGGAGATGAAAATGCTTCTACCGAAGGCATCATATTACAGAGGACAGGTATAAAAATGATAGGCCGTCTAGACAACGAGCCATATTTTGATAAAAACGTGATCCTTGACTACGCCGACCGTTTCAGGGAAGATCTATTAAGCATATAATGAGAAAGAGTGAGCAAATTCCCCCTTTGGGGGTTAGGGGGCTGGTAGCACGCGATAAGCAATTTTTATGGCACCCCTACACCCAGCATAAAACCGCGACACCACCTATAGGTATTGTAAAAGGCCAAGGGGCATTGCTGTGGGATGAGGATGGAAAACAGTACATAGATGCCATTGCCTCCTGGTGGGTAAACCCATACGGGCACAGTAATAAGTACGTTGCCGATGCCATTTACAAACAGCTTACTTCGTTGGAGCATGTGCTGTTCGGTGGGTTCACGCACGAGCCTGCGGTGCTTTTGGCCGAAAGGCTGACTGAAATACTGCCATCAGGCCAACGAAGGCTATTCTTCTCAGATAACGGCTCGACAGCGGTGGAGATCGCACTAAAAGTGGCACTGCAGTATTTTTATAACAAAGGGGAAAAGCGTACTAAGATCATCGCTTTTGAGAATGCCTTTCACGGCGATACTTTTGCGGCGATGGCGGCAAGCGGCATATCTTTTTTTACCGAAGCATTTCGCGGCTCGCTGATAGAGGTGGAGCGCATTCCGGTGCCGATTGAAGGAAATGAGCAGGAAAGTTTTGATGCATTAAGCAAACTTGCCGCCACAGGCGAGTATGCCGCCTTCATCTTTGAGCCGTTGGTGCAGGGTGCGGCGGGCATGGTAATGTACTCACCCGAAGCGCTCGACGAGCTGATGGGCATCTGCAAAAGCAGCACTATTTTTACCATTGCCGACGAAGTAATGACCGGCTTTGGCAAAACAGGAAAAAATTTCGCCTGCGACTACCTGGCGCAACAGCCCGATATGATGTGCCTCTCTAAAGCGCTTACCGGGGGTACGATCCCAATGGCGATAACTACATTCACGCAGGAGTTGTTCGAGGGCTTTTATGATGACGATGTCAATAAGGCGCTATTCCATGGGCATACCTTTACGGCCAACCCTACAGGATGCGCTGCCGCACTGGCAAGCCTCGATCTGTTGCAAACGGATGAAATGCAGGATAACCTGGTCCGGATCAATAAAAAGCACCTGGCATTTAAGCAGGAAATAGAAAACCACCCAAGAGTTAGAACCGTCAGGGTGCTGGGCGTTATCCTGGCACTCGAAATAACCCGCGAAGGCAATGAGGACTATTATGGGGACTTCCGCAACAGACTGTACGATTTTTTCATTAAACATGGTGTTATCCTGCGCCCTGTAGGTAATATCGTGTATATCCTGCCGCCCTATATCATGAGTAATGAATTGCTGGAAAAAGTTTATGATGTTGTAAGGCAGGCGGTTGAAGAGGTGCGGTAACCCACAGGTTATCCCTGTTGTTGAAGAGGCATTTTATTATGTATTTTTGTGGTAAATTCTAACACATTGGCTTCACCTGTTTCCATCGTTTCCATTGGTTCCGTTTCACCGTTAGGCAGCAGTCCCGGCGAGGTTTGGCAAAGCTATCTGGATGAAAGGCCTTACATCACTATGGGTGCGATCAATGTTGCTGTAGCACAACTGTCACCCCGTCAAGCGGATGACGTAGCAACATTGCGCAACTCAGATCCCAACTACCGCCATTTGGACAATTCGGTACTATATGCCATACTTGCCTCACGCCGGGCTTTAGAAAGCGCGGGGTGGAGCGATGGCGCGTTTGGCATCAACATCGGTTCCTCAAGAGGAGCTACAGGGCTTTTTGAAAAGCACTATTCCGAATTCATAAATACAGGGACTACAGGTGCTCATACATCGCCCGCCACTACGCTGGGCAATATCGCCTCGTGGGTAGCACAAGATGTAAAGTCTTCCGGCCCGGACATATCGCACTCCATTACCTGCTCTACAGCGCTTCATGCGGTGCTCAACGGTGTGGCATGGCTCAACAGCGGTATGGCCGATAAATTCCTTGTAGGGGGCAGTGAGGCCCCGCTTACGCCTTTTACCATCGCGCAGATGCAGGGCATGAAGATCTACTCTAATGTAAACGGCGAATATCCATGCCGCGCGCTCGACCTTGATAAAAGAACCAATACCATGGTGCTGGGCGAAGGTGCTGCCATGGCCTGCCTGGAAACCGGCAAGAGCCCCAATGCGCTTGCATTTATCGAAGGTGTGGGCTATGCGACCGAAACGCTGGAACACGGCGCATCGCTATCGGCCACAGCAGAATGCCTGCAAAGGTCGATGCGCATGGCAATGAAGGATATTGATGTATCTGAAATAGATGTAGTGGTAATGCATGCCCCGGGAACAATAAAAGGAGACCTTTCGGAATACAGGGCAGTACAGGAAGTTTTCGGCGAAAGCCTGCCACTGCTCACCAGCAACAAATGGAAGTTAGGGCATACCTTTGGAGCTTCCGGCCTCATGAGCCTTGAGCTGGCTGTAATGATGCTCCGGCAAAACCGGTTTATCTGTACTCCGTTCTACCAGCAGCAAAGCGGCCGCGACATTACTAAGATATTAGTGAATTCGGTTGGCTTTGGCGGCAATGCGGTGAGTATTTTGGTTTCGAAATAGATACTATCTTTGCACCATGAACTGGCTAACCTCCCTCTTTGCAACAAAACAGGAAAAAGAACCAATTGATCCTATGAAAAAATACCTCATTGCCTGCCTGGGCAACATTGGCGCCGAATATGTAAATACCCGCCACAACATTGGCTTTAAAGTGGCCGATCATATTGCAAAACAGGAAGGAGCATCGTTTGAGACGGTAAAGCTCGGCACAGTGGCTGAAGTGAAAATAAAGGGCAAAACGGTATTTCTGCTCAAGCCCAATACCTACATGAACCTGAGTGGCAAAGCCATAAAGTTCTGGCTCGATAAAGAGAACATTCCTCTCGAAAATTTACTGGTCGTTACTGATGACCTCAATATCCCGTTCGGGACCATACGCATCAAAGCTAAGGGAAGCGATGGCGGCCACAATGGGCTGAAGAGTACCCAGCAGCTGCTTAATACTGCCGATTACGCACGTTTCCGTTTTGGCATCAGTGATGATTTCAAAAAAGGGAAGCAGGTGGATTATGTGCTTGGCGAATGGGATGAGGACGAGAAAGCAAAGCTGCCCGAACGCCTTGACATAGCATCCGAAGCGGTAAAGTCGTTCGTACTTTCTGGCCTGGCCAATACCATGAGCACTTATAACGGAAAATAAACACAGGCAGTGGCCTCAAATTTGTATCTTTAGAAGTAAAGATACACGTCATGAAGAAGATCGCCTTTTCATTCCTGCCCATTTTACTGATAGCCTGTGCCTCAAAAAAAGACATGGCTTTGGGGGCGGATGGTAAGCCCGTCATTCACAGCCAATGTAATGAAAGTGGTGAATGTAAAATAGAAGTTTTAAAAGATAAAAGCCTCGATATTAAAACTGATGGGACCGGTATGCTATACTATATCCTCGAAGATACTCCCGGGAAAATAGTGGTGCGTTATACTTATGACCTGATAGTACCGAAAGATGTTGAGGATGCGGGTTATACAGAAACCATTATTTTCGAAACCGATAAAGGATTTTCCAACCTGCATAAAGCAAACCCGAAAGATGTAAAAATGCTATTTGGCGTGCAGTGCTTTTGCCGCGGAAAGGCCGGGTTCTATAAAGTAAGTGAGGGGATCATTGATTATTCAGACAAGCAGCTCATCATCAAACTTCCGGATGATATTGTGGATGAGCAGAGGCTAAATTATGCATTAATTTCATTCAGATAAAAACGAAAGGCGCCTCAATTGAAGCGCCTTTGTTCATATTATATTGATCGGATCAATTCACTACGATCTTTTTTACAGCCTTTCTTGCGCCATCCTGCACGGTTACAAGATACACGCCTGACTGTATGTTGGAAAGGTTTATATTTCCGGAGAATACGCCTGTATTTTCGTAAGAGGCATTGTATACTTCACGTCCCCTCATGTCATGTACGCCAACCTGGATGGCATTCTCAGAATCGGAGGTAAAGCCTACCGTAAAGCTGCCGTTGTTCGGGTTGGGGTAAAGTGTAAAGTTTTTCAGGCTGAAGCCGTCAACCGCATTTACGGTTTGCGAGCAGATCTCAACAAACCATGAGTTCACGGTTCCTGTATCTCCCTGCCCAAGGTCGGCAAAGGCGAGTATCCAGTTTCCCTGGCCCTGGGTGCCTTCAAATTCCGACAGGGACGCCGCCGGAGCTATGGTGCCGGTAGTTGGCGAACCACAGTTAACGGCCGATCCGGTATCGCTAAACGTAACATTCAGGTCGTTGCTGTCGTTGCAATAAAATTCCCAAAGCAGTACCTGCGAGTTATCCGGCCTGGCTATGATAATGCCAAGATCGCCAAGGTAACTGTGTGTAATGTTCACACCCACGTTCACACTTTGGATCACTGCGCTATCCGGCACGTTCAGCACCGATGTTGTAAAATTGGCATTGTTGTCGGGGATGGCTACCGGTGTATTGTTCGTATACGTATTACAATCGGTTACTACTTCCACGCCTATGGAAAAAGGCGCCTGGTTCACCGCATAATAAATGTTATTAACTGCCTCGACCATTATCCTGCACGATATAGCCTCTACATTAGGCGCTGTAATAGTTTCTGTGCCATCATTAGGTGTATTGGCCGCAAGCACTGTTGGCCAGGTAAGCCCACCGTCGGTAGAAAGAAGGATGTTCACGTTGGCGGTGTTTATACTGTTCGCGGTGGTCCCTGCCACGTTCCATGTAATGGTCTGGGTACTGCCCTGTTCCCATGTAGTATTTGCGGCAGCTTGCGACGTTACTGTGAAAGGCCCTGCAGTGTTGTTGACCACAACGCTCATGTTGCGGCGAGCGGTCTGTCCGCCATTCGGAGTATTGTTATCCCTTACGGTCAATGCAAAATTCAGTGTGCGGCCTACGGTCGGAACTACCTCCCATGTAGGGGCGAGGTTATTGTTAAGCACGCTCGAAAGGACAGGCATGTACCTGTTGGGCGATACCGACGGGTCCAACGACCTGAAATTTGGCCCGGTAGTACTGGTTGAAATAGGAGTTTGGTCTACGGTAGAGTTCGCGCCGTTGGCATTGGTCTGCTCCCAGCAATAGGTTAGTGCGTCGCCATCTGCATCAGTCGCATTACCTTTCAGTATGAAAGCCGTGCCTTTAGGGATGTTGTAATTTGGCATGGCAATAATGACAGGAGGGGTATTATTGTTGGCAACTTCTACGCCGCATCCGCCATTTCCGTTCACAAAGTTAAACATTTGGTTAAGGCTTACCGCATGGAAATAATCGTCTGAATTGCTTTGCACGTTCGGGGGGCTAATGCCTGCGTAGGCCATGATAGTGCTGCCGCTGCCGGGTTCTACTGCATTGCCAGCAGACCTTTGGAAAGCATTGTTAAAAGTATGGTTCGCGCCAAACTGGTGTCCCATTTCATGCGCTACATAATCAATGTCGAAGGGATCGCCAACAGGCGCAGGGCTTCCTGTTACTCCCTGGGCCTTAACTTGTGAACATACCGACCCTAAAGAGGCTATCCCGCCGCCGCCGGTGCCAAACACGTGGCCTATGTCATAATTCGCAGATCCGATGCCGTTATTTATAATGGCCTGTATCTGGTCGATCATTACGCCTTCGTTATTATTTTGAAGGTTGTCCGAAGTAATGAAGATAACATTCTCATTGGTTGGCACTATTTGCATTGTTAGCGACATGTCTTTTTCATACAGGCCGTTCACACGTGTCATCGTTACGTTCATTGCTGCAAGGACGGCTGCTTTTTTCTGGGCCAGTGAACCGGCGCCCAGGCCTGCGGCATTAACATGGTAGGCAGCATATTCTATCGTACAGGCAAGTGCCAGGCGGTAGGTGCGGAAAATACCGTCGTCCGCCATGGTATTTGGCGGGGCCGGCACATCGGCCATCTCATCGCTTACGCCGCAACGAAAGGTACGGGCAGCTTTTACATTTTTCTTTTTGTAAACAATGTAGTTATTCAGGTCAGTGGTGTAAGGGTCAATATAGGACGTCCCTTTATCAGACATGATCATTGCATGGACCCCAAAGAGGGTAATGCTGAACCTTACTGTTGTGGCTGGATTCTCTATGCCCCGGCCTACATACGACTTTATGTCCGGATGCTGTGCGGCAAGGTCAGGGTGGAGTACGGAGGCTTCATATATCCTGAAGTTCTCAACTTTTCCGTCGCCATTAACGAACGGGATGATCACGTTGGATGTTTGCGCTGAGTGTCGCTGCGGTGCGCCCTCCAGCCGGGACTTTAATTCTGCTAAGTTAATGCTAACGGTGTGGAATGTTGCAGGTATTGCGCTGCGTTCCAGTTTTTCGGACGTGGCCAGCTTCTCCCTGGGCACAGGGGTCCAAACGGGGGACTGGGCATAGGTCAGTGTTGCGGAACCGGCCAATAATAAGTAGAATAGTAGTTTTTTCATAATAAAATTACATTAATAGGGTGTAAAAATAGGAATTTACTGTCTGAATTTTAACATATTTTATGAAAATAACATTTCTTTAGGCTTATCATTTTTTCCTGCCGCCTATTATTGTCTACTTGTTTAAATACAGGACAAAATTTTGCCATGCTGGCCGCTTTACTTAAATTTGCTCAACTTAATGCTGCGGTTTGAAAATTTTTAATTCAATACAGGAATTTAATTCCCCTACAAAAACAGTTGTAACGCTTGGTACTTTCGATGGCGTGCACAAAGGCCACAGTAGCATTCTGGACAGGCTCATTGCCACCAGCAAGGGATCGGGCTGCGAAAGCCTTGTGCTTACGTTTTTCCCCCATCCGCGTATGGTATTGCAGCAAAACACCGATATAAAACTATTGAGCACGATCCAGGAAAAGGCACAGATGCTTGAAGATCACGGGCTCGATAACCTTATCATACATCCATTTGACCTGGCTTTTTCCAGGCTCACGGCCGAAGAGTTCGTAAAGGATATTTTGGTCGACAGGCTCAACATCTGCAAGATCATCATAGGGCATGACCACCGTTTTGGACGCAACCGGACTGCTAATATAGACGACCTGATACGCTTTGGAAATGAATACGGCTTTGAGGTAGAAAAAATATCTGCCCTTGCCGTAAATGAAGTTTCGGTAAGCTCGACCAGGATACGCAATGCCCTCGCGGCCGGCGAAATTGCTATCGCGAATATGTACCTTGGCTACCCTTATTTTCTTACGGGTACAGTGGTAACGGGCAAACAATTGGGCAGGACTATCGGCTTTCCTACCGCTAATATTTCGGTTAAAGAAGATTATAAGCTTATCCCGGCCAATGGCGTATACGTAGTATCGGCGATCATTGACGGAAAGGCCGAAGAAGGTATGATGAACATTGGGGTCAGGCCAACGGTCGATGGCAACAGCCTTTCTATAGAAGTACATTTCCTTAACCTCGATAAAGACCTTTATGGAAGGGAGATAACGATAAATGTACACCACAGGCTGCGGGACGAACAAAAGTTCGCATCGTTCGATGCGCTAAAAGAGCAGCTTTTTGCAGATAGGGAAAATTCCGTCATGTACTTTAAGCAGAATAGTGTATGAAGTGCCTGTTTCGCGAAATAGATAATGCGCCTTTGGTCATTTTCAGGATATTCCTGGGGTTCCTTTTAGCTTGCGAAACATTTGGAGCGATACTTACCGGTTGGGTAAAAAGTAACCTGGTCGATGTAAAATTCACTTTTTCGCATATCGGGATGGAATGGCTGCAGCCGTTGCCGGGTAACGGAATGTATTATTACTTCGCAGCCATGGGTGTTTTGGGCCTTTTGGTAATGATAGGTTTTAAATACCGTTTGAGCATTGGGTTGTTCACTATTCTTTGGGCCGGAGCCTATTTCATGCAAAAAACGTCCTATAATAACCATTACTATCTGCTGCTGCTGGTATGCTTCATTATGTTTTTCCTTCCTGCGCACCGTTATGCCTCGATAGATGCAAAGCTGGATGCTTCAATAAGAAAACTGACAATGCCTGCCTGGTGCTCCTGGATAATGATAGCGCAGGTAAGCATTGTGTACTTTTATGCAACCGTTGCCAAGTTTTACCCCGGCTGGCTAAACGGTAGTTTTACCCACGACCTTCTGGAACGCTCAGTATCCGATCCCGGGCTTAAGGCATTTATGACAGAAAAGTGGTTTTACCTTTTTATCGCCTATGCTGGCATTGCCTTTGATATGCTTGTGGTGCCCCTGCTGCTTTACAGGAGAACAAGGACCGCGGCGCTCATAGCCTCGGTAGTTTTTCACATATTCAATGCCATTACGCTCCAAATAGGCATATTCCCGTTTTTTGCCCTCAGTTTTGTGGTATTCTTTTACCCTCCCGAAAAAATGAGGTCGTTATTTTTAAAGAGAAAGCCTCAGGTAACAGCGTATGAACAGACTGATGAAGGCACTAATATCCTGAGATATGTAATGCTGCCTTACCTTGCAGTACAATTGCTGCTCCCGTTGCGCCACCACCTCATTAAGGGCGATGTGCTCTGGACCGACGAAGGCCACCGCCTGAGCTGGCGCATGATGCTGAGGTCGCGTTCCGGCGATACCGATCTTAGGGTCGTAGATAAAAAGAATGGCAACCAGCTTTACTATGGCGTGAACCAAGACCTTACGCATAAGCAGAGCAGCACTATGGAAACCCACCCCGACATGATATGGCAGATGGCGCAGCGTATCCATGACCATTATGAAAAAGAAGGGGTCGATGTCGCCGTGTATGCCGATACTTACGTATCTGTGAATAACGGTAAGTTTTTGCGCCTTATTGACCAGAACGCCGACCTGGCAGCTGCAGATTGGGATCACTTGTTTCATTGCGACTGGATATTGCTGTACGATGACGAAGGGAAACTTGTGAACTGATACCAATAAGTAGATATTGAATTGTGATCAGTCGCTAATAATAAATGCACTTGGCCTAACTTTCAAGACATTTAACAATCCTTTAATTTAATCATATTTCTTTTATTAAAATTTTATTAATTCATATTTGAATGTGCGTTTTTATGGCTAAATTCGAATAGGATAAAGCTTAAAGGCGGAGTGTAATTAAACTTACCTTTCTTATGCTTTAGTTCGTAAGCTATTGCTGTCTAATGCTTTAACTGAATATAAAACAAAAACATAAAAGGATATGAAAACTTCAAGGATCTTGATCAACGGGTTGATAATTTATATAGGGATAGCAGCCTTTTTCCTGGTAATGGAAGCTGCGGGACTCAAAGACCAGATCTATTTAAGGCTGGTAAATTTCATCTTTGTGATCTATGGTGTTAACAGGACTATAAAAGGTAATTTTAAAGATCGCCTTAATGGTTATTTCGCCAATCTTGTGTCGGGTATCGCAACGGCATTGACAAGTCTTGTGCTTGGGATAATAAGTTTTGTGATATATGCAGAATACAGGGGCGGCAATGAATATCTCCAAAGCTTCCCGCGCAGCTATGTGCTTGGCGGAGGTGAGCCGGAGATCAGCGAATTCATAATAGGGCTAGCCCTTGAAGGAGCCGCAGCTTCTGTGATCGTGTCGTTCACGCTGATGCAATTTTGGAAGGATAAAGTAGAGAAAATCAATGAGGTGGACGATATTGCCCACAGGCCCCACTAATCTTTAGGTAAGCGGACTGTATTTACAACGGAATTTCCTTATTTTTGGAGCAACTTAAAAATTCCGTTATGAGCATTACAAGGCACGACTGGACCAAAGAAGAAATAATAGCCTTATACAATAAGCCGATGATGGACCTGCTTTATGAAGCAGCATCGGTACACAGGCAAAATCACGACCCTAATGTAGTGCAGGTATCTACACTGCTTTCCATAAAAACAGGCGGCTGCCCCGAAGATTGCGGCTATTGCCCGCAGGCTGCCCGTTACCACACACACATAGAAGGCAATGACCTTATGAGCGTGCAACAGGTAAAAGCACAGGCATTGCGTGCCAAAGCCAGCGGATCGAGCCGCGTTTGCATGGGCGCTGCATGGCGCAACGTAAAAGACGGCCCTGAGTTTGACGATGTGCTCGAAATGGTGCGCACCATCAACAAGTTGGATATGGAGGTTTGCTGCACGCTGGGCATGCTTACTGAGAACCAGGCAGCACGTTTAGCAGAAGCCGGGCTATACGCTTACAACCATAATCTTGACACATCTGAAGAGTATTATAAGGAGGTGATCTCTACCCGGGGGTATGAGGACCGCCTGCAAACCATAGCCAACGTACGCAAAACCAACGTTACTGTGTGCAGTGGCGGCATAATAGGCATGGGAGAGAGTGTAGAGGACCGTGCCGGAATGCTTGTGGCGCTCGCATCGCTTAGCCCACAGCCGGAATCAGTGCCGATAAACGCACTGGTAGCCGTTGAAGGTACACCAATGGAAGATGAAAAGCCTGTTGAGATCTGGGAAATGATACGCATGGTGGCTACTACCCGCATCGTAATGCCCGAAACACAGGTAAGGCTTTCGGCAGGGCGCACGCAAATGAGCCGCGAAGGCCAGGCCATGTGCTTTTTTGCAGGTGCCAATTCCATCTTCGCAGGCGATAAGCTGCTTACCACGCCAAACCCAGATGTGAACGAAGACATGAAAATGTTCGAAATGCTGGGGCTTGTACCGCAAAAGCCGTTTACCAAAGTGTCGCAGCCTAAAACCGTTGAGGCTGAAGACTCGGAATTTGCATCCTTGGGAGAAAAGCCGAAATGGACAAGGCCGGGCCACAAGATCGAACGTAATCTTGAAGCTTCGGGTAAAAAAGCATGATCTGGAAATGATGTTTAAGAGGTAAAGCACGCCTGTACCATATAGCTATGCAGACCCCAATGGTTTTAAACCTTTGGGGTCTTCTGTTATAAGGCAATATTGGTATACTACTTATGCTTATATTTGGCATAACTAACAAGCGTCCCCATCGTCAATATGCAAGAGATATTTAACCGCAAAAAAACTGTGTTCATAGCTTTGCTGTGCCTCTTTTTGTGGGCCCCGGTTAGGGCAAATACCATCGGCTACTGCGATTCGCTTATAAAAAAAGGCATCGATGCGATGTGGGAAAAGGAGCATGTAAGATCGCTTGAGCTGCTTACCGAGGCGCGCAACCTGGCCGAAAAGAACAAGTGGTACAAGCAGCAGTTTTTAGCGACCAACAATATAGGTGCGAATTATTATACCATTCTCGAATATGGCGAGGCGCTGCACTATTATCTCGAAAGTTATAATATAGCCCTTAAAGAGCTGGGGCCAAAGTATGAAATGGTGGTGCTTAATAACATTGCCATCTTATACTCTAAAGAAAAGAATTTCATTAAGGCCAAAGAGTATTTTAAAAAGGCGTATGACATTGCACGGGAAAACAAGGACGGCCCCAAGATAGGCATGTATGCAATGAACCTGGGCAATCTGGCTAACGAGATGGACAGCCCAAAGGAAGCGCGTGATTATATACTGGAGTCGTTCCCTTACCTCAAGTCCGATCCGCAAATGCTTACGCTGGCACAGGTGGGCCTGGCCGATAACGACTTGTTGCAGGGCAATGCAAGGCAGGCACGCGAAAAGGCCATGAACCTGTATAAGACCGCGCCCAACCTGAACTTTAATGAGATAGGCACATCGCTTATGCTTATCATTACCAAAAGCTACCTGCAGGAAAATAACTATGCGATGGCGATAGAGAGCGGCCTGAAGCTATTGGCGACCAAACCCAATGCAGATAACAGGAAAAAGGTGTATGGCGTGCTGTCTACGGCCTACACAAAAAGCGGGGATCATGCTGAGGCGTTGCGGTACAAAGACTCGATAGTGGCGGCTATTGAAGAGCTGGAGGAAACCAAGGATAAGATATTGCTGAGCAGCAACGAGGCAAAGTTCAGGATACAGGATTACAAGAACCAACTGGCCATAAATGAGGAGAAAAGCTCGGCAGAACGAAGCCTTTTCTACTTTATCATAGGAGGTATTGTAGCTGTTGTGGCCATCATCCTGCTTATTCTTCGCAATATATCGGTAAAGCTCAAGCAAAAGAAACTTATTGCCGAACAAAACGAAAAAGTGATCGCGCTGGAACTGGAGAAAGAAAAAAATGAGAACCTGCTCCTTGAAAAGCAGATACGCGAAAAGGAAACCCAGGCCCTGCTGGAACAGGAACGCCTCCGTAACGAGATAGAGGCCCGCAACCGCAAGCTTTCGGCAAAGGCGCTGTACCTTTCGGGAAGGAATGAACTGATAGAAGAGGTAATATCATCACTATCCCAGGTGCCGGCACTCGCTGGCGACCGATCGCTATCCGGCCATATCAAAACGCTGAAGGGCCACCTGAAGACGGACCACGAGTGGGACAGTTTCATTACCCATTTTGAAGAAGTGAACCACGGCTTCCTGAACCGACTCAAAAACCTGCACCCTTCGCTCAACGCTAATGACGTGCGCTTCATCTCATATGTGTACATGAACCTTAGCACAAAGGAAATTTCATCTATGCTTAATATTACGCCCGAGGCTTGCCGCAAAAGGAAGGAACGCATAGCCGCTAAAATGGAGTTGCCGGAAGATGTTTCTTTATATGATTATTTATCAAACGTTTAAATGTAGGCGATCACGGAATTTAGGATTTTATGTCACACTATTTCCGTTTTAAATTTTTGTTATGTAATTGTTTTTAATGAAAATTGTGGGGTGAATTATTACCAACAAAAAAAACAATTAGCATGAAAAAAATTACGATCCTCGCAATGCTGCTTATGGCGGGCTATACAGGGCACGCACAGTATAGCTACGAAGCAGTAGACGATTTTGGAAGGCTGGAAGGCCTTACCTATGATCTCGAAACGCAAAATAAACTGTACGCGGTCTCCCTTAACAATCATATAGTCGTATCCTATGACAACGGCGAAACGTGGGACCTTTTGTTCGCTTATCCGCATACTACCGCCAGGATCACGAACCTTCACATGCTGGAAGGGAATGAGAACCTGTGCTTTTCTGTACTGAACATGGCATCAGGGAACGGCATTAACATTTATAATGTTGAGGACGGCGAAATTATAAGTACGATAGATCTGCCGGCTATTGAGGGCGAAGTGACAGTGAATAATTTTGACGTATACGATAGCGAAGCTACAACGATATTACTGAACCTTAATACACCTGCGGGGTATAATGTATATTATACCACGACCGGAGGGGAGAACTGGACCGAAGTATATGCTTCTGCCGACAATAATAACGTTGCGGCAAGGAATGTTGCGATCAGCCCGGACAACCCATCAAAATTATTCATTGCCCGCGGACAGGGAAATACTAGTGTTGACGGTGGCCTGCTTATATCCACGGATGCCGGTGAAACATGGACCGAAAAACTGGCGGGCATACCACTTAACCCGATCGATTTTAACCCGGCTAATGCCAATGACATTATTTTAGGCACCGATGTTAATTTTTCTGATACAGTAGACGAGAACCTTTACCGCTCTACTGATGGCGGTACTACCTGGAACATCGTTCCGGTGGCCTGGAACGCGGCACCTTATGACAATTTGCTGGTTGTTAAGTTCCATCCTGAACAGAGCAACATTATCTATATTTTGGAAACAGACCAGATAGCTTATACCGAAGATGGCGGGACAACATGGTCGGCGACCCTGTATCCTGAGGAGCAGTATTATGCCGGCCTGCAGATCTCGATAAATCCTTTCAACACGAAAGAAGCTGCGATCACAGCCAATATGTATCCGATGAGGACTATTGATGGTGGCCTGACATTATCCCAAATCAAAAATCAATTTTGTACCGTGAACAGTGTATCGGCAGTGAAATTTGGCACAACGGAACATTTGTACTATGGTGCCCAGGGTGGCAACCTGCATAAAAACTATTCTACCAATATGACGGATGCCTACAATATAGAGTCTGCCGCAACATTTGGTCCAAGTCCTGTGAAGATCATTGCCGACCCGCTTAATGAGGGAAGGGTATTCATGTATGAAGGTGGAGGCTTTTTGGGAGGTGACCTGAACGTAAGTACAGACCATGGGGCTACAAGGCATCAATTAATGCCGGCATCCGGATTTGTAGGTGTTGCCGTAGACCCGGGTAATGACAACATTGTTTATGCGGTACTGGACAGCTGGGGAACAGGCGCTCTCCACAAAATTGACCTTACAGACCTGTCTAACGTACTTACTACAGAGATCATAACTCCGGGAAGTGAAGGCCCAATAGGAGGCATACTTGCTTATACCGGCAAACTTATATTGGCCAAGAACGGTACAGTATACACATCGACAGACCAGGGTACTACCTGGACCGAACTTTACACGGCAGAAGGTGCATTGATCGCCGACATTGCTGCCAATCCGCTAAATGCGAATGGTTTTGGTATTGCCACGACCGACGGGGTTCATGCTACTGCGGATGGTGGAGTTACCTGGACTACGGCTTTGGATGGCATCGATACCCGTAAAGTTGCCTTTTCAGACCTTAATGACGGTATAATGGCAGTTGGTGTTTACAATGCGGAAACTAATAATGATGCTTACATTACGTATTACAACGGTGGCGGATGGGTAACCGTTTCATCTGAAGAGATGAACTACCTGCAGTCATACGCCATGGATTTCAACTTTGTGGGCGACAATATTAATGCCTATATCGGGACATTTGATATGGGCGTGATACGCTACAGTTTCCCTATCGAGACGATGGGTATCCAAGACCCATCATCGTCTGCGAACAAAGTGATCGTAGCGCCAAACCCGGCATCAGACATTGTAACGATACGAACTTCGCAGCTGTCAGAGGTTAAAAAAGTGGCCGTTTACAGCATCACGGGCCAAAAAGTGCTTGAAGCCACGCAACCTACCATCAATGTTTCGCATCTGAGCAAGGGAGTATATGTGGTTAAGGCCGAAACAGCTTCGGGCGCGGTTACATCTGCAAAACTTGTTAAACAATAAATAGTAGAGTTTAGTTTTTTCCAATCACTGGTTTGCGGCCCTCCGGGGCTGCAAACCATATTTATATAAATTGAATTTAAAACCGTGTCAGAGAAATATCCTATCGAGATCTGGCAGGTTTTAAAAACTTTTCAGGGTATAAATCCTTAGAGGTAAAAGAAGAAAAAAAGATATGAAAAGAATTATTGCAGCATTATCATTATCCCTGTTATTTTCGCTGTGTTGCTATGCACAGGAATTTGAACAGGATTTTGAAGGCCCATGGACCACGGGTACGGGGCCGAATACCGGACCTGCCGGAGGATGGGGGATCTATGAGAACGGAATAGGCACATCGGTACACTGGGTACAAAGCACTGCCGGAAGTGTGCAGCAGCCGGCCTACCAGGGTAGCCATGCCGCCTATGTGAATAAAGAGAGCGTGCCCTCGGGCATTGCAGAAGACTGGCTGGTAACACCGCAGTTTACGGTGCCGCAAAACGGCCAGGTGCGGTTTTTCTCAAGGCTTACTACCCCGCAGGTAGAAGCGAACATCTATGAAGTGAGGATATCCCCGGCACCCATACAGGGCGACCTGGATGACTATGTGCTGCTGGAGGACTGGACAGAAACCGAAATTAATCCGGTATATAACGTATATACCGAAAAAGTGGTGGACATCCCTGCCGAATACTTTGGACAGCAGGTGTACATCGCATTAATAATGAAGAACAATAATGGCGATCGCTGGCTGGTAGACAACTTCAGGGTTGTGGTAAGGTGCATGCCGCCTACAGACATAACCATCCCGGTTGCCGAAATTGGCCAAAACTCGGCGAAGGTAAACTGGACGAACAACAGCGGCGCCACACAATGGGTCGTGGAAGCCGTGCCTCAGGAACAGCCGTTCACAGGAGTGGGGGAGACATTCAACATCGCACCGCCGGTAACCATATTCGGACTCAGTGATTCTACGATCTATAAGGTAAGGGTAAAAGCGGTATGCAGCCCCGGCATGGAGAGTGACTGGAGCGAACCTGCCTACTTTACCACAGATTACACAGCCCCCGGTAATGACGAATGTATGGGCGCAATAGCCCTGACCGTTAACCCTACACAGGCCTGCGCAGTAAGCACGCCTGGACGGGTGATAGAGGCAACGGCGTCGCCGCAGGGCAATACCTGTACGGGCACTGCCGATGACGATGTGTGGTTTGAGTTTACGGCCACCAATGCAAAGCACGTTATTACGCTTGACAACATTACCGGCAGCGACAACGATCTTGTACATGCCATATACGAAGGCGGATGCGGCGCGCTTACCCTGCGCTATTGCAGCGACCCGAATATAAGCAATGCCATTAACCTTACTGTGGGGCAAACTTACAAAGTAAGGGTATATTCTAAATCGGGTACACCGCAGACCACGATGTTCAGCATCTGCGTGACAACGCCACCGCCGCCACCTGTAAACGATGAGTGTGCGGGCGCATTGACCGTTCCTGTAAATGCCGATGATTCCTGCGCGCTTACCGTGCCGGGTACAATCTATTCGGCGACTGCCTCTCCCCAGCCCAATACCTGCGCGGGCAGCGACGATGACGATGTTTGGTTCGAGTTTACCGCTACTAATACTTCGCATGTGATCTCACTTATTAATATCATCGGCGGTACCCCGGACCTTTTTCATGTGGTGTACCAGGGCGATCTGTGTGGGTCGCTTACGCAGCTGTACTGCAGCAACCCGGAGAGCAGTGTGGCGAACGGGCTAATCATCGGTCAAAAATACAAGGTAAGGGTATATTCGTTCACAGGAACGGGAGGGCAAACCTCGGCATTTGATATATGTGTAGGGACACCTCCGCCACCTCCGGCCAATGACGAATGTGCCGCGGCAACAGTGCTTACCGTAAACCCAACATTGGAGTGTACTTCATTTGCATCGGGAACCGTTTCATCGGCAACGCCATCTGCGGAAGCGAATACCTGCATGGGTAGTGATGACGATGACGTTTGGTACCAATTCACCGCGACCAATACCATACACAACATTTCGTTATATAACGTAACAGGAAGCACCAACAACCTGGTACACGTGCTGTATGAAGGAACTGATTGCGGCACGATGGCCCAGCTGTATTGCAGCGACCCGAATACCAGTACGGCGATGAACCTTACCGTAGGCCAAACCTACAAGATAAGGGTATACACCTTTTCATCGACTACCGGACAAAACACTGACTTTACTATTTGCGTAAGCACCCTGCCTCCGGCTCCTGCCAATGACGAGTGCGCCACGGCAACGGTCGTGCCTGTAAACCCTACCGATGTGTGTACGCAAAAAGTACCCGGAACAGTGCTTTCGGCAACGGCATCGCCACAGGCTAATGGTTGTGCAGGTTCGGCAGATGATGATGTCTGGTTTGAGTTTACCGCTACTAATGCATCGCACCTGATCAGCCTGTCGAATGTAACAGGAAGCGCGCCCGACCTGTATCATTCTGTATATTCTGATTGTACTGCATTTACACCAATGTATTGCAGTGATAGTAACAGCAGTGTTGCCAATGGACTTATTGTGGGGCAAGTGTATAAGGTACGTGTTTATACTACTACCGCACTGCCGGGCCAGACAACCGCCTTTGAAATATGCGTGGCTACGCCGCCACCGCCGCCTGCCAATGACGATTGTGCCAATGCGACCGTAGTACCGGTGAACGCAGGTACGGAATGTGCGCAGTTTGCTTCGGGTACGGTATATTCGGCTTCGGCTTCGCCACAGGCCAACATTTGCAACGGAACGGCCGACGATGATGTTTGGTTCACCTTTACGGCAACGCAAACCAATCACGACATTGCTATAACCAATATTACAGGCAGCACCAACGTTTTGGTACATGCGCTTTACCGCGGTAGCGATTGCGGCGCGCTTACCCCGATATATTGCAGCACCGTCAACAGCAGTAATGCATCGTACCTGATACCGGGGCAGCAGTACCTGATACGAATTTTTACAAGTACCGCGGAGATAGGCCAGACATCGGCTTTCAATGTATGTGTGACCACGCCATCGCAGCCTGTATTTACGGATCATACGACCCACACGGTACCGCAGCTTATTTCGGATGTACTGGTAAGCACCGCGTGCGCGCAGGTATCTAACCTTACATGGAAAACCGGTGTTACAGAAGGTTTTGAGGGCGATAACGGCATTGCTTATTTTAATGCCAACGGTTCAGGATTCCCTATAGAGCAGGGCGTGGTGCTGAGCACGGGCAGGGCGTTCCGTTCGCGCGGCCCGAACACTACCGAATTGAGCAATGGCAATGAGGCATGGAGCGGTGATGCCGACCTGTTCAACTATATACAGGGCCTTAATATTGACCCTGAGCTTGCAAGCTATAACAATGCGACGGTCGTAGAATTCGACTTTGTGCCGCTTACAGGGCACATTAGCTTCCCGTTCGTTTTTGCTTCGGAAGAATACGGACAGTACCAGTGTAACTTCTCCGATGCTTTTGCCTTTTTCCTGACGAATACCGCTACGGGAGTGACGACTAACCTGGCACTCCTGCCGGGTACGAACACCCCGATATCGGTAGTAACGATAAGGGATGGCGCCAATAATGAGTGTGCGCCTGCGAACCCGGAATACTACGGGCAAAATAACCAGGGAGGTAATGCCATGGCGGCAGATATCAACTACAACGGGCAAACAGTGCTGCTCACTGCCCAATCGGACGTTGAGGTGAATACAGTTTACCACATCAAGCTGGTGATCGCCGACAGGAACGATGAACTGTTGGATTCGGCAGTATTCATCGGACCGTTCGACATTGGCGATATGGACCTGGGAGAAGACTTTTTGGTAGAGACCAATAATGCCCTTTGCGAAGGCGAAACCTATACCATAGACAGCGACCTGGACCCTGCACTATATGATATTGAGTGGCTGCGCAATGATGTGGTGATCCCCGGCGCTACGGGCCCTGCGATTACGATCACTCAGGCGGGGACTTACACGATACAGGCGCAGTATATCACCTCTACCTGTGTGGCAGAGGAGTCGAAAGTTATAGAGTTCTATGATTCAGTAGCCACAACAACAGGCGATCCGGAGAACATTGTGATATGCAACACAA
This sequence comes from Flavobacterium sp., assembly GCF_052437795.1. Lineage (GTDB taxonomy): Bacteria > Bacteroidota > Bacteroidia > Flavobacteriales > Flavobacteriaceae > Flavobacterium. The sequence goes on from NZ_JBQVPA010000003.1 coordinate 313,421, forward strand.
ACGGTACTGCCGAATTTAACTTTACAGATAATACGGCGATCATACTTGAAGGCCTTACTGCTGACGACTATACCGTAAGCTACCACGTATCGCAGGCGAATGCTGATAACAATGAATCGCCGATAGGGCCTTTGTATGAAAACACAGCGTCGCCACAGACGATATATGTGAGGATAGCCAATGACGTGAACGGTTGTGTTGCCATTAAGCAATTTACGATATCAGCACAGGTGATCGATCCTTTACTTGGTTTTGAGGAAGGCTGCCAGGGCAGTAAGTATATGCTTGCGGTATTGGCGCTTAACGGTAATTTTGATCCTGAAACCGCTACATATGCCTGGATGGGCCCGGATGGGTTTACAGCTACGGGAATGGAAATTGAAATACCTGTGCCGGGAGAATATACCGCTGTGGTGACCACTGCCGAAGGCTGTGTGGTAAGCGCCAGCCGTATCGTAGACCAAAATACCTGCCTGATCCCAAGAGGCATTTCACCAAATGGGGATAGCAAGAATGATAGCTTCGACCTTTCCGGCATGAATGTAACTAAGATCAGCATCTTTAACCGGTACGGAATGGAAGTATACAGCTATGGCACCTATACCGACCAGTGGCACGGGCAGGATGCGGGAGGAAAGGAGCTTCCTGTTGGAACGTATTTCTACAGCATCCAAACCATTAGTGGTGAGAGCAAAACGGGGTGGGTGTACATCAACCGCGAAGAATAAAATTCAGGACAGGCTTTTTCGAACTATTTAAGCGAAAAAGCCTGTTTCTTTTAAAAAATCAGCTATTTTAACATTAAACATGCTTTCGTAGTGTACGAAATTAAAAATTTTTCGTTTGCTTTGGAACGAATTAACCAATTCAGGCTGTTTAACCAAACAAACACAGACCAATGAAAAAATTATACTTTGCAGCGTTATTGGCACTTAGTGGCCTTGCTGAGATGAACGCTCAGCAGGACCCGCACTACACGCAGTACATGTACAACATGAATGTGATCAACCCGGCGTATGCCGGTTCTAAGGAGAACCTTGCCTTCGGGCTTTTGTACCGCAAGCAGTGGGTCGACATCCAGGATTCCCCGAGCACGGGTACCTTTTCGGGCCACAGCCCTGTTGGGAAGAACGTAGGATTAGGCCTATCGGCTATCGTAGATGAGATCGGTCCTGTACAGGAGACCAACCTGTATGCCGACTTCTCCTACACCCTTCGCCTTGGCGGTGAGCACAGGCTTGCCCTGGGCTTAAAAGCGGGACTTACCTTCCACGATGTAGGCCTGTATGACGACATCGGTAACGGCTATGTACCGGACCCGGGTGACCCGGCGTTCCAGGAGAACGTGAACAACACGTACTTCAACGTAGGTACGGGGGTTTTCTACTACACGGAGAACTACTACCTTTCTTTTTCAGTGCCGAACATGCTCAAGAGCAAACACCTTAACGTAAGGCAGGGAGATGATTCCTATGATTTCGGTTCAGAGGTATCCCATTACTTTTTAACGGGAGGCTATGTATTTGAGATCGGCGATAATTTTAAGCTAAAGCCCTCGTTCATGGTAAAATCGGCCTTTGGCGTAGACCCTTCGATAGACGGCTCGCTGAACGCTTTGTTCTTCAACAAGTTCGAGATCGGCGCTACCTACAGGCTTGATGATTCCTTTGGCGGAATGGTGAACTATGCCATTACCCCGAATTTGAGGATAGGCTACGCGTATGACCACATCGTATCGGACCTGAAGGTGACCACCCCGGCCTCTCACGAGGTGATGTTGCTGTTCGATGTGAACTTCCCGAAAAAAGTATCACGTTCCCCACGTTATTTCTAACCTAAAGCG
>NZ_JBQVPA010000003.1:315270-573914 GCF_052437795.1 Flavobacterium sp.
CTCACGAGGTGATGTTGCTGTTCGATGTGAACTTCCCGAAAAAAGTATCACGTTCCCCACGTTATTTCTAACCTAAAGCAACTTACAAATGAAACACCTATATATATCACTTGGTTTTATGCTGGCTGCCATGACGGTGTCGGCACAAACAAAGGAAACTGCCGAGGCCGACAAGCTTTTCAAGAAGTTTGAATACCTTGACGCGGCTAAAGAATACCAGAAAATAAGATCGAAGGACGGCTATGTGTACAAGCAGATCGCCGAGAGCTACTTTAACGTATACAACAGCAAGGAAGCTGTAAAATGGTACGCAAAGGCTGTAGAAAGCAAGCAGGACGCCGAAACCTACTACCGTTATGCCCAGATGCTGAAGGCCGAAGGCAAGTATGAAGAGTCCAACAAGCAGATGCAGAAATTTTCCTCTATGGCCCCGAAAGACCAGCGTGCCATTGCTTTTAACCAGGATCCGGACTACCTGCCGAAACTGAAAAGCCAGTCGAAGTTATTCGAAGAAAAGATATTAGATATAAACGATAAGAAGTATGCCGATTTTGGGGCGGTGTTGGTGAATAACACACTGTACTTTACCAGCGCGCGCAATACTGCGAGGAAAACGTATGGCAGGAACGAAGAGCCGTTCCTTGATATGTATACGGCTACTTACAATAGCAATGGCACCTTTAGCGCCCCAACCCCGATAGCGGAGATCAATTCTAAATACCATGATGGCCCTGCCGCAGTAACCGCCGATGGGACTACCATGTATTTTTCGAGCGAAAGCTTTAAGGAAGGCAATTATGAGAAAGATACACCGGGGCAAAGGACAGGGCTCATTTATCTGTTCGTTGCTACAAATGTGAATGGGCAGTGGACGAACATCAAGCCGGTGCCTTTTAACGGAAAAACATGGTCTACTGGAAATCCATCGATTAGCAAGGACGGCAAGACGCTGTACTTCGCATCGAACAGGAAAGGGTCAATGGGAGCGACCGATATTTGGAAAGTGGATGTAAAAGGTAATAATACCTATAGTGAACCGGTAAACCTTGGCAAAAAAGTGAATACCGAAGGTAATGAGAACTTCCCTTTCATAGCCGATGACAACAAACTGTATTTTGCATCGGACGGAAGGAAAGGCGTGGGCGCCATGGATATTTACGTTAAGGACATTAGCAGCGACAGCGAGTCGCTTAACCTTGGATTGCCGATCAACTCACCGCAGGACGATTTTGGCTTTACATTTAACGTAGCTGCCAACAAAGGCTTTTTCTCGAGTAACCGTGGCGGTATTGACGACATGTATTTGGCTACGCCTATATGCGGTGTAGATGCCGTGGTGATGGTGACCGACTCCAAGACCGGAAAACCATTGGTGTCAGCAAATGTAGCGATCCTGGATGCTAAGAATAATGTGATAGAGACCCGGAAAACCAATACTGACGGATGGGTAACGTATAATATTGACTGTAATACCCCATATTCGCTTACGGTATCGGCAGATGGCTACACCAGTAGCACAAAACCGCTGGAAAAACACCCGGGCGGCAAGCAGGATGCAAAGGTCGTGCTAGATCCCATCGAGAGCATCATCAAGGGGGATATGGTACAGCTGAACGATATTTACTTTGAGTTCGACAAGAGCAACATTACCCAGGAAGGCGCAACTGAACTGAACAAGCTCGTTGCAGTAATGAAGGCGAAGCCCGCAATGGTGATATCTGCCAAAGCCCATACTGATAACCGGGGCAGCGATGAATATAACCTGAGCCTCTCGGACCGCAGGGCGAGGGCAGTAGTGCAGTATGTTGTTTCGCAGGGCATTGCTGAGGATAGGATATCCGGCAAAGGATATGGCGAGACCCAGCCCCGCGTGAATTGCACCGAATGTACCGATGAGCAGCATGCGCAAAACAGGAGGAACGAGTTCATCATCGTAAAAAAATAGTTTAGGACAAAATATACGGAGGGCTGTCACCATGGCGAAAAAAGCTATTTCGGGTGACAGGCCTCCTTCTTTTTACAGCTTGGCTGTTTAAGTTTTTAATTGGCATTAAGAAAAATTTGGCATTACATAATTTACAGTATCGTAACGCTTTCTTAATTTTGTTTTGCTCAATATCCTGTATCATGCCATTGAACCTAACCGAGATCGAACGTGTAAAGACCATTACCAGGGAAGATTTTTATAATAACTATGTAAAAAAGCAGCGACCGGTCGTTATTGAGAAGCTTACCCAAGACTGGCCGGCGTACCACAAGTGGAAGCTGGAATACATAAAGGAGGTCGCGGGCGAAAAAACCGTGCCACTGTATGATGACAGGCCTGTGAGCCATAAAGACGGATTCAATGAGGCGCATGCCAAAATGAAAATGGCCGATTACATTGACCTCCTGCGATCCAAACCGACTAATTACCGTATCTTCCTGTATAACCTGATAAAGGAAGTGCCATCGCTTAAAGATGACTTCAGGTGGCCGGATATTGGCCTGAAGCTGGTAAAGCAGCTGCCAATGCTCTTCTTTGGCGGCGAGAACTCGAAGGTATTCATCCACTACGATATTGACTATTCGAACATACTGCATTTCCATTTTCATGGAAAAAAGCGCTGCATCCTTTTTGCGCCCGACCAGACACCTTACCTGTATAAAGTGCCGCATGCGCTGATCTCGCGGGAGGATATCGACTTTGATAACCCCGATCTCGAAAAGTGGCCGGCACTGCAATACGCGCATGGGCTTGTTGCCGACCTTGAACATGGCGAAATGCTGTATATGCCCGAGGGGTACTGGCATTACATGAAGTACGTTACACCCGGATTTTCGATTAGCCTTCGGGCATTTCCGAGGAAGATAAGCAACCTTTCAAGAGCGGTCTACAACCTTCTGATCATGCGTTATTTTGACAATATGATGCGAAGGTACAAAGGCCAGGCCTGGATAGATCATAAAAATGAGCAGGCCGTGATACGGACCCATAAAAACCTGAACATTCCTGTGTAGTCCCGCCAATGAGCGGGATCTTTTTATATTTACATTATTAACCCTAATGATGGCATCATTGCAAAGATCTTATACCGTAGATGAAGCGAAAAGAAAGCTGGAGCAATATTGTGCGTACCAGGAGCGCTGCCATGCCGAGGTGGTTCAGAAGCTCAAGGACATGAAAATGATACCACAGGCTATTGATATTATCGTAGTACACCTGATAGACAATAACTTTCTTAATGAAGAACGTTTTGCAATGAGTTTTGCCCGGGGAAAATTCAGGATAAAGCATTGGGGAAGGCGCAGAATAGTCAACGAGTTGAGGTCCAGAAACATATCTATTTATAATATAAATAAAGCGCTTAAGGAAATTCCGGATCACGAGTATGCCGAGACCTTCGAGAATTTATCTGCAAAAGAATGGGAAGGAAGCAGCGAAAATAATATCCTTAAAAGGAAAAAGAAGGTGGCAGACTATCTTTTGAGGAAAGGTTTTGAGAGTGATATCGTACTCGACAGGGTACATTTTTTGGCACGACAATAATTAATATTTAAATATTTTAATTTTCATAAATATTTGTTAATTTAGTAGTGTCAACAATTTAGTGTCAAAATAAAATAAAGACTTATGCTGAGGAGATCACCATCGCTTTTATTGTTGCTGCTTTGCCAATTGAATTATGGACAGTCATACGACTTTAAAAAGGCGGAGCACGATGCACGAAAACTCATTTATTCCAAACCCGACAGCGCGCTTACAATAATCAGGAGGACACTTTCACAAAGGGGTGCCCACGATACGGTATACGGCAATACGTACAATATTTATGGGATGTATTACGGCATGACCGGCAATTCTGACTCCCTTATTTATTATACTAAAAAGTCGCTGTCCTACCTCGACGGCTATCCGCGCAACAAAGCCCGAAGCCTTATGAACATGTCTATCGGCTACAGGAACAAGGCAGATTACAGATCGGCAATAAAGATCGTAGAGCAGGCACTTGCCCTGCATGAAAAGGAAGGAAATGACGTAGGTGTGGCGATGGCTTATGGGGAGCTTGCCTCTAACTACAATTACACCCTCGAGTACGACAAATCGATAAATCTGCTATTGAAGGCCATCAAGATCTTGAAGGCTGAAAAGAACACCAGGCAGCTGGTCGCCATAAAGCAGAAGCTGGCTAATACCTATCTTGCAAAGGAGAATTACAAGTTCGCAATAGACCTTTATCGCGAATGTCTGGAAGATTTTAAGAAGGGAGGCATGACCAAGAATTACTACCTGACACAGATGAACCTTGGAGAAGCACTGATACATACAAATGATCTGCAGGGGGCAAAAAGATCGCTGTCGGAAGCTGTAGTGGGGCTGGAGCCGTTCGGCGATAAGGAAATGCTGGGTATTTGCCATTCCAAAATAGGCAACCTCGAAAATACGCTCGGCAATACAAAAAAGGCGATCGCTTCTTTCCAAAAGGCGATGGACTACCTCGTGCCTTCGGGATCTAACAGGGTAGTGAGGATCGCGGGAGAATACATTAACCTGCTTAATAAGGCCGGAGACCATAAAAAAGCACTGGAGGTCATCGTGCTTACAGACCGGCTCAAAAAATTCAACAGCGCGAACATCCAGGACAGGATGGTATACAAAAATGCCGTAGCAGATACCTACAAGGCCACCAATAATGAGAAAGGCGCTATAAAGGCATACCAGCACACCATAGCTATTATGGACTCTATTACCGACAATGAGAAAAAGAGTGCGGTAGAGGAGATACAGGCAAAATTCCAGACGGAATTGCAACGTGAAAAGAACCTTGGGCTCGAAGCCAATAATAAAATGCTGCAGGCAACGATGCGATCGGAGCAGAACCTGATGCTCTTGTATGTGCTTGTGAGCGTTGCCATAATTGTGCTCATATTATTGTTGCTAAGGGGCTATTGGCTAAGGTCGAAACTACAGAAGGAAGAACTGAGATCTATTGAGGCTGAAAAAAATATGATCAAGCAGCAGCATGAATATGAACAGGAGCTTACCAATGCCCAAAAGGAGACCATAGAGGAAAAGCAGCGCGAACTTACCTCGACCACATTGCGAATGGCCAACTACCAGGACAGCATTAACCAGATCATTGATAAATGCGAATCGAACGTATATGCAAAGGTTGGCGATGTTAAGAAGGAACTGCAAAGCCTGATAAAGCAAAAGGACTACTGGCGGCAGTTCGAGACAAGGTTCAACAGCCTGCACCCGGAATTTAGCACTACGCTTACTAACAAGTATTCCAAGCTTACCAAGAACGATGTTGAGTTTTGCTCGCTGCTCAAACTCAACCTGTCCAATAAAGAAATAGCATCGTTATTACAGATCTCGCACGAAAGCGCTATTACAAAGAAGTACAGGATAAAAAAGAAAATGGAGATTCACGATGATTCGGATTTTGAGAAGATGCTTATGGAAATGTAACAGTTATCTCCGCACTATGTTAGTGGTAAGTTTTCTGTTCCCGGCAATTGCTTTGGGACAGGAAACCTTTGACTACAAGGCAGCTGAAGCCAGGATCAAAAAACACATCTATTCATCGCCCGACAGCACTAAAATGATCATAGATGAAGTGCTGTCGAAAAAGGACCTGCACGACACCATAAAAGGCCTGGTGTATAATATCTATGGGATCTATTATAGCCACATGGGGCAGTTGGACTCATCCGGAGTGCAATACAGGAGATCCCTGGGCTACCTGAAAAAATACCCCCGGATACGGACGATGCCGCTAGGCAACCTGTCTATAAACTACCGTAACAAAGGGCAGTATGACGAATCGTTCAAGTGCCTGGAGGAGGTGCTTGAGATCAGCAAAAACCTTGGACTGAAGGATAAAGAAGGGGTAACCTACAGCAACATGTCCTCCAATTACCAGTTCATGCTGGAATATGACAAGGCGATCGAGTATGCGCTTAAGGGTATTAAGGTGCTTAAGGAGATCAATTCGCCGCTGCTGGCCTCAACAATGCAGAAACTGGCGAACATCTACCTGAAAATGGAGAATTTCAATTTTGCCAAAGACCTTTATGAGGACTGCCTTAAAATATTCCGCGCGCAGAATGATATGTCTAATTATAACCTTACGCTGGTCAATTACGGAGAAGTGCTCATTCATCTGGGAAAAACCAGGGACGCCAAAAAGGCCCTGAATGACGCAATAAGAGGATTAAAGAAGCTGAAGCACCCCGGGCATGAGGCAATTGCCTATTCTAAGCTGGGACGTATCGCTAAAGATGCCGGTAATTTAGAAGAAGCCAGCAGGAACTACAGGTCTGCCGTGGATATACTTGCTGGAACGAATTCGATAAACGCAGTAATAATCGCTGCCGAATACATTGAGGTGCTTAATAAGAAAGGAGACTACAAAGAAGCCTTACGGGTGATCCGTTCCATACGTGCGCTTAAGATATTTAAAAGCGTGAACCAGCAGGACAGGTCGCGTTTTGAAATTGCGGCCGCAGAAACATTTGGCAGGACAGATCATGACAAGGAGGCTATAGCGGGATTGGAAAGGGCGATAAAAGCAAAGGACTCTTTGGCCAAAGCCGAAAGGGGCACATATTCGCGCGAATTGCAGGCGAAATTCCAAACGGAATTGCAAAATGAAAAGAGCACAGCGCTTAAGGCAAAGAATGCGGCCCTGCAAAAAGCCCGGGAATCTGAAAGGACAGTGATGTACATTTATATTTCGGTAAGCCTGGGCCTTATACTGCTTACCTTCCTATATCTCAGGAGCTATTGGCTAAAGGGGCGTTTGCATAAAGAGAGGCTGAAATATGCCGATGCCGAGAAGGATATGCTCAGGATGCAGCATCATTACGAGCAGGAGCTCACGCAGGCACAAAAAGAGGTCATTTCGGAAAAGCAAAGGGAACTCGCATCATCTGCCCTAAAAATGGCCAATTACCAGGATAAGCTTCAGCAGGTCGTTGAACGCCTGGATGCAGACGCAATAGTTAAGGTCGCGGATGTTAAAAAGGAACTTGAACTGTTGGTAAAGCAGAAAGACTACTGGAGGCAGTTCGAGGCGCGGTTCAATAACCTCCATCCTGACTTTAGCACATCGCTGGCGGGCCGCTATGCTAACCTGACTAAAAACGATGTTGAGTTTTGTGCTTTGCTTAAACTCAATTTATCCAATAAGGAGATAGCCCAAATGCTGCAGATATCTCCGGAGAGCGCTATCACAAAAAAATACCGTATCAAAAAGAAGATGAACATTACCGATGATTCGGATTTTGAAAAGGTAGTAATGGGCATTTAGGAAAGCCGCGACACGTCTTTATAAGAGCACCTGCAAAAATTTGTTTTGCAGGTGCTTTGTCTATATAATTTGTCTATAAAACAGTATGTTGTTTGTAATCGTCTGGTTTTCATGGGTAAAAAGTAATCTTTTTTATCTTTTGTCTATGTTTTGTCTATTAACATTTTATTAAGTTTTGTGAATTATGTGCTTACTTTGCTCCACAATACTTCCGGATAGTAACCCATGCGGAAGAGCTGACCACTAAATTTACTATGTTCTTATGAAATCATTCATTGCTATTTACTGTTAAGGATCTCGGCGATGCCCCCGCCGAAATTCTATAAATAATGTGCACCCTGAAATTGCACATTGATGACCGTTAAAAACGTTTGCATATTACCAGACGTTGTAGTGAGCAACTCCATTTACTTGTAAAAATGCATAGCTAAAAAAGCCAGATCCACCGATTGAAAATGAAGGATTTTTCCATCAATTATGCATGTTCACAAACCTTAAAATTTTCTTAAAATTCAGAAGAAAAAAATTTTTATATTAAAAAGAATTGTACTACATTTGCCCCCGCAACCAAAAATCAGTTATGCCCCCCATAACTGCCTAAAATTAAAAACATTACTAAAATGAAAAAAGCACTATTTTTTCTAATGCTATTGCCGTGCTTTGTCTTTTCGCAGGCAAATCTGGCAACATGGAACACCACGAACCCTACAGGCGTTGCCGCCAACATGACGGCGCAAAGCATGACATCTGCAGGAGGAGTCAACCTTCAGCAAGATCAATGGGAAGCCTTCGGTTTTATCATGACAGGATGGTTTACAGGAGCTGCTAACCCTACCATCGTTACATCAAAGTACATAGAGTTCAAAGCGGCGCCAAACTCAGGTTATAAGATCACTCCATCACAGTTTAAGATAAATGTGAATACCCCCGGTGCCCAGCAGGCAAGAAAGCTGCAGGTTCGTGCTTCGGTAGACGGATCTACCTGGGTTAATCTTACAAATGCAGCAACGAATATTGCTGAAGTGTCCCTTCCGGGAGGAAATTCAAACCTTGTTATGAATTTTCCTGCAGCATTTGTAGCACTTCCTGCACAGACACTTACTATACGTATGTATATGTATGATTGTGCCGATATTTGGTATTCTAAGAACTTTTTAAGGACGATGGCTTATGATAATGGTAACGCGCAGGGCCCTACACTTACAGGTACTGTGGCTTCTAACGGTGGTGTTACTGCCAATGCGGATGTTGACACTACTTATGAGTCGACGGCCATTACCAGGAACGTTACAGGCAATGACACGGCTGTAGGAACAACTATCTCCAACGTGCAGATCATTGCTCCTTTGCTTCAGGCTTCTTTAGGTACGGCTACCATCAATGGTAATAACATTACAGTTAACCCTACCGCCACTCTGGGTGACAGGGTGGTAAGGTATAGGATCACAGGGGCCGATGGAACTACCAGTGAGGCGAACTACACCGTAACTGTTGTTGCCTTCCCGAGCCCTACAGCTGTGAACGATGCGGCTACCACAGGTAAGAACATTCCGGTTACGCTTTCTGTATTGTCTAACGACCAGGTGGGCAGTGGGACTTTCGGTGCCATAACCATTACGGCCCAGCCGCTTGGTGCAGGCAGCGCTTCGCCTTCAGGAAGCAATATCATTTATACGCCATCGGCATCATTTACAGGTACTGCTACCATTAAATATACGGTTGTTAACAGCAACGGCAAAGTTTCTAACGAGGCTACAGTTACTGTGAACGTGGTAAACGTTACCCCATACGCTGCCGCAACTGATAACGTTTCTACCGCAAAGAATACAACGGTAACATTCAATCCGCTTAGCAACGATACGCAAGGCAACAGCGCTGTTTCAACAGTAGCGCTTACGGGCAACCCTGCGCACGGATCGGCGATACTTAATGCTAACAATACGGTTACTTACATCCCGAACACCAACTACGTAGGTACAGATTCGTTCACCTACTCTGTAACCGATGCTTACAATACAACATCATCGGCAACGATAAATATTAGCGTAATGCAGCCAACTATATCTGGCGCATTGTGCGGAACTATCGTTATCAGCGCTACAACCCAGTATGAATATCCTCAGTTCACAACGATCTCGGCTGCGGTAGCGCACCTAAACCAATATGGTGTAACATGCCCGGTAACTTTCCTGTTGAAGGATAATAACTATAATGTTTCTACAGGCGAGACTTTCCCTATAACCATTAGCCAGTTTACAGGTACATCTACTACCAATACGGTAACGTTCAAGCCTGCCCCTGCTAAGAACGTACGTATCGAAGCTGTACGCGATGCAGTATCTGGAGCATGGACACCGGTATTCGCAGTATTTAAGCTTGTAGGCGCAGACAATATTATTTTCGACGGAAGTAATGCTATAGGCGGAACAACAAGGAACCTTACATTGGTGAACAGCAGCTACCTTGGCCAGGGGTCACACCAGGTAAGCCAGGATACTGGTAACAGGACGGTACTTTGGATAACAAGTGCCAGCAGCAGCAATGGTGCTAACAATGTAACGGTTAACTACTGTAACATCAGGCAGACATACAAAAATTATCAGTCAAACTTCTGTATGGGTATCTATTCAGGTGGCGATTCGATGAACTCAAGCAACCAGACAATGGAGAATACCGCATCTGGTGCCAACAATAACCTGATCGTTAAAAATAATGACTTCATGAACCTTAAGCAGGGTGTGTATGTAAATGGTAACAGCAGCACTAACTTGCAGTCCTCAAATATAGTAATTCACCAAAATGACCTAGGTTCTGAAGTGAATACAGAAACTATCATCCAGCCTACCCACCTAAACAATGTTAACGGGTTTGAGTTTACCGAGAACCTTATTTACAACCTTCGCAGGGAAACTGCAGCGGGAAGCCTTGTTTCGGCAGGTATCTATGTATCAGGGAACAGTAAGAACGGTTACATCCTTAAAAATAACATGAGCGAAATACTAAAAACGCTTGATGAAGGTAACTACTTTGGAGGTATCGTGCTTAACTCAACCGAAAATGCTTCGAACATTTTGGTAGCCAATAACTTTATCCTTAATGTTATAGGTTATAATACTACGAACTACAGAGGCTGCGGCCATGGTATAGTGGTAGCGAGTGGTGGCGGGTATAAAATTATCCATAACACTGTATCGCTTAATACGAACCAACAGGGTGGCCCTATCGGATACTCCGCAGCACTTTACGTTGAATCCGGGACCGGACTGGATGTTAGGAACAACATATTTGCCAATAACCAGACCAACCCTAACACAAGAAGGACCGCAATAGCTGTAAAAACACACTATTCTAACATCAATAATGTGTTCACGCACCTGGATTACAACTCTTATTTTTCGAATGATAAAGTGGCGTTCGTTGCCAACCAGTGGAGTGTGAATGACATTGAGAGCTTTAACAGCCCTGATTACCTTACTTTGTTCGATTCATGGAAAGCGCTTACCACAAAAGACGGTCACTCGTATGAGTATAACCCAACGTTCATTTCGGTTACGGACCTGCACCTTGCTTCAAGCAACAGCACTATAAACAACGCAGGTACTCCAATTACTTCTGTACCTAAAGATATCGACGGACAGGTTAGGAACACTTCGACGCCGGATATAGGAGCAGATGAGTTCGGTTCAGTACAAATGCCAACTCCGGGTACCAACACAGGTATCTACTGTTCAGCATCTACAACATGGGAGAACGGCGCATGGAGCAACGGTGAGCCAGCCTTTGGTAAAGACGTGATCTTCAGGTCGAATAAAACCTATACAGGACAGGATATACAGGCATGCTCGATATATGTAGAAGATGGCGCACAGGTGAATTTCATTAGCGAGTCTAATGCTTATGTTACCTATAATGTGAACGTAGAAACGGGGTCGGCTCTTACTTTTGAAAGCAGCAGCCACCTTATCCAGACAGAGAACACACAAAATACAGGTGTTGTAACGGTAAAAAGGAACAGCTCAAAGCTTAGGAGACTCGATTATGTAATGTGGGGATCACCTGTTAGCGGCAGCCAGACACTTTTGGACTTCTCTCCTAACACCCTTACAAACCGTTTTTATACCTATAATACATCTGACAACATATACAATGCGCTGGCCAACCCGGCAGCGACAACTTTTGCAAAAGCTAAAGGATACCTTATCCGTATGCCTAATACGCATTCGTCTACTACGCCTACAGTTTACGGAGGTGTGTTCAGCGGTACGCCGAACAACGGAAATGTTTATTTCCCAATGGCTTATCAGGATGCTACCCATGGCTATAACGCGGTAGGTAATCCATATCCTTCACCAATAAGCGTTACAGCTTTCATTGATGCTAATATTGACAACATACAAGGTACGCTTTGGGTATGGAGGAAAACGAACGATTACACACAGTCAAGTTATTGTACAATGACCAAGACCGGATATACAGCGAACGCTGCTCCGGGCGGATCAAGCAGTGACAATGATCTTATTGCCGATCCTTTTCAACTGGCTCCGGGCGTTGGCGCACTAAACACAGGACAGGGCTTTATTGTAAAGGCTACCAGTGTAAATAAAAACCTGGTTTTCAGGAACAACATGCGCATTGACCTGAATTTTAATAACTTCTTCAGGAACTCGGGAGACAACTCACCGGCTGTACAGTATGAAATGAGCCGTATATGGCTTAATGTGAAGAATGCTGCTAATGATTTTTCGCAGACCCTGATCGCTTATTCGCCTCAAACCACAGCAGGATATGACAATGGCTTTGACGGTACTGCCCTGAGCGGATCAACTGTTGATCTGTCTTCAGTGATCACTGAAAATGGAGAGCCTATGAAGCTTGCTATCCAGGCACGTGCGACATTCGTTAACTCGGATCAGGTACATCTTGGTTTTACAACAAGTGCTGCGGGTACATACACATTCGAGATCGATCATGTTGACGGCTTATTTGCTACAGGCCAGGACATCTACCTGGTGGATAACCTTACAGGGAACTTCCACGACCTTAAAGGTGGCAGCTATACCTTCAACGCAGAGGCAGGTACATTTGACGATCGCTTTATGGTCGTGTATGCAACTGATGAAGAACTAGGCATCGGCACTCCCGTGATAGAAGCTAAAGATGTTATCGTATACCGTGACGGAAAGCAGGTAAGCATCAAGGCACAACAGGACATAAAGTCTGTAACCGTATATGACATGCTTGGAAGGGCGCTTTACAGCAACAATAATGTTAACAGTAGTGAGTTTACAACTTCGGCTATTGATACTGCACAACAGGTAGTTGTTGTAAAAATGACCTTTGATAACCAGCAGGTCGTTTCCAAAAAGATCATGATAAACTAACATCATCATTCCCCTTAAGTATATAAGCCAATAAGGGCGGCACTGCTAAATGTACCGCCCCCGGCTAAAGAAATTATAATGCGTAGTAAACATTATAATGTTTTAGTAAGTTTTTTTAGTGGATTTCGAGGCCTCCTTTTAGTTGCATCTCAGGGGGCCTTTCACTAAAAACTTTTTCCTGATGCTAATTCACGCAACATAAAGAGAAATTATGAGCATGCTCATAATGTTTTAGTAATTTTTTAGTTGGATGTAAGAATCCCTGTACGCTTTTTGCAGTACCAGGGATTTTTATTTTTTTGTATATGATCATAATTGATTCATCTTCCTCACGCTAATTATCCATTTAGTGCGAAATATTGATACTGTAACCTAAATAGGTACATAATTAGCAAATATTAGTTAACATTTTGTTAATATTTAAACTGTAAAGTATATTTGCAGCGACCCAAATATCTGTCTATGAATGCTATAACTACTCGAAGGCAAGGTTTTTATGCTGTTGCCCTATTAACTATTTTTCTACTATTACCTGTTTCCAGGGCAAATGCACAGTGCGACCCCGTTGCCGGAGATCAGACATCCTACGGAGATAACGAATGGATAGGCTATGTCTATTCCAACATTGTACAGGGAGGTCCCGGTATCGCGCCGCCAAACCCTTTTATAGGAACTTACAGCGGTTACATTACCCCGGGTGAAACGTTCAGCGTACACCTGCTGGAAAACCAGCCCCTTGCAGGCCCTGCACTTTGCGGCGACCACTACCAGAATTATTCAGTTAAATTTAAAATGCATATCGATGTGGCCCCGGGTTACTATACCTTCAGGGTTGGTGGTGATGATGGTTACCGCCTGAGCCTTGATGGGGGAGCTACATTTCCAGAAAATATGCAGGCATGGTTTGA
Source organism: Flavobacterium sp. (assembly GCF_052437795.1). Taxonomy (GTDB): domain Bacteria; phylum Bacteroidota; class Bacteroidia; order Flavobacteriales; family Flavobacteriaceae; genus Flavobacterium. The sequence continues at coordinate 328,858 of NZ_JBQVPA010000003.1, forward strand.
GCACGGTGTTATAGAATCGGAAGGTACATATTATATCAATGGCTCTGCCGATCTGGTGATCGATTATTACGAAGGCCCGGGCGAGTCGCATATTATCTTCGATTACTATCCTGCTGAGTGTATGGCTACAGCGCCAACATCGGTATCGAACGCTCAGATCGCGGCCTGTGTGGGCAATACTACGCTCACTGCGCAGGGTGGCACTGTCGGAACAGCATTTTATCAATGGGGTTCAGGGAACGTGGTTGGCGAAAATGTACTTCCCGGCAACGATGTTTCTGTTACAGTATACAATACCGGAACATACTGGGTGCGCAGGGGGATGTATGGCCCATGCCGCTCAAATCCGGATGTGGCAGAATATACCGATGCTTACGTTTTTAACGTAACGGCTACTAATAACGCTCCCGGCGACCAGGTGACCTATGGCATTGGCCAGTGGATGGTATACGCCTACCAGGGCAATAACAGTAATATGCTGTCAAATACATATAAAGGCTATTATACCTTCGACCCACTAACCTTCAATTCTGAAAATAGTTTTGACCAGGCGGGGGAGAACCCTTCGAACGCGCCTACATGGATAGGGTGTAGCTGGCCTGGTGATAATGACTTTTGGTTCGATGCCCGCAGGACAGGTTTTGAGTGCGGTGAATATGTATTCGCAGCCCGCAAATGGGATGACGAAATATGGGTGTATGTAGACATTGATGGCTCCGGCCCTGCAACTGAACAGCAGGTATACCATTACAACGGATGGAGCGCGGGTGTCCAGAATATTGCCCTCGGAACGTTTTACCTTAATGAAAGCAGCACCGTAAGGATCATTCTTCGAGAAGCCGGGGGCGATGCCAATGCATGGATAGACATTACAAAAACATCTTCCGCACCTGTAAGCCTTTCGGGTAACAATGCATTATGCTATGGGCAAAGCACTACGCTTACCGCATCGGGTGCTAATGCAGGGACCGGCGGAGCCTACCAATGGGGTACAGGGACAGTTTCGGATGCTAACGTGATATCAGGTCAAACGGCAGCTACGCTTACCGTATCGCCAACTGCCGATACTACTTATTGGGTTAGGGTAACCTTTCCCGGATATTGCAGCACAACGGTAACACAAGCTACAACACTGGCCGTAACGGTTGACAATACTGTTGCAGGGACGCTTGCTACAAGCAGTGCGACCATTTGTAAAAATACAGGGATCAACAATATAGTGCTTACCGGTTATAGTGGTGCCATACAGAAATGGCAGTCGGCAGATGACGAGGCTTTTACAGTGAACGTCCAGGATCATAACATTAGATTCTCCACACTTACAGCAGCCAATACGGGTACTTTGATAACATCGAGATATTTTCGTGCGCTGGTACAGGACGGCATATGCAGCAACATAGCTACAGAACCGCTGCTTATTACAGTAACGCCTGCTGTCATATATAACGGAGCGTGGAGCGGCAGTTATGATATTACGACAGCGGTTGAAATTGTGGCCGACCTTGATATTACAGAGGACATAGCCGTGTGCTCATGCCTGGTGGCGAATGATGCCGTTGTTACTGTGCCGGAAGGAATTAATTTGACCGTTAAAGGTAAACTTACTGTTGCAGAAGGCTCGGAAGTTGTCTTGGAGAACAAGGGGTCACTTATCCAGATCGATGATATTCAGGACAGTGGAAGTATCAGTGCTGTAAGGAGCAGCTCAAAAATAATGAGGCTGGACTATAGTATATGGTCGGCACCGGTGACGGGCCAACAATTACTTGACTTTTCTCCAGAGACATTACCCAACCGTTTTTATGTTTATAACACGGTTACAGACATATATAATGTTATAGCGCCAACACAGGCTTTCATGCCGGCGACAGGCTATCTGATACGTACGCCGAATACACACCCATCGTCCGTGCCTACGGTACACACAGGTACGTTTACAGGCCAGCCTAACAATGGTACGGTAGCACGCACCCTCAATTACATAGACCCTGCAACAGAAGAAGTAGGGGAGGGTGAGGAGCCACGCTTAGCGAGCTTTAACGCGATAGGCAACCCTTATCCATCGCCCATAAGCGTAAATGATTTTATAGATGCCAACGAAGGGATAATTTCCGGACAGCTGTGGTTTTGGAGGAAGACCAATAATACAGAGGAAAGCTCTTATTGCACGCTTACTAAGTTTGCCTACATTGCCAATTCGGCTCCGGGTGGGACCAATGATTTTGCGGTGAACCCTAATGGGGTGATCAATACGGGCCAGGGCTTTTTTGTCAATGCGCTAACACCTGGCAGCGTGATCTTTACCAACAGCCTGCGCATGGGCAACAGCTCAGACCAGTTTTTGCGCACTGCACAGGATGACTCATCCCGTATGTGGATAAACCTTAAAGGCTCCGGAAGTGCATTTTCGCAAACAGTGATCGGTTACACCAATGAGGCGTCCCTTGGCTATGACAATGGCATTGACGGGAGATCGCTTGCAGGAGGCGGAGTGAGGCTATATTCTATCATTGATGGATACGAGCTGGCCATACAGGGGCGTCCGCAATTTTTTACGCAGGATGTAGTGCCCGTAGGATTCACTGCCAATGAAGCAGGAAGTTTTACCTTTTCTCTTGACCATGCCGACGGAATATTTGAAAGCGACCAGGACATGTACCTGCTCGATGGCTTTACGGGGCTTACACATAACCTGAGGAATGGCGACTATAGCTTTGCTACCGAGGCAGGTACTTTTGACGGGCGATTCGCTATAGTATATGCCGAAGCGCTTGGCAATGGCGATATTGATGCAGGGAACAGAAATGTTATTGCATTTGCACAAGATGCTAAGGTAAATGTCAATGCTCATAAACCAATTGAGGAAGTGCAGTTGTATGACCTGCACGGAAGGCTGCTGTACCAGCATGGCAATATAGCATCAGAGAGCTTTGCAACGCCGTCCCTAAACCTCTCAAAAGGTATAGTGGTCATAAAGATCAAGCTGGATGATAATACAACAGCTACAAAAAAGATAGTATTTGAATAGTGTGTTAAGTTATTTCATACAAAATTAACTTTGAGCCCCTGTTGAGATTGTTTTAATAATTCTACTACAGGGGTTTTTCCTTACATATAATGTATGATAAAATAATCAGTTTTAATTATAATTTAAATAAAACGATATATTGTGTGTATTTAATGTAAAACTAAAATGCTCTGTTGCTTGATGTTAGATTAACAATATCTTTGCCCTCAGATAATACGGGGTATTCAGCCCTATAGTATAAAAGGATTTATGAGGTTGCTCTCATAATGTTTAGTAATTTTTTAGTTGGATGCAATTAAATCCCCTGCCGCCGTGGTTTGGGGATTTTTTATTTCACCTATACTTAATAGGTGTGTCACTGACCATATTTGAATATCCATCTCTGAATGTTAAAATGTGTTAAATTAAACATTTTGTGATAAAAGCATTTATTTGGTCTGTTTGTGTGCAAATACAAGATTATGGGCGTAAATTTTAAGGATAATGTAATCTCATTTCATCAAAATTGTAAAATCTGACATTACTCGAAATTTGTTGTAAGTAAAAACTTATTTAAAACCATAAGAAAACGTTAAAAAATCCATCTAAAATTGCTTGCCTAAAAAAAAATTAAAAAAATTTTTCACCACAAAAACATCGACAAAAGGTAAAATTGCCCGTCGAATGACCAAATTTTAACAACTATAACGTTTTAGCCTGATAGTTTTTCTTTATTTAAAAATAGGAAAATCCAATAATGTGATTTCCTTATAGTTGCATAGATAAGAAGTGTTTTTCCCGTTAAATAAATCTTAAAACGGAGCTTATCTTTGCCTCAGAAAGTTAACAGAAAAATAAGATTGACCCGATAAGTAACAAAAATGAAAACACTACCAATTTACTTAATACTACTATTATTACTTCCCGCACTTGGCTTCAGCCAGACCGATCTGGTTAAATGGACAGGCGTGATCAACAACCAGCCGTCTACCGCCCCTACAGTTGTAGCCAACTATGTAGCAGCAGACGAATTTACCGCAAGCAGCAATGTTAGCCTTAACACCAACTGGCAAGGCTTTGAAACCTCAGGTTGGGGTGACGCTGCAACAGTAGCAGATTACAATAAATATTACCAAATGAGCTTCAGGCCAACTACGGGAGCCTCGATGACGGTAACTAAAATAAGGTTCAAATACCAGGGTGAATACAAAAGGTTTGAAGTGCGCTACTCCAAAAATGCCGATTTCTCGGGATCTGTATCAGTAGGTATTACAAATCCGGCCGTATCTACCAACACTGGTACACAAAAGGACGTTAACGTGAACATTCCTGTGTTGGCCGGAGAGCGCCTTTTTGTAAGGATATATGTATTTGACAGGGTAGGCGGTACTACATGGAGGATACTTCATACTAATGGTAACCACACGCCCCCAACGATCGTGGGTACTGTAACAGCCCCGCAGCCACTATCAGGCACTTATACGATAGGCCAGGCGTTAAGCAACGATTTCAAGACAATATCTGATGCTGCAGCTGCAGTAAACAGCATAGGTGTACAAGGCCCTGTAACGTTCCTTTTGAACGATGCGGTATATAACAATACACTTGGTGAGAACTTCCCGATCACGTTTAACCAGTTCACAGGTACAAGTGCAACGAACACAGTAACCATCCGTCCTAACACAGGTGTTAACGCAAGGATCGACGCTTACAACGCAAATGGTACCGTGCCGGTTCAGGCAGTATTTAAAATGAATGGTGCCGATAACATTATCATCGATGGCAGCAACATAGCAGGCGGTACAGGCAAAAACCTTACTATAGATAACAACGGACAGCTTACTTACACGAACCGCTCTGTGATCTACCTTGTAAGCCCTACAAGCTCTAACGCTCCTGAGAACGTAACGATCAAGAACGCTGTACTTCAGCAAAGTTATACCAACGGGGATAGCTTTTACACAATGGGTGTTTATGTAGGCCAGGATACATCGGCGAACAACAGCCTGAACATTGGTGCTGCGGCTGCTGAAGTGAAGAAACTTACGGTGAGCAATGTAACTTTCCTTAACGTTAAAGAGGGTGTTTATATCCTTGACGGTACAGCGGCATCTTCTGCCCTTCAAAATGTAGTAGTTGAAAAAAGCATCTTTGGCGGTGCGACTACAGAAGAAAGGATCATCACAGCGGTATACATGTCAAACCTTAACGGTTTTACGATCAATAAAAATACGATAACAGGTGTTTACAGGAACCATAACAGCGGTGACCTTGGCTTTGCAGGCATCCAGATCGCAGGCAACAGTACTAACGGTACTATCTCTGCCAACAACCTGTCTCAAATTGAAAAAACAGTTGCAAACGGTGTAGGAATTGCAGGTATCAACCTTTCGTCTACATCTACAAATACTAATATCACTGTAGTAAACAACTTTATACTTGATGTAATAGGCCCGGGCAACGGTGGTGAGAACCAAAATGGCTTTGGTATCGGTATCTTCTCAGGAAAAGGTTACAAACTGTACCATAATACGGTGAAGCTTTCAAAAAGCCAGTACAATAACGCAGGTATATCTTCGGCGCTTTTCATTGAGAACAACGTAGTGAACCTTGACGTGAGGAACAACATGTTCATCAACACACAGCCATCTAACGGCACACGCTTTGCCATCTACGTAGCAACAGCAGGACAGGCAACGTTTGCAACGCTGAATAACAATAACTACTATTCTGTAGATAAAATGGGCTCGATAGGCAGCTTCTACCAGGTAGCTAACATCAAAACGTTCGCCCAGTGGAAAACAGCTACAGGCAAAGACGGCGCTTCGACCACAGTAATGCCAACGTTCGTATCGTCATCTGACCTTCACCTTGCACCATTCGCAGTAGCTAACATGAGCATCAACGCAGGCCAGGCGCTTAACATTGCGAACGACATCGACGGAGATACAAGGAGCCTTACAGCGCCTTATGTAGGAGCTGACGAATTTGGTAGCGCAGGCTGCCAGTACTCTACAACTTACAATGCCGACGGTACATGGTCAAACGGCCTTCCTGACAGCAGCAAAGCAGTTATCATCAACGGTATCTACGCACCAACAACAGATGTTGAAGCATGCTCACTAACAGTAACGGCGACAGGCTCTATAATACTGCCGGTAGGAAAGAACCTTTTCGTAGTAAACCAGATAGACATTGCCCAGGGAGGTGTACTTACAATGAACAGCAACAGCGACCTTGTACAAATGAACAATGTATCTAATACAGGAACGGCTTCTATCAAAAGGAACAGCTCAATGATCAAAAGGCTTGACTACACACTATGGACATCTCCGGTAACAGGCACACAGACACTGCTTCAGTTCTCGCCAATGACGCTTACTAACCGTTTTTACACTTACAATACACACACTAACCTGTACAACCCGGTAGCAAGCCCTTCAACAACAACGTTCGCACTTGCAAAAGGTTACCTTATCCGTACACCGAACGATCACCCGTCAGCCGCTCCCGCAGTATACAACGGTTTGTTCTCGGGAACACCAAACAACGGTACGATCACATTCCCAATGGTGTATGAAGGTGCGTCAAACGGTTACAACGCAGTAGGGAACCCTTACCCGTCACCGATCAACGTAAGTGAGTTCATCGACGCCAACATCAACAACATTGAAGGTACGATATGGTTTTGGAGGAAAACAAATGATTATACAAGATCAAGCTACTCTACACTTACCAAGCTTGCTTACTGTGCCAATGCTGCACCGGGTGGAGAGAATGCTTATGCGGTTGACCCTCATGGAACGCTTAACACAGGACAAGGCTTTATCGTAAAAGCAAAAAGCGCTTCAAACCTTGTGTTCACGAACAAAATGCGTAAGGCTAACAGTTCTGACCAGTTCTTCAGGAACGCAGCACCGGCTTCAACAGAAGAAGAAGTTTCAAGGATATGGGTAAATGTTACTAACGGAGGTGGTGCAGTGTTCACACAAGCTGTAATAGGCTACACGGCCGAAGCTACTCTTGATATTGACAACGGTATAGATGGTGTAAGCTTTAAAGATGGTGATACCAACCTTTACTCTGTAGTTGCTGACCAGTCACTTGCCATCCAGGGACGCCCTGCCTTCACAGCAGAAGATGTAGTGCCAATGGGCTTTAATACAGCAGCAGCAGGAACGTTCGAATTCTCAATAGACCACATGGATGGGATCTTCCTTGGTGAGCAGGCAGTATTCGTGAAAGATAACCTTACCGGTACTACACACAACCTGAAAAATGGCGCTTACAGCTTTACATCTGAAATTGGAACTTTCGATACACGTTTTGAGATAGTATATGCCGAAGAGGCTCTTGGAACTGACAACCCTGTAATTGCACCTTCGCAAGTGGTTATCTTCCAAAATGCAAAACTGGTAACTGTAACATCGCCGGAAGCTATCAAGTCTGTTGTAGTGTACGACCTCCTTGGAAAAGCGATCTACGTGAACAATAATGTGAACGCTCAGGAACTTACAACTACTTCACTTACCGCACAGAACCAGGTAGTGATCGTGAAAGCCACACTTGAAAATGGCCAGGTAGTAAACAAAAAGGTACTTGTTAACTAAGGAACATAAAAATATAAAATTGGTAGTTTTATAAATTGGTTGGTTTGTTTGAAAACCCTTCCGCAGCACGTTTCTGCGGGGGTTTTCTTTTCAAAAGGCCAATTAAGGACCTCGAAAGTCTTTACTGCCTAAATAAAGAATATAATAGGATTGGTTTTATAAATTTGTTGGTTTGGTGAAAACCCCTGCAGCACGTTCTGTAGGGGTTTTCTTTTTTATGGATATGTCCCGTGCTGAAATAGCGATAAATAAAACTTCATCATTTGAGAAGAAACAAATTATGTAAAGCGTACCCAGCGGGATTACAGTATGTCGCTAAAATTGCAGATTGTTCAGGAGATTGAACGCGGTGAACTCTCTACCCATGCTGTCCAAAGGAAATATGGTATCCAAGCGCTCTACCTTTGTAAGCTCGCTCAGAAAATTTGGTAACTTGATTGGGAAACCCAAACTCCATCGCAAATGCCTAAGATACCGGAACAACAAGTTATGGAACTACAGGTCAAAGTTAAACTTTTGGAAAAGTAGGAAGCTTTGCTGGAGTCACACTGCAGAAGTATCGAACTGAAGCCGCTAAAAGAGAAATATATACTTTTTACCGGAGAAAATGTAAGATCTCACTCTATACCTAGTTAACATATACACAGGATAAGAAAAATATTTTTCCGGAAATCGCCAATAAACTTGTAAGTCGCAAAAATAATATTTGTATTCAAAAGCTGAATTGTTATAGGTCTAATTTACATTTTAAAAGCGGAAGATTTTATGGACATAATATATGCATAGATATAACCGGATTTACCTCAATATTTTTAATACCTCCCAACCTTTGAATAGGATAATGCATCATATGATTAACTCAATTAAAGATTGAAATGAATTTTCTGTTTACAGGATCGTGATTTGTATTTTAATTAAAAAAAACTTTTTTATGACAATTTTATAAAATATTTTCACGTTAAAAATTTGCAAAAACCACCAACTATGAATAAAATCTTACTTTACTTTTTGACACTCTTGATCTGTCCTTGCGGGATTTATGCCCAGGATATCCTTTGGGAAAAATCCTATGGAGGAAAGCAGGCCGATTACCTTTTAGATGCACAACCCACTGCCGACTATGGCTTTATCCTTGCTGGCGCATCACTCTCTGTTAAATCCGGAAACAAGACCGAAGACAATCAGGGCGATTTGGACTATTGGATTTGGAAAATGGATGAGGGTGGCGAACTCGACTGGCAGAAAGACCTTGGAGGTACTGGTTCCGACATCCTTTACAGCATCCGCAATACCAATGATGGCGGGTTCATACTGGGAGGGATATCCAACTCGCAACCCGGCATTCACAAAAAAGACTCCTGCCGTGGCAAAGATGATTTTTGGATCATTAAGCTCAATGCCAAAGGTGGTGAGGAATGGCAGCGCACCATTGGCGGCATTGGCCAGGAAATACTCAAAAGTATTGCCCAGACCAAAGATGGCGGATATATCATCGGAGGCTCTTCAGCATCTCCGGTAAGCCCTAAAATACTTAAAGGCTGCACGGATCCATACGGTAAATGGGAAGCCTGCCGTGGCAACATGGATTATTGGGTGGTTAGGCTCAATGAAAAAGGAGAAGTGAAGTGGCAAAGGATATTGGGCGGCAAGTATGCCGATATGCTTGAAAACATAGAGCAAACCAGCGATGGTGGGTTTATTATCGGCGGCCACTCTAATTCGCCCTCCTCACAGGATAAATCTGAACAGGGATATGGCTCGGGCGATTACTGGGTGGTAAAACTCGACAAAGATGGGAATACCGAATGGGAACAAGTCTTTGGCGGTGAGCAGGACGACCATCTTTACATCGTAAAGCAAACTAAGGATGGGGGCTATATACTTGGGGGCAATTCAGCCTCTGCCTCTACGGGCAACAAAAGCAAATCCAACAAAAAAGGTACGGATATCTGGCTCATACGCCTTGATGAAAATGCAGAAATAACATGGCAGGAAACTTATAATACAGGTAAGACTGATGTACTTATGTCGTTGGTAGAGAACAACGACGGTACATTCCTTCTTGGGGGTTATGCTCAAACGGAAATCAATGAGAACCAAAAATCGGACAAAAAAGAGATTAACGATTACATCGCCATAAAGATCGCGGCCGATGGAGAGGAGTTATGGAAAAAAGCAGTGGGAAGTAGTGGCGAGGACATCCTCCGCAAGCTTGTTGAGACCCGCGATGGGGGCTACCTATTGGCCGGGACATCCAAAGGGACTATATCGCGCGATCGTAACAGCGGAAAGGGCAGCAACGACTTTTGGGTAGTGAAGCTAAAAGACAAGGATAAAAAAGAGAAGAAGGAAAAGAGGTCATTCCTTGAGGCGATACCTAATCCAACACAGCAATATACCAACGTGATCGTTGGTTTTGAGTTTGCCACCGGGACAGCAACTGTAGTTGACCTTTCGGGAAGGATGTTGCAGACTTTTTCTGTAAACCAAAGGACTATACCGGTTGACCTTGGAGGGTACTCTGAGGGTATCTACATCATAGAGATAAAAACAAATGCCGGGACCGACTCGGTGAAAGTAATGAAAGGAAAGTAAATAACGAACTAAGACAATGAAAAATTCACATTTTAGATTATTGAATGCTATCATAAAAATATTTGTCCTTTTAGCTTTTTGCAATTTAATGGCTCAAGGAGTGCCTCAACTTCCTGACATGCCTAATGGATTACCAAAAGTACTCCCACCTTCGCCAACGGTTTCAGGGCTGATGAAGTTTGAGGAAGTGCCGGTAGATAATTATGTAGGGATTCCTGATATAACTATCCCGATCTATAATATTGGAACTCATTCTAAGGATGTGTCTGTTAATCTTTCGCTTAAATATCATCCGTCGAGCATAGCAATAGACGAAGATGCAAGCTTTACAGGACTTGGATGGAGCCTTTTTGCCGGAGGAACTATCTCAAGGACGGTACGGGGGCTTCCGGATGACTGGAATGTAAATGCGGGAAGTGGCATGATGGGTATTTATAATTCAAACAACCCTTATTATGAATCCAGGGATATTTTTAACCTGCCTGCAGGAACATGGACAGAGGGGCAGACAGAAACATTTAACAAACTCATTTGGGAAGCGGCAGAACGGGGCACATATGATACGGAACATGATCTTTACCAATATAACTTCATGGGGCATAGCGGAAGATTCTACATTAAGAAAAATGGTAACAGTTATGAAGTAATAAAACTTGATAACGATAACGTTTTGCTAATTTCATATGATCATAGCACAAAAAGATTCTTAATTACAGATGATAAAAATATTACTTTCACTTTTGACATCTTGGAAGAAACAAGCCAAAATAATGGTGATACCACATTTCAATATTTTGGACCTTCATTTATCCATGGGTCAAGTTTTCAATCTGGGGTTAATTATATAAGTGCCTTTCATCTTTCCCGCATAACTGATGCGAATAACAAATGCATAGTGACATTTGATTTTAATGACCCAGAAACAGAACCTATGTCCGAAATTTCTAGGGATGCATCCTCTAGCTACACATATCTTAGAAACTACACCGTAGTAAATGAAATTTTGGACTATTGTGATGATGAGACCGAACTTCAAAAAATTGGGCCAAAATTAGCTACGAGTGTATCTTTTCGAAATACATCCACAAGAAAAATAAAACAGATCAATGTTGAAGGAAAAGTAAAAATACAGTTTATACATACTAATGACCGCACTGATACAGATAACGAAGGCACCTACCGCCTATCGGAGGTCTTAATTAAAAATTGGGCATATCCAAATACTGTTGTAAAGAACTTTACACTTGAATATTTTAATTCAATGATACATATGACCGGTTATCCTGATAAGTCCAGAATGAAATTAAGAAAAGTCATTGAAAGCGATGGGTCAGGCACTCTTCCGCAGTCCTATGAACTGGAGTATGTAGAAGCGGATCATACTATTAGTTATACAAAAGACTATTGGGGTTATCTCAATCATGTTCTTCCTTATATGCCGCCATTTTTGCACAGAAGCACAAATCCAACCGACTGTAAGATAGATGTGCTACAAAAAATGAGGTTACCTTCCGGAGGTGCCATAGTTTTCAATTTTGAGACCAATACTTATTCTTATAGTGGTGCTTTAGCACTGGATAATTTTGATGAGAATATATTTAACTGGGACTATTATGAAGACAATTTCTCTTTTGAGAGTAATGGAGGGAGTTCAGCACCCCAGACTTTACCTTTAATTGGTATGGGGACATGCTATGTTTCGTTCCAGCCGATATCAAATTCGGTAGATGGTAATTATGGGTCATTTTGGCTTGAAGAAAAGCTTCCAAATGGACAGTGGGGAAATCAACGGGGTATAAACTGTATGGATAATACAGGCTGCTACACCCCGGAACTTGAACTGCCGCCAGGGGAATATAGAATCACTTTTCATTGGTTAAACAGCGAAGTTGCAGGTTCCGGATCAATCAAAGCATATATTCGTTACAGGAACACCAATAACTTCCAATACCTTCACGGGGGTGGTGTACGGATCAAAAATATTGGATACTTTACCGATGGCAATGTATCGCGGCAATATTATGACGGACTCATGTTCCAAGGTGACCTCAACCCCGCAAAACAGAAGGACTATGATTACAGGTTTTTTGGTAACGCACTGAAAAGTAGCGGTTCTCTTGTCTTTCCACGCCCTTACTTTGTCGAAAGTGTAGCAAAAGAAATTGAGATAAAAAGAGTCATGAGCGGCATGATATCATATAGGATATTTGAAATATCTGCAGTAAAATATTCAAGTATGAACCGCTTGAATCCGCTAAAAACAAAAGGTAGCGATGTCGGTTATAAAAACGTTAAAGTATCTGAAACCGGCAACGGGCGATCGCAGTTCACATATACATCAGCAATTGACCATCCCGAGTATTACAATGATAGTGCATCACCATATACCGTATCTCAAAATTGGGACTATAAGCGTGGATTACTTGAAATGGAGGATCATTACGGAGAAAATAATAATCGTTTGTCCCTAACTACCTATGGCTATAGTAAAGAAGAAGGCTCTTATGTTTCAGGATTTAAAGTTAACACAATAATTCCTTGCAAATTCATGTATTTTTATAGTAATTTTAACAGTTACTATTCAACCGCATCAGGTTGTCTACAAACCGCAGATCCTACCGGACTTCTTTGTCCCCGACAATGTGGCCTCCCCGCTGATTTTATAGGATATCCTGAAGTAAAAGAAAATTTCGGTTGGGTTAAGCTAACAAGCAAAGAAACTAATGAGTATTTCTATACGAGTGCAAATGCACTTCAAGGCAACATCGTAACTAAAGAAACTTTTGATTACAATCCAACCAACAAACGAATTGCCTGGCACGAGACTGAGACCTATAATTCTAACGGAAATATTGAAAAGATAAGGAATGACTACAGCTATTATGATTGGCCTAACAATAATAATCTATCCAGTATAAATACTATAGAGACCAGGAAAAATGGTGTTTTGATCAGTTCTCAAAAAATGCTTTATTCCAATACCAATCCGGGCAATGTATCCTATCTTCCGGTAACCGTACAAGCTGCCAAAGGAGACTGGCCATTGGAAAACAAGGTGCATTTCGAGAAGTATGATGCTTGGAGTAATCCTTTGCAGGTGAGGCAGGAAAACGGGATACCAATATCTTATATCTGGGGATACAACAAAACCCAGCCTATTGCAATGATCGAAAATGCTACTTACGAGCAGCTGGCGACAGTGTTAGGGACATCGGTTGATAACATACGTGACAATTACAGCGAAGCTGATCTCGAGGCTATAAATGCCCTTCGTACCTCAATGCCTAATATAATGGTGACTACTTATACGTATGACCCGTTAATTGGTGTAAAAAGTATTACGGATCCAAAAGGCTACATAACAAAATATGAGTATGACGAAATGTTGCGCCTCAAAGAAGTAAGAGACCAAGGTAATAAACTACTCTCCGAAAACAAATATCACTACAGGACGCCTTAACAGGTTCAGTACTTAGAGTTCAGGTTTGATCTTCCTGACATACAGACTAACCGAATGGCAATTAAAAATATAGAGACATGAAAAAACTATTATATCTGTTACAGATGTTTCCTGTAATGGTATTGGCGCAAACCAGTACACAAAATTATGTGCGTACCTATGTATACAAACAACCAACTGAAGAAAGTGATGCTTCCAAGGCACAGGCATCAGTAACCTATGTGGACGGGCTTGGAAGACCAGTGCAACAGGTTGTGGGTAAGGCATCTGCTACAGGAAAGGACATTGTGACCCACATGGAGTATGACAAATACAACCGCACACAACGGGAATACTTGCCGTATCCGGCGAGTACCGCCGACCTTTCATATACTGACGGGGCAAAGGCCGGGACATTTGGCTATTACAGTTCGGCAACTGACATCGAACATACCGGCAATCCGTACAGTCGTACCCTGTATGAGGCCTCGCCGCTAAACCGTATATTGAGGACTACGGCACCGGGTGACCCGTGGGCGATGGATGACACTAACGCCAACGATCACTCCATTAAATTTGCCTACCAGGTAAATACCGCTAACGTAGATGACCTCATAAAAAAGTTGCGTGCCGTGGCCACATGGAACAACACTACACAGCTATATGACATTGCTTATGTATCTGATGGGAACTTCCCGAGGGGAAAAGTTTACAAGACCATAACGCAGGACGAGAATAAAACCGGTATTGTATATACCGGAATGACACTGGCATTAAAGAACAATACTACAGAAGAATTTAAAAATACCGAAGGGCAGGTACTTGTTAAAAGAACTTTTAACAATGGTGTTAAGTATGATACCTATTACTTGTATGACCAGTTTGGGAACCTAACTTACGTACTTCCCCCAACATGTGAGGGGTCTTTTGCCAATGGCAATGCCAATGTATACGGCTACCAGTACAAATATGATGCCCGCAACAGGCTGGTTGAAAAGAAACTTCCCGGCAAGCAGTGGGAGTATATTGTATATGACCCTTTAGACAGGGTTGTTGCCACGGGCCCTGCCCTCTCGCCTTTTGGTGATGGCGCTACCGGATGGCTGCATACCTACTATGATGCATTTGGGCGGGTTGCCCTTACCGGATGGGCACCCCAGGCAACCATCAATAGCGCTGCCCGTAATATCCTTCAACAAGCTGCCATTGTGAAAAATACAGGCCGTCAGGACCAGCAGGTAGATGGGGTGGATATCAATTATAAGCCGGGTGTACTTCCTTCGGAGTTCAAACTCCTTACCATTACTTATTATGACGACTATGCCTGGCAGGGGGCTCCCGCTACGCTTCCGCCTTCGGTGGAAGGAGAAAGCGTGCGTACCTTTTGCAGGGGCCTGGCCACAGGGACATGGGTAAGGGCGCTTACTGCCCCTTCCGAAATTTTAGCCGATGTTACCTACACCCTGTACGATACAAAAGGCAGGCCATTGCGCAGCCATACGGACAATTATCTGGGTGGATACACTGAAACAGATACAAAAATGGATTTTGACGGCACCCCGCAACATACCGTTACCCGCCACAAGCGCGTCACGGCGGATAACGAATTGGTAACACGTGAAGAGTTTACCTATACAGATCAGGACAGGCTATTGACCCACACACACCAGATAAACAGCCTTAATGCCGAGCTGATGTCGTTTAATGTATATACCGAGCTGGGACAGCTGAAAAACAAAAAAGTAGGCGGGGGTGACACCACAGCAGCAGCCTATTATCAAAAGGTAGACTATAAATACAATGTAAGGGGATGGCTGACGGATATAAATAATATTGATGTGCCACCCAACTCTGTAGAAAATGATCTGTTCGCCTTCAGGATAAGCTACAATACGGTTACCGATGTTGTGGGTGGTGTAAAGCCGCTCTATAATGGTAACATTTCGGAAACCTACTGGCGCAGCGGCAATGACTTTAACCGGCGTAAGTACAGTTATGAGTATGACCATCAAAACAGGCTGACGGGATCTTACTACCAAAAACCAGATGCCGCGATACAATTGAACAACAGCTACAATGAAATGGCAAGCTATGACAAGAATGGCAACATATTGACATTGAATCGTAACGGTGGGCTGGACGACCCGAATTTCGTAGTAGAAATTGATAATTTGGCCTATACCTACACAGGTAACCAATTGATGAAAGTGGCAGACAGCCAAAACAGCCCGCAGGGTTTTAGGGACGGATCCAATACTGATAATGATTATAGCTATGATGTCTACGGGAACATGAAGGAGGATAAAAATAAAGGTATTACCGCTATAAGCTATAATCACCTGAACCTGCCGGCAGAGATACAGTTTGGAGGTACGACCAAAAAAATTAATTACCTTTACAATGCGGCGGGCGCAAAGCTGAAAAAGACCGTTACAGATGGCACCACCGTAGTGATCATAGATTATCTTGGCGGCTACCACTACAAAAAAAGCGTCCTGCAGTTTTTCCCTACGGCGGAAGGCTACGTGGATTGTACCCCGGGCGGATCTGCAGGAACAATGGAATTCAACTATGTCTACCAGTACAAGGACCATTTGGGTAATGTGCGGGTAAATTATGCAGGCAGGAATGGGGAGGCAATCATAAAAGATGAAAGCCATTATTATCCTTTTGGACTCAAGCACCTGAATTACAACATGGAGGAGTACGAGTACCAAAACCAGGGTGGCAGCGTTGTACTTTTACCTGCCTTGGATCCTACCAGCAAGCTGAAGTATAATTATAAGTACAACGGCAAAGAATTGCAGGACGAACTGGGGCTTAACATGTACGATTACGGCGCAAGGAATTATGACCCTGCGATTGGTAGATGGATGAATATTGATCCGCTGGCGGAGACAAGCAGACGATGGTCGCCTTATACGTATTGTTATAATAACCCGATGAGGTTTGTTGACCCTGATGGAATGATGGCGATTGAAAATGATGATATAATAGTTTTATCACAATCATCTCAAGAAAATCATTATTCAGGTCACCAGGCCGTTTTAATTGGAGATGATAAAAATGGTTGGACTTATTATTCCCTTGATGGAGATGTTACAGGTACTGATAATGACCAGCAAACAACTGCCCAATTTACAACATTGGAGGATTTTACTAATTCGGAACATAACACATTTAAAGCTGATTATGATGATAAAAATGGTACACAAACATCCGAGAAGGATAGCGATGGAAATATTAAGCAGCGTTATGACCAAGGTTATAGAATAAAAACCACAAAAGCACAGGATGAAAAAATGAAAAAAGCGGCAAAGGAAACTGTTGATAATGGTTTCGGATTTAACACTAACTGTACTACAGTAGCGACAGAAGCTTTAGATGCAGCAGGATTAAATAATGGAGAGGTTAGTAATGATGGCCCTTTCGGTTTAAGTTTTGGCAATTACTGGCCTTCTTCAAAACAAAAAGAAATAGAAAAAAGCAATCCAGGTAAAGATATAGACAATCTCCTAGTACCTAATAAATAAAAAAATGAAATATTTATTGAGAATTATACCAGTTAGTATAGCTATTCTAATAACCATATTTAAGACATCAATTGAAAATTATGGCATTTTAATGGTTATTTGTCTTGTAGGAAATTTAATCTATTCATATAAAAAAGATGATTCAGATTTTACAAGCCTATTAAATTATATAGCATGGTGGCCTTTCATTGTAATCGCTTTGATGCCAAATGGATTTATTGTTGATTATATGTTTTTTTTATTGCTCATTCTTAAAGTAATTCTTTTAATATGTAGTTATTTTAAATTTAAGCGATTTGGTGTACCATCAACATTTTTTAGTAAAGTATGGATAATTGTGTTGACATTATATTTAATTGAAATATTTTTGAACACAACTCACGTATTCAAAGCGTTATGTTTTATTGTAGGACTAATTTCATCAATAGATAGTATTGTAGCGGTATTGTTACTAAAAGATTGGCAAAAGAAAATACCCAATTTTTATGGTATTTCTATTACACGGCGTTTTAGAGGCAATGTATCAGATTAGGTATTTGCTGTATAGCTTTGTAAACATCTAAAAATTAACAGGGTTTAAATTTAGATATAAGAAGCAGAGGCAGCCGCATGGCTGTCTTTGTTGTTTTATAACCTTTTCCAAACCCACCACGCCAAAGCCCCGCCCAATCACCACCAAAGCTACCACACCCTGCAAAACTGCTCCAACCAATCCAAAGGCACCCATAGGAGACGGTGCGGGTGCATTGCGTCGTTGGTGGCTCTCAATACCAGCCATAAATTTACTGGCAACTATATCGTATTTGAGTTGAGTGCTGGGTGAGTTATCAGTTGGTAATCCGTTTAAGTTTTGTGTGTTATCTGTCATGGTTTCTTATTGTTTGCCATGAAGGTAAATAATCCAGTTCTCCCGCGCCAGCTTTCTTTATAAAAGAAATAATTAGGCTATTATATAGGATGATCCACCATCTCCCCGGCGGGGAGATGGTGGATCATCCCATTTTTATGCAGCTATTATATTCCTCAAAAGGTTTATCCGTTCGGGTGTAATTGGAACACCGCTATAATCATTGTACAGTTGTTGTTTCCTTTGGTGGCCGATGTACATTACCAACTCTTTCATCGAGACCTTTGCCTTGTTTAACCCGTCGATAATAGCCATGCTTTCCTGAACGGAGAAAGACAGCTCGGGTAATAATTCGTAAAGGTTTACTTCATCCTCTAATCGGAATTTGGTAGTGAAGGCATTGCTGATGGTATTCCCCTCAACTTTTACAGAAGTTTTTACCCCATGTTCAAGTATTGCCCTGTTCATTGTATGGGCTACTGTGTCCCTGTCTTTTTCCTCGCATACCAGCGCATCATAAACATATAGCACCTCAACTCCCTTTTGGTTGAGTTCTTTTATTACATTGGTCATTATCCCAACTTCGGCTTTGAACATCCTTCGGGAAGTAACCTTATAACCATTCTCTTTTTTATCATTCCGAATGCCCTCAAGCATCTTTGGCTCATTTTGGGAGTAGTACTTATATAATGGGGATTTCTTCATCTCAACCCATTTCATATTGAAAAACTTTAGGTGGTCGACCTTAACGGCTTTCAAGTCAATAGAAGCCTTTTCGGCTACCTTTTGGTGTGTGATATAACTTTCATTGCCGCCGTACAGTTTGATGGCTATATTGGGGTGTAATGCGGTATAATCGCATTCCGTTAACTTCCTGCCGTCAATGGTTATCTGTTCCCTTATCCACGCTGGCATTAGGGTAAAGCTGTCAACTACTCGGCCACCGCTCCTTTCATCGCCAGCGGTTGGTATCATAAACCCTCGGCCCGTCAGGAACTCAAACAGCTTGATATTATCCTCTACAAAACTGCGGTTTTGCCAGTCATTCCAATAATCATTCTTATGCTTGTTGCGCATGGTTAGTACTTTACCCTTCTTAGTGGTTCGCTTTTCGTCCACAAGCCTTTTACCAATAGCCAAAAGTTCCTTTGATGTTGGCAGTTCAATCTTCGGGTATAACTTTACTAAGTTGCTACAGATTGGGTTTGACATAGCATTGGCCAACTGCTGGTAAAACAGGCGGTTCCTTGTTGCAATGATACCCTTATCTTTGATAAGGTATTCGGTAAGGCCCGCTTTGAGGTATTGTTCAGTTAGACGGTATTTTTTAGATTGAATACCGACCCCATAAGAATCGCCTACCTCTATAAATGCACCTGTTTTAGTACCTGCTTCAAGCAACCCGACAATCTTTTTATATATAAAGTTGTTGTTGCTGGTCTTGGTTTGCTCATGCAGTATAATTGAGTTTAAAGCCTTCCAAGGGTCTTCTGTATAATAGGTACTGGCAAGGTTTGAGAGTAGCACAAGACACTTTTCAACGGCGGTATCAACGTTAGAGTCTATTTCTTTCAGAAGGTCCTTCGGGACGTATTTAGAAAGGTTGTAACGGGCTTTCTTCGGGATAAGGATAGAATTGACATCTGGGAACACTATGGCCAATTCAGAGAGGTTGTAATCATTTTGGAGGATGCTTATATCCTCGGTATCGCCAGAGAGGGCGATAAACTCGTCATTTTCAGTAAACATTTTGGTTATACTTCTATTCACCCACCAAACAGATGCTGGTGCTTATTCCTTCCCTTGTTTTGCTTGGTAGAAGCAGCTGGGGTAATTACTCCCCAGCAACCAAGAATTTTAAAGAGTTTATTCTCATTTCATATAATATACGCAATTTTATTTTTACAGTCAATAGCTGTTTGTAGATTTATCTTAGATTTTTATAATTAGCGCAAATTGAGCATGACATCATTATTGCCAATCTCTGTAACTACCTTATTTCATTGGTTCTTTTCAATATTTACTACTATTATATTACGTAACATATATGATAGGATAGTTAGATGTAATTAGGATTGGTAGGTAGGTAAGTAAGTTATATATGATAAGAGATTAATATAGCGTTAATGTAAGCTAATATTGCGCTATAGTATTGTATAATAATTGTCTGTAAGGTCATAATACACACCTTTAACCGTTCCTTGAGGGCATTTGATTAGCACCTGAAAATAGGAATATTAAAATCAAAACCCTCGATTTTAACCCTGTTTGAAACGATTATACAGAATGGTGTGCGGGTCCTCCCTCCCTGGGGTCCGATTTTTGATTGAAAATGGAAAATGCCGTTGGCGTTTCCTCGCTTACATATAGCTTTTTTAGACTAAGCTGTGCACCAACTCGGAGTGGACCGAAAAATTCCAGGAATATTTTTCAGCCAATTTTGGAGGATTTCCCCACGGCAAACTATTTATATTAAAAGGAAATATGAAAATTTTATTAACGGTTGACCAGCTAAAAAAAATACTTGCCAGTGAGCCTTTGCATCTCCCCCTAATTATAAAAATGGATAGGGTAAGTAAGAAGGAATTTAAGGAATTGTCGGCAATTATAAAGGATAATAAGAAAAGATTATTTGGTGGGTAATTTAACGCCGTTAAATAGTTCATTATAGTCTTCCAATCCTAAAGCCAACGCAATACGGATTAACTTATCTGTACCCATTATTATTGACGGATGGCCTTCTTGGCTTCCAATATATCTGCGGAAGGTTTCTGTATCAATTTGGGCTTTGATAGCAACATCACTAATTTTTAGGCCATTGTTGTTAATATGGTCTTTTATATTTCTTGCTACAATCTTAATATTTTCTGGTATTTCTGATTTCCTTTCTCGCATTGGATAAAGGTAAAATCCTTGTAAATAACATTCAATAGCGCATGTTTCATGATACATGCGTAGGTAATTTGTAAAAATATATTATGTTTGCGGCTGTAACCTTAAAAATATCAACCAATGAAAAAACAATTATTCGGTTCGGTCATGCTGGCATTTGTATTATCGTTAACCGCCTGTTCAGGCGATGACAGTTCACCCGTTAATGACGGCGGCCCCGATAGCAACCCCGACACTACTTTTGAAATTGGCGATACTGGCCCTGGAGGCGGCATTGTCTTTTACCTTGATGCCGATGGGCATGGCTATGAAGTTGGCAATAACCTAGGCTTAATAAAATGGGAAGATGTGGCAAATCTCTATGATGCCAAGGATATATCGGGGCTGGGTACAGCAATAGGTACAGGAGAGGCTAACACAGCTTTAATAGTTAGTACAATTGGTAACGGAAACTATGCTGCCAAAAGGTGCGCTGACCATGAGCAAGGCGGTAAAAATGACTGGTTCTTACCAAGCAAAGATGAGTTGGTAGCCCTTTACAACCACTTCCGCAGCCATTGGGATTTGGATATTGAAGTAAATAACCATTGGTCATCATCGCAAGGCGGCAATTATACAAGGGCTTGGAACACGGATTTTTCAGTTAATTCAGCAACCACAGAATTTAATAACTGGACTTTTGAAGTGCAGAAGGACCAAACCCTATATGTAGTACCAATCCGTAAATTCTAACATCATGGCAGATACTAACAAAACATCGTTCGGCATGAAATTGTTAATGGCCTTTACCGTTCTATGCTTGGCCTTCGGTGCTTACAAATGCACCAAAGCTGTAACAGGCGGTGATGAAACCGACAGCAGCCAAAGAAAAAACTCACCACAGCTATTTTGCGGAAAAGAGTTTACAAGTGCGGATTATAAAAAAGAAATGGATATGCGGAAAGAGTACCTTACAATATTAAATTGCAATGGTACTTATACCTCAGAACTAAATTGGAAAGCCAGTTCTTCCGAAGGTGAGGAAATCTATAATAATACCGTTGGTTTTTCCAAAGGCAATTTCAAAAGTTTCGCTGGAAGTTGGGAGATTGTTACCGATAGCATACCTTCATACCTTGCCCGACAAATCGCCGAATATGAAGATTTTGAACCTAACCATATGCCAAAGGGCCAAACTACGGTTATCAGGTTCCATAGTAAGGGAGGGCGAAGCGGTTATGCCTACATTTATGTGTCAAACGATAAAAATGAGACGATATTAACCCCTGTACCGTCTGCACTTCAAGCTACATCCAATTATGAGGAAGATGATTTGCACATGTATTTCGGCAGGTTTCAAAACTAAATTACAACTCACATCAGTAAAAAAGAGCCGGGGATCGGCTCTTTTTTATTGGCTTATTTTAAGCCCTGAAACAAGTGGGCAACCACATCGACTGTAAAAGCTAAGCCTAACGTCTTTTGCTTTTCGGTCTTTGAAACACCAGAAACACCATCCACATAATTATCGGGAATGGTCATCATTCTTGAATATTCCCTGATAGTCGGATGCCTGTAACAGCCATTAGGAAAATCCAAATCATTCTTAATATCACGGGCTTTTCCCTGATACCCTGAATTGGCTAATATCTGGGGATACCTCAGTAATTTTTCCTCAGTTGACAGCTCGGCAAAATCCTTGTCCTTATATATAATATTGCCAATGCTCATTTTAAAGTGCCTCAACAAGCCATTTGTTAACGTAACATTCCCTGAAAGCAATACATTGGCCTTGTCACGGTCCACATAACCGTTTTCCAATATATCGGCATAATTCAACCCGACAGGTTCAGGAACGCTCACATTAGGAATATTTGTCCAGTAAAGCCTCCTGCGGTGCGCTGGTGCCAATAATGCCGAATCTATTTTCAACAGCTGTACTTCATCTTCAAAGATGTTGCTAAGCTCCTCGGTTATCTTGTCCCTGTCAACTGCCTTCATACTTGCCACATTTTCCATTAGGAAATATAATTTTTTGTGATACGGTTGAAAAATAAATATTTCCTTAATAATCCTAATAGCTTCATAGAACAGCTTGGATTCACTCCCCTCAAGGCCACGTCTGTCAATCGGGTTAATCGAAGAAAGATTTGTACAGGGACTCCCCATCACCACCAAATCAATTTCATCGGCCAAATCTAAGCCTTTGATATTCCTAACATCTCCTAATTGGATGAATTTGGGGTCACTGCCATAGTGATGCTCTTGTATTTTCAATGCGGATTTGTCAATCTCTGAACTGTAATACTTATTGATTTTAATGCCCGCCTTCTCCAGGGCGAGCCTTGCACAGCTTATCCCATCAAACAGGGAAAACACATTAATTCCTTCTTTTTCATTTTGGCTCATATTTACCTTTATTGATAAATATTTGCGACATGGGGAAAAGACTGATTTTGCCGTGGGGTAAACGGAACAATTTCAAGGAACGCCCTATTGGCGGGGCTTCCCGATTAAAAAAAATTGAAAAAACTTGCACAGGAAAGAATTTCCTCTTATCCTCGTGGCATATCCAGCGGACCTTAGACATCCGTTTAGAATCCGCTGGATTATTTAAAAAGCCATATATGAAAAAGTTTGTAGCCTATTTTCGAGTGAGTACGTCAGAGCAGGGTAAGTCAGGTTTAGGTCTGGAAGCCCAAAGGACAATGGTTGAAAATTACATCGGTAATAATGATGGGGTTTTACTAAACCAGTTCACGGAAATTGAAACAGGTACATCCAAAAGGAGGAGGACTGAGATTTATAAGGCTATCGAATTTGCAAAACAAAATAATGCTGTGCTGGTAATCGCCAAGATTGACCGCCTTGCAAGAAATGTATTTTTTGTGAGTTCCTTAATGGAAGCTGGCGTTGAGTTCGTAGCTTGTGATTTACCACAGGCTACCAACTTCACAATACATCTGTATGCCGCCCTGGCGGAGATGGAAGGTAAACTAATATCGGAGCGCACGAAAAATGCTTTGGCCGAGAAAAAGAGACGTGGTTGTAAGTTGGGTACACCCGAAAACCTGACCGATGAAGCCAAAGAGAAGGGAATAAAGGTTATTAAAGAGAAAGCGGCAAGCAACAAGGCTAATGTACAAGCTACGGCCCTTATTGTAGAGTATCGTGGTAAAGGGCTAAGCTATGATAAGATTGCCGATGCGCTTAACCAGTTGAATTTTGGAACTTCGCAGGGTAAAAAGCATAATTCCACCAGTGTAAAAAGGCTGTATGATAGGGCTGTCACGACCCTAAATGTCGTATAGTACTTCCTCAAACATAGTCTTTCTCATTCTACCACTCTTAAATACCACCCCATCTTTATTGTAATCAAGGTATAGGAAGTCGAATAATTGCTCGGCACTCTTAAAATTAAAGTGTTCCTTTAATTTTTGGATGGTGGGCTTGTGGTTTCCCTTAATTTCAAGTACCCTCCTGCCATACATTATAGCTGTAGATTTGGAAGTAAATTTATCTGCATGCGGAAATCCCATTTGCTGTAATGCCTTTTTAATTTCACGGGACAGGCTCGGCTGGGTAATAGCGTTGCCACTATTCATAATGAAAACTGGGGTGTCGAAGTCTGGGAGACTTCTATATATAACCTTTCGTTCAGCCTTATACCTGTCGTCTTTCGGCTCCAGTGCATCCCGCATAGTTTTTTCTGCGGAAATCTCAAAATGGTACAATAGCTTATCCCGTAATTCTTTTCCAATCTTGATGGTATAACCCTCAAATATAGTCCAATCACAAACCCCAATGGTTGACTGCCTTTTATCTACATCCATTATATGTTTCCATTTAAGGCGTATCAATGTCGATGGCCGCACACCATTGTACAGGCTTAGCCACAACAGTAAGTAAATACTGTTAGTTACAGTTTCGCTATAATAGGTTTTACACGTCAGAAGGAACTTTGAAAATGCCGTGAATTTCTGGAATGGATGCTTTGGTTCTCCTGTCTTTGTAAGCCCATCATTGAAATTTTTATCCTTGAACTCAAGGGGGGCTTTGCAATCCAGATTAATATGATGCAGCCTGTACACAATTTCCTCTTTTGAACTGTAACCTAAAAAATCGAAAAGGGCCTGATTTGACCTAAACCCAAGGTGCTGTTTTAATGCCCTGCAGGTTTCAGTGGTATAACCCATAACCTGAAATACTTTCCTGCCAAAACAAACCTGCGTATAGGTATTAAAATCACATTTTTCCAGATACTCATTTATGACATTCAGGAATTTATGCCTGTTTGAATTATTAATCATTAGTATAAGCCCTGGCAGTTTATCCAAATCATTAGCATCTTTACCCAATTGCGAGATTATTAATGTGTCCCGCTCAGGAAATCCCACTAAAGCGTAAGTGTCAGAAATCTGCTGTTTCGCTTTTGGATGTATGGCAATACTATACTTACGGACAATCAATTCATCTTTGACAATAGCATCGTTCTCCGAACCGAGGCTTAACAAGTCTTTCCATTTTAGCCTGAAAACAGAAGACATATCAAGCCCCGCACTAAGTGAAATCAATAATAACACCCGCCTTACAGCCAATTCTTTGAAACCTGTACTCCCTTCCTTTAAAGAGTTAGCCATTAAATCGTCAAAGGTTAATAGGCCCGCAACGTCCTGCGTGATTTTTGCCATAAATCGGGATTTATTATTTTTTTTTCGCTACAAATATATAGCATAAACCCTATAAAAATAAGGATATAATCCTGTTGCGTGAAAAATTACCCAAATCGGCACAGGCTTTTTTATGTGGTTTTCTATGCGTAATTTTGCCTTGTCAATGAGATGATAATCAGCAGGTTTAAAAAAGAACCAATAATTTATGAATACAACAGGGAAGAAAATGGATAAAAAGCTGGCGGATGTCCAAACTTCCTTATATCCTTGCGGTGGGATGTAGCTTTTAGGCCCGCAAATACCAACATTTAACGACAACAAAAAATTCGGTGCAATACCCGAAGCAGGATTTTTATGCTTAAAAATTATGACCTATGAAAGACCTTAACCAACTCTTCCAGTCCTTTGAAACGGGCATTAGGAACGGCAAAGCCGAAAAGCCAAAGCAATACCTGAAAAGCATTGGCCTTGACTATAACAGCCTGCGGATAGGCTTCAACAGCGGCCAATTCCACCATCGGGACACCCAAGAAGTCAAAGACCATTATGAACAGTTGGGATTGTTGGTAAAAAGCGATATGGGTGTAAGAGATAGTTCAATGACCGCTTACACCGTATTTGGTCGGTACGGGCTGATATTCCCACTAATGGACAAGGCGGGCCAGATAGTGAACTACTATGCATTCAGGTTTGATATGGCTACCCCACAGGAAGACTACCTGAACGGTAAAGGCGTTTATCCCAGCTACCCGCACACCAGCACCAAAAGGCTGTTCCTAACACCGACCCTGATGGATGCCGCAAGCCTGTTGCAGTCCAAGGCACTTGACCAACGGGAAGCGGTAATGGCATTGCACAACGGGGAACTGTTGCCCCAGCATTTGGAAGCCATCCAAACCCTCAAAGAATTGGAGGAAATCATCATCATCAAGTATTAAAAAATTATGGAAAACCTATACCCGCAATTACAGGCAATACAGCCCAATGTACAGATAAATACCGTCCAACTGGAAGACGGCAACAACCTAAACAACCTTTGGTTACTATACGGCACGGAAGGCGTTACCGAACTGATTAACGGCTACGAAAAGAAAGCGTCCCAATCCGCCCAGCTTGAAATCATTTCAGAACAAAAAATAAAATTTATTGGCAAGGCTGCACAGTATTTTGTGATTGGCTACCTGCCGAACGATTTGGGGAGTATGAAGGTATCGTTAAGCATCGTTGACAACGATACCGAGCGAAAGCACCGAATAAAAGCGGATTTGTTCGACTTTACCAGCGTACAATACCAGTGCCAGCAGCTTAATGAAAATCAGGGCATGGATTTCAACCTGTTGGAAGCCGACCTGATACTACTGGCCGACCTGTTAGAACAATATAGGGAAAGCCTCTTTGAAGCAGATGCGAACCCGATAACGGACAAGT
Source organism: Flavobacterium sp. (assembly GCF_052437795.1). Classification (GTDB taxonomy): domain Bacteria; phylum Bacteroidota; class Bacteroidia; order Flavobacteriales; family Flavobacteriaceae; genus Flavobacterium. Next base: position 355,861 of record NZ_JBQVPA010000003.1, read on the forward strand.
ATTCAGAAAAGGAACTTACACCAAAGGCGGCAGAAAAAGCGGTGGAGTTCCTATCCAATCCCCGATTAATAAAAGACATTGACAAGCTGTTAGAGCAGTCAGGCATTGTCGGGGAAGAAACCAACAGGATAAGCCTTTTTGTAATCAGTTCCAGCTACAAATTCCATAATACACTTCACGGGATGGTACAGGGAACTTCGGGGGGCGGCAAATCGCACCTGATTAATGCTATAGCCCAATGCATGCCGCAGGAAGATGTATTGGACATGACAAGGATAACGCCCAAAGCCCTTTACAATCACGGAGAAAAGGACCTTACAGATAAGTTGGTAATCATTCAGGATTTTGACGGGCTGGATGAAGAGGCGCAGTATGCATTTAGGGAAGCCCAAAGCAATAAGAGGCTGGGAAGCTCTACCGTTGTCAAAGACAGGCAAGGCAATATGAGGACAAAGCAAAAGGTGGTAAACGCCAACTTTGCCAGCCTTGTAGCTACCACCAAAGCGGAGATTTACCTTGACAACGCCAGCCGCTCCATAATGCAGGGCATTGATGAAAGCACCGACCAGACCCAGCGCATCATTGAACGGCAGAACAGAAAGCGGGCGGGGATTGTCGATACCGAAACAGAGCATGAGGCAAAGCAACTATTGAGGAACTGTATGAGGGTTTTAAATAAGTACCACGTGGTAAACCCCTTTGCCGACAAGATAACCTTGCCATTGGATGCCAAGATGCTACGACGGCTTAACGAACAGTATCAGGATTTTATCAGCCAGATAACCCTTTTGCACCAATACCAGCGAAAGACTGACGATAAGGGCCGATTGGTTGCCACAAAGGGCGATGTAAAAATGGCTACTGAAATATTCTTTAACGCCATCCTGCTGAAAGTGGATGAACTGGACGGCAGTACCCGCCAGTTCTTTGAAAAGTTGAAGGATTTTGTAAAGGCACAACCGACTGGCACCACCTGTAAATTCAAACAGATTGAGATACGCCAGCATACCAACCTTGCAAAGACCACGGTATTTAAATATTTCCAGCTATTGCAGGAACTGGAATACATACAGGCGGTTGAAGGCACGGCCAACACAGGCTTTAAGTATGTGGTAAGCTATTGGGATAACCTTGAGAAATTGAAGGCACGGGTAAAGCAGGATTTGACCCAGCAACTTGAAAACCTGTAAAACCACCAAAAAGAACACGCCAGCACCAGCAAAATAAGGGCATACGCCGCTGGTGTTCGCAGTTCGGGGGAAACAGTACAGCAAAAACCGAAATGACCGATAAAAAATAAAATTTATGGCAAAGCAAATGCAGATACCCGCCTTCCAAAACCTGTACAAAGATTATGATATTTTCATTACCGCAAAAGGGTTCAAAGGAAAGATGTACCAAGGCAATATCAAAGAGTTTATCATCTGGATGGAGTGCCAGGGCATTATTGAAATTAAAAACTTTACCACCGCCGATATGATGAAGTATTACCAGTACCTGACAGAGCGGCCAAACAGGACTAAAGGCGGCACATTATCGGATAACACCATAAAGCTCCACTTGATGTCCTTAACTATTTTCATCGAGCATCTTTTAGACAAAGGGGAATTGGCAAAAGGCTTCCAAATCCCAAAGCACGGACGGCACGACCAGCAGGACAGAAGCTACCTGAGCGTTGACGAGGTTAAAATCCTTTACCAGAACACGGAAAACCCGTTAGAGAGGGCAATCCTGTCAGTAGCCTATGGATGTGGGCTTAGGAGGTCTGAATTGGAACGTATCAATACAAGTGACATCCAACTGTCAAGCGGGATGCTGATTGTACGGAACGGCAAAGGAGATAAAAGGCGTGAAGTCCCGATGAGCGATACGGTACTTTCGGATATAAAGAAGTACATAACAGAATACCGTTACCAGCTGATAACGGGAAGGTATGCGGAACCCGCGCTATTCATCAACAGGCGGGGCAAACGGATGAGCGGGGAAACCCTATGCGAAACCCTAAAGAAAATCATTGAGCGGTCGGGACACCAAGCCATCATCAACAAGAAAATTACCCTGCATTGCTTACGGCACAGCATAGCGCACCACCTGATGGAGAACAATGCGGGTATAGACTTCATCAGGGGCTTTTTGGGGCATTCCTTCATCAACACCTCATACATCTATGCCTTGAAGAACAAAAAGCGCACAGCGGCCAAAATAAGGCAACATCAATTAATAACAGAACCAGCTTATGGATAAAAACCTAACCCTTGAAAAATACCTGTACCAGCACTTGGCAGGACAAACCGCAAAGAACTATCTCTATACCATCAATAACTTCCTGAAACTGCATCCCAAAGCAAGGCGGTATAAATACCAAGATTTGGTTAACTATATGGCTGGGGTTCGGGAACAATACGCCAACGCCCAAACCTGCAACAGGGTACTTGCCGCTATCAAAAGGTATTATGATTATTTGGTTTACACGGGCCAAAGGGAAGAAAACCCATGCCAGACCCTGACCCTAAAAAAATCTATTAACCAAAACATCCAGCTACAGGATTTATTTACCAGCAAGGAACTGGAAGCCCTGATGCACCGTGAGAACCGTTACAGGCATTTGGATTTGAGGAATAAAGTTATTATCTCGCTACTGATATACCAAGGGCTTACAAGTGATGAACTGATACGGCTGGAAGTGGGTAGCGTGGATTTGGATAGCGGTACGGTTTATATCAAAGGTTCAAGTAAGCTAAACAGGAGAACCCTTGATTTGAAGGCCAACCAAATCCAGCTTTTCTACAACTACATCAATGAGGTGAGGCCCGAAATGCTTTGGATGAAAAATAAGACCGAAAAACTGTTGCTGAATAAACTAAGTAACCCTATTTCGGTTGATGGTATCAATGCGATGATTGAGCCGCTTACAGTGCTTTATCCCGACAGGCCGCTCAATCCCCGAAGCATCCGAATGAGTGTTGTATCCAACTGGCTAAACGAAAAGAAACTGCCGTTAGAGGACGTTCAGGAACTTGCAGGGCATAAATGGCCAAGTACTACCGAAAAATATTTCAGGGTTGATAGCTTAGAGCAAAGGGAATTGATTAATAAGTTTTTCCCGCTATAAAAATAAAGCCATCATTACGATGGCTTTATAGTCCTTTTAGGTTAAATCTTCTGTCGAAGCAGTCGGAGCGTTACTCTTAACTGATTCTATTCCAGAATCTCTACCGCTCGAACTCTCATACATTTCACTAACGCCTATAACCTGTCCGTTACTCGCTTTGAGAGTAAAATAATACTTCCCATTTGTAGAAGTTTTACGGTCATAGTATGAATCATAAGGAGCATGATTCTTTACCGATTGAATACCATTCTGACAACCTGATTTTGTAGAATATCCTTCACTGGTAAGGATTAATTGACCATTACTTGCTTTTAAATTGAATTGATACTCTCCATTTGTTCTTTTTGTAATTACAAATTTACCCATAGTGTTTAAAATTTTATTGGTTTAACTAATTGAAAACAAGAGGTTAAATTTACAAAATAATCTATTTACAAAAATTGAGGTTTTCCTTAAAACTGTAAGATTATTTATATATTTGATTTACGTTCTTATAAATTAAAGGAGTTTACAAAGCCTTAGAAGTATAAGTATAACGGCAAAGAGCTGCAGGATGAGCTGGGGCTTAACTGGTACGACTACGGGGCAAGGAATTACGACCCTGCAATTGGCAGATGGATGAATATTGACCCGCTGGCGGAGAGACGGTACAGTAATAATCCGTACATGTATGCCAATAACAATCCTGTCATTTTCATTGACCCTGATGGAATGGATTTCACTCTTTCAGGTGGAGCTGCTCAAAGTTTTGTAGCTGGGTTACAGCGTGATTTAGCCCAAGCAGAGGTAAATGGAGATGAAGTACGTTTAGATGCAAATACTGGAAAGAGAGAAATTGTAGAAAATTGGAAATCATTAGATAAAAAGACATTGACAAGCCATGCTGAAAATTTAAAGCCTTCCCTAAGTTCTGGAAGTTTGCAAAATTATATCGGACGGCTTTTTGAAAACGCATGGAATAATTCTGCTTTATCAATGCCTGGCTTGGTAAACGACAATTACAGAAGAAATACAACGCTAAAAACAGGTGGCAATCGGAACACAGTTCCTGATGCTACTGCAAACGGAATTTTACAGACACCGTTTTATGAACCAAATATAGAAGTAGACGAAGCGGCATGGTTTGAAGTGAAAGCAAAAGATGGCACTATTTACAATTCTACAAGTGCTGGCCAAATTGCAGGTCACCTTGCTAACCTTGCTTTGGCAGTGCCTTATGAATATAGATATTATGGCAGTGTCGGGGAGATGAAAGCATCCGCTGCATCATTAACATTGGTAACAACTAGTGGTGTCAAGATTTCACCATCGGTTGTGGCAAGAGCAAGTTTACATAATATAAGCTTGTATCAATATACAGCACAATATAGAATGGACGGTACAAATATGATTGTACGCTTCCAATTGCAAAATATGAATGGGATTGCTACTGAAAATAACATGACTACACCACCAGTAACTTTAAAATAATCATTATGAATAAAAATAAATTGATTTATTTACTAATAATAATTGTGTCAACAAATATGTATAGTCAAAATTTTAAAATTTTAAGTTTGAATGATTTAAATGTAATTGAGCTTAAAAAAAAGAATGATATCTCTAAATCGTATATAGTAGAATATAATAAAGCTTTCGTAATAATTTTTAAGGATGGTACATCAATATTAAGACCTCCTGTGTTAGGAGGGAATAAAGGACTATATTTTGATGATTATAATGATATGATTAAAATCATTGATACTAAAGTTTATCCAATAAGTAATAATATCACATTTTGGGAAAGAAATAAGGAACAGGTTCAAATTATAGATTCTTTTATTTCAACTAATATTGAGAAACTATCAACTTTATTGAAGTTTGAAGTTATTTTTGATGATGATTCTGCTTATCTTAAAAGTTTGTCGGATACTATTAATACTAACTATAAAAAAATAAAAAGAAAAGACAAAGATTTAGATTACTACATTGCTATCTATATAGGTGAAACTATAAGAAGGAAAAATAATGCTGTATGGAAATTGTTGCCAAAAAATGGATTTGAGATTTCATATATACCTGAAATTGTAAAAGATTCTACATTCTGTAGTCATTGGGGATTTGTTTTTGGACAATTAGAAATGATTTCTTACATACCAATTGAGCTTGAAACCATTGTGCAAGACTCTGGTAAATTCTTTGAATTTACAAGGAACAGGTATATTGCAGATTAAAACCCCGATAGCGCGGATATGTCCTCGGTAGGATAGCGCGGATTTGCAATCCGTGCTATTTTTTTAATTTCTTCCAAACCCGCCATACCACCGCCCCAAACAATACTACCAAGGCAACTACACCCTGCAATACAACTACAAATAGGACAAAGGGAGACGGTGCGGGTGCATTACGGCGGTTGTGGTTCTCAATTCCAGTCATAAACTTGCTGGCAATAATATCGTATATGAGTTGGGTGCTGGGGCTGTTATCGGTAGGGAAGCCGTTTAGGTTTGGTGTGTTATCTCTCATGGTTTCTTTATTGTTTGCCATGAAGGTAAATAATCCAGTTCTCCCACGCCAGCTTTCTTTGCAGAAGAAATGGCAAGACTGCTATATAAGATGAATCCACCATCTCCCCGGTGGGGAGATGATGGATCATCCGATTTTATGCAGCTATGATATTTCTTAAAAGGTTTACTTGTTCTGGTGTAATTGGAACACCGCTATAATCATTATACTGTTGCTCTTTCCTTTGGTGTCCGATATACGTTACCAGCTCTTTCATTGAGACCTTTGCCCTGTTTAACCCGTCGATAATGACCATGCTTTCCTGAACGGAGAAGGACAGCACGGGTAATAATTCATATAGGTTTACTTGGTCATCAAGCTTGAAAGATTGTATCGCATTTGGTACCGCCTCAGCCTCTATTGCCTTATCCATTGCATTGGTGGGTTTATGGTAACTATCATTTAGGTCTTTAGAGTAAGCCTTAAAATCGGCCCAGTGCCTCTTTACAGTGGATTCTCCCCTTTCGGCAAACTTTGCCACTTTCTCCTGCGTAATCTTCCCATCGGCTTCAAAGTTCCAGTTTTCTAGCACTTGATAAATAACCTTTTTTGTGAAATCAGATTTACGCTTGCCAAGCTCTCTGTTTACTATATTCATTTTTTCCTTTTGTGTTAGCAACGCCTTGGGATTAAATAGTACCCGCCTTTCATCATTGCGGTATAGTTCCAATGAACCCGCTTCCCTTTTCTTCAATACACTATCTATTACAAGGCTTATCTCCCTCCCTGATAGGTTTGGGTACATCTTACTGTTAATGGTGTCAGCAATGGCCTTTAACCAGCCCCTGCCGACATTGGGATTTAATAAGGCATATTGTGATAATAAGAAGAATATGGTTTTATTTCTATTACCTTCCTCTATCCTGATAATATAAGGATTGCAAATCCATTCCTTTACATCAAATACCCTGTAATCGCCATCAGCATATTCACCAGTAAAGTAGTCATCAATATTATTAAATCGTATAGTGCCATCATTCTCATTATAAAAGGTCTCATTCGTCCCTATACACTTCTCTCTTTTCTTTATAGGAGCGTGTGAGACCTTTTTACTTTCAGTACATTCATACACCAAAGCATCAGGATTATAATACAGATTGGGGTCATAGCTTTGTATGGTTTGTTGGGTTGCCTTGCGTGCGCCTGCATCGCTGGTAATGCCAATCAATTCTGATAAGTGGTTATAGGTATCTTTATAGCTATCTAAAGTTAATCCAGTTACCTTTATAAGGATAGCAAAGCCAGTATCTGACAATGATTTCCATCTGGCGAGTATATAAGGGCTGTCTGGGATGGTATCTACATTATCAGCATCCAAGTAGATAAGGCCCGTTGGTGCTGTAATTCTATCATTGGCCGCTGAACCATCAAATAGGAAATTGAATCGGAAGGTTGGCAGGAGCGTTGTCTTAATGGTATCATACTTAGGGTTGCCCTTTCCAAACGCCCTGGCGGATTGAATTAGTGATAGGTTCTCATCCCCATTCTTTATAATTTCTAAAACCTCTGTGAGGTTGATGTGGCTTTGCACCTTTGGCTCTTTTGCCGATGCGTACTGTGTAAGTTGAAACATTCATAGATTATTAGTTTCATGTTATGGGAGACCTGAATCTCTTGTAACCATCTTACGAAAAGTGCATAAATATGTAAAGGATGAACACTAAATAAATGTTTAAAAGGTCAAATCCGTACCATCGTTAGCACGTATGACGAAGATTCCCAATAAGAAAATCATTGATTTTAACCAAATTTGGACCTTTTATACAGATTGGTGTGTGGGTCCTCCCTCCCCTTGGGTGTGTTATTTCGTAAAAAATATAATTGCCTTCGGCGTATCCGCTCTTACATAGGTGGTTATTAGCGATAGTTATACGGCCAATCGGATAGCCTCGGAAAATTCAGAAATATTTTTTGCCAATTTTTGAGTATTTCCCCATGGCAAACTATTTATATTAAAAGGAAAATATGAAAATTATATTAACGGTTGACCAGCTAAAGAGGATATTGGAAGATGAGCCAGTAAAGCTACCTATCCTTATAAAGATGGACAGGGTAAGCAAAATGGAGTTTCAGGAACTATCGATATTGTTAAATCAGAAAAGGATGGGTTAATTTTCTTTTTTAAAGTTTAATCCTTCCAATAATACGGAAGGCTCAACTTCTATAGCGGCAGCAATTCTAAAAAACAAATTTAAGGTCATGCCTTGGTTGTGGTCGAATATCAGGCGTATGGTCTTCTCATCACATCCAACAGCTTTGGCGAACTTGCGGTTATTCCCTTCGAATTTACTTTGGAACTCCTTGTAAATTCTTTGGGTTACTTCTCTTTTAATATCGTCAAGCTCTTTCTGCATTGCACAAAATTGAGGAATGCATGAAAAATTTAATCATTCCGCTTGCGGAGTTATATCCGCATGGGTTATATTTGTCCCAAACCTTAAAAATATCAACCAATGAAAAAACAATTATTAAGTTCGGCCCTGCTGGCAATTACACTATTTCTAACCGCCTGTTCAGGCGATGACAGTTCACCCATTAATGACGGCGGACCTGACACCTACCCAAACACATCTTTTGAAATTGGCGACACAGGCCCTGGAGGCGGTATTGTCTTTTACCTTGCTGCTGATGGGCATGGATATGAAGTGGCCAACACCTTAGGCTTGGCGAAATGGGAAGATGTGGATAATCTGTATGATGCGATTGACATTTCAGGGCTTGGCACTGCAATCGGCACAGGTGCCGCAAACACAGAATTAATAGTTAATGCAATCGGCAATGGCAACTACGCCGCTAAAATATGTGCTGACTACGAGCATGGCGGGAAATCGGATTGGTTCTTACCAAGCAAGGATGAACTAATTGCGGTTTACAATCACTTCCGCAGCCATTGGGATTTAAACATAGAAGTAAATAACCACTGGTCTTCCTCCCAAGGCAGTAATAATACCAAATCATGGAATACTGATTTTTCAGTTAATTCAGCAACTACCCCATTTAATAACTGGACATTTGAGATACAGAAAGACCAGACCCTTTATGTAGTTCCAATCCGTAAATTCTAAAATGGAGATAAAATGAAAAACACACTTTACACTATAGTATGCATTGTGATAGTTTTATTCGTTGTAGCCCATCAATGCGACAAGTCAATGCAACGGGAATATCAGGAAAAAGCTAACGAGCCAAAACAGGAAATCCACTGCATGGTATGCGGCAAAGACCTTACTGATGACTATAACAGGATTTCACCAAATGGCAACGGCAATTATTACTGTACGCCTTGCTACAAGCAAACGATGCGGGAAGTCCACGAAGATATAAGGGCCGAAGGATATGACTAAAAATAATGAAGCGATCCCACCGGGATCGCTTCATTATTTTATAAAACACTTTACTTTAAACCTTGAAACAGATGGGCAACCACATCGACCGTGAAGGCCAATCCAAGGGTCTTTTGCTTTTCGGTTTTTGAAACCCCAGCGACACTATCAACATAATCGTCTGGTATTGTCATCAACCTTGAATATTCCCTGATAGTCGGATGCCTGTAACAGCCGTTCGGAAAATCCAAATCATCCGTAATATTGCGTGCTTTTCCCTCATACCCTGAATTGGCCAATATTTGTGGATACCTCAATAACTTTTCCTCAGTTGGCACCTCTGCAAAATCCTTCTCTTTATATATAATGTTACCGATGCTCATTTTAAAGTGCCTGAAAATACCATTGGTCAGGGTTACGTTGCCCGACAGCAATACATTGGCCTTGTCACGGTTCACATAACCGTTTTCCAATATATCGGCATAGTTCAACCCAGCAGGTTCAGGAATGGTCACATTTGGAATATTAGTCCAGTAAAGCCTCCTGCGGTGCGCTGGAGCTACCAATGCCGAATCTATTTTCAACAACTGCACTTCATTCTCAAAGATATTGCTAAGCTCCTCAGTTATCTTGTCCCTATCAACTGTCCTCATGCTGGCAACGTTCTCCATCAGGAAATATAATTTTTTGTGGTACGGCTGGAAAATAAATATTTCCTTAATAATCCTAATAGCTTCATAGAACAGTTTGGATTCACTCCCTTCAAGGCCACGCCTGTCAATCGGGTTAATAGATGAAAGATTAGTACAGGGGCTACCCAGCACCACCAAATCAATTTCATCGGCCAAGTCTAAGCCTTTAATATTCCTTACATCTCCCAACTGGATGAAATTGGGGTCACTGCCATAGTGATGCTCCTGTATTTTCAATGCGGATTTATCAATCTCTGAACTGTAATATTTATTGATTTTAATACCCGCCTTCTCCAGGGCGAGCCTTGCACAGCTTATCCCATCGAACAGGGAAAGCACATTGATTCCTTCTTTTTCATTTTGGTTCATATTTACCTTTATTTGATAAATATTCCGCCGTGGGGAAAAAGACAGATTTTGCCGTGGGGTAAACGGAACTATTTTAGGTAACGCCCTATTGGCGGGGCTTCCCGCTTAAAAATATTTAAGAAAACTTGCACGGGAAATAATTCCATCGTATCCTCGTGGCATATCCAGCGGATTCCAAACGGATGTTTAAGGTCCGCTGGATTATTTAAAAAATCTTATATGAAAAAGTTTGTAGCATATTTTAGGGTAAGTACATCAGAGCAGGGAAAATCTGGATTGGGATTGGAGGCCCAAAGGACAATGGTTGAAAATTACATCAGCAACAATGATGGGATTTTACTAAACCAGTTCACGGAGATTGAAACGGGTACATCCAAAAGGAGAAGGACTGAAATTTACAAAGCCATTGAATTTGCCAAACAAAATAATGCCGTGTTGGTTATCGCCAAGATTGACCGCCTTGCAAGGAATGTGTTTTTTGTAAGTTCGTTAATGGAAGCTGGTGTTGAGTTTGTGGCATGCGACCTGCCACAGGCAACCAATTTTACCATCCATTTATATGCCGCGCTGGCGGAAATGGAAGCGGGTCTTATATCGCAAAGGACTAAGGCCGCATTAGCCGAAAAAAAGAAAAAAAATTTTAAGCTCGGCACACCTGAAAACCTGACCGATGAAGCCAAAGCAAAAGGAATGCAGGTAATCAAAGAAAAAGCGGCACAGAATAAGGCAAACATACAGGCTACGGCCCTGATTGTAGAGTACCGAGCCAAAGGGTTAAGTTTTGATAAGATTGCCGATGCGCTTAACCAGTTGAATTTTGGGACTTCACAAGGGAAAAAGCATAATTCAACCAGTGTAAAAAGGCTTTATGATAGAGCTGTCACGACCCTAAATGTCGTATAATATTTCCTCAAACATATTCTTTCTCATTTTACCTTCCTTAAATATCAATTCTATTTCCTTCTTATTTTTAGTATAGTCAAGGTATAGGAAATCAAACAATTGTTCGGTACTCCTGAAATTGAAGTGCTCTTTTAATTTTTGGATAGTGGGCTTATGGTTTCCTTTGATTTCAAGTACCCTCCTGCCGTACATTATAACAGTAGATTTGGAAGTAAATTTATCTGCATGCGGAAATCCCATTTGCTGTAATGCCTTTTTAATTTCACGGGACAGGCTCGGCTGGGTAATAGGATTCCCTGAATTATTAAAGAATATGGGCGAATTAAGATTTGGCAGGTATTTGTATTTTATTCTCTTGTTTTCATATCTGTTTTCACGGGTTTCAAGCATATTTGGATGCTCCTTTTCAGCATAAAGCTCGAATTGGTACAATAGCTTATCCCTTAATTCCTTACCAAAGGCTATAGTGTAACTCTCAAAGGCTATAAGCCTGCAAACCCCAATGGTCAGGTTGGTTTTATCTACTTCTAAAATATGCTTCCATTTCAGGCGTATTAGTGTTGATGGCCGCACACCATTGTAAAGACTGGTCCATAAGAGCAGATAGATGCTATTGGTTACCATTTCGGAATAGTAAGTTTTACCAGTCAATAGGAACTTTGAAAATGCCGTAAATTTCTGGAATGGGTGCATTGGTTCTCCTGTCTTTGTGAAGCCATCATTGAAATTCTTATCCTCAAACACAATCGGGGCATCGCAATCCAGATTAATGTGGTGCAGCCAATATACAATTTCTTCTTTTGAACCATATCCTAAAAAATCAAAAAGGGCCTGATTTGACCTAAACCCAAAGTGTTGTTTTAATGCCCTGCAGGATTCATTTGTGTAGCCTGAAACCTTTAACACCCTTCGTCCGAAATAGACCTGCGAACACTCGTCAAAATTGAATTTCGCAATAAGTGCTTCATCCATTTTCAGGAACTTAATATTATTTGAGTTGATGGTCCTCATTATAAATTCTGGAAGCCTGTTAAATTCAACATAAGGATTTTCGTGAAGCCTTTGAATTATCAAGGAATCAAGTTCTGGAAAACCTAGCACGGCATATACCTGTGACAGTAGCTGTTTTACTTTTGGATGCAGTGGGATGCTATACTTACGGACTGATAATTCATCCTTAACCTTTGCATCATTTTCTGAACCGAGACTTAACAAGTCTTTCCATTTTAAAGTAAAGATGAATGACATTTCAAGCCCTGTACTAAGAGCCAGTAATAGAACGGCCTGATAGACGGCTATACCCTCATACCCTGGCATAGGCTCCCTCAGGGATTTAGCTACCATATCATCAAAATGTATGAGGCTTGCAACGTCCTGCGTGGTTTCTGCCATAAATTAGGATTTATTATTTTTTTTTGTTGCAAATATATAGTGTAAACTCTATAGAAATAAACACATAATGTTAATGCGTGAAAAAATACCCAAATCGGAACAGGTTTTTTTATGTGATTTTACATACGTAATTTTGTCTTGTCAATGAGATGATAATCAGCAGGTTTTAAAAAGAACCAATAGTTTATAAAATACAACAGGGAAGAAAATGGATAAAAAGCTGGCGGGTATCCCATCTTCCTCTTATCCTTGCGGCGGGATGTAACTTTTAGGCCCGCAAATACCAATGCTTAACAATAATCAAAAAATTCGGTGAAATACCCGAAGCGGGATTCTTATGCTTAAAAATAACCTAAAATTTAAAATCTATGAGTACAGCAGAAAAAATGGGATTAAGTCCAAATGAGATGAATTTAATTTATGATTCCATGAATGGCAAAATACCTTATTTAAATTGTCTAAACTGGAAGGATAATGATATTTCAGACCTTATTGAAAACAATGGATACTATGACCTTGCAACAAAATGGGAAGTGGATTTTGCATTTTTCATCAGTAAACTTAATGAAATGCAAGCAATAGATTATCTGGAATTATTGAATGATGTGAAAACCTTTTGGCGCATAAGCGATGTTGAGTATCATTCCATCGGAAATATTACACCTTTAGAAAAGATTGCCAAAATAGCCGCCGAAATGATTAGCAATAAACCTGATGCCAATGAAAGACCTTAACCAACTCTTCCAATCCTTTGAAACGGGCATTAGGAACGGCAAAGCCGAAAAACCAAAGCAATACCTAAAAAGCATTGGCCTTGATTACAATAACCTAAGGATAGGGTTTAATAGCGGCCAGTTCCATCATCGGGACAAACAGGAGGTCAAAGACCATTATGAACAGTTGGGGTTGCTGGTAAAAAGCGATGCATCTGTTCGGGATAGTTCTATGACGGCTTACACAGTATTTGGACGGTATGGGTTGATATTCCCGCTAATTGACAAGGTGGGCCAAATAGTCAACTACTATGCTTACAGGTTTGATATGGCAACGCCTCAGGAAGACTACCTGAATGATAAAGGTATTTACCCCAGCTATCCGCACGCCAGCACCAAGCGGCTGTTTATCACACCGACCCTTATGGATTCCGCAAGCCTGTTGCAGTCCAAAGCACTTGACCAGCGGGAAGCGGTACTGGCCCTGCATAACGGGGAACTATTACCCCAGCATCTGGAAGCTATTGAGGCCCTGAAAGAACTGGAGGAAATCATCATCATCAAATATTAAAAAATTATGGAAAATATATATCCACAATTACAGGCAATACAGCCCCAAGTACAGATAAATACCGTCCAGTTGGAAGACGGATTTAACCTGAACAGCCTTTGGTTGGCATACGGTATGGAAGGCGTTGCAGAACTGATTAACGGTTATGAAAGGAAAGCAAAACAGGCCACCCAGCTTGAAATCATTTCCGAGCAAAAGATAAAATTCACAGGCAAGGCCGCACAGTATTTTGTGATTGGCTACCTGCCGAACGACTTGGGGAGTATGAAAGTATCATTGAGCATCGTTGACAAGGATACCGAGCGAAAGCACCGAATAAAAGCGGATTTGTTCGACTTTACCAGCGTGCAATACCAATGCCAGCAGCTTAATGAAAAACAGGGCATGGACTTTAACCTGCTGGAAGCCGACCTTATACTATTGGCCGACTTGTTGGAGCAACATCGGGAAACGCTATTTGAAGCCGATGCGAACCTCATAACCGACAAGTATTCTGAAAAGGAACTTACCCCAAGAGCGGCAGAAAAAGCGGTTGAATTTTTATCCAATCCCCGACTGATGGAGGACATTGATAAGCTATTGGAGCAGTCAGGCATTGTAGGGGAAGAAACCAACAGGATAAGCCTTTTTGTAATCAGTTCAAGCTATAAATTCCAAAATACCCTTCACGGTATGGTGCAGGGAACCTCAGGCGGTGGCAAATCGCACCTGATTAATGCCATTGCCCAATGCATCCCGCAGGAAGATATTATGGATATGACAAGGATAACACCCAAAGCCCTCTACAATCACGGCGAAAAAGACCTTACTGATAAGCTGGTAATAGTTCAGGACTTTGACGGGTTGGACGAAGAGGCTCAATTTGCGTTTCGTGAAGCCCAGAGCAATAAAAGGCTGGGAAGTTCTACCGTTGTGAAAGACAGGCAGGGCAATATGAGGACAAAACAGAAGGTGGTAAATGCCAACTTTGCCAGCCTTGTGGCTACCACCAAAGCGGAAATTTACCTTGATAATGCCAGCCGTTCCATCATGCAGGGCATTGATGAAAGCACGGACCAGACCCAGCGGATTATCGAACGGCAAAACAGGAAGCGTGCGGGAATGGTTGATACCGAAAGCGAGCATGAGGCCAAGCAATTGCTAAGGAACTGTATGCGGGTTTTAAAGAAGTACCAAGTGGTAAATCCCTTTGCCGATAAGATAACCCTTCCATTGGATGCCAAGATGCTACGGCGGCTTAATGAACAATACCAAGACTTTATCAGCCAGATAACCCTATTGCACCAATACCAGCGTAAGACCGATGATAAGGGCCGATTGATTGCAACTAAGGAAGATGTGAGGATAGCCACTGAAATATTTTTTAATGCCATTATCCTCAAGGTTGATGAACTGGACGGCAGTTCCCGACAATTCTTTGAAAAATTGAAAGATTTTGTAAAATCACAGCCTACAGGTACCACTTATAAATTCAAACAGATTGAGGTGCGCCAATATACCAACCTTGCAAAGACTACAGTATTCAAATATTTCCAACTATTGCAGGAACTGGAATACATACAGGCGGTTGAAGGCTCTGCCAACACAGGGTTTAAATATGTGATAAGCTATTGGGATAACATTGAAAAATTGAAGGCAAGGGTTAAGAAGGATTTGACCCAACAACTGGAAAGCCTGTAAACCCACCAAAAAGAACACGCCAGCACCAGTAAAACAAGGGCATACGCCGCTGGTGTTCGCAGTTCGGAGGAAACAGTATAGCAAAAACCGAATGACCCACAAAAAAATAAAATTTATGGTAAAGCAAATACAGACACCCGCCTTTCAGAACCTGTACAAAGATTATGATGTTTTCATAAAGGCAAGAGGTTTTAAAGGGAAGATGTACCAAGGCAATATAAAAGAATTTATTATCTGGATAGAGTGCCAGGGCATTGCAGAAATTAAAAACTTTACCACCGCCGATATGATGAAATACTATCATTATCTCACGGAGCGGCCAAACAGGACAAGGGGCGGCACATTATCTGACAACACTATAAAACTCCACCTATTGGCAATTTCCATTTTCATCGAGCATCTATTAGACAAAGGGGAATTGGTAAAGGCGTTCCAAATCCCAAAGCACGGGCGGCACGACCAGCAGGACAGAAGCTACCTGACGGTTGATGAAATCAAAATACTTTACCAGAACACCGAAAACCCGTTAGAGATGGCAATCCTGTCAGTTGCCTACGGATGCGGCCTTAGAAGGTCTGAATTGGAGCGTATCAATACCTCAGACATTCAACTCTCCAGCGGTATACTCATTGTACGGAACGGCAAAGGGGACAAACGGCGTGAAGTCCCGATGAGTGATACGGTATTGCTTGATATAAAGAAATACATAACCGAATACCGTTACCAACTGGTAACGGGAAGGCATGCAGAACCCGCACTATTCATCAACAGGCGGGGCAAGCGGATGAGCGGGGAAACCCTATGCGAAACCCTAAAGAAAATCATTGAGCGGTCAGCAAACCAAGCCATCATCAATAAGGAAATTACCCTACATTGCTTACGGCACAGCATAGCGCACCACCTGATGGAGAAAAATGCGGGCATAAACTTCATCAGGGGCTTTCTGGGACATTCTTTCATAAACACCTCGTACATCTATGCCTTGAAGAACAAAAAACGCACAGTGGCCAAAATAAGGCAACATCAATTAATATCAGAATCAGCTTATGGATAAAAACCTGACCCTTGAAAAATACCTTTACCAGCATTTGGCAGGACAAACCGCAAAGAATTATCTCTATACTATAAACAATTTCCTGAAACTGCATCCAAAGGCAAAGAGGTATAAATATCAGGATTTGGTCAGCTACATGGCTGGGGTTCGGGAACACTACCCCAACGCCCAAACCTGCAACAGGGTCCTTGCTGCTATCAAACGGTACTATGATTATCTGGTCTATACGGGACAAAGGGAGGAAAACCCATGCATGACCATCACCCTGAAAAAGGCAAATAACCAAAGCATCCAATTACAGGACTTATTTACCAACAAGGAACTGGAAGCCCTAATGCACCGTGAGAACCGTTACAGGCATTTGGACTTGAGAAATAAGGTCATCATTTCTTTATTGATTTATCAAGGGCTTACCAGCGATGAACTGATAAGGCTGGAAGTGGGTAATGTGGATTTGGATAATGGGACCATCTATATAAAAGGTTCCAGCAAATTAAATAGGAGAACACTTGAATTAAAGTCTAACCAAATACAGCTATTCTATAATTACATTAATGAGACCCGACCGATGATGATGTGGAGGGGTAAAATAAATAAACTGCTTTTGAACAAGTTGGGTAATCTTATTTCTGTGGATGGTATCAATGCAATGATTGAGCCGCTTGCGGTTCTTTACCCCGACAGACCGCTCAATCCCCGAAGCATCCGAATGAGCGTTATATCCAACTGGTTAAATGAAAAGAAAATGTCTTTAGAGGACGTTCAGGAACTGGCGGGGCATAAGTGGCCGAGCACTACCGAAAAGTATTTTAGGGTTGATAGCTTGGAGCAAAGGCAACTGATTAATAAGTTTTTTCCATTGTAAAACTGGAAAAAGTGGATTTAAATGTTAAAATCTTCGGGAGCACCAATATTTACTGGATGTTCCCGTAGGACATTTTTGTGAAAAAAATATTTTATCAGATATAATGTGCTGAAAAACACAAGATTGAAAAGTCAAATATTTCCTTTTTTGTTGTAGTGTCCTATTTTAGGAAAAACCATAAAAATATTTTCGCTCATAATTTTAAAACAAATAATTATGAGAGATTTAAAACACCTATTACTTTTTCTATTTGCAGTATCATTTGTACTTACAAACTTACCAGAAAATGATGCCAAGTTCCTTATCGAACATTTTATAAAAATTGCAAAGGCATTACCACCTGATTTGTATTTTAAATTACTTTTAACCACCAGTACAAATAGTAAGAAAAAACAACGTTCCGATACATAAAAAATTCTATTTTTGAAGAGATAGAGAGTTATGTGTTTGGACGTTCTTTTGTTTCTATAGCTATATATAGAGGTTTGCAAACCCTTAGAAGTATAAGTACAATGGCAAGGAGCTTCAAGACGAACTGGGGCTTAACTTGTACGATTATGAAGCAAGACTTTATGACCCAGCAATAGGAAGATGGATGAATATTGACCCATTAGCAGAGAAAGGAAGACGATGGTCTCCATATAATTATGCAATGGATAACCCGATGTACTTCCTCGACCCCGATGGAATGCTGTCACAATCGTTCATTGATAAATTAATGAGTTCTGAAAGCGGAACAAAATATACAAATAACAATGATGGTACATTCTCCAGTAATTTAGGAGGTGCAATTGATAATGATGGGAATAATATAATTGACGGCAGAGGTGGCGCAGATGCAAACAGAGATGAAAAAAAATCAGGTGAGAATGGTGCGGAAAATGAAACGGACTCATTTGGTTCATCCAAATCCAAATCAGGCGAATCTGCTGCTGCTTATCCTGACCCGAAATCGTTTAAATTTAAAACCTTTAATGGATGGCAAGAGTCTGCCGTAGTGGGGGTTTATTTCAACGTTTCACTAATTAGGATTACTCCGAATGGAGTTAGTGTGAGTTACGATTTTACATTATCTTTCGCACAAGCAATATTATTTACAGTCCCTGCTAATTTGAAGGTCGGAGATACAGATATAACAAATGAAGTTGCGTCATCAGCTACAGCTGGTATTGTAAATCGAGTAATGTCAAAAACTGCTAAGTTATTCGCTGGTACGGAAGCCTCTCCAATGCAAGTTGCTTTTCTATGGTTTCGCTTTTCCATATTGGATATGGACTACCTAAAACCTCACATGCCAAATCTATTTTATCAGTAATATCTATTACTTCTTCTATACTCTTAATTTCTTTTTTTCACATAATGAAAAATAATAAGGCTCTTAAACAAAAAAATAGAACCGACGCGTTATCTCCCTTTCCAATTCGAAAAAAAGAAGGTTTAGAAAGACAAGAATATCCTTACGCAGCAACCTACGAGGGAGGTAAAGGTGCATTTGTTACATATGTACCTGAAGGAGAGCAAAGAATAGAAGGAGGTCAAATTACTCAATTATCAAAAAGATTAAATGACAAAGATGCTTTTTTAGTATTACCTGTCCCAAAAGATAAAGAACTTGAGCCTGAGCCTGACCCAATTTCAGTCCCAGTTCCTAATAGAATGAGACATATTGATCCGTCAATACATATAAATCCACCTTCACAGCAACAGATAAGAACTACGGTAATAGGTGCAGGAGTATTAATATTATTAGCAATTCTTTTATCCCCAGTCGGAGTATAATAATAAATAATAATAGTATGAGAAAATATTTAGTTTTGCTAAGCGTAATTTTTTTATATCAATGTCACTATTATAAAAAAACAAATATGAAACAGACTTTTGAATTTTATACTCAGTACAATCAATTTTATATTGCTGATAAAACCTCTAATTATGATACAGGTTCAGATAGTTTTTGGACTGATGAAGCTATTTCGCAAAGATTAGCGATAGGAAATGGCATTATAGGTATTGGAACATATAGTTATGGTTATATAAAAGGTGAAATAAAAGTTATAGAGAAGCCTGAAGATTTTATAGATTATCATTTATATGACAATATTGTAGAAGGTGGAATTACTATTTCATCAGAAGAATTAGAGATTTTAGATTGCCCTGATAGTAATGTTGAATTATCTTTAAGGATAACACCAGGCAACTACAGAGTGAGAGTATACGGATCTAATTTTAGTACCGTGGAAGAACCTGATTTAGCAAAGGATACAGATAATGACTATTATAAAATTGAAATTTGGCCTGACAATAATATGGAAAGGAAGGTTTTAAAACAATATGTAGAATAAACGAGTACTTGAAATCAACTTAAATCAAGAAATGATTAAACTAAGCGATGACAGTTATTGCAAATAATCAACCAGTTCATTTCGTTGGAGCCTGATTGTAATAAATTACAATCTCCTCCACACCCACCGCAACCCCACAACCCAGTAACCACCACCGCAATCACTCCCTCTAAAACCGTACCCACAAACCCAAAGCCAACCATTGGGTTAGAGGGAGCATTACGGCGGTTGTGGTTGTGTATGCCAGTTGTAAACTTGCTGGCAATTATATTTCCCGATAGCTATCGGGATGTTGGGTGCTGGGGCTGGTTATCTGTTGGGAAATTAATTTACCTTTACAATGCCGCAGGTGTAAAACTGAAGAAAACCGTGACCGATGGGGCTACCGTCGTGATAGTAGATTGTTTGGGCGGCAAAGAGGATGTGCTCCAATTTTCCCGGTGGCGTAAAGCTATGTGGATAGCAGTAACAGTTCTTCTGGTCACAACTATTACCTGTGTAATAGAGATGAAAAGCGTTGCCATTTACATCGCACGGTGCTTTTTACTGTAAAGTACCGAAATTATTGTATTTATCAGTTTGCTGTAATTCAATTATACCGGAATATAGTTGAAACTATTGAAATAGGAAAGAATTATAAAACTGAGTATTGTGGGGGTATAAGCAGGGATAATAAAAAACAAAAAAGCCCTAACAATTTGATTTACAAATTTATCAGAGCTTTTTAAAGTACCTGGAGTGGGAATCGAACCCACACACCTAAGTACACGAGTTTGAGTCGTGCGCGTCTACCAATTCCGCCATCCAGGCCAATGATCAACGGGTGCAAATGTAGAAATAAAATTTTAATTTCAGGAAAAATACGGCTAAAAATACTTTCACGCTCGGATTTAATTCCTAAATTTGCACCTCGTTTACACAACACAGCACTAACTAACTACTAAACAACAAATTAAAATGTCGTACTTTGAACCGGACGCAAAGATTTTTGCATGTTCGAACAGCACGTACCTGGCCGAAGAAATAGCCAAAAGCTATGGCGTGGAACTGGGTAAGGTGACGTTCTCTAAATATAGTGACGGCGAATTCCAGCCATCGTTCGAGGAATCGATAAGGGGGCTAAGGGTGTTCCTTGTGTGCTCTACGTTCCCGAGCAGCGACAACCTGATGGAACTGCTGCTGATGATCGATGCCGCCAAAAGGGCTTCGGCCCGGCACATAACCGCGGTGATACCATATTTTGGTTGGGCCAGGCAGGACAGGAAAGACAAGCCAAGGGTGCCGATAGGAGCCAAGCTGGTCGCCAAATTGCTGGAAACGGCAGGTGCTACCAGGATCATGACCATGGACCTGCACGCCGACCAGATACAGGGGTTTTTCGAGAAACCGGTAGACCACTTGTTCGCGTCGACCATATTCGTGCCCTACATCAAGTCGCTTAACCTGGAGAACCTGACCATCGCTTCGCCGGACATGGGTGGGTCGAAAAGGGCTTATGCCTACAGCAAATTCCTGGGCAGCGATGTAGTAATATGCTACAAACAGCGCAAGGAGGCGAATGTAATTGAAACAATGGAGCTTATAGGCGATGTGACCGGAAAGAACATCGTACTTGTAGACGATATGATAGATACAGGCGGAACGCTTGCAAAGGCGGCCGACCTGATGATCGAAAAAGGCGCGTTGAGCGTAAGGGCGATCTGTACGCATGCCATTTTATCCGGCAATGCCTACGAAAAGATCGAGAACTCTAAGCTATCCGAACTGATCGTGACCGACAGCATACCGCTGAAGCAGCGAACGGAGAAGATAAGGGTAGTAACATGCGCCAACCTGTTTGCCGAGGTAATGCACATGGTGCAGAACAACACCTCGATAAGCGGTAAGTTCTTACAGTAGAATTTTTTATTTATTAACTATATTAATTATTTCAAATGAAATCAATTACGATCAAAGGATCTGAAAGAGAAAGCGTGGGCAAAGCGGCAACGCGTGTGGCACGTAATGCTGGAATGGTACCTTGCGTGTTATACGGAGGAGATCAGCCAGTACATTTTAATGCAGAAGAATCGGCGTTCAAAAACCTTGTTTACACTCCAAACGTACACACAGTGGTAATTGACCTTGCAGGCAAAACTTATGAGGCTATCCTTCAGGATATCCAGTTCCACCCGGTATCAGACAAGATCCTTCACATCGACTTCTACCAGCTTGATCCTGCTAAAGAGATCAC
Source organism: Flavobacterium sp. (assembly GCF_052437795.1). Classification (GTDB taxonomy): domain Bacteria; phylum Bacteroidota; class Bacteroidia; order Flavobacteriales; family Flavobacteriaceae; genus Flavobacterium. Next base: position 377,654 of record NZ_JBQVPA010000003.1, read on the forward strand.
TATGGAAGTTCCTGTGAAAGTTGTAGGTAAGTCTAAAGGTGTTATGGAAGGTGGCGTACTTCGCCTTAACCTTCGCAAGCTGAAAGTGCGTGCGCTTCCTGCAAATCTTCCTGACTTTGTAGAGGCTGACATTACCGAACTTGAAATGGGTAACAAGCTTTATGTAACTAAGCTTCCTACTGAGAACTTCAAACTGCTTCACCCTGAAAATACGGTTGTTGCACAGGTGAGGATCTCACGTGCTGCTATGAAAGCCGCACAAGAGGCTGCAAAAGCTGCAAAAGCTCCTGCAAAAGGAAAGAAAAAGTAATTTATCTTTTCAGCATACAAGAAGCGCTCCGGAAACGGGGCGCTTTTTTTATGTCTGCCCATTTCACAGATCTGGGTCATTCTAGGCGGAGTGCAGTAGCCCAAGAATCTGACCCGGTTTACGGAGATGCTATTTGCTATCCGATGACATATATGCGTATTTGAATGCCATAAAAAAAGCCATCGGAGGACCCGATGGCTTTTTTTTTATGTGGAGGGATTATTACTGTACCACAAGCTTCCTTGTAGCAGTTTTGCCTTCTTGGCTTATTTTTACAATGTATACACCGGCACTAAGGTTAGATACATTTACCGTATTGTCATCTGTGGCAGCGTTAACTACCTCTTTGCCCAATACATCAAATATTGCTACCGTCTTAGCAGTATCACTGTCGGTTAGTATTGTCAGTGTATCGCCGTTAAGTGGATTAGGGAACATTTTTATACTTGCAAGGGCATGCTCACCTACTCCCGCAGCATTATTGTCTATCATAGAAAAGTTATCATAATAGATAAAACCACCATCTGCCGTCGGTGATTCCCTGTATGTCCTTACCTGGAACCTGAAATGTGTTGCTGTAGCAGGGGCAGTAAGGGTAAGTGTTTTATGGACCCAGTTCGCATTATCTGTAGAATAGGAAAGGGTTTGGTCAGCATAACGCAAAGTCCCTTCATCGTTTGTCAGCATTGTATAGGTAGTACCATTTTGCTGTAACCATGCAGACCATATCCTAGTCCTTGCATGATCGTCGTTATCGCGGTAGTCGTAACTGATAGTATAGCTATGGCCCGGTATCACTTCTATAGCGTTGCGGTATTCAATATATTGTGTTGTGGCCTGAGCTGTTTGCCTCAGTGAGTTCCCGCTCATAACGATAGTTGTTTCTTTGGTAATGTTATCGTTGTAAGTCTGTGGATTTGTTCCTGTAGTTGTGAACTCTGTGAAATTTACAGGATTAGCCTCTGTCCAGTTCTCAAAGTCCCCGTTAAGTACAAGGTTGGTTTGTGCCGAAACAGTTAGTCCGGCCACCATTAGCCCAAGGGCAAAAAAGTATTGTTTTTTCATTTTCATCGGTTTTTTATTTCGGTGTAAAATTAAAGATCAGTGCACTAAATAGCGGAAATACTATATTGTCAAATTGTTAGCATATCGTTATTACGGCGATTGTGAATAGCATAAAAAAACTCCCGGCTGCCACAGCTGCCGGGAGTTCTCAGGATATTGGGGATATAGGCGGTTTAGAAGATCATTTTCTTGCTTACCTTACCTTTTTCGGTAGTTACTTCAATGATAAGCATCTGCTCCTGCGACGGTAGCCCGCTTATCACGGTCTCGGTAGCGTTTACTTTGTCATTGCTGTACAGTAGGCTGCCCTTCAGGTCATATACTTTTATGCCGTTCATCATAATGGCACCCGAAGTAATGTTGATGTCCCCTGCCTGTTCGTAAGCTATGATGCTGTTGGCATCCAATACCGGTTTATCGGTATCAAGCGCGTCGGCATATAGCACATCAAACCTGCCGGCAAATGTTCCTGCCTCGGTTGTAAAGCTGTAATCGCCATCGGTAAGGTTGTGCGTGGAGCCAAGCAGGTTGTCCCTTAGGAAAATAACCTGTCCTTGTGCAAATACACCCTCCACATGGTCAACTGCAATGCTGTAAGTACCCGCCGTTACGGCTTTGTAGCCCATTGGCACAACATCGGTATCGTCGAAAGACGGCCTTGCCTGAATGCCCAGCCTGGTCTCGCCTGCCAACGAGTATATCGCTACAGTACCATCTGTAAGTGCCTTACCATCGCGGGCAAAGTCGATACCCAACGTACCATTTGTACTATACGATACCATTGCCTGGTGGAACTCTCCGCCTACTGCGCGGATGTTAACCCACCAGCGTGACGCTGCGGCAGTCTCGTCCTGTGCGTTCCTGAACTGCTGGTTGCGGTTCTCGGCCGAACGCATATCATTGTTGAAAACGATATCATTACCGTTCGAGTATACAATGAAGCCTTGTCCCGGGTTAAGTACCCATTCGTCACTCTGTGCAGGGTTTGCAAAATACCCGTTGCTGGTGTCGCCATATTCAATTGCTTCTCCGGCCGCATTTTCAATTATCTGCCCATTTGAGGTATATCCTTCCAGGGTAAGTGATGCGTATGATGAGTAATCAGAACCGTTTTTCTTTCTCCAGAAGAACAGGGCCGCATCATCAGCTAGGTTCAGGGCGTTAGCTTCGTAGAAGGCCGCAATGTTTATTGGTGACGGATAAGGGTTACCCACAGCGTGGAAACCTGCATTATCTACGTTTACAGTTACATTACCATTGTTTGGTGTACCCACAAATGTACCTGCCCATGACTGGCCCAGGAAGTTGGTCTCCGCATTATAGTCCTGGTGATTATTTGGTATACGTATAAGGTAACCCGTACCTTTTTCAAACTGTGTAGCTCCGGGTACAGCATTATAGGTATCGTTAACAGGGTTGTAACGGTAAAAACGGTTGGCAAGCGTTTCAGGAGAGAAGTCTATAAGCGATCCTCCCGTTACCGGCGATGCCCATAGTGCATAATCCAGCCTGAATAGCGGCGCGCTTTCTTTCTCTACGCTCACAAGCCCGCTGTTTATATTCGTGGCATTGCTTGCCTGTAGCAGGTTGGCTGTATTCTCAATGGTGATCTGTCCGCCGGTTATCTCGCCGGTCGTAGCATCTGCCTGGTTGTCAACAATGACCGCGCCGGTAACTACAAGGTTATTTCCTGCGGCTACGATCAGGTGTCCGTTGCCGGAAACATTTACTGTAGATGCGTAAGCGGTCTGGTCACCAGTAATTGTAACAACGCCTTCGGTAATATAAGCAGCAACTTCATCAGACGGAACTTCGCCGCATGACCAGTTTTCAGGGTTGAACCAGTTGGCCGTATCACCCGCTGCATCACCCTGCCATGTATTGCCCGTGGCAGTTACTGTTGCATCTCCCGTAAGTCCGGCAGGCAGAGCAGCACATTCGCTGTTAGATAGCGCTGTAACACTGTAAGTATTCACTCCTACAGATGGTGTAACAGTAAGGGTATATATCCCACCCGTGATCTCGGACTGGTTTATAGTTACCGGGCCATATGTGGCCGTACCATCTGTATAGGTAAGCATAAGGGTTCCTGTTCCGGTAAGGGCTATTTGTATCTCAGCAGTGTTGCCAAGGCATATAGCTGAGTTGTCAGGAACAATTGCAGCCGTTGGCCTTTCGTTAACCACTATTTGCGATACCATGCCGGTCAGGGCAGTGTTAGAACAGGCTGTTGTGTTATTGGCAACCGCAAGTATCTCCACCGCATAAAGTCCCGGTGCAAATGTAAGTTCGAATACACCGTTACCGTTATTGTCGGCTGTTACCTGTGCAGTTGCCTGCACTCCGGCATCGATCCTGTAGGTTACGGTCAGGGCTGCATTAGCAGGAAGTCCTGTCAGCTTTACATCTGTAGCCTCGCCATCACATGCAGGTAGCGTTTCTACGCCTGTTAGCGATGGAGTAGGGTAAACAACAAGAGTCGTAGCGTTGTTTGTGCTAAAGTTAGCAGCACAGCTTCCGCCGTCAGTGCGCGTTATGCTAGTAACTGTCAGTTGTTGCCCGTTCTCACCAGCAATGTCAAAAGATGCATCTCCCTGGGCATTGGCAGTTACAGTCGCAGTGCCTGCATTTCCGCCAAGGGTATAGGCCACATTAACTTCGGTGTTAGCCAATAGTCCCGAAAGTGTTATTGTCGGATAGGTCCCTGTACATACAGCGTTAGCTTGTACTCCTGTCAGTGTCGGGAGTGCTTTTACCTGTATGTCGCTGCCGTTGTCGTTAAGGCTAAAGGTAAGCAGCGGTGCAGATGATAGGTGCAGCACACGTACCCTGTAGCTGCCTGTTGTCACTGTGTTTGGCAATGTAGCCATAATTGGGCTTGTTGCCGATGGCGCACTGATGATGCCTGTAAAATCTGTAGGGAATACACCTGTCGCGTTTGACAATTGTACATAGTAGTTACCTGTGGGGAACGTACCCTGGGTAGTATAGGCAACGCTTACGTTGTTTTGGGTGCCCACACAGTATGGGCCAAAAGATGTGGCTGTAGTTGTAATGGATGGGGCAGCTTCTACTAAACCTTCAAGGTTTATTACGGCTGTTGCGCCACCACCCAATAGTGTAAGCGTACCGGTATGGGTCCCAATAGCCAGTCCTGCTTTCATCCTTACGGTTATTTGCGGGTTGGTAAGGTTTATATTACCTCCGCTGTATGTAAAGCTGCCGGCAGAAGAATAACCACCAACCGTACCAAGCGCAATTTCAAATTCACTGCTTACTGAAAGGCTGATGTTACCTGAAACGGGAGACAGGTTAGATCCTGTGACCGATGCAAGCTGTACTGCTGCCGATGCACCCTGGCCCTGGTAGGCATGGAAGGTATTTATAGGGCTTGGCGTTGCCGAGATCGAAGGCTGTGGTATTACAGTATAAGTAACTACACGCGTTCCCGTACCATAATAGCTGGTAGCCGAAACTTTGATGTAGTGTGTGCCAATTGGCGTAGTACCATCAAAGCTTACAAGGCCGGTAGATGTGTTGACCGTGGTACCCTGCGGCAGGGCTGTATTTGTAGTGCCTGATACATTAGATCCGACAGCGTTATATCCTGTTATTACAGGGGTTCCAGAGGCTGTTATCTGGTAAGTGTCTGGGGCTCCTAATGTAGAACTATCAGTTGCGGCACTTGTAATTGCCGGGGCGGTAGGGGCAGGAGGTGATTGTACTACCGAACCACTAAAGCTAAAGTCGTTCACACTATAAGTAGCAGTTGTAGATGATGTTCCCCATACATAAAGTCGGAATTCTATTGGTGCTGTCAGGTTTTGGTAGCTGCTTCCGGCAAGCGATATCGTTGCACTGGCTGATGCTGTTCCAATATTTGAGGCGAAACCATCCAGGCTTGACCTGAATGCATACGATGGGGAGCCGCTGCTTACCTGGCCGGTGTATACAAAATTTGCAAGGTTAAGCTTGTATCCCTCTACAGGTGTAATGGTGAACGTGAAATATGCATCAAGGTCTATTGAAGTAGTATTCCAAGAGTTCATGTTATACCTGTTGTTGGCTGCTGTATCTACAGCGTCCGGACCACGGCCTATGCCACTCACATCTATGTAGTCGTCAGCCTGTACCGTTTGGCTTGCAGTCCATGGATTAGAGCTTGAAGGATTTGATCCTGTGATCGGGTCACTCCATATCGTACCATTGGCAAAAACCGTAGTTGTTGGCGCGTTGATGATAAGGTAACCTGTAACATAAGTAAATTCATAGTTCAAAGCGCTTCCCGGGGTAGCAAATGTTATAGGGTAGGCACCCGCGGGTGAGTTGGTCACTGCTGTAGTTGTCAGCGTCGGAGGCGTAAAATCAGCATCAGCTGTTGCATTGTCAGTTCCCTGAAAGGTAGCATAGGTTCTCGAACCGGCTGCAGCAAGGTTGGGGTTGGCACTGCCCTGCGTTTTGGTCTGGTTTATTGCAGTAACAGTAAGCGGCGCTTTGTTTATGGTTCCGGTTAATAGAGGGTCCGGCTGTGTAAGCGTATAGTTGGCCGCATTAGCACCGCCCAATACTACAGTTACGTTGTGCGTGCCGGCATTTAGCGATGCGAACGTACCTGTGTTCGCAGTTACACTATCGCCTGTTTCAACACCTGTAAGTATTACACCTGTTAGGGCAGCAGTGGTAGTAGCATTATAGGTCCTGTTAGTGACCGTACCGCCTGTCATGGTAAGTGTTTTTGCTGTAATTACTGCTGTAAGTCCCGCAGGCTGTGTAAGTGTATAGTTAGATGTATCCCCGGCAAGAGTAAATCCTGTAACCGTTACCGGCCTCGTGCCTGCGTTGTAATTGGTAAATATGGCCGATGGTGTTCCTCCAAGTGAAACATCATCATTATTCGCTATGCCTGATATCTGGGCATTCTCATAATTAAGTGTAGCGGCATCGGTCCTGTCATATACTTTACCATTGGCCGTAACGCCGGTAATGGTAAGTGCTTTGGCAGTAATGTTTGCGGTAATTCCGGTTGGCTGCGTAAGTGTATAGTTACTTGCGGCAGCGCCGGTAAGCACCGATGTAGAGATCACCGCTTTGCCTGTACCCACATCTTCTCCCTGGTCTGCTGTGCTTACCGGGGCAAAGTAACCGCTCCTTGTGAGTGAAACCCCCGCCACAACATCTGCGCTGAAAACGCCCTGGAGTGAACCGCCGGATAACATTGCGGCATTGGTGCCGTCATACGTTTTGTTGGCGGCAGTCATTCCGGTAATGGTAGCTTCTTTTGGTGTAATGTGCCCTGTAAGTGTACCAACCTGGGTAAAGGTATAGTTGCCTGCATGCGTACCCGATAGTACCGGGGTAACAATGTTATTTGCAAAAGATACCTGCGATGAGGTAAAAGTTCCGGATACGACCTGTACATCTTCACCTTCGGCGATCCCTGTAATTACAACACCTGTAATTACAGCATTGGCTGTAGTGCGGTCGTATACTTTATCAGCCACGACCGCATTGGTAACGTCTACCGTAAGGTTCATGGCTGTAATATTTGCCGTAAGCCCTGTTGGCTGTGTTAGCGTGTAGTTCGCAGCATCATTGCCTGTTAGCGTTAGTGCGGCTGTAACCGGCTTGTTGTTGGCAACGGCAGCATTGGCAAAAGTACCGCTGCCAGCAATTGTTACATCGTCACCTTCAACAACCCCGTTAATGGCTGTTATATTTATCTGTGCGGTCGTGTTACCGTCATATTGTTTGTTTTGGGCGGCAGCCGTTACTGTTAGCGCTTTGGCTGTAATAGTTGCCGTAAGGCCGACAGGTTGTGTAAGCACATAATTGCCGGCATCTGCGCCACCAAGGGAAATTGTGGATGCAACTGCTATCCCGTTCGCCGCATCGGCCGAAGCGAAGTCTCCCGTTCCTGTAAAAGTCACAACATCAGGGGCGATCATGCCCGAAAGCGTTCCGCTTATCACCGCGGCAGTAGTGCCGTTATAGGTTTTGTCAGAAGCTGCCGCACCCGAAAGGGTAAGTGTGGCAGGCAGTATATTACCTGTAAGGATACCCGGCTGTGTAAGCTCATAATTGCCCGCGTCGGCACCGCTTAGTCCGTATAAGGTTTCTACAGTAATGCCGTTGGCAACATCTGCAGAGGCAAACTGCCCTGTACCGTTAAGTATAACTATATCACCGTCAACAGTGCCCGAAAGCATACCTGTAATCACAGCTACATCGCCACCGTTATATATCTTATCTTCTACCACAGCGCCTGCTACTGTAAGCACTTTTTTGTTTACCACAAGTTCCTGCGGTACCGCTGGGGCAGGGTTGTAGGCTGCATTGCCTTCCTGCTGCGCCGTTATGGTTACTGTTCCCGCACCGGTTATGGTTACTGTATTGCCGGATACGGTTGCAATGTTCTCATCAGAGCTCGCAAAGGTAACCGCAAGGCCCGATGAGGCTGTTGCAGTAACCGTAAACGGAGCATCGCCATATGTTACATTGCTTAGCGCTCCAAATGTTATTGTTTGGTTAGCAAGGCCTGTATCGTTTATGTTTGCGGTAAGCCCAGTTGGCTGTGCCAGGGTATAGTTGGCAATGTCAGCCCCTGTTATTGCATATCCTGATACGGTAACCGGAATATTGCCACCAGGACCTATGTTTTCAAAAACGGCGATCGGGGTTCCGCCAAGTATAACGTCTTCACCGCTTACACCGCCCGCCAGTACCGGTGTGCCTGTAATGGTGGCATTGGTTGTTGAGTCGAAATTCTTATCAGCTATCGAGATCCCTGTTATGGTAAGCCCTTTGGCTGTTATGTCTGCTGAAAGCGGAACAGATCCTACATTGGCCAGGATATAGCGCGAAGCCTGCGCGCCCGTAATGTCAAACAGCGCTGATACAGGCTTGGCCGTGCCGATATTCTTATTATCGAATTGCGCAATATAAAAGGCATCGATAGAAACATCGTCGCTGCCTACTATCCCGCCCGCAAGGGTGGCTCCCGTTACTACAGCATCTTTTGTGCCGTCGTACGCCTTATTCTGGGCAACGGCGCCGGTTATAGTAAGCTGTTTACGGTTTACCGCCAGCAACCTGTCAACCGGTGTAGCGGCGTTATAGCTGCCGTTACCGTCCTGCGATGCTGTAATGGTAGTTTGCCCCGGCCCTACAATAGTCACCGTGTTACCGCTTACTGTGGCAACACCTGTATTACTGCTTGTATAGGTTACCGGTTCGCCCGAAGCTCCGCCAGTTGCAGAAAGCGTGAATGATGTGTCGCCGTAAGTCACAGCGGCAAGTGCGTCAAAAGTTATTGTTTGGGTAAGCTTGTTGATACTGAATGTGTTACTGTTCACGCTCCAGTCACTGCCCGATGTTCGCGTTGCAGTAATTACAAGCCCTGTACCCGCAGCGGTATGTGTAAGCCCGCTGAAGGTAGCAAGCCCGTTCGTGGCATTCACATTTACCGGTGCGCCGGTAAGTGAACCTGTAGAAGTTAGGGTCACATTTCCTGAGGCTCCCGTAAAGTCAAGGTCGCGGTTGGCGTTAGCATCATTGGCGCTAAGGGTTACAGCAGGGGTCATACCCGCATTTACGTTTGCTGTTGATGGCTGTTGTACAAAAGCAAGCCTGTCAGCTGTCACTTCTATACGGTTGGCATCGCCTGTAATAGATGTTGCTGCCCCACCTGCGTTTGCTGCCGCAAAAGTTGAGCTGGAAGATGTTGCCGCTGTCGCAGCGCTTACCGTGAACCGCAATTGCGCGTTATCAGTAACAGTAGATCTGAATGCAGCCCTTAGCGTGAAGGTTTTTGTACCTCCATCCGCAGCCGTCAGTCCTGAAAGTCCCGTAAAGCTTGCTGTACCCGAAGATACCGCAATATCGCCCCTTTCGGTCGTGCCGTCATATATGGCAAGGCGGCTTATGTTAGCGTTGTTCGCCACTGTAAAGCTGATCGCCGATAGGGTAGTCCCATTGGTATCCGTGTCAGCTGTGGCCGCGCCGTCGCGAATGGTAAAGCTTCCCACTTCAACAGAGTTGGATGCAGTGATGTCGGACGTCGTCTGGTATAGTTTATAGTCTATATTAGAAGGCTCTGTAAAAGCTGTATTACGTATGATGTCTGAAGCTGATGAAGCAGGCACTGTTCCCGCGGTCCAGCTAACATCATCAATGTTAAGCCGGTTAGAGCCACCGGCCGTTTTTGTAACCCTTACCCTTACGTTGCCACTTATATTCAGCGTAGCTGTAAATGTCTGGAGCGTGGTGTTGCTTACATCGCTTACCGCCGATCCCATTTGTGTCCAGTTGCTCCCGTCATTGGTACTGTATTCAACCTTGAAAGAACTGGTGTTGCTATCACCGTTGTACTTACCATATTTGAGGGTAAAAGTACCAATACCACCTGCCACGTTCGTTTGCATGGTTATGTTCCCGGTGTTGCGTATCCTTACTGACCATGATCCGGCTTTGGCATCGTTGGAAAGGTTGCCCACAAGGGCATCGCTCATGTTCCAGGTAACCCCGTCATACGTGGCATCACCTGCGGTGTAAGACGATTTGAAGTTGCCTTCGAATCCTGTCGAATGCTGCCCCCGGGAAACGGAAGCCGCTAAAAAAAGGACCAGCATGAAAAGGCCCTTGAGAAGTTTTTGATGTAGTAATTTCATCATTCTTTTATTAGTTAATTTTTAGATACGATAAGGATGTATTCTTAACCTCGCAAAGGTTTGTTATATATGTTAAGTATCAGGGATATACAGGTTGTATTACCGTAAGCTGTGGGTTATTATTTGATTAGCTGTATGTTATGTAGCTAAAGTTTGTGTTAAGTATTGCAAATAAAAAGCCCCTCCCGGTAGGGAGAGGCCTCTTTTGTTAATTAAGATATGACTGCTTAGAAAACTACTTTTTTCGTCACAGTTTCATTGGCAGCAGTACTTACTTTTACGATAAGCATCTGGTTTGAGCTGCTTAGGTTTTGAAGTACCACTTCTTTCTGGCTGTAAGCATCTGAAGCAAAAACCTGTTTACCGGTAATGTCGAATACAGCTATCGAGTTGATGTCATTAAGTGCCGATGTAATGGTAAGTGCGCCATTGTTGTTGTAGATCATCACGCGGTTGGCAACATTCTGTGCTTCATTTACACCCATTGCCATCCTGGCACCGCTTGATGCGCCTGTGGTCACTTCCATTACGTTAGAGTTGGCGCTTGTGTTGCCGGCAACAGCCCTAACCCTGTAATAGTAGGTAGTTCCGTCAGCAAGGCCTTCAACGATCTGGCTAGTGCCGCTTGTAACTTCAAGGTTCTCGTAACCCGGCACAAATGATGGGGCAGTGCCTGAATAAGTATGCGATCCAAGGCCTGTTACAACATTTTGGTTGAGCACATCCCATTGAGATTCCAGTGTTGGGAAGCCTGAAACCGGGTTGGCTGTTACACCTCCAGTTACGTTAGCTTTCCTTACAAGGGTCTTGTCTGCTGTCGTGTTCGATGTGCTTGTCCAGGCAGTTCCCGGGTCTTCGCCGATCCTTCCAATGATGTCCACATTGGCAGTAGCCGATATTTTGTAAAGGGCAACAGCGTCATTGCCGTTAAAGTTTACAGATGCTACCACAGTAGCGGCACCGCTATATAGTGTTGCGCCTGAGTTTTTGATCACTACGACTTCACCATTATTAAGCATACCTGAAAGCTGAACGTCGTTAGACCCTGCGGCAGCAGTGCTTCCGTTAGAGTAAAGCCTTACCCTGTAGTCAGAAAGGTCTACAGTGCTTCCTGTACCGTTATATATCTCCAGGTATTTGTTGGTCGATGAACCTTCAACATATTCAGAGAAGAAAAGGTCGGTAGCAGTCACATTGCTTCCAAATGTTTCCGATGTGCTCACGTCAAGCCTGTAGCTCACAGCGCCGTCTACGGTAGTCCAGTTGGCTTCAAAGCTGTTGGCAGTTACATCCTCGGCAGTTACAGCTACAGGAGCTTCTACCGCATCTGTTGTAAATGTACTGTCGGCGCTGTACGTAGTACCGCCGTTGTTCGTTACATAAGCCCTTACATGATACGTTGTACCACCTGCAAGGTCTTCAAGGTCGGCATCAAATGAGCCAAGGCCAGATCCTGTATCAGCTACCTGTGTTACTCCTGTACCTCCGATCTCCGGGTTGGCAGTGGTAGCATATACAACACCCCTTACGCTTATTTCAGAGCATCCTGTAAGGGTAGCTTCGGCGATAACCGTTGCTGTAGAAGCAGAAAGCGCCTCGGCATCATTGATAACTACAGTTGCAGGAGTGTTAACACCCGTTCCTGAAGCCGCTACGTTAATGCTGTCGGCACCACCACCGGTAACAGCGATGTTCCCTGAATATCCTGTTGCAGTTGCAGGCTCGAATTTCACGAAAACCACCTGCTCAAAGTCAGCTCCATCCTGTGTAAGGTCAAGCGAATCAACATAAGTACCTTCTTCCTCAGTTGAGAACGTATAACCGGCAAGCGGGCCTACGGCCACGTTACCTGTAGTAAGGAAAGTACCTGTGATGGTAAACGACCCCGGTCCTTCCGAACCTTCTACGCATACCGCGCCAAAGGCAGGCAGTGCCGTAGCTGTAAGTTCAGGGTCGGTGTTCGCAGTTGTAACCGCAGTGATCACGTTAGAGTTGCCGCTTGTATTCCCGGCAACGGCCCTAACCCTGTAGTAATATGTTGTAACGGGCGCAAGGCCTGTAACCAGCTGGCTCGTACCTGTAGTTACGGCAAGGTTCTCATAGCCCGGTACAAATGATGGTGTAACTCCGGAGAAAGTATGCGAACCAAGGTGCGTTACATCATTCTGCGCGTATTGTGTCCATTCCGACTCCAATGTTGGGAAACCTGTGCCCGATGGGTCAACAGTTACGCCGCCTGTTACCGAAGCCTTGCGTACAAGGGTTTTATCAAGCGTAGAGTTTGATGTGCTTGTCCAGGCAGAACCCGGGTCGTTGCCAATGTTACCGAAGATGTCAACATTTGCGGCACTGGATATTTTGTATAGGGAAACGGCATCATTACCGTTAAAGTTTACTGAGGCGACCACTGTAGCGGTACCGCTGTAAATGGTAGCACCCGTGTTTTTGATCACCACAACGGCACCGTTGGCAATAGTACCCGAAAGCTGTACATCGTTCGATGTTCCTGAAGCCGATGTACTTCCGTTCGAATATAGCCTTACCCTGTAGTCTGCAAGGTTTACAGTAGCGCCTGTACCGTTGAATATTTCAAGGTATTTGTTGGTAGATGAACCTTCAACATATTCAGAGAAGAAAAGGTCTGTAGCAGGTGTGGCCGTACCAAATGCAGATGAGGTACTCACGTCCAGCCTGTAGCTTGCGGCGCCATCTGTAATTTCCCAGTTGGCTACAAAGCTTTCATGGTCTTCGTCTGTAGCATCAGTTGCAACAGGGGCAATTACCGGATCTGTAGTAAAGGTTTGCTGTGCTCCGTAGGTTGTGCCGCCGCTGTTCGTAGCATACGCTTTTACATAATAGGTCGTGCCGCCGATCAGACCGCTAATTTCTAACGCAAATTCTCCCGCACCTTCAAAAATATCGGCAACGCTTAAAGCGCCTGTGCTGCCAAGGGCCGGGTTTGCGGTGGTACTGTATACCAACCCTCTTTCTGTCACATCGGTACATCCTTCTGCTGTTACATCGCCTCCTGCCTGTGCTGTAGAGGCCGAAGTCACTGTTGCTGTACCCGCTGCAACTACAGTGGCAAGGGTATTGATCCCCGATCCTGTAGCAGCTACGTTAATAGCTGTAGCATCGCCTCCGCTTACCGGTATGTTCCCATTGTAAGAGCCAACGGTAGTGGGGGCAAAAGTTACCCATACATCCTGGCTAAGCGTTCCTGTTTGTGGTATAAGCAGGGTAGTGGTATAGGTGCCAAACTCTGTAGTAGCGAATGTATAGCCTGAAAGGGGGCCTACAGTTATGTCGCCTGCCGTAAGGTTAATGCCGTTAAGTACGAACGACCCTTTACCTTCGGCAACATTGATGCATACTGCGCCAAAGCCGTTAAGTGTGCCGGCGCTAAGTGTAGGAAGCGTGTTTACAAGGGTAGATCCTGTAGCGTCTGCACCAAAGGCAGTTTCTACAGGTGTAGTGGCGTTGTTCCTTGCCTTTACAGCAAAGGTATAGTCGGTATCGGCAGTAAGGCCTGTTACGGTAATGGTAGCCCATTCGGCCGCTGTCCTCCATACGGCAGTAGCGCCAAGGGCACCGCTTGCCTGTACGTACTGGCCTGCTGCCTCGCGGATCGCATAGCGTGTAGCAGCCGGGTTGCCGTTTTGCGTAGCTGTAGTCACGGTCACATCAAGTGTATGTATCTGTGGGTTGCTTATGGTAACCACACCCGGTACGTTGGCCAGTGTGTAAAAGCTTGCATTCGCGCCATTTGTAGCAGTGCTGCCTACGGTAGCCACAGCCCTGAAATTGTAAAGTGTATTAGGTGATAATGAAGAAATAGGTGCGCTGATGCCTGTAGTCGATGTACCAGTTACAGATGATGGTGTAGCAGTGGCGTTGGTCCCGTAGCTTGTAGTAAGCCCGTAGTTGAACGATGCGGCAGCCGTGGCGCTGTTGGCATTGATGGTGCCGTTAAGGGTGGCAGATGAAGCTGTGATGGATGTAGCTGCAGCCGAAGTTACCGTTGGTGCAGAGTTCCATGAAAGGATAACATTGTCAAGCGCGATGGCGTCCCTGCTGCCTGAACCGCTTATTTCGTTATAGCTCCAACGGATCCACACATTGCCGCTGATGTTGTTTAGCGATGAGATGTCAATGTTCGCATAGGCTGTTGTAGTGCCAGCGGCAATGGTGCCGGATGCATAAGCGCCTCCGGTCACAGCCGTAAAGCCTGTTGTAGCCGATGTGGTGCTTATTTCAAGGTTAAAGGAGTTGCTTCTCGATTCTTCCTTGATCTTAACCACGTCGTAAGAGATCGTTAGGCCGGATCTGCCTGTTGTGTTGGCAAGGTTCAATACGATCGATGATGGCACGAACGAACTTCCCGACCCAAGTATCCCGATCCTGGAGCCGAAGTTGTAGTTGCCGCCCGATGACGATGAGGCGTTGCCTACAGCCATTGCATTGTCCACAGTGGAGCCGTTGTACGATGTCCACCCTGTTGGGTAGGACGTGCCCGAGGCGCCCGGCGTGGTGTTGAAATTTTCTGAATAGGGAGATGCCCCCGGAAGGGTGACCTGGCCCCACATTGCCGTCGAAGCCACCAGGGCAAAGACGAGCGTCACGGCATTGGAGAATGCCTTGCGTAACTGTGTTTTCATAAAATAATAATTTGTTAGTTGTCACATTGAATATCAATGCGATACAAACTTACCCAGTTACTGATGCGTATGTTAAAAATGGAGGTTGTGTTACTGTAATGCCGTAGTTATACTTTCCTGAACCTAAGGTTAGGCAGATGAATTTTTTGTTAATAATTCGTTGTATAGCAGGTATTTAAGCTAAAAAATGAATGAAATAATCATAAATTGGATAATTTTCATTATTGCAAAAAATCGTGGCACGCACAAAAAAGAAACCCTCAGGCCTGGGCAGGAGGGTTTCGGATCAAAAAACTAACGAACGACTATCGTAAATGCTTTATCTTAATAAGGAGAAGTGCGCTTTAAACTCTTTTGGCTGGCCCGACTCAGAGCGGTATTCCAGCGTAAACCAGTAGTCTGTCGCCGGTAGGGTTGCGCCGTTATAGGTGCCGTCCCATCCCGGTCCGCCGGGTTTCAGGCCTGCTATTACTTTGCCATACCTGTCAAAAATGTAGATCTTCGCATCCGGCTGGAGCGCAAGCCCATCGATGTTCCATGTATCGCGAACGCCATCGCCGTTTGGCGAAAAGAAGCGTGGGTAGTTCAGCGCATAGACGTCCAACTCCAGTAGGCCACAGCCATGCTTATCCTTTACGGTAATGTGGTACTGGCCCTCATAAATATTGGTAAAGTAAGGCTCATCCTGGTAAGGTCCGCCATCAAGGCTGTACTCATAATCGCCAGATCCGCCGGTTATATATACTGTAATGGTCTGGTTGCGGTAAAAATCGATGCTCGCGTCGGCATAACCCAGCGCCAGCGACGATGTGCCTACAGTTGCTGACGATGTGCCTTCGCAGCCCGTTACGGTATTAGTAACTTTTACACTATATTCTCCGGGTTCATCGATCATTATCGCAGCAGCGGTATTGGTCAGCACAGTACCGTCTTTAGACCATTCATAGGTATAAGCGGGGCCGGTCACACCGCTCATCAGCAGTCCCGGGGCTATTATGCCGGTATCGTTATTTACGCACAGGAACATGTCTCTAAGCTCAGGCTGTGGCAGGTTATTTATTGTTATGATGTGTGTAGCCACCGCAGTGCATATTGTCCCTGTAGTGTAGCTTATGGTTACCGTTCCCGGTGCCAGCGTGGTTACAAGCCCGGTCGCATCTACAGTAGCAATGGCCGTATCGCTGCTGCTCCATGTGCCTGTGGTCACTGTATTGGCAAGTTGTACGGTACCACCCTCGCAAACGGCACTATCACCCGTTATGATGCCCGGGGCAGGGGCAGGTGCCGGAGGTGCATCTATCGTTACACCCGTAAGCTGTGCGCTGCAACCCGCATTGTTACGCACGGTAATGGTATAGGTATTTGGCAATACATTATTGAATATCCTTGAAGGTTGGAACGCAACACCGTCTATACTGTATTCCAATCCAAAACCTACCGGCGAATTCACTGTAATGGTACCCACTCCTTTAGTACAGTCGGGCTGTAACAGCGTCACCGCCGGGATAGCCGGTGTTAGCGGAGGGTAATTGATGATGAAATGGGTATAGCCCGAAACGCATCCTGCCGCATTGCGTGATGTGATAACATAATTTCCGGGAGCAAGTCCGTTAAAAGTTGGCCCGGCCTGGAACGGAAGGCTGTTGATGCTGTACACCATTCCCGCTTCAATTGGTGCTGTTACCGTTATGCTTCCGGTTGTGGTAGTACAGTTGGGCTGCGCTATGGTCACTGTTGGGGCAACAGGTATGGCAGGCGGGTTGTTTATAGTCCCGGTAGCAGGAACAGAGATACACCCTGCTGTATTTTTCACGGTTATCGTGTAGGTGCCGGGGTCAAGGTTGGCAAATGAAGCGCTTACCTGATAAGCCACACCATCTATACTATAGGTAAATCCATTCCCTACCGGCGATGTTACGGTTATAATTCCTTTTGTGCCACCACATCCCGGATGGGAGGCCAGCAGTACTGGAACACCCGGCGCGGTAGGTACAGGGTTGATCGTCTCTGTTTTTGGTGCGGAATTACATCCTTCGGCATTTTTTACAATGATGGTATGTGGTCCGGGTGCGACATTATTGAAAATATTGCCCGTTTGGAAAGGCGATCCATCAATGCTATAGGACAGGCCTCCGCCTACGGGCGAGGTCACCGTGATCGTTCCCGTACTTGTTGTACAGGTTGGTTGCACTAATGAAAGTACAGGTTGTGCAGGTACAGGAAGTGCCGGATTTATGGTTTGCGTAGTGGCAGGCGAAACGCAGCCTTCAGGGCTTTTTACTGTAATCGTATGTGGGCCGGGCGCTACAGATGTGAATGTCGTTCCCGTTTGGTATGGAGATCCGTCTATGCTGTAAGTAAATCCTGTACCCGTACCCGGACTTACTGTAATTGTGCCCGTAGGTGTGCCACAAACAGGGTGTGTTGCCGTAAGCGTTGGCGCGGCAGGTGTTGCGGGTTGCGGATTAATGGTCATTGTTGCCGGAGCCGATATACATCCGTTACGCTGTACGGTAACACTGTGCGGGCCGGGTGACAATGGCCCAAAGGTAGTGCCCGTTTGGTAGGGCTGCCCGTCAATGCTATAGCTATAGCCCGTGCCTGCCACCGGTGTTACGGATATGCTTCCGGTAGCCGTTGTACACGTAGGCTGTGTGGCTGTAAGTATCGGTGCAGCGGGTGTTGCAGGCTGCGCATCAATAGTGATGGATGTTGGTGCCGATATGCAGCCTCCCTGCTGTACCCTTACCGTGTGCGGTCCTGTGGCGACATTGTTGAATGTTGTCCCTGCCTGGAAAGGCTGCCCGTCAAGGCTGTACGTATATCCTGTCCCGGCAGCCGGGGTTACTGTTATAGTTCCCGTTGCTATGGTACAGTTAGGCTGCGTTGCCGAAACGACAGGCGCATCCGGAGTGGCCGGCTGCGGATCGATGGTTATTGTTGATGCTGCCGACGTACATCCGTTCTGCTGAACGGTAACGGTGTGTAGCCCCGGTGCAACCGATGTGTATGTGGCACCTGTCTGGTAGGGTAGTCCGTCAAGGCTATAGGTATATCCCGTGCCTGCTGCCGGTGTTACAGTTATAGTTCCCGTTGCTGTGGTACAGGTAGGCTGTGTAGCTGTAAGTGTTGGAGCGGCAGGAGTTGCAGGCTGGGCATTTATGGTTATAGATGCCGGTGCCGATGTACATCCTCCATTCTGTTGAACGGTTACGGTGTGCGGCCCTGGTGCTACTGAGTTAAATGTTGTCCCTGTTTGGTAGGGCTGCCCGTCAAGGCTGTACGTGTACCCTGTTCCTGCAGCAGGGGTAACGGTAATAGTTCCCGTAGCAGTCGTACAGGTAGGCTGTGTAGCGGTAAGTACGGGCGCGGCAGGAGTTACAGGCTGTGCATCGATAGTTATTGATGCCAGTGCCGATGTACACCCGTTTTGCTGTACCGTAACGCTATGTGGCCCTGTTGCTACCGAAGTAAACGTAGTCCCGGCTTGGTAGGGCTGCCCGTCAAGGCTATAGGTATACCCTGTTCCCGCGGCGGGTGTTACAGTAATGGTCCCTGTAGCAGTGGTACAGGTAGGCTGTGTTGCGGTAAGTGTTGGAGCGGCCGGAGTTGCAGGCTGTGCATCGATGGTTATCGAAGATGAAGCCGATGTACACCCGTTCTGCTGAACGGTTACAGTGTGCGACCCCGGTACTACTGATGTAAATGTAGTTCCGTTTTGGTAGGGCTGACCGTCAAGGCTATAAGTGTAGCCTGTGCCTGAAGCCGGTGTGATCGTGATCGTTCCTGTTGGAGTGTTACAGTTAGGTTGTGTAGCTGTTACAACAGGAGCGGCCGGCGTAGCAGGCTGTGGGTCGATGGTAATTGATGCCGGTGCCGAAGTACATCCATTCTGCTGAACGGTTATGGTGTGAGGCCCTGTTGCCACCGATGTAAATGTAGTGCCGGTTTGGTACGGCTGCCCATCAAGGCTATACGTATATCCTGTACCCGCTGCAGGTGTAATGGTAATGGTCCCCGTGGCAGTAGTACATGTTGGCTGAGTGGCTGACAGTACGGGTGCGGCAGGTGTTGAAGGCTGTGGGTCGATCGTTATCGATCCCGGCGCCGAAACGCATCCGGCGTTATTTTTAGCAATAACGCTATGAGGCCCGCTGGCGACGGTATTGAAAGTTATAGCAGCTTGGTAAGGCCCTCCATCAAGGCTGTACGTATATCCTGCGCCTCCCGGATTGGTTATCGTTATGCTGCCGGTAGCTGTGGCACAGGTTGGCTGTACTGCCGAAAGTATAGGGGTCGCAGGGGTATTTGGAACGGCATCAATAGTTATAGATGCCGGTGCAGACACGCACCCCGCGGCATTTTTAACCACCACATTATGGGATTCCGGTGCGACATTACTAAATGTTACCCCATCCTGGTATGTGCCTCCGTCAAGGCTATAGCTAAATCCGGTACCTGTCGGATTCGTTATAGTTATGCTTCCTGTTCCGGTAGTACAGGTAGGCTGTGTAGCTGTAAGCGTTGGTGCTGCCGGGGTAGCAGGCTGCGGGTCAATGGTTATGGCTGAAGGTACCGATGTACACCCATTCTGCTGGACGGTAACGGTGTGCGGTCCCGGCGCTACGGTTGTAAAAGTAGCGCCTGTTTGGTACGGCTGCCCATCAAGGCTGTAGGTATAGCCTGTGCCCGCGGCCGGGGTAACTGTGATCGTACCCGTGGCGACAGCACAGGTAGGTTGTGTGGCCGAAAGTACAGGTGCGGAAGGTGCTCCGGGTACAGTATTTATCGCCTGTGTCGTTACATTCGAAATACATCCTGCTATGTTCTTTACGGTAATGCTATAAGTAGTTCCCGGCGTAAGGTTATTAAATGTTGTACCCGCCGCATAGTTCACACCATTGATGCTGTAGGTAAGGTCCGGACCAAGTGGTGCGGTTATTTCAATGCTCCCGGTAGGGGTAGCGCAGGTAGGCTGTGTAACGGTTACCGTTGGTGCGGCAGGCTTGTCCATTACAAAAAGCTGTGCGGCATCGGTGCGGATGATACAGTCGGCAGATGTAGCCTGGAGGTAGTACTGGCTTCCGTCAATTGCAACAGATGCTCCGCTTACAGTTAAGGTTGTGGTGGTCGCGCCGCTGTACGTACTACTATTGGCAACATTTACCCAGTTGCCTGATGCTGTTAGTATTTTCCATTGGTACGTAAAACCTGTAGCTGGTACGACTGTAGCGGTAAATGTGGTGTTGGCCCCCACACAAATGGTCGAAGGTGCCGGATGGTTGATGACAGGGACCGGCCCGCCGCTTACAGGGTTGGCAGTATGCATACCGATATTTGTACACGACTCCGTATTACTGGCATTCCAGTCTGCACCATTGTATGAGGGTGCGGGTGCAACGGCGTTTGGCTTGCGTATCATGGTGTAGCCGCGGTTCGCAGGGCCTGTGCCTACTCCGTACGGGATATTCAGCATATCGATAAGCACACCGTTCTTTTTTAATTTGAACTGGTCATTATCGTTTATCCCACCCATATATGCCTGGAATACGGCATTGCTGTTGTTTTGGCATAAATTAGGAACGGAGCTGCCACACTGTATAAGGTAAGTAGTGTTAGGTGCAATTGTTCCTGTGAGTGGAATGATATAACCCGGACTTGGGTCGGGTTCGCCAATATTGCCATAGCGCTCTATGACATACACGCCATCAAGTACTACAGGGCTCGAAGACGGATTATAGAGCTCTATGAAGCCGGGGTCGCCAGTCGTCTGGTCAAATACTTCCGATATGTATATTTCGGGCGGCGTACAGTCCGATGCTATCAGTGTGAACGGAGTGCCACCTTGTCCAATACAGCCATTCGTAGCGGTAACCACTATGTTGCCGGAGGTTACACCCGCCGGGATCATCGCCTGTACCTCGGTATCCGAAATTACTTCGAACGCCATGGTAATCCCATCTATCTTTACGGTAGCTGTATCGGTAAAGCCACTTCCGGTAATGGTTATCATCGTGTCTTTTGGCCCCGAATGAGGAAAGTAGGAGGTTACAACAGCATCGGTACAGGTAGAGGTAACCGTACCATTCAGGGTAAAATCGTCAATTCGCATGTTACCTGCTGATGCCCCTGTCATTGTCAATACCACCGTTACCGTGCCGGTAAGACCGTTCACAGGGTTTGCCACAGGTGTAACCCCCGTTGCAGAACCAGTTGTGGGCATTGAGCCTGTACCAACATTTATACCGTTGATCGACATTTGCCACGCTGTAGGGCCCGAATTTGAGCGTACCCGCCAAAAATTGAAGGAAGCGATATTCGCCTGAAAGTTGGGCGCAACATTAAATGTTAGAGTGATAGTGTTTGGAGATGGGTTCGCACTGATAGCTTGCCCGGTAGCGCCGTTATTACTCGTCCAGACCCCATTGCTGTTGGTCCAGGATGATCCCGAAAGATCAGGGTTTAGTGTAGTGGGCGCGGCTGTGTAAGGATGCGTACTTATTGTAGTTGTACCAAAGTTATGGTAGTATATTTGGGCATGCATAGCATATCCTGAAAGCAGGGCAAAAAAAAATTGCAGGAAAGTAATTAACGCAGATCTCCTATTATTTTTTTGTAACATATTCATATTCTTTTTCATAGCGGTTTAACACGGCAAAGTTAAAAGGAAGATGATCTCAACAACTTGTGTTAAAGTTATGTTATAGTCTCCCCTTTGTAATAAAATTGTAAAGAACGTAAATAAATAGTTAAAGCCGCTGAAATACAGCGGCTTTAACTTAACTAATTTTTAACAGGTTTTTAGTTCTCTTTCCTGTTGATGTATACCCATCCGGTAAACGAATCGCCCTGGGTCTCTATCATATAGTAATATGTACCGGTTGGCAATTCGTCGCCATTATCGGCCTGGCCATACCATTGGTTGGTGTAATTGTTCTTAGTATAAACCTCTTGTCCATAACGGTTAAAGATGGCAATTTTGCGGGCGTGCAGGCCGGTTATGTCAAAATTGTCGTTCATAGAGTCGTTATTTGGCGAAATACCCCTCGGAATACTGCAGAACGAAGCTTCTACGGTAAAATGGTAAGTGGCCTCACAACCGGCTTCTGTAACTACGGTAAGCTCAAAGTGAAGCGGGAATGCTTCAGCGGCGATACCGTTATCGGCTACATACTGCGTTACGTTGAAGGTATTCTCGTTATATCCTACAACCCCACCATTGGCATCCCTCCATTCAAAATCAGCCGTAGCAATGTCAAATGAGCTCGCCAGCGGAAGCCCTTCCAATACATAGTTGCTTCCAAATACAGTTTCCCTGCATCCTTGTGTCCCTGTGACCTGTGGTGCCGCGGGAACAGCATTTATGGTAATGGCCGTACCTGTGCTGGTGCATCCGGCAGTATTCCTAACGGTAATGGTATAGCTTCCCGGCGCAAGGCCTGCAAATACATTGCCAGACTGGAAAGTGGTTCCGTCAAGGCTGTACTCAATATCTGCTCCCATGGGCGAGTTAACAGCAATGGTGCCAGTTGGCAGTACGCATGCAGGCTGTGCAACGGTTACAGCTGGTGCCGCAGGGCTGTTGACAGGGTTCACGATGTGGTTGGTGCTCAGGGAGGTACATCCGTCAGCGTTTTTAACAGTTACCGTATAAACTCCAGGAATAACGCCTGTAAATGTTGGAGCCGACTGGAAAGTTACCCCGTCAATGCTATAAGTAAGTCCCGCACCTGTTGGGGCTGTTATCGTAAGTGTGCCTGAAGTCACCGTGCAGGTAGGTTGCGTAATGGCAACAGTAGCCGGTGCAGGTGGATTTGGTACCGCATTTATAACAATGTTCCCTGTTACCGATGTACATCCGTCAGCATTTCGAACAGTTACCACATATGTGCCCGGAGTAAGTCCCGCGAAAGCAGTGCCTGTTTGGAATGTCATGCCGTCAAGGCTGTACTCAAGCCCTGTTGGTGCAGTAATGGTTAAAGTACCCGATGGCACGGCACAGGTAGGCTGTGTAGGGGTCACCGTCGCAACCGCAGGTGCGTTAGGGGCGGCATTAATGACTATGTTGCCAGTCACCGATGTACATTCGTCAGTATTTTTTACAGTGACTACATAGGTTCCGGGAACAAGGCCTGCAAACGTAGCTCCGGTCTGGAAGGTAGTACCGTCGATACTGTAGGTATAGTTAGGGTCAATGTTGTTGGTTACGGTTATCGATCCTGTTGGTACGGTACAAGTAGGCTGTACCGTTGTTATTATAGCGACCGCCGGAGAAGCAGGTACGGCATTGATAACGATATTTCCTGTTACCGATGTACACCCGTCAGCATTCTTTACGGTGACAACATAGGTTCCAGGTATCAGCCCTGCAAAGCTCGTTGCGCTTTGGAATGTTGTCCCGTCAAGGCTATAGAGAAGCGTTCCGCCAATAGGTGTGTTAATGGTTATCGTACCGCTTTGTACCGCACATGTAGGCTGTATAACGGTTACATCGGCTACTGCCGGTGCATTTGGCACAGCGTTGATAACAATGTTCCCTGTTACCGATGTACACCCATCTGCATTTTTTACGGTGATGGTATATACTCCCGGTATAAGCCCTGCAAAAGAAGTAGTGCCCTGGAAAGTTGTTCCGTCAATGCTATAGGTAATCCCGGTGCCTGTTGGTGTATTTACAGATATCGTGCCTGTAGGGGTTGCGCAGGTTGGCTGTATCACGGTTACTGCTGCCACATCCGGTGCATTTGGTACCGCATTGATAACGATGTTCCCTGTTACTGATGTACATCCGTCGGCGTTCTTCACGGTTACGACATAGGTTCCCGGGATTAGGGCGGTAAAGGCTGTTTCCGTTTGGAAAGTCGTGGCGTCAAGGCTGTATGTGATCCCTGCTCCTGTTGGCGCTGTTATAGTGATCGTTCCTGTTGGCGTTGCACACGCGGGCTGCACTACTGTTACAGTAGCAACAGCAGGTGCGGTTGGTATAGGGTTAATTACTACCGGCATGGTCGAGATACAGTTCGAACCTGACTTTATGGTCAGGGTATAGGTGGTGCCGGCTGTCAGCTCTGTAAATGTAGCCGATGCCTGGAAGTTGACCCCGTTGATGCTATAGGTAAGGCCTGTTCCCAGTACTTGTGTAGCGGTAAAGCTAGCCGTAGGAGTAGTACATGTAGGCTGTGTAATGGCAATGGTTACCAAAGGCAGTGGCGAAACGGTAAGTTGGGCAGTATTGCTCAATAGTGTACATCCGCCCGAGGTGATCTCGCAATAATACTGGTTGCCGTTAAAGGATAGCGGTGCAGGATCTACGGTAAGCATGGGCGTGTTCGCATCGGAATAATTAGCGCCGTCGGTAACGTTTACCCAGTTGCCCGAGCTGTTAAGTGTTTTCCACTGGAAGGTAAATCCGGTTGCGTCATTCAAAGCGACCGAGAAAATTGCCGATCCATTTTCGCAAATGGTCTGGCTTACAGGCTGAGTAACGATAGATGCGACCGGCTGTTGCGGGTCGATAACGTGGCTGCCTAAACCGGCACAGGTAAAAGCGGCGTCAGTAGTCCAGTCGGCCACATTGTATGTTGCAGTTGGTGCGTCATTGGCATCAGGCTTCCTGATCACCGTATAGCCAACATACGAAGGTGCCCTTGCCACGTCGATGATCACACCGTTCTTTCTTAGCTTAATGGCATCATCGGCATTAATGCCCGATCCCATATTGCCAATATTCGCTACGCTGCATCCCTGTACACCTGTGCCGTAGCTCAGTAACACGCGTGTCTGGCCCGGGCCTATCGAGCCGGGCAGCGTAAAAATATAATCGTTGCTGGTTGGGTTGGCATCGTTCCAGTCGCCGTAGCGTTCCAGTACATATTGCCCGTTGAAAACGATGGTGCTGCTTGTTGGGTTGTATACTTCGATCGCACCATAGCTGCCAGGAGTGTGGTCATATAATTCAGATATGAATATATCATCCGGCCCTGCGGTAGCGGTACAGTTGGTGCTCAGCTTGGTAAAGGCCGACGATGTTCCCGAACATGATGTGTTGGTAAGTGTTATGGCCCCGGTGGTTCCTGTTGCAGGCACGATCGCTTTTACTTCTGTATTCGAAACAATAGTAAACCCGGCCGCGCTGATTCCGTTGAATTGCACCGCTGTTATGCCTGATCCCGACTCAAAATTATTTCCGGTAATGGTTACCACAGCTCCGGACGTGCCCGATGCCGGTGAGAATGAAGTAACTACAGGACACTGGGCAGAGGAAGTGGTAATGCCCAAAATGTACATCAGGATGGCAAGCATCCCAAAACCAAATGGCTTATTATTTTTTTGCATTGTATTTATTTTGGTTATGTGCAAATGCGGCGCAAGCTACATCATATTGTACTATTTTTCGTTATGAAAATTTTAATAAATGGTTATTTCCAGCAATTTTTACGATTATGAACAGGAATTGTTAAAAAGTTAAAGACTTGTAATTTGTGGCCTTAAGCTTTTACAACGGTTTTTAGGCAGGTAACCTTTTAGTAACAATTATATTACGGCATCTAAACACCCTGCTTTATACGCCCGCTTATTTTTGCTAACGATTACTTAAAAGTGGCTAAACTTTAGCGAAATAAAAGTGATCGATACCGCATGGCAAACCTTACTTTATCGTGAAATGAAGATACTTTATGCAATACAGGGGACCGGGAACGGGCACCTGAGCCGGTCTATGGATGTTGTTCCGTGCCTTCAAAAGCATGGAGAGGTAGATGTGCTGGTAAGTGGCATACAGGGCGATCTTACGCTCCCTTTTCCTGTAAAATATAAGTTTAGGGGACTGAGTTTCATTTTCGGGAAAACGGGTGGTGTAAGCTTATGGAAGACGTTCGCCAAAACCAACTTCCGCAGGCTGCGCAACGAGATAAGAAATCTTCCGGTAGAAAAATACGACCTCGTGATCAACGATTTTGAGCCCGTATCCTCATGGGCCTGCTATTTTAAGAACAAGCCCTGCATTTCGCTAAGCCACCAGGCAGCCGTTCTGGCGCCGGGTGTTCCCAGGCCGGAACACGAGGACATGATGGGCAAGCTCATACTAAACAATTACGCGCCGGGCACCGCCGCCTATGGCTTTCATTTTACGGCAGATGGCAAAAATATCTTTACCCCCGTTATCCGTGGCCAGGTA
This sequence comes from Flavobacterium sp., assembly GCF_052437795.1. GTDB lineage: Bacteria > Bacteroidota > Bacteroidia > Flavobacteriales > Flavobacteriaceae > Flavobacterium. The sequence goes on from NZ_JBQVPA010000003.1 coordinate 403,529, forward strand.
AGGGAGCAGGAAATAACGGATAAAGGACATTATACCGTATACCTGCCGGCCTATGATGATAAAAGGCTGGTAAAGCGGCTATCGGCATTCAAGGGTGTGAAGTGGGAGGTATTCTCCAAGCACAATAAAAAAACATTCACTTCGGGAAGCATTACCGTGCAGCCCATCAACAACGAAAAATTCACCAAAAGCATGGCTGCTGCTACAGGGGTGCTTTGCGGGGCGGGTTTCGAAACTCCTGCCGAGGCGTTGTTCCTCGGTAAAAAGCTATTGGTGATCCCTATGAAGAACCAGTACGAGCAGCACCTTAACGCCGCGGCGCTCAAAGTAATGGGCGTAACTGTTTTAAAAAGCCTGAAGCCAAAGCACGAGGCCGTAATTTCAGCCTGGTTGGAAAATGACAGCAGGGTAACGGTGGATTACCCGGACATTACGCAGAAAATTATAGATAGGATGATGGAAAAGCACGGGCCAATTATTTTAACCAATGAAAGCGCCAAAAATACAGATGGAGCTTAAAGAAAATATATTTGCAAGGGAACTTTTTGGGGAAGATTTCAAATGGGGGGTCTCTACCGCAGCCTACCAGATAGAAGGCGGGCATGATTTACATGGCAAGGGGCCTTCGGTCTGGGATGTGTTCACGGCCAAAAGCGGCACCATCCTCAACGGGCACCATGGCAATACCGCCTGCGACTTTTACAATACCTATCTGGAGGATATTGCCATGATGAAGGAACTGGGCATCCCGAATTTCCGGTTCTCGCTGTCGTGGCCGCGCATCATCCCGAACGGTACAGGTGAAGTGAACCAAAGCGGGATCGAATTTTATAATAAGGTGATCGATGCCTGCCTGGCGAATGATATTGAGCCATGGGTAACCGTATACCACTGGGACCTGCCGCATGAACTGGAGCTGAGGGGCGGATGGGCCGATCGCGATATTATTTCCTGGTTTAAGGAATATGTTGCCGTTTGCGCCAAAGCATTCGGCGACAGGGTAAAGTACTGGATGGTGCTCAATGAGCCTATGGTGTTTACCGGAGCGGGCTATTTCATGGGGGTGCATGCCCCCGGAAAAAAAGGCCTGACGAATTTCCTTCCGGCGGCGCACCATGCTGTACTGGCAATGGCCGAAGGGGGGAGGGTATTAAGACAGCTGATACCCACCGCCGAAATAGGCACTACCTTTTCCTGTTCCTATATTGAGCCTTATACTACAAGCCGTAAAGATGTCGTTGCCGCACGCAGGGCCGATGCCCTTATGAACCGCTTGTTCATAGAGCCGATACTCGGGCTGGGCTATCCGGAGGAAGACCTGCCTGTAGTCAAAAAACTGAAGAAATATTACCAACCGGGCGATACTGAACTGATGCAATTTGATTTCGATTTCATTGGTATCCAGAATTATACCCGTGAAATAGTGAAGCATTCCATATTCGTACCCTACCTTAACGCGGTTCTCGTTAAGGCCGGGAACCGCAGGGTACCCACAACGGCTATGGGCTGGGAAGTGTACCCGCCGGCAATTTACCACATGCTGAAAAAGTATAGCGACTATGCCGGAATGCCTAAAATATACATTACAGAGAACGGGGCCGCGTTCCCCGATGTGGCTGCCGACGGTAAAGTGAACGATACCGAGCGCGTGCATTACCTCCGCAGCTACCTCAGGCAGGTACTTAAGGCTAAGAGCGAAGGCGTTAATGTACAAGGCTATTTTGTATGGACGCTACTTGACAATTTTGAATGGGCCGAAGGTTACCACCCGCGCTTTGGGCTTGTACATGTCGATTTTGATACCCAGCGTCGGATAATAAAATCATCGGGGTATTGGTATAAGGCCTTTCTGAACGGGTAAAGATGGAGATCATGAAGATGGAACGCGTTCCATTTTAAGAATGGAGTTCCCTCTTCGGGGGTTAGGGGGCTTTCTACTCCGTATCCAGCTTAAACTGTATCAATAGCGATCTTACATCCAGCATCGTGTTCAGGTCTTCGGTATCAAAAGCGTCTTCAAAGTCATCGTCTTCATCATCCGGCATTTTTTTATAGTCTTCACGGTAGTTGAAAATGCTCCACTGTCCGAAATTGTATTCCAGCGCGGTAAGGCTTTCTACCCAGTCACCCGAGTTGAGGTACATAACCTTGCCTTTCGGGGTCACGATCTCCCGCATTTCGGGCTGGTGGATGTGCCCGCAGATAACATAGCTATAGCCTTTGTCGATAGCCAGTTCAGCGGCAATTGTCTCAAAGTCGTTAACGAACTTTACCGCGTTCTTAAAGCTCTTTTTTATCTTTTGCGAAAAGCTCATCTTCTCGCGCCCAAGCTTAGTAAGGAACCAGTTGGCAAAGCTGTTGATGAGTATTAAGGTATCATAGCCTATCGCTCCCAGTTTGGCCAGCCATTTGGAGTGCTGCATGGTCACGTCGAACACATCCCCGTGAAAGAACCACGCCTTTTCGCCGTCCAGCTTCATTACCAGTTTATTCTGCAGGCGGAAACTGCCCAGGTTGAGGTCGGCGAACTTGCGCAGCATTTCGTCGTGGTTGCCGGTAAGGTAATATACGGGCACGCCATCGGAAACGAATTTCATGATGCGGCGCAGCACCTTCATGTGCGACTCCGGCCAGTAGGACTTGCTAAATTGCCATATATCAATGATATCGCCGTTCAGGATGATCTGTTTAGGATTGATGCTCTTCAGGTAGCGCAGGAGTTCCTTGGAATGGCAGCCGTAGGTACCCAGGTGCACGTCTGAAATTACAACTAAGTCTACTTCTCGTTTTCTCATGTCGGTCAGGTGTACTTAAATTGCAAGGCAAGTAAGGGTTTTTGTTTAAAGTATGTGTTAAGCGATTTTTATGATTGCATGGTGTTTGGGTATTTTTATATAATGAATTTTCTGATAAATATTTTTAGGCCCTTGAAAGAGTAATGATTTGGTAATTGGCAGTTAACATTGAAAATAACTGGCTGGAATAATTTCGTACAAAATTTATTTCATGGGATTATTTAAGAAAGAGAAGGGTGTTAAAGAATATGGTACAGAAAGGCTGTTCAAAGAAGCCGTCAGGGAAATAAATGAGTTGTATGACGATGTGAAAGCCGAGCATACCGACACGGATGCGATCATTTCTGACTTCTCAAAACTGTTGGAAAGCATAAAGGTAAAGCTTGATGACAATGATGCCAAAAAGCTGGAGGATTTTGCCCTCAAGCTAAAAAAAATAAACAACTGCTCAAAAAATACGGTTCGCGACATAAGGGATGTACTGCGCAACCACAAGAAAAGGCTTGCTGAGATAAAGAGGGAGAGGGATTGATCTTGATGAATTGATGACCGTATTTTTTTATAGATAGGTTTCCGCAAAAAAATTAATATATTTAACACTATATTAAGGACAGATGTGTCCCGGCAAACCTATGAAACATTTCTACCTTTCTGTTTTTACATTTTTACTGCTAACACTTACCGGCTATTCGCAAGAGCGAAAAACTTTTGAATACATTACCATGGAGGATGGCCTCCCCGAGAACAGGATCACGGCGCTCCTGCAGGACAAAAAAGGCTACATCTGGATGGGTACCCAAAATGGCCTGGTGCGCCACGATGGCTACTCCACAAAGGTTTATGACCTGAAAACCTCGGGTAAGGTAGATTTTTACTACATCAATTGCCTTTACGAGGACAGTAAGGGTATCATTTGGGTAGGCAGCGAATATGCCGGGCTATATCATTATGATACGGCACATGATAAATTTGTCGTTGCCGACATGGGTAAGGGCACCGACCTGAAAAAGAGATCGATCAAGTCCATCAGGAGTGACAGCAAAGGGCATATATGGCTGATCACAAAAAAAGAGAATAACGAATTCGGCCTGGGTGGTGAAAAGAATAACGACCTGTACGACTATGACCCCAAACTGAAAAAAACCGTAGCATACGGCAAAGCATTCAAGGGGAAAAATGCAATTGGCGCCGATACTTTTAACGTTGTTACTGAAGACAGCAACGGCAACATTTGGCTGGGAACCGATAACGGCTTGTTCCGCTATGACAAAAAGCAGCAAAAATTCGTTCCCGGTATGATTGGAACGTCCATTACAGACATTCATTTCATTGAAGAATCGCCCATTGAGAAAGGCGTAATTTATATCGCGAACCGTGGGTTTATACATCCGGGGGGCGGGGTAATAAAGCTTAATCCATCTGCAAAATCGGAAAAAAGCTACTTAGCAAAGGATGGCCTGGGCTCGGATACCATACTGAACCTCTACAAGGACAGCCACAAACGATTGTGGTTCGGTACCATGAAAGGCCTTTCACTGATCGATGCGAAAACGGGCGCCATTAAAAACTACATACCCAAAGATTCCGGCATGGCCAATATTGGCTATGGTGGCGCCATGTGCAGCATGACAGAGGCCCCGGGCAATAAAATATGGCTCCAGACACCGCAGGGACTGTTGCTGTTTGATATTACCTCAGGCAATTTTACACGGTACACCGCAAGGAGCAATTCCACGGGCATTGAGCATTTCCAGATGAATGTGGTATTGCCCCCGGTCATGGACCGCAGCGGTACGCTCTATGTGCCCACCCTCGACCTGGGGCTGATGCGGCTCAATAACCTGAAGTCCCATTTTTCAGTTTTGAAGGATGATCCCCAAAATGAAAAAGGCTACAAGGGAGGTGTAGTATACCGGGTCGCGCAGGGCAAGGACGGCATATACTGGCTGGCTACAAAAAATGGAGTGACCCGCTGGGACAGGCAGGCTAATACCTTTGAAAATATACCAGATAAGGACAGCAAGCAGGCAGCATGGAACATAACGGTAGATGATCGCAACAGGATATGGTATACACTTATTGCGGGTGGGTTGCAATGCTATGACCCCGCTACAAAAAAAGTTGATACATATGTAAATGACCCCAATGATCCGTTGAGCCTGCCTGCCAATAATGCCTACTCGGTACTTTGCGACAGCAAGGGCAGGATATGGGTGGGGACATATGGAGCAGGAATTTGCCGCCTTGATGAAGCTACCCGCTCTTTTATCAGCTACCCGCACGAAAAACGGGAAGGCAACGACATATCTAAAACCAGCAAGCTTGACGATAGCAGTGTAGTATCGCTATATGAGGACAGTAAAGGTACTATATGGGTAGGGACGAATTTCGGCGGGCTGAACAAGCTTGACGAGAAAACAGGCACCTTTTCACATTATAATGACCGTGCTATAGGCATGATGTGCATTACCGCTTTTCATGAAGGGAAGGATGGCATCATTTGGGCGGGATCCTACCTGCATGGGCTTTTCAGGATCGATACAAAAACAGGAAAGATAAAAGCCTACCGGCAGGAGGACGGGCTATTAGCGAATAATGTGCAGGGGATAATTGACGACAGTGAAGGCAATTTATGGATAGCATCAGAAAGGGGGCTAACGCGTTTTAACCTTGCTACAAATAAATTTTACCAAATAACCAAGGCGAACGGACTGCCGGAGAGCCAGTTTATCCGCCCACCGCTAAAAGATGCCAATGGCCACTTCCTTATGGTAAGCAAGCGCGGACTTGTTTTATTTGACCCCTCGGCAATAAAACCAAACCCTGTACCCCCGGCGACCCACATACAGTCGGTCTCCTGGCCGGGTGAAAATCGCACTGAAAAAACGCTGTTCATTGCAGGTAACGAAAAACCTGAGCTGGAGCATGACGAGAACAGGATCACCTTTAACTATGTAGGGCTTCATTATGACAATCCCACGCTGAACAAGTACCGCTATAAGCTGGAAGGCTATGACGATAATTGGGTGGAGGCCGGGACACAACGTTCCGCTACCTATACCAACCTGTCGCCCGGCACGTATACCTTTAAGGTAAAGAGCGCCAATGCCGATGGGGTGTGGGACGAAAAAGGCAGCAGTATTACCGTGACCATATTGCCTCCATGGTGGAGGACCTGGTGGGCATACCTGGTATATGTCCTGGTATTCGCGGCTGCTTTACGTGGCTATATAGTATACCGTTCGAGGACCTTAAAGAAAAAGAACAGGGAACTTGAAGAAAAAGTAGCGCTTCGCACCGAAGAATTGAATGCATCACTGGAAAGCCTGAAGACCACGCAGAACCAACTCGTACAATCGGAAAAAATGGCAAGCCTTGGAGAGCTTACCGCCGGCATAGCCCATGAGATACAGAACCCGCTGAATTTTGTAAATAATTTTAGTGAGGTAAGTGTTGAATTGCTGGACGAAATGGATGAAGAGCTGGATAAGGGCGATATTGACGAGGCAAAAGCAATAGCTTCGGACATTAAGCAAAACCTCGAAAAGATAAACCACCACGGCAAGCGCGCCGACGGTATCGTAAAGGGAATGCTGCAGCACAGCCGCGCCTCATCGGGCCAAAAGGAGGCTGCCGATATCAATGCGCTGGCAGATGAATACCTCCGCCTGGCCTATCACGGATTGCGGGCAAAGGATAAATCCTTCAATGCCGAACTGATAACCCATTTTGATGCAACCCTCCCGAAGGTAAAAATGATACCGCAGGATGTTGGGCGGGTATTGCTGAATTTATTTACCAATGCGTTCTATGCAACACAGGAAAAAAAGAAAGCCCCCACAGCCCCCGAAAGTAGAGGGACCACACAATATAAGCCTGCGATCACGGTAACGACAAGGCAGGCAGGTAATTCAGTCGAGATCATTGTAAAAGATAACGGTACCGGCATCCCTGATGCCATTAAAGATAAGATATTGCAGCCGTTCTTTACTACAAAGCCTACAGGTGAAGGCACCGGCCTTGGACTTTCGCTAAGCTATGATATTATAGTAAAAGGCCACGGAGGCAGTATTGCTATTAACAGTAATGAGGGCGAAGGTTCGGAATTTATGATCAGCCTTCCGTTAGCATAATATGAAAAAGTATTTACATATCATTCTTTTGTTCGTTACCATGTGCGGCTATTCGCAGGATATAATGCCACCGGCATTTGAGATAGCGTCAGATACCGCGGTGGGAATGCCTTTCCCAAAAAGCAGGCTGCAGTATCTTAAAGAGAACGGGACTGTATTGTCTTTAGAGGATGTGATGCGTCCCGGGAACAGCGCCATGTTCCAAACACTTACCGATAGTTCGCAGGTAGAAATATTACCGCGGCATGCTTTCTGGCTGCGCTACAGCATTAAGAATTCGACAGGCAAACCGCTTGGCATCACCATACCCGAAAATGTAGGTCATGCCGATGTGCACATTGAAGATGCAGGCAGGTGGAGCCATTTTACCACGGGTAGGGAAGTTCCGTACAGTGCGCGTCACGGTTACAAAAGAATAAAGCACATCGGCTACACCATTCCCGCCAACTCGGCTATCACGGTATACGAAAGGAATGTGGACAATATCCAGAAAACGATAATTAATGTAAGCGTTGGAATTGAGAAGAACGTTCAGCGCGAAGCCTATTTTGAGAATTCAGGGTATATTGGCATCATTATCGGCTCCTCTGCCTTTTTTGGGTTTTTTCTTTTTGCGGCGCTCTTTAACCTGTTCTTTTATTATGTGGCGCGCGAAAGGGTGTACCTGGCCTACGGACTGCTTTTGATCGTTGTGGCGCTCGATGTTTTTTCGGGTCCTTTGGCCGATCATTTTTTCAGGGAAATGCCGGGTTTCATGTTTATAGATGTTTTCATAGGTACTACGTTGGCATTTTGCCTGTTTACAGTAGTAGCGCTTATGTTCCTGCAAGCTTCAAAATACCATCCGGTGTGGAACCGATCCATCATTATTCTTATGTTCGTGTTCCTTACCGCCAGCACCTGGCGTATCTTTATTGACAGGAGCACCTCAGAAACGGTATTCATTATCATAAAAATATTACGCTTTTCCATACTGCTGGGTATAGTCATACTTTTAGGTATCGGACTTGTAAAAAAAAGGCGTGTTGCTGTAATGATGGCTTTGGCTATGGTACCGTTCCTTATAACCTTTGTACTGATGCTTACGGGGATAGCTACTTCTGCAGGCCTGATCGATGGGGCCATCATCTGGGCAGTACTGGTACTCTCGTGGTCGCTATTCCAGCGCTATAAGCATTTGCAGGAGGAAAATGCCCGCCAGGCGATAGAAAAGGAACAGGAGCGCAACGAGCTTATTGCAAAGCAGAATGAAATGCTTGAACACCAGGTAGCCGAACGCACAGCAGAGCTAACACGATCATTAGCCGAACTGAAGCAAACGCAGAACCAACTCATACAATCGGAGAAAATGGCATCATTGGGTGAGCTTACGGCCGGCATTGCCCACGAGATACAAAACCCGCTCAACTTTGTAAATAACTTTAGCGACGTAAGCGTCGAACTGCTCGACGAGATGGATGAGGAGTTGGATAAGGGCGATATTGAAGAGGCAAAAGCGATAGCGTCGGACATTAAGCAGAACCTCGAAAAGATAAGCCACCATGGAAAGCGTGCCGATGGCATCGTAAAAGGGATGCTGCAGCACAGCCGGACATCATCGGGCCAGAAAGAGCCAACGGATATTAATGCTTTAGCCGATGAATACCTGCGCCTGGCCTACCATGGGCTGCGGGCAAAGGACAAATCGTTCAATGCTGAACTGGTCACTGAATTTGATGGAGCACTCCCAAAAGTCAATGCCATTCCGCAGGACCTGGGCCGGGTATTGCTCAATTTATTTACCAATGCTTTTTATGCAACTCAGGAGAAAAAGAGATCCGGCCAAACGTCTAAAGAGGGAGGAGCAGCGCAGTACAATCCGACTGTCACCATAACAACAAAACAGTCAGATAATTCAGTCAAGATAATTGTAAAAGATAACGGCACAGGTATCCCCGATGCGATCAGGGACAAGATATTACAGCCGTTCTTTACCACTAAGCCTACAGGCGAAGGCACAGGACTGGGGCTCTCGATGAGCTATGACATTGTGGTAAAGGGACATGGCGGAACCATAAATATTGAAAGTGAGGAGGGTGTTTTTAGTATCTTTACCATCACACTTCCACTGTAAAACACTGAAAAATGAAACAAATTTTACTGATCCTGTCACTGCTGTTCGGCCTCCCGCTTTTCGCGCAGGATGGCTGGCCGGAACCGTTCGCTGTAACTGACACCATACCGGTTTACATAGATATTCCCGATGAAAAATGGCAGCAGCTGAATACATGGGAAGAGGAAGTGTCATTTAAAAAAGTGCTTACCCCAAAATATTCGGGGTGGTTTAAGAATCCTGAGAGTATAAACAGTGACATGCGCACCGATTTTCATTCGTGGGCGAGGTATCGTATAAAAAATGCCGCATCATATCCTGTAACCATTACTTTTTCGGCAAGCAGGCGGCACGAGCACATCTATATAGCACAAAAGGGTAAATGGAAGCACATGCAAAACGGCGACATGGTACCGTGGAGCAAGCGAGATGGTTTAAAAAGCCTCGCGGAAATACCTTATACGCTGGCCCCTAATGAAGAGATAAATGTGTACCACGATTTTGGCGATGTTACTTTTTGGTCTAATCCTTCTCCCAGGCTGGGTAATTACCAAAAACTTATTGATCGCTATTATAAAGAAAGCCCCAATTTTACGAGTGACGATGTCATATCGTTCGGTTTTTTTGGCTTTATGATCTTTGCCGTGATCTTCAACCTTTTCTTTTACTATGTTACCCGCGAAAGGGTATATATGGTTTTTTCGCTAATGCTTACGGCATCAGCATTCCTGCTCGCCGAGAACGCGATATCGTACCTGGCGTTCAGCGAATGGCGAAATGGGTACCCGTTTTTTCTCACATTTATTATCTCCCTGTTCATCATTATGCTCCTGCATACGGTGCGCTTTTTTTTCAGGGTTCCGGTACATTTTCCAAAATGGGATAAGTTCCTGGTCTACTTTTCGGCCTACATTGGGCTTAGCGGTGCCCTTATATACCTGGGCCTTGTTAACAGATGGGTTATCTTCCTCATCGTAGTGATCGGCATTGCCGGCCTGGCATCCATTGTCTTTTTGGTAGCAGCCATAATAATGATCATTTCCTTCCTTCGTAAAAAAGATAAGCAGGCAAGGTTGTTCGTGATCGCTTCATTACCGTTCATTTTCAGCCCTATCATTGACCCGATCGTGAATTCGGTCATATCATATGACTGGGTAATAACCACTTGCGGCATGTGGACGATACTGGTACTGTCCTGGGGTATGTTCGCCCGTTTTAAGTCATTGCAGGATGCCAATGCCCGTGCCAAGCTGGAACGTGAGGAAGAACGCAACAGGCTCATAGCCCAGCAAAAAATGGAACTGGAACAATTGGTTGAAGAACGTACTGCCGAGCTGACCCACTCGCTGGCCGAATTGAAGCAGACACAGAACCAACTGATACAATCGGAAAAAATGGCATCGCTGGGTGAGCTTACCGCCGGCATTGCCCACGAGATACAAAACCCGCTGAACTTTGTGAACAACTTTAGCGAGGTGAGCATTGAGCTCTTGGACGAATTGAAGGAGGAACTTGCGAAAGGCGATACAGAAGAGGCCATTGCCATAGCTGGTGATGTGTCGCAAAACCTCGAAAAGATAAACCACCACGGCAGGCGTGCCGACTCTATCGTAAAGGGTATGCTCCAGCATAGCCGCGCATCGTCCGGGCAAAAGGAACCAACAGATATTAATGCATTGGCGGATGAATATTTACGCCTGGCATACCATGGGCTGAGGGCAAAGGACAAATCATTCAATGCGGAACTTATTACGCATTTTGCCCAAGATCTGCCGAAAGTAAATACAATTCCGCAGGATCTGGGAAGGGTGCTGCTCAACCTGTTCACCAATGCGTTCTATGCGACACAGCAAAAAAGTTTACAGCTGCAGTCTTCAGGCGACGTGTATAAGCCGGTACTGACCGTTACAACAATGCAAATAGGCAATGAAATAGAGATAAGGGTAAGGGACAACGGTACAGGCATACCCGAAGAGATACAGGACAAGATACTGCAGCCGTTCTTTACCACCAAGCCAACAGGCGAGGGTACGGGGCTTGGCTTATCGCTGAGCTATGACATTGTGGTAAAAGGCCACGGTGGCACTATTGACATTGAAAGTGAAGAAGGGGAAGGATCTGTGTTTATAATAATGCTGCCACTTAAATAGCATTACTATGAAGGGAATTTATTTTTTAACAGGGCTTTTTTTGGTAATATCATTTCAGGCAGCGGGCCAAAAAGGGATGCCACCTGTTTACGAACTGAAGTCAGATACAGGCCAAAAAGTAACCTTGGGGACGAATTATTTCCAGATACTGCCAAATACCTCACCCGACATTTCCCTCGATGACGTGCTGCATGAAAGTGCCGACGGACATTTTACGGCATTTAATGACTCGCTTCTGGATGAAGGGGTCAAACGCCTTGCCTGGTTCCGGTTCAGGATAAGGAATAGCACCGGTCGCGACCATATACTGTCATTTTCCGGCAACGAGAACCGCTCAGACTTTTATATAAAAGATGCATCGGGAAAATGGAAGAGGTCCGTTACCGGATATAGCATCCCATATGGCCAACGAAATGGTGTAAAGCGTTCCATGCAGGTTCTTTTTCCGATAAATGATGGGGATGAGATCGTTGTTTATAAAAGGATGGAATGGGGTAGTTATGTAGAGAACATTCATCCTTCGGTGACAATTTACGACCCCGTACAAGGCAGCCCCTCCGAAGAGGAGGAAGCTTATTTTGATACTGTGCTTAGCGCGGCCCTGTTTGGATTTATGGTGTTCGCGGCCCTGTTCAACTTCTTTTTTTATTACATCGTACGTGAGCGCGTCTACCTTTTTTATGCCATCACACTGGTCACGGCTGCTTTTTCTAATATTTTAGGGCCTTTCTCGCAATTGTTCTTTCGCCAACAGCCTCATTATGAACAAAGGATAGCATCAATACTGATATTTGTTATTATTATTTTAATACTGCTCACATTAAGGCTTTTCCTTAATACCAGGAAAACATTCCCCGTATGGGATAAATTCCTGTTGCTTTTTCCGGTGTTTATAGTGGTGATCTCAGTCGTGGTACTGAAGTTTGTTTCCGGCTCAAGATTCAATAATGCGATCAATTACGCAACATTCTTCCTGGTGGCGATCTACATTATTGGCATTATTGCCATGCTTGTGATCTACCTGAAACGCAGGGATACCAATGCACGGCTGCTTACGATTGCCCTTATACCCTTTTTTCTGGGTATATTGATCTCTATGGGCGACTCGTTCCAATGGGTTTCGGTAACAACGCTGATTTGGGCAGTTGGTGTCATTTCGTGGTCGCTTTTCGTACGGTTCAGGGCGCTGATGGAAGAGAACAGCCGCCAGGCATTAGAAAAAGAAAAACTGGCCCGCGAAAAAGAAGAAGAGCGCAATACACTGATCGCACAGCAAAACGAACTGCTCGAAAAGCAGGTAGCCGAACGCACAGCAGACCTAACACGGTCATTAGCCGAACTGAAGCAAACGCAGAACCAGCTCATACAATCGGAGAAAATGGCATCGTTGGGTGAGCTTACGGCCGGCATTGCCCACGAGATACAAAACCCGCTCAATTTTGTAAATAACTTCAGTGATGTAAGTGTGGAACTTTTGCAGGAATTAAAAGAAGAAGTTGATAAAGGCGACCTTGATGAGGTAAAGGCAATTGCCGATGATGTTACCCAAAATCTTGAAAAAATAGCACACCATGGCCGCCGCGCCGATGGTATCGTAAGGGGTATGCTCCAGCACAGCCGTGCGTCGTCAGGGCAAAAGGAACCAACGGATATTAATGCATTGGCAGATGAATATTTGCGACTGGCCTACCATGGACTGAGGGCAAAGGACAAATCTTTCAATGCGGAACTGATCACACATTTTGCCCAAGACCTGCCGAAAGTAGATGCAATTCCGCAGGATCTGGGAAGAGTGCTGCTCAACCTTTTCACCAATGCTTTTTATGCGACGCAGGAGAAAAAGAAAAGCCCCCCAATCCTCGAAGGGGGAGAAGCAGCGGAGTATAAGCCGGTGGTTACAGTAACTACAAAGCAGTCAGGAAATTCAATTGAAATAATTGTAAAAGACAACGGCATCGGTATTCCTGATGCTATTAAGGACAAGATACTGCAGCCGTTCTTTACCACCAAGCCAACGGGCGAGGGTACGGGGCTGGGCCTGTCGCTAAGTTATGACATTGTGGTAAAAGGCCATGGCGGCACCATCGATATTGAAAGTGCAGAAGGAGAAGGCGCGGAATTCATTATAACTTTACCAATGGGGAACTTATAATTTTATGTTAACACAAATGGTGCTAAAGAATTTTTATACTGCCGCAGAATTGCTACTTTAGCGAAATTGAGATAAAGCACTTAAATCCTAAGCTATGAAGATACTTGTAGTTGATGACGAGGCCGATGTACAGCCACTTTTCCAGCAGCGTTTTCGCAAAGAGATAAAGACGCACGAGCTTGATTTTGACTTTGCCCAATCGGGAGAAGAGGCACTGGCGTATCTGGAAGGGCATCATTCGGAAGTAGTATTGATACTGTCCGACATTAATATGCCGGGTATGAGCGGGCTGGAGCTGCTTAGCAAAATAAGGCACGATTACAGCGCACCGCCACCTGTAGTAATGATGATAACGGCATACGGCGACGAGGAGAACCATAAGCAGGCCATGGACAGGGGCGCCAATGACTTCCTGACCAAGCCCTTGGATTTTAACCTGCTGAAAGATAAACTTAAACACCTTGACATATAATGGCGAAGATACTGGTAGTGGATGATGAGGCGGATCTTGAGGTATTGGTAAAACAAAAATTCCGAAAGAAAATAAGGGAGAACATATACGAGTTCGTGTTTGCCCAAAATGGGCAGGAAGCATTGGAAAGGGTTAAGGAACATCCGGACCTTGATATTATTTTGAGTGATATCAACATGCCGGTAATGGACGGGCTTACATTACTTTCCCACTTGCCCGAGGCCAACCCTGCGGTCAAGGCAGTAGTGGTATCGGCATACGGCGACCTGCAAAACATACGTGCGGCCATGAACCGCGGGGCATTCGACTTTGTAGTAAAGCCTGTGGACTTTGAAGACCTTGAGCTAACAATGGAAAAGACCATAGAGCACGTGCGCCAGATCCAGCAAACCATTAAGGCCATAAAAGAGAACAATATCCTGAAAATGTATGTGGATGAGAATGTGCTCAACTTTATGAACAATAAGGAGTTTGAGAATACCCTCCTGAAAAATGAAACGCTCGTAGCTACGGTACTGTTCGTAGACGTTTGCGGATTCACAGCGCTTACCGAACAGATCCCTGCCAACGAAGTGGTAAAGCTTCTCAATGGCCTGTTCGATAAGATCGTGAAGGAAGTGATAGCACAGGGTGGCCACGTAGATAAATTTATGGGCGATGCCGTAATGGCAGTTTTCCGGGGCGATTTCCATCTGGACCGTGCCATGGATGCAGCGCTTGCCATTCGCCATGCGATAGGAGCCAGCGAAGAGATACAGGCAGGTGATAAAGCGTATAAGGCCGCCATATCAATTGGGGTAAATACCGGCGAAATGGTATCGGGCAACATTGGTTCCGAGTCACTAAAGAGGCTCGATTATACCGTGATAGGCGATGCGGTAAACCTTGCCCAGCGTTTACAGTCGACCGCAAGACCGGGGCAGATACTTATTACGGAGCACGTGTACAACCTGGCAAAGGAATCGTTCAACTGTGCGGCCGTTGGCGAATTTACCCTTAAGAATAAAGCCAATCCGGTCATGACATATGAGGTGATCGATTAAGGTTCAAAAGATAGATGAAGCCCGAAAATTTGTTTTTTCGGGCTTTTTTTATGAGTGTTGCATATTATTTTGAACGAAGCTTGCGGAGTGAAGGATCTCTATTATTGCTAATTTGAGATTCACCCGGCGTCCGGAATGACAAACGCCTGTATAATTTTAGGGTAATTGTTGAACTGTCATGGCTAAGAAATCAATGCCTCGCCTTCCTGCTTAAGATCCCACCCGCAGCTTCTTTAATGATATTGGTGAACACAAATGCCTTAGGGTCTATTTCATGTACCATGTTGTTGAGCCTTCGCAATTCCATGCGGGTTACTACAGTAAACACGATGTCGCAATCCTGGCTGATGTCGTAGCTTTCCTTCATAAAACCCCTTTCTCCTTTGTAGATCGTAATACCCCGGCCTAACCTCATCACCAAAGCCTCTTTTATTTTTTCGCTTTCACCGGAAATTATGGTCACACCGGTATATTCCTCAAGGCCCTCGACCACAAAGTTGATGGTCTTGGAAGCCGTATAATAGGTTAATATGGAATACAGTGCTGTAGGCATGCCAAGTTTTATCGCAGCCACAAGGAAAATGATGATGTTAATGCCCAGGATGATCTCACTCGTGGTAAAGCTCACGCGTTTTCCTGTGTAGAGCGCAAGGATCTCGACACCATCGAGCGCATAGCCGCCACGCATGGCCAGCCCGATGCCAATGCCCATGAATACCCCGCCGAATATCGATACCAACAGCTTATCCGAAGTCACCTGCGGATAATCTACAAAAAGGAGGCATAGCCCAAGGCCAACGATGGCCGTCATGGTACGGATGGCAAAGGGGCGGTTTACCTGGAAGGCAGCCATGATGACAAATGGCACATTGGCCGCTATGATCACGTAGGCAATGTTCCAGTGGTACAATTCGTGCAACAGCAGGGAAATACCCGTTATCCCGCCATCAAAGAATTTGTTGGGAACAAGGAAGCCTTTTAGCGCAAAGCCGCAAAAAAGGATCCCGGCCACGGCGTAAGCAATGTCGACAAGGTTGCTTTTAGAATAAAATGGTTTCATTTATGGTTGTATTTTAGCTCTGAGTTGGTTGAGGTTCTGTTGTTTTTTTTCGCTTCGCAATGTTATGTTGGTGGGCGTGAAAAAGTGGTGTCCTTCCAGGAATTCCACCTGTATGGCATCCCATTCATTCTCATTGGCTACCACGCCGTCGTGCAGCATTTCATAATATAGCTCTTTACCTGTTGTAAAAAAATCGTCACGGCCCAAATAGTCCAGGTCGGCATCGCAAATGATCTGTTCCGCAAGCGAATTGGGGTTTTGCGGAAGCTGCGTTGCCATAATGATGCGGCAGATCTCTTCAACATCTTCCGCAGGATAGCCGTAATGCGGAAGCACTTCGCGGGCAATTTCGCAGGAGCGGTCCTCGTGCTTAACCCTTTGGTACAGGTAGCCGGCATCATGGTATACGGCAGCAACAAGCAGCAATTCCAGCATCCGCCCGGTAAGGCCTTCCTGCTGGGCGATCACTTCGGCACGGCTGTATACGTCGAGTGTGTGCCCCAGCGTGTGGTATTTCAGGTGCCTGGGCAGGTCATCCCGCAGCTTGTCCAGCATATAAGCGCATTCAGGTCGCTGTTGCATCAGGTTTGGAATATTTTGCTAATATATAAAAATTAATTTTCAACAGAAACCATCACTACAACGTTGGAGTGGTGTTGTTTATATTTCCGCAAAGGCGTAAAAGCGAATGTAAAGCCTATATTTGTGTTTGAAATAAACAACGAACATGAAGAAACTTATTGCATTGGCCTGTTTCATGCTGGCCGTATTTGGTAATGTTGCCGCGCAGGAGCTCAGATCGCCCAACGGTGCATTTTCCATGAAATTTGTCCTGCAGGCGGGCGGTGTGCCTACCTACAGCCTTGTATATAGGGGTAAGGACGTGATCAAAACCAGTAAACTGGGCCTTGAGCTGAAGAACGATAAAAGGTCACTGCTCGACGATTTTACGGTAACGGAAACTAAAACCGCAACCTTCGACGAAACGTGGACCCCGGTATGGGGCGAGCAGAAAACAATACGCAACCACTACAACGAGCTTGCTGTAACCCTTACCCAAAAAGGTACGGACAGGTACATGATTGTTCGTTTTCGCCTTTTCGACGACGGGTTGGGTTTCCGCTATGAATTCCCGCAGCAAAAGAACCTGACTTATTTTGTAATAAAAGAAGAGCGTACGCAATTTGCTATGGCGGGCGACCATACCGCATTCTGGATCCCGGGTGACTACGATACGCAGGAGTATGATTATACGACATCAAAGTTATCAGAAATAAAAGGCCTTGCCGAGAAATCAAGGACGGCCAACCTTTCGCAGACGGGATTTGCCTCAACAGGGGTGCAGACGTCGCTGCAGATGAAGACTGATAACGGACTTTACATAAACCTGCACGAGGCGGCGCTCATCAACTATGCATGCATGCATCTTAACCTGGATGAGAAAAGCCTGGTATTCGAATCATGGCTTACGCCCGATGCCGTTGGTGACAAAGGCTATATGCAGGCACCGTGCACATCGCCATGGAGGACCATAATAGCCAGCGATGACGCGCGCGACATCCTTTCCTCGAAAATGACCTACAACCTGAATGACCCTTGCAAGATCGAAGATACCTCATGGATCAAGCCTGTAAAGTATGTGGGTGTATGGTGGGAGATGATCACCGGTAAAACATCATGGGCCTATACAGAGGAATATCCTTCGGTACAATTGGGCATCACTGATTATAG
The DNA here is from genome assembly GCF_052437795.1 of Flavobacterium sp. GTDB lineage: Bacteria > Bacteroidota > Bacteroidia > Flavobacteriales > Flavobacteriaceae > Flavobacterium. The sequence continues at coordinate 421,157 of NZ_JBQVPA010000003.1, forward strand.
TAAAGCCAAACCAAGCGGCAAACACGGCGCCAATACGGCCAATGTGAAGAAGTATATCGACTTTGCAGCGGAGCATGGATTTGATGGTGTACTGGTAGAAGGCTGGAACCAGGGCTGGGAAGACTGGTTCGGCAACTCTAAAGACTATGTATTCGATTTTGTAACGCCTTACCCTGACTTTGATGTGAAAGGTATCCATGAGTACGCCAGATCAAAAGGCGTTAAGATGATCATGCACCATGAAACATCATCATCGGTACGTAATTATGAGCGCCATATGGATAAAGCTTACAGGTTTATGAAGGACAATGGTTACGATGCTGTAAAAAGCGGGTATGTTGGCGATATCCTTCCCCGTGGTGAAAATCATTATAGCCAATGGATCATCAACCATTACCAATACGCGATAGAAAAAGCAGCTGAATATAAAGTAATGGTGAACGCCCATGAGGCAGTGCGCCCTACGGGTATTGCCCGCACCTGGCCGAACCTTATTGGTAACGAGTCGGCGCGCGGAACGGAATACCAGGCTTTTGGCGGCTCTAAGCCCAACCACGTGACACTGGTCCCTTTCATGCGCCTGCTTGGCGGCCCGATGGATTATACGCCTGGTATCTTCGAAATGGACATCAACAAGCTGAACCCGAATAACAATTCGCATGTGAACAGCACAATTGCTAACCAATTAGCATTGTATGTGACCATGTACAGTCCGTTGCAGATGGCGGCCGATGTGCCCGAGCATTACAATAAGTTCCTGGATGCGTTCCAGTTCATCAAGGATGTGGCTATCGACTGGGATGAAAGCAAATACCTTGAGGCAGAGCCCGGGCAGTACATTACCGTAGCACGGAAAACCAAAGGCAAGAGCAGCTGGTTCGTGGGGAACGTGAATGGTGAAACCCCACGCACTGCCAATGTGAACTTCGACTTCCTTGACAAAGGCAAAACCTACATTGCGACCATTTATGCCGATGCTAAAGATGCACATTATAAAACTAATCCGCAGGCTTATACCATCCGCAAAGGGGTGGTGACAAGCAAGTCGAAACTGGCACAGCTGAGCGCGCCGGGTGGTGGTTTTGCGATAAGCATAACCGAAGCGACAAAAGACCAGGCAAAAGGGCTTAAGAAGCTATAGCCTTATTGTAAGATATCGATAAAGCCCCGCAGCCGCGGGGCTTTATTTTTGGCCTCATCCCAACCCTGTCCAAAGTATAAGGGCGCTACATTCATGCCGGGTTTGCCCGTATCACGTACGGGATGATTTACTGCAAGGTCTTGAGACATTATAGGTGTAATTTAACCCGATCTATAATGAGTAGAGGAACGACAAAACAATCTAACATTTTTACATAATTATGTTGCTCAAACATTTTGTAGGTTTGCCTGATTAATACTATGAAATGTTTTACGCACTTGACATCATTGGTACACTCGCCTTCGCTATCTCAGGGGCACTGACGGCCATTAATAAAAAGCTCGACCTCTTCGGGGTGCTTACCATTGCTTTTGTTACTGCAGTGGGAGGTGGCACCTTACGCGACCTTCTCATCGGAAGTACTCCGGTGGCGTGGATGCTCAGCCTTAACCATGTTTATGTGATCCTATTCGGCTTTTTGGTGTCGGCTCTTTTCTGGAGGCGCCTGGAGGGTCTGCGTGTATCGCTATTATTATTTGATACCATCGGACTGGGTGTGTTCACCATGATCGGAATTGAAAAAGGGCTGTTAGCAGGACTGCATCCCGTAATATGCATAGCATTGGGTACCATGACAGCCTGCTTTGGCGGTGTTATCCGTGATATATTGTGTAATGAGATACCGGTCCTTTTCCGTAAGGAGACCTTTTATGCGACCGTGTGCATCCTTGGCGGCATCGTATTCTTTGCCCTGCGACGTACCGGCCTGAATACCGATATCATTTATGCAGTGTCTTCGGCGATCATCATTATCATCAGGCTAATGGCTGTAAAGTTCAAATGGTACCTCCCGGTGCTTAAAAAGTTTTAAATACTCATCAGGAAGCCGGTAAGATTGTCCTTGCGGGTAAGCTCGAGCTTTTTACGTAACCTGTAGCGTGCGAGTTCCACACCACCGTCGGATATATTCATGATCTCGGCGATCTCTTTGGTCGACATGTTCATGAGCAGGTAGGTGGCAAGGTCCATCTCGCGTGGCGTGATCGCCGGGTATTTTTCCTTCAGCCTCTTCAGGAAGTCGAAATGCACGTTGCGAATGTGCTTTTCAAGGTTGTTCCAGCTTTTATCACTGCTTATCTCTTTAGCGATGGTCTTGTGCAGCTTGCCGAAACGCGCCTTCGAGCTTTCATCCATAGTCTCAGGGTCGATGTCCTTTAATTTATGTATGATGTCATTGAGCACCTTGTTCTTTTTAACTACCTGTAGCGAGTTGTTTACGAGTTCCTTGTCTTTAGTGAGGATTTTTACTCGAAGCTGTTCATTTTTAAGCCTTTCGATCTCTTTTTCGAGTTCGTACTGCTCTTCTTTTATGCGTGTTTCTTTTTCCAGGTACAGCCTGCGCTGCTCCATGGTCTCATAATATTTGTTCTTGCGGATCTTGACCCTCATGTTCCTCCTGATGTAAAAGAAACCGAAAGCAATGATGAGCACATAAGCTGCATACGCAAGTGGATGCCTGTAAAATGGAGGCGAGACCATAAAGCCGAGTGAAACGGGATCCGACTCTACGCCATAGCTGTTGATAACTTTTACCAGCATTTTATAGTCGCCTTCGCGCAGGTTGGTATATTCTTTTACCGGAACGGTGGTCCAGCCGCTCCATTTTTCGTCAAAGCCTTTCAGCTTGTAAGCGAATTTTATGTTCTCCGGGTTATCATAAGTGGGGGAGGAGAATGTGAACTTAACATTGTTTGAGTTATAGGGGATGGACATTTCGACGATTCGGTCCATATTGCCCGTGGTAAGGGTGTCGCCGGGAAAGGTGAAGCTCCTTATGAAGGCTTTTGGCTTGGTGGTGCTTATGTATTGCAGCTGTGGGTCGTAATGCGCGAGCCCTTCGGTAAGCCCGATGAAAATATTGGAGTTGTCAATGGCATTGATCGATTCGAAGTAAAATACCAGATCGCCTGTAAGGGTCGCAAATGGGGACTGTACGTTCTTATAGCCGCCATCCGGTTGCTTTATGAGCATGCCCATAGAGGAGTCGCCATAGAAATAACAGATGTTGCCTATTTTATCCTCGAAGCAATTGCGGATCTTCGGCAGGCTTTTAAAGAGTTCCGTCATCCTTTTATCCTCTACGAAAGTATCGCCGGTCTGCGAATATTTAAAGAAACGGTTGTTGGTCTGGAAATATACGGTGTTGTTGATCTGCTGTACGCTGGTAATGCCTTTCAGCTCCTTACCCAGATGGTCGTGTGTCACGATCACGCTGAAGCGCTTGAGGTCGCTGGCAAGCTTCATCTGATAGGCCACGCCATCGCGTATGAGCCAGATGTTCTTACCATCAGTAGTGAACTTGGCATCCGACATATTGATGCCCTCGATCTGATTCCTGAACCTCCAGCCTGCAGGTGTTTTTTCAAAAATGGCAAAACCGTGGTAATTGGCCCCTATGAGGTATCCCGGCATGCCAGGCATTTTTTTAAGGCCCAGGTAGCCCCGCTCATCAATAAATTTTCCGGCCTGCCCATTGCTTATGGTAAAAATACCACGGTTATGCAGGCAGAACAGCTCACCGTCTATCTCCTGCAGGTTCCATGCCTGGCCGGTAGTGCCGGGTACGAACCGAAAGGACTCTTCCTTGAACACCTTGGTCCAGTCATGGTAAAAAACCCCTTGGTTGGTAGCTACATATAAATTGTTTTGGAAGAGTGTTGATGAATATACGGTACTCAGGTCGTAGCTTGATCCCAGAAAGGTAAATGGAGAATTTTGGTTGATGAATGCGATGCCGTTATCCAGTCCGAGCCAAAGGTTATTGCTGGCATCTACGAATGATGACAGGGCGGTGTTGTTTTGCAGGCCTTTTTTGTTGTTGATTTGCTGAACGATCTTGCCGTCCATGTCGCAGATGATCACACCGTCCAATACTGAGTTTATAACGATGAATTTGTCATCAAGGAGCTTTCCGCCAAGCGAGTTGTTCTTTAGTGCAAAAGCGTTGGCTTCACTGGCCCAGGGTTTTACGGTGTTATTCCCATATACAAAAATACCTCTGTCCATCGTTATGACCAGCAGCCTGTCATCTGCAAGCCGTAGCATGCCCCATATTTCTGTATTGTTGAACACTTGGGTGCCTGGCAGTGCGACCAGATCCCCATTGCGGTATTCCATAAGGCCCGATGTGATGTCCTGAAAATATAATTTATCGCCTACCACAAAAGAGAACTGGAAACGGTTTGGTGCCTCGAGTATAGTAAGTTTTTCATTCTTATAAATATAGGCCCGGTTAAAGGTCTGGAAAAATACGGCATCCTTATATATGTGTATGCGCCATACAAAATCCATGAATTTTTTGGTATTGTTGCTCAGTTTCCGCGAAATGGAATGGTAGGTAAGCTTTCCCTTGGCATCTGTGTCGTAATACCCGAATTCATTATTGCCTCCTACATATATCCTTCCGGATCCGTCGATCTTCATCGAACGTATGGTGTTGTTGGGAATGGGTGTGCGGCTCCAGGATGTTCCGTTGAACTGAAGCAGCCCGGCGGTATTGGCGAAATAAAGGTTGCCTTTTTTATCCTGGGCTATGTCCCAGTTCTGTGCACCGCCACTGTAATCGGATTTTTTATAGTTGATGATCTTTGGCAGCCCGATGTGCTTTACCTGAGCAGTGCCCAAGCAAAATGAGGAAAGGAATGTGACCAGCAAAAATTTATGGATGTAACTCTTGGCAGTTAATACAAGTGAAAAGGATCTGGCTATGATTTTATTAAAAGGCATCGACCGTGCATAATTTTTATAAAAGTAATACTTATTTATTTATATCAAAATCTTACTATTTATAAGCTTAGCACATCTACTATTACGATGTAATTCGATTTTGCATGACTAAATTGCTGTTTGAAATAAATAAAATTCTTACAAAAATATCATTTTATATAATATTTTACATCCATAATATGCGTTTGAAACGTATATATTTCAGAATTATTGCATGTGTCAATATTATTAAAATGATAATTTTTCACCTATACAACAATACATTTTTAGCATTAATTTGTTAAATGTTGAATTATTACTGGCTAACTACCACGATGTAGCTTAAATGATAGTTTGTAGGGTTTTTTTTAGATATGTTAACAATACGCCAACATAATTTATTCAAATTATATATTTGATAATCAAAATTTTAAAAAATATATGATGTGTTTTAATATAGTTTTATTTTTCTTTTGATGGGTTTTTGTAAAGAAAATTGGTTGCTAAAACAATATTTTTTTCATTAATATTGCGTGTAATCAACAATTAACCCACCCAAATTTTAACGAGTATGAAATTATTAAAATTACGATTTTTTTATTTTATCTGTTTGTTGTGCACCCTCAGCGCGTGGGCGCAGGACACAACTGTTTCCGGTAAGGTGACAGATGAGAACGGAATGCCCGTACCCGGAGCATCCGTTTATGAAAAAGGTAACCAGACGTCAGGCACCATGTCGGACATTGATGGTAATTACCAAATTAAGGTAGGGCCAAGTGCTACGCTGGTGATCAGCTACATTGGCTATACATTACAGGAGATCCCTGTGAATGGGCAAAGCACCATTAACGTATCCATGTCCCCGGGCTCAGAAGAGCTTGAGGAAGTTGTTGTTGTAGGTTATGGTACCCAAAAGAAAAGCGTTGTAACAGGAGCCATATCCTCGGTTAAGGCAGAGCAGCTTGAAAACCTGCCACTTACCAGGATAGAACAATCGCTACAAGGACGTACGTCAGGTGTAACCATTTTTGCCAATTCAGGGCAACCGGGTTCAGCAGCTACAGTACGTGTAAGGGGTGTTGCGTCTTTTAGGGAGGGAGCTAATAATCCACTTTGGGTTGTAGATGGTATCATCATGGACAATGGCGGTATCGGTTATATTAACCAGGCTGACATTGAGTCGATCGAAGTGCTTAAAGATGCTGCTTCTTCCGCCATTTATGGTACAAGGGCTGCGGCGGGTGTTATCCTTATCACGACCAAAAAAGGTAAGGCAGGCAAACTTTCGGTTAATTACAATGGATTTACGGGTTTTTCAGGTCCTGCAAGGAAACTGGACCTTCTAAATGCAAGGCAGTATGCTGCTTTAAGGAATGAGCAGTATATAAATGGATTCACGGGAAGCACTCCTGTGCTGCCTTATCCAAATGCTTCTGAACTTGGCAGGGGAACTGACTGGCAGGATGTAGTATTCAATGACCATGCGGCACGTTCACAGCACGAGCTTAGCGTTAGCGGCGGTAACGACAAGTCAACATTCTATATGTCTTTCGGACTTACTGACCAGGAAGGTATCGTGACAAGTGATATTTCACAATATATCCGTAAAAACCTCAGGCTAAATTCTGATCATAAAGTGAATAGCTGGCTAAAAGTTGGGCAGACATTTGCATATGCTAAAGTTAAGGCCCTTCCGGTAGGTAATACAAATGGTGAATTTGGCGGTCCGCTTGCTTCGGCGATCAATCTTGACCCGACTACACCAGCGATCGTAACCGACCCGTTGACGAGGCCAAACACATCAGACTATCTTCAGCCAAATGCATTAAAGGATGCGAACGGCAACTACTACGGTATCTCAAATTCTGTTCAGCAGGAAATGACCAACCCATTAGCTTATATCGCTACACGCCAGGGCAACTACGATTGGTCAGACGACTTTGTAGGTAATGCTTATGTGGAGATCGCCCCGATCGAAGGCCTTAAAGTTAGGTCTACAATAGGTGGTAAAATGGCATATTGGGGTTCAGAGAACTTTACCCCGCAGTCCTACCTTGGCCCTAACAGCAACACTTCAAGGAACAACCTGTTCAGGAGCACTAACAAAAATTTCAGCTGGATCATAACCAATACAGCGGCGTATACAAAACTTATTGCCGATCATAACTTTACTGTTCTTTTGGGACAGGAAGCTACAGTAAATAATATTGGAAGTGGTACCACAACTACTTATTATAACCAGCCAACGAATGACTGGAGGGATGCTTCTTTCCAATGGCCAACCGTGCCGGATGATATTCAGGGTTCTGCTTATACTAACCAGGAGAATACACTTTCGTCATTGTTCGCGAGGTTAAATTATGATTATAAGGAAAAGTATATTGTTACAGGTATAGTTCGTCGTGACGGTTCATCAAAATTCGGTGCCAACAAGCAATATGGAACTTTTCCATCAGTTTCATTAGGTTGGGTTCCTACCAAAGAAGATTTTTGGAAAACCAATGACATCGTTAACAACCTTAAGATCCGAGGCGGATGGGGTGTTACCGGTAACGATAATATCGAACCAAACGCATTTCTTTCGCTTATAACAGGTGGTCAAAATTACACTATCGGTAATGGTGGTGCCGTAGCGATAGGTAACTCACAGCTAAGGCCTTCAAACCCTGACCTCGCATGGGAAGAAACAATACAAACCAACGTAGGTTTCGATGCTGTACTGGCTAAGGATTTTACCCTTACAGTTGAATGGTATAAAAAGAAAACTACAGGTATCCTTCAGGGTATCAGACTTCCGGGTTATGTGGGCGCTTCAGGCGAACCTCAGGGTAACGTAGGTGAAATGAAGAATACCGGATGGGAATTTGAGCTGGGTTACCGCAAAAAAGTTGGCGACCTTAACATCTCTGTAAACGGTAACCTTTCTACACTTAAAAATGAAGTGACGAGCGTAGGCCAGGATCGCGATTTCAACTCTGGGCCAGGCATACAATCATCAGCTTACCCGCTTACCCGTAGTGAAGTTGGAGGATCTTACAACTCGTTCTATGGATTTGTAACTGATGGTATCTTCCAAAACCAGGCTGAGATCGACGCGGCCGCTGTTCCTGCAGACATTACTGTTATGCCGGGTGACTTCCGCTACAAGGACCTTAACGGCGACGGTGTGATCACAGAAGAAGACAGGACATATCTTGGAAGCCCGCTTCCGGACATTACGTACGGCTTAACGATCAATCTTGAATACAAAGGCTTCGACCTTATGATGTTTGGCCAGGGTGTTGCCGGAAACCAGATCTATCAGGGTGTCCGCAGGCTAGATATGATCAATGCCAACTGGCAGACCAACGCGCTGAACCGTTGGACAGGAGAAGGAACTTCGAACAGCTACCCAAGGCTTTCTACAGCTGATACTAATGGTAACTTCTCAAGGCCTTCTACCTTCCACCTTCAGGATGGTGATTACTTCAGGATCAAAGTGATCCAGCTTGGCTACTCGCTTCCTGAAAGCATCATAGGTAAAACACTTGCGAAAGCGAGGCTGTATGTTACCGCAGAAAACTTGTTTACCTTTACTAAATATACCGGATTTGACCCTGAAATAGGGGGTGATGTTATGGGAATTGACCGCGGCTATTATCCACAGGCGAGGTCATTGATGATCGGATGTAATCTACAACTTTAAAAAAATTGAAAATGAAATTTAAAAATCTAAAATGGGCAGTACTGGTAATGGCCGGGGTTTTCACAACTATTTCGTGTAGCGATGAGTTTTTGACGACCCAGTTCAAAGGCGCTGTATCGGAAGATAACTATTATCAAAACGAAGAACAGGCATATTCGGCACTTGTTGCGGTTTATGATATCATGAAAAAAGAATCGGGCGGTTTCGAGAATATGATCGCTATGCTTAATGCCGGATCGGATGATCATTATGCCGGCGGAGGTAACGAGTCGGACGGCGCGGGTATCCAGTCGTTCTCTAATTATAGCATAGATCCCTCAAAACTACCGGGTAGCTTTTGGAGTGATTATTACCAGGGAATTTTCAGGGCTAACGTGCTTTTGGAAAAATTACCGGGCATAAGTATGGACGATGCAAAGAAAGCAAGGTTTACATCAGAGGCAAAAGCGTTGCGAGCCTACTATTATTTCCAGCTGATCACACAGTTCAGGAACATACCACTTATCACGTCAACGCTTACTGTAGACCAGTACTACAATTATCCACAGTCAGCGCGTGAGGATGTATATGCCCAAATCGAGGCAGACCTCATGGATGCCATACCAAACCTGCCGCCGATGCTTGACATCACTACCGAAGCAGGCCGCCTAAGCAAAGGTGCCGGACAGGCGATATTGGGTAAAGTATACCTGTACCAAAACAAAAATGCCGAGGCTGCAGCACAGTTTGCTGAAGTAAATGGCACACCTGGCGGTACAAGCCAATACGGCTACAAGCTGTTGGATAACTACAACGATCTTTGGATCATTGATAACAAGTTCAACACAGAGTCGATCCTTGAGTCTACACATACCTACCAAAGTAATGCCGGTTGGGGTAACTGGGGTTCAGGGTCTGATGAAGGGAATACACTTAACGTAATGGTTGGACCACGTGGTTACAGTGCTTCGGGAGCGCCTGCTTATGAAACGGGCTGGAGCTTTAACCCGGTAACTGTTGACCTGGCCAACGCGCTAATGGGCGACCCGCGTTTTGATGCTACGATACTTGATATGAATGAGCTTGTTGCCAATGGGCAGGCATCGTATGTGCCGGGCTACCAGGATACAGGTTACTTCCTTAAGAAGTTCATGCCGACACATGCCGACCTTACACCTGGCGGTGGCGATGTGGTGCTGAACTACAGGCAGAATACGTATACGATCCGCCTTGCAGATACCTACCTTCTTGAAGCGGAAGCTTTGGGCGGAACAGGAGCAAGGGCCCAGGCATTGCTTGATGCGGTACGTGACAGGGTAGGTCTTACCCCGGTACCTGTATCGCTTGAGAACATCTGGAAAGAGCGCAGGCTTGAACTTGCAGGTGAAGGCCATCGCTGGAGGGACCTTGTACGTACAGGAAGGGCAGCTTCGGTACTTGCTTCACGCAACTTTATCGCGGGCAAGCACGAATTCTGGCCGATACCGCTACGTGAGACTGAGAACACACAAATACAGCAGGATCCAAACTATTAATATTAAAGACGATTTATGAAACTGAATATAATTTTAAGAAACAGCTGCTTTGCGGCAGCAGTTGCAGCGATGGGCTTCCTGACAGGATGCCAGCCGGAAGAAGTTTCGGGAGGTAATGCGCTGTTTAACGAGAATGTTGATGCGACCTTTACAGTAACCCCGACTGATGCATCGGGCAACCGTTACAAGCTCGAGGGTGTAACAGGGGCGGGCCAGTTGGTACACCGTTGGGATACCGGTACAGGAGAATTTAAAGGTGATAGCGCTGAAGAGCTTTTCCTTCCGGATGCAGGTACGTATACTGTTACGCATACTGTGTACGGAAACGGAGGCATGAGTAACTCATCTACACAAACTATTACGGTTACTACACCGGACCCAATTGCGGGCAACCTTATCCTTAACGGAAAATTTGATGATGGCGCGGCTAACTGGGGTGTATTCAACACCAGCGGTACAGAGACCGTTACATGGAGTTTTGCTAATGGCAAAGCTACGGCAAGCGGTGGTGTAGCCAACGTATGGACAGGCCAGGGTATCTACCAGGCGGTAGATGTTACTCCGGGTACTTACAAGATCAACATGCATGTGTCAGGCCCGGGTGGCAATGACCAAATGTGGTTCCAGGTATTCTTGGGTGCCAATCAGCCGGTAAACGGTTCTGATTACGGTAGCGACCCACTTACACTTATCGGCCTTAATACATGGGCAGGATGTGGCATTGCACCGTTTGACGGCATGCTTGCCACTATCAGCTGCCAGGGAAGCGGTAACACCGTTACTGTTACACAGGCAGGAACAATGTATCTTGTGGTAAAAGCAGGTACTGGTTCTAATAATGGCATTGTCGGCGTTAGCGTTGACAATGTTGAAATGAGGAGAATGAATTAAAAAGTTTTGGGTTAGTTACAAATAGCCTGTGATCTTGTTGCAAGAAAGCAGGCTATTTTTTTAAGATACCTCTTTTAATTGCAGTGGTTGGGAAGTAGTTCCGCGGCTGCGAAATTCCAAAAAAAAACCAATGAAGAATAAATTTTTAGGCATCGCCCTCGCGCTGATGTCCCTGCACGGTTTTGCCCAACAGCAAAAAAATACAGGCGGCATTCCTGCCATAGGCAGTAAGGCTACGGTATATACCACGGCAATGGATACAGAGCTCAGGCTTGCCAAAACGGGCGAAGTTTCGTTTACAGATAGCAAACAGCCTTTGGAAACCGAGTTCTCGGTATTTGTAGAGCCGGCAAAGACGTTCCAGACGATCCTAGGTATTGGCGGCGCGATCACCGATGCAAGTGCCGAAGTATTTGCAAAGCTTACGCCTGCAAAACAAAAAGAATTTTTAAATGCCTACTTCAGCAACGAAGGGATAGGCTACTCGATCATAAGGACAACGATACACAGCAGCGACTTTAGCAGTGGCAGTTATACCTACATAAAAGAGGGCGACAAAAGCCTTAGGTCATTCAGTATCGATCACGATAAAAAATACCGCATACCCCTCATAAAGCAGGCTATGAAAGCAGCTTCCAACAAAATTACGTTTTATGTAAGCCCTTGGAGCCCGCCCGCATTTATGAAGGATAACAAAAATATGCTCAGGGGCGGCAAGCTGCTTCCTGAATACTACCAGACCTGGGCCGACTATTATGTGAAATTCATAAAGGCCTATGAGAAAGAAGGAATGCCGGTTTGGGGACTTTCTGTACAGAATGAACCTATGGCCACCCAAACATGGGAATCCTGCATTTACACAGCCGAAGAGGAGCGCGACTTCCTTAAAAACTACCTTGGGCCGACCATCAAGAAAGAGCTTGGCGATAAAAAAATAATTGTTTGGGACCACAACCGCGACCTGATGGTGCAAAGGGCGAATGTGATATTCGGCGACCCCGAGGCATCAAAATATGCGTGGGGCATGGGTTTCCATTGGTACGAGACCTGGGCCGGCGGCAAGCCAATGTTCCAGAACCTGCAAAAAGTGAACGAAGCCTATCCGGACAAGCACCTGATGTTTACCGAAGGCTGCGTGGAGAAATTTGATGCTTCACGCTACCAGTACTGGCCAAATGGTGAGCGCTATGGCGAACAGATGATAAACGATTTTAACAACGGCATGGCCGGCTGGACCGACTGGAACATACTTCTTGACGAGAAAGGTGGGCCAAACCACGTGGGCAACTTTTGCTTTGCGCCAATTCACGTTGATACAAAAACGGGTGAGATCATTTACACGCCGTCATACTACTACATAGGCCACTTCTCGAAATTTGTACAGCCCGATGCAAAAAGGGTAAGCACTGCCGCAAGCAGGAGCCAGCTACAGAGCACATCGTTCATTAATGCCAATGGTAAGATGGTGACTGTTGTAATGAACAATAGCGAAGAGAAGATCACCTATAACCTGATCATAGGAACAACCAAGGCTGTTGCCGAAATACCGCCGCATGCCATACAAACACTAATTTATTAATACTTCCAATGAAAAAAATATATTACATTATTTTATTGGCGCTGTCATGTTCGGCGTTTGGTCAGGGCTACCTGCACCAGAGCGGCCAGAACATTGTAGACGGCAACGGTAACAACGTACTCCTTCGCGGGATGGGACTGGGCGGATGGATGGTGCAGGAAGGCTACATGTTGCAGACAGACGCTTTTGCGGGTACCCAGTGGCAGATACGCGACAAGATAAAGCAGCTGATAGGCGAAGCGAATACCGAAACCTTCTACCAGGCATACCGCAATAACAGCATTACCAAAAGGGATATCGATTCCCTGAAGGCATGGGGCTTTAATTCCGTTCGTCTGCCGATGCACTATAATCTGTATACCCTTCCGATCGAGCAGGAACCCGTTGCAGGACAAAATACATGGCTGGATGAAGGTTTCCAAAGGACCGACCAGCTTTTGCAATGGTGTGCCGAAAATGAAATGTACCTTATCCTTGACATGCATGCCACACCGGGCGGGCAGGGCAAGGATGCGAATATTAGTGACTACAACCCTGCCAAGCCATCACTATGGGAGAGCGAGGCCAACAAGCAAAAGCTGATCGCACTGTGGGCCCGCCTGGCAGACAGGTACAAGAATGAGCCATGGATAGGCGGTTACGACCTGATAAACGAACCCAACTGGGCCTTTACCGGCACCAACCAAAACGGTTGTGATGAGAACTCCAACGCGCCGTTACGCTCATTGTATGTTGCCATTACCAATGCCATCCGCGCGGTAGATACCAACCACATGATCATATTGGGCGGTAACTGCTGGGGGAATAACTATAACGGAATGTTCCCGCTTTGGGACAATAATATGACACTAAGCTGGCATAAATACTGGAATGCAAACAATGCCGGTGCCATACAGGGCTTGCTTAACCTCAGGACACAGCACAACGTTCCGCTTTGGCTGGGCGAAAGTGGGGAGAACTCCAACGTGTGGTTCAGGGATGCCATTTCCTTGTCAGAGTCGCTTAATATCGGCTGGGCATGGTGGCCGCTTAAAAAGATCGGCAGCATTGCCGGACCTGCCGCTGTGGACAAAACGCCACAATACCAGCAGTTGTTGGATTACTGGGCCAATGGTGGTACGCAGCCTTCGGAGACTTTTGCCTTTAATGCATTGATGCAAATGGCCGAGAATTATAAAATGCAGAACGTTACGACCAAACCGGACGTGATCGATGCGATGTTCCGCCAGGTACAGACTACGGAAACCATCAAGTACAAAACACACAACCTGCCGGGCAGGGTGTATGCTACCGAATATGACTTGGGTCCGCACCTGCATGCCTACTATGATACCGATATTGCCAACTACAGGACTGATACCGGTACGTTCCAGGCATGGAACAACGGATGGGCGATGCGTAACGATGGTGTGGACATACAGGAGTCGAACGATACAGGCAACGGCTTCCATGTGAGCCATATTGTATCAGGCGAATGGCTCTTGTATACCCTTACGCAGCAAAACCAGACAGCTTATGATATTGATATCCGTTATGCGGGCATGGGCGGGTCCATCCACCTTGAAGATGCGAACGGAAGGATTTCTGAAAGGATAAACCTTCCATCAACGGGGTCTTATACCACATGGTCGGCCATAACACTTACAGATGTGCTGCTCCAGGCAGGAGAGAACAAGGTAAAGGTTTATTTTGATGCCGGTTCTTTTAACCTTAATTATATCGAATTCAAAAACCCAAGGGCATCTGCGCAGGCAGCTTTTAAAGTTGTCGATGCGGCAACAAATGTGCTGGGCGATAAGGTAAATGTGGTTTTCAACAAACCATTGCAGGCAGGTATCGACCTTTCGGCAAGCGCGCTTACGCTAAAGGTGAACGGTACAGCGGTTACGGTAAACAGCATTGCCATGGGTACGGCTGCGAACAGCTTTGTTATTACACCTGCTGTTGCCATCAACCCGTCAGATGTAGTTACACTTACGTATGCAGGTACGAACATCTTAGCCGCCGATGCTACCGTGCAGGCTGCCTTTGCCGACAGGCCGGTGAGCAACAGGGTGGGCAACATCCAGCAGATATCGGGCACTATACAGGCAGAAAGCTTTTATGCCAACAGCGGCCTTGAACTTGAAAACACCAATGATACCGGTGGTGGACAGAATATTGGCTACACAGATGCCGGTGACTACCTTGAATATTTGGTGAATATCAGCCAAACAGGCAATTACAGGATCGAGTACCGCCGTTCGGGCGAAAGCCAGACCGGAGGTATCAAATTACAGCTTATTAATGAAACTACGCAGGACATACACACTGTAAGCCTTCCTGCAACCGGTGGATGGCAAACATGGCAAACGCTTGCTGCCGATGCCGTGCTTCCCGCGGGCCGTTACTTTATGAGGCTGGTAGTTACGTCTCCCGGCTTTAACCTGAACTGGGTACGTTTCTCGTTCCAGGCGCCGGACTCTGATAACGACGGTGTGCCCGACAGCGCCGATCTGTGTCCCAATACCCCTGCCGGGGCTGTGGTGAACTTTAACGGATGTACACTGTTCACCCTTCCTGGGAACAATTTTGCGATCCGCACGACCGGTGAAAGCTGCCGCTCATCCAACAACGGAAGCATAACGGTAACGGCTGCGGCCAACCATAACTATGTGGCTACGCTAACAGGCACATCGGGCCAAACGGCTAATTTTACCACTACCACATCATTCAGCAACCTTGCGGCAGGTGAGTACAGGCTTTGCTTTACCCTGCCCGAAGCCCCTGCCTACAGCCAGTGCTTTGACATTGTGGTTAGCGAGCCACAGGACCTTGCAGTATTGCAAAGGGTAGCCGCAGAAAATTATACGGTACAGCTTGACCTTGAAGGTGGAAGCCACTATACCATCAACTTTAACGGTGAGGTGTTTGAAACTTCGGCGAATGCCATAACACTCGACCTTAAAGGCGGTGAGAATACTATTGAGGTAAAAACCGACAAAGAGTGCCAGGGTATATACAGGAAAACCATTATGATGGATGGCAGCCTGCGCGTATATCCTAACCCTGTGAGTGGAAACGACCTTCATGTGATGATACCCGAAGCGAAGAACGAAAAAGTGTATGTAGAAGTGTTCTCGACACTTGGCAGCAGGGTAATGGCAGGAAGCTACATCACGCAGGATAAAGTATGCACTATAGATACAGGAAGCCTTGCGGCAGGAATGTACATGATGAAAATAATATCGGGTACGCAGGCGTATAACATTAAAATCGTAAAAGAATGAAAAAGTTACTGATAGCATTTGCAGCGTCGCTTTTCGCACTGGCCGGATGTTCCAGCGATGGCGACGGTGGTGAGGGCAATTCTAACACGCAGGCAGCCACACCTTCGTTCCCTGAAAATAATTCGGAGTGTACAACAGGTACTGAAGTTTCGCCTACGCAAAGCAAGATCACCTTCCAGTGGGGTGCCGCCCCCGATACTCAAACGTACTTTTTGTACGTAAAGAACCTGAATACCCAAAGCAGCCTGCAGTATAATGCGGGGACGAACCTCTCGTATGAGGTAACCGTTGAAAAAGGTGTTCCTTATTCGTGGTACGTTAGTTCTAAAAAGGCGAACAACTCGGTTGTGCAGAGCGGGGTATGGAAGTTTTATAATGCCGGTGCCGGAGTTGCCAATTACGCGCCATTCCCGGCCGATGCGGTATCTCCTGTGATGAGTTCGACCGTTCATGGCCCTGCCATCACCCTAGAGTGGGACGGCAGCGACCTGGATAATGATATAGCCGACTATAAAGTATACATCGATACCAATGCCAACCCAACTACATTAAAAGGCACCGTGACCGCGGAGACACTGCCGAACGTAGCAGTAGCATCGGGCGCAACGTATTACTGGAAAGTAGTTACTACCGATGAAGCGGGCAACGTAACAGCTTCACCTGTATACCAGTTTAAGGTGTTTTAATACATTTTTATTGTTTTTGTGATCCGGAGGCTGTCGTATGACGGCCTCTGTTTTTTTGAGTAAATAATGATCAACGTTGGCGGGAATTCTTAAATTGCCATTGCTAATTAATCGTTCGGATATGTTGAAAGCTTACTCTGTTTTGTACAGGATCGCACTCCTACTATTTGTTATTCTCATGTTTGCCACACAAATGGTAGTGGGGGTTGCGGGACATAACGCAACCCAGGGCGTTACAGAATACATTCCTCTGATCTATTCGGTTCTTACATTTGCCACACTTTGGGTGTATGCTGAAATAGAAGGCGGGTATCTAAAACAGATCCTGCGTTATGTTAATATACTGCTGGTTGGAACAGGTGTAGGCGTACTACTCTATTTTACTATAATGGGAATTTTGAATGACGGACTTATCGCGGGGCTTATTATTGCAGCAATGATCATTTGGATTGGTATAATGCTGATATATTCACTGATAAAAGACGGGTTATAAATGAAAACTGCGTCCTATCACTTCACCCTCGTACTATCATGGTACTGCGTAGGGATACCGTTATTCCACAACGTAAGGATATCGGTGGCGACTGCGGCTCCGCTTCCTGCGGCAATGGCCAGCTGGCTGCGGTGCCCGGCAAGTGTACCGGTGGCATAAATGCCTTCGGCGACCAGGTGATCGTCATTTTTCAGCTGGATGCGGTTTTTCTCCGGCATCGCTTTTTTGTGGGGGATAACGTGATCCATCAGCCCATCGATCGCAAAAGTATTTGCCGAGCCAATGGCCATAACTACAGCCTTTGTTTTGTATGTGTTTTTATTGGTGGTAACGGTAAAATTCCCGGCTTCGCCCTGGACGCTCATGACCTTTTCGTTATGTATCTGTTCCATGGCAGGATACAGGGAGGTGAGCTGTTCCAGGCTTTCGTCCATTAGGTCTTTGCCTAATTTACCCGGTGCAACGCCATACGCGTTCCAAAAAATGGCATCCTGTAGGGCCGATGCTTTTTGGTGGGTAAATATCCCGGCCCTTTTGCCTTCGGCATAAGGTTTTTTGAGTGCGGAACCGATAATAAGAGCGCAGGAAACCCCTGATGCGCCGCCGCCAATGATAAGGACATCGAACATATTAGTGATTTCTCGTTTTTTCCTCGATGTTCTTTGCCATCCTGAAAATTATAAGGATGCATACCGCGCACAGCGATGCTACGATGCCGATGAGGGCTACAAGGCTGTTCCCTTGGGTAAGGTTATCAAAGTCAAGTTGGGTGGCGTTAAAAATGATAAGCCCTAAAGCCATGGCTATCAGTATGTAGATAAAAATTTTCATATCCTATGTGTTTACCTGTATGGCAGGTTTGAACGGCGTGAAATTATAAAATTTAATGTTAAAGGAATAATTGTTTAACATTAGCCGCAAATAATTTAACAGCTATGGCCAGCAGCACCACGCCAAATACTTTTCGTATGACACCCAGTCCGTTATCGCCCAAAAGCCGCTCTATTTTTGCGGATGATTTGAGCACAACGTATACCAAGATCACATTGATAACTATAGCGATGATGATGTTGATCTTTTCGAATTCCGCGCGAAGCGAAAGTATGGTGGTCATGGTGCCTGCCCCTGCTATCAGCGGGAACGCTATGGGCACGATGGAGGCTGTACTGGGGTTATCTTCCTTATAAAGCCGTATGCCCAATATCATTTCGAGCGCCAGGAAAAATAATACGAATGAACCCGCCACGGCAAATGAGTTGGCATCGATACCGATGAGCTTCAGTATCTCCTCTCCCACAAAAAGGAAGGCGACCATGATAATCATGGCAACTACCGATGCTTTTTCCGACTGGATGTGCCCAAGCTTGGTGCGCAGGTCGACAATGATGGGTATGCTCCCAATGATGTCGATCACGGCAAAAAGCACCATGGTTATTGTGAATATCTGCTTCCAGTCGAAACCCATGAAAATTGTTTTAGGGACTGCAAAAGTATTGCATATAATTGGCATGAGTACTAATTCGGCGTTAAATTTTATGAGGGGTTTGGCTACACGGGTTAAGTGAGATCCTGTCACCAATTACACGGGCCACATAAATTTATCTGTTTTAGTCACGTCTTCACAGATTTGGTGAAAATTAGTGTAATTCGTGGCTAAACCCTATCTTTGCCCTATGTTTCAACTGGGAAAAACAATAGTATCTGAGGATATTTTACAAAAGGAATTTGTGTGCAACCTTTCGGCATGCAAAGGAGGGTGCTGCGTAGATGGCGATGCCGGCGCGCCACTGAATGAAGAGGAGACCAAAATACTGGAGGCTATTTACCCAAAAGTAAAGCCATTCCTGCGCAGGGAAGGCATTGAGGCTATCGAGAAGCAGGGCGCGTGGGTAGTAGGTACTGACGGCACCCTGGAAACACCTCTTATAGATGACAAGGACTGCGCGTATGTGATCTTCGATGGGCAAACCGCCCTTTGCGGCATCGAGCAGGCGTACAATCAGGGTATTGTTGACTGGAAGAAGCCTGTTTCCTGTCATTTGTATCCCATCCGCGTAAAGGATTTTACCGAATTCGCAGCCGTAAACTACGATAGTTGGGATATATGCGACCCGGCCTGCGCCCTTGGCAAAGAACTTGAGGTCCCGGTGTATAAATTCGTAAAGGAGGCGCTAATCCGCCGCTTTGGTAAAAATTGGTATGCCGAGCTCGAAAAAGTAGCTGGTGAGCTCAATGACGACCCGGCTAAAGATCGCCATTGAAAAGCATGTTAAACCCCTTGTTTTACTGCCTGTTTCAGGTCAGACATCTATATATTTACCCTTTGTAAGGATTTGATAATCAGAATATTGTCAAATTAATAAATCTTTAACAATTTGTTAAGACATGTTAAAAACTATGCCTGATTGTGAATAAGTTTGGCTTTCATTATCTAAGTCAAATGCCAATCTTTGTATCTCCTTCGTAAGACACCGAACATCTTTATCAAAACAATAAAAGTCAAAGCATTATGTCTGCACTTGAGCCGATATTAACGGAAAATAAAAACAGGTTTGTGATTTTCCCTATAAAACACCATGATATATGGGAGTGGTATAAAAAAATGGAGGCCAGCTTCTGGACCGCAGAAGAGATAGACCTGCACCAGGACCTGAACGACTGGAATACCAAGCTGAACGATGATGAGAAATACTTCATCAAGCACATCCTTGCTTTTTTCGCGGCGTCAGACGGCATCGTGAATGAGAACCTGGCTGAGAACTTCGTTAATGAAGTGCAATACCCGGAGGCTAAATTCTTCTACGGATTCCAGATCATGATGGAGAACATCCACAGCGAAACCTACTCGCTCCTTATTGATACGTATGTGAAGGACGAGAACGAGAAAGACCAGCTGTTCCATGCCCTCGACGTATTCCCGGCTATTAAGAAGAAAGCCGACTGGGCCATCAAGTGGATCGGGTCCGACTCATTTGCGGAAAGGCTTATCGCTTTTGCGGCAGTTGAGGGGATATTCTTTTCCGGGGCGTTTTGCTCGATCTTCTGGCTGAAGAAACGCGGCCTGATGCCGGGGCTTACATTCTCCAATGAATTGATATCAAGGGATGAAGGCGTGCATTGTGATTTTGCGGTGCACCTGCATAACCATCACCTGATAAATAAGGTGCCTAAAGACAGGATAAAAGAAATATTGCTTGATGCGCTTGATATCGAAAGGGAATTTATCACCGAGTCGCTGCCGTCAAGCCTTATAGGCATGAATGCGCTGCTGATGACACAATACCTTGAATTTGTGACCGACAGGCTGTTGGTGGAGCTTAATTGTGAAAGGCAGTTTAACTCGGGCAACCCATTCGATTTCATGGACATGATCTCGCTTCAGGGCAAGACCAACTTTTTCGAGAAAAGGGTGTCTGAATACCAAAAGGCGGGCGTGCTCAACAAAGAGGGCGATTCGCAAAAGATCAGCTTTGATGCCGATTTTTAATAGAAAATGATATTGAATATAATTTTAACCACATAGGAACATAGTTTTATAGCTGATAAATGAGGTGCAGGTATATATAGTATGAAGCAAGCTTCATCTCTGTGGACTTTCATCCCAATGCTGAAAACTTTTTACAATTCTACTATTCCTATGTTTCTATGTGGTTAAAAGAAAATGACTTACTAAAAGATCAATAGGCGTGTGAGGGCGCGCCAATTACTAACTTATTAAAATGTTGCCATATGTATGTAGTTAAAAGGGATGGAAAAAGAGAGCCGGTGATGTTCGACAAGATCACGGACAGGATAAGGAAATTATGCTATGAACTGAATGAGCTGGTAGATCCGGTCAAAGTGGCAATGCGTGTTATTGAAGGGCTGTATGATGGGGTTACCACCTCTGAACTGGACAACCTTGCGGCAGAAACTGCTGCGTCTATGACCGTAACACACCCTGATTTTGCACAGCTGGCAGCCCGCATCGCGGTGTCTAACCTGCACAAGAATACAAAGAAGTCGTTCTCTGAAACGATGCACGACATGTACCACTACGTGAACCCGAGGACCGGCCAGGAATCGCCGCTGCTTTCGGACGAAGTGTACGAAGCCATAATGGCTAATGCTGAGATCCTTGACTCTACCATCATCTACAACAGGGATTTTAATTATGACTATTTCGGGTTCAAGACGCTCGAGCGCTCGTACCTGCTTAAAATAAACGGACAGATCGTAGAGCGCCCGCAGCACATGCTGATGCGCGTTTCTGTAGGTATCCACCTGAACGATATCCAGTCGGCCATCGAAACGTATGAGCTGATGTCTAAAAAATATTTTACCCATGCCACGCCTACGCTATTCAACTCGGGTACGCCAAAAGCACAGATGTCTTCATGCTTCCTGCTTACCATGCGCGATGACAGCATCGAGGGCATTTACGATACGCTGAAGCAAACGGCTATGATCTCGCAATCGGCCGGAGGGATAGGCTTGTCTATACACAATGTGAGGGCTACGGGCTCGTACATCCGTGGTACGAACGGCACTTCGAACGGTATCGTACCAATGCTCCGCGTATTTAATGACACGGCGCGTTACGTAGATCAGGGCGGTGGCAAGCGAAAAGGCAGCTTTGCTGTATATATCGAGACATGGCATGCCGACATCTTCGACTTCCTTGACCTGAAAAAGAACCATGGTAAAGAGGAGATGCGCGCACGCGACTTGTTCTACGCCATGTGGACAAGCGACCTGTTCATGAAACGTGTGCAGGATGACGCACAGTGGACGCTGATGTGCCCTAACGAATGTCCGGGACTTTGCGATGTATATGGCGATGAGTTTGAAGCAATGTACCATGAATATGAAGCTGCCGGAAAAGGCCGCAAGACCATCAGGGCACGTGAGCTTTGGGAAAAAATACTTGAGTCGCAGATCGAGACAGGAACACCATACATGCTTTACAAGGATGCGGCCAACAGGAAGTCGAACCAAAAGAATTTGGGGACTATCCGTTCGTCCAACCTGTGTACCGAGATCATGGAGTACACTGCTCCCGATGAGGTAGCAGTGTGTAACCTGGCCTCACTGTCATTGCCAATGTTCGTGGAGAACGGGCAGTTTAACCACCAATTCCTTTATGATGTTACCAAACGTGTAACGCGCAACCTGAATAAAGTGATCGACAGGAATTTCTATCCTGTCATAGAAGCAGAGAATTCCAACATGCGCCACCGCCCGGTAGGGTTGGGTGTGCAGGGGCTTGCAGATGCTTTCATCCTTATGCGCCTTCCGTTTACGAGCGATGAGGCTAAAAAACTGAACCAGGAGATATTCGAGACCATGTACTTTGCTGCCCTGACCGCATCGATGGAAGAGGCAAAAGCAGACGGGCCATACTCAAGCTTTAAAGGTTCGCCCATATCGCAGGGCGAATTCCAATATAACCTTTGGGGATTGAAGGATGAAGACCTTAGCGGCCGTTGGGACTGGGCTTCGCTTCGTAAAGAAGTTATGGAGCACGGTGTGCGCAACTCGCTTTTGATGGCGCCGATGCCTACCGCATCTACCTCGCAGATACTCGGGAACAATGAGGCATTTGAGCCATATACATCGAACATATATACCAGGAGAGTACTTTCAGGCGAATTCATCGTGGTGAACAAGCACCTGCTTCAGGACCTGGTAAGCCTTGGGCTTTGGAACGAGAACCTGAAACAGGAAGTGATGAGGGCGAACGGTTCTATCCAGGATATCGATGGTATCCCTGCTGATATAAAAGAGCTGTACAAAACAGTTTGGGAAATGAGCATGAAGGATATTATCGACATGTCGCGCCAAAGGGGCTACTTTATTGACCAGTCGCAGTCGCTTAACCTGTTCATGGAAGGCGCTACGTTCGCGAAGCTTACCTCTATGCACTTCTATGCATGGCAGAGCGGTCTGAAAACGGGCATGTACTACCTGAGGACGAAGAGCGCGGTGGACGCCATTAAGTTTACCCTTAATAACGACAAGAAAGCCGAGCCTGCGCCAAAAGAACTGGCTATGGCAGAAGGTGTAGCGGTTGAGGCTGAAGCGCCAATGGCTGTTACTGAGTTCCAGGCAATGCTGGAACGCTCCCGCAATGCCGACCCAGAAGACTGCGAAATGTGCGGATCTTGATCAACAAACACAAATAACCATGAAGGAGCAGCTTAGTTTGCTCCTTCTTTTTTATTTTTACAACAATTATGGAATATAACACTACTGTAAAGATAGACAGCACGATGCTGGTGCCTTGGTACAAAAGGCTGCTGAACTTACTAATAGATGTCGCTGCGGTCATATTGATCTTTCTCTTCATAGGTGTTATAGGCGTTTTAGCGTCACTATTGGGTAGTGATGCCATTCTTATTTGGTTTGAGCAAATGGATGCGAACACGGACAGGATCATAACGACCCTGGTAATGGTGGTTTACCTGTTCATTACAGAATTGCTTACACAGAGAAGCCTCGGAAAGCTCATTACCGGAACTATCGTAGTGATGGAAGATGGTTCAAAGCCCACCACCAAAGCGATACTTGTCAGGGCACTTTGCAGGATATTATCTATTGAAGCTTTGTCATTTATACGAAAGGTTCCAAGGGGATGGCATGATACGGCATCAGATACGTATGTGATAGATGCTAAAAAATATAAAGCCGCATTGAAAATTAAAAGATCATTTGACGAAATAGGGTCAACACAAATACAATAATATGTCAAAAGAAGATAAAGCCATTTATACCGGCATCATAGAAAAAGACGAAGCAGGCAATTACTTTTGCGGTGAATACATGCTGGATTACCGCCAGGTAGAAACCAAGTTCCAGTTAGGGGACAAGATAACGATCAAATCGGTGATCGAGAACCCAAGCGATAAAAGTTATGGGCAGTACCCAATGAAGTCGAAAGAGTTTTCGCTGGCGGATAAGAAGAAATTTTTAAAATAGAATTTAGTAATGAGTATTGAGATATGAGGTCCACTCCTTCTCAATACTAAGATCTCACTACTAAAACCTCAATACTCACATCTAAATGATGCAATGGGAACAGCTCCTGTCATTAAAAAGGCAGGGCGATACAAGCAAGCGTTTGCGCAAAGAACAGGACGATACCCGCCTCGGCTTTGAGGTGGATTATGACCGTATCATATTCTCCTCGGCCTTTCGCAGCCTGCAGGACAAAACGCAAGTGATACCGCTATCCAAGACCGATTTCGTGCACACCCGCCTTACGCACAGCCTTGAGGTATCGGTAGTAGGGCGCTCGCTGGGGAGGCTTGTGGGCAAAAAGATCATCGAAAAGCATCCGTACCTCAGGGAAGAGCATGGTTACCACATGAACGACTTTGGCGCCATCGTGGCTGCCGCGGCTTTGTCTCATGATATTGGCAACCCGCCCTTCGGGCATTCGGGAGAAAAGGCCATTGGCGAGTATTTCAAGACCGGCAGGGGGCAGCAATACAGGGAACAGCTTATCGACAAGCAATGGCAGGACCTCATCGACTTTGAAGGCAATGCTAACGGCTTTAACCTGCTTACCGCATCGCGGCCTGGTGTAGATGGAGGGTTGAGGCTTACCTATGCAACTTTAGGCGCTTTCATGAAGTATCCAAAAGAGTCGCTCCCCAAGAAACCCACAAGCAACATCTCCGACAAAAAATACGGCTTCTTCCAGTGCGATAAAGAGTTCGTTCAGGATGTGGCAAAGGAACTGGGCATGATCCCGAACAAAACAGGCGGTGACACCGGTTATGAGCGCCATCCGCTGGCCTACCTGGTAGAAGCGGCCGACGACATTTGCTACACCATCATCGACTTTGAGGATGGCATCAACCTTGGCGTTATACAGGAGGAATTTGCATTGGAATACCTCATCAAGCTGGTGAAAGGCACCATAGATACCGCCAAATACAATACGCTTACTACTAAGGAAGACCGCCTGGGCTACCTGCGTGCTTTAGCCATTGGCAGCCTTATAAATGATGCTGTGGAAGTATTTTTGGAAAATGAAGAAGCTATCCTTGCCGGGAAATATCCCCATTCGCTTACCGACCAGGGCAAGTATACCGCGCAGATGAATGACATTATCAACCTGAGTATAAAGAATATTTACCAAAGTAGGGAAGTGGTAGAGAAGGAAGTGATAGGCTACCGTATTATCGCCACCCTGCTGGATACCTTCTGCACGGCCTACAACAATAAGTTTGATGGTAATGGTGGTAATTACGACAACCTGGTGCTGAAGCTCCTCCCGGAAAAATTCGTCACCGAAAAAATGAGCCTGTACGACCGCCTGCTGCACATATGCCACTTTGTTTCGACACTGACCGATGGTAAGGCAGTGCTGTTGTATAATACTATTACGGGAATGGCCCGCTAACCCGAAAGAGTAATGAGCGACGATCAAGCCGCTTACCTTGTTTGGCGTAGCGATTGGTAATGGGAATGGATGGAATTCCCCTTCGGGGGTTAGGGGGCTTAGAAAGTATAGCTCAGCCCTACACCCAATAGTTGTTTCAGCTGGATCTTTGGTCCCACCTGCACTACTGCGCCGGCTACTTCCTCGGTAGCTTTTACGTCATCGTCGTAAATGATGTGCGTGCCAATGTTGGCCTTTACATATTCATTTACGGTCATATCGAGCTGCAGCTGCCAGTTAACATCGATATTTCCAAAGTTGTTCAGGTAATCCGTATAAAGCGTCAGCCTGTGGTCGAGCATTATATTCTTGAATATCTGGCGCTTGATATTATTGGTAAGCAATATGCCGACTTCGGTACGTGAGTTTTTACCATGTTCAATAATGTTCCCATCAGCATCTTTTTTGGCACCATCTACCCCGAAGGCCCCTTTATCAGCCAAAGTTTGGTTGAGTACAAGAGTTGTTTTATTGGTTAGTGGCGAAAAATAGGCGTTCAGTCCAAGGTCTTTACGGATGTATTCACTACCAACCCCAAGGAATATGTAGGCCGGAGAGAAAGGCCCCGAAATTTCGTCGGTAGTATTGGGGTACTGGTAACCGTTGGCAAACTGAGTCTGGAAGTTGAACTTGGCACTGTAGTACCAATTCGAAACCGTATCCCTTCTGTAGCCAAAGGTCGAGTTGAGCTGGATCTGGTCATCGGTCTTGCGTGTTTCCTGTCCTTCCTGGCTGTTAAGGCCATATTTCAGGATAAGCTCATTGTGCCAATTCATGTATTTGCGGGTGTACTTTCGAACAAAATTTGCTTTTCCGAGTATCGCGACTGAGTTGTTACCACCCACGCTCCAGTTAACGAACGATATTTGGTTGACATCTAAGCCAAGGGCATTGCTGCGCTCCCAATAGGTTATAGAATCGGGCAGGGTCGTGGTAATAAGCACCTGTGCGCGGGAAAGTTGGGTAAAGGCAATGAACAATAATGCTATAAAGCAGGCTTTAGTCTTCATTAATGAGATCTTTAATGGAAATGCAGTGCAAAAATCGTGAATTTCAGTAACCTGAAAAAATATCCTGTAAGGATTTAACGTCAATATCACAATATTGTTGCAATTGCGTTATCGTACCGTGTTCGATGAATTCGTCCGGCACGCCAAGCATCTTTATCTCTGCAGTATAATGATGCGTTGCTGCAAATGCAGCAATGCTGCTGCCAAAACCACCTGTTACAACCCCGTCTTCCACAGTAATTATCGTTTCGTAGTTGCCGAAAATGGTATGCAGCATGGCTTCGTCCAGCGGTTTTACGAACCCGAAGTCATAATGCGAGAATATGTCGTTATTTTTTGTCTGTGACAATGCTTTAATAACATTGTTGCCAATGGTCCCGGTAGAGAGGATGGCAACTTTAGAACCTTCTTTAAGTTGATGTGCTTTCGCGATCTCTATTTTCTCAAAAGCCTTTTGCCAATCGGTTGTTTCACCTCTTCCCCGGGGATAGCGTATCGCTATGGGATGCTCTAAACCAAGCTGTGCCGTATACAGTATGTTGCGTAAAGCTACTTCATTTAAAGGCGCATAAATAATGAGGTTGGGAATGCAGTTGAGATACGCCAGATCAAAAACGCCATGGTGGGTCGCACCGTCTTCACCTACCAGTCCGGCACGGTCCAGGCAAAAAATAACAGGCAGGTCTTGCAGCGCCACATCGTGTATAAGCTGGTCGTAAGCGCGTTGCAGGAACGTGGAATATATGTTGCAATATACGATCATGCCCTGTGTGGCCATTCCGGCGGCAAGGGTTACGGCATGCTGCTCTGCAATGCCAACGTCTATCGCCCTTTCCGGGAAGATCTCCATCATGAACTTCATCGAGCTGCCTGATGGCATTGCAGGCGTAATGCCTATTATTTTTTCATTCTGTTCGGCAAGCTCTACAAGCGTCAACCCGAAAACATCCTGGTATTTTGGCGGCAGGCCTTCATCGGCTATAGCCAAAATTTCGCCTGTAAGCTTGTCGAATTTGCCGGGGGCATGGTATTTTACCTGGTCTTCTTCGGCCTGTTTCAGCCCTTTGCCCTTGGTGGTTATAATGTGCAGGAAGCGCGGCCCCTTCAGGCCTTTTTGGCGTTGCAGTTCTTTAATTAGAGTAGGCAGGTCGTGCCCGTCTATAGGCCCGGAATAATCGAAGTTAAGTGACTTTATCATGTTGTTGTCGCGCGGGTTCCGGCCTTCCTTTACGTTCGTCAGGTAGCTCTTCAGCGCGCCCACGCTCGGGTCGATGCCTATGGCATTGTCGTTCAGTATCACTAATAAATTGGCATCGGTCACACCTGCATGGTTCAGCCCCTCGAACGCCATCCCAGATGCTATGCTGGCATCCCCGATCACGGCAATGTGCATTTTATCCAAATCGCCCTTCAACCGTGAAGCTATTGCCATGCCCAGCGCTGCCGAAATGGAAGTGCTGCTGTGGCCGGTGCCAAAGGTATCGTATTCGCTTTCGCTGCGTTTGGGGAAACCGCTAATGCCTTCCAGCTGTCGGTTGGTGTCGAAGTTGTCTTTGCGCCCTGTGAGTATCTTGTGGCCGTATGCCTGATGGCCCACATCCCAAACAAGTAGATCATGGGGAGTGTTGAACACATAATGCAGGGCAATGGTCAGTTCGGTCACGCCAAGGCTGGCGCCAAGGTGGCCTTCCTTTGCCGAGACGATGTCGATGATGAATTCCCGCAACTCTTTTGCCACCTGAGGCAGCTGTTTCGGACTGAGTTTCCTCAGGTCGGATGGGTACTGGATATGTGGGAGTAGTTCGCCTGCCATGTATTGGCAAATTTACGATATTCTTACGTAAAGCGGATCTCTCTTCCGATTATAGGAGAAATATCTATTTAATGCTGTCGGAATCTTTTCCGGAAACGGGATTTGCTACCGGCACCGCAGGTTCACCTAAAATTATGTCTGATAGTTCGGGAGGTGGAGGATTAACAATCACCGCACCGGTCAGATGGATCTCTTTACCGGTTACAGGGCCACATGTTTTTGATCGCGGCTGGGGAGGCAAACTGTCATCTGGCGAAGGCATTCCCAAAGTGTGCATTTGTTGGCGAGCACTATTTGTACTATCCACTTCAATTGAATCTTTTACGATGGAAATCTCCCCAATAGTCTGGCTTTTATCTTTACAGCTAAACAGCATTGTCCCCATGGTTACCAATAATGCCAGCAGGAAGACATTCCTGAATTTTGTCTGTGTATAAAGCACCCTTTCGGGGATGGTAATGTTTATTGTGTCCAGTTGGGTGGACTTAAAGCGCCCGCACACTTTTGTTCCGTTGTTTTCCAACAGGTAATTTTGTATTTCCAATGCGCCCATACCGGTAAAATCGGTTACGGTTTTGGAGCATTGCCCACAGAAACGCCCCTGCTCATTGGGTGTCATGGCGTTCCAGTCTTCGTGGCAGGGCTTCGGGATGGAAATCCGGTGGTTCATGGGTTAATTGATATGGTATCTGTTACGATGGTATCGCCGGGCGCGGGATCAACAGGAAAATAAATACTGTCACCCGGGATCCACAAAGTATCTATAGGAACAGAAACAGTATCAACGGTGGTAATTGAGTCAGTGCCGGTCCCAAGGCTGTCAGCGGCATTTGTTTCATTCAGGAAAGATCCGTCGGTATCATCACAGCTTAAGAAGATCATTCCGAAAATAAATGTAAAAGCGATCAGGTAATGTTTCATATGGTAGGTTTACAGGTATAACGCTGTAATTCTGATAAATGATATGTTTCCTCATAAATTTCAGCGATAATCGTATTTTTGCGACATGGAAAACATCTTTACCGACGAGTATTTCATGAAAAAAGCCTACCAGGAGGCACAAGCCGCTTTTGATAAAGGCGAAATACCCGTAGGCGCGATCATCGTGGTCGATAATAAGATCATTGCCCGAACGCATAACCTCACCGAAATGCTCAATGACGTAACAGCGCATGCCGAGATGCAGGGCATTACCTCCGCTGCTAATTTTCTGGGAGGAAAATATCTTACAGGCTGCACATTATATGTAACCCTTGAGCCCTGCCAGATGTGCGCGGGCGCATTGTACTGGAGCCAGATATCCAAAATTGTATTTGGTGCTGCCGATGACCAGCGCGGCTACCGTGCGATGGGAGGGAAGCTTCACCCGAAAACCATTGTGGCTAGTGGTATTATGGAAGAGGAATGCGGCAACCTGGTTAAGGACTTTTTTAAGCAGCGAAGAAAATAAAGAACATTATAATATTCTGTTATGGAGACTCTATCGTCACGCTCCTCCGGATCTCATTCCCATTCTCGTCAATAACGGTTATCGTATAATTACCGCTCCCGGCATTCACCGGCATTTCGTGGAAGGTTTGGGTCTCGCCCAAATATTTATCCCCAAGGTACCAGAACAAACGGGCATCCGCCGAGGTGTGTGCAGCCTTTAAAATGACAGGCTGTACAACGCCATTAAAATCTTTAGTCAGATAGATCTTCCCGTTTTCTTTCGGGTATATGAAATCCATATACGTCCCGCCCGAACCCTCGCAATCACTTCGGAAAGGCGGCAGGGAAACATAATCCATGTGTATTTTCCGGTAGTACCATTCCTGTACCGGTGGCAATACGAACCATGTTTTGGTTAGCATAGTATCCACGCTTTCGCAGCTGCTGTTCACCTGGTAGCCTGCCTGGTCCAAATGCACGATCTTGTGGTTGGTGCAGGCAGTGGTCTTCTTACCATTCAGCGGGATCCATTGCTTTACGACAGGGCAATGTTCGCCTGCCAGATGGCCGCTCATGCTGCATACATCGGCTTCTTCCAGGTCATTGTAAGGAGTTGCGAACCATTTCTGTTTTGGCAGCAAATTGAATACATCAAATAGTATGGGCGCAGCACTGCCAACCCCGGTAAGCGACGGCCTGCCCTCACCCGAAGCATTGCCAACCCATACGCCAACCACATATTTGGAGTTGGTCCCAATGGCCCAGGCATCGCGGCTGCCAAAGCTGGTCCCCGTTTTCCATGCAATTTCCAGCGATGAGTCATAAAAGCGCCATGCTTCATCGGCCTGCGGACGGTTCACTTCCTTCATGGCGTTATAGGTAAGCCAAATAGCGCCTGCGCCGAGTTCGGGCTTGTTGAACACTTCCTCCCCGAGATCACGGGTCACGCTACTGTCCCAGTTCAGCTCGGCAAACTCTTTTGTCCTGTATTTAGCCTGGTGCAAGTTGAAGTAATTCAGCGTTGAGCTCATTCCGGCATAGGTGCGGCACAAGTCCCACAGGTTCGATTCCGCCCCGCCAAGAATTAGCGAAAGGCCATAGTGGTTGGGGCTTTTGTTGATGTCCCGTAGTTTAAAATGCTGGAGCTGTTCATAAAAGCGATGTACGCCAAACTCCTTCAGCATCAGCACCGACGGGATGTTCAGGGAACGCGACAATGCCTCTTGCGCAGGCACCGCTCCGTCGTATGTCAGCTCATGGTTTTTCGGGCTGTAGCCTGCGATCTGGGTAGGGATGTCGGCAACCAGCGTGTTGGGCAATATCTCTCCCGCATCCAGCATCGAGGCGAACAACAGGGGCTTTAGTATACTTCCTGTACTACGGGGAGCAGGGATAATATCCACATCCTTCTGATGATTCCGGTCAGTGGGGGAGTTGCCCACATAGGCAATGATATTACGGGTTTCAACATCCACAACCATAATGGCAAGGTTGTACACTTCAGTTTGGCGGTACTCCTGGTAATAGCGTGCGGCGATCTGGTTCACACGGCTTTGCAGGTTGGAATTCACGGTGGTTTTGATCCGTTGCCCATCCTTCTTTTTTCCTATGTTCTGCAGTAAATGCGGTGCTGTTTGCGGCAGGTCAAAAGGCTTACCGGGCAGGTCTTCCTGTAGGGAAAGTTCATACGTCTGCTTATCGATCATTTTCTCGTCATACAGTTTTTTTAGCAGCCTGTCCCGCTTGTCGCGAAGTTCCTGCTGGTTGCGGCCGGGGTAAATGAGGCCGGGAGCATTGGGCAACACGGCCAGGGTGGCGCTCTCTGCCCACGACAGCTGGTGCGGCTGCACGCCAAAGTACCGCCAGGCTGCCATTTCCAGCCCCACGACATTACCGCCAAAGGGAGCGTGCGCGGCATACAGGCCGAGTATTTCATCCTTGCTATGACGGGTTTCCAGCCTTGCGGCCAAGATCAGCTCTAACAGCTTTTCGAGGTAGCTGCGTTCTTTGCCTTCGCGCGAAAGGCGTATGACCTGCTGGGTAAGCGTACTGCCGCCACGTACTACTTTTCCGGCATCATAATTTTGCTTCATGGCTTTGACTATCGCTATGGGGTTGAAGCCGGGATGGTAGTAAAAATGCTGGTCCTCAAAATGCACAATGCACTCCTTGAACTTATGCGGCACGCTGTCCTGCGCGGGGAAGCGCCACTGCCCATCCTGTGCGATGCGTGCTGCTAGCAGGTCGCCCTGCGCGCTTTCTATGACTGTGGAGTACGGGTTCTCGAACAGCTTTCGCGGCAGGCAGAAATAGAAGGCGATGAGGAAGATAAGGGTTATTCCCCATTTTATCCTGTGGCCTTTGAAATGACGGTATATCCGTCTCTTTTGGCTGTTGCCAAAATTATATTTCATTTAGTTTATTGTTTAAACCTACAAGGTTTTTAAAACCTTGCAGGTTGGTAACAGGAACGCTATGTTGATTCCTGCAAGGTCTCTAAGACCGTGTAGGTTTAACTTTTATGTCCATGCCATCTGAGGAATGAAGAATCCCTGTTTATGAAGAGATCGTTCATTACTCAGGAATGACAAAATACCTTACATCTTACTTAACCACCTGTACCCACTGCCCCTTCGTCCGTGCCAGGAAGGAGTTGTCATACATCGCCTCGCACTGCACGCCCGGCAGGTAATAGCTGCCCGGATACGATGCATTGAGCAATATCCTGAACGTTTTGGTCTCATTGTGCTTCAGCGAGAAATAGAAGTTCGTCCTGTCATCGCGGATGTCGGTATAGTCTACCTTGTTCTCCGCAAAGCTGCCGAAGTCGGTAAATCTCGTATTCACGATCTCCCATCCGGACGGGATTATCTGAGTAAGCGCCACATTATCCACACTCTCGCCCTTGGTATTGCTTATGGTCACCTCAGCCACAAACTCCGTGCCCTGTGCCAGCGACGACGGGTTGATCACCTTGCCGCCCCTGTCCTTAAACACAATGCTGGTGTTAAGGCCACGCTCTTCGGTTTGTTCCTGCCCTACAGGCAATATACCGCTGT
Organism: Flavobacterium sp.; assembly: GCF_052437795.1. Lineage (GTDB taxonomy): Bacteria > Bacteroidota > Bacteroidia > Flavobacteriales > Flavobacteriaceae > Flavobacterium. The sequence continues at coordinate 453,921 of NZ_JBQVPA010000003.1, forward strand.
AAACTATTTTTACGTAAAGCGTTCCCTGCTTGTTGTTCTTGATGGTCACACTATTGTTCGAGCTCAGCTCCAAAGCCCTGTCGGCAAAGGTTTTTGTGGTTTTCACCGCCTGTGTTTTGCCTTTGTTCGTATAGCTGATGTCAATGCCTTTCGGCCCGTTCGCCTGCGCGAATTTCGACATCGCATACAAGCAGTAGGCTGTGGTCTGCGTGCTCATCCATTTGTTGGACGACATCTCTTTAGCCAGTTTCGTCGCCATTGCGAATGCCTTTTCCTTTTGCCCCAAAACAAGCAGCGTTTCCAGTGCCATCGCACGGTTGCGTTCCGGTGAGCCGTAATAATAGTAAGTGTATTCGCTGTCATCCTCAAGCACACTTTGGTTAAGCAGTGACTGTCCGGTGTTCTTCTGCCCTGCCAGAGCATAGGCCGCGGCCAGCCTCAGTTTCGATTCGTTCGATATTCCCGGGGTTTCCCTCAGCCTGTTCATAGATGATAGGTCCGGCGCACCTGCCAATGCCAGTGTGTACAACCTGTAAGCCTGCGCAAAGTCGTTGTGGTAGCCTTGGGCATAGCGCCACTGCCTTGCATTTTTCTGCTGGTATTGCAGCCATTGCTTCTTCATGTTCATCGGCAGTGCGTAGCCCTTTTTCTCGGCTTCGATGATAAAGTGCCCGGCGTAGCTTGAGCCCCAATCGTCAGGGTTGGCCTGGCCCGGCCAGTAGGCAAATCCGCCGTCTGCCACCTGGAACTGCGACAGCTTTTGAATTGCCGCGGTTATATTCTTCTGCATCTTGTTCTTACGCGCAAGGTCAATGTCGACAATGTCGGCCAGATACAATTGCGGGAAAGCGCCCGATGTGGTTTGTTCCACACAGCCGTGCGGATATTGTATAAGGTAGTCCAGTCTGCGGTTAAAGTCGATGGATGGGAATGACGATACTTCCAGCCTTGCCTTGTTGCTGCCGGCTACGCCGAACGATGCCCAGTCTATCTTGCCCGACTGGCCCGGCTCGAGCACGATCTCCTTATACGTTGTCGTTACAGGGTTCGGGTTCATGATGTCGAGCTCCACATCATAACTGGCCTTTTCCTTGCCCGAAGTAGCGGTAACGGTCACCTTTCCAATTCCGGTGATGTCTGCCACTTCAAGGTCAAAATAAGCCACTTTCTCATCGGGCCTTGTAAAGCTTACGCTTTGTGTCGACTTTCCGATCACCCTGAAGCCGTTGTTCGTTCTTACTTGTAATGTTACGTTCTTCACGTTGTTTTCCATGGCGAATACCGTTACCGGAAGCGTCACTTTTTCTTTCGGCGTCACCTTCCGCGGAAGCGATGCCAGCAGCATCAACGGGCTCCGGACCGGCGTAGTCTTTTCGGCCATGCCATAGGCATCCAGGTCGGCGTTGGCGGCAACCACCATGGTACGCACCGAGCCAACATAGTTAGGGAGTTTAATGTCGTGAACCCTTGTCTGGCCCGCGCCAATGGTATAAGGCCCGAGGTAAATTACCACCGGCTTAAAACGGTTGGCCTTTTTGGCCTTGCCACCACCCATGTCGGCATCACCACCTATGCTGAATATCTGGTTGACCTGTCCGCCATATGCGCCGATCACATCGTCATAAATGTCCCAGGTTTTCACGCCCAACGCCTCTTTAGCATAAAAGCTGTCCCAGGCATTCGGGGTTTTAAAACGCGTGAGGTCAAGCAGTCCGTCATCCACAATGGCAATGGTATAGGTCATTGCCTTGCCGTTCTTCTCCCCGACTTTTATTGTGGTCCTCTGCTCGGGTTTCAGTACGGCAGGCATGGTTATCTGTGGCTGCAGTATGGTATTTTTATCTACGACTTCTATCGGCACGATGCCATACAGGCGTATGGGTGAGTCGTTCAGTGTGGTCGCGTGCGGCTGCAGTAGAGTGATGTGTATGTATACATTGGGAGCCAATTCCGGGGTTACCGGTATGGTCAATTGCGTTTCGCCCGCTTTGGTAGGAACCCAATAGGTCTTCACTACTTTCGAGCCATTTTCCAGCGACACTAACGCCCTGCCGCCCTCGCTCGAAGGAAATGAGATCACGGCCTTTTCGCCCACTGCGTATTTCTCCTTATCAGTGGCGAACATCAGCATAGAGGCTGCCTCGCCACTAACATTGCGCGAACGCCCTGACCACGATGGATAGTCGATCAGCACCGTCTCCCCGGTAGAGTGCCCGCCTTCCAGGTCGGTAACACGCACAAGGTAACGGCCCCATTCTTCTTCTTCGGCAGTAAAGGTAAAATTGCCTTTCCCCGATCCATCGGTAATGATCTGCCTTGCGAAAACCGGCGTGTTAGAGGTTGCCGAACTGTAGTTGGATACGTTGTCATTAGATGCGTCCCACCACCAGCGCCAGTCTATCTTATATACCTTTATCTCGAGCCTGCGCCCGCTTTTTGCCTGGCCTTTATCGTTCACTGTAGCCACGTCAAACCTGTTGGCTTTGCCTGTTTCCAGCATGCCATATTTGTTGCCCTGTGGTTTTTTTAGGCCTACGTATGTTTCATAAGGCGAATAGCTTGCGTTCACCACATCGGTACTCACATCGCCGCCCTTTTCGTAAGCCTTGGTAATGATCGCTGCCTTCAGCATTCCCGGCGCACGGGACTCCAGGCGCGGCTGCAGCGTTACCGTGGCATTACCGCTCTCATCCGTCCTGCCGGAATAAATGTTCACTTCCTCCGAACTGAAGCTCTGGGTAGGGTCGTCAAACACATAATTGAAATAGCCCTTGAATTCTGTTTTCTGTTTCAGGAATTTGGCCTGCATTTCCAGTTTGAGGTCTTTGGCCACAGCGCCGTGCAGCCATGCTACCTGTACCGTGCCTGTATTTTGCGACGATGCCAGTATGGTCCTGCCTTCCAGGCTGTTCTTTATTTTCAGCCTGTTGGGTTTTATGGTCTCTATCTTGATCGATTTGTAAAAACGCGCTCCGCCTACAGATACCACAGCTTCCCAATTGCCCGTTGGCGCGGCCTGCTGTGTGGGTACTACGAACTTAAAGTGGTTTTTCCTGTCGTAGGTCTGCATCGCCTGGTACATCATCTTACCGTTGGGATCGCTCAGCTTCAGCTTTATCGGGTGCGATGGCGGCAGTTTGGCTTCCTTGTCATTTAATATGAAGCCGATATACAATGTATCGCCCGGACGCCACACGCCCCTTTCACCATAGATATAGCCTTTCAAACCTTTTTGCAGTTCGGTGCCATCAACATTGTAGTTGCTCAGTGAAAGTGAATTACCATCGGCCATTTTCACGTAAGTGGTATTAGTGCCTTTTTTTATGATGGCGAAAAACGGCTTTTTATCTGAATTCAGCAGGATCGTACCCTCGCTGTTGGTCATACCCGAAGCCAGCTTTTGCCTTTGATAGTTGAACAATTCTACACTTGCTCCTGCTTCCGGCTGGGTGGTTGTAATGCTTGCCACGGCAAAGAAGAAGCTGTCATTCTTACCCTTTTTAGCGATAACGCCCAGGTCGCTCGCCAATACGTTCGTCTCGATCTTCCTGTCATAATAATAGGAACTGCTGCACGGGTTTTCACGCTCCTGCCAGTCATAATCATAGTCGTAATAATCGTTGTCACCGTCGTCATACACGGATAGATCTTCCTCGTCCTCCTCATCTTCTTCCGGTTCTTCGGCTGGTTGGGCTGAACTGCTTTCATCGCATTTGTATAGCGAGTATGATCTGCGCATTGACATCTCAATATGGTAGATCGCACCCGGTTCCGGTTTTATTATTTTGGAAAGGTCGAGCGCAAAGGAGTTCCATTTGCCATAATTGAGCGTTTTATTGGTATTAAGCAGCAGCTTTGTTTTTGCCACCGGCAGTGCCACATTGCGCAGGCCATAGCCGCTTTCCATCTCATTTTCCTGAAGGAACTGCATTACGTTATTCTCGAATATGCGGTATACCTTAACATCAACCGCACTGAGGTTGACAGCCTGGAAGTTTATCTTCAGGTTACTTGACGCCGGCAATATTGTACCGCTTTTCAGGAATTTAACCTCGGGTTTCAGTTGTTCGAAAACCACATTTTCTTTGTGGGTAGCCTTGGTCTTGAAGCCATCTTCGCTTTCAATGCCCTGGAATATCTCGATAGCGTAAGTCCCGTTAAGCGGTTCAGGGAAGAACACTTTAAGCAGGTTGCCGTCTACTGCATATTTAAGGTTATTCACATCGCTGACTACGGCAATGCGGGTATTATCTTCCTCGCCTTGCTGCAAATATTGTTGCACTGCAACAAGCCCTGAAAAGTCCTGGTCGCGGCGCAGGGGATCGGAAAAGTTGATGAGCAGCGTTTGGTTGTCACTTTCGGAGGCCTGGAGATTCAATACCTTGAAATTGTCCTTGCCGGGAATTTCAAACTCATCAGAACCCTCTGTTTCTATGTCGAAAGGCCTGCCGTTCCAAAAGATCTTTACCTTGCTGTCGTGTGCCTTGCGCTGTATGCTGTCGATGACAAAGCCAAATTCGCTGCCACCGGACGCGTTGCCCTCGAAACGGATGGGTAGCTTTTTACCTTCCTGTTCGGCGGTCACGAGTTTTTTGGCAATGGCCATATCCAGATGATCACTGGTTTTCAGGCTGGCGTTAAGGAACTGCCAGTCGCGGTTGTAGGATTGCAGGTCGCGTGTAACTACCAAAAAACCCTGCTTTTGGGTCTTTACCCGAAAGTTGAGATCGGCCAGGTTTTCGGGCACGTTCATGAATTTGGAGAGGTGCAGCGTCACATAATATTCAGTGTCCTGCTCCAGCCTTTTAGTTGGGCGGAACGCAAGGATATTACCTTCAAGGAAAAACACCTTTCCGTCAACCTTTGGGGATATCGAAAAATAATCGCCGTCGAGTTCCTGGCCCACCTGCCAGCCTTTTTTAGCGGAAGCAAGCCCTACCTGTATGTCGGCCTTGGTTGAAATGATGCCCGATGAAAAGCTGGAAATGTACTCCCTGTAGAGGGTGAAATCGGAATCGAAATCTTTTCCCGGTTTGGAACAGGAATGCAGGAGCAGTGTGATGACTGTAAAGTACAGCACCAGTTTCAGGATCTTCATGGTTGGTTTTCGGTTTTCGGTTAACGGATTAATTATGTGTCCCGTATTTGACGCTATAACTAAGAACACATTATAAATATTGTAATAAAATTACAGAATATTTATAAGGAAAAGTGAAAATTATCTTAAATGTATAAATTTCTGGTTGACAGAGAATTGCCGTTATCCTCTCTGTGTATCGTAAGATAGATCCTTCTCAGGCTTTCCTGAACTTTACCAGCATATAGACCAGGCAGATGGCTACTACTGCGGCACAGGAATACATTACCGCCGGCACGCGGGCAATAACGTCGGCATAGTACCAACCGGCGAATAACGCGCCCAAACCGATACCGGCCTCGAGTGCGATATACATTGTTGCCACGGCTTTCCCACGGTGGTCGGGATGGCTCATGTCGATGGTCCAGGCGTTGATAGCCGGGGAAAGTATGCCCGATGCCACACCATAGATACCCGCGCCAACCATTAGGCCGGCCGGGGTGGCAGCATAACCGATCACTATCAGCGAGATCAGCAGTATGCCCAGCCCAATGATAATAACGCGCGTGCGGCCATGCCTGTCTGATGCCTTGCCCGCTATGAAACGGATGAGTAGCGAAGCGAGCGTAAATACCATGAAGAACATTCCTTTGTTGGCAATTCCCAGGTGCGCTGTCCAGTCCGGTATCAGTGTCAGTATGGCGCCGTAGCCGGCATAGGACATAAAGGTGACAATGCCTGCGGGCAGTGCTTCGATAGCTATGATGTCATGCCTTGAGATCTTTAGGAGCGAAGGGCGGAATTTTTGCTTTGACGGCAGCGTTTCCTTCATGTTCATGAGGATGAGTATCGACAACAGCGCAAAGGCAGACGAGCAGTAGAATAGGATATCGAGCGAGTAATGCATACCGATGTAACTCCCTATGGCCGGGCCAATGGCGAGTCCGGTACTGAAGCACAGCCCGTGGATGCCCATAGCCTCTCCCCAGCGTTCGGGTGGTGCGATATCGGCAACATATGCAGCTGTGGCGGTTGGCTTAAAGCCCGTGGAAAATCCGTGGATGAGCCTTAAGAACAGGAAGCCTGCCACACTTCCCAAAACAGGGTAAAGGAACCCGCACACAAAGCATACGATGGACCCGAATGCCATAACGGGCACGCGGCCCACGGTATCCGTAAGGCGGCCGCTGAAAGGACGGGATATGCCCGCCGTAAGAGTGAAGAGCGCCACAATGAGCCCTTTATATTCGGCACCGCCAAGGCTGCTGAGGTAAGCAGGAAGTTCGGGTATGAGCATGTTAAAGCTTGCCGAGAACAAAAGTGAACTCATGCATACCAGGCCGAACTGCAGGTTGTATATGGGGTGTTTTTGCTTTGCCATTTGAAGTTGTGCAAAGGTAAGTGTTGGGATAGGCATCTGCAAGCGGCTGCATTTTTAATTTCACGCAAAGGTGCAAAGCCGCTAAACTTGTCCCGCAGCTGCGAGATACCCATGCCGCACAGGATTGCTTTGCAATTTTATGGTATTGTAACTTTGCGCTTTTGCGTGAAATAATCTGTTCATTGCGTGAACGCTGCATATAGTACCAATTGCGGACTTTCACATGATCGTTACGAAATTGTTTCAAACGCCTTCAAATTTTCATTTTCTCTTTAAAATGCTGGATCAATTATTATCTTTAACAAAAATTAACAGTTCTACTTTTAAGGAGGTAAATATACTCACAGATGAAAAACCTAAACTTTATAGAATCGGCAAAGCACAACAGGAAAAATATTGACAAAGGTCTGCGTAACATGATAGTTATCTCGCTGATATGCGGTATCCCGGCTGTAATTTCGAGGCTGTTGTTTTGGGGATATACCCATAAGGCCATGGTTACCTCGTGGAAGTATAGACATGTGAGTTACACAACCGACGTGGGGTGGCCGGCAACCCTATATACCTGGGGCGGACGATTCGCCATCATATTTGCCCTTTTCTATGTGTACCTCCGCTTTAAGACCGACCTTAAAAATCCCTCTTTCGGTGTGACCAACGACGGCATATTCATTAACCAGCAAATGCTGCGCAATGCCTTTGTGCCCTGGAGCAACATACAAAAGGCCGAGCTGCTTGGGCCTGCGGAAAGCCCCTTCATGCGATTGACATTTAAGGATCATAAAGCCCTGGTTAAAGGCCAGCCGTTCCTGCTGAAGTCTATTGCAAAAACCAATTTTAAGAATAACCCTATATTGAGCATTACAAAAGGCGAGACCGTTGGCGATATAGGGAAGATGTATAGAATGATCAATGAGAAAGGATTTAACTGCAGCAATGCTGAACCGCGCACGATGCTGAGTTTCAGTGATAAATATGGTGCTGACCTGAAGGCTTGAAAAATCAATTAAGAGCATCGTAGGGGTTATGCCACAAACGTTTTAAGCTTAAGAAAGCGCTTTAACATTAGTGGCATCCTGTAAAAAAATAACCAATATTTAATAATCTATATAAAATGAAACTATTGACACTGATCGCAATTCTTGGCGGGACAGCCTTTGTACAAGCACAAACTATAGAGAACAGCAACCGTAGCACGGCAGGCTACATCAAAAGCGATGGCACGATAGAGAACAGCAGCCACGCTACTGTAGGCTACATTAAGGGCGACGGCACCATTGAAGATAAAAGCCACAGCACGATAGGCTACATTAAGAGCGATGGTACCATAGAGAACAGGAGCCATTCTACCGTAGGGTATGTAAAGAAAGACGGCACTGTGGAGAACAGCAGCCATAGTACCATAGGCTACGTGAAAAGCGACGGCACCGTAGAAAACTCAAGCCACAGCACCATTGGCCGAGCTGGCGGTGTAAAGAAAGAGTGGGCAGCCGTAGTGTTCTTTTTCTTTAAGATTTAATACGCGATCGTTAAATTATGGCAACTACTGAAAAACCATTTGAGATACGATTTTATAAAGAGGCAATATTCGACGACGAGCAGCTCTTTATGCAGGTTAGCGCGAGCTGCCTTGCCGATGAGGCGAGTTGCCATGTTACACTGGAGAATTATACAGCCGAACAGACCGCACTGACCTCGGGAACGCCGTCCCTTAACTGGGACATTGCTATCGGCTCTGCATTTCATGGCGTAATGAAAGATGCTTTTAAGGAGGACCTTGGTAATGAGGACGAGTATTTAAAATTTCATCTCACCATAAAAGTCAGGACTGCCGATCCGTCAAAAAAGATATTGGAAGAAAAACATACTGTGCTTGTCAAAAACCCACTTATCGGGGTAAAAAAGCAAGACTGGCCGGAATGGGATGAGCCACAGTTCGATATGCCTGAAATGCTCCGGGAGGAAGCCCTGCGACAGGATGACTTTGCCATCAGCATTTCCCCGCAGTATACCGGAGGCGATATGTTCGGTTTCCTGGACGGAACAGGGCATTTTGTTGTAACAGTACTATCGGGCCTACCCCTTAAAAAGTTTGACGTTACCGCTAAGCTGATGCATGAGTGGCGGGAAGAAAAATTGTCGGTCGATGTAAACCCAAGGGCCAAAGGGCATGAGATCGTGGTGGACCTGTCTACTAATTTACTGGACCAGGTAAAGGGACTGGGCAGCTATAGCCACAGCGAGTATGAGAAATTTGATTATTTCTTTGAACTTGAGATAACCGATGCGGACGATAAGAAGCACAGGCGAAAGGTGTCGGCGCAACTGCCTAACCCCTATTACGAAGGCATTGCTGCTGAAAAGGACATTGCCCGTGATGCGCTGGCGGAGGTATTTAAAAGGAAGTATAATGAGGACATTGCCGAACTGGACATTGAAAGCCAGGAGGGCTGGTGGGCCTGGAGAAAGGACGGCGTGTCGTACCAATACGGATGGAAGGACGATGCCATTGTGCTGTACCGCTATCTGGGCGCCGAAGATTATGACGCCGACGCCGACGAAGTATCAGATGCCATGAACAAGTTTAATGAGTTTAACGATGGTGCAGCGGAGTTGGTATATGTAGACAACTACTTTGTGTTGCAGTATGAATTCAGCCCCGAATGGATGGACGCTGATGATTTAGAAAAAAAGTTTGACGAGCTAGAGGACATTGCGGATTCGGATGAGATGTCGGAGTTCCTTGGGGCGTATGAGGGGGAAAGTTAACACAACCCCGCGGCATGATAGAGATTAACATAGCGGATATTGACAACCATTCGATAAAGGAACTGAGCCAATACCTTTTTGGTACCGATTCCCATACCCGCGAAATTGTATATAAAAAGATAGCAGAGGTAAGCACGGCCGACCTGCTGCACCTGCTAAGGCGGCGCTGTTATACCGATATTGTGGCCCTTTTAGCCATTAGGGAAATGGAGGGAAATGGCTTTTATGGGTATAGCTTCAGTTATGACGATAAGTCGGTGATACAGCAGGACATCCTTAAAGAGCTTATCCTGCTGCCGGATTATTTTTGGGAGACCAACCAGCGGTCGTATTATAAACTGAAGCCTATTGCAAAAAAGAACGGTATTTATGTGAACCTGCCTGAAAATGTCAGGGACCTGTTCGATGACTATAATCCGAAGCCAATTGTATGTACAAAACAGGAGATAGAGCAAATATCATTCTACTTGGCAATGGATACCCTGAGCCATTTTAACACCGCTATGGAAGAAATAAGGCGGCCTAAACGGGCCGTTGATGAGGGCATTATAGTCACGCTGGATCGGGAAGGGAACACTGCCGATTGGGAAGGGAATGCTGTTGTGATACGTAGTGCGGACGACATAAAAGAGCATATCCTGCCGCTGATTGACGAAGATGGAGAATATATTGAAGATTTTGAAAAAGTAATGGAAAAAGAAGTAACAATATGTTTCTAGCATATCGAAATGCACTATTGCTTGCTGCCGGTTTCCTGCTCATTGCGTGCGGGCAAAAGCCCGGTGATGAGAAACCAAAGGCAGAAATAGCCATTCCTAAGATAAGTAAAGCCGAGCTTTTAGAAGCCAAAATATTAATTGCATCGGGTGGGAGCACTTCTTTTTGGGATGCAGGCGAGTATATCGAAAGCCCGGAACGTCTCAGGCTTCCGGAAAAGCCTGAGTTAAGTACTGAATTTCGTGTTGTGTCCGCAGGATGGACGAACGACTACGGCCAGGTATATTCTGATAGCCAGACAGAAGAGTTGGACATGATGGCCATCGGGTTCCAGATGCTTTCAAATAAAGCGATAGCTATCATGACCATCGATAGCTCGTGGACATTAAAAGAAGATTTTGACAACCTGGTACAAACGATGGCTGATGAATGGAAACTAGACAACAAGGCCGACGGAAAAATACTGATATGTATCAGTCGCCCGCTCAATAGGGTTGGCATTGTGTGCAGCAACAATCTCAATGAAAGGCTGCCGGCTACCGAAAAACAGAACATAATTAACAATATTATGCTTTCCGAATTTTCGAAAGGGAATTATTTTGAAGGAACAAAAAAAGGATTGCAGGCCGTTATGCAAAATGTTTACAGGATAACTGATAAGCCCTTCAAAGCGGGCGGATAAGCGCATCCATCACCACTTAAAAAGAATGAATACCCAATTATTACACTATGAAAAACATACGATTAGCACAGTTGGATAAGTAAAACGTCAACCCAAATTATGAATTTGTTGAAGGCAATATATATAAAGACATTGAAGAGGACCACTACGTATTTGCCCTGAGCTATAAGCTTGAAGACGAAGAGGACTCACAATACCCGCTGGAGGATATACTGGATAAATTTTACCTGCACGTGTCCGACTTTATCGATGAGGACAGATATAATACCGAAAGTGAAATTACCCTCGAACTGGGTGGCAGCCTTGATAATGTAAAAGCAGCGATTGCCGGTATTATCGGTAAGCGCGTGTACAATGAGGAGTATGATGATGAACAGGGCGTGACAAGGGTAAGGCTGGTGATAGAGTAGGACTGTCAGATAATAGACGGATAGACGTTAGATAAAAGATAAAAACATGAACGATAGCAGCAACGAACAATATATAGCGCATTACAACAGGAAGCAGGAGGCGATCGAAAACCTATTAGGCCCTTCGGCAGGGACCATCGGCCATGCCATGATCCCGTTCAGGGTGCTGGCGGGGATGACGATAGGGCAGGTGGACATGCATTATTTCCCGGACCATATAGAGGGTACGGGATTCACTACAATGGAACTTATACAACCGGATGGTACAGGCGCGAAACCCAACAAAAAAGGTACGTATGAGTTAATTGCTTTTACAAAACAGCCTTTTAACGATATTAACCAGGACCCGCCCACGGCCTTTAACCTAATGGAAAGGCGGATGTGCGACAACTTTACCCAGATCGCCGCTGCGGCACAGGAGAAGGTTTTTAACCCCTTTGAAATATGCGGCATAAGAGGAAGTGACGGAGCTGTGAGGTACATCATATTTGATGTGTACAAAACATTTGAAATTGAAGGCCAGAAGCACCACCTGCTGTTGTGCATGGAGATATTTGAGGAAGAACTGGCCACAGTGGAGAACTTTGGGCACAAAGGATTTATCGAAATGCTTAAGATGATAAAAATTTACCCCTACAGCGACCTGGAGAGGAACTGGGTGGGTATTAAAAAATAATCCGTCCGGGACTACTGGATAATTACACATGAAAAAAGAACTCATACTATCGCCATCAAAAAAGAAATCAAAAATTGAGGGTTTTCCTGCATTGAAAAGCTGCATGGCCGACATTAAAGGATTAAATAAAGTGCTGCTGCCCATAGTAAAATTCGATGGAGGTGTAGTAAACGAGAAGTGGGATGGCTTGCCGTTTACATTCATCGTACAGAATGTGGATGTAAGCCGCATGGACTTTAGGCTGGAGAATGGAAAATACCAACTGCTGGCGCCGCTCAACCTGAGGAAACTCGATGAGTATGACCGATCGGATGTAATGCGTGAGTACCTCCAGACATCGGTTGACAAAATTGAAAAGATAAGCTACAGGCAGACTGATGTATACAGTGAAGAAGGGATGTTGCTGCATTCGGGGTCGTACTCGCATGATGTCAACAGGCGCGTAGCTTATACGTACGGGGAAGTTAACGGGGCAATAATGCCAGTCACCCGGACAGTGCAATATTATCTTGGCAACGGTGAGTGGCTGGACTCAGAACAAATTACCTTTCAGTATGGTGCCGATGGATTCCTTGAGGGCACTACGATGCATCAGCCGGCCAGAGATATAAAAGTAACTGAAAAGATATTGTACAAAAAGACCCGTAAAGGCTTCACGGCATTCAAAGAACCCGCGCCACACCATAGTAATGCAACGGATGAGAAGCTGGGTGTTACGTATACCAGGGTGCCCTTCAATGCTGTATTCAGGGAAAAAGAAAACGGATGGGACGCTGACCTCAACGGATGGTACATTGTTGGAAAGAACGACGACACAATAAAAGAGGATCAGGCACGATTGATCCACCTGCACGCCTTCAGCCATTTTTATGACCTCTATTCAGGGTTCCTTAAATATACCTGCAAGATCGAAGACAGGAACAAGATCGCTGTACAAGTCAATGAAAAAGACGGTTTTCCGGACACTATTGAATACACTTTCAGCTGTCCTGAAGAAAATGGTAAAGGTGTATTGAACTATAAGGAAAGGAGCGATAAAAAAGTAGTAATGGAATGGGGGAGCGTATTCACATTCGAACACCTGGGCAATGAGATACTTGTAACGCAGGAAAACCAATACGGCACCAAACAATTTTCCCTTTCAGGAAAATACACGCTACAGCAGGCGGTAATGATGGTAAGGTTCCAAAGCTATTTGTGGTGGCATGACTTTGGGCAGGAACGGATCTTAGACAGGCTGATGTATCTGTACAATACGAACCCTGTAACATTAAAGTTTATATATAACCAAACAGGAACAAGCATTGAGCGTATAGTTCAGGAGGTAGAGATAAAGGACAATGTAACCGACGGAACATTACATACCGGCAAGCCGTCGTGGCTGCAAAGCGATGAAACCCCACGCGACCCTGACGGGCAGAAGATGGAGTTCATAGCGCAGCTGGACCACAGCAATATGTTCGGTACGCTGTATCTCTTCTATTCGGAGAAGCACCAACTCGTATCGCAGGTGTTCCAGTGCACATAGGCTGATCGTAATTTCAGAAAAATGGAATTAAAAGAACTATACGATAAATTTATTTCGGAAGGCTGCAACCGGTTTTCCATTGAAGGCATTGGCGAACAATACTTCGATGACATTGAACGCCTGGAGATGAACAATGGCAAATGGGAGGTAAGCTACTACGAGCGCGGGAAGGCGCAGGAAATATTGTTCTCGTCAGCTGACAAGCAGGACGCCATACGCTTTTACCATGATCTTGTGATGAAGATACAGCACTGGCACCTGGTGGCTTTTACGAGGTCGTTCGACGTGTTTAGCTCCTACAGGTCAAGGCTGGAAAGCTACGGCGTAGGAACGATCCGGAACGATATACCCGGTTATTCATCGGGTAACGACCATGTATACAGGCTTTTTGTAATAAATAATGACATTTTAAGGGCAAATGAATTGTTTGAAGAGGTGCCTTACGTAGATGAGGATATAAAAAGTATATGGGGGCGGAATTAGCAATATATAGTATTTACAGGCTAACTGCGGAGAACAGGCATTTTCTGCTCCGTACGGTACAGTGTGAATACTCCAATGCCTCTCAGGCGGCGGAAGATGCGGCCGTAACGTCAGAACAGTACCTGCGTGGCCAAATGCTTGACAGGATAAGCGGCGTTTCTGGTCATGCAGGACTTGAATTCATCGGCGAAATGCAAAACTACCCTGTGGGGGATGCTTTAAATGCACTAAATGAAAGTAGTGTTCTCGAAATTTATTACACCGTAACGGAATTCGGGCATCCGTGGGTTGTTTTGGGGACTGCAGGCTCTGAAGAGGAATTTTTATCAGGACTGAATGATGACGAAGATTTGTCACGCTTAAACCCAATAGGGCGGCCAATAAAAATTACCGTGACATTTGTAACTGAAAATGATTTTCTTTAATGAGGTGTTGTAAGTAATTTTGAACAAATAACCAAAAAATGGACAAATACAAAGCATTAACATCGCAGGGGGCAGCAGCCTACCTGAATACGCTTGAGGAAATAGGGTGGTTTAGCTTTCCGCACAATAATAAAGCAAAAATATCGGAGCACCTGTTCGGAATAAGCAGCAGTGAGTATTTCTTTTACGTACTCTCGCACATCGTGAGGGATGCCGAAGGTTTTGAAGAAGGCAGCGATTATAAGGAGCTTTTTGAAGAGATGGCTGCCCTAAGTGGGGTCAATGTAGTTGCGGCGGAGTTTGAATACGAAATGATAGGCTTTGGCGAGGACGAGCTTACCGGTACAGTAGTAACCGAAAACGGTAACTACAATTGTGAACTTGGTGAGCTGATGGGCTGGCTCGATGCCGATTTCATAGAAGGGTTTGTAAATGAAGAGGTATTGCCCGGCGAAGGTATAGAAGGCCGCTTTTTCATGTTGCCTGCTACCGACCAAATGGCACAATATACCTATGCAACACAGGAAGTATACGACAAGGCCATAGCAGTAGGCCTACTGCCGGACGATGCGGAGTATTTTATGTCGGGCTTTGATCAATGAACAATTTTACCACCTACGGTACGCCTGTGTAATTTTGACCGGAGCGTAGCAGAGTGAAAAGATCTCAAAAAATAACACACAATAAAACTATGGACATAAAAGCACAGGAATGGGCAAAAAGCTATTTCAGCAGGCTTGAAACGGCTATTGAACAACTGAAAAACCACGATCTGGTTAGCCGGGTCAACATTATCAAATACCCGGGCGCGACCCCGGAACAGATCGCTGAAGCCGAGGCAAAGATCTATGAGGAGCAATTGGAAAATGTTGACTATAAAGATTCAGAAGCGCCTGCCGGGCCATTTGCTTTTAATGAGTATATAAAGGAATTCTACAAGATAAGCAATGGCCTGCACGTGTCGTGGCATTCGGTTGCTTTTGCAGAGACGGAAGCCATAGATCCTGACGGCAGCTTCCCGATAGCCAAAGACGAAGATGACTATAAGGAAGGCTGGATATCCGGTCCTTCCCATTGAGGGTCTGGCCAATTCGGTCGATTTTGATCTGTATGGCGACCCGCAGGAAACCGAATTGGGTGAGTCGGAAGAGAACGATGGCGCGCTGTTCAACTATTTCGACGGTTTTAACTATTATAATGATGCCTGCATTACTTTGCGAAATGGCAATCACTCCATTACATTTGGCACTGACCACAGCGCCTCGTATGATGAGCCGCATGCCTGTGATTTTGTTATCTACATGGAATATGCCTTGTCGACGTTCTTGTCGGTAGAGTGCCGCTCTGAAGAGCTTTACTTTAGCGACCGCAATGCCGTACATCCGGAACTCGAAAAAATGTTGGAAACCCAGGATTACAGCAACCTTGAAGCCTTGCTTAAAAACAATGACCACACCGATATCGATTCGGTAATTGCGTTGGGTTATAAGGAAAAAGGCAACCAATATGCCGACGAGGAGTACCTGGAAGAATTGCCGGAAGCTGTAAGCGATAGGCTGAAAGCGGTTATCGGGGATTTTTAAGCTGAAATAGACCTTATTTTAATTCTTATAGTATAAGACTAATCCAAAACCAATGGACACCACAAAACGCGACTACGTAAAAGCAAACCTTTCGCCCCTTAATAAAATACTCAACAAGCATGGCGGGCTGGAGAACAAAATAAAACTGACCAAACTGAAGCCGGATCAAATCGATTTCCTGCACGAGTTGATGACGCAGCATTTGGAAGGCTACATAGAATATGCCCGCGAAGAGATATTCGATTTTCACCGTGAAGAGCTGCAGCGTTACCTCGACATGCCGCAGTATAAAGACTGGAAACTCCCGGTGGAGGTCCACGGCATTACACTCCCCCAAAAATTTGAAGAGGGCTGCGAATGGGAACTGCAAATAGGCAGGACATGGTTTGGCGGCACGCAAATGGGACTCATCATGAAAGGCTGGAACATAGATGACCAGTATATAGTATGATTATCAATCCATCAGGCGTATCATGCAATGCACATCAGGGTCGTTAAAGTACCATTCGACGCAGTAGCCTTCGGGGTCGATACGTGGATCCTGCATCAGGGTTTGGAAGGCCTGTCCTATCATTAAGGTATCCTCCATAAAATTACGTATGGTGATGCTGAGGTAACGGCCTTTTTTTAATTCCAGTGTAGGTAGCCCGAATTCCGTGGCTTCATTTTCATGCAAAGCTTCCGCTCCTGCGCGGTAGATAATACTTTGGTTTGCATCCATACATGATAAACTTATAAATTTCCTTTCTTCGCCAAAAGGCAGGAGCGCGTGCAGTTTTTCATAGGCTTTGGGCAGTCCTTCAGGGAATGAGACTGCCTGTATATACATGATAGTGATATCGTTGTCCAGGTGTATGGTCTCCATAATTAGATGTTTTAGCAAAGATAACACTAGGGTGTGTGCGGCAGATCTGGCAAACCCGACAAGATGAGGGGGTGTTTCGGACATAATAAGATGTCGTGCTATTGTTGTGCAATATCGAAAACAGACAGATAGGGAAATGCCCCAATGCTAATTGCTTTTCCAAAAGTGTCATTTGTTTTCCAAACTTATCATTTTCAGTAAGTTGTTTAAATAATTATATCGTAGGTGAAAGGTTGTTTTAATGGCTTTTTACATCACAGGGAAAAATATACAATACTCTCGCCTTTTTGTCCATTTTTCCGGGCATGGGTTATTCGCACCTTTGTCTTGTCAATATGTGACATCTAAAACAGAGATTAATTATTTAAACAACATTATTATGAAAACTATTATCAAAGCGATCGGTATTTTTATGACATTAGTAGTAAGCAGCCCTGCAGTGGCGCAAAGCAAAAGGGTTCCTGCATCGGCAGGAAGGGAAGAGTATATTGAGGTTGAGAAAAACGTGAAGCTCCATGTAACGGACCTGGGAGAAGGACAGCCTATAGTGCTGATACACGGCTGGCCACTTAATGACGCTATGTATGAATATCAATACCAATACCTGGTAAGGAAAGGCTTCAGGGTGATCGGTATTTCACTAAGGGGCTTTGGCAAGTCGGACAGGCCTTACGGTAAATATGACTTTGATGTCTTTTCGGATGATATAAAAGTGGTGCTCGAAAAACTTAAAATAGAGAATGCTGTGCTGGGAGGGTTCTCAATGGGTGGGGCGGTAACGCTGCATTATGTTGCCAAATACAACAGCGCCCACGTTAGCAAGCTGGCTTTATTTGCGCCCGCAGCGCCATCATGGAAACAGCGTCCAGGTTTTCCTATGGGTGTGCCCGATGATGTAGTTGCAGGCCTTATTGAAAAAACAATGACCGAAAGGCAGGACCTGGTAGCAGGTTTCGGCGCCGGCTTCCCCGCAAAAGAAGGCAACATTACTCCTAATATGGTAAAATGGCTGGAGAGCATCAATCTTGATGCGTCACCCTATGCTACTACTCAGGCTATATCTGCGTTGCGCGATCTTGACCTCCGACCATCACTGGCCAAGATAAAAATACCGGTGGCACTGTTCCATGGTACCCAGGATAAACTATGCCCATTTGTTTTTTCGGAAGAACTTCACAAAGGATTGAGCAACTCCTATATTGTAAGGTTCGAGAACAGCGGGCATGCGCTTTTCATCGAGGAAATGGAAAAATTCAATTCAGAGTTGGAAAAATTTGCAAGGAGTACAAAATAATGGCTGAGTGCGGGATCCGAGTGGCGGATCCCGCACTTGTTTTATGCGAACGGAAATATCGTATATTTAAAGCAGTATTGCTAATCACATAATTAGGATGGAACAGAATATATTTGACTCAGGCCTTAAAAAGATAGGGCTCGTGGCGATCAATGGCGATAGTGGCGGGGTATTGGGGACAGACAGTTATTCGCCATATATAAAGATAGTTTACCTGCCGGGAGGATATTCGCTCACAGTTGATTTCTCATCATACCGAACAACGGGCCCGACATTATTCTTTGTGAGCCCCAACCAGGTGCTTAACATAACGGGAACGGGCAGCGCTCCGGGATCCATGATATTTTATAATCGTGATTTTTACTGTATCCAGATCCATGATGAGGAAGTAGCCTGCGATGGTCTGCTTTTTAACAATATCTATAACATGCCGATGACCACCCTTACACCCGAAGAAGGCAGCTTTATCGACTATCTGTATGCACAGATAGGTGATGAGTTTATACACAGGGATTCATCACATGAAGAAATGATCCGTACGTACCTGAAGCAGTTGTTCATCAGGTCGGTGCGATTATGGAAAAGGCAGCACCTGGAGCAGGAAGCGGCCGGGCAGAGCAGCGACATCGAATCGTTCCGGAAATTTACACAGCTGGTTGAGGCCCATTATAAGGAAAAGCATAATGTGGCCGACTACGCAGCACTTCTGTCCATGGCACCTAAGACTATAACGCACAGGTTTAAACGGCTTAGCCTGCCGCAGCCCAATGAAGTCATTAAGAACCGCATTGTGCTCGAGGCAAAGCGGTTGCTGGCGCATACACAAATGAGTTCAAAAGAGATAGCCTATGAACTGGGATATGAAGATCCTGCTTACTTTAGCCGCCTGTTCTTACTGAAGGCCGGAGAAACCCCATCAGGGTTCAGGGCAAAGTTCCTGTCCTGAATATACATCTTTATAAGTGTATTGCACTTATAAAATTATTTCCAGCTTAGCGTCTCCATGATGTTGCGCATATCGTCCTTTATATAGCTGGCCGCAGGCATAATGGAGTCGAAGTTGGGCTTGGCATAAAAGTACATAGAGCCGGTAAGGAAGTGGTGTGTGCTGTCGGTTACGTAAAACTGTGCGTTAGTGGCCGCGTTGCCACCCACCTGGTAAAACATACCATAGGCCTTTTTTTCATCATTGATGTAAGGCTGCTCGAGTATCTCGTCGGCCTTGATCACGTGCTCGTAGGTAAGTTTTTGGGCATCTCGCAACAGTGCGTTCAGGTTGCCTTCAACAGGCTTGTAGGTAATGAACAATGTGGCCTTCATTCGTGGGTATTCGATGGTAAGGTTGCAGTTGCCTTTATCTTTGATGTGCGCCAGCGAATTGTAGCCAAAGGTGTACGGGCAGCTGCCGGTGTAAGGGATATATTTTCCCATAGGGTAATCCAGCCTAAGGTAGGCCTGGGGTTTGGGTATTGTATCTTCTCCGCAGCTTGTGGCCATGATCCCCAATAAGAACAGCAGGAATGCTGTATGTAGCGTTTTTATATTTTTCATTTAAGCGTTACCTTAATTTGTTTGATCCTTGTACGGTCGGTCAATTCGACTGTAAAGATAGCATCCTTAAAGCTGATCTTATGCCCTTTTTCAGGAAAATCGCCTGCCAGCCCCAGCACGAACCCAGCCAATGTATCGGCCTCACCCTTAGCTTCCTCATAATCGTCTTCGTTAACCCCGCAAATGCGGTAATAATCTTTCAGGCCTATTTTTCCGTCAAAAAGATAGTTGTGATCGTCTATTTGAGAATAGATGATGTCCTCGTCGTCAAACTCATCGCTGATGTCGCCCACGATCTCTTCCAGTATATCTTCGAGCGAAATAAGCCCTGAGGTGTCGCCATACTCATCTACCACAATGGCGAGGTGGTTTTTCATGCCCTGGAATTCCCTCAGCAGGTCGTCCAGCTTTTTGCTTTCGGGCACAAAGAACGGCTCGCGGATGATGTCCTGCCACACAAAATAGTCATTGTCTATATGCGGCAACAGGTCCTTGGTGAACAAAACGCCTTCTATCCTGTCGATATTGTCCCGGTATACCGGTATGCGCGAAAATCCCATGCCCACTATCTGCGGAAGCGCTTCTGCAAAAGGCAGCTGTATGTTGAGCGCGAACATATCGATGCGGGGTGTCATTACTTGGGTGACTTCGGTATTACCAAAGGCCACGATGCCTTCCAGCAGTTTTTGCTCTTCGGCAGACGCACTGCCGTAATGTGTGAGCTCCAGTGCCTGCGAAAGCCGGTCGACCGAAAGCTCATTGCGGTGCGAGCCAAAGCGTTCCTGTAGCTTTAACGTAATTTCGCGCATGGGGATGCTGAGCGGTGAAAGCGATCTGCTCAAAACCATGAGCGGAAAGGCCGCCCTCTTAGAGAACTTTCGGTTGTTGCGTACGGCATACACTTTTGGAAGGACCTCGCCAAAGAGGAGGATGAGCAGTGTTATCAGCGCGGCCTCTATTGTAAAGCGTAGCCAGGGCAGGTGTATGGCAGAAAAGGCATTGAGCCTGAAGAACAGGATGACAATGGAAATATTGATGAAGGTGTTGGCGATGGTAAGGGTAGCCAGTAGCTTTTTGGGTTTTTCGAGCAGTATGGCTATAACGTTGCCCCTGCGGGAGGAGTTCTTTTTTATCTTATCGATGTCCTGCGGGGCGAGCGAGAAAAGCGCTACCTCGGTACCTGAAACAAGAGCGGAACAAAGCAGCAGGAAGGCGATACCTGTAAAACCAAGTATAAGGTTATGGTCTGTCGTGGTGAAGCTCGAGGGGTCGGGGTCCAAAATAAGGCGTATTGGTTAAACGGGTCAGAACGGCAGGTCGGTATCCGGAGCCGGCATGTTCTGTATGTCATAGCTTGGTTTGGCAGGCTCAGCGGCTACAGAGAACTGCTGCTTATTGTGGTCGAGCTCTTTTTTGGTGGTAAGGAAAGTGAACTCGGTCACCTGTATCTCGGTGGTGTACTTGGTAGTGCCGTCCTCTGCCTGCCACTGGCGGGACTTTATGCGGCCCTCCACATAGATCTTATCACCTTTGCTCAGGTATTTCTCGCATATCTCGGCCGCCTTGTTGCGCACCACGAGGTTATGCCATTCGGTCGAAGTTATCTTTTCGTTGGTCTGCTTATTGATGTAGACCTCATTTGTAGCCAAAGGAAAACGGCCGATGCAGTTGCCCCCCTCAAAATAGTGGATCTTTACATCGTCGCCCAAATGCCCTATCAGCAGGACTTTATTAAGTGTTCCGTTCATAGTCCCGTGTTTCTTTACTCAAATATACTATAATAAATCGTTACCCCAATGTTTCTCCATAAAATTGTGGATAACGATAGGAAAGGGGTATTTCATTGCCTCTGCTTTATCAATTGCATGCGGCACTATAGCGTCAGCCTCAACTTCCCAAAAACGGATGCTGAGGTGCTGGTGCGAGAGTTTGTGCAAGATCCTTTCCGGGTGAAGGAGGGTAATGCTTTTCGGTGTAAAGCCAAGTCGGCCTTCTGCCTGTATCAATAGGACCGCCTCCATTCCTGAAACCTCTTTTTCGGTCTCGATCAGCGGGAACTCATACAAATTATGCCAGATGCCTTTTGCAGTGCGCTTTTGCAAAACAGTATTCCCTGCAGCATCCTTAATGATAAGGTAGTTGAAGAAACGGTCGGTCACCTTTGTCTTCTTGAGCTTTACAGGAAGCTGGCCCACACGGCCGGTGAGGAAGGCGGCACATTCTTTATTAAAGATGCATATGCCGCAGTCAGGGTTCTTTGGTACGCATTGCAGGGCGCCGAACTCCATCATCGCCTGGTTGAAGGTGGCGGCATCATCCTTTGGCAGCAATGACGCGGCAACTTCGGTAAACTGCTTTTTCGCACCCGATGAGGAAATGTCGGTTTCGATCCCGAAATAGCGGGCCAGTACGCGGTATACATTGCCATCGACCACAGGCACCGGCTCACCATAGGATATGGAGGCGATGGCAGCCGCGGTATAATCGCCCACGCCTTTCAGTTCGAGCAGGCCTGCATAGCTGTCGGGGAAATTGCCGGCCATCTCGAAAGCGACCTGTTTGGCGGTAGCATGGAGGTTGCGCGCACGGGAATAGTAACCAAGTCCCTGCCAGAGCTTCAGCACGTGTTCTTCGTTCGCGGAAGCCATATCTTCAACGGTGGGAAAGGCTTCGGTAAATTTTAAAAAATAGGGCAGTCCCTGTGCCACACGCGTTTGCTGGAGCATGATCTCGGAGAGCCATATGTAGTACGGGTCAACGGTTTTGCGCCACGGCAAATCGCGCTTATTTTGTAAATACCATTGAATTAAAGACTTAGAAAACCCCATGATCGCTGTAGTGTTTGCAAAAGTAAATGTTTATGTTATTAAATTTTAATCGTTTAACCTTGAATATTTGTTTTTTTAATTCTTATATTTGCACACTCAAAAAAAATACACACATAATAAATTTATAGAAAATGACGAAAGCAGACATCGTAGCAAAAATCTCTGAGAAACTAGGACTTGAAAAAGGAGATGTACAGGCAACAGTTGAGTCTTTTATGGAGGAAGTGAAAAATTCTCTTGAGACAGGTGATAATGTATACCTAAGGGGCTTCGGAAGCTTTATTATCAAAACACGTGCTGAAAAAACGGGCAGGAACATATCTAAGAACACCACTATCAAAATCCCTGCACACAATATCCCGGCTTTCAAACCGGCAAAAGTATTTGTTGACGGTGTAAAAACGAATACAGAAGCAAAAGTAAACTAATTATTAACCACCCTAACCCTTCGACACTATGCCAAGTGGTAAAAAAAGAAAAAGACATAAGGTAGCGACTCACAAACGTAAAAAAAGAGCGAGAGCTAACCGTCACAAGAAGAAAAAGTAGTGTAAACTACTTTTTCTTTTTTTCAACGTTCATTGAAATTCTTTAGACTTTTAGATAATAGACATGAGACAGCCACGGTTGTCTATTCTCTGTCATCTTACCGTCCTAAAGAACCGGGTACACAAAATACCTGTTTAAATTTTGTTTAATCCATCTGCCTGCATGTTTATAGTTTAGCGTTTGTAGTTTGTAGTTGTGTTACGCAACAATAAACAATAAACCATAAACCATGAACTGTGTTGCGGATAAAAATGTACAGTGTGAATAAAGAACTTATTATTCGATCAGGTTCTGACGCGGTAGATTTTGCCTTATTGAAAGATGGAAAACTAATTGAATTGCACAAGGAAAAGGAAGACAAGGACAAGTTCTCTGTGGGCGATATTTTGATCGCCAAGATACGGAAGCCTGTTTCCGGCCTCAATGCCGCCTTTGTCAACGTTGGCTTCGAAAAGGATGCATTCCTGCATTACCACGACCTCGGCCCCAACCTTCCTTCCCTGCTGAAATTCATGAAACTTGTAAGCGCAGGTAAATTAAAAGATTATTCCCTTAAGAACTTTTCGTTTGAGAAAGAGATCAACAAGGATGGTGCCATAGCCGATGTGCTGAGTACCAACCAGTCCGTTCTCGTACAGGTAGTCAAGGAACCCATATCGACCAAAGGCCCAAGGATAAGCTCAGAGCTTTCACTAGCCGGCAGGTATGTGGTGCTGGTGCCATTCTCTGACAGGATATCGATCTCGCAGAAGATAGAGTCCAAGGAAGAGAAGGACCGCCTGAAACGCCTTGTACAATCGATCAGGCCAAAAGGTTTCGGTGTTATCGTACGAACGGTAGCCGAAGGGAAAAAGGTAGCAGAGCTGGACCGCGACCTGCAGAATTTGCTGGACAAATGGACAGGAATGTGCAAACGCCTCCAGGGTGCCCACCACCCAAGCAAGGTTTTGGGAGAGGTCAATAAGGCCTCATCCATACTGCGCGACGTGTTCAACGACACATTTACGGGTATCTACGTGGACGACGAGGACCTCTTTTACCAAACTAAGGACTATCTGCAGGAGATAGCTCCCCAAAAAGCGAATATCGTAAAGTACTACCAAAACAGGGACCTGCCGCTTTTCGAGAAATACAATATCGAAAGGCAGATAAAGACCTCTTTTGGCAAAACGGTATCCATGAGCAAAGGCGCCTACCTTATCATAGAGCACACAGAAGCCCTTCACGTTATAGATGTGAACAGCGGCAACCGCTCTAACAAGGCCCTTAGCCAGGAGGATACCGCCCTTGAAGTCAATATGATAGCTGCCGCTGAGATAGCGCGCCAGCTAAGGCTCAGGGATATGGGCGGGATCATCGTGGTGGACTTTATAGACATGTCCAATCCCGATAACCGCAAAAAGCTCTTCGACTTCCTGAGGGACGAGATGAGCGACGATAAAGCAAAACACAAGATCCTGCCTCCGAGTAAGTTTGGACTTATCCAGATCACTCGTCAACGGGTAAGGCCCGAGGTGAATATCAAGACGCGCGAAGAAGACCCTAACAACGTACAAGGGGAAATAGAAGCGCCGATACTGGTGATCGACCGCATAACGGCCGACCTTGAAAGAATTATGAAGTCGCATAAAAAGATCGTGCTCAACGCACATCCCTTTGTGGCGGCTTACCTGACAAAAGGATTTCCATCCATTCGCTCCAAATGGTTTTTAGAGCACAAGAAATGGGTGAAAGTCATACCACGTGACGCTTACACGTATTTAGAATACCACTTTTTCGATAGCCAGGGAAATGCTATCACAGAATAACAACAAACCGCCTTTACTGATGTAAGGGCGGTTTTTTTGTTTGTATTGTTTTCAATATGAGGTATCCCTTATCTCCGTTAACATTTTTTTAGTAAGTTTATGTGATAAAACTAACCTCGTATGGCATCATTAGATTTTCTAAGAAAAAATGAACTCGACAGGATAAAAGAGCTTGAAGAATTATTGGAGAAATATCAACCAATAATAAATATCGAAGCTGAAGTAATGGCTAGAAAAAATGAGCTAGATACCACTATTGCCGAAAAGGAGTTTCAGATAAATAACTTACAGGCAACATTAGGGCGATACAATGAGATCTCCGAATTGAATCAAAAGATTAGAAGTGAAAAAGAAAGACTAGACAGAATTATTGATGAAAAAGAACTTAAGATTAATTCTTACGAATCAACAATTGGCCGGTTTAAAGAAATTTCAGAATTAAATCAGAAGATCAGGTCTACAAAGCAAGATTTTGAGATTATGTCTCAGCAGTATATTGAATTAAAGGATAAATATACGTCATCGAAGGAATTGTATCGAAAGCTTCTACACGAGATCAACGTTTTTGAAAATAAGCTGGACCTTAGCGAATATGGTATTTATCAGCCAATATATGATTTCGACAAATCCGATCAGTATCGTGATAAGCAAAATCAAATAAGAGAAGCACAAAAGGAAATGATCAATGAAGGTACTGCCGCCACCTGTAGCAAGAATTGGACAATAGATGGTAGTGAAGCAAAGGGTAAGGCGTCTACTACCCGTCTTGTAAAACTTGTTTTACGAGCATTCAACGGGGAGAGTGATGCTCTCATTGCAAAAGTCAAATGGAATAATGTAAACCAATTGAGAGACAGGATATTAAAGTCTTACGAAGCAATCAACAAGTTAGGGGAAGGAAATGCAGTAGCGATCAATCGTACATATTATACTCTTAAAATACAGGAGTTGAAGCTGGAATATGAATATCAGGCAAAAAAGCAACGTGAGAAAGAAGCTATGAAGGCGATCCAGGATGAACTAAGGGAAGAAGAAAAAGCGAAAAGAGATTTTGAAAGGGCTCAAAAGCAGGCTGAGAAAGAAGAGGGTATTTATCAAAGAGCACTGGAAAAGATCCAAAGGGAAATGGGTGTTGCCGATTTAGAAACTCAAGCTAGGCTCAAAGAGCAGATCGCAGTACTTGAAGCCGAATTGGAAGAGGCAAGGTTAAGAAAAGAGAGAGCATTATCGATGGCTCAACAGACTAAAAGAGGTCATGTCTATATTATATCGAACATTGGATCCTTTGGTGAAAATGTCTATAAGATAGGTATGACGCGTAGGCTTGAACCATTAGACCGCGTTAGGGAACTTGGTGATGCTTCAGTGCCATTTTTATTTGATGTTCATGCTATGATATATTCCGATGAGGCCAGGACATTAGAAAACGAACTTCATAAAGCATTTGAACATAGGAAAGTGAATATGTTAAATCAAAAAAGGGAGTTTTTTAAAGTTACCCTTGAAGAAATAGAAGAACAAATTAAAATACTCGGCTTTAAAGCAGAGTTTACCGCTTTGGCAGAGGCAATGGAATACAGGAATACATTATCATTACTGGAAAATATATTGACCGATCGACAACAAATTAATGTTGAGCAGTATTTAGAAGCGTCGTTTCCCGGCGAAATATAATTCACAACGCTATCATACATTTTTCAGATATGTAATCGGTACCAGATCATTTTTTCATCCTTTACTCTGATACAATATTAGCTTGCTATAGCGTTAAAAAAAACTCTAATAATGTACTATTTCTACCATAGGTCCGTTTTGGTAAAAACTACACCTATGAAAAATTATCTCCATCTCTTGCTGCTTATGGCTTCGATGGGCATGTTTGCGCAGGCCGACAGGTGCGGGCTCGATAACAACCCCATGCTTACCGACGAGGAAGCCGCTTTCCTGAACGAATACTTTAGCGAACTTGACCGCAAAGGGTTCGACTTCACAGGAAAGAAAGTTCTGATACTCGGCGGTTCGGCCGGATCAAGGCTGTGCGGCAAGCAGGATTACTTCAACAGCATTAAAGACAGGATAGAGGCAACAAATATGCCGATAGCTTCCAGCCCCTATCCGCTTACGGAAGAGGAAAAAGCGCAGACAGGCTATGATGCCGTACTGACCTTTTGGAACAAAGTGCCGATGACCCGCGACAAGATCAAAAGGGTAGTGCGCCGCGTAGCCGAAGGAATCTGGGAAGTGCCGGGTGAGTCTTAAAAAGTGTACCCGAACCGTATATGGATGTCCACCGCTACATTTTCGGTAGAAGTCAGCATATAATCCGGGTCATCGAGCACCTTAAGATAGCCGATCCCGAGCCCCAGCTCATAATTGAAATTGCTTTTGGCTATCGACCTCCTTATTCCCCATTTAGGAATGAAGCTGATCTGGTTAGGCAGATACAGGTAGCCGGGTGGATTTCCCACGAGGAAAAGGTCGGGATAAAAGTCAACTGCCAATGCCACAAAGTTGGCACTGTTATTATCCGTATGTTTTCCCTTTGCAGCCCTTTTCCCGATATTATAATACCATCTGGGTTCAACGCTTATGCTGGGTGCCAATACCACACCGTCACCATCCGAAAATGTTTCATAGACCCAAAGGTCCAGGCCTGCCTCTGTACGCAAAGCAAATTTATCGGCAAGGCGCATTTCATTGCTTACCCAAACCCCAACCGTACCCGTTTGGATCGTAAAGATCGATCTCTCGACAGTGCCGGCGGTGCTGCTGTCCGGTTCCTGGGCAAATAGGTTAACAACTGCCATAAGGGTGAGTAGTAAGGTAATTCTCTTTTTCATAAGGTTGGTTTTTGCCGCAAAACTATAAAAATAATTGTACTGCCCACGTCCGCGCAGTTTTTTTGCGCGTTAACATTACCGATAAAGAAATTTCGTATGTTTACAGCCTTACCTAAACCAAAAACTATGGACAGGATCGACCATGACGAACTGAAAGCGATCATCAGCAATGATGCTTTTGATAACTATACTGATGAACAGGTGTTCAGGGATGCCAAATACTATTTTAAGTCGATGAAGTCGGCGCCTTTCTTCGGGGAGGAAACGCTTGGCATTTATGTCGACATCTACAAAAAGCTGGGCGAAAGGGGCTATGCTCCCGCATTGTACGAGCTGGGATTATTGTATCATAACGGAGAGTTCTGGCTGCAACCAAACTATGAAGTATCATTGGGCTACCACCAAAAGGCCGCCGCGCTGGGCAATCCCGATGCAATGTTCGAGCTGTATGTGTATTACGTAAGAGGCATTGGCACCGAAATAGATGAGGAAGCAGCTATGGACTGGAACCTGAAAGCCGCCAACGCCGGCAGCGACAGGGCGTGCTACAACTTGGGGACTTTTTATGCTACGGGCAATGGCGTGCCGCAAGACATGGACGTTGCTGTACAATGGTATGAAAAGGCATCGCAGATGGGCAATTTCCGTGCAACAGAGACACTGGGGCTCATGTACCGATATGGCGATGGCGTACCGGAGGACGTTGCCAAAGCCGATGCTTACGAGGAACTGGAAGACCTGCAGCGTGAGGAGTTCCGTCAATCCCTGGACGAGATGTAACCCTTAACCCGAATATTCATCTGTTGCCCACGAACCTTCATTCGGAAATTGAGGGGCGGGAGGTTTTTATACCTTAGCGATGTAAAAGTTACGATTTAAAATGGCAACACTATATACTATCACAATAAAAAGCATTGAGGATACCAAAGTCACGGCTGAAATAAGCGTAGACCATCCGGATGCGGGGAGCGATATTGGTTCCAAAGATTTTGCCCTGCAGATACTGCTGGAAACGGGGCATATTGAAAGGCCTTATTTTGAGAAATTGCCTATCCCTGAAGCGGAATGGAAAAAGCTGGTGACAGAACATCCGCGGAAGGAGGAATATGACCTGATGCACCTTTATAACGACGGCAGGAAGCTTGATATCTCTGCGGAAGAAGGTAAAAAGAGGGAAGACATGGAGTATTGGCAAAAGCATAATGAGGAACTTGGGTTGCAATATGGCATGAAAATCTCCAGCAGCGGAATGTCTAATGGGCAATATTACGTGCGTTTTGAGAACGAGCCGCTCAAGGTGATCGAAGCTGCGAATAAAGTTATTGCATCAAAACCGGTAAAGAGGAAGCTTGAAAAAGATCTGTACACACTTGAATTTGAAGTAGCCGATGCCGAATACCTGTACCACCTGAGGGAAAAGATGCGTTATGAGTCGGCGGCATATAACCTGCTGTCATGCCACAGGTACGAAGTAAAAATAGAAGAAGGCGAAACTGTGCTGCTCACCTGTAAAGATGCCAAGAGCGACAAGTTCTGGCAGGTTGTACAGGACGGTGCGACACTGAATATTACTTACGGAAAAACGGGAACGGCGGGGCAAAAGAACGTGAAGGCCTTCGACTCTGTGCAAAAGGCAGAAAGGGAGCGCGACATGCTAATAGCTGAAAAGCTGGGCAAGGGGTATACGCACGCCAATTAACCATTACAATTTACAATTATGCTACGAGCCATTGTCATAGACGACATTGAAAAAATAAGGAGCAAGAACATTGCCGCGATAAAGCAATATTGCCCGGGTGTTGCGGTTATTGCCGAGGCCGAAGACGTTAAGTCAGGAGCAGAAGCGATAAGGCGCTACCTGCCCGACCTGGTCTTCCTGGATGTGGAAATGCCCGATGGGACGGGTTTCGACCTGCTGCGTGAACTGAGCCCCATCAACTTTAAGGTGATCTTCATTACCGGCTACCAGGAATTTGCCATAACGGCATTCCGCTTTAGCGCCATTGATTACCTGCTGAAGCCCGTAGAGCCATCTGACCTTATAGAGGCTGTAAAGAAAGCTGAGGAAAGCGTGAACAAGGAGGTGCTTGACCTGAAGCTGAGCACACTGTTCTCGAACATGGAGCGGCCTAAGAATTTGCAGAAGCTCATACTGAAAACAGCCGAAAAGGTATATTCTGTAAACGTGCAGGACATCGTGCATTGCGAGTCGGACAAGAACTACACGACCTTTTATTTCATCAATGCGCCAAAGCTGGTGGTATCAAACACGCTGAAAGACTACGAAACACTGCTCACACCGCAGGGCTTCTTCCGTTCGCACCAGTCGCACCTCATCAATATGCTGTATTTCGACCATTTCATCAAGGCCGATGGCGGCGCGACCATAGTAATGAAAGACAAATCGAAGATACCGTTGGCCGTTCGTAAAAAAGAAGAGTTTTTAACCATACTGGAAAGTTACACTAAGTGGTAGCCCGATAAAATGAGGTGCTTCCGGATAATAAGGTTTTGGTTGCTGTACTGTCTACTGATGGTGACGGGTAGCCTCTATTCCCAAAACTATCAACGCATTGATTCGTTACAATACATAGCCGATACCTGCAGCAGGGCGGGGCTGAATTATAAGGCTGCCGCAGCGCAGAATGATGTGGATGCCGGATTTATGATAGCCTCTAACGAACTACGTGCCAATGCGGCTTACCGCAATGCGCAGGCCTATATAAGGTCACGGAAATACGACGATGCCTTTTATTACATTACGAAGTCCTTTGGGATCAAATGTGAATTGAAAGATTCTATCGGAATTGCATACTGCTACAGCGTAATGGGACAGATCTACCTGTTTAAAAAAGATCATGTCAAAGCCGGGCGCTATAACCGGCAGGCTATCGGGATCTTTGAACGGAATACCCATAAAAAAGAAAATTCTGTTACTGCCAAAGTGCTGTATGCCGACTTTTTGATCAGCCAAAAAAAGTATGCAGCAGCAATGGGGTTGCTATCCAGCGCGCTTGCCGACACACCCGGTACCGGATTTTATAATTCAGAGGCTTATATAAAAGACCGAATGGGCCTGTGCTGCTTCATGATGGGAGATAACGAAAAAGCGGTCATGTATTACCGGCAGGCATTGGCCGATGAAGCAAAAAACCCTTATGTGGATATCCGGATGGGTATCCTGCTGCACCTTGGTGAGCTATATCTTTCAGGAAAAGATATCGCAAAAGCCAGGCTCTTTTTTGAAAAGTGCATTAGCCTTAGGCCGGCAACAGAACAAAATGAGGATTATATAAAAGCCAACCGGCTGCTTTCCGGCCTTTATGAAAGCTTGGGCAACTATGAACAGGCCTACAACTATGGCATGGAAGCCATACAGGCAGGAAGGGAACTGATGGATGAAGTAATGATAACCAGTGCGGAAGCGCAAACCGTAAAATTTGATGCAGAGCAGCTATCCCTGCAAAACAGCTTGCTCCAGGCAACTGCCGAAACACAAAAGGTTGAGGCGCAACAGGCCGATGCCCGCAAAAATGCTTTTCTGTTCGGGTTTATATTTACTATCCTAGTACTTGCGACCGTGCTTGCGTTCCTGTACTTTTACTTCAGGCAAAAGCGTGCCATCGCTACCAACAGGAACAATGAACTGAAGCAAAAACTACTGCTCACACAAATGAACCCTCACTTTATATTCAATTCGGTTGACAATATACAAAGCCTTATCTACGAAGATAAAAATGACGAAGCGGCAGACTACCTCTCTAAATTTTCCCGGCTTACGCTACAAATACTTAACAACTCGTCATTGCAATATATAAGCCTGAAGGAGGAGCTCAGCATGACCGCCAACTATCTTGTGATACAGCAGCTGCTTTATGATAATTTCAATTTTGAAATTGTAGTAGATGAAGGGATCGATAAAGAAACAGTTTATATCCCCCCGATGCTTACCCAGCCATTTATTGAAAATGCCATAAAGCACGGCATTGCAGGAAAGAAGGAAGGCGGCATGATACGCGTGAAATTCTATAAAAGAGGCCGCAGCCTCATTTTTGAGGTCACTGATAACGGGCGTGGACTTACAGGAGCCAGGCGAACAGGCCACAAGTCGATGGCTACGCACATAACCGCAGAACGGCTCAATGCATCGGATGGTGGCATTAAAGTAGCCTCGATTATAGAAGATGGCATAGTAAAAGGCGCGGTAAGCCGTTTTGCCATTCCGTACAAAATAAAGAACAGGCACACATGAAAGGACCTGCCGCTGTGTTTTTTATGATAGTATTCCATCTGTTTTTTTTGCAGAAGGCGGTGGCGCAGCGTAATACCGGCAAAATTTCTCCGGAAAATATGGCGGATTCACTGAACCGGCTTGGTTCGGGGTTCAACAAAAATGGAGATCAACATAAGGCGGAAGCCAATTATGTAAAAGCGATAGCGCTCTCCAGGAAATATAACCTCAAAAAACAACTTGGATATAACCTTTACGATCTTTCCAGGCTGTATGCCGACACCGAAAATTACCTGACCGCAATAGAGATGGGAGAAGAATCGGTTGGGATACTCCAAAAATATGGTGATAAGGAAACTGTTGTAAACTCCCTCCTGAATCTGGAAAAATGCTACCGTAGGCATGGGATCGTCATAAGGGCGATGACCTACGCGGACAGCGCTGTGAAAACACTGAGGACATTTAAAAATGACAAGCTGCTTGAGGTGGCGCTGTGGCGTCAGGGTGAAATATACAGGGAATGGAATGCCGAGTTGGCGATACCGATGTTTAACGAAGCACTGGCGCTGGCAAAAAAGATCCCGGAATACCACAATATTGATAACATACTGGGATCCATTGCACACTGCCATACCGATCCGTACACCGGGAGGTATGACCCAAAGATGGCCGAACATTATCATAAACTCGCGCTGGATGCGTCCCTGAAATATGACCGGACGGATGTAAATACCTGCCGTATAGATTATGGTAAAATATGCACTTTGAACGAAAGATATAAAGAGGCGGAATATCAATTGAAGCTGGTTTATGACGACGCAAACGCAGCCGATAGCGTTGACGAAAGATCCATCGCTGCATTTTGCCTTAGCGAGGTATATTTTGGAATGAAGGATTACCGGAACGCGTACCGCTACCTGACGGAACATGGATCGCTTGAGAATAAGGTAGAAGCCATGCAAAAAAAGGGTACGTCAGAAAAAATGGCGTTCAACTTCAAAACCGACAGGATAGAAACGCAAAATAAGCTGTTGCTGCAGCAGCGAGAGCTCCAGAGGGTAAAGCTGGAACAGGAAAGTTTCCGGAAGAATGTGAAGATAGGGGCCTCGGTGGCTGTGGCGCTGTTCCTGCTGCTGGTAACTATATTGGTATATAAGTTCTTTAAAAAGAAGAATGTGCTGCTCTCCAAAAAGAGCGATACCCTGCGCCAGCAGGTGCTGCTGACGCAAATGAGCCCGCATTTCATAGCGTCATCTGTCGACAGCATACAGGCGCTCATCAGGAATGGCGAGGCAGATACTGCGGCGGCCTACCTTTCGAAATTTGCAAAGCTTACCCGCCAAATACTCGAAAATAGCACGGGGCAGTACATTTCGCTGGAAGAGGAAATAGCCATGACAACCAACTATCTTGCAGTCCGGCAATTGCTCCATCACC
Source organism: Flavobacterium sp. (assembly GCF_052437795.1). Lineage (GTDB taxonomy): Bacteria > Bacteroidota > Bacteroidia > Flavobacteriales > Flavobacteriaceae > Flavobacterium. The sequence continues at coordinate 487,055 of NZ_JBQVPA010000003.1, forward strand.
AGGGCTTTCGCTTCGGTATCGAATGCGACGAGGACATCGATGCCGAAGCGCTCTACATCCCGCCGATGCTCACCCAGCCACTGGTAAGTCATGCAGTAGACCGGGCTGTAGCACGTGGTGGCATTGCGTGGGTCGAAGTGAGATTTTTCATGAAGAACAAAAGGCTGCTGTTTGAGGTCCGGGATACCGGAGCAGCCCTAAAGCCGGCCGAATACAGGGCAGCCATAGAAACCGGGGCCATAAGCATAACTGCCGAACGCCTTTCTAACGGGCAAAAAGGTGCACTGCCTGTAAGAATTAAGAACATTGAAAAGGACGGAAAGATTACAGGTGTGGTGGCCGGATTCGAAATGCCATATATTACTGACGACTAACAAATTTTGCTGATTTACAGACAAATTTTCTAAGACATATAACGAATATTCATTTACGAACACAGGCTGCGGATTAAATGATAATTTGCGGTCAAATTAACTTACTAATAATTATGTACGACCTTACCAAAAAATACGAAGATTTTAAAACAAAATTGCAATACAACCCAAGGACCGGCATTGAAAGCTGTGGCGACGGCTACCTGGATATTATTCCTGCCCATGTTAATATTCAGCTGTATGTCCTTAATGGCGAACCGGATGATGATCCTGATTATGAACGCGACTTCAGCTTTAGCCTTGATGAATCGTTTAAGGAACTCATAGAGGCTTCATGGGAAAACAACCTCCAATATTCTTTTGATAAAGATAAAAGCAACCATCCGAACCTGACGCACAGGCAGGACAATATAGGGTCTTACAGCTTCACGAGTCCACGGGACTTTTTGGGTGCCAAACCGTGGCTTCAAGACCTTACGACTAAAGACAACAAAGACTATGAGCTGATAGGCAAACTGCACATTATTGATAATACCAATGTAAAATACCAGTACGCCTGCATTCATTTTGACAGGAAAGATGATAATTCGATATTCGAAAATAAGCTCTACCTGTACAACGATGAGAAGGTGCACCACCTGAAACTTTCATTGAGGGAATATTATGAAACCTGCCTTAAAATGTACTGTATAGAGAACTGGCAACTGCTTTTTATTGCCAAAGAGGAAGCAGCTGTATACGTTACGGAGATGAACAAGCTCGTTAAAACCTACCGTGACCTGCAGATCGCCTTCCCTGAGGATGACCTTAGTTTCATTGAAAGCAGGATGAAGGAATATGGGGCATTGCCTAACCAGATAAATTAGATAAAATGGTAACAGTACTCGAACCCATTTTAAGCAGGGAAATACAGGCTGCGATCGACAATGCCGACCTGGCAGCCTTCAAAAAGCTGATGGATGAAAATGAGGTGGATGCCTCGTCGTTCCTGCATGCTTCATCCCGCAAGATCGCCCACCCGCTTATCAACAGGGCATTATCGCGCGAGTTTACCAATAAGAATTTTGTTGACAGGCTGGAAATTGCCCGCTTTTTGCTTGATAAAGGCGCCGACCCTAATATGACCGCGCCCAACGGGATGTCGGCCATGGCGCACCTGCTGCACGTACATCAGTTCCTGGGTGCAACGAAACGTGTTGATCATGATGTGTACCTGTTCACGATGTTGTTTACATCGGAACTGGTGATCCGGTATAATGCCGACCTGAACATTGCACTGCGCTCTCAGTACACTCTGTTGGATGAGGTTATCTGTCAATACCAGATCTATAATGAAAGGAGCATCAGCCAGATGGACAAAGTTACTTTTGAGATCATTGATCGTATGCTGAAGCGAGGTGCCAGGTGGACAAGGACGAGCGACCATTCAAAATTTAAGGAACTTACCGGGCTAATGCTAAAACACCGCAACAGCCGGACAGGATACATAGCCCCGGAATTGCCGGAACCACCCTTTGATACGCTGTTCGATAGGGATGACGCGGCAAAGCTATGGGAGGCATGGAACCAAAAAGAGAGTGGTGCTTATTCCTGTTTACAGGCAGTACGCCGGCTGCACTACCGGGCATACTACCACGCCAACTGGTCGTTTGACCAGGATGATGTGAATGCCATTAAAACGCTCACAGGATCTTTTAACGGCTTGGAAAAGGACAAACGCAAAGCGGCGCTATCCGACCTAAAAAAACTATCTGTCCCGCAAAAGAACCTGTGGGACCTGAAGTCGGAGTATGAAAAAGGACTGTTTATAAAAAACAAGGAAATATTACCGATGAAGCCTGTTTATGATGATGCGGTATACCAACGCCTGTATCTGGCCTGTTTATTAAATTAAGAAATAATTAACAAGTTTTGGTTTTCGATACTCAACTCAAAACTTTTATTGATACCTTAGCTTGTTTGACTTTATCAAGATCTATTTATAACCTTAAAACAAAGCAAAATGAACACATTTAAAAAAATCTCGGCCGTGGTGCTGCTGGCCGTAATGGCATCGCAGGCAGTAACTGCCGCAACTACAGCAGTAACTGTAGCTAAAGAAGTGGTTGGCGGTTACTTTGACGTGTACCTTATCAACAACTGTTCTAAAGAGATCGAGGTGCGCGTTCGTGCGGACGGCTCTTCATCTACATCAAAATACAAGGCAGGGGAAAAGGTAAAAGTACCTGTAAAAGCCGGGTATGAAGTATATGTGGACGGCAAGCTGTTCAAAAAATTTGAAGATTCAGATAGCGGAAAAGAAATTAAACTTTGTAAATAATTATGGGATTTTTTGATAAGATCAAGGGCATGGTGGGTATCACCGGCGTGAAACTGGAATTTTTGTATGTAGAGAACCCGTGGGCCTATTTTGACCCAATGATCAAGGCTACGGTAAACGTTAAGTCAGGCAAGGACCCTGTGACCGTGATAGGCGTTAAGGGAACTTTCTACGCTAAGCGTACTGTTAACAATGTTGAGGAGAGGATAGAACTGGGAACAGAGACCAGGACTTCCGAACGATGCGCAACGACAGAGCGCAACGGCGAATGGGTAAAGGAATTCCCGTGCGTGGTAGAAGGTGGCGGTGAGGTTTCTTACGGATACTGGGTAAAGGACATGGACGTACCCGCGGCTTTGGCAGAATGGGGCGGCGATACTCCTGAGAATGCGCAAAGGAAAGGCATTACCTTTTTCCTGGAATGCGAAGTGGACATTAAGGAAACACTCGACCTATTCGACCCGTCACTCACGCAGGAGATAACCGTTTTTGACAACGGCCGCAGGCAGGAGCCGGAAGAGGAATACGTAGAAGAGGAAGCTGAGGCCGGTACAAGCATTTACAATGAGGTTATAGCGCTTGAGGGCGAGGATGACGATAACGACTTTACGCAGGCGCAAAGGGACCTGATCCTTTCGGGCGATCATGATGAGGTGGAGTTCGAACTGGAAGGCATGGAAGTATATGCTATTTACAGCCTGGGCCAGATGGACAGGAAAGTAGTGCGCATGACGGACGATCTTTTTGGCACTGAAAGGGTGGGCGTTTTCAGGATCAACCACATCAACGGGCACAGGGACCTGGATTTCAGCGATCCGGACAACTGGAGGAGCATACACATCGATTCCCTTTCTTTTACCTTCTCAAGGCCGAACGAATGGGGAAGCGAAGCTACCAGATATGAAAGCTTTTCGCATATTAAGAATATCGCATTGCTAAAGCAATAACTGATCGATCAATACTGAAACGCCCTGTGAAAGGGGCGTTTTTCAATTAACTAAATACATGCAGTGATCAATATGGACCTACAACATTCAGACCTCCAAAAAGAATGGAATGAAAAAGGCGCGGCCTATGGTAACGCTATTAATAAAATGGTCGCGTTCGGCGAGGCACACGGCTGGGACAAATGGGAAGGTGAAGAGCCTGTTGACGAAAGGGAACACCTGGCCGACGACATAGTGCAGCTGCTCCGCGAAGCGAATGAAACGGGCAGGGTAGCGGAGTTCCGCGAGGCATTCCCGCCATCTCATGGCCCGCTCATCGAATACATTAAGAACAACGAACAGAACATTGAACTGTTCACATTTATCAATGGTGAAAAAATAGTATTCTTTGTAACTAAGTATGACCAAAAGCCACAGGGCTACCTTCTCGACGGCGGCCATCTGTTAGAGCTGGATACCGAAGTAAGGGCCATCGGCAAGTCTAAACAAGGCAATGTGTTCGCCATCATCAACGGCGATACCCTGACCACCACACAAGGATGGGAAGGCGGAACAATTGCCACTTTCAATATAAGCCAATTCGGCGGGGCGCAAGTAACGAACCTGATACCCTTTAACGATGGGAAAAAGGTGCTTTTCGTTAGCCCGAATGGCATTTTCCTCATTGCCGAAGAAGGACTGAACATGATACATCCCCTGCCGGAGGAAGATGAGGACTTTGATGAAGATGAAGGGCCGGAAGAGATAGACCTATCGATGGAAAATGCCGACCTTTCACACGACAACCGCTTTATTGTAGTGGCGGACCAGGACAGTTCGCACAGGGTGCTTAATGCTTCGTGTGAACAGGTGGGCGAGATAGGGCCGCAGTCCAGCTATCCGCATTTTTGTCTTTTTGCATCCAATGATGAGCAGGTCATTACCAATTCCTGCCATTTTTACAACGGCACGACCATTGGCGTAGATGTCACGAAGCTGGATGGCGCTAATATTGAAGCCTATGAGGAAAGTGACGAATATGTAGTTATTGATGAAAGTATGAGGGTATATGCCGGTGCTGCCGCCGATGGCTATTACATACTGGGCGATGCTAACGGCTATATTAAAGCATTCGATAAAAAAGGCAAACAGTTGTGGCGTCATTTCCTTGGCTCGACCATCAACGGCATGTGCCTTTCGGACGACGGCAAAACACTTTGGGTGGGCAGCTATTCGGGCATGCTGCATAAGCTAAGGCTGGGTGCGGGCCACAGGGACACACATACCATAGGCAACGGAGATCACTACGAAGAGTTCAGGGTCATATTCAGGAAAGGAAAGCCGGCATTGTTCTGGTAAAAAAATAAGGGCTGTCTTTTTTGAGACAGCCCTTATTTTTTAAATCAGATAGCAAAAACCCCCGCCGCAGCGAGGGTTATATAATGTATCATAAATGAGGTCGAGTGAAGCTCAATCTGAATTCTGAATTCTGAATTCTGAAATCAAAAAATCTGAAATTAGTAGCGGTAGTACTCCGGCTTGAATGGCCCCTGTACTTCCACGCCAATATAGGCAGCCTGGTCGTCGCGAAGGGTTTCAAGCTCCACGCCCAATTTGGCAAGGTGAAGCGAAGCCACTTTCTCGTCAAGGTGCTTAGGCAGCATGTATACTTTATTTTCGTATTGGTCACCGTTTGCCCAAAGCTCAAGCTGTGCAAGTGTTTGATTAGTAAATGAGTTACTCATTACAAAGCTTGGATGGCCAGTCGCACAGCCAAGGTTTACAAGGCGGCCTTCGGCAAGGATAAGGATGTCTTTGCCGTTGATGGTATATTTATCCACCTGCGGCTTGATCTCGATCTTGCTGGCACCATGCGTTTTGTTTAGCCACGCCATGTCGATCTCGTTATCAAAGTGGCCGATGTTGCACACAACGGTCTTATCTTTCATTTTTTCGAAGTGGCTTCCCACAACGATATCCTTGTTGCCTGTAGTCGTAATGATGATATCAGCATTACCGATAACGGTATCCAGCCTCTTCACCTCAAAACCGTCCATGGCAGCCTGAAGTGCGCATATAGGGTCGATCTCAGTAACGGTAACGATAGATCCCGCACCACGGAATGAAGCAGCGGTGCCTTTACCCACGTCGCCATAACCGCATACAATTACGCGCTTACCGGCAAGCATAAGGTCGGTTGCACGACGGATGGCATCCACGGCGCTTTCCTTACATCCGTATTTGTTGTCGAATTTCGATTTTGTAACCGAGTCGTTCACATTGATGGCCGGCATTACAAGCGTGCCGTTCTTCATCCTTTCATAAAGGCGGTGTACACCAGTAGTCGTTTCTTCACTAAGTCCTTTGATGCCTGCAGCAAGCTCAGGGAAACGGTCAAATACCATATTGGTAAGGTCGCCACCGTCATCAAGGATCATGTTAAGCGGTTCGCGGTTTTCGCCAAACCAAAGTGTCTGCTCGATGCACCAGTCAAATTCTTCTTCGTTCATTCCTTTCCACGCGTAAACCGAGATACCTGCGGCGGCAATGGCAGCAGCAGCGTGGTCCTGCGTAGAGAAGATGTTGCATGAGCTCCAGGTAACTTCAGCACCCAGCGCTACAAGTGTTTCTATAAGTACGGCTGTTTGTATCGTCATGTGTAGGCAGCCTGCAATGCGTGCGCCTTTAAGCGGCTGCGATGCACCATACTCTGCACGAAGCGACATTAGTCCCGGCATTTCAGCTTCGGCAAGCTCTATTTCTTTCCTTCCCCATTCCGCAAGCGAAATATCTTTAACTTTATAAGCCACATAAGGCATTGTTGTAGTGCTCATGAATTTGTATATTTGTATTAGCAAAAAGTTTTTGCAAATTTAGTGAATTGGTTTTTAATCATTCAACTTTAAAAAATAAATAATATTCAGGGTAAGCGGTTCACTTTCAGCTGCCTTTTTTATAACATGCCTCTATACAGATCTGTCGACATAGCCCCGGGTACGCGCCTGCTTATCTGGAAAATAACCGAAAGCCTTGACGAGCTTGCCGAAGGCGTACAGCTTAAGGAGGTGTGCGTGCTGAAGATGGGCAGGATGCGGTCGGAACAGCACCAAAAAGGCTTTTTGGGCGTACGCCAACTGATGAAGGTAGCCGGTTACACTGATCTGGAGCTGTACTACGGGCCTGATGGCAAACCCCACCTGAAAGACGGCACCCATATTTCCATAACACATTCCTATTCCTTTTCGGCGATCATCATTGGCAGTTGCAATACCGGCATAGACATGGAACTGCAACGCGAGAAAGTGATCACTATTGCCGATAAGTTCATAGGTGATGAGTTTGCTTATCTTGATCCATTGCACATGGAAGAGTATATGAAAAAGCTCATAGTGATATGGTGCGTTAAGGAAGCGGTGTACAAAATGGTATCGCGCAAAGGCCTTAGTTTTAAGCAGCACATCAATGTATATAATTTTGAGATGGCTGCAGGCAGGGGCATGGTCGGTGTGTCGTACAAAGAGATAAATGAAGCATTCCCTTTCCACTTCGAAGAGCTCGATGGATTTACCCTGGCATGGTGCCTTGATAATAATTTGCATGGCTGATGGCAGAACTGTATGATCTTATTTTTGCGCCCTATGAAGGATACAGTACCATAAATATCGTGCTTGAGGCACTGGCTGTGATCTTTGGTATATTCAGTGTTGTTTATTCAAAAAAGAACAATGTACTTGTATACCCCACCGGCCTGGCGGGCACTGTCCTTTACATTTACCTTGCCTGGGAATGGCAGCTGTATGGCGATATGATCATTAACGTCTATTATTTTTACATGAGCATTTACGGATGGTACATTTGGAGCAGGAAAGACAACCGGCAGGAGGACCTCGTGAAGATCACGGCCATGCAGCATACTGACAAAATTAAATGTATGTCAATTTTTGCCCTTTCTGTAACAGGTGTGTCATTAGTTTACATTTATTTTAATAAATTTACCCACTGGTGGGCCAGTGTCGACACAATTGTTACCGGGCTCCTCTTTGTAGGTATGTGGCTCATGGCCAGGAGAAAGATAGAAAACTGGCTATTCCTTATTGCGGGCAATATCATTGCGATCCCGCTATTTTTCTTAAAAGGGCTAATCCTCACCAGCATATTATATATTGTTTTAACCATTATCGCCGTCTTTGGCTATAAGGCATGGAAGAGAATAGTACAAAAAGAAGGTCAGCTTCTATAGATATCGTCATTTGCAGTAATGATCCCGCCAACGGAAGGTCTTTTGGCAAATCGCTTTCGGACTTCATTGATCCGGATGGTAAGGACGCGCGTGAATTTGTTTTTCATTTTGCTGAAAATGAGAATGGAACAGATAAGCCCGGCCTGTACATTATTGCCCAAAACGTTTCGGGCCGGGATGCCATTGTAAACAAGCTCGATAAAAATGGGATCGGCTATGTAACTATATCCGGTGAGGACATTGTTGAAGAGACAAAGGCAGTAATTAAAGATCTTGAGGATACGCTGGACCTTGGCTTTACCCTGCAGGATTTTATACAGATGGGCAGTTGCGGCACCCCGATCGAAAAGGTGCGTTCACAACTGGCGACTTTCAGGAATGGCCTCTCAAAGATACAGCTCATGAAGCCGGCGTTGCTTAATGATGGTATTTTCGACCTTCATGAAGCTAAGGCCACTGAATTCGCAGCTTATTTTGATTCGAAGAAAGAAGGCCTCAAACTGATGAAATTCGTTCCCGCATCGGGTGCGGCCAGCCGCATGTTCAAATTCGTGTGCGAGTTCCTGGCAGAGTTCAACCCCCAGCAGGAAACCATCAATGCCTATATCAACCGCCGTAAGGATGAAGCCCTGAAAGTGTTTTTGATAGGGCTTGATAAATTTCCTTTTTTTGATGAGGTAGTGACCATTGCCAAAGCCGGACCGGGTTATGAAAGCCAGCCTAAAGACCTCAGGTATTTCAGCTTTATAAAGACGATGCTTACCCATAAGGCATTTGATTATGCGAATAAGCCGAAGGGCATACTCCCTTTTCATGCCTATGAAGGCTTTGTAGCCACGCCCGTTTTTGAGCACCTCAAGGAAAGCGCTGCCTATGCTGCCTCCCAAGGGAAGGCCGGTGTGCATTTTACCATTTCGGAAGAACATCTTGACGGGTTCCTGGATGCGGTTGATGCGGCGAAAAAGATGGTCGAGCCCGAATATGGAGTTGCCATCAATTTCGGGTTTTCCTACCAGCACAAGCAAACCGATACCATAGCGGTCGACCTTACTAACCAGCCTTTCCGCGATCCCGACGGCAGCCTTCTTTTCAGGCCGGGAGGGCACGGAGCGCTTATACAAAACCTGAACGAGCTGGATGCCGATATTGTTTTTGTGAAGAACATCGACAATGTGAGCCACAATAATATCGAAACCATCGCTTTATATAAAAAAGCCCTGGCAGGGCAGCTTCTGGGCCTGCAGGAGCAGGTGTTCGCCTGCCTTCGCAAGATAGTGGAGGGTAATGTTACCGAACAGGAGCTCAGGAATATGTTTGCGTTCGCGATGGCTAAACTGTCTGTCGATGTCCCTGAGGATATAATGAAATTTACACATGAGCACAGGCTGGATTTTGCAAAGAAAATATTCAACAGGCCTGTTCGCGTATGCGGAATGGTGAAGAACGAGGGCGAACCCGGAGGAGGCCCTTTTTGGGTAAAAGGCGAGAATGGCAGGCTGTCGCTCCAGATCGTAGAGAGCTCACAGATCGACCTTGATAATCCTGCTCAAAAAGCAATACTGGCAGCATCTACACACTTTAACCCGGTAGACCTGGTTTGCGGCCTTAAAAATTATAAGGGTGAAAAATTTGACCTCGAAGAATTTGTAGACCCTTCAACGGGTTTTATAGTCCATAAGAATAAAATGGGTAAGGACCTTAGATCCTACGAGCTTCCGGGGTTGTGGAACGGAGCCATGGCCGGCTGGATCACTGTATTTACCGAAGTGCCGTTGGCAACGTTCAATCCCGTAAAAACCGTTAATGATCTTTTGAAACCCGCGCATCAACCGCAATAATTTAGATCTGAGATCTGAAATCGAAAATCTGAAATAATGAACAGGGACACCATCATACAGGAACTCGATTACAAAGCCGTACGCAGTAGCGGTGCAGGGGGGCAAAACGTGAATAAAGTGTCCTCTAAGGTCGTGCTGAGTTTTGACCTTGCCAATTCACTATCGCTTACCGATGAGGAAAAAGCCCTTGCTGAAATGCGGCTGGCATCGCGCCTGACAACCGAAAAAATATTGATCCTGCAGTGCGACGAAGACCGCAGCCAGCTGCGCAATAAGGATATTGTAACAAAGCGTTTCCTTGAGGTTATTGACAATGCCCTGAGGGAAGTAAAACCCCGCAAGGCCACAAAGATCCCGCGTGCCGTCATAAAAAAGCGTATCGAGAACAAGCGCAGGCAGTCGGAGATAAAGCAGTCGAGGAAGAGGCCCAACCTCTAATTTCAGATCGTGGATCTCAGAATTCAGATCGAGCTACACTCATGATCTTGAAAATTACAGGGTTTTTCGGCCTGCCTGGAAAAATCTGAGATCTACTATATGAGATCTGAAATTATTAGCTACATTTGCCCCGTCTCAAAGGGGTGCCCTAAATAATCGGGCTGAGATCATACCCAAAGAACCTGGGCGGGTAATGCCGCCAAGGGAATCAGGCAAGACTATTGCGGAGTGCACGCCGCGGAATTGCCAAGGAACATCATTTTATTAATTTAACAAAAGAATAATTACCCCTTTTATTCGTAAAACATTTTACGGATGAGATCTTTATTTTTTGAAAGTCGCAAAGCTGGGCTTATTACAGCTTTTTCACTCATTTCATTTTCGGCTTTTGCACAGGAGCCTGTTGCACAGGACACGGTAAAGCCTCAGGATTACAAACTCGATGAGGTGTTGGTACAGGCCGTTCGTGCCAACAGCAAAACACCGGTCACCTTCAGCAACGTTTCCAAAGAGGAGCTTGCGCCCCGCAACCTGGGGCAGGACATCCCAACACTTCTTAATTACCTGCCTTCTGTAGTTACAACTTCCGATGCGGGCAATGGGATAGGCTACAGCGGTATCCGTGTGCGTGGCGCCGATGCTACGAGGGTCAATGTGACCATCAACGGTATTCCTTACAACGATGCCGAATCACAGGGAACGTTTTGGGTTAACATGCCCGACTTTGCTTCCTCGGCAGAGAACATCCAGCTACAGCGGGGTGTAGGCACATCTACCAACGGTGCAGGGGCATTCGGTGCCAGCCTGAACGTACTTACCGATGCCTTTAAGCACGAAGCGGAAGGTGAGATATCCAACTCATTCGGCAGCTTTAATTCGCGCAAGCATACGGTAAAGTTCAGCTCCGGGCTGATGAACGACCGCTTTGAGTTGGCGGGGCGCTTGTCGAACATCGCTTCCGACGGTTATATAGACCGCGCCTCATCCGACCTGAAGTCCTACTTTTTGCAGGGAACGTATGTAGGCAATACCACCCTCATAAAGGCCTTGGTCTTCGGGGGTACAGAACGCACCTACCAGGCATGGAACGGCATTGATGCCACAACGCTTGAAAAAGATAGGCAATACAACTATTCAGGAATGTATACCGATGCCAATGGCAATACCCGTTTTTACGACAATGAGACAGACAACTACCAGCAGGATCACTACCAACTGCACTGGAACGAGCGCCTGAGCGATACATGGAGTACCAATTTGGCGTTCCATTACACTATTGGTAAAGGATATTATGAAAATTACCGTGATAACGATACCTATGCCGACTATGGACTTCGATCGGTAATTGTGGATGGTGTGGAGATCACCGAAGAAGACCTGATAACCCGCAAGTGGCTGAAGAACGATTTTTATGGTACTACCTTCTCGGCTAACTATAAAAAGGATGCGCTGGATGTGGTTTTTGGTGGGGCCTATAACAAGTACGAAGGCGACCACTTTGGCGAAGTGATATGGGCAAGGTATTCATCTGATACGCAGCCCGGCGACCACTATTATGATGACTATGCCGCCAAGACCGACCTGAATGTTTATGCTAAGGCTAACTATAGCATCACATCCAAACTGAACCTTTTTGGCGACCTGCAATACCGCACCGTGAACTACAAAGCCAATGGTGTACAGGCCGACCCTGTAAACGATACCTTCGATTTCTTTAACCCTAAGGCGGGGCTCACCTATTCGGTAAACGATAAGAACACGATCTATTTCTCGTACGCCCGTGGCAATAAGGAACCCCGACGCGACGACTACGAGAATGGAAGCACCAAGCCTGAAAGCCTTAATGATCTTGAACTGGGGTGGAGGTTTAAAACCGGCCGCACTAACATCAACGTGAACGGCTATTACATGCGTTATAAAGACCAGCTGGTGTTAACAGGTGGGCTAAATGATGTAGGCGCTCCCATATATGCCAACAGTGGCGACAGCTACCGACTCGGGCTTGAGGCCGATGCAGCTATAGCGTTGACCAATGAATTTACGCTTAGGCCGAACATTGCCATCAGCGATAACAAGAACATTGACTTTTTCAATGAATCGGATGCCGGTGTGCAGAACCTTGGCAAGACGGAAATTGCCTTTTCGCCATCCATTATTGGTGCAATGCAGCTTGTTTACCGTAAGGGCGGTTTCCAGGGGATGCTGGCTACAAAATATGTGGGCGAACAGTTCATGGATAACCTTGAATCGGTAAATGCCAAGCTGGATGCCTACACGACTACCGATCTTAATGTGAGTTATGAATTCAAACCCAACAAAATATTTAAGTCGGTTATCGTCAGCGGTTTGGTAAATAATATATTTGATGAAATGTATGTGTCCAATGGCGCAATGTGGGGCGACCCGTATTACTTCCCTCAGGCCGGCATTAACTTTCTCGCAGGGCTTACGCTGAAATTTTAACGCAACTAAAACTTACTACTACAAAGGCAGGGGATCGAAAGGTCCCCTGTTTTTTTATACTTTGCCCAGACCCTTAACTATGGCGCTGTGCCTGACCCATAGATGATGTCTTAATAACTTTTCACTATCTTTAAGCCACAAAATACCGCTTATGCAAATTACCGACAAAAGGAGCCTGACCCGCTGGTTTATCATCATCGCTTCTTTTCTTATCGTTATACTCATTGTATGGAACACGTATTTCCTTTTCCAAAGGTTCAAGGATGATGAAAGGGAAAAGATGCAGCTTTGGGCTAATGCGACAGATGCCCTTTTTAGTGTTACCGAGGACAAAGGCCTTGAAACACTGAGACAAATTACTGAAAGCAATACAAGCATACCAACAATATTAACAGATGGCAAAGGAATTATCCGAAAGGCAAGGAATATTGATGAAGTAATAATAAAAGACGATGTCGTTAAAGATTCCATCCGTGCCTATAAATTGCTTGAGGAATTCAAATCCACAAACTCTGCCCTAAAGATCGAATATTTAGGCGAGGTACAATATATCTACTATGGTAACTCTGTCATGCTCAGTGTACTCAAATATTATCCCGTGGCACTGGTGCTCATCATCGTGCTTTTTGGGGCAGTGGTATATAATTTTTACCGCGCCTCAAAAATGGGGGCACAAAGCCGCCTGTGGGCCGGTATGGCCAAGGAAACCGCCCACCAGATCGGTACGCCGTTGTCGTCGCTCTTGGGATGGATAGAGATCATGAAGGCCGATAATGTGGATGAGACCACCATTGAAGAAATTGAAAAAGATGTGAACCGCCTGCAGACCATTGCCGAGCGCTTTTCTAAAATTGGGTCGGAACCCATACTTGAGGAACGGGACATTGTGGCCGAGACAGAAAATGCTTTTGATTACTTGAGGACGCGCGCATCCAGCCAGGTGGAGTTCAATTTCCGTTCGCCCAATCATCCCGTAATGGTGATGCTCAACCCCGAGCTGCACAGCTGGACGATAGAGAACCTGGTAAAGAACGCCATTGATGCCATGAAAGGCAAAGGCCGCCTGGATGTGGTGGTGGAAGAGCGTGAAAAATTCGTAAAGATTAAAGTATCCGATAGCGGCAAAGGTATTCCAAAGACACAGTTCCGCAAAGTGTTCGAGCCGGGCTTTACCACAAAGCGCAGGGGTTGGGGGCTTGGCCTTTCATTAACCAAGCGCATTGTTGAGGAATACCACAAGGGTAAGATAAAAGTACTGGCCTCCGAAGTGGGCAAAGGCACCACCATGCAGGCCAGTTATAAAAGGATATAAAAAAACCGGGGCGATTGGCCCCGGTCTTTATTTTTGCTACAGGTTATTATAGCGAGCTCTTTAATGTAAGCTTTACTGTCATTGCAGGAGTGCCAAATTCCGGATCAGCTTCTACCTCAGTTGTAACTACCAGTTTGGTAGAGCTAAGGCTTTTTATAGTAGCTACTTCAGTATACCCATCAACTACTGTAGTAATGGTTTTATTTGCTACAGTATAGGTTCCGGTATCTGTCATCGGTTCGCAATCCCATACATCCACTTCTTTAAAAACACCGCCTTCGATGAATTCGATGTAATCATTGCCACACTCTTCGTGATCATCGTAAGGTATGTCAACACCGTTGATAGTAGTAGTAACAGGGTACCATTTTTTTGTCAAATGATCCATGTTCACAGAAGATGAAGAAGAGCTGTCATCATCAGAACACGACGCGAAAAGCGCCAATGCAAGGCTTAAGCCGATCAATTTTTTCATTATAAGTTGGTTTAATTAAGTTTGCGCAATGATAGCAATTATTTTATTAAAAAAATAGTAGCTACAAATTAAATATCAAATTTTCACCATCAGCTATGAAATAAAAAAACCGGAACAGTTCCGGTTTACTTTTTTATGGTGTGCTCGTATAAATATACGTTATGGTAGCCCCGTTCAGTGTGGCCTGGGTCTCAAGCCTTTTGCTGTTCAGTTTTTTCAGGGTGAACGTTTCTGTGATCCCGTCCAGCGATGTGGTAATGCTTTCCTGTGTAGCTGTGTACGTCCCAACTTCTGTCGCAGGGTCCTGCTGGCAATCAAAATAATCCACGTCCTTTGCTACATTATTGGCCTGGAATTCAATGTAATCCTTACCGCACGGCATATGTCCCGGATAGTTTGTTGTCTGCCCGCCCAGCTTGTACGATACCGGGTACCATCTTTTTTGCAGGTGGTCGAGGTTCACAGCAGATTCCTTTTCGTCATCGCTGGAGCATGAAGCCAACGTTAGCGCAATGATCGCAAATCCAAATATCTTTTTCATAGTGTTAGTTTTAAAGTTTACTGCAATGTTACAAAATAACTTAAATAGGCGGGGTTAATTTTGTTATAATAAAAAACCGGAACGAGTCCGGTTTATATTAAAGGTTTTCTGCTATCGCTTTCGCGAGGGCTTCAAATTCTTCTTTCTCCAGTTTGACTTTGTTAGAAAAGCGCATCTCGTCCATTTCGTTAAGCGGAATAAGGTGCACGTGCGTGTGGGGCACCTCCAGGCCAATTACCGCCATACCTACGCGTTTGCACGGCACGGCCTTCTCAAGTGCTTTGGCTATGGTACGAGAGAACGACATCAGGCCAAGGTAATGTTCCTCATCCATGTCAAAGATCTTGTCGACTCCATGTTTAGGGATGCACAGCGTATGCCCCTTGGCATTCGGGTTCACATCCAGGAATGCCAGGTAGTTATCGTCCTCGGCAATTTTATAGGCCGGGACCTCCCCATTGATTATTTTGGTGAATATCGAACTCATAATAAAAGATCAGTGTTCGTCCCTGGATATATCAAGTACGTCAAATTTCAGTATCCCGTTGGGCACTTGTATCTCGGCAGTTTCACCTACCGATTTTCCAAGAAGTCCTTTGCCAATAGGGGATGTTACCGATATTTTCCCTGTTTTCAGGTCGGCTTCGCTTTCGGCTACAAGGGTATATTTCATTTCCATGCCGTTGGCCTGGTTCTTTATCTTCACGGTCGAAAGTACAAGTGCTTTGGACAGGTCAAGCTGCGACTCATCGATAAGGCGGGCATTGGCCATAACTTCCTCCATCTTGGCTATTTTCAGTTCCAGTAGTCCCTGCGCTTCTTTGGCGGCATCATATTCGGCGTTTTCAGAAAGGTCGCCCTTATCCCTCGCCTCGGCGATAGCCTGGCTTGCCTTTGGGCGCTCTATGCTTTTAAGCTGGTCCAGCTCGTCTTTTAATTTTTTTAATCCTTCTGCAGTGTAGTAAGATACTGTACTCATAACTTCATCGTTTATATAAATAGAAAAAATCCCATCGCAACGGGATTCCTTTTTACAAAGATAGTATTTTTATGTTAAATCAATTTTTAATTATGCAATAGCATACTCCAAAGTTAATTAAATTAACTTTGTTTCATAATTATGAAGGCAAAATTTTACGCTATGAAAAAATATATTGTACTGCTCCTTACTTTTACCCTGCTTTCTGCCTGTGGGAGCGATGACTATAACAATAATAACCGCTACCTGCCCAATTACAACTTCTCTATAGACCTGGACATGAGCCTGGCGTTGTACTCACCTTTGCAGTTCCCCGCCAACCCCATCCGCGTGAACCAGGCGGGTATTGGCATCAACGGCATCATCGTTATGAATACCGGCAGCGGCTATGTAGCTTATGAAGCTACCTGCCCCAACCAGCCGGTCACTTCCTGCTCATCACTTACACTAGAGGGGATCAATGTAAAGTGCAATTGCGACGATGTGGTATATAGCTTGTTCACAGGGCTGCCTGAAGGAGATGTGCGCTATCCGCTAAAGCCGTACCGTGTACAGGTGCTTGGGCCAAATGCCATAAGGGTATATAACTAATGCCACGGATAGTCTTAGAAACAGTTATCCATGCGCCCATCCGAAGGATATTCGATCTTTCGCGCAGCATCGACCTGCACAAGATCTCGACTGCCCATACTAATGAGGAAGCCATTGCCGGAACTACATCAGGGCTCATTGGCATGGGCGAAAGCGTGACCTGGCGGGCAAAGCATTTCGGGATCTGGCAACGGCTGACCTCCGAGATCACGGCCTTTGATCCTCCAAAGTATTTTGTGGACGAAATGAAACAGGGCGCTTTTAAAGGCTTTCGGCACGAGCATATTTTTGAGGACAGGGGAGGCACGACGTATATGACAGACATTTTCGACTACCAAAGCCCGTATGGGATATTTGGCCGCATGGGCGACAACCTTTTCCTTAAAAAATATATGCGCGGCCTGCTGGAAGAGCGCAATCGCGTCATAAAGGAATTTGCCGAAGATGAAGATAAATTCCGCCTGGTGCTCTCGTAAAGCACAACCCCATTTCTATCCGCACATACCCAAGTGGGATATTTTATGTTCCCCTGTTTTACGAATTTTCAATTGAGCATTTCAAATTTTCACTGAGTTCGGTCAGATATTCATTTACCCAAAAACATGAAAGTTGCTTGCCTACATTTGCCTTGTAATTAAAACAGAGCGTGGAAATAAATTAAATGGAAGTCATAGCCGGTGTTAAGTCAAGATGAATTTATTTATAATCTTAAGAAAAATTTAACCCGAAAAAAGTGACGTATAAATAAAATTGTATTTTCGCCCCATAAAAATAATTTTAACCATAAAACAAAAAAGACATGAGGATTTTAATGAGGATCTTAGGGATTATCGCAGTTATTGTTGCAGTAGGTATGGGTACTCTTGGAGTAGTACGTAATTTTGGCGATGCCAAAGACGCTAAAGAGTCGGCACCACTGGTAGAGCAGGCTAAAAAAGACCTTGAAACGATGAAAGAGAATGTAAAGCAGCTTTCGGGACTTGAGGCAGATGCCATGAATACTGAGATAGCCGACATGGAAGAAATGATGGACATCGCATCTCCGGGAACTTACACTACTTTGGGTATCCTGATGGCCCTGCTTGCGCTCACGAGCCTTATTTCTGCAGTATTCCTATTCAAAGCTGGCGGAAAAACTACGGCAATGATACTTGGAGCAACACTCGTAATAAGCCTTGCAGCCATTGTTCTTTCACCTGATTTCAGCAGCAAATACGGCGCAATGAGCAACCGTACCGTGGCCATCATCGTTGCTGTACCGGCCCTGCTTGCGGCCTTGTTCGCCTTTGCAATGCGTAACGGCAAAAAACAGCCTGTACAAGCCTAACTGGCTCATCGTACTAATTATTAAATTCAAAAACTTATACAATGAAAAAAACCATTATCATGGCGCTGATGCTGTCTATGGCGCTGTACTCGTGCAAAGACAAAAATGCAACCGCCGAAGGAACTGAAACAGCTGCTACAGAAACTGAAGCTGCACCGGCAGGGAAGGAGCCCATCTATACTGTGAACGAAGCGGACTGGGTTGAGACCGACCTTAGCGGAACTTCGACACTGACCCCGATCATCGTAAAGCTGCCTAAAGATGCCGTACTTGAAAAGAATGGCAACGGTGGTGTTGATGTAAAGATCGCCGAAGATTATGTTATCTCTGTATACGCACAGGCTGTAAGCTCTATGGAAGAGCTTATCAAAGCCAACAAGACCCTGACTACCGGCCGTACAGAGCAGTATGTTGACATCAAGACCATAACGGATGAGCCTAACGGATTTGTATTCACTTATACCATGAAGCCTGAGGCCAATGGCGCGACGTACAACCCTGAGTCGCACTTCTTCTTTGCACTTGAAGGTAAAGATAAAGCATTCTTTAGCCTTTCAGACAGCGGCTCTATGACCATGTCAGAAAAGGTTTATACCGAAGAGGCGGCTAAGAAAGTGTATGAGATCATTAAGAGCTCTGCTAAAGTTAAGCAATAAGACAACAGGAAAGATTAACCGATGAAACCTTCCTGAAGGCCCCCGTGAGGGGGCTTTTTTGTTTTTATAGCTTTAATGGATACCTGCACAGTTTATGTCTGCTCTCCGGGCTAAAATCTGATATCCAAAAATCTATTTCTTCGGCTTGCTTCCCATGTAAAATGTCAAAGCCCCGCCTTTCACTATATCATCATGCTTCAGGGTAGTTCCTGTAAATGGCCTCCCGTTGAGTTCCATTTTCTGCACGTATACATTCTTAGCGCTTTGGTTCCTGGCGGTGATGGTGAACGTTCGCCCATTCTCCAGGTTGAGGACAGCATTCTTAACCAAGGGGCTGCCAATGGCATATTCATCGCTCCCCGGCGCTACAGGATAAAACCCAAGTGACGAGAAAATGTACCATGCGCTCATTTGGCCACAATCGTCGTTGCCACCCAGCCCGTCGGGCTTTGGCCTGTACATGGCATTGAGTATCATGCGCACACGCTCCTGCGTTTTCCAGGGCTTTCCGGTCCAGTTGTACAGATAGGCCACATGGTGCGAAGGCTCGTTGCCGTGTACATAGTTACCAATGATGCCATCACGGGTAATGTCCTCGGTATGCTCAAAATATTTATCGGGCAGTGTCATGGTAAACAGCGAATCGAGGTGTTTGGCGAACTGCTCTTTACCGCCGTTCATGGCGATTAAAGCCTCGGGGTCATGTGGCACATACAGGCTGTAATTCCACGCATTACCCTCTATAAATCCCTGCCCGTGCGTATCCAGTGGGTCGAATTCTTTTTTAAATGTACCGTCAGAAAGCCGCGGACGCATGAAGCCTGTACTTTTATCGAATACATTCTTATAATTTTCAGAACGCTTCATGTATTCATTGTAAATATCAGTTTTGCCGAGTCTTTTTGCGATCTGCGCAATGCACCAGTCGTCATAGGCATACTCCAGTGTTTTGGAAACCGATGCGCCATTTTTATCTTCCGGCACGTAACCCATTTTACTATAGTGCTCAATGCCGTCATAGTATTTCAGGTTAGACGAATTAATGCAGGCTTCAAGCGCTTTTTCCGGGTCATAGGCCAGGTTGCCCTTGATGATACCATCGGCCAGCACCGAAGCGGAGTGATAGCCTATCATGCACCAGTTCTCATTGGCATAATGTGACCATACCGGCAATGCCTTATGCACACTTTGGTCATAATGCGCAAGCATCGACCGCATCATGTGGTTGTTTCGCTTTGTCTGTACGATATTAAATAAAGGGTGCAGTGCCCGGTAGGTATCCCAAAGCGAGAATGTGGTATAGTTGGTAAAGCCTTCTGCAACATGCACATTCTGGTCGAGGCCTTTATAGCTTCCGTCTGTATCCATATACACTGTCGGGTTGATGAAGGCGTGGTACATTGCGGTGTAAAAATTCACTTTATCATCCTCTGTCAGCGTTTCCACCTGTATTTTGTTGAGTTCCTTTTCCCAAAGCTGCTCGCCATCCCCGCGGGTGCGGTCAAAATCCCAGTGCGGCACTTCAGCCTGCATGTTAGCAAGTGCATTGGCGGTACTTACGGGCGATAGTGCAAATTTTACCTGTATCTGTTCATTTTCTGCCGTTTCAAAGTCAAAATGCATTTTTATGTTATGGCCGGCCGCTTCGGGAAAATTCTTAGTCTGGTCGAATTTTCGCCAAAAGCCGTTGTAGATGTTGTTCTCATCATACTTAGCCGCGCCGTATTGCTTTATTGGCTTCGAAAATGCCATGGCAAAATACACCGTGCGAGTCCGTGCCCAGCCCTGCGTTTGGCGGTAACCCGTTACCATTGTATCGTTCTCGACCCTTACGAATGTCCAGACATTCTTGTCCTTGTGGTTATAAATGCCGGCCATGAGGTCGAGGACGATGTGTGCTTCATCCGACTTAGGGAACGTATAGCGATGGAAACCCACACGCTGGCTGGTGGTCAGCTCGGCAATAATGTTGTGGTCATCCAGCTTTACCTTGTAGTAATTTGCCAGGGCTGTTGCATTGGCGTGCGAGTACGCCGAGCGGTAGCCTGATCGGGGATTGTCTGCCGTGCCGGGGCCTAATTGCAATTTGCCGGTGGTAGGCATGATGAGGAGATCTCCAAGGTCGGAATGCCCTGTGCCGCTAAAGTGCGTGTGGCTGAACCCGCAGATGGTTTTATCCGCATACTGGTAGCCCGCACAGTATTCGTATACCTTGCCGTTGTACTTTTTATTGAGCTCGTAGGCAATGCTGTCGGTGTCCGGGCTAAGCTGCACCGACCCGAACGGTACCGTAGCCCCCGGAAAGGTATGCCCCATACGCTGCGTGCCTATGAGGGGGTTAATGTATTGATAGTTTTTCTTTATGTTTTTTTGGCTGTAGCCAATAGCCGAGAGTAATAATGCTGTGATGAGCAGTCGTAATTTCATGGTGCTTGTTGTGTTTAGATAAAGGTAGGTAAAAAACCTCAGCCCGATCGTCTAAACGGGGCGGGCAGTTCAGTTCAGGCTTGTAATGTCTTAGCTTTAAAAGATATAGGTGTTTGGCTTTATCCGGTCAGTAGGGCATTCTAAATGTTGATATTTTGTCAAAAGTAAAACGGCAACCCTTTGTGCAAACGATTATCTTTGTGTAAATAACAAACCAAATGTTCAGTATTGACCCAAAAGAAATGCCCGCGGCCAGGTTCCAGGGCTATTTGCAGGGGGCGGTAGGGCCCAGGCCCATCGCTTTTGCCAGCACGCTCGACAGGAACGGCGTGCCTAACCTGTCGCCCTTCAGCTTTTTTAACGCGTTTAGCTCGAACCCGCCGATACTGGTGTTCTCGCCTGCGCGCAGGGTAAGGGACAATACCATTAAGCACACGCTGATCAATGCCGAGCTGAACCGTGAGGTGGTGATCAATGTGGTGAATTATGACATTGTGCAGCAGGCATCATTATCAAGTACTGAATATGCCGATGGCGTGAATGAGTTCGAAAAGGCGGGATTGACAATGCTTCCATCGGACATTGTGAAGCCGTTCCGGGTAAAGGAGTCACCGGTGCAGTTTGAGTGCAAAGTGCTCAATATAGTCAACCTTGGCACCGAAGGCGGCGCGGGCAACCTGATCATCTGCGAAGTGGTGAAAATGCACATCAGTGAGGAGATCATGACCGAGGGCAATGCGGGGATCGACCAGTACAAGATCGACCTTGTGGCACGCATGGGCGGCAACTGGTACAGCCGTGCCAATGCCGGGCTTTTTGAAGTGGAAAAACCGTTAACGACACTGGGTATAGGGGTAGATGCCATACCGGCATTTGTAAAGGAAAATGGCATATTTAATGGAAATGACCTTGGTAAATTAGGCAACGTTGAAACCTTGCCTACCGATGAGGAAGTTGCTATATTTGTAAAAGGCAGCTTTGACGTGAAAGCCGTTCTAAGCGCCGACGATGAGCAAAAAAAACTGGCCATGGCCAAAGAGCTGCTCGACAATAATAATGTTGCAGACGCATGGAAGGTACTGCTCGCACAGAAAGATTTTTAATTATTTACTAACGATAGCTGCCCTGTGAGGCAGAAAATTAAAACAGACAATTATGGAAGTTTCAGGAAGGATCAAAATGATCGACGAAACCAAAGCCTTTGGTGCTAACGGTTTCAGGAAGAGGGAAATGGTGGTTACTACCGATGAGCAATACCCACAGCACATCATGATAGAGTTTACTCAGGACAAATGTGACCTGCTGAACAACTACATGGCAGGGGAGCCGGTAAAGGTTTCTATAAACCTTAGGGGCCGCGAGTGGGTAAACCCGCAGGGCGAAACAAAATACTTCAACTCGATACAGGGTTGGAGGATCGAGAAGATGCAGGCTGAGGCTCCGGCAGGCGCACCGGCACAACAGTACCAGCAGCAAGCCCCGGCGCCACAGTCGTATGACTCGTTCCAGCCGGCTACCAACTTTAAAGAGGAGGAGCACGACGACCTGCCTTTTTAAATTTAAAGATACGGTCACAAATCACAGGTCCCGGAGTGTTTAACTTTCGGGATCTTTTTATTTATCCAAAACCACCCTCACATCCACCCGCATCCCTGCGCATACCCAGCGGCGTTCCCACGGGGCGGTTCCAGAAGTTTTGGCAAGGGTAAGGAACTTGTCGTGGCCATTGCACATGCAGTCGAAATACAGGTCGTCAATTACATCCGCCCCGGATTCCTTTATCAGCCCGATGAATAATTTGTTCTGGCTTTTCAGGTCGAGCCCGGCAATGTTTATGCTTATTTTGCCTTTTGCTTTTTCGTCCATGATAAGGGCTTTGGTATCATAGGCGATACGCTGTCCGGGCTGTCCGTCCTTATCCACAGTGTATATCAAAATGCCAAAGGTAGCGCGCTTGCTAAATTCTTTTTTGTCATCTAATACACCATTGAAGTAAAATGAAACTGACTCCAGCGACCCGGCCGGGATATTTTCCACAAGCGTAACGATCTCGTCAGCATCCTTAAAAGGCTCCGGCGAATAGCATGGCCCGGTTAGGCTAAGGGTTTTCATTTTGAGCTTTTTTCCTTTGCTAACCACAACTTCCTCCATGTAAATAGTATCCTTTTCCATGTCGACAAAATTCTGCGCCATGGCGGCAGTACTGAAAAGAAGGAGTGCAAAAAGGAAATATTTCATAGGTCGCATGCGTTTAATGAGCGAAGGTAGTCAATCAATTTATGGGGTGGCTTGTTTTAACTTTAATTTTCAATCCCTAACTTTGGACCGCCTTACTAAACAATAACGGATGTATTTTCTGTCACGTGAACTCTATTTCCCCCCGGTGGACGAAGCATCGCCCGAAGGTATCGTGGCCATTGGCGGCGACCTTTCTACAGAGCGCCTGTTGCTGGCTTACCAAAGTGGCATATTCCCGTGGTTCGAGGAAGATGAGCCCATATTGTGGTGGAGCCCTCCCGAGCGTATGGTGCTGTTTTTCGACGAGCTGAAGATATCCAAGAGCATGCGCAATGTGATGAACCGTGGTATGTTCACTATAAGCTTTGATCTTGCCTTTGAGGATGTAATAGCTAATTGCCGTGACATAAAACGCAACGGGCAGAACGGCACGTGGATCACCGATGACATGACCAAAGCCTATTGCAGGCTGCATGATTTAGGTATCGCCAGATCTGTTGAGGTGTGGCAGGGCGATGAGTTGGTTGGTGGGCTGTATGGCATTGATCAAGGGCACGTTTTTTGTGGGGAGAGCATGTTCTCCAAAGTGCCAAATGCCAGTAAGATCGCTTTTATAGCGCTATGCAAGAAGCTGCAGTTGGAGAACTACAAGCTGCTGGACTGCCAGGTGCATAACGACCATTTGGAAAGCCTCGGGGCAAAGGAGATCGACAGGGAAGACTTCATGGCAATATTGAAGAGTTGATCTGTGGATGC
The DNA here is from genome assembly GCF_052437795.1 of Flavobacterium sp. Classification (GTDB taxonomy): domain Bacteria; phylum Bacteroidota; class Bacteroidia; order Flavobacteriales; family Flavobacteriaceae; genus Flavobacterium. The sequence continues at coordinate 510,956 of NZ_JBQVPA010000003.1, forward strand.
GTTGATCTGGTATTTATGAAGGTCGTATCAGGGTATATTTAATAATTTAAAATGAAAAACAAAATACAAGGTCTAATTCAGAAGGCATACCATGCTTTTAATTCCAGGGATATTGATAGTGCGCTATCCACATTTCATCCGGATGTAGAATGGCCAAAGGCTTTTGAGGGTGGCTACGTCCAGGGGCATGAAGCCATACGCAGTTACTGGACCCGGCAATGGACAGAAATAAACCCTACGGTTGAACCGGCTGCCATTAACGTACTGGATAACGAAAGTGTAGTGGTAACTGTTCATCAGCTTGTGAAGGACATGGAGGGCAAGGTGTTATTTGATGGTATTGTAACTCATAGCTACACCGTGCAGGATGGCCTGCTGCGCAAAATGGATATTGAGGGTTAAATGCCTTGCCACGGCAGTGTCATCTTTTCAGAAAACAAAGGATATCCAATATGTAAAAGGGGCTGTCCTTTTGAGACAGCCCCCTGATCTTTTATCGCGGAAGGATAATTATTTTACTTTAGCAGAACTTCTTATAGCTTCATACATTTTTTCTGCAGCTTCCTTTGTTCCTGCAACTACGCCTGTAGCATGGTTGTGGAATACGTAACAGCCCTCGCCTTTAGCTTTCACTACAACATAGAACCTGTATTGGGCATCAAATCCTTCTGTAGCAAGTTCCTCATACATAAAACCATTTGCATCTTCTTTTAGCAGTTTGGTGCTTGCCCCGGTACTTTGCGCCTTAAACCTTTTAACAGCTTCTTCAATGGTATTTTCAAAAGCACTACTAACGTTAATGCCTGTTTCTTCATTTATGGTAACCGTAAGGTCTTCAGGATTAACATCGCTCGGTCCGATCTTTGCTGTTTTAGGCAGCTTTACAAGTACCGGGTATGCTTTATTTGCAGGGCTCAGGTCGGTCTCTACCCAGTCAGCTTCGTTAAACACATAGGCTACGGCAGGCTTTTCGGTGGTAGCTTCAGTTGTAGTAGCGTCAGTGTTTTCACCTTCGGTACTTGCTGTTTTGTTGCAAGATGCCAATACAAGGGCCACCACCAACATTTGGAATAAGTTTTTCATTTCAGATCGTTTTAATTTGGTTAATAAAATTGACACCGCGATTTGATCTGCGGCAGGAGCGAATTTAAGAAAATGCCTATAGAAAACAATATTTCCGCTGTTTTTTTGCTAACACTTTATGGTATGGTAACATAGGGCTGGTCATGTCATGGTTATTCTCCTGCCTGTGTAAAGCGGGCCTCTGTGGGTGCCCAAAAATAAAGTGGTATCTTTGCATCCATGAAGGCATTGAAACATACCATGATCATCCTGCTCGCGCTATGCTATTGCTTAGCTGTGGGTGGCAGTGGTAATGGTAATAGCCCCCAGGCCGACTACCAGGAAATTTCGTCAACCGGCACATCCTTCATTCCCGGCACGCCGGACAAATTGGCGGCCCATATCACGCAAACCTCTTTTGTCGAGGCTTTCGCTAAATACAGCCAGCCGCAGAATTTCAAATTACTTTTCAATGCGATCGCGCCTATCCCCCAACCAGCAGCGCATTTTGATCTTCAACCCTTCTGGCAGTATGTAAGGAAGTCGCAGAACATGCACATCCTTTCGGTTGCCGACATCATTTACCCATTCCATTCTTTTTGGTGATAAGCCGTTTATCAACGGATCTTTTCAGGCGCCGCATTCCGCGAGCGCCTTGTATAACTTTATAATTATCACAAAAAATGGATTTACAGACAACAATAATTGGAATGGTGCTGATAGCGCTTTGCGTAGTGCCGTTCATCTTTGTATATAATAAGAAAAAAGAAAAACAGCAGCTGCTGATCAAGCAGCTAAAAGCGCAGGCGATAACGAGTGGCTGCAACATTACACGCCATGACCTGTGGCACAATACGGTAATAGGTATTGATGACAACGCGAAATGCCTGTTCTTTTTGCGAAGGACAAAAGATGGAGAGGTGCAGAGGCAGGCTCATTTAGCAGGTGTTAACAAAGCGTACATCAATGGTGCCGACAATGCCATAGACAAGCTGGAGCTGATACTGGTGCACAACAGCTCGAAAGAGGGAGACACTGTCCTTGAATTCTACAACAGCGCAACGCTAATGCAGATAAACACGGAACTGCAGCTGGTAAAGAAATGGCAGGCTATTGTAGAGGAGAACCTTATTAAATAACCGCCTGAATTTACGGGCTTAATTTTAACCACATTAGATACATAGGGTTTAGTTATCCGTTGATCAAAGCGGATATAGTTAAGCATAGTGAAGCGAAGCTTCAGGCGATATGTTGATCTGTTGCACACTATACCCGCCAATTAAAAGCTATGTGACTATGTGGTTAAATAAAATCCAGGCACGGTTAGATATAAATAGCCGGTAACGAAAAAACCCACTCGATCGAGTGGGTTTTTATATTTCGATAAGAATATTTCTTAAGCTTCGAATGGAACTATAGAAACGAACGACTTGTTGTCGCCTTTCTTCTGGAACTTAACAACTCCGTCAACTTTAGCGTGTAGTGTATGGTCTTTGCCCATGTACACGTTCTCGCCCGGGTTGTGCTTAGAACCACGCTGCCTTACGATGATGTTACCGGCAATAGCAGCCTGGCCGCCATATATCTTAACGCCTAAACGTTTCGACTCCGATTCCCTACCGTTCTTGGAACTACCGACACCTTTCTTGTGAGCCATGATGTTTTGTTTTTAATTGTTAATATTATTCTGCAGTTTCAGTTGTTTCAGCCACGTCTGCTTTTTTAGCAGCAGCCTTTTTCTTTGGTGCAGCTCCCGCTCCGATGATACCGGAGATCTGGATCTGAGTCAAAGACTGACGGTGTCCGTTTTTCTTCTTGTAACCTTTTCTCCTTTTCTTCTTGAAAACGATTACTTTATCTCCTTTTAAGTGCTGCAGCACTTTGGCTTCTACTGAAGCACCTTCTATAGCCGGGGCGCCTAGGGTGATCGTTCCGTCAACATCAAGCATAAGGACTTTCGCGAATGTAACCGCGTCGCCCTCTTTACCTTCAAGACGGTGAACAAATACCTTTTGGTCTTTGCTAACTTTAAATTGCTGCCCTGCTATCTCTACGATTGCGTACATAACAATATGGTTTAATTAATTTTTTTAAGTGCGCAAATATACAACTTATTATTTATCAGGCAACCTGACCGTGTAATATTTAGAAAAAATAGATTAGGGTTAAAGTCTAAGGTCCAAAGTCCAAGTCTAAAGTTACAAATATGATCTCATTGCCGATCATATTTAAGGAGAATGTCTTGTTGCAGTACAGCGTTAAGGTGCATATGTCCACAATTTTAAAAGCCATCTATTAGTGTTTAGTAAATGTCTTTTTAGCAATTAAGTTGCTTCTAAAAACCAACTTCTTAAAAAAAATATAATTTAATTGTAACAAATTGCCGAAATTGCACACCAATTATCAAAACACAATAATAATCAGTATTTTTATGAAAAGATCGTTAATCGCTTTGGGTTCGCTCCTTATGCTTGGCGGAACAGCTTCTGCCCAGAAAGTGGCATTCGAAGAATACAATTTGGACAACGGCCTGCACGTGATCCTGCACCAGGACAAGAGTGCGCCAGTAGTCATTACTTCGGTAATGTATCACGTAGGTTCTAAGGACGAGAATCCTGAAAGAACAGGTTTCGCACACTTTTTTGAGCACCTTCTTTTTGAAGGAACGGAGAACATCAAACGCGGCGACTGGTTTAAGATAGTTACATCTAACGGTGGTAACAATAACGCCAACACCTCTGACGACCGCACTTATTACTATGAAGTATTCCCATCTAACAACCTTGAGCTTGGCCTTTGGCTGGAGTCGGAAAGGCTGATGCATCCTGTGATCAACCAGATCGGTGTTGATACCCAGAATGAGGTAGTGAAGGAAGAAAAAAGGCTTCGTATAGACAACCAGCCTTACGGAAGCCTTATTGCAGAGGTTAAAAGGAATATGTTCAAGGTACACCCTTACCGCTGGGCGACCATCGGTTCAATGGACCACCTTGATGCCGCTACCCTTGGGGAGTTCCAGGCATTCAACAAGAAATTCTACATCCCGAACAATGCGGTGCTTGTAGTAGCGGGCGACTTTGACCCTGCACAGGCTAAAAAATGGATATCGCAGTACTTTGGTGCCATACCAAAAGGCACGCCGGTAACACGCCAGAAATTTGAAGAGAAGCCGATCACAGAAAGCTTCAGGGCACGTTATGAAGATCCTAACGTACAGCTTCCTATGGTAGTTACTGCTTACAGGACACCATCTATGAAAACACGTGAGGCACGCATACTTGACATGATCTCATCTATCCTTAGCGACGGAAAGAGCTCAAGGATGTACAAAAAGATCGTTGATGACAAGAAAATGGCAATGCAGATCGGCGCTTTCAACTACAGCCAGGAAGATGCGGGCCTTTACATCATATACGGTATGCCAATGGCAGGCTTTACGTCTGAAGACCTTATGAAAGAGGCTGATGCCGAGATCGTGAAACTTCAAAATGAGCTTATCTCCGAAAGGGAATTCACAAAACTTAAGAACCAGTTCGAAAGCCGTTACGTGAGCAGCAACTCTAATGTTGAGGGCATCGCTGAGAACCTGGCTTCTTTCTACCTTCTTTATGGTGATGTGAACCTTATCAATACCGAGATCGACATGTACCGTTCGATCACAAGGGAAGAGATAAGGGATGTGGCCAAAAAGTACCTAAATCCGAACCAAAGGATGATACTTGACTACGTAGGATCAACAGAAAAAGCAGAAAAATAAGAATACAGAAAAAAGATGAAAAAAGTTATATATCTATTAGCCGGTTTATTCTTAACTGTGGCCGCAGAGGCACAACAGAGGCCAATGCCAAAAGCAGGGCCGTCGCCAACGGTTAACGTGGGCAAGCCGCAAACCTTTACGCTGAAGAATGGCCTTAAGGTACTTGTTGTAGAGAACCACAAGCTGCCACGCGTATCGTACAGCCTTACTATGGACAACGCCCCTTATGCTGAAGGAAGCAAAAAAGGCGTGAGCGACATGACAGCATCCCTTATGGGCAGCGGTACCAAAAAAATGTCGAAAGATGCATTTAACGAGGAAGTTGATTTCCTTGGTGCGAACATAGGCTTCGGCTCGCAGTCGGCGTATGGCAGCGGCCTTTCAAAATATTCGAACAGGATATTGGAATTGATGGCCGATGGCGCACTTAACCCGGTATTCACGCAGGAAGAATTCGATAAGCAGAAAGCGCAGATCCTTGAAGGCCTTAAAGCTGACGAGAAGAGCGTTACTTCGGTAGCAGGCAGGGTTAATTCTGTACTTGTGTATGGCAAGAACCACCCGAATGGCGAATACCTTAGCGAAGAAACACTTAACAATGTAACGCTTGAGGATGTTAAAGAGAACTATGCGACTTACTTCGTTCCGGGCAAAGCATACCTTGTAGTAACAGGTGATGTAAAGCTTAAGGATGTTAAGAAGCAGGTTGAGAAGCTTTTCGGTTCATGGAAGCCGGGCCTTGCTCCGGAAGTGAGCTACAGCGACCCTAAAGATGTTCAGTACTCGCAGATCAACTTTGTAGACATGCCTAACGCGGTGCAGTCTGAGATCTCGGTCGTGAACATATCCAACCTTAAGATGACGGATAAAGAATATTTCGCAACACTACTTGCTAACCAGATCCTTGGTGGTGGTGGTGAAGGAAGGCTTTTCCTTAACCTTCGTGAGGCCCATGGCTGGACATACGGTGCCTATTCTTCGATAGGTGGCGACAAGCGCGTAGGCGATTTCTCTGCTTCGACTTCGGTAAGGAACACTGTTACTGACAGTGCTGTTGTTGAGATATTCAACGAGATCAAGAAAATGAGGACCGACCTTGTTAGCGAGGAAGACCTTAAAAATGCAAAAGCTAAATACATTGGTAGCTTTGTAATGAACATGGAAAAGCCGGGCACTGTTGCGCGTTATGCATTGCTTACGCAAACACAAGGGCTTCCTGAAGATTTCTTCGAGAATTACATCAAGAACATCAACGCGGTAACTCCGGAAGATGTAAGGAACGCTGCTAAGAAATATTTCTCTGCCGATAACTCAAGGGTGATCGTCGTAGGTAAAGCTGCTGATGTACTTCCGGGACTTGAAAGTAGGAAAATGCCTATCATGTACTTTGATAAATTCGGTAAACCGACAGAGAAGCCGGTAATGAATAAACCTGTACCTGCAGGCGTAACTGCCAAAACGGTACTTGATGGCTACATCAAAGCTGTAGGTGGCGAAAAGGCGGTAAAGGCTGTGAAGACAGTTTCTACAAAGTCTTCGGCATCTGTACAGGGCATGGCAGTAACATTTACCAGCAAAGTATCTGCTGAGAAAAAACAGGCGGTAGAGATCACGGTTGCGGGCATGGGTTCAATGTTCAAGCAGGTGATCGGCGATAAGAGCGGCTACAGCGTTCAGCAGGGCCAGAAGATGGAAATGGATGCTGCTGAGTTCAAAGAGAACAAAGAAACAGCTGTTCCGTTCGAAGAGCTTACCATGGCATCAGTTCCGGGTGTAAGCCTTACGACTATCGAGGCTATCAACGGTAAAGATGCTTACGCGGTTAAAAAAGGTACGGATACGTACTATTATGATGTAGCTACTAACCTAAAAGTGGCTGAAGCGCATGAGCAGGAAGGCCCTAACGGCCAAAAAATGCCAATGTTCACTTACTATGGCGACTATAAAGAAGTGAAAGGCATCAAGCTTCCTCACAAGATCAACATGAACATCGGCATCGAGCTTGACCTTACAGTTACTGAGGCCAAGATCAACGAAGGCGTAACTGCCGCTGATTTCCAATAAAACATAATAATTGTTTGATAAAAGGCTCTCCGCATTGCGGGGAGCTTTTTTTTGACCTGTAATTACAACAATATAGCACCTCAGTAATTCCACCCGGCGGTTATAACGTTAAAAACATCACTTTCCTGAAATTAGTGGCATAATGATCAGCACAATACAACCGTTTTGTATAAATTTGTAACCTGTTCTAAATAATGTATTAAACAAATAAAGATATACCATGAATTTCGCAAAGAAACTATCGCTTATCGCACTTTCGGCTGTGCTTTTTGCAAGCTGCAACGACAAATCTAAAGACGGCAACGTAGAAGGCACTGAAAAGGACAGCACTTCGGTTGACAGCACCATGAATAAGGAAACGGCTGCCAACCTTGAAACCACAAGTTTTAAGATCGATGGCATGACGTGCCCTACAGGATGTGCAGCGATGATCGAGAAAAAGCTTGCCGGCCTTGACGGCGTAGGCGAAGCTAAGGTAGATTTCGAAAAACAAACGGCTACAGTGTCTTTCGACGCGGCGAAACAAACTCCTGAGAAGCTTGTAGAAACTGTTGAGGGCCTTGCTGACGGTGCTTACAAGGTTTCTGAAGTGAAGTCTTCAGGCGACAAAGCGTTCTTTTCGGTAGAGCAGGAAAAAGAAAAGAAAAAAGAAACTAAGAAAGATAAAAAGGCTAAAAAAGAAGCGGATAAGAAAGCAGGGTGCGGCACTGAGAAGAAAGGCGGATGCTGTTCAGAAACCGCTAAAAGATCTTGCGGCGGCCACGCGTAAGCAAAATGATATACTATACGAAAAGCATCCCATAAGGATGCTTTTTTTGTCCTGTCTCCGACCCTCTCCAAAGGAGAGGGAGCATGGATGCACATACTCTTATGGATAGCGCTCAGTATTTTTTTAAGCTTGAATGAAGCTACATCTAAGATCTACCTTCTGAGATTTGATATTTAGCCCCTGGTCCAGCATTCCATGACATGGTCGTTCACCATTCCCGTGGCCTGCATATTGGCATAAATAACGGTTGATCCAACGAATTTGAACCCGCGTTTTTTAAGGTCTTTGCTTATTTTGTCAGACAGGGGAGTGGTAGCCTGGATCTGGCTCATTGACGTAAATTTATTGTCAATAGGCTTACCATCTGTAAAGTTCCAGTAATATTTGGAGAAGCTCCCGAATTCCTCCTGTATTTTTATGAATGCCTGCGCGTTGGATATGGCCGAAAGTACCTTGAGCCTGTTGCGTATGATGCCGGTATCCTGAAGCAATTCGGCTATCTTGTCATCACCATACTGCGCGATCTTTTTGTAATTGAATTTGTCGAATGCTTTGGCAAAATTTTCCCTCTTCCGCAGGATGGTGATCCAGCTCAACCCTGCCTGGAAAGTTTCCAGCAGCAGGAATTCGAATAGCTTGTCGTCGTCATGAACGGGTCGGCCCCATTCTTCGTCATGGTATTTTTCGTAGAGGGCGTCGCCAACGCACCAGCGGCATCTTGTTTTATCTTTCATAATTAGTCCTGATCTACGGCTTCTGCTTTCATGTGTTTGTCAATGATCGCATGGCCTAAATAAATTAAAGGGGTAAGCAGTATGGCGATCCCCAACTTAACGGAGTAACCCGTAAGTCCGGAGGCGATATATGTCCTGGTATCCATTTGCCCGGTTGCCCAAAAAGCGATGCCTAAAACAATGAATGAGTCGAAGAACTGTGATATAACGGTTGACCCGGTGCTACGTAGCCATATCATGCGTTTTCCCGTCCTGCGCTTCACAAAATGGAAAATGGTAACATCTATTAGCTGCGACACTAAAAATGCCGTGAGGCTCCCTACAATGATCCACATGCCCTGTCCGAAGACAGATGAGAATGCGGCGTCCTGTACACCCATTCCCGGAACCGCCGGAATACCAAGTGCCAGCCATAGTAAAATGAAACAATAAGCAATAAGCCCTGCGGTTATGTAAGAAAGCCGGCGTACCCCCTTTTCGCCAAAATATTCGTTGATAAGGTCGGTAGTAATGAATACCACCGGCCACGGCAATATACCCACGCTCATAGGGACAGAACCCACAGATATGAGCTTGCCGCCAATGAGCTCGGCCACAACTGCATTAGTGATAAAGATCCCGGCAAGGATGGTGTAGATGAGATGTCTTCGGGTTTGGAACATTCAATGTAATTTAACAACCAAATATACTAAATACTTTCACAGAGTGTGGTCTGCCATAGACCATTGTCAATATTGTTAAGTTGCTAACTTGCAAAGGAGTAGTGGTTCCTGCAAATATGTACGCGGCATGACCGACGATCAACTGTTTTAATTTAAGGTCATTTAGTCTTAAGATCATGAAATAGACGCAACCATTTAACATAAAAGCCGTCTAACAACAAAACCAACCGATACTAATTATGAAAAAGATCTTATTGCCGCTGCTGTGCGCCCCCATACTTGCTATAGCACAGCCAGGCACTTTTGACACGTCTTTTGCCGGTACAGGCAAAAAGTCACTTTATGTACAGGAGCAAATGACCCGTGCTTACCGTATCGCCGCCCTGCCCGACGGCGCTGTGCTTACTGCCGGTCTCAATTATTCCCAGGACTACAGCGGAGCCTTTCTCGGGGCATTTGTTAACAAGCACCTTGAGAATGGCGACGCCGACACCTCTTTTGGCGACAATGGCATTGTTTATTTTGGTAACCCTGCAGAATTGAATTGTTTTATTACCGGACTTAAAATACAGCCCGACGGAAAGATAATTGTAAGCGGCTCTATAAACGGGCAGGGAGAAGTGAGGCGCCTTAATGCTAACGGATCACATGATGTGAATTTTGGAAGCAACGGAGTTGTATCGCCCGGCCTTCAATACATTAGCTGTATGGCTATTGCGCCAAATGGAAAGATCGTGGCGGCAGGCCAGTACTGGAACGGGTTTATTAATGTGTACCAGGTGCACCGTTATAATTCTGATGGCACTCCCGATACCACATTTGGCAATAATGGCATGGTACACGCCGATGTTACCGGTTATAAGTTTGACCTTGCCCTTGATGTATTGGTGCAGCCCGATAATAAAATTGTTATAGCGGGCGAATCGTACTTTGATATAAAAAATGCTGTGGTAAGCCGCTTTAATGAAGACGGAAGCCCCGACATTACATTTGCTGATGGCGGAGTAGCTATAGTACCTCTTTCGTCCGATGGAGGCAATGGGAGCTTTCAGGAAATAGCATTGCAGCCCGATGGTAAGTTAGTGGTGGCTGGCTATGCGATAGGCCTTACAGGCACCGGGGGACTTAATTCGAACAGCCCTGCGGTTGTAAGGTTAAATGCCAATGGCATCCCGGACAGTACCTTTGGCACATTTGGGAAGGTGATATTGCCTACAGTATACAGCGCGAACGACCAGTTCACATCGCTGCACCTGCAAAGCAATGGCAAGATACTGGCAGGCGGTAACGCTTCTTACCCATATCCCTACATACGCACCTCCTACTACCTGACGCGTTTTACCAGCAACGGCGAAACAGATACGGTTTTTGGGGAGAACGGGCGACTGCTTCTTGACTTTACGAACTCTGACGGCGACTATTTGAATTACCTCCAGGACATAACCCAAACGGAAGACGGTCGGATCTTTACCGCCGGGTTTACAGGCCTAAGTAGTATTGAAGAGATGAAGATGATCATCTGCAGGTTTAAGAACGACGATACCGCGGATATTAACGGTAGCGAACTACCTGCATTTATGGTATATCCTAACCCGGTAACTGAGGTTGTAAACATACCGTTACCGGTGGGCAGCTGTGCCACACAAGTATACAACATGCAGGGACAGGTGGTATTCAGCCAGCCCCGTGAGGACTTCAGCGGCAATATATCGCTTAGCGGTCTTGCGGCAGGAAGCTATATTTTAAGTGTAGTGTCTGATAGCGGTACGGCATCTCAAAAAATAGTGAAGCTGTAGCAGCATTCCTTTAAAGCCACGAATTTCATCAATGTACCGATCTTGTGTGCATTTGAGGGATCCGTGGCTTTTTGTTATAAACGATCCTACAAATACGCGTCCTTATACTCTTTATCCCAATTATTATAAAGAGTTACCAACTCCTCATAATTATTGTCCAACGGTAGTTCCTTCTTCCAATAGGTAATTATCCTTTCCAGTTTTTCCTTGTCGCGCTCTATAAAAGCAACAGTGCCTTTAGCAAAATAATACCACCCCTTACCATCTTCACCACCAAGCCATTTGTAAAAACTGTCGTATGTCTTTTTGATGTATTTCACTGCCTGCCTGCCCTCTCCAGCCATGGCATACATTTGACCTGCATGCCAGTTAAGCGACTGCTTGTTTTCTGCATTTTGGCTATTTTTAATATAGTTTACAATTAATTCAGCACTTTCATGGTGTTTTCCTTCAGCAGAAATTTTTCGCCAGCAGCAGGTATCACTGTCGAACTGCGTTTGAGGATAATAGTGTTCAGGCTGTTGTGCATAGCTAAAGTATCCCATCAGGAGCAAGAGCACTATCTTTTTCATAGCTTCACTTCTTTAGGGCTTTTTTTAAGATCCTCATCATTCACATCGGTTTCCATGAAGTAAATTTTGCCGTTCTCTTTATAGACCAGTTGCTCTAACGCTGCGTTTGAAATTCCGTCACATCCTGTCGGAACAGGGAAAGGTTTAAAAAGCTGCTTCCATTTACCGTTGCGGAAGGTATAAGTTGTCATGGTATACACACAGCCGTTCATAGGTGACTGGAAAACCGATAACTCCGCCGCTCCATCGCCGTTTAGGTCACCTTCTCCTATAGGCATAGGGTTGCAGCATCCCACAGCCAGGTCCGGCAATGTTTTGTTGTCAAATGTTATGGTGAATTTGCGGGGTATGCCGTCTTCAACCGGATTTCCTGAACCTTCAATAACGGGTACGGTAATACGGTCGTCTGACTCACCATCTCCGTTAAAGTCCCACAGGCTTATGTCAACGGCTTCATTTGTTAGTACTTTCCGGTCATCTTGTCCTGACGTTATATCTGTAACGTCCGAATTTTTTTCCCTTGTTACATCTGCCGGAACTCTGTCGGCCCCGGTTTCTTTTCTGCAGGCACTAATAGTAAAAAAGAGGGATAGTAATAAAATATATTTCATACAGGATCGTGATGGTAGCACCGAATATACAAATTGTGCCAGTAAAACGCAATAGTTGTAAAATTTAGGTATAGATGGTTTATTTAAAGGAGATCGGCTTAGGGCCGGTTGACCTGTTGATCCGTAGATCTGGTTTTAAAAGCGATCTGTTATATATGTCTGTTGGAAGCCCCGATTCCGAAGGTTGTGGGGTATGCTATTTATGATCGCGAATAAAAAACCCCGAAACTTTTCAATTCCGGGGTTTTATAGTATGATAAAAAGGTTTACTTATGCAAGTGCGACCCTTTTGTAGCCTGTTACAACAAGGCCGCCATCAATCGATTTTACATACTCGCTTACGCTAAGCTTGTTGTCTTTGATGTAGTCCTGGTTAACAAGGGTATTGTCTTTAAAGAAACGGCCAAGCTTACCTTTTGCGATATTGTCAAGCATAGCCTCTGGCTTGCCTTCCTGGCGAAGTACGTCTTTTGCGATCTCTATCTCTTTTTCAATTGTAGCAGCATCAACGCCTTCTTCGTTAAGGGCGATAGGTGCCATTGCAGCAGCCTGCATAGCTACGTTGCGTGCAGCTTCTTCGCCACCGTTAACATTTGCAGAAAGGCTAACCAATGTAGCGATCCTGTTACCAGCGTGGATGTATGAACCTACGAACGCGCCTTCAAGCCTTTCGAATGAGCCGATCTCGATCTTCTCTCCGATAACTCCTGTCTGCTCGATAAGCTTTTCTTCAACGGTCATGCCGTTATAGTCTTTTGCAAGAAGCTCTTCTTTTGTAGCGCTTTCAAGTGCAAGGGCAGCAAAGTCGTTAGCAAGCTTAACAAAAGTCTCGTTTTTAGCAACGAAGTCGGTCTCACAGTTAAGTGAGATAACAACGCCCTGAGTTTTGTCAGCGTTAACTACAGCGATAACAGCACCTTCGGCAGAATCGCGGTCAGCCCTGTTGGCAGCAACTTTCTGGCCTTTCTTACGAAGGTTCTCGATAGCTTTATCGAAATCGCCATCAGCTTCAACAAGTGCTTTTTTACAGTCCATCATACCGGCACCGGTAATGGTCCTTAGTTTATTTACGTCAGCAGCAGTGATATTTGCCATTTTAAGTCGTATTTTAATTTGTTGTTTATAATAAATGATAAAGCCGTCATACCGATAATGCACTAAAAGTAAACATTACCCCGCATAACGGCTTTACTGTAATGTTAACTTATTCCTCTGTAGCAGCAGGTGTTTCCTGTGCAGGAGCTTCGGCAGCCGGTGCAGCTTCCTGTTTAGGAGCAGCTACCGGTGCAGCAGCCTCATTGCCTTCTCCTTCGGTGAAATCATCTTTATCAGATTTCCTGTCAGAAAGGCCTTCAACTACAGCGCCTGTTACAAGGGCAAGTACTTTTTCTATTGATTTAGAAGCGTCATCATTTGCAGGGATAACATAGTCAACCTGACGTGGGTCAGAGTTGGTATCTACCATTGCGAAAACCGGAATGTTTAATTTCTGAGCTTCTTTTACTGCGATATGTTCAGCCTTGATGTCTACTACGAACAACGCGGCAGGAAGCCTTGTCATGTCGGCAATAGAGCCAAGGTTTTTCTCAAGCTTAGCACGAAGACGATCTACCTGAAGGCGCTCTTTCTTAGAAAGCGTCATGAATGTACCGTCTTTCTTCATTTTATCGATAGAAGCCATTTTCTTAACGGCTTTACGGATAGTAACGAAGTTAGTAAGCATACCGCCCGGCCACCTTTCAGTGATGTAAGGCATATTGGCAGCGGCTGCTTTCTCGGCAACGATGTCTTTTGCTTGTTTTTTTGTGGCTACGAAAAGGATCTTTCGGCCTGAAGCAGCGATCTTTTTAAGGGCTTCGTTAGCCTCTTCGATCTTAGCTGCGGTTTTATACAGGTTGATAATGTGTATGCCATTACGCTCCATGTATATGTACGGGGCCATGTTAGGGTCCCATTTCCTGGTCATGTGTCCGAAGTGTACACCTGCTTCCAGTAAGTCTTTAACTTCTACTTTATTTGCCATTTTTGTAATAGTTTACGTTCTGTTGAGTAAGCGCAATGTTCAGGTGGCGCACTATGGCTGGCCCTGCCCATTTAGATGCTAAACTAACCCCACGCCTCAGCGGGGCAACAACAACTTTTGTTTTTAAATTTTTAATAAGATCCCTTGTGATAAGGGCATTCAGGATATTAACGTTTAGAGAACTGGAATCTCTTACGGGCTTTCTTCTGGCCGAACTTCTTACGTTCTACCATACGTGGGTCCCTTGTCAATAGTCCTTCAGGCTTAAGGATGCCGCGGTTCTCAGCGTCAACCTCGCACATAGCGCGGGCGATAGCCATACGTACAGCTTCAGCCTGTCCTGTGATACCACCACCGTATACGTTCACTTTTACGTCAAAGCCTTCAACGTTGTTCGTCATAGAAAGCGGCTGGCGTACTTTGTACTGTAGCGTAGCGGTTGGGAAGTATACTTCAAGTTCTTTTTTGTTCACCGTGATCTTACCTGTTCCTTCAGAAAGGTAGATACGGGCAACAGCAGTTTTCCTCCTGCCGATTTTGTGGATAGTTGCCATTTACTTTAGATCGTTTAAGTTAACGGTTTTAGGCTTCTGAGCTTCATGCTTGTGGTCAGTGCCTACATATACATTCAGGTTGCGGAATAGCTCAGCGCCAAGTTTGTTCTTAGGCAGCATTCCTTTTACAGCTTTCTCAACAAGGATAGCAGGGTTCTTTGCCTGTAGCACCTTAGCGGTAAGCGTTCTTTGTCCTCCAGGGTAACCTGTATGACGCATGTAGATCTTGTCGTCAAGTTTGTTACCTGTAAGGTTGATCTTTTCTGCGTTGATAACAACTACGTTATCGCCACAGTCAACGTGCGGTGTATAATTTGTTTTGTACTTACCCCTCAAAAGCATCGCAACTTTAGAAGCAAGACGGCCCAAATTATGACCTTCAGCATCGACAACGATCCACTCTTTCTGAGCAGTCGCCTTATTCGCCGAAACTGTTTTGTAGCTTAATGTGTTCACAATAAATAATTTTAATTAAACATTCCGTCCCCAATAAAGGGGTTGCAAAAGTACAATTAATTCTTAGAAATTCAAATACGAGATAAAATTATTCTTTAACGAATGAATTTTAACAGGTTGAGGGCTGTAAAGATAGGGGTTTAAAGGAACAATTAGGCAATTGTTTAATAGCAATTAGGCTGTATTGGGATTGCACGCGTAGTTTATGCAACGCGGCGATACTTCTTTAGCCACCGTTAGCTTATAGGATGCTATTCAGCATGAGATACTTTTTCTTCGGAATTACTCTAAAGGCCTCAACGTATTGCTATATGTCACCGTAAAAGGCGTTTTTGAGCCGGGATTCTTCATGATGTAAATGAATTTGTGCTTCTGTGCCTCCTTTGCCTCGATAACGACCTCGTGATCGTCGGACTTATCATACACTGTAGTGTCGAGCGTATTGTCGATGCGGGCCTTATCGGCGATCCCGGTCTTCAGGTTGGATATGGCGTACCCGCTATACAGTTGTCCATTGGTATTGGCCGCGGTTATTTTTTCCCCTTTAAAGTTTTGAGTGAATACCACTATCGAATACTTGGCAGCCGAAGCCTTAAGTTCCTTCAGTACTTTAGCCTTCTCTCTTGCAGATGCCGCCCTGAAATCATCCTTGTATTGCACTTTGGTCTTCTCCTCCGCTACCGGCGCTGAACCTGCTGCAGTTTTAGAACTTTTGCACATTACTAAAAGCATCGCAATACCTATAATAAAGAGTAACTTTTTCATTCCTGTTCATTTTTGATCAATTTAAAAATACATTTTGCTCACGGCAAATGCTACAGGTTTATGATTGTGATAACAAAAAAGATAATTAGGATTGAAAACACCTGATGAGATATATAAAATTAAGTATCCAGACCACAAAATGCGATCGGGATACTAATTTGATCTGTCAACTTATTTTAGGCCGATATAAAATAAACTTACTCCTTCACAAGCTTCACGGTACTCGCACTTCCATTAGCGTCGGTTACCTTCACAAGATAAAGCCCTTTCGCAAGGCTGCTGATGTCAAACGGCGTTCCTGCATTGGCAGCACCATAGCTTTTTACCAGTTGCCCGGTTAGCGAGTACACTTCGGCACGTTCTGTTGCCACAGTAAAACTAAAGCTGTTGCCTGCCGGGTTAGGATAGAGGCTTGTTATGGTCGCAGCAGGCTCAACAACGCCAAGCGGAGCGTTAAACTTGTAAATTGTAACTCCTTTTGATGATAATGGCTGCAGTGGCGTTTGTGCAAAGCCACCGTCACTGCCTATTGTAAAGTTCATTGTACCGCCTCCAAGCATTTCTGTTGCCGCATAAGTTCCGGGAGTCATGCCGCCATATTGTAACGATACACTTAGTTCAGCAAGAGTTGCATTGCCCATATTTACGACCACAAGTACATTGTCACCCTCATACTGCCTTAAGAAAGCAAATGCTCCCCCAGACGATGTGTTGACCGCCTTATAGGTCCCTTTTGTAAGTGCATCCTCATTTTGCCTGAGGGCGATAAGGTTGCGGTAGTGGTTCCATAACGATGTTCCACTGGCCTGCTGTGCCGCTACGTTTTTTGTGGTATAGTCACCATTGATGCTCTGCCATGGCGTGCCGGTCGTAAACCCTGCCCCGGTTGTGCCTGTCCACTGCATCGGCTTCCTGATAAGCTCATCCGGTTTTATACCGGTCATGCCTATTTCTTCGCCGTAATAAATATAAGGGATCCCCGGGAGTGTAAGCAACAGGGCAGAGGCCGCCTTCATTTTTGGCATATCGCTGTTAAAAACGCTCATGACCCTATTGGTATCGTGGTTGCCCAGTATCGTCCCGAATTGCAGGAACGGGTAGGCCTTCATCACCTCTTCCATCTGGTTGGACAGGTCGGTAGCGCTGCCACTGTTCAGTCCGTTCAGTATCGAGTCGGCCAGCTCAAACTCAAAGCAGTAGTCCAGCCCGTTGTTGTTTACATACTGTGCCGCGATCGGGGTAAGGTCCCAGGCCTCACCCACGGCAAATGCCTCCGGCTTAACCGATTTGTAAAACGCACGGAATTCCTGCCAGTAAGCTATCGTTTCAGGCGTATTTTGAGTTGCCGTACCATTTTCATGCAAAAACTTAACCGCGTCCAGGCGGAAACCGTCAACGCCCATGTCGTTCAGCCAAAATTCAGTGATCTCTTCAAAAGCCTCATGAACATCGGGATTGTAAAAATTCAGGTCGGGCATGCCTCCGTAAAAAGCACCATAGTACCAATCTCCGTTAAAGGCATGCCAGGGATCGTTCTCGAACGGGCCGGGGGTCCCGGGGTTGTTGTCTTCCCAAATGTACCAGTCGCGCTTGTCGCTTGCGGGGTTTTTGCTCGATACGAACCACGGGTGCTGGTCGCTGGTGTGGTTCATCACCATATCAATGATCACCTTTATGCCGCGGGCGTGTGCCGCCTGCATGAACTCAATGAACTTTGGGTTGTTGCCGTAGTCCTGTTCCACGGTCATGTAGTCGGATACATCATAGCCGTGGTAAGAGGGTGATTGTTGTACCGGCATTAGCCAAATTCCCGTTATGCCAAGGTCGGTAGTTGTGTTCGGGTCGCCGTCGTTCAGGTAGTCTAGTTTATCGATGAGCCCCTGCAGGTCGCCTTTACCATCACCGTTGCTGTCTTTAAAGCTGCGCACGAACACTTCATAAAATACGCGGTCGTTCCACCAATGTGTCTCCATCGCATCCACGCGTATGAAGTTGGTAAATGTGGCCGAGGTCGATTCGCCCTCATCGTTAGTCACCGTTAGGGTTACATTATAATTACCAGCGGCGGCATACGTCACTACCGGATTTTGGGCATCCGAAGTTTCGGGCGTCGCTCCCGGCATCGACCATTGCCACGCTACAGGATCGCCTGCTGAAAGATCATAATATTGCACGTTCTGGCCGGGCTGTACTATATAGGCATTGGCTTTGGCCTGTACGTTGAGCATGTCCGGAGGCAGCACATCATTATACCAGTAGGCTACCACACCGTTCGGCATTACAGTGTAGGTACGATTGGGGCCTGCGTTCGGGAATTCCTCTGTTCCATTCCACTGCGCGTTGATGCGGGTCTTGAATTGTATCGTTGAACCTATGGTAAGGCTCACACTGCCGGTGTAAACACCATCGCCGTCAGTATCCGAAAGTGGGGTAAGCGTAGCGCCCCAATTGTTAAAGGAGCCCGCGACATCCACAGTTTGCGTGTCAGGGTTAAAATTGCCAAGCGTTACCTGGTGGTTCATGTTCACCTGGAATTGTACGCTTGTGTTTTGTGCCTGTGTGCCGATCGCAGTAAGCAAAAGCAACAGGAAATAATGGAATTTTGGTAATAGATGTTTCATTGTGTAAAGGTATGGCAGTCATAATAAAAGGCCTGCTTTTTTAACGCAGGCCTTTCACAAACTTAACTTATAAAAACTAACTCAAACTATTCTTTGATAAGCTTTGCGGTGCTCTGGCGGCTGGCAGCATCTGTAATTTTCACCAAATACAGGCCTGTGCCAAGGCTGTTCACATCGAATGACGTGCCTGCCTCTGCTGCACCAAAAGTTTTAACCAGCTGTCCTGTTATCGTATACACCTCCACTTTGGCAGCGGCTGTGCTCAGGCTGAACTGGCTATTGGCAGGGTTAGGGTATAACGCAATTTTCGAGGTTGTAAATTCCCCGTTGCCCATAACTACAGCAGGCCTGTTGCCAAGTATTTTGTATTCGCCCGGCTGCAGGGTAATGCTGGTAATGCTGTTAGGTATGGCCGCAAGGGTCGTGTCCATAAGGTCGTACCAGGCATCGGTAACGCCGGCAGGGAAGCTGGTGTTCACTACTTGTGCCGTGGTATTAAAGTTAGCCAGCACTATTACGTTCTTAAGCTCTGTAACAGCGATATTATTGTCCCAAATGTCGATCCTTGGCAGCAGGTTGCCCGATGCTACAGTAAATGTAGTGGTGCTGAACACAGGGTTCTCATTCCTTAGCTTGATCATTTTAGCCCATGTGCCGTACAGCGACATCCTGTCAGAATTGGTATCATAGCCCAGGGTAAACGGTATCGGCTTAGGGTTGGTACGGCAGTCGCTGTTGATGCTTCCGTTCTCACAGCGGTTAATGCTGAAATCATAGCCGAGCTCGCCAAACTGCCATATCATTTTCGGACCCGGAACGGTAAGGAAAACCGCGCCCAGTGCTTTTTGCCTGTTCAGGGCCGTAGCAAGGTTTTGCACATCATACGAACCCGCGCTTGCGCCATACTCAAGGTTCTTGTACATTAGCCTTTCCTCGTCATGGCTTTCTGCAAAGCCTACAAGCCTAGGCTGCTGGTAGCCCCTGTTCTCAAAATCGATCGAATTGAAGTTGCTGTTGCTCGCAAAGCCCATGGTATTTTGGTTGTATGGGTCGGTAAGTTTGCCCCATAGCATGATGCCTTTTCCTTCGCCTATGCGGTAGTTGGCCCACTCCGTTTCTTCTCCGGCAGAGCTTCCTGCGCCGCTCCCTGTGCCCATGTGCTCAAATATCACGTAGAAATTCGGGTCGATCGCCCACTGCATGTCGGCATAGGTTTTTAGTACCGCCACCCTGTCGGCCTGGTAGTTATTGGTACAGCCTTCGTTGTTCATGCAGTTTTGCGTAAAGCCTTTGGTAAGGTCCCAACGGAAACCGTCGATCTTGTATTCGGTGATCCAATGCTCGATAGTCCTTTGTGTGTAATATTGCGTTAGTGCTGACTGGTGGTTCAGGTCGGTACCCACACTGTAGGAGTGCATGGCGTTCACATTGCAGTAAGGGTTCTCGGCAGTAGTGCTGCCAAAACCGTCACCATCAGGGTCGTTTACCCACATGCGGGCAAGCGGAGAGCGGCCATATACGTGGTTAAGGGCAACATCCAATATTACCGCAATGCCGTTCTGGTGGCACAGGTCGATGAATGCCTTCATAGATTCCGGTGTGCCATAAGCCTTGTCCGGAGCCATGTGGTAAGCCGTATTGTATCCCCATGAGATGTTGCCTTCAAATTCCATTATGGGCATAAGCTCAATGGCGTTGATGTTCAGGTTTTTCAGGTAATCAAACTGGTCAATTAACGACTGCCATGTTTTTTGCTGGTTGAAATCCCTTATCAGCAATTCATAGATAACAAGATCCTCTTTTGCAGGTTTTGTAAAGTTGGCCACCTGCCAGTTATATGCTGCTTGCCCGGTATTGATAACGCTTACCTCAAACGCTTGCCCTGTCGGATATTGAGGCATGTTAGGATATTGTGCATTGGTAATGTATGGGTCATCAAACGGTGACAGCACGAGTGTAGAGAATGGATCGGCTGTTTTCACCAAAGCAGGCGAATTGGCCACCGGTGTCTGGTCTACTACCCAGTATTGAAAGGAATGGTCATCGCCCGCAACAAATGCATAAGGCAGCTCCAGCCAGAATTTCCCATTGCCGGCTTCCCTTTTCATGGCATACGCCGAAGTTGGGTGCCAGTTGTTGAAAGTTCCCGCAACATAGACGAAGTCTTTGCCGGGAGCGTTAAGTACAAGCGTAACTTTAGAGGCATCGCCCGCATGGTAATTTATCCCGTCGCGCATGCCGGCAGGCAGTGCAGCTATGGTAGTATTGTTCAAAATTGCCGTAAAGCTTTTGGTGATCACATCGGTACCCTGCGTTACCACCAGGTCATAATTCTGGGTAGTAGTAAGGTTCGTGTGATTGTAGCTGAACGTGGAAACGTTATTGGCCGTGGTCACGCTCACGCCGTTCGACATAAGGTTATAGTTAGCCGGCCCACCCGTATTGGACGCAGTAATGTTGAAGTTAGCACCCGGGTTAAGTATGGTAGTGCTGTTTTCGGCAGGCGATCCCATGGTTACCTGGAATGCCCCAACGTTCACAGAAATATCCGGGCTGGTTTGCGGGCCGGATGATCCCGCCGCACGGAATACGAACCACATTTTGGTAATGGTGCTTGTTACAGGTACATTATAAAATGCATAAAGGTTGGTAGGTATCTCCAGCTTATATGTAGTACCCGAAACCAATGTTAGCGATGGTTGGGCATTAGAGCCCCATGAGCCTATTACATTGCTCCATTCGGTTCCGTCTACGGTAAGTCCTGTATGGGCATAGATCGTACCGTTGTAGCTTGCCAGGTTGGTCCCGGCTTTGTCAAAATAAATGGTTACAGGCTGATCGGCAAGCACAGGCGAGGGAGTAGTTGTTACCTGTGCAAAGCTTATAAAGCCCAATAACAAAAATAGGATTGTAAATTTTTTCATAGTAGATCGTATAAAGATAAAAAAGGGCTGACAAGCAGCCCTTTTCTAAGTTATCGGTATTAAATAGCCTGTACGGTATATGTATAAGCCCTTGGGTTGCTCAGGTCAAGCGTAATGTTGTAGGTACCCGCAGCAACGTTGATGTCTGCCCCACCTTGTGTAAGTGTTCCGTCAGATCCACCCATGTTGATGCCCCAGTCATCATTAGCCCTGAATTTGATAGCGCCCGCACCCAGGGTAACATTGTTAAGCTTCCATGTCCTAGAGGCGGCATCATAGGTCATGTCGATGTCTGAACCCCATCCGTCGCCGCCTGTAATAGCTGCTGTAGCTGATCCGATAAGACCCCAGTTCGTCCTTACGGCACTGTAAACAAGGGTTCCGGTATTAGCCGTTACTTTGTAGTAACCTGCAGTTGCTGTAGCATCGGTCTCGCCTGTTTCAGCAAGTATACCTGTAAAAGTTCCGTTATCGCCATAGTCCGTATTGCCCCATGCAAATGCACCGCTTGCATCCGGCTTAAGGAATTTGTATGAACCATCAAGCCATACAAAGCCTTCGTAGTCGGTAGCGCCATAAGCAGATGACAACAGTAGCGGCACATCTGCAGCTCCCGGGTTCCATCCCTGGTGGTTACCTACTACCGCAAGCTTAGGAAGTGCAGTAGAGAAAGGTGTTACAAGGTAAACGATCACATTCGAGAACCTCTCCTGGTCAGCGTTCGTACCTACTGTAGCCCTGATCCTTACATCAAGCCCACTCTCAGTAAACGGGGCAAGGCCTGCATTGTCTGTAGCGGCGTTAAGTGTAGCAACGTCAATGCTTGCATATGTATTCGTTGTAGATGTAACATTAACAGGAGTTTCAAAATCTGTGCCGTTAGCGGCAACCTGTACCGTATAAGTTACTTCTGTAGGTGTTCCGTAGTCCATGTCTTCCCATGCCAATACAAGGGCCGGGTTGGTTTGGTTCTCTGGATTAAGCACTACCGATTCGCCCGTTAGCGGGGTAAGTATCTGGAATGATGCAGCAGGGGTCACATACTTTAGTTCCTGCTCATCTTCACATGAAGCAAATCCTCCTGTAATAAGGACCGCCGCGATCAACGTTTTAAATATATTTTTCATTTTATATACGATTAATTTTTGATGTTATTAATAACCTGGGTTTTGAGATAAATTTGGGTTCGCCGCGATAGATGCAGCAGGAAGAGGGAATAACTCCATGTGGTTAGGAAGTGCGATACCGTTCATACCATTGCCTTTCCATGCCCAGTTGTAGCTGCCGCTAGCATATTTGTTAAAGCGGATAAGGTCCTGCCTCCTGTGTGCTTCCCAATGAAGTTCCCTTGCACGCTCATCGATAAGGAAATTCAGTGTAAGTTCTGATTGCGAAATGTTTTGCGAAGCGTTGTTGTTGGCACGCTCCCTAAGGTCGTTCACATAATCAAGCGCGACCGTAGGATTTGCTCCTGCAGCACCGCGAACGGCACATTCTGCATACATAAGGTAAACGTCGGCAAGGCGGAACAATACAAAGTCAGTGTCCACAAAGGTGGTGTTGGCACCCGGAACGCCGGTCGAAGAAATGTTCGACCATTTCGCAAGGATGTATCCCTGGTCTTTATTAGCGATATCTGCGATCTCAAGCATCCTGGCACCGCCGCCCATAAGCGTATTCCTTTCGTCATTGTCAAATTCAGCTCCGTCAAACTTCTGTACGAATTGCTTCCTCAGGCGCAGCGCACCGCTCCATCCAGCAGCGCTCGTACCCATAGATACGCCGTTTTGTTCCAGTGAACCCGGTTGGCCGTTGATCATAACCGTTGTTGGGCCATAGTTCTGTGTCAGTGTACCATCGCTTTGCAGTGTAAAGATGTTCTCCGTAGAAGTCTGGTTATCTGCCTTAAAGTTATCAAGGTAATTTGCCTCAAGCGTGTAGCCTGAGTTGATGATCTCTGTACATTTAGCAGCACACTCAGCGTACTTGGCAGTGCCAATATATACTTCGGCATTAAGGTACAGTTTGGCAAGTATCATATTGGCAACACCCTGGTCAAATCTTCCATACTCATTGGTGCGTGCGGCTTTAAGGCCCGGCATAGCTGCATTGATCTCACTTTCTATAAAGTCAAAAAGCTGCTGTGCGTTGTATTCAGGCCCCCTGAAGTTCACAGGATCGGTCTCTGTAATGAAAGGTGCTTTGCCAAACATGTCCAGCAGATAATAATAGGCCATAGCCCTAAGTACCCTTACTTCATTGCGGTATGTTTCGATCTCAGCAGCTTCCGTAGCCGAAATGCCGCGGCTGCTTAGCTTTTCAGGAGTACTCTGCTTCAGGAATTCGTTCGCAAGCGCCACTTCTACCATGGTACGGCTGAACATGCCCAAGATAATAGGGTTTTCAGAGCTCCATATATTGCGCTGGATCTCTCTTGCCCCGGGATCATTCTCGTAACTCCATATAGCCTCATCCGTACTAAGGTCCTGCATGTACCATAGGCATCGGCCAAACTGGCTCGTACCTGCATCTACACCCTGAAGGAACGATGAACCCGCACCACCTGTACCGGTTAGTGATAAGTTACCGTATACGCCTGCCAATGCCTGCTTGTAAGCGCCCGGCTGCTTATAAAAGTCTTCGGCAGTCGAGATGTCATCATCTTCCGACTCCACAT
The DNA here is from genome assembly GCF_052437795.1 of Flavobacterium sp. Lineage (GTDB taxonomy): Bacteria > Bacteroidota > Bacteroidia > Flavobacteriales > Flavobacteriaceae > Flavobacterium. The sequence continues at coordinate 535,003 of NZ_JBQVPA010000003.1, forward strand.
CCAGGTCGCTCGTACACGAAGAGAACGCAAGCGTTAATCCCAGAAGGTATAAAAAATTAAGTTTGAATTTTTTCATAGTTTTTTAATTAGAAATTTATGTTGGCACCAAAAAGGAAGGTCCTTTGGCGCGGATAAATAGTCTGGTCACGTCCGTCATTCGTAATTTCAGGGTCGATACCTGAGTACTCAGTTATCAGCAACGCGTTCTGGCAACCGGTGAACAGCCTTACGGATGCTTTATCCAACCAGTTCTTGAATGTATAGCCAAGCGTCACGTTATCAAGCCTAAGGAATGATCCATTCTCGATATATACGTCAGAAAGTACCACTTCGGATGTTGTTGTAAAGCCTGTGCTCAAAACATTCCTCGGGATGTTGGTAAGTACGGCATCTGTCTTAAGCAGGTTGAATTGTGCATTTCCTGCATCTACTGCATTGTATATCCTGTTGCCCACACTTGCCCTCATGTTGAATGAGAAATCAAGGTTGCCCCAGTTCATGCTTGAGGCAAGGCCGAAAGTGGCATCCGGGTCAGGATTTTTGTAAAGGTACCTGTCTTTTTCGTTGATCACGCCATTTCCGTCAAGATCAGCAAATGCACCTTCTATTGGAGCACCACTTGTATCATATAATTGCTTGTACACGTAGAAAGTGTAAGGGGTAAAGCCTTCGCGGTATATTTGCGCCGTACCGCCTGTACCGGCTCCTGTACCACCCAAAAGAATGTCCTGTCCGTAGGCAAGCTTCTCGATCCTTCTTTCAAATTTAGTAGCGTTAAAGCTAAGGTTCCAGTTGAAGTCCTCACTCTTAACTATGTCGGCACTTATACTGAATTCCAAACCTTTTGTTGTAAAGCTACCGATGTTTTGCCAGCCGCGGTTAGAGAAGTTACTACCGTCAGGGAATGGGGCTTCCTGAAGCAGGTCAGTACTTTCTTTATAGAATGCGTCAAGCGCACCGGTAATGCGGCCGTTGAAAAGGCCATAATCCAAACCAACGTTATAAGTAGTTGTTTCTTCCCATTTGATCGATGGGTTGTAAGGAAGCGATACTGCGATAGGATATTGCGATCCGCCAAATTGTATCTGGCTGTTACCGTCGCCAGTGTTGTACTGCTGAAGGAAGAAGTTTGGTGCGCCAAAGCTCTGCTGGCCCGTAGTACCATATCCAAGGCGAAGCTTAAGGTCGCTAAGCGTAGTTGAATTAGCGAAAAGGTCTTCCCTCATTTTCCACGCGAAAGCTGCTGCAGGGAAGTTACCCCAACGGTTGTCTTCGCTAAAGCGTGATGACCCGTCCCTCCTGAAAGAAAGCGTAAGAAGGTATTTGTCATTGAATGAAAAGTTAGCCCTTCCGAAGAAACCAAGGATCACGTTTGGCCTGTCAATATCGGTCTCAGGGAAATTGCTGCCCAATTGCGGGTTGTTAATGTTGCCTGTATAAAAACTGTTCTGTTCAAATATCTGGTACGAATAACCTGCCGTAGCATCGATATTCGTTTTGCCAAATGTTTTGTTGTAGTTCAGGTATGCATCAAAAAGCTTGTTCCTAAGTGTCCTTTCGCTGTACTCGTTGGTGCCGAAAGGTATGCTGTTGTTTGATGGGCCTGAAGCAGCGTTAGTTGGTACATAGCGGTCCCTTTCGCCTTTGGACTCGTCAAAGCCGAGGTTTACCACAGCTTTAAGGTCCGGGAAGAAATGGAAACGGTATTCGGTCTCAATGTTACCAAAAATACGGTTGTTGTGGCCTGTGTCAAATGTCTGCTGGAGCTGTGCAACCGGGTTGCGTGTACCCAAAAGCAGTGCGTTATTAGCGTCTGAAGTGTTGTAATATTCAAAGTATCCACCGTATGGTGATCCTGCCTGGTATATCGGCTGCGTTGGGTTAAAACGGAAAGCTGATCCTTCAACGCCATCGGCAAAACGGTTCTTTTCGTTCGCATAGTTGGCATTTACCCTGAATTTAAGGTGGTCGTTAAAGAACGATGGGTTCAAAGATACTGATACAGTGCTACGGTTGAACTTGTTGGTAAGCCTTGCACCTTCCTGGTAGGTATTACCTAATGATAGGCGTGCCGGGATTATCTTGAACAGGTTGCCGTTAAGCGATACGTTGTTATCAACAAAATCAGTTTTCCTGTAAATAGCATCCTGCCAGTCAGTGTTGGCATCACCCAATAAACCCAGTTCGCTTTCCGGCATAAGGCCTGCGGCAACACGGTCCTGGATCAGCGCCCTGTATTCATTACCATTGAATACATCTATCTTATTGGTGACCTTACCGCTTCCGTAAGTGAAGTTGTAGCTTACCTTAAGGTCTTTTCCGCCTTTTTTGGTGTTGATGATGATCACACCGTTAGCAGCACGCGAACCATAGATGGCTGTTGCGGAGGCATCTTTAAGTACGGTCATGCTTTCGATATCGTTCGGGTTTATGCCCGCAAGCAATGATGTAGAACCGATATTGGTGTTATTGTCAAGCGGAAGGCCGTCCAAAACGATAAGCGGATCATTCGACGCGTTAAGCGACGAGCCGCCACGGATCCTGATCATCGATCCTGAGCCCGGGGCGCCACTGGTGTTTACAGTAACACCGGCAACGCGGCCATTCAGGAGGTTTTCGGCTGTAACCATGGTACCTTTATTAAAGTCTTTCGATGTAACGGTAGTCACAGCTCCGGTAGCGTCTTTCTTTTTTACACTACCATAACCGATCAACACTACCTCCTGTAGCTGGGTCGCATCTTCGCTCATAGTAACGTCTAAGGTGCTTTGCCCGGAGTAGGCAACTGTCTGGTCGGCATACCCAATGAATGTGAATACGATCTGGTCGCCGTTCTTAAGTCCTGACAGGGTAAAATTACCGTCAAGATCTGACGAAGTGCCGTTCTGGCTGCCCTGAACGATTACATTTACCCCGGGTATGGGCTCCCCGGTGGCGTTATCGCGGACAGTTCCCGATAATGTGCTCTGGGCCAGCGCACTTAAGGGGAGCATCAGCAATAAAAGTAATAACTTCTGATACATTGTTTTCATACAAGTTGTTTAGGTTAATTTTGCGTTTTGTTTTTGCTTATAATCCACTTCGAATGTTAAAATTATGTAAAAGATATTATAAAAAAAACGTTTTCGCTTTTCCGGAGTTGCGAAAACGTTGTCGTGTTGAAAACTTTTCAGAATTTGCACAATTCCAGTAAGATAATTGCTATTAATAAAAATTACGTTTATCTTTATTTACGAATCTACTTTTACGCCATTTTAATGAAAAGACAAGTCACCCTTAAACAGATCGCAAAAGAGCTCGACGTATCCATTTCAACGGTATCAAAATCATTGCGCAACAGTGCTGAGATAAGCGAAGATACCAAGCTGAAAGTACAGGCGTTCGCGAAGCTGTATAACTATAAGCCGAATAATATTGCGCTCAGTCTTAAGAACAAGAAAACCAAGACGATAGGTATCATAATCCCTGAGATCGTACACCATTTTTTCGCTACTGTGATCAGCGGCATCGAGCAGGTGGCCAATGAGAACGGGTACAACGTGATCGTGTGCCTCAGCAATGAGTCGTTCGATAAGGAGGTTATCAACATGGAGATGCTTGCCACTGGCAGTACCGATGGGTTCATCATGTCGCTTTCTAAGGAAACCCAGCAGAAGAAGGACTTTCACCATATACAGGAGGTTATTAACCAGGGAATGCCGGTGGTAATGTTTGACCGTATAACAAATGATGTGTTGTGCGATAAGGTGATTATCGACGACCAGATGGCGGCCTATGATGCGGTGGAATTCCTCATCGATAAAGGGTTCAAAAAAGTAGCGTTGGTAACTACGGTCGACTATGTCAGTGTTGGAAAGCTGCGTACTGACGGCTACGTCAATGCGCTTGATGACCATGCTATAACGGTAGATGAGGACATGATCGTAAAGATCGAGGACATAGACAACTGCGCTGCCAAGATCGAGAAACTGCTGCTTGATAAAAAGCCCGATGCGATATTTGCCGTAAACGAGCTTTTTGCGGTTACAAGCATTAAGCTGGCGACTAAAATGGGCATTAGAGTGCCCGAAGAGCTTTCGGTGATAGGGTTTACTGATGGCATTATTTCACAATACTCCAGCCCAAGCATTACTACCGTGAGCCAGAATGGGATAAAAATGGGCGGAAGGGCAGCCCAAATGCTCATTGACCGCCTGGAAATGGAGGAGGAGAATGAACAATATACTACCGAACTTATAGAAACCAACCTTGTATTACGGGAATCTACGTCAACGTTGTAGTTGTATTTAAAACATTTATTTTCAATGTTTTGAAAAACCAATTCCGTTGCTTTTGTCGGAATTTTTTTTGTGGCCGAATGTTTTTCGGATCAAAAAACAATTATATTTGTCCTAATTATCAAAGCTTATAGTCCACTTCAACCCTATAAGATTTGATAAGCCATAAAACGCTTATCGTAGTAATAACCATTTAATTACGATAATGGAAAAGCGTAGATTAGGTTTCTGGGAGATTTGGAACATGAGTTTCGGTTTCCTGGGGATACAAATGGGTTTTGCCCTGCAAAATGCCAATGTCAGCAGGATTTTTCAGACGCTCGGTGCCGAAATAGACGACATCCCTGCCCTTTGGGTGGCAGCTCCTCTTACAGGGCTCATCGTTCAGCCGATCATTGGCTATTTTAGCGACCGTACCTGGACCAAGCTCGGAAGAAGAAAACCCTACTTTTTGGTTGGTGCATTGCTGGCGTCAGTCGCGTTGTTCATCATGCCCAATTCGCCTGCATTATGGTTTGCAGCCGGAATGCTGTGGATACTGGACGCGTCCATCAACATCTCTATGGAGCCGTTCAGGGCATTTGTAGGCGATGTGCTGCCCGACAGGCAAAGGACATCAGGTTTTGCCATGCAGAGTTTCTTCATTGGCCTTGGCGCGTACGTTGCATCTAAGCTTCCCAATATCCTTACCCACTACAACGTAAGTAATGTTGCCCCGGCAGGCGAGATACCCGACTCTGTAAAATATTCGTTTTACATAGGCGGTGCTGCATTTATCATTTCGGTTCTATGGACCATTTTTACTACTAAGGAATATTCGCCCGAACAACTCGAAGCTTTTGAAAAGAGCGAAGAGGAAAAGCATGGCGGGAAGTATAAGGAAGAGGAAAAGCCTGCCTCATGGTTCATGGCGAACGGTGCTAAGCATTTGCTTATAGGCAGTATTGCCCTGGCTATAGGTCTTGGTTTTTCTTTCATAATTTATAATTACAACCTCAAAAAAGATCTTTATGTTTTGTCGCTTGGGCTTATCGGCATGGGCGGCTTAGCACTTATCTTTTCGGGATCGTTCCAAAGGTCAGGCAGCTACAGGAATGGCTTTGTTACCATCATGAACGATTTCCAGTTCATGCCAAAGGTAATGAAGCAATTAGCGTGGGTGCAGTTCTTTTCGTGGTTCGCCTTGTTCTCCATGTGGATCTATACTACGGGAGCGGTAACAGAGCATATTTTTAAAACCACTGATACAACTTCGGTAGAATATAATACAGGCGCCAACCTGGTAGGTGAAATGTTTGCCAATTACAACCTTGTTGCTGCAATCGCCGCATTCCTGCTGCCGCTTATTGCAAGAAGGACCAGCAGGAAGTTTACACATTTCCTGGCGCTTGCTGCAGGAGGTGCAGGCCTTGCCTCAATCTATTTTCTCGGGAACTCAGGCTTGTTCAATACCGAGATCTTTAGCATCGGAACACCGGGCACATGGCACCACTTTACATTTTACATGTACGATTTTTCTATGATAGGAGTGGGCATCGCGTGGGCGAGCATCCTGTCAATACCTTTTGCCATGCTTTCCGGCTCACTGCCTGCCTCAAAAATGGGTTACTACATGGGTGTTTTCAACTTTTTTGTAGTAATACCGCAACTGCTGGCAGCATCAATTTTAGGGTTCTTAATCTCAACCTTTTTTAACAACCAGCCCATATACGCTTTGCTTATAGGCGGCATATCTATGGTAATGGCAGGAATAATGTCATTGCTGGTTAACGACAACGCAAAGATCACGATCAATCAATCAAAATCAATCAATCAAAAAATTTAATGAACCAAAAAGCATTTATTTTCGACCTCGACGGCGTTATTGTCGATACCGCCAGGTACCATTACCTGGCCTGGCAAAAGATAGCGAACCGGTTAGGAATAGAATTTACACACGAACACAACGAATTATTAAAAGGGGTAAGCCGCGTGCGATCCCTCGACATCATCCTTGGCCTGGGCAATGTACAGGCATCGCAGGGAGATAAAGACAAATGGCTTGTGGAGAAGAATGAAGATTATCTTCAGTCCATCGACCACATGCAGGCTGATGAGATACTCGACGGCGTTATGCCCGTTTTGGAGTATTTGAAGAAGAATAACCAAAAGATCGCACTCGGGTCGGCAAGCAAGAACGCAAGGCCGATACTGGAAAAAGTGGGCGTATTGCATTACTTCGACGCCATCGTCGACGGTAACGACGTGACCAATGCCAAGCCCGACCCCGAAGTATTTGTTAAAGCCGCCCAGCTGCTGGGCATGCCATCCGAAGGTGCCATAGTATTTGAGGATGCGGTAGCAGGGGTACAGGCCGCGAACATTGCCCACATGGTAAGCATAGGCATAGGCGACAAGGCCATACTGCATGAGGCGCGATACAACTTCAACGATCTTACTGAAATAGATACAGAATTTTTAGCAACTTTAGTTACTACATAAAATGAACCAGGATTATATAAAACCGGACAATTGGTCGATCATCGAAGAGGGATTTGAAGCGGACAGGGTGGAATCTTCCGAGAGCTTGTTCAGTATAGGCAATGGCGCCATGGGGCAGCGTGCTAATTTTGAGGAAAGCTATTCCGGGCACACTTTCCAGGGTAGCTACATAGCAGGCGTTTACTATCCCGACAAGACTAAAGTGGGCTGGTGGAAGAACGGCTATCCCGAATATTTTGCAAAAGTGCTTAACGCGCCGAACTGGATAGGCATCGACATTGAGATAAACGGAGAAAGCCTTGACCTTGCCAAATGCGAAGTGAAAAACTTCAGGCGGGAGCTGAACATGCAGGAAGGCTGGTACAACCGTTCTTTTGAAGCCAGAATGGAAAATGGCATGGAGGTTTCGTTAAATGTTACACGTTTCCTTTCGCTGGTCGCGGATGAACTGGGTGTCATCAATTATGAAGTGAAGCCAATGAACCGCGCTGCGCAAATTGCCTTTAAACCGTATGTGGACGCGGGCGTAAAGAACATGGATGCCAACTGGGAAGAAACATTTTGGGAACCGCTGGATGTGCAGCATTCGGGTAACGAGGCGTTTGTAACGGCACGTACCTTTAAGACACACTTCAATGCCTGTACGTTCATGCACAACAGCATTTTGCTGAATGGCAACGATCTTGAGATACTTCCGGATAATACAGGAGCGGGCAATAACAAAGTACAATTCAGCTACACGGTTGAGGCCAACCAAAACGATACGGCTGCCATCGTGAAATTCGGTGGGTATACTGTATCGATGAACCATGATAAAGACAAACTGGCCGATGCCGCCAAAAACGTAATTGCTGTTGCTATAGCCAAAGGCTACGACGCATTGCTCGACGAGCAGAAAAAGGCATGGGCAGGAATTTGGGAAATGGCCGACATTACGATCGAAGGCGATGTGAAGGCACAGCAGGGCATCCGTTTCAACATATTCCAATTGAACCAAACGTATCTGGGCAAAGACCCGAGGCTGAACATAGGCCCGAAAGGCTTTACCGGCGAGAAATATGGCGGTAGCACCTACTGGGATACCGAGGCGTATTGCATACCGTTCTACATGGCGACCAAAGACCAGAACGTAGCCCGAAGCCTGCTTACCTACCGCTACAACCAGTTGGATAAAGCGATAGAGAATGCCGGAAAGCTTGGCTTTACCAATGGTGCAGCACTTTACCCGATGGTAACCATGAACGGCGAGGAATGCCACAACGAGTGGGAAATTACTTTTGAGGAGATACACCGCAACGGGGCCATAGCTTTTGCCATATACAATTACTACCGCTTTACCGGCGACTACAGCTACATCCCTGAAAAGGGACTGGAAGTGCTTATTGGTATTGCGCGCTTTTGGCAGCAGAGGGCAACGTTCTCATCGAATAAAAATAAGTTTGTGATCCTTGGTGTTACAGGGCCCAATGAATACGAGAACAACGTAAATAATAACTTCTATACCAACTATATTGCAAAATGGTGTATTGACTATGCCGTAGAGCAAATAGCAAGAGTTGATGAGGAATATCCGGCAGATTACAACCGTATAATGACAAAGGTTAGCCTTGATGCGGCGGAGATAGTGCGCTGGAAGAATGTGGCCGACAACATGTACTTTCCGTACTCTGAAGAATTTGGTGTGTACCTGCAGCAGGATAACTTCCTTGATAAGGAGTTGGTAAAGGTTGCCGACCTCGACCCTGCACAACGCCCCATAAACCAGAAATGGAGCTGGGACAGGATACTGCGTTCGCCCTACATTAAGCAGGCCGACGTGTTGCAGGGCTTTTACTTTTTCGAAGACCATTTTACAAGGGAAGAACTGGAAAAGCATTTCGACTTTTATGAGCCCTTGACGGTGCATGAGTCATCACTGTCGCCATGCGTGCATTCCATTCAGGCAGCTGGGCTGAGCAGGATGGAGCAGGCGTACACTTTTTATTTAAGGACATCGCGCCTTGACCTTGACGATTACAACAAAGAGGTAAAGGAAGGACTGCATATTACCAGCATGGCCGGCACGTGGATGAGTATTGTGGAAGGCTTCGGCGGTATGCGTGTAAAGAATGACACGCTGCACTTTGAGCCAAGGATCCCGGCACAGTGGAAAGGCTACTCGTTCAAGATCAACTTCCGCAACCAGGTGCTTAAGGTATCGGTACATGCAGGCGAAACGAATTTTACATTGGAGGGCGACAGGGAGCTTACAGTCGTGGTAAACGGCAGGGATGTAACCGTGGAGCCGAATACATTGGTGACGGTGTAAGCCCCCTAACCCCCTTGAGAGGGGGCTGGGGTGAGTACAAAGGATTACAAACAAATAACTATATCTCACGCCACACTTTTAAAGGCATCAAATGCCGGCAAGAGTGTAGCTGCCGCCTCTCCTTTGGAGAGGGGGTTGGGGGTGAGGACTAAAGAGCTAACTATGAAAAAATTTTCTTTTCTGCTTTTATTTTTCGTAACCACCGCCTTCGCGCAGATCGACCGCGTGGAGCCGCCATTTTGGTATGCAGGGATGCACGATCCCGAATTGCAGGTAATGTTCTACGGGAAGAACATAGCGCAGTACACGCCATCGGTGAGCAATGGTGTGGTGATCAACAATGTGGTAAAAACGGAGAACCCGAACTACATTTTTGTGACCATTGATACCAAAAACGTATCGGCACAGCAACTGACCTTTTATTTTAAAAATGACAAAGGGAAAGCGGCCTTTACGCAAAAATACGACCTGAAAGCCAGGAAACCAGGCTCAGCGACACGCCAAAGCTTTTCGTCGGCGGATATGATGTACCTGCTCATGCCCGACCGTTTTGCTAATGGAGACACCAAAAATGATAATACTGCCACGACCAATGAAAAGGCAGAACGCACCAACCCGAACGGGCGCCACGGCGGTGACCTGAAAGGGATCATGGACCACCTTGATTACATAAAAGAGCTGGGTGCCACAGCAATATGGAGCACGCCGCTTTGCGAGGATAACGACCCGCGCGGTTCGTACCACGGGTACGGCCAGAGCGATGTATATAAGATTGACCCACGCTATGGTACGAATGAAGATTATGTAAAGCTTTCGGCAGAATTGAAAAAGCGCGATATGAAGCTCATAATGGATTATGTGACCAATCACTGGGGTGCTGAACACTGGATGTACAAAGACCTGCCGACATACGAGTGGGTTCACCAGTTTCCGGGCTATTCGCAGTCCAATTACCGCATGACAACACAGTTTGACCCTAATGCTTCAAAAATCGATACGCGCCAGTGCGTGGACGGATGGTTCGTGCCAAGCATGCCCGACCTGAACCAAAGCAACCCGCTGGTGCTGAAATACCTTACGCAAAATGCGATCTGGTGGATAGAATATGCCGATCTTGACGGTTTCCGTGTGGATACCTATTCGTATAATGATAAGGAGGCCATTGCCAAATGGACCAAAGCGATCACCGATGAGTACCCTTACTTCAATATTGTGGGCGAGGTGTGGATGCACGACCAGGCGCAGATGTCGTATTGGCAAAAGGACAGCAAGATCGCGGCCATACAGAGTTACAACTCCTACCTGCCAAGCGTGATGGACTTTACCCTGCACGATGCTTTTGGCAATGTGTTCAACGAGGACCAGGCCGGATGGGACAGCGGCATGCAAAAGGTGTACGACAACTTTGCGAACGACTTTTTGTACCCGGACATCAACAACATCCTCACGTTCGCGGAGAACCACGATACAGGCCGCTTTAACCAGAACTATAAGAACGACATTAATAAATACCGCATGGCGATGACATTGCTGGCTACGGTGAGGGGCATCCCACAGCTTTACTACGGCAGTGAAATAGGCATGGCAGGTGACAAAGGCAAGGGTGATGGCGACATCCGCAGGGACTTTCCGGGCGGATGGACGGGCGATGCGGCCAATGCGTTCACAAAAGCAGGTCGTACCGCCGAGCAGCAGCAGTTTTTTGAGGTGACTTCAAAGCTGTTCAACTGGAGGAAAGGCAAAACTGTGATTCATAATGGCAGGATGATGCACTACCTGCCGCACGATAACGTATATGTGTACTTCCGTTACAACGACAATGAAACGGTTATGGTAGTGCTCAACAATTCGGCGGAAGCCAAAACTTTCGGTACTACACGCTTTGCAGAAAGGCTTACTGGCTTTACCAATGGCAAGGATGTACTAACCGGCAAAACGGTTGATGTGACAAAAGATATTACTATGGAAGCGAAATCGGTACTGGTACTTGAATTGAAATAGCTCTGTAAGCAAATTAAAAAGCGAAGCGCAAACTTTGTGTTCTTACAAGTGAAGTCATAAAAGTGTACTTAGTGAAAACCTGTGTGCCCTGTGTGGTAAAAACACATAACAGGTTTTTGAAAACAATGTGCCTGTGTGGTTAAACAAAATAACAAGTGAATATGAAAAAAACAATACTATCTCTAATGGCTCTGGTAATGCTTGCCACAAGCTGTAAAGAAGACAAAAGAGAGGAAACAAAGGAAACCGTGCAAACGCAAACCACTTTGGCTCCCGTGAGCGATGCCATGATGGAAAACAGTGTGATATATGAGGCCAACATCCGGAACTACTCAAAGGAAGGGACTTTCAATGCCTTTACTAAAGACATTCCCGAGCTGAAAAAGCTGGGCGTGAAAGTGATCTGGCTGATGCCTGTATACCCGATCTCACTAAAGAACAGGAAAGCCACAGGCGACCTTTCGATAGAAGATATTAAAGACCCTAAGGAGCGCGAAAAATACCTGGGAAGCTACTATGCCATTACCGATTATACTGCCATCAACCCCGACCTGGGTACGCTGGAAGATTTCCAGCACCTGGTAAAGACCGCCCACGACAACGGCATGTACGTTATACTTGACTGGGTAGCCAACCATACCGGATGGGACCACAAATGGATCACTGAGCACCCGGAATATTACCATAAGAATGCAAAAGGCGAGGTGACCGACCCGCTGAACCCTGAAACGGGAAAAAGCTGGGGCTGGACCGATGTGGCGCACCTTGACTATACCAGCAAAGTGCTGTATGAGCCTATGATGAAGGAAATGCTGTACTGGGTAAAGGAGCAAAATGTTGATGGGTTCCGTTGTGATGTGGCCGATAATGTGCCGACGAAGTTTTGGGATTACACCATTCCGAAACTTAAAGCCGTGAAGCCTGTTTTCATGCTGATGGAAAGCGATAAAGAATATTTGTTCAAAGGACAGTTCGACATGGGCTACGGCTGGGTGGCGCACCACCTGATGAACGACGTGGCTAAAGGCAAAAAGCCGGTAGCTGATCTGAAGAAATTCCTTGCTGAAAGGCCGGGCAAGTATGAGGCGGATGACATATTCATGAACTTTACCACTAACCACGACGAGAATGCCTGGAACGGTACTGAGTACGAAAGGCTCGGCGACGGGGCAGAGGCTTTTGCCGCGATGACCTACGTGATGCCGGGTATGCCGCTTATTTACACCGGGCAGGAGTATGATCTGAAAAAGCGCCTTAAGTTCTTCGAGCAGGACCCTATCGAAAAGAACAAAGGCAAGATGTTCGCCATTTACGAAAAACTGGGTAAGCTGAAGAACGAAAACCCTGCGCTTAACGGTGGCAAGAACCCCGCAGCATTCAAAATACTTGAGGTTCCTACTGAAAATGTACTGGCTTTTGAGCGGGACAAGGATGGCAAAAAAGTAATTTACATCGCCAACCTGTCTAAAGATGCGGCAAGCTTTGCCATTCCCGCAGAGGGTAGTTTTACCAACTACATGACCGGTGAGAAAATTACATTTACGAAAGGCCAAAAGGTTGAGGCCAAAGGCTGGCAGTACTGGATACTGACGAATTAAGATGATCACAGGCTCCGTGCGGACTTGTTTCACCGGAGCCTTTTTTTATATACTATTAACTAAAACGTTTTCTTTAAATCTTAAAACCTTTTCTATGATGAAAAAATTACTTTTTGCTGCGGGAATGTTCGTAGTGGGCACCGCAATGATGTTTGCGCAAAACATCGGAATTATTGGCGATGCAACTCCTGGTGTATGGGCGACTGATACCGACATGGTAACTGCCGATGGCGTGGTATATACGCTTGAGAATTTTACACTGACGAGTGGGACTGTAAAGTTCAGGGAAAATGATTCATGGACGAACAACTGGGGCGGCACGACCTGGCCTTCGGGAGTAGGGGCTTTCAATAGCTCTAACAACATTCCGTCACAGCCGGGTGTTTACAACATCACTTTTAACCGTACAACATTGGAGTACAATTTTGAAGATGCCGGTAACTTCGACGATGTCGACGTGATGATGGGGGCTACGGCCGTATCCATGTTTACGTTGGACGGCGTCACATATAGGGCCAACAATGTTGTTTTTGAGAACGCAGGTACGGCAACATTCCGCTTTAATGCTACTGACACCTGGGGTGGTACGGCATTTCCGTCGGGAACAGCAACTATGGGAGGAGCTGCCATATCAGTTCCGGCGAACAGCTATAATATCAGCTATAATACAGACACTCATGCTTACTCATTTGATTTTGTGATGATCAGCATCACTGGTGATGCCGTTGGCGGATGGGGAACTGTCGATGTTGACATGCAGACAACAAACGGGTTTGACTATACAGTGAATGATGTAACATTTACCGCGGCAGAGTGGAAATTCAGGCTGAACCATGACTGGGGAACTACATGGGGCAATGCCACATTCCCTTCTGGTACTGTAACCATTGTAGGTGATGGCGGAAACATAATGGCTACGGCAGGTACGTATGATGGTACCTTCAACAGGTCAACAGGCGTTTTTGCTTTCACTGAATCAACTAACGGTACAAAGGATTTCAATTCGAGATCGATCACCGTTTATCCTAACCCTTCGAACAATGTATGGAACTTCAATGCAGGCAACAACACGATCTCTTCGATGCAGATCGTTGATGTGACAGGCAAAGTGGTTTACACTGCTGCTGTAAATGCTACAGCAGCTACTGTAAATGCATCAGGCTTTGCATCGGGCATGTATTTCGCAAGGCTTACATCGGGCAATGCCACAGAAACCGTAAGGGTGGTTAAGAACTAATTTTTCAGTGTGTGTTATTTAATAAGGCCCGGAGTTATGCTCCGGGTTTTTTATTGACCGAAAGTCAGAGTGTTCGAATTCGTTGCGAAACCCTACCTTTGCAAAAAACTTTGATATGCTAAAAATAGGCCATCGTGGCGCAAAGGCCCATTCGCCCGAAAATACGCTGGCATCATTTCAAAAGGCGCTCGACATGGGCGTTGACGGCATTGAGCTTGATGTACATATTTGCGCTACGGGTGAGTTGGTCGTAGTACATGATTTTACCGTGGACAGGACGACTAATGGCAGCGGCGAGGTGCACAAGATGTTTTTGCACGAGCTCAAAGCCCTTGTAGTGGAGGGCGGTCATGAGATCCCCACCCTTGATGAAGTAATAGCGCTTGCAGGGAGGAAATGCCTTATCAATATCGAAATGAAAGGCAGGCACACGGCACAGCCGGTAGGCGATTTCCTTGAAAAGCTTGTGAGGGAGAAGGGCTATTCTTATGATAATTTTATCGTGTCAAGTTTCCAGCGTGAAGAGTTAGCGGCTATGAGCAGGTTAAATCCCGATGTACATCTTGGAGTACTTACGCAAGCCAGCATGAAGGAGGCCTGGGACTGGGCAGAGGAATTTAACGCCCGGGCCATACACCCGCATTTTTCGCTGCTGACGGAAAGCAATGTGCAAAAGGCGCAGCAAGCGGGCTACAAAATATATACATGGACGGTGAACGACACGGAAGACATAGCACGCATAAAAAGCTATGGCGTAGATGGCATAATATCTGATCATCCCGAACGACTATGAAAAATTACGATGTAATAATAGCCGGGGGAGGTGCGGCAGGTTTTTTTACCGCCATCAACATTGCGGAGGCCAACCCGAAACTCAAGGTCGCCATACTGGAACGCGGTAAGGAAGTATTGTCTAAAGTCCGCATATCGGGCGGTGGCAGGTGCAACGTTACGCACGCCTGCTTTGTACCGAATGATCTGGTGAAATTCTACCCAAGGGGCGAAAAAGAACTGCGTGGGCCGTTCAACCGTTTTTGCTCAGGCGATACCATCGAATGGTTCGAAAAGCATGGCGTAGAGCTTAAGATCGAAGAAGATGGCCGGATGTTCCCGGTGACAGACAGCTCACAAACCATCATCGACTGCTTTATGGATGCTGTGAAAAAGCTGAATATTCAGGTGCTTACAGGAGAGAGCATACAGTCGCTGTATAAAACCGAAACCCACTGGAAAATAGAGACAAATAAAGAAGTATTCGTCGCAGTGCATTTGGTCATGGCTACCGGCAGTAACCCCAAAATGTGGGACATGCTGGCAGAATTGGGCCATACGGTCATCCCGCCTGTACCATCGCTGTTTACGTTCAACATAAAAGACCCAAGGATAAAAGACCTCATGGGCGTTTCTGCCATCGCATCGGTAAAAGTGAAGAACTCAAAGCTCGAAGCTTCCGGCCCGTTACTGATCACCCACTGGGGGATGAGCGGCCCGGGAATACTTAGGCTTTCAGCTTGGGGAGCACGTGAACTGGCAGCGAAGGATTATCAATTTGTATTGCAGGTCAACTGGCTTAACGATTTGGACAGTGACGAATGCCTTGAACTCCTAAAGCAGCTGAAACAGGATCAGGCCAGGAAAACAGTAGCGAAACAATCTCCATTTAACTTCCCTAACCGTTTGTGGCAAAGCCTTGTGACGGCATCGGGCATAACTTCAGAAACCCGCTGGGCCGACCTTTCCAGGAACCACATGGAAGCACTGGCAGGGCAGTTGGTCAATGGTGAATATAATGTGAATGGGAAGAGCACCTTTAAGGAAGAGTTCGTTACGGCGGGCGGCATAAACCTGAAGGAGGTCAATTTTAAGACAATGGAAAGCAAGCTGCTGGAAAAACTGTACTTTGCAGGGGAGATACTCGATATAGATGCGATAACGGGAGGCTTCAACTTCCAGAATGCCTGGACGGGCGGTTTTATCGCGGCGGAAAGTATTTGTAAGAAAATTTAAGATTTTAACGCAACCGTTTTGGATTGGCGGCATCTAATGCTTAAAACCATACACATTATGAAAAAGAGATCTTTATTTTTAGTATTAGGGCTTGCAATGCTCGCCACGTCCTGTGCAGACGATGACTCATCACCTGCCAACAACATTGATCCTGCTAACGGTAACAAAGTGCTGCTGCTTAAAGTAGACCTGGTCACCAACAACTTTGAGGGAGGTAAAGAGCTTAGCTTCGAGGAGGCAGACACCTTTACCATCACGCCGGAGTATGTTTCGCCGGGCGACTTTGGCAGCATAAAGCTGAAATATGAGGAAACGGATGAAACAATTTTTGACGGCACCATTGTGTGGGATGGCCTTGGCGAGATGAGCTACCCCGCTACGTTAAGCGCGCCAACATCATTTGAAGTTATCGAGAATGGGGTGCCAATGCCAGCCGATTCGGATATTGTATTTGTGGATTATGGACTGGGCGATATCAACTTTCCCCTGACTACTAACCATGAATCTGTATGGGCATCCATCAGCCATCTTCAGGCAGTTAAGGACTACAGGGCAATTAATCCAAATGCTAAGGTACACCTGTTCCTTTATGCCCCAAGTGTAGGTGTTGGAGATCCTGCCGAATGGGATTGGTTCGTGATTCTGAAAAACTAAATTACATCAAAAAGCGAATGACTGCCTCCTGGATAAGGGGGCTTTTTTCTTTTATGTCGATTTGTTGCCTGATTAATTCGTTGATCCGTATATTTGTGTAAAACTTACACTATATGTTGCAGCATATCAGGATCGCAGTAGATGCCGTAGTGTTCGGCTACCGCGAAGGTAAACTGTATGTCCTGCTGATACGGCAGAAATTCGGCACTGAAAAAGCTTACTGGGCGCTGCCGGGCGGGCTGGTACACGATAATGAGCCGCTGATCGATGCCGTAAAGCGTGAACTGCAGGAGGAGACCAACGTAGCTGTAAACTACCTCGAGCAATTATACACTTTTGGCGATGACACTGCCAGGGACAGCCGCAACCGCGTGATATCCGTAGCCTATTTTGCGCTTATCGATTCTTCAAAAACAGCTATAAAAGCCGCTACCGATGCCGAGAACGTACAATGGTGCGCCGTAAGTGAAGTGCCTCCGCTCGCCTTTGACCACAACCTGATAATAAGTACCGCCTTTGTACGGCTAAAAGCCAAACTGGCCTACCAGCCCGTGGGGTTTGACCTTCTTCCCCAAGAGTTCCTCTTTTCCGATATCGAGAACCTTTACTGCACCATTCTGCAGAAGGATATAGACCGCCGCAACTTTCGCAAAAAGATAATGAGCTTTGGTATCGTTGAGGAGACCGGCACCTTATCGGATAAAAGAGAAGGGCGCCCTGCTAAGCTTTTCCGCTTCAATAAAGCCAAATACAAAGCTATGGAAAAAGAAGGCTTCCACTTTGAAATTAAATTTGCGTAAAAAATACACAAAATAATTTGCGTAGTAATTCTGATCGTTTAACTTTGTGTAATAATAACGCAAAATATACTTGTTATGTTAGTACTTAATCTTGATCCGGCATTTGCACCATTGAACGCTACCGAAATAGTATTTAAAAGCTTTACCTTTTACGGAGGAGAGCCGCACATAAAGATCGAACCTGGCTTTGATGTCAGTGAGGCTGTGACCATCACCCACCGCCTTGATAGCTTTAACCGCCTTGGTGAGATTTGCGTAGCCGTTGATGCCCTTAAGCGTATGGGCGTGCAAAAGATAAACCTTTTCATTCCGTACTTTCCCGGTGCACGCCAGGACAGGATCATGATCCCCGGTGAACCGCTGACCGTAAAAGTATATGCCGACATCATTAATGCGATGGGATTTGCTGAGGTGACGGTTTTCGACCCACATTCGGAAGTGGCACCCGCGCTCATCAATAACTGCAAGATCGTCCCTAATTATGAGTTTATCGCAGAGGTCATCAAAGCCATTGGCACAGATGTAAAGCTGATCTCGCCTGATGGCGGCGCTTTGAAGAAAATATATAAAGTATCAGAATACCTTGGTGGCAGGGAGGTTGTGGAATGCAGCAAAAGCAGGGATGTCAAAACCGGCAGGCTGTCGGGCTTTAAAGTGTATGAACACGACCTTGCCGGTGCAGACTGCCTTATAGTAGATGACATTTGCGACGGCGGCGGGACCTTTGCCGGCCTTGCCGAAGAGCTGAAAAGGAAAAATGCAGGAAGGCTTTACCTGGCGGTTAGCCACGGTATATTCAGCAAAGGCTTTGAGATGTTTGGCGATCTTGAAAAGATATTTACGACCAACTCATTTTCGGACATTGAGAATGACAAAGTACAGCAGGTAAAAATAAGGCTATAGATATAACTTAATTTGATAGTTGTCAATTTAGGCAACGAAACATACTTTAAAATAATAAAACCATGACCCCATTACTATTAACCGACGGCTATAAAGTGGACCACCGCAGGCAGTATCCTGACGGCACCACACTGGTGTATTCGAACTGGACACCACGCAAATCACGCATAGATGGCGTAAACGAAGTAGTATTCTTCGGGCTGCAGTACTTCATCAAAAAATATATCCTGGAAGATTTTGAGCGCTACTTTTTTGCAAAGCCAAAAGCGGAAGTGCTACAGCAATACTCCCGCCGCATCAATAATTACCTGGGCGAAAATAATGTAGGTACAGAACATATTGCCGCGCTTCATGATCTGGGCTACATCCCCATGGTGTTTAAAGCCGTGCCCGAAGGTGCATCCGTTCCTATACGGGTACCAATGTTCACAATGTATAACACGCTGCCGGAATTCTTTTGGCTGACCAATTATTTTGAGACACTGCTATCTAACGTTGTATGGTTGCCCTGCAATTCGGCTACCATTGCCAAAGAATACCGCCGTATATTGGATAAATATGCAGGGGAAACCTCGTCGGTCCCTGAATTCGTGCAATGGCAGGCGCATGATTTCTCGATGCGCGGCATGGCGGGTATTGATGCATCGCTTATATCATCAGCCGCGCACCTGCTCAGCTTTACAGGTACCGATACGATCCCGGCCATCGACTTTTTAGAACAGTATTACAATGCCGACTCAGATAGTGAGCTTGTAGGTGGTTCCGTTCCGGCAACGGAACATTCAGTAATGTGCATGGGGACGACCGAGGGCGAGTACGAAACTTTTAAGCGCCTGATAACGGAAGTGTATCCTAAAGGTATCGTGTCTATCGTTTCGGATACATGGGATCTTTGGAAGGTACTCACTGACTACCTGCCACGCCTTAAGGCAGAGATCACAGGCCGTGATGGCAAAGTAGTGGTGCGCCCAGACAGCGGCAACCCGGTAGACATACTTTGCGGCGATCTTGATGGCAAAACCGAGGAAGAGCGCAAAGGTGTGGTGGAATTGCTATGGGATGTATTTGGAGGTTCAACCAACAATAAAGGATATAAAGAATTGATCCCGCAGATAGGCGCGATATACGGCGACAGCATTACACTTGACCGCGCCACACAGATATGCGAAAGGCTGAAGCAAAAAGGATTTGCCAGTACCAATGTGGTTTTGGGCATAGGCTCATTCACTTACCAGTACAACACCCGTGATACTTTTGGGTTCGCGATGAAGGCGACCTATGGCGAGGTAAATGGTGAAGGCCGTGAGATATTCAAAGATCCTGTAACGGATGACGGAACTAAAAAGTCGGCTAAAGGGATGATGAAGATCACCCATGAAAATGGGGCATACCAACTTCATGATCAGGCAAGCTGGGAAGAAGAGCAAAAGGGGGAACTCAAAGAGGTTTTCCGCGACGGCAAGCTGCTTATCGATCAGTCACTAAGCGAGATCAGGGAGAGGATAGCAGGGAAGAGATAACAGACGAATAGATTACAGATCAGGGACCGCTCTCAATACTATGATCAACTATCTGTTCAGCCACCATATCGAGGCATTGAGCACTGTTGCAAATGTTACCCACAACAGGTAAGGGATAAAGAGATAGCCTGCGATCTTATTTACCTTGTTAAATTGCAGGAACGTTTCATAGATCATCAGCCATAGCACGATAATTTCTACCAAAGCCAGCAACGGATTGTGCAGCCCGAAGAACAGGTATGACCACAAGGCATTAAGTGCCAGTTGTATCCCGAAAAACGTCAGGCCTTTTTTTACGGTTTCGGGCTGTTCACCAATGCGGCCCCATACCAGCCCGGCAGCTAGCCCCATCAGGATGTACAGTGTTGTCCATACCGGCGCGAATACCCAGTTGGGCGGATTGAATGCGGGTTTTTCAATAGTCGTAAACCAGGTTGCTACACCTTCCTGTGTGAACTGGCTTGACAAATAGCCGACACCGACACAGGTGGCGATCATTACCAATATTTTGAATGTAAGGGATAGTGACGGATTTTCCATAAAGTAAAATTACACCGAATTTTATATTCGTGTGTGAAAAATATGATAAATGGTTTAGTAAATTTGATATCGGACAAACTAAAACAATATGGCAGCTAAAAAAGAACTATCGCAAGACCAGCGTACTGCATTGCTTACTGTATTAAGAACACGCTTTGAAAAGAATCCCGACCGCCATAAAGGCATTGAGTGGGAAAAGGTGCGGGAGCGGCTGGAGGCAGATCCTGCCGGGCTATGGTCGCTTGACGCGATGGAAGAGACCGGTGGCGAACCCGATGTTGTAGGTGTTGACAAAAATACAGGCGAATTCATTTTTTATGACTGTGCCGCCGAAAGTCCAAAAGGGCGGAGAAGCGTGTGCTACGACCACCAGGCACTGGAATCACGCAGTGAAAACAAGCCGGCACATAGCGCCACAGGCATTGCTGCCGAAATGGGCATTGAAATTTTAACCGAAGAGGAATACCGCCGGTTGCAGCAGTTGGGCCAGTTCGACCTGAAAACCTCAAGTTGGGTGGCTACGCCTGCCGGCATCAGAAAACTAGGAGGCGCGGTATTTTGCGACAGGAGGTATGATACGGTTTTCTGCTACCATAACGGAGCTGGATCGTATTATGCTGCGAGGGGATTCCGTGGCTCGTTAAAAGTTTAAACTTATTGTAAAAATGATAATTATAAAGCGCACATTCAGAAGACACCGACTTCCAAAACCTTGTCCGCGAGCTGGATAAAGACCTTGCCATCCGCAATGGCGATGAGCATGAGTTTTTTCACCAATTCAATACCATTGATATGTTGAAGCATGTAGTTGTGGTTTATAAAGATGGTATGCCTGTAGGCTGTGGTGCCATTAAGCCGTATGATGATACCACTATGGAAGTAAAGCGTATGTTCGTGCCTTGGGAACACCGCGGATCGGGTATGGCTTTAGCAGTTTTGCAGGAATTGGAGCAGTGGGCCAAAGAGTTGGGGTTTGCCAAGTGCATACTCGAAACCGGCATAAAAATGCCCGAAGCCATCGGCCTGTACAAAAAGAGCGGGTATGCCCAAACAAATAATTACGGCCAGTATGCCGGTGTAGAGAGCAGTGTGTGCTTTGAGAAAAGCTTGTAACGATTGTTTCGCGCAACTTTGTGGAATAGCTCCAAACTAAAATAGTTACCTTTGCCCCAAAATCGTTCCCATGACCGAAAAGGATCTTATCCCTTCTGCCTATACAAACCAAGTCGACAAAGGCAGCTTCGAATGGAGTGCCCCGAGCAACATAGCCCTCGTTAAGTATTGGGGTAAAAAAGCCAACCAGATCCCGGCAAACCCCTCCATCAGTTTTACCCTCAACAATTGCAAGACCATAACCAAACTTGCTTACGAACGTAAGGAAGATACTAACGGAATATCCTTCGACCTGCTTTTTGAAGGGCAGCCCAAGGAAAGCTTCCGCCCCAAGATCGAGAAATTCTTTGAAAGGGTAGCAGGCTATCTGCCATTCCTGGAAGAGTACCATTTTACGATCGATACCCACAACACGTTCCCGCACAGCTCGGGTATTGCTTCATCGGCATCTGGTATGGCGGCACTGGCCATGAACCTTATGAGCCTCGAGCGTGAACTGAACCCTGCGATGACGGATGAGCATTTTTATAAAAAAGCCTCCTTCCTGGCGCGTTTGGGATCAGGCAGTGCATGCCGCAGCATAAACGGCAGTGTGGTTGTATGGGGATTGCACGCAGAGGTCGAAGGCAGTTCTGACCTTTTTGGAGTGCCGTTCACAGGCGATGTCCATGAGGTTTTCAGGAATTATAAAGATACGATCCTGCTGGTGGATAAAGGCGAAAAACAGGTAAGCAGTACCGTGGGGCACGACCTCATGCATGGCCATCCCTATGCCGAAAGGCGTTTTGCCCAGGCGCACGACAACCTTTCTGCAATTAAAAAAGCGCTTACCGAAGGCGATGTAAGTGCCTTTATCGGTATCGTGGAAAGCGAAGCGCTCACCCTTCACGCTATGATGATGACGAGCATGCCGTACTTTATCCTGATGAAGCCCAATACGCTCGAGATCATCAACCACATATGGAAATTCAGGCAGGATACAGGTATACCGGTTTGCTTTACGCTCGATGCCGGGGCGAACGTGCATGTGCTTTATCCTGAAAGCGTTGCAGTGGAAGTTTTGGGTTTTATTAACGCCGAGTTGCTTGTATACTGCCAAAACAACCAGTACATTTGCGACGAAGTTGGCACGGGCGCGTTAAGTTTATATTAAAATCTTAAAGTTAACGTTTTTATCGTACCTTTATAGCTCAATAGCACATACATGAAAGGACCGTTATTCTACTCGAAAATCTTACTCTTCGGAGAGTATGGCATCATCAAGGATTCTAAAGGATTGTCCATTCCCTATAATTTTTACAACGGCGCGCTCAAAATAGAAGGCAAGGATTCGGCGGAAGCCCAAAAGTCCAATGCCAGCATGAAGCGTTTTGCGGCGTTTCTCGAAACACTTCAAAAAGAGCAGCCGGAACTGGTTACATTCGACCTCGATACGCTTAACAGGAATTTGGAGGAAGGCATGTATTTCGATTCGACCATTCCGCAAGGGTACGGCGTGGGCAGCAGCGGCGCATTGGTTGCGGCCATTTACGACCGTTATGCCAACGACAAGATAACCGTGCTTGAGAACCTTACGAGGGATAAGATGCTGCACCTCAAAAAGATATTCGGGCAGATGGAGTCCTTCTTCCATGGCAAGAGTTCGGGCCTTGACCCGCTCAACAGCTATTTGAGCATCCCAATACTTATCAATTCGCAGGACAATATCGAAACTACCGGTATACCAACCCAGAGCACTACAGGCAAGGGTGCGGTATTCCTGTTGGATTCGGGTATCGTAGGCGAGACGGCACCGATGGTTTCCATCTTCATGGAAAGCCTGAAAGAGCAGGGCTTCCGTGACATGTTCAAAAAAGAATTTGCACAATATACCGATGCCTGTGTGGACAACTTCCTGCACGGCGACTTCAAATCGCTTTTCTCCAACACCAAGAAACTTTCCAAAGTGGTGCTGAGTAACTTCAAGCCCATGATCCCGGAACAATTCCATTCTGTTTGGCAAAAAGGCATTGATACTAACGATTACTACCTAAAACTTTGCGGATCGGGCGGTGGCGGCTACATCTTGGGCTTTACCGAAGACCTTGAGAAAGCCAAACGATCACTGGAAGGGCATAAGCTGGAGGTGGTGTATCAATTCTAAGCTGTGCACAGCGTTACCGATATATTTACTATAATGCTGCGATCCGTCTTTGTCGGGTTCGGCATTGTTATTCCCATAATTGCCTTGATCAAAACCTCAGACCTAAAGGTGATCGCCATCAAAGATTTGTTCATCCTCAGCGGAGTGCAGATGGTACGCATTGCGGGAATATTATACTTTGTGTTAAGCTACCTTGATTTGCATGAACGTATGAAAGCAATGGAAATAGTCGGGGACAGGGACGCTTTTATGTTTCGGCAACTCTTATCTCCAATACTCTATTTCTTATTAAGCCAGTTATTTTGGATACGGAAACTGTATATGAAAAAAGCAGCATTGATAACATTTGCGTTATTGCTGCTCATCCTTCCGTCACAGCATATTTTGGCGATCTTTATGGCGCCGGGCAACGATTATTTAAGGAGATTAGGGTTATTGTTCACAGGGAACGCAATGATCGAAACTGCGCTTAATGTTGTTGTGTTCATCTTTATTGTGTTTACTGTAATGCTGGCTGGCGGAAAGCTGAGAACTATTGTAGGGAAACAGTCTTAACATCATTTAGTCAGTGTTTCGCGCAATATCTTCCTATCTTTACAGTTCAATTAAAACCGAAGATCATTAAATGGCCTCAAGAAGATCACGTCTCACCCGCATGAAGGTACTCAGCATGTTCTCGGTGGTGCGTGGCTACAATATTCCCATCATTGCCCTTGCGCAATACCTTTCGGCTATATTCATATTGGCTCCCGAAGAAAGGGCGCTCGATGTGATCCTTGACCTGAACTTGTTTTTTATAGTATTGGCTTCGTCGCTCACTATTGCTTCGGGCTACATCATCAATAATTTTTACGACGCGCAAAAAGACCTCATCAACCGCCCTAAGAAATCCATGCTTGACAGGCTGGTGAGCCAGGCGACCAAGCTTCGGGTGTACTTCATGCTCAACTTCATCGTGTTCCTGTTGGCATGGCTGGTTTCGTGGAGGGCAGCAGTGTTTTTCTCGGCCTATATTTTCCTGATATGGTTCTACTCGCACAAGTTAAAGCGGTATCCGCTCATTGGCAACCTTACCGCTGCGGTACTGGCTGTGCTGCCATTCTTTGGCATCCTGATGTACTTCAAGAATTTTTATCAGGTGATATTTGCCCATGCCACCTTCCTGTTCCTGCTGATCCTCACACGCGAGCTGATAAAGGACCTGGAAAACCTCAAAGGCGACATCGTGGCCGATTACCGTACCATCCCGGTAATGTTCGGGGAACGCACCGCAAAGGTCGTTATAATGGGGCTGACATTCTTAACTGTTATCCCGGTTTTCCTATTGATAGAGGTATATGATGTCGGTTATATGGACATCTATTTTTATGGTGGGATGATAGTCATCATCTACTTTTTAAGCCTGCTATGGAAAGCTGAGACCCAAAAAAATTATGTGCGCCTGCATAACATCCTGAAATTCCTCATCGTGACCGGGGTATTCTGTATCGTGCTTATCGATCCGTCTGTAGTACTACACGGCAGAAAGCTGCTGTTGATGATATGATCTTTTTCAAAATAGATCGTGAAGTCCACGTGATCAGCACCATCCGTTTTACCTTCTCTGCATTCCAAAAAAAATTAAACTATCTTTGCCAAAATAATTTCTACAAATGAACAATGGCAGTAACAGGGGCGGCGGCTCCGGAAGGGGAAATAGCGGCGGCGCACGTAAGAAAAGCGCAGGCCCGTCTAAACCGATGAACAAGGCACGCAAGCCAAAACCTGTGGCAAAACCTGAAGAGGGTGATGCATCTAAAGCGCCCAAAAAAGCAGGCTTTATAAAAGGGAAAGGCCCTGTTGACAGGAAGCCGGCAGCGCCAAAACCTGCGGCAAAAAAAACCAACCCGGACGATATACGCCTTAACAAATACATTTCCAACTCAGGAATGTGCTCACGCCGTGATGCTGATATTTACATACAGTCGGGCAATGTGAAGGTGAATGGCCAGGTGGTTACCGAAATGGGGCGCATTGTAAAACTTACCGATGAGGTAGATTTTGATGGTGTGCGTATTACCCCCGAAAAGAAAGAATACATCCTCCTTAATAAGCCAAAGAACTTCACTACGTCGGGCGACGAGGATATGGATATGCGCAATGTAATGGAGCTTGTCCGTGCCGCTACCAAGGCAAAGATACAGCCGATAGGCCGCATGGATAAGAACACTACCGGCTTGCTTATTTTTACCAATGACACTGATATGGTGCGTAAATTCTCATTGCCAAACCAAAAGTCGTTCAAAATATACCAGGTGTCACTCGACAAGAACCTTAAATATGAAGACCTTGAAAAGATCGCCGCGGGCGTGACGCTGGACGGGCACCGACTTTTCATTGACGAGATAAGCTACATTGAAGGTGAGGCAAAAACAGAGATCGGCCTGAAATTACGCACACAGAACGTAAAAGTGGTGCGCGCCATATTCGAAAGCTTCAAGTACGATGTGCTAAAGGTAGACCGGGTATCGTTCGCGGGACTGACCAAGAAAAACCTGCCGCGCGGCAACTGGAGGTTCCTTACCGATCAGGAAGTGATCAACCTTAAAAACGTATAAGGAGTGCAGCCACGCGACATTGAGCACATAGCCATGAAATGGTTTGAGGCTTTTAATACCAAACAGCTGGACCGCCTGTTAGACCTTTATGCCGAAGACGCGGAACATTTTAGTCCGAAGCTAAAGGCACGCCAACCTGAAACCGGCGGTATCGTTAAAGGACATGATGCCATGCGTACCTGGTGGCAGGATGCCTTCGACAGGCTGCCGACCTTACATTATAAAGTTAGTTCGCTTACTGCTAATGAGCATCGTGTATTTATGGAATATACCCGTACCTTGCAGGGCGAAGATGATATGCGTGTTGCCGAAGTCCTTGAAATAAGGGATGGAAAGATCGAGGCATCACGGGTATACCACGGTTAACGCAGGCACAATGCCTGTGTCGATATTATAAAACGAAGAGCCGTTGCATTGCAACGGCTCTTTCGTTCTTAAAGAATATTTTCGTTTAGATGCAGGCACTGCGTTTCTACTTAATGGCTTCAAGTCCCCTTTTCCTCAGCAATGGCTGTATCGATGGCCCTGCCCCGCGGAACGTGCGGTACATTACATCGGCATCGGCAGTGCCGCCTTTTTCAAGGATATTAATGCGGAAGGACTTGGCCGTAGCCGCATCGAACAATGACTTTTGCTTAAAGGCATCAAAGGCATCGGTATCCAAAACACCCGACCAGATATAGCTGTAATATCCTGCGGAATACCCGCCACTAAAAATATGGGTATAGTAGGTGCTGCGATAGCGCGGTATGATAGACGATGGCAGTCCGATCTTTTTCATTGCGGCTTCTTCAAATGGTACGATATTCTGTGTAAGCGCGCCGGTTAAGGAATGGTAATTCAGGTCAAGATAGGAGGCCGCCAAATATTCTACCGTGGCAAACCCCTGGTCGAAAGTAGCCGACTCCTGTAATTTCTGTATCAGCGCATCAGGAATCACTTCGCCTGTCTTGTAATGCTTCGCATACATTTTCAGCACCTCAGGCTCAGCTGCCCAGTTCTCCATGATCTGCGAAGGCAGTTCTACAAAATCAGTCGGCACGCTGGTGCCTGACAGGCTTTCATAGGTAACATTGCTCAGCAGCCCGTGCAGCGCATGTCCAAATTCGTGAAAGAATGTGGTGGTCTCATCAAAAGTAAGTAGCGCAGGGTTGCCCGCCGTAGGTTTTGAGAAATTGCACACGATAGAAATTATCGGGGCAACACGTTTCCCTTCAGTCATTTTTTCCTTGCGGTAGGAAGTCATCCATGCGCCACCTCTTTTGGAGGCGCGGGGGAAAAAGTCCATGTACAGCAGTCCAACGTGCCTGCCGTCTTTTTCCGATACTTCCCAAACAGTTACATCTTCATGGTATTTGGGTACGTCTTTCAGCTCTTTGAATTGCAGTCCGTACAAATTCTTTGTCACTTCAAAGATCCCGTTGCGTACATTTTCCAAACTAAAGTAGGGCTTGATCTCCTGTTCGTCCAGGCTGTAGCGTTCTTTGCGTATCTTTTCGGTATAGTAGCGCCAGTCATAGGGCTGTACTTCATCCTTTATGCCATCGGCCACCATCATTTTTTTGATGTCGGCTTCCTCGGCTTTTGCCTTTTCGAGAGCGGGTTTCCAAAGCTGGTCCAAAAGGTTGTACACATTCTCCGGTGTTTTGGCCATGCGCTCCTCCAGGACATAGTGGGCGTGGGAGGCATACCCTAACAGCCTTGCCTTTTCGCTGCGCAGGCTGGCCATGTGTACCACATTGGTGCGGTTGTCAATCTTGTTGCCATTGTTGCCGCGGTTTTGGTAGGCCATCCAGATTTTCTTGCGAAGCTCACGGTTATCGGCATATTGCAGGAACGGCATTACGCTTGCATTATGTAGAGTAAATAGCCATTTGCCATCTTTTCCGGCGGCTTTGGCATCGTCGGCAGCGGTTTGCACCACTTCATCCGGCAGCCCGGCCAGGTCTTTTTTATTGTCGATGACCAATTGATAGGCGTTGTTATCGGCCAGCACGTTGTCGCCGAATTTTAATGAAAGTACCGACAATTCGCTATTGATCGCCCTCAGCCTTTCCTTTTGCTTTTCGTTCAGGTTAGCTCCACTGCGTACGAAGGCTTTGTATTTCTTCTCCAAAAGCTTGGCCTGCTCCGGTGTCAGCTTCAGGTTCATCTGGGTGTCCCAAACTTTCTTTACGCGCGCGAACAGCTTTTCGTTGAGGTAAATGTTATCGTTATGCTTAGACAGTTCGGGTGCCAGCTCCTGCGCCAGTGCCTGAAGCGTATCGTTGGTATTTGCTGAAGTAATATTATTGAAAATAGTATTTACCCGGTTGAGCAAAGTTCCCGAGTTTTCCAGCGCTACTATGGTATTCTCAAAGGTCGGCACGTCCTTGCCAGCGGCTATGGCATCGATCTCGCCCTGGTGCACGCGGATGCCTTCAAGTATGGCCGGCTTGTAATGGTCATTTTTAATGAGGTCGAACGGCGGTGCCTGGTAAGGTGTCTCAAAAGTTGCGAGCAGCGGGTTATTGTCGCCAATGGTTGCTGATGTGTTCATTCGGTTACAGGATGTTAGTGAGGTGCCGATCATGGCCAGTAAAAGCGCTGTTTTTTTCATGTTCATGCGGTTTCCGTTATGGAAATAGTAAAGTTACCCTTTACAACGCAGAAATCCAAAGGATATTAAATTGGTAATGCTTTTTACGTACGCAATGCTAACCCGTAACTCTAAACCCGGAACCCTGGACCATATACTAACATCACGTTAAATAGCAAGCCTTATTAATAGGAAAAATCTAATTTTATTCGAGAATTAAATTGCAATGCCATGAAAACATCCGTAAAAAAAATAGCGCTCAAAATAGGAAAGTGGATCGGCATTACCATAGTGTCGATACTACTGTTGATGTTCCTGATCCCATTGCTTTTCCCGGGGATGGTGTCTGAACAGGTAAAGGCTTTAGCTAATAAAAGCCTCGCGGCCGAACTCGATTTCTCGAAGTCGAGGCTATCCTTCTTCACGCACTTTCCGTCGCTTACCGTTTCGCTCGATGATCTTTCCCTGAAAGGGTCTGCGCCGTTTGCCAACGATACGCTGCTAAAGGCCGACCAGGTGGCATTCGGCATCAACTTAAAAAGGCTGATATTCGATAATGAAGTGAAAATTGATGAGCTGTATGTGTCAGATGCTTTCATCAACGTTATAGTCAACCAGAAAGGGGAAGCCAATTATAATGTATATGTAGCCGAAAAAGACCAGCCAAAAGATACGCTCTCCGAAGGTACGGCCATCAGGCTTGACCGTATCGATCTTGATAATTGCCGGATCCGTTACAACGACCGTTCGGCCAAGATCCTGGTCAATGCTTATGGCTTTAATTATGTAGGCAAGGGTGACCTAAGCGAGGATGTATTCGACCTGCAGACCGACGCACGCATCGATTCCGTCGACTTCTATTATGACCGCGTGCCCTACCTCGAAAAGAAAAGCCTTCGCGCCGACCTCATTACCCGCATCAATACCAATTCCCTGTCGTTCATATTGCAGAAGAACGAGTTGCGCATCAACCAACTGCCGGTAGAATTTACCGGTGAATTCACCATATTGCGCGATGGCTATAACATCAACATCGATGCGGCCTCAGAGAATACTACCGTGAAAGACCTGTTATCAGTCCTGCCGCCGCAATACCTTAACTGGCTCGAAGAAACAAAAATAAAAGGACGGAGCGACTTGCTGTTTACCTTCAAGGGGCGGTACAACGCTGCTACCAACCAACAGCCCGACCTTGGTTTTAACCTGAAGGTGACCGATGGATCGGTGGAGTATGCCAATGCGCCCGTACCGCTTACCGATCTAAACCTCGACCTGAATGCCATGCTACCTTCGCTTGATGTAGAGAAGCTGAACATCAACCTCCGCAAGCTCGACTTCAAGGTAGGGGAGAAGGATCACTTCCACGCATTCCTGCAAACTAAGGGGCTAAGCGAGATGGATGTCAAGGCCAACATAAAAGGCATTCTTGACCTAAAAACACTGGACGCGGCGGTAGGATTGCAAAATATGGAGCTGCGCGGCATATTGCGTACCGATATTGAAGCCGATGGCCAATATAGCGCCGAAAAGAAACTGTTCCCGAAAGCCAAAGGTGGCATCAACCTGCAAAATGGATGGCTGAAAACCGACTATTACCTGAACCCTATTACCGGTATTACATTCGTCGCAAGCGTTCAAAACGGAAATGGCACATTTGAAGACCTGAAGGTTGCAGTTACACCCGCTTCATTCGTGTTCGAAGGCAATCCGGTGTATGTAAATGCGACCGTATCGGACTTTGCTGACCTTTTCTATGCCGCCCGGATAAAAGGCGAGCTGAATGTGGGGCGCATTTATAAAGTATTCAAACAGGAAGGGTTGGACGTGACCGGCTATGCCAAGGCCGACCTCGCGCTGAAAGGCCGCCAAAGCTATGCTATTACGGGGCAGTATGATAAGCTGGACAATAAGGGCAGCCTCGTCCTGAAGAACATAAAGACCACATCGGAGCTGTTCCCGAAAGCATTTTTTATCAACGAAGGGTATTTTACCTTCCAGAATGAAAAGATGTGGTTCGACAAGTTCAAGGCTAAGTACGGCAAGTCCGATTTTTCGATCAATGGCTACCTGCTCAATACCATCAATTATTTTCTGGTATCAAATGGTACGCTGGCGGGGAACTTCAACCTGAAGTCGAAGCTCATCATTGTTGATGAGTTCATGGCGCTGAAAGAGGGCGAGAACAAGGACCGAAAAGCCGAAGTGGAATATGCCAAAGAAGAGAACCCGAAGATGAGCGGGGTAGTGGTGCTGCCACGGAACCTGAACGTATCGCTCATTGCTAACGCCGATAAGGTGGAATATAATGGATTGGTGCTCAATAACCTGATAGGTAAGGTGGGCATGAATAAGGGAAGGCTCTATCTCGAAAATACCAATTTCAATATTATTGGGTGTACTGTGACCATCGATGGCAATTATAAGGATGAGTCGCCTATGGCGGCGCGTTTCGATGCCAATTTCAAGGCTAAGGATTTTAGCGTGAAGCGGGCTTATAATGAGATACCGCTGTTCCACGACCTTGTGACCGCTGCCGAAAAAGCGGAGGGTATCATCTCTGTAGATTATAAGATCACAGGCGACCTCGATGGGAACATGAGTCCCATTATGCCATCACTTGCAGGTGGAGGTACGATCTCGGTAAGGGATGTAAAGGTAGTTGGCCTGAAATTGTTTGGCGGTATTAGTGATAAAACTGGTTCTAAGGAGATGGATAACCCCAACCTGAAGGATATAACTGTAAAAACAACAATAGATAATAACCTGATACGTATTGATGATTTTACATTCAAGGTCGCTGTCTTCAGGCCGACCATAAAAGGCACTACAAGCTTTGACGGACTGCTGGACCTACGCATACGCCTGGGGCTTCCGCCCGGAGGATTGATAGGCATCCCTATAGTGGTAACGGGTACGCACGAAGACCCTCAGATAAAAGTATTCAGCAAGACCGGTAAAAAGATCGAGGAGGCCATCTATAATGAAAAGACCAATACATTGGTAAAAAAGGAAAAGGTGGAGAAGAAGAAAGATGAAAAAAAGAAAAAGCCCAATTAAGGGCTTTTTTGTTAATATGTGTTACGCGTTGAGCGCTTCCACTTTTATGTCTTCATCATTGAGCATGTCCTTCAGCATATTCTCAATACCGCTTTTCAGGGTAAAGGTAGATGACGGGCATCCGCTGCACGCGCCCTGCAATATCACTTTTACGCGTTTTTCCTTTTCGTCATAGGAGTCGAAAGCAATGTTGCCGCCGTCTCCCTGTACCGCAGGCTTGACGTATTCTTCCAGGATGTTAATGATGCGCTGCGAAGTGCTGTCCAGGTTGTCGAAATATTCCTCTTTCTGCTTTTCGGCCTGCGGGGTTGCCTGTATCATCGACTCGTCGATAACAGGATCGCCTGCCTCAATATATTCGCGGATAAAGGTGCGCACCTCTCCGGTAAACTCGCTCCATTCGGCCACGGCATACTTGGTGATCGAAATGTAGTTCTCATCAATGAACACTTCCTTAACGAACGGGAACTTGAAAAGCTCCTTCGCGAGCGGCGACGCTGCCGTTTCGTCAATGTTCTTGAACTCGGCAGTGGTTTTAGAAAGCAGCCTGTTCGAAACGAATTTCATTACGGCAGGGTTGGGTGTAGTTTCTACATAAACGGTAGAAGGGACTTTCTTAGAAGTCTCTTCATCCTGTTTTACGATCATGCCGCCATCGTTAATGAATTTGGCGATCTGTTCGGCAACCTCATCCTGTACATCCTCCCACTCCACGATGGAATATTTTTCAATACCGATGAAGTTGCCCGAAATGTAAACCGTTTTTACGAACGGCAGGTAGAACAATTGTTTGGCCAGGGGTGAATTGGCTGTCTCATCAATATTTTTAAACTCAAAGTTCCTGCTGCCGGCAATGAATTCGCTAAGTTCAAACTTCAGTATAGCAGGGTTTTGGGTTGTTTTTATAGTTACGGTTTCCATATGTATCTTTATTTTATGCAAAATTAGTATAAAAAAATTTTAAAACCATCGGTAGGGAAATCAGGTATTGAAATGTTATTCCTAAAATATACCAATTACTCTAGTTATTTGTGTAATAAATTTCAATGAATTTGTGATTTTTTTGAATTTTTATACAAAAGTATTGTTGAATATCTATATTTGGTTCCTTGTACGTATTAACTATTTGTTTTGGAATCAATAACAAGTTCTTAACAACCGGCCTATAATAAAAACTGCTATATGAAGAAACTACTACTAATTCTCTTTTTGGCTATGGGGATGCTTAGTGCAAAGGCACAATCGAACATCTCTGTTTTCAGCACAAATCCTGATGGCGTATATATCCAGGGAGAGGTAATGACCTACACGGTGATGGTTACCAACACCGGGCCGCAACCCGCTTCGAACGTGCTGGTGTTCATGGCCATTCCGGCAAATATCCCAATGCCGCCGGGGATACTTAAATTTTGGTGGACGGGCAGTAATGGCTCATCGGGTACCAATATCAACCTAAGTAATACTATCCCTACTCTTGCGGTAAACCAGACTGTTACTTATACTATCAATATAAGGATACCAAGCGATTACGAGCTCGAGATCCCCGATGTAAGGGTCACGTATGCGTCCCGTGCCGATCTGGAGGTCATAAATACCAATAACCAAACCAATTATGTGCCGGGCGAAACCTCGACCTATAATGTTACCGTAACGAACCATGGCCCTGAGGATGCCTACCTGGTGCGCGTGCAGAATGCCATTCCTGCCGGTATGACCAACTTTGCATGGTCTGGCAACGGTGCTTCGGGTACTACAGCAATGAACAATATCATCAATGTACTTCCTGTTGGAGGAACGGTTACCTATACCGTTAGCTTTGATGTTCCCGCCACCTACACCGGCAGCCTTACCAGCCAGACAACGCTGAACGTTTCGGTTACCGACCCGGTTCCTGCTACACCCGCATGCGCCCAGTGTACCGATACTGATGCACCGAACCAGGCTAACCTTGTAGTGCTAAATACTAATAACCGCGATAATTACCTACCGGGGCATGAGTCGGTATACACCCTTACCGTAACCAATACAGGTCCGTTCGAGGCCAACCAGGTAGCGGTGATCAATCCCATACCTGCCGGCATAACGGCGTTTTCATGGACAGGCAGTAATGGTTCATCAGGCACCAATGAGGAGCTTCAGGATGTGATCAACAGCCTGGCGGCAGGACAAACGGTGACCTATACCATAACGTTGATGGTGCCTGCGGATCATGAAGATCCTACCCTTGTAAGCACTGCTGAGGTAACGAGCCCTTCGGATGCAGACTTTACCTGTACCGGTTGTACCGATACGGACACTGCCCCGTCAGGGCCTAACGTGACCGTGAGCGTAACCGACGGACAGGAATTTTATACTCCGGGACCGGGCAACTCGCTGGTGTATACCGTTGTTATTTCTAATGACGGGCCGGGCGATGCAGAGAGTATCGAGTTTGAATTTGGCTTTGACCCGCTTGCTACCGGCGCGGCCATCAGCTGGACTTCCTCCGAAGGTGGTTCGGGGTCGGAAACGGGCACCGGGCAATTATCTATAGAAACGATCCCTCTTATTGAGGAGGGCGAAAGCATAACCTATACCATAACGGCGGGGCCATGGCCTGACGCGTATGATGACCTTATAACCGCGGGAGTAAGCCTGAATGTGGGCACTGTGCCGGCTACGGTGCATTGCATTGCATGCTCGGATACCGATGTGGCGGAGTATGCGGATATTACCGTAACCAACACGAACGACCAGGAGTATTACCTTGGCGGCGGCAGTTCTGTATATACTGTTACGGTTACGAACAACGGGCCTGCTCCGGCAGCGAACGTGCATGTGTCCAATGCCATACCAACGGGTATAACCGGTTTTTCATGGACAGGAAGCAACAGTTCCTCGGGTACCGATATTGCGATCGATGATACTATCGCTTCATTGGGCGTTGGCGAGTCGGTTACCTATACCATCAACCTTGATGTGCCTGCGGGCCATACAGGCGACCTGGTTAGCGAGACCGTTGTTACTTCGGATACAACTGACCCGACCCCTGCGTGTGCCGATTGTACCGACACTGACCTTGAAGCTGTATCGGCGAATATCATAACGACCAAAACCCTTGCATCCG
Source organism: Flavobacterium sp. (assembly GCF_052437795.1). GTDB lineage: Bacteria > Bacteroidota > Bacteroidia > Flavobacteriales > Flavobacteriaceae > Flavobacterium. The sequence goes on from NZ_JBQVPA010000003.1 coordinate 569,923, forward strand.
GCACCCAATATACAGCGGGTACCAATGCTATATATATGATCACTGTCACCAATGACGGTCCCTCGCCTGCGCTGAACATATCAGTACAGGATATAGTCCCTGCGGGCCTTGTTGCGGCCGATGCGTCGTGGACAGCCACCAATGGGGCAAGCGGTACGGGCGACCTTATAGATACCATTGCGCTTCTTGGCGTAGATGAAATAGTGACCTATACATTTACAATACCTGTGCCGAGCGGCTTTAGCCCGACAGCCAATATTACCAATACCGTGACGGTTACCAGCGCAACCCCCGACCCGGTTCCGGGATGTACGACCTGTACTGTTACCGCTACGCCAAATCCTTTGGCTAATATTATAACCCTGAAAACTAATGGGCAAACGACCTACTTGGTCAATGAACAGACCACTTATACAATAACCGTTAGCAACCCGGGGCCAAGCGATGCATATAATGTTGTTGTTTCTGACCCAAAACCGGCAAACATCCAGATGATGACATGGGCCGGGAACGAGGCGGCGGGCTCGGGCGCCATGCAAAATACCATACCGGTACTTCCTGCAGGTGAAAGCGTTACTTATACCGTTACGATATTTGTTCCTGAAAACTACGCGGACACGACCTACCTGCTTAAAAATACAGTTACGGTAACTTCGGCTACCCCAGATCCGGTCCCTGATTGCCTGGGATGTGTGGATGAGGATACGCCGAGGGGAAAATTTGTGACCGTGACCCAAAACCAGTACTCTATTGATGAGCTGGTAAGGGATGTGCTTATCGATGTACAATGTATCGATATTTCGAATATAACCTGGAGTGCGGGCCCAGGCGACATGGGTATTGGTTATTTTCAAAAAAATAACTCAACCTTCCCGGTCAAGAGCGGCGTGGTCATGCATGCCGGGAACAGCATGATGGCAGGAGGGCCAAACTCCGGCATGCCGTTAAGTACAGGGAACTGGGGTGGCGACGCGCAGTTGCTGGCTTATATCCAGAGCACCGGCTTTGACCCGTTCGTGAACAGCTATAATGATGTGTCTAAGATAGAATTTGACTTTATTCCATTGTCATCGAACATGAGCTTTGAATTCATTTTCGCTTCGGATGAGTACGGCGACTTCCAGTGTAGCTTTACAGATGCCTTTGCTTTTTTCCTTACACACGTACCATCGAACATAACCACCAACCTGGCAGTAGTACCTTCGACAACTACGCCGATTTCGGTGACGACGATAAGGAACGCGATGTACAATGGCGGATGCGGATCGGTAAACCCTGGGTTCTTTGGTGCCTGGTATGGCGAGAACGCAGCATTGCCGATCGCGCAGAACGCGCCTATCAATTTTGACGGCAGGACCACTAAAATGGTAGCTGCATCGCAAGTGGAGCCGGGAGACCTGTATCATATAAAACTGGTAATAGGGGACAGGAATGACAATGCGTGGGATTCGGCAGTATTCCTTGCGGCAGGCAGCTTTGACATTGGCCAGCCTACACTTCCGGATGATATTACCATTGCTGCGGGAACTGCACTTTGCCCGGACGAAGAGTACACCCTTACCGTAAACCTTACGCCGGGAACTGATTTTGACATCACCTGGGAAAAAAATGGTGTTCAGCTAATGGATGGGAACAACCCTATAACTGCCACTTCTATAACAGTTACAGAGCCGGGTATATATACAGTGCTGGCATCGTTCCCTTCGGCACCGGAGTGTAACCTGACCGACTCAATGAGGATCGAGTACCGTCCGGAAATTGAGGCGGCACAGCCAAATGATCTTACAGTGTGCGGTAACCCTAACGGGACGGCCACATTTGACCTGACTGAAAACTACGATGTGTTGATGTCTACCATCCCGAACCCTGACATGTATGAAGTTTTCTATTTTGAAAGCGAGGAGCAGATCGACGATAATGACAGTATCATTTTCCCGGCTAACCACCAGGGTACCGACGGGCAAACCATTTACGTGACGCTGATGGGCTTTGACAACTCATGTATTACCGTGAGGGAGTTCGATCTTCATATACTTGATTGTAATGTGCCGCTGAACCAGCCGGAAACAGTACACGTGTGTGAAGATGCACCGTATGATGCGCATGAAATATTCGACCTTACTGCCCAGGAGGATGAAATGCTGGCCGGCCTTGATGATCCGACTATTTATGATATTACTTACCATACTACCGAGACCGGTGCCCAAAATGGTGATGAAGATATTATCCAGTCCCCGGCATCATTCAACGGTACTACACAGACTATATACGTAAGGGCACAGGACCCTAATAACCCATTGGCCTATGGTGTTACGCAGTTTAACCTTATAGTAACGCCTCAGCCATTCTTTGAAGACCTTGAAGACATAGAGGTGTGCGACAGCTATACACTACCTGTTTTTGACGAAGGTGATTATTATACCGGAGCGGACGGTACAGGAACATTACTTGCCGACGGCTCTGTAATTACTGATTCGCAAATTATTTACAGGTACAAGATCGAAGGTACAGCTCCGTATACCTGCGTTTACCAGAACAGCTTTGAGGTGACCGTAAATGAAACGCCTGAAGTAGATACTCCTGACGATGTGCAGGTGTGCGGAAGCTATACACTTCCCGCACTTACTGCAGGCGATTATTTTGATGCCAACAACGATCCGTTAGCTGTTGGCGACGAGATAACCGAAACACAGCAGATCACCATTAGCGCCCAGACCGGGACTAATGTTATCTGTTCTGATACGTATACCTTTACGGTAACGATCAATAATTCACCTGTATTGGTGCCTGCTACCGATCTTGAGGAATGTGATGATGATTTTGACGGATTCACGACATTCAACCTTGTGCCTGCGGGTGAAGAGGTCGTTAACGGTGCGGATAACCTGACCATTACTTATCACTCTACACTTGATCTTGCACAGAGCGGGGTAGAAGACATAGATGACCCTGCTGCTTACCAAAGTGCTCCGGGCAGTATCTTTATCAGGGCAGTTGAGACAGGTACTACAACAAACTGTTATTCTGTTGAGGAGGTATTGCTTATAGTTCACGCAAGGCCTGCTGTGCCTGAGGTAACAAACTATGTAGTGTGTGACGACAATAACTCGCCGGACGGGCTTGAAATATTTGATCTTACTACCAAGAATGCCGAGGCGACACAGGACCCTGAAGTGACAGTAACCTACTTTACTTCATTGGCAGGTGCCGAAGACGGGCAGGTAGACAGGATCACCAACGTTACAGCTTATGAAAGCGGAAATGCCCAGATCTGGGTTAGGGTAGAGAGCGACTTCGGCTGCTACAGTACATCATCATTTGAATTGGTAGTAAACCCGCTTCCGCTTATCAATACCAATATGGAGCCGTTGTTCAGCTGTGAGGAAGAACCTGGCCTTGGTGAGTTTGACCTCATGGAACTTGACGAGATCGTTACCATGGGCGCATCGGGAGTATCAGTATCCTACTATGCATCGCTTGATGAAGCTGCACTTGGCGACGACGCTACTGCACTTCCTGCTACTTACATGTCCCCTACAACTACCATTTATGCGAGAATCGAGAATACATTGACCGAATGTGTTGTGATTGGCCCTGTGGAGCTTGAAGTGCTTCCTGCACCGATAGCTACCGAGCCTGCGCCGCTTAATGTATGCGACCCGAATAACGATGATGTGACCGTATTTAACCTTGACCCTGTACTGGCTCAAATAGAGGCGCAGCTGGGCAACGTGGTTACGGCAGTACCGTTCGAGACTTATAATGATGCATTCTACAATGCGGTGAACAATGTTATTACCAATACTACAGCCTATACGAATGTTGAGGCATTCACTACCGGTGGCGTGCAGACGATCTACATCAGGGTAGGGTCTGACCAAACAGAATGTTTCGACATCGTAGAGCTACAGCTTGTAGTACAGCCGGTACCGGAAGCTGTTAAGCCGCAGCCGTATGAACTATGTGATAATGGTGGTGACGATACCGATGGC
>NZ_JBQVPA010000004.1:0-564512 GCF_052437795.1 Flavobacterium sp.
TCACCGGGATCATTGTAGTCGCAAAGCGTGTACGGAACAGGGGCATTGGCGACCGGAAGCGGGTTAACGATGAGCTCCAACGGCATTACATCGTAACATCCTGTAGCGTTATTGGTCACCCTGGCATATACAAATCCGCTTGGGCTGTTGTAGCTGGCAGGGGTAGTTATGCGGCCTACGTTAGTTCCTGTGGCAGCATCATCAGCAGTCAGGTAGAACGCTATACTGAACGCTGCAGGGTCCATGGTCCCAAGTATCTCTTCTTCTTTGGTAGTAAGATCAAAGTTAGCGGTACCATCCGTATCGCTGCTTCCGTTATCACAAAGCACATAAGGCTCAGGCTCTATGGCTACAGGTACAGGACGAACGATCAACTGCAGTTCAACGATGTCAAAACAGTCCGTCTGGTCAGACTCTACCCTTATATAGAGAGTCTGTACACCATTGGTAGTATAAGCCTGAACGTTCGTATACGCGGATGTGTTCTGTATCGTATTATTCGTCGCATTGTAAAATGCGTCGTTGTACGTTTCAAAAGGTAGGGCGGTAACAGTATTGCCAAGTGAAGCCTCTATCGCTGCAAGGGCAGGATCAAGGTCGAATGTGGTAACATTGTCATTATTGAAGTCACACTCTTCTATCGGGGCAAGGTCAGGGGCTATCGGTGCAGGAAGCACTTCGAGATCGGCAGTAGTAATAACAACACACTCGGTGTTCACATTCTCCACCCTGGCATAGATCGTAGTATTAGGAGAGAGGTATGGCGTAGGAAGATAGTTATTATCTGTCGGGTTTTGTGCCGCATCAAGCGTTGCGAAATAAGCCACAGTATAACCTGAAGCACCATTGGTAACAACAGTATCTATCTGGTCAAGGTCAAAAAGCCCCTGCCCCGGCTCTTCCTCACATGCGTAGAAAGGTTCCATGTCAGTATTCACCACAGGAAGCGGGTTTACTACCAGTTCAAAAGAAGTTACACTATAACAGCCCAGAGTGCTTTCCAGCCTTACCCACACCGTAGCGGTACCGCTTTGGTGGTTGGCTTCATCTGTAAACGCATCCTCATCATCATTGGCATTATCCTGAGTAGCATAATATTTTACGGTGATATCAGGATCGGTAGTTGCTTCGGAGGTCCTCGTAGTCAGGTCAAAGTACTCCACTCCATCGGGGGAATTATTGTCATCACAAACAACATAGTCGCTTATCGTGCCAAAGGCAGGCTTAGGCTGAACCGTCAGCTGCAATGGCTCTATAGAATAACAATCGGTCGTGCTTGTTGCATTGATAGCCCTGATGTATACCACTGCTGTTGCTGACTGATATGTTTCAGGAGTTTCAATTGGATCGAGGTTAAATTGTGCGTTCGTTTCAGTGGTATGGTAAGAAACCAGAACACCGTTCGCACCATTTACCACCTCTGTACCTGCAGGCGTAATGTCAAATACTGCTATGCCATCAAAGTCATCATCGCACTCTTTTATTTCAGTAGCAGGCACAAGCTCAGGCCTGTTGTCAATTTTTACCTGGAATTGGTATTGATCGCTACAAAGCACAGTATCGCCAGAACCTGTTTCGGCATAGATGTACAGCATTGTAGTCTCGGTTATCTCAGTACCCGGAGCAAGTATAGTACCTGTACCGTCGGGACCTGTGTAATACTGGCCTTCTGTCAACGGATCAAGGAAATAGCTTTCACAAGCCTCAACCCATGTTGGCTCATCCACTTCAGGAAGCTCGTTTATCGTTACCGTGAACGTCTCCTGATCTGTACAGTTATTTGGCGTTGTACCCGACTCTGCGTATACATATACGGTCTGAGAGTCAGTAAGTAACTGGCCTGCGCTCATTGGGGTACCTGTACCATTAGGGCCTGTAAAATAATTACCCACTGTAAGTTGCGGAAGAGTATAACCCTCATCGCTACATGCAAAAGCATTTGCAGGAGCAACCACAACAGGGGTTGGCGTAATTTCAAATGTCATGGACGAAACCGCGTGACAATCTTCGTTATTCACATTGGTTACACGTATATATACTATCTGCCCATCTGCTGCAGGGAAAGCTGTAGGATTATTTACAAGCTGGGTATTGCCTGTAGCACCACCAAGTGTGTTATGGTATGATACCACAAAATTATTCGGGTCCAGTCCCATCAGCGCGTCACCATCAAAGTTGGTAAGATCGAACACTTCTGTACCATCATTATTAAGGTCACACACCTGCGGTGTAGGGGGAGTGCCGGCAACAGGCTGTTCACTTGCTTCGATAACAAATGATGTAGTAGCTTTACATCCTGTAAAATAATCCTCAACCCTTACAAATATTGTCTGAGGATCACCATTGGTAGTGATTTGTTCAGGTTGCGGATCAAACCCTTCATCGGCATCGAGCTGTGTATTATGAAAAGTCACGGTATACTGGTCCGGATCCAGTCCATTCAGTATAACCTCATTATTCTGTGTCAGATCGAATGTATATGGCGGCGGGCCATCGGTACAAAGGATGATATCATCCGGGTCACCAAGCTCCATAGGATCAGACACCATAACCGTTACAGGAGACTCCTTAATAACAGTAGTACCATCACACCTTAAATAAGTAGCCCTTGCAATGTAAGTCGTAGTTTCCATTGGACATACCTGCGTTGTAGTCGAGTTTGAATATATCGAACCATCAGTATTAACCCACTGGAACGTTACGATCGATGGCCCGCTTGGAGTAAAGCGCCATGCCTCATTAGTGGCAGACCATGCTCCTGTATTTCGTCCCGGAGGCGTAACCGCCTGCGTACCGGCCGAGTTTTGTATACCTATAAGACCCGCACCACTCTGCCATGACGTACAAGGCACCCTACGCTGCACATATACCTCGATAACGTTAGTAGTTTCATATAGTACGATCTGCGATGTCTGCGCACCTACGGTAGCATTGCTTGTACAGTTATACTGGGCAACTTGTGAAAAGTTAACTACAAGTGTCCTGCACGGGTACTCACCCAGCAACTGGTAGTTAATATTTGGATTTGCAAAGGCATTATCTACAGACGGATCAATATCCTGATAAACGCCATAAATAGCATTTTTAATAGGAAAACCTGTATTTGGGATCGTTGCGGTATAAGCCCATGGACAAGTACCTCCCAAACCGGTATCAAAAGAGATAACACCGTTCGAACCGATATTTACCTGGCTATAGTTAGCCCCGTAAAAACAAAAGTTGAAAGGAAGCGTAATGTTGCCCGACCAAACGTCATCGGTATTCACAGAAACCTGTGTACCGCCCACAAAAGGATAAGGGGGTGCATAAGCAACAGAGCCGACCGAATAGGAATTGGTCGCACCTGTGTTAAAATAGGTAGCACTAATGTTACCACAATCTCCGGGCTCACAAAGAGGAGCGATACCACTGGCTTGTACTTGCGGACAACCCGGCGCTTGGGCGAATGTGTTAATACCGAAAATGCTGAGTAGGAGTAGGATTAGGTATTTATTCATCATAGTAATTTTGAAATGCGAAATTTACATAAATTTGATTCAAAAAAAACACAAAAAGGGTTATTTTTTTATATACAACATCTGTGTTTTCATTTACCCTAAGTAAAAATTGAAAAAAGTTCATTTTTAACAAAACCAACATTATATGTGATTTTTTATCGAACCCGTATGCGCTTCCTTGTAAAGGAGATCGATTGAAAAACCATTGTTCGTACCTTTCATTCGATCAACTTTTATAATTATCTTTGCCTGCTGAATTTACACCGTATTAATATAAATATATAATGATCCATAACGACGACAGCAAAGACGAATTAGGAGACAACCATATTGCGTCTAGCGCGCAAACACCTCTCAGGGCCGACGCTTTTGACATTAACGATGACGAAAAAATAGCTTCCATTAAAAAAGATGTGGAAAGCATACTGCTTACCCTGGGCCTTGACCTTACTGACGACAGCCTTAAAGGCACACCCAACCGTGTAGCCAAGATGTTCGTAAAGGAAATTTTTGGCGGACTGAACCCTGCTAAAAAACCAAGTTCTTCTACTTTTGAAAATCATTACAAATACGGCGAAATGCTGGTAGAGAAAAACATTACCGTATACTCTACCTGCGAGCACCACCTGCTCCCCATAGTTGGCAGGGCCCACGTAGCCTACATTTCGAACGGCACCGTAGTGGGACTATCTAAAATGAACCGCATTGTCGATTACTTCGCCAAAAGGCCACAGGTACAGGAAAGGCTTACCATGCAGATCGTACAGGAGCTTAAGAAAGTCCTTGGCACCGAGGATGTAGCGTGCGTGATCGATGCAAAGCACCTGTGCGTAAACTCAAGAGGCATCCGCGACATAGAGAGCAGCACCGTGACCTCCGAATTCGGAGGGAGGTTCAAGGAAGACAATGTCAGGAGGGAATTCCTTGATTACATTAAGCTCGACACCCAATTTTAACGACTATATATACACCTATATATACTACCCAATTTTTCAGGATATGCAGCTATACCAAAACCAGTCATTAAAGATCTACAATACCCTTAGTGGTGACAAGGAAGTTTTCACCCCCCTTCACGAAGGGAACGTGGGAATGTATGTGTGCGGGCCAACCGTATACAGCAATGTGCACCTTGGCAATTGCAGGACCTTTATATCGTTCGACCTGGTTTTCCGCTACCTGAAGCACCTTGGATACAAAGTCCGTTATGTGCGCAACATTACCGACGTAGGCCACATGGAAGACGATGGCGACGAGGGCGAGGACAAGATCGCAAAAAAGGCAAGGTTGGAAAAGCTGGAACCAATGGAGATCGTACAGCAATACTCTGTAGATTTCCACCAGATCATGGAGCTTTTCAACGCATTGCCACCAAGCATCGAACCGACCGCTACGGGACACATTATCGAGCAGATAGAAACTATCCGACAGATATTCGATAACGGATATGCCTACGAGTCAAGCGGATCGGTATACTTTGATGTGGTAAAATATAACGAAAGCCATGATTACGGCATACTAAGCGGCAGGAACCTTGACGACATGCTGTCCAACTCGCGCGAGCTGGCGGGACAGGAACAGAAAAGGAACCCGGCCGACTTTGCCCTTTGGAAAAAAGCCGGACCCGAGCACATCATGCGCTGGCCTTCGCCGTGGGGCGATGGTTTCCCAGGATGGCATTTGGAGTGTACCTCGATGAGCACAAAATACTTGGGCGATAAATTCGACATACACGGGGGCGGCATGGACCTGAAGTTCCCGCACCACGAGTGCGAGATCGCGCAAAACGAAGCCTGCAAAGGCAGCACGCCGGTAAACTACTGGCTGCATGCCAACATGCTTACCCTCAACGGTAAGAAAATGGCTAAATCTACAGGAAATAACATCCTGCCAAGAGAACTATTCTCGGGCAATAATAATAAGCTTGAAAAAGCATTCACTCCATCGGTAGTACGTTTCTTCATGATGCAGGCACATTACAGGAGTATCCTAGATTTTTCGAATGATGCTATCGTGGCCGCCGAGAAAGGCTACAACCGCCTTATGGAAGCTTTGGATACGCTTCAGGGCATTGCGCCATCGACCAATTCGTCTTTGGACATTGGGGCCTGGAAACAGCTGTGCTATGACGCAATGAACGACGACTTTAACAGCCCGATACTTATATCGTACCTGTTCGAGGCCGTGCGCTATATCAACTTATTGAAGGAGGGCAAAGAAACCCTTACCAGTGCCGACATTGACGATCTGTCCAAGACCCTGCACGCTTTTATATATGATGTGCTTGGACTAAAAAGCGAGACAGATGCCGACAGCAGTAACGATAAGCTGGAAGGTGTTGTGAACATGCTCATAGGGATGCGCAATGAAGCAAGGGCCAACAAGGACTTTGGGCTTTCCGATCAAATAAGGAACCGTCTTGGCGACCTTGGCATCGAACTGAAGGACTCTAAAGAAGGCACTACCTTTTCAATAAACTGATCGTGACAGCCCGGCAGGTCATTACGTTACCATTTGTACTACTGATACGGTTGTACCAGGCAGCCATATCCCCATTACTGCCATCGGCATGCCGCTATACCCCTACCTGCTCACAATATACCATAGAGGCGCTGCAAAAGCGGGGCCTTATCATAGGCAGCTGGCTTGCCGTAAAGCGTATTGTAAGCTGTAACCCCTGGGGAGGTCGCGGCTATGACCCGGTACCGGAAAAAGGATGCAGCCACAAACATTAGCATGGTTTTCCTTGCAAATGACCTTCAAATATTTAATTTTACATCAATCAATAAAAATTGCAAATGGTACAAAGTTTAAGCATTGTATGGAACTCTCCTGAAGGGTTCCACCTTGGACCGATAATGCTGCGTTATTACAGCCTTGGGTTCGTGATCGCTTTCGGCCTCGGGTGGCTCATCATGAAAAAGATATTCGAGCGTGAAGGCGAATCGATGGAAAAGCTCGATAAGCTGTTCATCACCACACTTGTCGCTACGCTTCTTGGCGCACGGCTGGGGCAGGTTTTCTTTTACGACTGGCCCTATTTCCGCGAACATCCTGAAGAGATACTACTCCCTTTCAAATTCAGGCCGGAGTTTGAGTTTACCGGCTTTGCAGGACTCGCCAGTCACGGTGCCGCAATAGCTATAATCCTTGCCATGATATATTACAGCCGTAAGGTTATCCACAGGCCATTGCTTTGGGTACTCGACAGGGTCGTGATACCGGTAACCAGCGGCGGTATTTTTGTACGCTTAGGCAACTTCTTCAACAGCGAGATATTGGGTGATGTAACCTCTCCCGACTCACCTACTGCCGTAAAATTCATCCGCGGTGAAGAATGGTTGAATAAGTCGCATGTAATGGAACGCACCGGCATTAAGGATTATGATAAAGCGTATGAAGCCATTGAGCAAAACCCTCAGTTCGCAGATACACTCGCAAAAATACCCTACAGGCACCCTGCACAATTGTATGAAGCATTCCTTTACATCTTTGTATTCCTTATCATCTTCTATATGTATTGGAAGACAGATGCCCGCAAAAAACATGGCCTTATCTTTGGTGTATTCCTTGTATTGTTGTGGAGCGTACGCTTTGTAGTAGAATTTGTCAAGGAAAGCCAAGGCGGATTCGAAAAGCAAATAGCTTCCACACTCTCCACAGGCCAATGGCTAAGCATACCTTTTATCCTTGTTGGTTTCTGGCTGATATTCACAGCCAGGAACAGGCAGGAAACTTTATAAGACACTAACTAACCGCCCCAACAAGGGCGGTTTTTTTATTCTTTTTAGATAGATATTACCAAATCTTAGTTTTTTGGGCGTGCCGCTCCACTGCGTTTCGCGTCGGGCCATCCGCTATATCCTCCGGTAAAGCTAAGGGGATGCCGCTTCTGTCCCTCACGCGAAGGTAGCGAGACAATTTTCGTTACCATAAAATGCAACAAACAAAAATTCCGGTCGAAACCGGAATCTATATTTATTAATCTGTTAGCTTAAAGTTATACTTTATCGTGCCTCTTTGCCTGGCCGCACCTGTTGGCGATGCCTCCCATGTTGTCTGCATGGCTGCTGTTTTTGCCTGGTCCAAGAGGCATTTTGCTGAGTTGGTCGTTCCCCTGATACCCGGCGTGGCCGATATTACTTTTCCGTTACCGTCAACAAATATCTCCACAGCAACGATTCCTTCTTCATTACAGGTATATCGCGGCTTCGGCTTAGACAAAGGCTTTCTTCCGCCAAGGTCATAATCCCCTACCCCGGTCCCGCGTCCGGCGCCGCTTCCGCCGCCACTACCGCTTCCGGAACCCGGCCCGGTACCTGTACCGTCACCAGAACCCTGTCCACCGCCACGGCCGCCTCCACTACCACCGTCACCCGTGTAGGCCCCGGAGCTGACATCCCCGTTCCTGCTACCCTGATTGCCCGAACGCCCGGTATTCCCATCTCCGGTGTTATTACTGTTCAGCAATGCGTCAAGTGCCGAATTGGTAGGTTGCTTGGGCTTTACAGGTTCTTTAGTTTCTATCTTGGCATTTTGCATCCGTGGGTCTTTTTTCTCCACAGGTTTGGTATTGGCTACCGCTTCCGAATCGTCGGAATCACTGCCTACGACCTCTTCTGCCGGCGCGCTCGTTACAGGCTGTGCTTTTACCTTGCTGGCCGCCTCAAGCAGCTCGCTCCGGAAGTTGGCCCCCACCCCATCATCGCTGTTGCCAAAGTTCAGGGTAACGCCGCCCCCGCCGCCGCCGCCGTCGAGCATGACCGTAAGCGGGTCGGGATACGTTACCGTATAGGTAAAGAAAACAAGCGGCAGGAACAGGCTCAGGAATATGATGCCTGTGATGAGTGCCGACTGCTTTTCTTCTTTCGTTATCTTTTCCATAGTCTACTGTTTAGATACAGCGATCACAAATTTAAGCTTCAGGCGTTCTCCCACCTGCAGCAGGTCTACCATGTCCTGCGCCAGGCAATTGTAAGGGAAACGCACGATCACCGTATTGTCGCCTGTCTTCTGTACCTGCTCGGCAAGCTTGCTTTCCAGCTCTTCGTAAGTTACCGGCACTTTATCAATGAAATATTGCTTTGTCTCGTCTTCCATGACCAATACCGAAACGCTTGTATGCGCCTTATCGGTCGTCGCCGTGGTGCGTGCCTTGGGCAGCATCAGCTTGATAACGTTAGGGTTTGCAAGTGTAGAAATGATCAGGAAGAACAACAGCAAAAAGAACATGATATCGCTAAGCGCCGACGCCGCGATCTCTGCATGGAAGCGTTTATTTCTCCTTATCCTCATTTTCCTGTCGTGATTAGGTTAACGAACTGTATTACCTGCCTTTGTACACGAAGGGCAAAACCATCGATCACCATATTGAAATAGTGATAGCCTGAGTATGCCACAACACCCACGATAAGCCCCAAACCGGAACTGATCATCTTTTCGTAAAGGCCTTCAGAGATACTGCCTATCGAAATGTCAGCTGTTTCAGAGATCTGATAGAATATCTTGATAACTCCCGCAATCGTACCAATGAACCCAAGGATAGGAGCGATACCGGCCGCAAGGCCAAGCCATCCGAGCTTCCTTTCCATCAACCCGAGCTCTACATTGGTCGTCTTTTCCATCATGCCTTCTATCTCGCTTACCGGCCTGCCAAGCATACCGATACCACTCTCAATTATGTTGCCTTCCGCAGTACCTGCCCTTGCAGCGGTCATTTGGGCGGCCTCGACCTTACCTGAACTCACCTGGTGACGCACATCGCTCATAAGCGATTCACTGTGCTTCATTACTTTTTTATAGTACATTGCCCTTTCTATAATAACATACAGGGTAAAAAAGAACAACAGCAAAATAGGTATTACCATAACCCCGCCTTTCATGACGAGCGATAAATAGTTTACGGATATTTCCTGTGATTCGACAATTGGGGCGGCAGCCTCCTGGGCAGCAGCGGGGATGGTGTCCTGTAGTGCTAAGAAAATGAAATTTGTCATACCTCGTTCGGGGTTTCTTTAAAATCGCTTTGTTTTACTTATAATTGATAACGAATATAGGGCTTTTTGAGTATGCAAAAAAACAAATAAAAAAAAACCTGCCTATGGGTATAGGCAGGTTTAGCATATATTTTAAGATGTCTTATTTTACTTTCTCTGCTACGACCACTTCGTCGTTGTGCTCATGCTCGATCCTGTCTTTGTCTTTAGCGGAAACGCTGTCAACAAGTACCGGTGTCGCGATGAACAATGATGAGTATGTACCAACGATGATACCCACAAGCATCGCGAAGATGAACCCACGGATAGAGTCACCACCAAAGATGAACATGATCAATAGTACCAATATCATTGTTAATGAGGTGTTGATAGTCCTTGACATGGTCGTGTTAACCGAAGCGTTCACGATGTCGGCAAACTTACCTTTGGTCTTACCTGCAAGGAATTCCCTCACCCTGTCGAATACGATAACCGTATCGTTCATCGAATAACCAATAACTGTAAGGATAGCCGCGATGAAGTGCTGGTCCATTTCCATGTGGAAAGGCATGAACTTGTAGCATAGCGAGTAGATACCCAACACGAAGATAACGTCGTGCGCCACAGCAGCGATAGCACCAAGTGAATACTGCCACTTCCTGAAGCTCACCATCAGGTAGATGAACACGATGGCCATTGATCCCAATACAGCCCAAATAGAGTTGGCTTTAATATCGTCCGCTACTACAGCACTTACTTTTGAAGCCTGCATGATACCATACTGCTTACCTGTATAGCTCGAAGCGAACTTTTCATAATCCAGGTTCGTGTAATGCTTCTTAAGGCCTGCATAAAGTTTTTGGTTAACTTCCGTATCAGCCTCTACTGTGTTCTCAGCTACTTTATATTTTGTAGTGATCCTTAGCTGCGACGCATTACCAAATACTTTCGCGTCTACATACTCACCTTCAAATTGCTTTTCAAGCTCTTCTTTGATCTCGTCAACATTTACAGGCTTTTCAAATTTCACCTGGAACGTACGTCCACCAACAAAGTCAATACCCTGGTCAAGGCCATTTACATAGAATGAAATACAGCTTACTACAACTACAAGAGAAGAGAAGATGTAAGTGAATTTCTTAGCTCCAAGGAAATTATAATGGAAATTAGTGAACCAGTTCTTAGACATTCCTGTTACAAAGTTCACAACGTTCCCTTTCTTAATATCGTTGTCAAGGAATAGCCTTGCAATGAATATCGATGTGAATAGCGATGTGAATATACCAATAAGTAGTGTAGTAGCAAAACCTTTAACCGGTCCTGTACCGAAGATCAAAAGCACCAGACCTGTAAGGATGTGTGTTACGTTAGCATCGGTGATCGATGACATTGCACCCCTCCAGCTATAAGATATCTTAACAGCTTCGTCAAGCGTCCTGCCGGCCCTTAATTCTTCCTTGGCACGTTCATAAATAATGATGTTAGCATCTACCGCAGTACCCATCGTAAGAACGATACCGGCGATACCAGGAAGCGTAAGCACTGCACCAAAGCTGGCAAGTACACCAAAAAGGAACAACAAGTTCACGATGAGGGCAACGTTAGCATACCAACCTGCCTTACCATAATATACAACCATCCAAAGTGATACAAGCAATAAACCTACAATAGACGACATGATACCGTTATCGATAGCTTCCTGGCCCAATGATGGGCCTACGATCTCAGATTGTACGATATCTGCCTTTGCAGGAAGTTTACCGGCCCTAAGGATGTTCGCTAAGTCTTTCGATTCTGTTACGTCAAACGACCCTGTGATCTGTGAGTTACCTCCGGAGATCGGCCCTGTAGTTACACCCGGTGCGGAATATACAACGTTATCAAGAACAATGGCAATAAAGCCTTGTTGAGTATAAGCCTTGCCTGTCATTTCTTCCCACTTCATAGCACCCCTTGGGCTCATCTGCATTTCCACTGATGGGCGGTTCTGCTGGTCAAATGCCGCATTAGCACCTGTAATTACGTTACCGCCAAGAGGCGCAACATTGCCTTTATTACCTTTAAGGGCATAAAGCTCAAGGATGCCTTTTGCACCGGCAGCTTCTTTACCCCATGCGAAACGGGCAAAACGCTGATCGCCTGTAAGCAATGAACGGATATCGTTCCTTTTCAGGTAAGCGTTGATTGAAGCAGTATCTTTTGTAGATGCATAACCAAGGACAGGGCCGCCGTTCTGGTTAGGCATAAGTTTATCAAATAGTGGGTTGTTGCCTTTTTTGGCAGCATTTAGCGAATCTTTGCCACCCAATAGCTTCTCAATAGAATCGTTTTGTGTAGTTTTCGTTTCAGTAGTTTCAACCTTTTTTTCCGTAGCCATCAATGCCTGGTTCGCCCCCATAAGGAAGCCCTGCATTTCGCCTACTTTATAAGCTTCCCAAAATTCAAGCTGCGCTGTACTTGAAACAAGTTTCTTTACACGGTCAATATCCTTTGCGCCCGGAAGCTCAAGCATGATACGTCCTGATTCACCTATTTTCTGGATGTTTGGCTGAACTACGCCAAATTTATCGATACGCTCGGTAAGTACGCCAAATGCGCTATCAATAGCTTCGGCCACTTTTTTCCTCAATACAGCTTTGACCTGAGCATCGGTCATGTTCGTGTTTACCGCCTGATCCATGACCCTGTTGGTAAACAGTTCCGGAGAAGCAAGCTTTACAGAACCGTTTGAAACTTTATCAAAAGCAATAAAAAATGCATCAAGGTAATCCTGGTTGCCTTCCCTGTTTTTGGTAGCCTCATCAAGAGCCTTATTCAAAACCGGGTTGGTAGAATTGTTCGCAAGGCCCTGGATGATCTCCTTTACAGATATTTCCAGCATTACGTTGATACCACCCTCAAGGTCAAGCCCCTTGTTTATCTGCTTGTCACTTACTTCTTTGTAAGTGTAGCCAAGATAAACTACGGAGTCCTTCATTCGTTCGAGGTAAGCCACTTCTTTATCAGTATCGCCTTTGGCAAAAGCCTTGGCATCATCCTGGATGCCGTGCGATACATACGTAAAGGTGAGCTGGTAAATACACACTAACGCAAATACGATTGCGAAAAATTTAATAAGTCCCTTATTCTGCATTATTACTTAAATTAAAATATTCCAATTTTTAAAAACGAGCAAATATATAATTTACGGTTTGATAAACCAACTTATTTCCTAACATTATCATAAAAAACGAAATCCGCAGTAAATCCACTATTTTAAGGGTTTGCACTAAAAATTATTTTGTAGATTTGGTAAAACAGCTACGTCATGAACAGACTTTTTATCCTTTCCGCAATTGTTTTAGCCACCTTTCAGCTACAGGCACAGGAAGCCAATTTGCCATCCAGCCTATCCATAGCCGCGAAAGAGGGCATGCAGAAGATAGAGGAGCAAAAACTGCACGACATTGCCTTTTATGCCAAACAAAATACCCCGCAACAGGATGCTTCGGCAGCTTCCCAAAGTAGTAGCGGTAATTTTTACCAGGTGTACATAAGGGATGAGGATAACCGCAATTACAATAATTACCATGACAATAATACCGACCCGATAATCACTTCCATGCCGTCGCCCGGACCTAACCTCGACTACTATTTTGTAGACCCGTGCAGCAATGGTAATTATGACAGGGTCGTGAAGCAGTGATCTTTACGCTAAACTAACAAAAAAGCCGCTCATAGCGGCTTTTAAGTTTATGTATAATAAAGGTTGTTATGCCAGTACTGACTTCAGGTCACCGTTCATAGCCCTTACCGCATCGGCGCTCTTGGCGAACAATGCTTTTTCGTTATCGTCCAGTTTGATGTCGATGATCTCTTCAAGGCCATTCTTGCCGATGATACAAGGCACACCCATGCAGATATCCTCTTGTCCGTACTCGCCTTCAAGGAATACCGAGCACGCGATCATTTTCTTCTGGTCTTTAAGGATACTGTCCACAAGATACGCTACCGATGCTCCCGGCGCGTACCATGCCGATGTACCCAACAGTCCTGTAAGCGTTGCACCACCCACCATTGTGTCGGCAGCAACTTTATCAAGCACCTCCTGAGAAAGGAAATTCGACACAGGGCTACCGTTATACGAAGCAAGCCTTGTAAGCGGTATCATAGTCGTATCGCCATGCCCGCCTATGACCATGCCCTGAACGTCGTTAGACGGCCTGTCAAGCGCTTTTGAAAGGTAATATTTAAAACGTGAGCTATCCAGCGCGCCGCCCATACCAATGATGCGGTTCTTAGGCAGGCCGGTAGCTTTCAGGGTTAGGTATGTCATTGTATCCATTGGGTTTGACACCACTACGATGATGGTATCAGGCGAATGCTTCAACACGTTCTCAGCAACCGATTTAACGATGCCCGCATTGATACCGATAAGCTCTTCACGGGTCATGCCCGGCTTCCTCGGAATGCCCGATGTAATAACAACTACATCGCTGCCTGCTGTTTTAGAATAATCATTGGTCACGCCGCTCACTTTGGTATTAAAACCTGTAGTGGTAGCGCACTGCATGATATCCATAGCCTTGCCTTCAGCAAAACCTTCTTTAATGTCAAGCAAAACCACTTCGCTGGCAATTCCCCTGTAGGAGATAACATCGGCACACGTAGCGCCCACATTACCGGCGCCAACTATTGTTACTTTCATAATTCTTGTGTTTGTTGTTTGTTGTTAAAAGTATATTGTAAAGATATGTTAGTATTTACAAATTTACCAAAAGCAAGTATAGTTTGTACGTTAAAATTACCAATAGTATAACGCAAAGACGCTTCTCCTATATAATTCACCTTGGTTTTATAGATCTCTTCAAGCCTCTTGTTAAGTATTTTCTGGAAAGGGAGCAGATCTTCTATAGTACCCTTGGGACCGCTCACATTATATTTAATGTCGCTGGTATTAACAATGAATCCGCCCATTGCCTCCCATCTTCCAAACTCTTTCGAGCCATTCATCTGAAATTGCCAGGTATCTACATGGCCGGTAATTTCATCAATGCCAAGTGTTCCGTAATCGGTTTTTACGTCAAGGAAATTGAACGAGACTTCCTCGTTCGAATACCCTGCCATGACCGACAGATGGATATTATTCTCCTTAAGCCCTTTAAAATAACGGCTGAACGTATGCTTAAGCCCCACCCCATATACCTGGTAGTTGCTCTTTTTAAGTTTTACACGCGTTGAATATTTGGCGATCAACTCGGTATCATACCAAAGCCCTATACTTCCCTGCAAATAGGGATATGCCACCGTTTGCATATCGATGCCTTCCGGTGTCTCCAGCCTTACCGGGCTGTCCCCAAGCGTTCCAACGAGGTATACCTGCTGGTCACTGCCCAACGAGGTCGGCACAGTAGCCTCAGTACCTTCCTCTAATTGGAAAAAGGAAAAATCACTATTCTGTATCTTAAAGGTCCTGTCGCGCTGCGGCGTAAAGAATACATTGGCATGCAGGCCAAAAGTCACCTCAAACAATCCCTTGGCTTTAGGACTGTTCACCCATCCGGATGATGACTGGTATACAGCCGCATCTGTAGCCGGGGTTACGTACTTGTCAGAAAAAAATAAGGCATCGTCTAACAGATGCCCTATTTGTGTTAATGCAATTTCGGTATCCGTCTGCGCAACTGCCCTGCCCGAAAACAGGAGAGCGATAGCAGACATACCTATGAAAAGCGGCTTACGCGTCGATCTTGGCATAAGCAGCGTTCTTTTCAATGAATTCCCTTCTTGGCGGAACCTCGTCACCCATAAGCATCGAGAATATCCTGTCGGCTTCGGCAAGGCTGTCAATGTTTACCTGGCGCAGTGTGCGGTGGTCCGGATCAAGTGTGGTTTCCCAAAGCTGCTCAGCGTTCATCTCACCAAGGCCTTTATAACGCTGCACTGTAGATCCGCCTCCCATCTTCTCACTTGCTACATCACGCTGTATATCTGTCCATGCATATTCCTTTTTGTTGCCTTTTTTCACCATGTAAAGCGGTGGCGTGGCAATATACACGTGGCCATTCTCGATAAGCTCTTTCATGAATCGGAAGAAGAACGTAAGGATAAGTGTCGCAATGTGCGAACCATCAACGTCGGCATCACACATGATCACTACTTTGTGATAACGCAGCTTTTCCAGGTTAAGCGCCTTGCTGTCCTCAGCTGTACCAATGGTCACCCCAAGCGCGGTGAATATGTTACGTATCTCTTCGTTCTCAAACACTTTGTGGTGCATGGCTTTTTCCACGTTAAGGATCTTACCCCTTAGCGGCAATATCGCCTGGAAGGCCCTGTCGCGCCCCTGCTTGGCCGTACCACCTGCAGAGTCACCCTCTACAAGGAATATCTCACATTTTACAGGATCCTGCTCAGAGCAATCAGAAAGCTTACCCGGAAGTCCGCCACCACCCATTACGGTTTTGCGCTGCACCATTTCGCGGGCTTTTTTGGCCGCGTGGCGCGCCTGTGCCGCAAGGATAACCTTTTGCACTATGGTACGGGCATCGTTAGGGTTCTCTTCAAGGTAATTTTCAAGCATTTCGCTTACTGCCTGGCTCACAGGCGCCACTACCTCGCGGTTACCCAGCTTGGTCTTGGTCTGCCCTTCAAATTGCGGCTCCTGTACTTTCACCGATATGATCGCGGTAAGCCCCTCGCGGAAGTCGTCACCAGAGATCTCGAACTTCAGCTTTTCAAGAAGGCCGGAGTTGTCAGCATATTTTTTAAGCGTATTGGTCAACCCGCGGCGGAAGCCAGAAAGGTGCGTACCTCCCTCGTGGGTGTTGATATTGTTTACGTACGAAAAAATATTTTCTGTATAACTCGTATTATAGATAAGCGCCACCTCGACCGGTACTTCGCCTTTGTCGCTCTCCATACTTATTACATGCGAAACGATCGGTTCACGGTTAGCGTCAAGGAAGCGGATATATTCTTTAAGCCCTTCATCTGAATGGAAAACTTCAGAAACGAACTCACCTTTATCGTTCTTTTCCCTTTTGTCGGTAAGCGTTATGGTTATCCCTTTATTAAGAAAAGACAACTCGCGCATACGTGCGGCAAGAGTATCGTAAGAAAATTCGATAGTCTGTGTAAAAATAGATGGGTCAGGATAAAAAGTCTGGGTAGTACCTCTTTTTCCTGTTTCTCCTATTTGCTTAACAGGATAGAGCGACTTACCCTTTTCATATTCCTGCTCGTATATTTTACCTTCCCTGAAAACGGTAGAACGCATATGGTTAGACAGCGCATTTACTACCGACACACCCACACCATGCAGTCCACCTGAAACTTTATAAGAATCTTTATCAAACTTACCGCCGGCGCCGATCTTGGTCATTACCACTTCAAGTGCGGAAACACCCTCTTTTTTATGTATGTCTACGGGAATACCGCGGCCGTTATCTTCAACGGTTATTGAGCCATCTTCATTGATCGCGACACCAATGGTATCACAATGCCCGCCCATCGCCTCATCTATCGAGTTATCTACAACTTCATAAACAAGGTGGTGCAAACCACGTACACCTACATCCCCTATGTACATTGAAGGGCGCATCCTTACGTGCTCCATCCCCTCAAGGGCCTGAATACTATCTGCCGAATAATTGTTTTTCTTTATTTCTTCACTCATAAGATTTGGCTCTTAAACAGATTTTAGGTTTAACGAACAAATATAAGTAAACAGCAGGGATTATGCCACAAAACGGGTAGTTTTGGGAACTAAGTTATTAACAATTTATTAAAACTTCCCTACCCATAACAATACCGTAAAACTTAAGCCATCTAATTAAAAATTAAGTATTATTGCATATAAAACCTTACGATCATGATGGGAAGCATTATCGCCTACATTCCGGAACTCCCGGAATACAGAGCAGACCTTTTTGAAAGGATAATGGACAACGAAGAATTTGAAAAGATCGAGCTGGACTACCTGACAAGCCTCGATTTCGCGATCATCAATACCATTGCCGGCACTAAATGGGAAAGCAAACACAATCCCGTGGTATATGATGAAGAGGGCGGGCTGGTGATGGTGCATCTCACAAAAGAAGGCCTTGAGTCAGTTATTGCATTCGAGGGCGAACTTGATAATGTGGATAAGGAAACCCAGCAGGCAGATATTGCACTGATAAAGGCATTCGCCGAAAAGCACGAATCAGACAATTTATACGAGGTGGTAACATTTTAAGATATGGCTAAAAAAAGAAAAACATTACCAAAAGACTTTGCCGAGATCCTGAAGAGAGGAGATATAGAGGAGATCATCGCGGTATTTGACAAATGCGAGCTGGATGCCTACGGTGGTTATGGCAAGCAGACAGCATTGGGCTTTACCGAGTGCCCACCTGAGTTTGACAGATGGCTGGTTGAGCACGGTGCCGACATTGAAATGACTAATGAGTATGGCAAGACCCCGCTACAGCTGCGCGCATACTTTAGGATCGCAAACATAGTAAGCCTGCTTGAACTTGGCGCGAAAGTAAATGCCAATAATAAAAATGGCACTGCCCTGCATTGTGCGGCACAGGGCAATGCCGCGGAAAATGTAAAGATCCTGTTAAGCTATGGCGCGGATGTCGATGCTTTGGCACCCTATCCTTTTATTTATAGTGGTGGGGCTGATTCGACTCCACTGGAGTACAACCTGTTCTTTTGCAGCAATATTGACATAATAAACACACTTGAAACTGCCAAAATTTTACTGGATGCCGGTGCCGTGAAAACTGAAAGGATGAAAGGACTGGTCACCAAAATAGGGACACAGTTCGAACACGCCCGCCCCGGCTTCAATAAAGATTCCGTGCAGCAATACAGCGATGCGCTAGATGAGTTCTATACACTGTTTGATGTGACACCGGTACCAAGGCGTGTATTGCACGATGGCAAATCGAAAATAACGATCAAAGCCGATACCTGGCAAAAGCAATTTAATGAGTTATGGGAATTACTTATCCCGTCAATGGGGGCAGCACAGACCCTACAGGGTGAAGTGATCCGCATTGCCGGGCGTATTTCGGACGAGCTGGGACGAAACGGCGGCATCAACTGGGACGACGACTATAAAATAATGGCTGATACTTTTTTAGAGTTCGTACAGCATAGAGAACCCTTAACACCTGAAGAAATTAATGAAGCTTCCTTGGTCATCAAAGAAGTGAAGCGTAAAAATGATAATAATACTGACCGGTTAGCCGAACTTGCTGTAAAATGGGTGCTCAATAATCCTATGCCGGTAACCACACCCGAAGTGAAGTACGACCGGTAACAGATAATCATACCATCAGTTCTTAACAACATATTTTTCCAGCATCGCTTCACAATCACATTCATACCCGTCAAGATATGATCTGTGCTCGTTGTATACCGCATAGGCGCCATCCGGTGAGCCGTTCAGCAACTGTGTAGCGGCCACCATGGTCAGCGCCTTGCATACTTCATCCTGGTCGCTTATCTGAGCCATGGCACGTTGCAAATATTTTTCTGCCGAAATCGTATAATTGCGCTTGAAGCTTATGTACGCCAGCATGCTGTTGGCCGCGAAGCTGTCCTCGGCCTCCAGCGCCAGCAGTGCATGGCTTTCTGCCTCTGCCAGTTTGCCCTGCTCTATAAATAATCCGGCAATACCCAAATGGGCATCTTTGCGAATACCGGTATTCACACTCTTGAGGGCAGCCTCCTTTGACAGCATAGTTATGGCTTTACCATGATCCTTTGTCATGTAGTAAATACCGGCCATGTTGTCGTATATCTCGGCGGTATTGAACCGGAAGCCCTCCTTATCTTTAGGGAAAGCCAGCAGTGCTTTTTCAAAATAACTTATAGCTTCAGGGAATTTCTTTTGCGCGTAGCTAAGGATCCCCAGGCTGAAGTATACTCCATAAGCGTTAACGTTCTTTTCCTTCAGTGACCTTTTAAAGAACTCTTCCTTTGCCGCCATGTAGGCCATATCATCTTTCGTTGGCGTAAATACCCCGCCGGGTTCCAGCCCTTGCGAATATTTAAAAATGCCGTTGAATATTCCCAGCATTTGTTTGGCACGGACAAGCTTCAGGTCTTTCGTATCAAGGTATTTATCAAAAGCATCAAAGTCGATCATCTTCGCAATGTCCTGCTGCAGGAACTTGTCCGATGCGGCTTCTTCCATACCGGCGAATGCAGCCGACACGCCATACATCTCAATTACGCCAAGCATGAGATAGCTGAAGTCCTTCATCTTGTTGTCCTTGTCATTAAGCGCATCTATGACCACGGATCTGGCCTTAACATAATCACCCTTACCCGCAAGCAGCAACGGGTACAATACTAACGAAAGTGAATCTGACTTATTGATGGCAACCGCCCGTTCCATGTCGGCTACACCTTCCTGGCCCAGGTTCATTTTTATAACAGCCCTGAACGAGTAAAAACTTGCCGAATCTTTAGCCTTTGGCAGCAGCTTATGGCTTTCGAGCGCCTTTGTAAAATAATCCCGCGCATTGGTAGCGTCGCCCTTATTTTGATAATAACCGGCAATGTTATTATAAATAACAGCGTTGTCAGGATGCTGCCTCAAAAGCTTTTGCTGCTCCTCAAGATAGCCGGGCTGGTAGCTCTTATCAACAGGAATGTCCTTATACGCCTGAAGGTGGTTGCTGGATACGTTAAAGCTGATATTCGGCAGGAAATAAAAGAGCGAGTCGGCACTTTTAATGATCTCCTTTTGCTGTGCTTCGCCAAGATCGCCTTTGAACTTATAGGCTGTCTGGGCAAATGCATTGGATGCAAAAAAGATAAACAAGAAGGCAAAAAGCTTTTTCATGCAAAGTGATTATTTGTTCGAAATATAAGAATTAAAATCAAACAAAAAACGCCCCGGCTCGTCGGGGCGTTTTTCTACAAACAAACAAACTAAATTCCAAAAAACCTGAAATTATGCTTCTGCCTTCACTTGGGCAATTGCGGTATCGGCGTTTACGTGCGCCGCGTTGGCCCTTCCGCTCGGGTCTGTATTTTCCTGCCACTTAGGTATCCATTTCCTAACCGTTTGCGCCGCGCTCACCTGCGGGAAATGTTTGTGGAAAACGGACCTGTAATAATAGGCCTCCTTCGTAACAGGTGTATTATAAGGGAAACGCTGTTCGGCAGTTTCCAGTTCTTCATCGGTAACCTGCGCAGCGCAGTATTCTATCAGCGTGTCGATCCAGCTGTAGCCTACACCATCGCTAAACTGCTCCTTCTGCCTCCACAGTACTTCATCGGGCAGGTAAGGCTGCTCCTGTGTGTCAAAGGCTTTTCGCAGAATGTATTTTTCAACATTATCATACGTTTTTGGCTGCTTGTCCTCAGGGTTGATCTTGACGGCCAGTTCCAAAAACTGCTTGTCCAAAAACGGTACGCGTGCCTCAAGTCCGTGCGCCATGGTGCTCTTATCAGCCCTTAGTAGGTCGGCGGTAAACAGCTTCTGTACCCTCTCAATGGTTTCTTTCTGGAAGGCCGCTGCCGACGGTGCGTTCCTGAAGTACAGGTAGCCCCCGAATATCTCATCGGCACCCTCACCTGAAAGTACAACCTTCACACCCATATCGGTAATGGCTTTAGAAAGGAAATACATCGGCGTACTGGCCCTTATCGAGGTCACATCGTAGGTTTCGAGGTGCCATATCAACTTATCCAATACCTCAATGCCCTGTTCGATCGTAAAATGTATCTCATGGTGTTCGGTGCCCAAAAACTCAGCTACCTTACGTGCCGCAAAGGCATCAGGCGCCATGGCATCAAGCCCTATGGAAAACGAACGCAGCTCCTGCCCTCTCTCTTTCATAAGCCTTGCCGCGATAGATGATATTAGCGATGAGTCAAGCCCACCCGAAAGCAGTACGCCTACAGGTACGTCGCTCATCAGCCTTTTTTCGACAGCTTGTGTCAGCGTTTCACGGATGGCTGCATGGTTAACGGCTTCAACTGCTTTTGCCGGATCTTCCCACTGCGGCCTGTAGTATTTTACAAAACCCGTCTGTGGTGTATAGTAATGTCCCGGAGGAAAGGTCGAGAATGTTTGGCACTGGTCGGCGATCGACTTCATTTCAGAGGAGAAGTATATCCGGCCCCGTTCATCAAGGCCATAATACAGAGGCTTTATGCCAAGTGGGTCACGCCCTGCGATGTAGTCATCACCATCGATCACTACAAAGGCGAACATACCATCCAGCAGGTTGCAGAGATCATAGCCATACTCCTCATACAGATGTACTATAACCTCAGAATCTGAGGTAGTCCTGAACGTATGGTGCTTCAGCACAGTGTCCCTCAGTTCCTGGTGGTTGTATATCTCACCATTATGCACCATCCATGCGCTTTTGGAGCCCTGAATAGGCTGCCTGCCGGTATGGAGGTCAATTATCGAAAGGCGCTCGTGGCTCAGTACATGTCCCTTTTCGGTCACATGAAGGTCACTTTCGTCCGGGCCGCGGTGCGACATCCTTTTTGAAAGCTGCTTAACCAATGCCTCGTCTTTTCCTTTTCCGATAATTGCTAAAATTCCACACATACTTTGTCCTGTTTTGAATTGGCGGCCAAATAACTTTATCAGTTATGTTCGGCAAGACAAATTTGGAATATTAGTTTTAATTGTAAAACACATAAAGCATTTTAACTTTCATATTAAAACTTAAAGCCATCAAATAGCAATGAATAGTAATTTCGAAAACGATTTTTACCAGAAAGAGGTTACAGATCATAAAAAAAACCATTAGTCGTAGAGATGTCAAAATTTTGGATAGTTGGTATAATGCAGCAAATATTTATCTTTCTTTTTTGAAAGTACCAAATATTTATAGGATAATGCTTTAGAACTCGGCAGCTCAAAAGTCTCTTTACCAATTTTTAAAGTAACCCCTCCCACATTATCGGCTACTGCAAAATTACATCCTCCGGAAAAGGTTTCAGGCTCACAATATTCTAAGTAATCATCATAAATTACTTCTATCAGGTGCCTTAAATAGATTTTCTCACCTTTTAAAGATAAATCAAAAATTATATAGAGTTTAAAAGCATTATCTTCATAATGCCTAATGAACCGTGTAAGATTATCTTCACGTTTTCTATCTTCAATTATCTTATACGATTTACTATCTTATACTACCTTAAAAGAACTACAGGAATAAAGCATTATTCTGATTAAGCCTGACATGATGATATTGATAACCCTTCTTTTCATATCAAAACCTCTATTATATACTTCGTCGTACTCACTTCAAATTCATCACCTTGTCCCATCCCCATCATTTTCATGCCTAACGGCGACTGCGGCGATAACGCTATTACCGTGACGCCATCTACGTTTATTTTGGGCAGTGCGGCGCTTACAAATAAATGCATGTTATTTGCTTTTACCAAACTGCCCATAACAACTTTTGCTGATGTGGCTTCCGGGTTTATTTTGTCGAGTACAGCCCTTTGGTCAATGAATTCTTTCAGCTTGTGGTTGAGTTTTTCCTGCTCCAAATGCATCATGGAGAGCGCCGTTTCGTGCTTATCCCCAGCCGAGCCTTTGGCATCATTGGAGGCATCTTCAGTAAGCGCGGCGATCATGTCTCGAAAAGCATCGATGCGGTCGTCTACCTGTTGTTTGTAGTAAGCGAGTACTTTTTGTTTGAGAAAATTCAAAATTGAAGGATTTAAAAACTGAAAGATCTAAAGATCGCCATACACGATCTTTAAATCTTTCAATTTCAAATTTTTAGATGATCAAAAATTAAACTTATACGATGCCCCGATCAGGAACTGGAATCCCTGTACCGGGTAGTTTACCCAGCGCTGGTAATCCTGGCCCGTGATGTTGTTCAGCTTCAGGAAGCCGGTAAGGCGCTCGTTGTATTTGTAGCCCAGGTGTGCGTTCAGGTCGAAAAAGCTCTCCAGGGTAACGGTTTCAAGATCGCCTGAGGTAACCATAACAACATCTTTCCTTTCGCCTGTAAAAAAGATGTTCGTCCCTGCATACCATTTCGGCATAATGTCTACATCAAGGCTTGCCCCCACTTTCATCTGCGGCATATTAAACGCTTCTTCCAAATCATCAGTTGAATAGCTGTAGTACGTTCCGTTGATGCCAAAATGTATTTTTTGCGAGAAGTCGGCCTTCAGTTCCCCGAAGAAGCTGATCGTCTGCAGCCTGTCGTATACCAACCCGAAAGAGTTGCCATAAGAGTAACCTTCATCATCACCCAACGAAGTAAGCAAGGCATTGTTCACGAAAAACGCCCTGTTATCCTCATTCATATACGACCCGCGGATATTGTATGCTACAGTACTTGCCAACTTGCCTTTGAGCCCGACATAAATGTCATACTGCTGGTCGGTTGGCGCAACTGCAAGTGTAGGTGACACGAACGGATTCTGGCTCACGAAGTCGGCATACGAGTTCTGGCGCAGCGTCCCCTCTGCCCCGGCATAGGCTACCATAAGGTCGCCTACCACTTTATACGACGCTTTTACCTGCGGGTAAACGAAGATCTTGTTATCAGTCTCCTCGTTCATTTTGCCCATGCTGTAAAAGATTCCCGCACCCAGTTGTACTGAGAGGTCTTCTTTTTGGTACAAAAGGCTCGGCTGTATGCCAAGGTTGAAATGGCTGTAGCTCATATCGCCCATGTCATTGATGTCTTTTTCAAAAGTAC
The DNA here is from genome assembly GCF_052437795.1 of Flavobacterium sp. Taxonomy (GTDB): domain Bacteria; phylum Bacteroidota; class Bacteroidia; order Flavobacteriales; family Flavobacteriaceae; genus Flavobacterium. The sequence goes on from NZ_JBQVPA010000004.1 coordinate 24,157, forward strand.
CACCCACATAATCAGCTACGAGATCTACCTTGATCTTTTCATCCATAATAGGAATGTCAAGCGAAGGTGTCAGGAAGAAGCGGTTCTCTGCCGATCCGTACGCATCCCAAAAACGTTTGTATTGCGCTGATGCATCGTGGAAATAGCTGTCCTTTGTCTGTATCTTACCGCCAATGTAGAATGTGTGGTAGGTCTGCTGCGGGTCGACTTCCGCAATGGTTTCCGGCGCAATATCAGTGAACTCCAGCGGAAGTCCGTACCAGTTGTACACTTGGTTTTGGTAGCCCAGATCCGTGCTCCAGTTGTAGCCCTGCTGGCGGCTGCCATAGGTCAGGTCCAAAGCGGTATTGTAATAATTGTCGTCAACCTTTGCGGCATCTATGCCACCCTGCGATGAAAGGTGGCGAAGCATTCCGCCCATATAGTCGGTATCGCTCACATTCTCCGTCACGAATAATTCGGCATTTATAGTACCATAATTACCTATGCCCAGCGTAGCGTAGTTGTTGTAATATTTCTCCCTGGCTTCCTTATCTACCGTAGCCGCCTTTCCCTTGTCCGGTGCAAACGTCGATGCGACCGGGAAAGAAAAGATATTATACTTTATCTCTTCCTTCTGCTTTTCCTGCTCGTCCTCGATAACAGGGGTTTCCTTAACCTTAAAAGCGTCTGATATGGTTGGGGTATACGGTTTTACTACGTTCACCACCTCGGTACCTATATTCTCGTCCTTCTTTTGTGCGAAGGCCTGCTGTGCTCCTGCGAATGCTATCGCTATGGCTATATATCTCAATTTCGTCTTCATGGCTTGCATTAGTTTTGGATGGATGAGTTACGTTTCGCTTCTTCGCCTTTGATGATGTCAAGTTCCGCCTGAGCCTCCTGGATCACTTCCGGATAGGCCGTAAAGTTCTTGATCACGCTCTCTAGGATATAGGTCGCCTGGTAGCTGTCCTTCAGGCCGTAATAGTTTTTAGCCATTACGACAAGGCCTTTCGCGCCAAAGTATTTGTAACCCGAATAGTCTTTGGACAGCTTCTGCACCACAGTGTTCGAAGCATCAAATTTTCCTTCCTTATTTTTAAAGTAGGCATCATAGTACATTGCCTCTGCGGCAAGCTCGCCTTTGGCAATGGTAAGCAGTTTGGCATAGGCCGCTTTGGCCTTTACCTCATCATTTGTCTTTATCGCCGAACGCGCCACTATGATCTGGGCATCGCTCTTCACCCTGTCTTCGGTCTTGCTGTTCGCCAGTACCTTATCGGCATATACCACTGCATTGGCATAGTCCTTCCCTTCATAATACCCTTTCATCAGGTTGGATTGGGCAAAGGTTACGTTCTGCGGGAAGTCGGCCTCAGCCTCCAGCCTTTTCAATACCGGTATCGCTTTGGCATAATCATTTTTCTTCAGGTATATTTCCGAAAGCCTTGCCAGTGCCTGCTCTGTGAATTCGCTCCTGGACTTGGCGATCACAAACTCATAGTGCGGAATGGCATTCGTCTCCAGACCGTCAGCATAGTATGACTGCGCCAGGTAGAAATTCGCCTTTAGCGATGAGATACCGTTCGGGAATTTCGATACATAGCTGCTCAGTGTTGAGATAGCCTGCTTGGTATTGTTCTGAAGGTATTGCTTTTCAGCAGCTTCAAATGCGGTATTGTCCAGATCGGCATCGCTGATATCTACAAACGTCAGCGTTTTCACCCAGGCAGCATATTCATCGGTACGGCCGCTGTCAACATAGATCAGGCGTGCCGTCTCAACCGCTTCCATGGCTTCGGGCGTGTTCGGGAACTCGGCAACTACCTTTTTGAATTTTGCAAGCGCCTGGTCGTCCTTCTCGGCGTTATAGTAAATGAGCGCCTGGCGCATGATGGCCTTGCTCACATAGGTACTTGTCTTATACTCCGCGATAAGCCTGTCGTAGGTCTGGATGGCTTTATCGGTCTGTTTTTCGGTTACGTAAGTGTTACCTAACTCGTAAAGTGCATCATCGGCATATTTCGACTTTGGATACGCCTGTGCGAATTTGGTCAGGTCTTCGATCTTCTTTTCGTTCCTGCCTACAAAACCGTAGCTGATTCCTTTTTGGAACAACGCATAATCCGCATCGATGCCTTTCATGTCAATTGCCTTGTTGTAGGCCTCCATTGCAGGCCAGTATTTTCCGGTCACAAAGTTGCTGTCGCCCATACGAAGCAATGCATCGTTAAGCCGCACCTTGTCATCTTTGGCTACAGCCACATAATCGGCAAAATGCTTTGCAGCCTGCTCATATTCCTTCTGCTTAAAGTAAGCATAGGCAATGTTGTAATGGATATTCTTAAATTCAGGGGTAGTCTTTGCCTCACCCATGCCTAAAAACTGCTTGTAGCTGATGAGCGCCTCGTTGAACTGCTCAAGATTATATTCGGTTTCAGCTTTCCAGAATGTCGCACGCGCCGTGATCCTTGGTGTCCTTTGCTCCGCTAATGACTTTTTGAACAGCGCCAGTGCCTCCTGGTGCTTGCCGTCTGTCGCGAGTTCCATGCCACGATAAAAGGTTACCTTTTGGTAGGCCGCCCTGTTCTCCGGCGACTTGTTCTTCTCCAGCAGCACTAAGGCTTCTGTATAGTTTTTCGATGTGATGTACGAATCGATCAGCAGGTTCTGTATTTCCTGCTTGAATGGTGTTGCCGGGTACTTCTCAAGGAAATTACCCAACACTTCCGGCACACTTTGGTATGGGTTGCCTATCTCGTAGCTCAGCTTGGCATAATTCAGCCAGGCATCCTCCTGTATCTTTGGCTCAAAAGCCATTTCTGATGCATTTTTGAACGCGTTGAGCGCCTGCTGTTTCTTACCGGTCTTCAGGTAGCTTTCGCCAAGGTGGTAATAAGCATTTTGTGCCACGGCATCGTTACCGCCTATGATCTTGTTGAACTCGGTTATCGCGTTCTCATAGTTGCCCTGCTTGTAATACGCATAACCCAGTTGGTAAAAGTCGGTATTGCTCCACTTGCCTTTTTTACCACGGTAATTCTTAAGGTGCGGGATGGCCTTATCATACTGCCCAAGGTTAAAATAGCTTTCGCCAATGATCTTGGAAAGCTCCGACTTTTCGTTGGCATCGCTCTTTGGCAATTGCGGCACGCCCAGATCAATAGCCTTTTGGAACTGCCCTTCCTTGAATGCCATGTCAGCCTGGAAGTACGACATCTTTTCGCTGTACTTCTCCTTGTCCTCCACCTGCTCAAAGTACTGGCTGGCTTTTTTATAATCATCACCTTCATAAGCCATAAAGCCCAGGTAGTATTTTGCCTGCGAACCGTATTCTTTAGAGTCTTTGACTTTCAAAAGATATTTATCTGCATTCTTTTTATCGCCTGCGCTAAAATAGCTGTAGCCCTTCTGGAAGTTGTAGCGGTCGCGGTCGGTTTCGCCGAGGCTGCCCTCGTCCACCTTATCATACCACTCCAATGACTGCTTGTAGCGGCCCTGGCGGAAATGGTTGCCCGCGACCTCTATATATGCCTGGTTCTGCCTGGTGCTCGTAGGATGATCTTCAATGAAGTCCTCCATCAACTCGTCGGCATTCTTCTGGTTGAGCTTTATGGCGCTCGAGGCAATATAGTATGCACAATCTGCCTGGATGTCCATCTCCTGATTGCTGCTTTTTGTCTTTTCAAAAAGTATCTGTGCAGCCTGGTACTGCTTGTCGTTATAAAGCGCCACAGCTTTCTCATAATCCTTTAGCTCGTGGGTGTAGATGGCCGACTGCTGTGCCGAGAGCGTGAGCCCGTACAGCGGCACCAAAAACGGGAGGGACCTTTTAAGTATGCGCATAGTTCGTGTTTTTAGTGATCAATTGCTTTGTTATATTTAACGGACCTTCACAGGGATTTAGTATAATGCCCAGATCCCCCATTGTGGGAGTCCGCAACGCCAAACTTACGAATATACCTACGCTGCCTCAAAGGCTTTAATTTATTATTAACTGCTATTTATTAACAATTGCCTGTGGATAAACCAAATAAGCCGGAAGCGAAAAAAATAAAATTTTGTATACCGCCGTTATCTTAGTACTTTTACCAAAACAAACTCGCACACACTATGTCGCAGGCCGTACTTTCGCTAGAGAACGTAAATATCTTCCAGGAGGGCAATGCCATCCTTACCAACATTAACCTTGAGGTGAACCATGGTGAATTCCTTTACATCATCGGGAAGACCGGATCGGGGAAGAGCAGCTTCATGAAGACACTGTATGCCGACCTTAAACTGAAGGAGGGCGAAGGGACATTCGTAGAGTACGACCTTAAAAAGCTGCGCGAGAAGGACATTCCTTACCTGCGCCGGAAGATAGGCATTGTATTCCAGGATTTTAAATTGCTGCCGGACCGCACCGTGTTCGATAACCTGCACTTTGTATTAAGGGCTACCGGTTGGAACGAGCGTGAGGAGATGAAGGTAAAGATCGATGAGGTACTGGACAAAGTAGGCATGAAACATTCGTCCAATAAAATGCCGCACCAGCTATCGGGCGGTGAACAGCAGCGTGTTGCCGTAGCCCGTGCCCTGCTTAATGATCCGGAAGTGATACTTGCCGATGAACCCACGGGAAACCTCGACCCGCAAACCAGCGTGGAGGTAATGAACCTGCTTCGCGAGATCAACCAGAATGGCAAGACCATTATCATGGCTACGCACGATTATGCATTGCTGATGAAGTTCCCTTCCAAAACACTTAAATGCGACGAGGGGACGTTGTTTGAAGTGGTGCAAAGGACGGTATAGTTAGATTTTTGGATACTTGGATTGTTAGATAGTAGACGCTATAAAATGATAAACCCTGCCGGTTCAATTGGCAGGGTTTATCATTTATTCTTCCTTCTTATAAACATGAGGATTTTCCCGTACGCCTTTTTTAAAAATTTTCCTAAGCCCCATCCTTACTGCGGCATCTAGTTGCAGGATAGCATCAGTAAGTCTGTTTTCCGGCCTGCCGCGGAAAGATGTTACGTGAAAAGTGTCGGTAGCCAGTAGCGGCTCTTTGGAGAAGTAGTAATTGGACACACAGCATCGCAGCCCTTCGTAGGTCACGGGGGAAACAGAATGAAGCGACTTGTTATGGGTAGCCATTACGGCAAGGCGGTTGAATTTGCTGTGTATAGTGACCTGCTTTTCGCGCATACCATTGGGCCACAGTTCGAGGTTGCCGCCATAGGCTTGGTCCCAGTTAGGCGTAACATAGTATAAAAGATTGAGCACCCTCCATCGTTCACGGTCTTTATCATGGGAATTATCAAGATGAGGATTAAGGAACTGTTTGTGCCCCATTGCCGAAATGCCGCCCGCGTATAAGTTATCGTCGGGCATGATGCCATTTAACCCACATATTTCTGAAACAACGTCCACAATGCGCTTATCCTGAAATGCGTAGATGATCTCCTCGAGCAACGGGTCGTATTTGTTCATTTGGGCAGCTACAAATTTATCTTCCCTGATGCTTTTTTTATGCACCATTTCGTCAGCTTTGGGGAAGGCGCGGTAAATTTCCATAGCCAAATTTTCAGGAAGCAGATCATCGAGAAAAAAGTAGCCTATGGCATCCTTGCTTTTTACATATTGCTCTTTCAGAGATTCTTTGTTTTCAGTGATTTTGTTATAAACAAGGTCGGCGTAGGATTTCCTGTCCATGATCGTTTAATGTTTTATCTTCCAAAGATAAGCCATAGCTATGTAAAATATGTTGACCCTCCCTGCGTTTTTATTACATTTGCATCCTATGCTTTCGGTACTCATCCCCACATATAATTATGACATTACGGCTTTGGTAAACGCTGTTCATCGCCAATGCACCGGGGCCGGCGTTGCATTTGAGATCATAGTAATTGACGACCGCTCGCAACCTGCCTACACAGCACGTAACCGAAACATTTCGGCATTGATGCACTGTACTTATATAGAAAGCGGCACAAATTTGGGCCGTACGCTGTCGCGGAAAAAACTTGCTGAGACGGCCAGATATGAAACGTTACTGTTCCTTGATGCTGATGTTGTTCCTGTTAAGAATGACTTTATTGTTAAATATCTGCCTTTTTTTGGATATAACGGGATAGTGTTTGGCGGTTATTCGTACAGGTCTGATGATTTCAGTCAACATAACGTACTTCGCCACAAATATGGCACCTATCGGGAGGAAAAAATTGCCTCTGAAAGAAGCAAAACTCCTTATAGCACAATATTTTCAGGCAATATACTGGTCAATAAAAACATTTTTTTAGATAACAATTATCCCGATGGTGCCAATTTGTATGGCATGGATAATTTCTTTGCTTACAGTCTCTACAAAAATAATGTTGCTGTTAACCATATCGACAATCCTATCTACCATTTGGGGCTCGAAAGCAATGAAGTTTTTTTTGAAAAATGCCTGGAATCGGTACGAAACAGGAAAAAGCTGCTTGCCGAAGCGCAAGGCATTGAGGAGATCAATTCGTTACTGAAGCACTATAAAAAGCTCAAAGGCCTTGGCCTTGCACCACTCACAGGCCTCTTTTTCAAAATGGTTGAGCCGTTCCTGAAGAAAATGATCCTGAAGAAAGACCCCAACCTTTTTTGCCTTGATATCTACAGGTTGGGTTATATTTGTGCTATAAAGTAATCCCTGATGCCCTACTTTTCTGTCGTAATACCGCTGTACAATAAACGCAACTACATTACCGCAACGCTTAACAGCGTATTGGGGCAGACTTTCACTGACTTTGAAATAATTGTAGTAGACGATGCATCTACCGATGACAGCCTCGCTATTGCGCAACAAATAGAGGACAGCAGGATACATTTCGTGAGCCACGAAAAGAATAAAGGGCTATCGGCATCACGCAATACCGGTATACGCAACGCACAGGCCGAATATATCGCTTTCCTCGATGCCGATGACATCTGGCAGCCCCAATTTCTTGAAACGATACATGGCCTGATCCAAAAGTATCCGGAAGCAGGATTGTTTTCAACCAAGTATGACGAACAGCATCCTGGCAATGTTGTCATTCAACATCATTTTCCAATAAAAAATGGGATAGTCACTGATTTTTTTGAGAAAGAGCGCAGGCAGCATATTTATTGTTATTCAAGCCTGTGTATAAAAAAAAATGTTTTTGATTTAGCAGGTTATTTCGATGAATCCATTACTATGGGAGAAGACGTTGACTTTAATGTACGGGCTAATCTTGAATATCAACTAGCTTATGACAACGTGGCTATGGCAAGGATAATAATGAATTCCGAAAACCAAATTACACACTCGTCAATGAAGGACAAAATTATCATTGACCATGATAAATATGAGCGTGAAAATCCCGGTAATCAACCCCTGAAAAAATACCTCGACTTTCATCGTTATACTATGGCTAAGCGCTATAAAATGGCCGGTGATGATGCAACTGCTAAAAAGCTGATAATCGCTATCGACACATCCAACCTCAATTGGAAACAACGGCTGCTGCTGGCTGCACCTGCTTTTATACTTCGCCACATAAAAGCAATAAAAAAAACACTGGCAAAGAAAGGACTTAACCCGACTACTTATTGATTTTTACATACTCAAGGAACGACTCATAATCTCTAATGTAATCTTCTTCCTCGTATACTTCCGACGCTATTACCATGCACACCGCACCTGATGAGAAATTTTCAAGTTCACGCCATATATTGCTGGTAATGAGCAATGCTTTGTCTGGCTTGTTAAGTGTTATGATCTGCTTTCCCGTGCCATCTTTAAGCACCACGTCGAAACTCCCGGAAAGGGCTACCAGCAGCTGCTGTAATTTCTTGTGCGCGTGCCCTCCCCTTTTGGCCGAGCTTGGCACATCGTAGAGGTAGTACACCCTTTTGATGTCAAAAGGAACCACGTCATTTTCGATCACGCCGATATTCCCGTTGGCATTCTTTATCTTTGGTATGTCAATAATTTGAATATCCATTTGCTTTTATTTTAAGATAATCCAGCCAGGCCTGCCCTACATTTTCCAACGAGAACTTTTCAATGCTTCCCGCAGCATTTGCCTTGCATCGGGCATATAATGCATTATCATCATACATCCTGTTGATGCCCCTTGTCAGTTCCGCAAAGTCCTGGTCTTTTATGAGGAGCCCATTCCTTCCATCTTCGACAATTTCCGACGGGCCCGTAAAGCAATCGAATGCTACGACCGGAGTGCCGCATGCCAACGATTCCAACACCACATTCGGCATTCCTTCAAACCTGCTCGAAAGGACAAAGAATAAGGCATCGCGCATGTAAACATACGGATTTTCCTGATAGCCTTTAAAAACAATTTTATCCTGCAGCCCAAGCCAATCCGCAAGTTTCTGAAGCTTAGCGAACAGCACACCCTGCCCAAGGATCATAAGCCGCACATTGTTCGACGGCAATTCAGAAACCGCGTAGGCCTCAATGAGCTTATCAAACTGCTTCACATTATCATCGCTCAGCCTTCCGGCTGCGATAATGTAGCGGAATGCTTCTGTGGGCGGGCTTTCATGTAACCTGGCGGCTATGTATTCCGCGTCGATAGGATTATAGATGGTGGCCACATTCTTCAGTCCGTGGCACTTCTCAATATGCCGCTTCATCTTATCATTAAGGGCAACAACACCATAGCTTTTCCCGTAAATAGCCCTTGTAAGCCAGGATCGCCGCGGCATGTACCAATCGATATTGGAACTGCGTACAGTATAGATAGTAGGAACTGTAAAAACGAATTTTGATATGAGCCAATCCTGTAATGGCTTACGGCGCATCCTGAAATCGATGATATAGTCAAACCTATGTCTCTTCACGTAGCTTCTCAGGATCCGGAGCCTCCTGAATTTGTTAGTAAAACCGTTGGCATCATCTTTTTCCTTCCCCAGGTTCAGCAATTCGCCTGCATAACTGTAAGCGATCACATCCTGCACTATGATATTATGCACTTCGATCCCCATGCCTGCAAAGTATCGCGACAAAGCTGCATGTGCCCTTTCGGCGCCACCGTGCGCGAGCATGTCGCCTACAAGGCATATTTTGGCGGAATGGGTTTGTGCCATTGGTGTTTATTGGTTACTTTCGGGACAAATATAATCATTCATGAGGATCTTACTGGTAGGCGAATACAGCAGGCTGCACAATTCCCTGAAAGAAGGGCTTACCGCATTGGGCCATGAAGTCATACTGGTGGGTGATGGCGATGGCTTCAAGCAGCTCCCCACAGATCACTCCATAGAGCCGCTGTTCTCAAAAAACAAGATCGTAAACATACCCCGGCAGGCACTATTCAGGATATTTAAATATGACCTTGCGAAGCTGGAACGCGGTTTGCGGTTCTATTTCCTCTTAAAAAAGCTCAAAGGATATGATGTGGTACAGCTCATCAATGAAGCCCCTGTTAAAACCACACCCGGATTCGAAAAAAGACTGTTAGCAAGGCTTTTTAAGCAGAATAAAAAAACATTTCTCCTGTCCTGCGGGATCGATCACATATCGGTAAGATACATGCTCGATGATAAACTAAGATATTCGCTGATGGATCCGTACCATGCCGACAATAGCAACGCGCCACATTACCGCTATATTTTTGATTATCTTTCCAAAAGCCATAAAAAGCTGCACGACTTTGTATTTGCGAATATCTCCGGTGTCATAGCCAGCGACATGGATTACTATCTCCCGCTTGAAGGACATCCTAAATTCCTGGGGCTTGTTCCAAACCCTATCAACATTGAAAAGCTGGACTACATAAAACCCGAAATTACCGATAAAGTGATCATTTTTCTGGGTATCAACCGCGGCACTTATGTAAAGAAAGGTATTCCTTTCTTCGAGAAAGCGCTAGAGATCATTAACCAAAAATATGGCCGGAAGATAGAAATTGTAGTGGCTGAAAATGTTCCGTACAGCCAATATATCAACCTTTATAATAAAGCCCACATCCTGCTCGACCAGGTATATGCCTACGACCAGGGATTTAATGCACTTGAGGCAATGGCCAAAGGCAAGGCGGTGTTTACCGGTGCCGAAAAAGAATTCAATAACTATTACGGCCTTACCGAAAAAGTAGCCGTTAACGCGCTGCCGAATGTAAATTCTATCGCAGCAGAGTTATCTTCGCTCATAGAAAATCCTGCGGAAATTATTGCCATGGGCAAAAGGGCAAGGGCGTTCATAGAGCGGGAGCATTCGCACCTTCTTGTGGCCGGGAAATATTTGGAGAAGTGGGGAATGTCAGAATAGTTTTTTCCTTGAATACAAGGCTAGAACTAACAGGTATATTGCGTATGTAAACATATGAGCCATTACAGCCCCCTCACTCCCATATATCCCTATTAAATAATTACCTGAAACATACATTACAACAAATGACATGATCTCGGTCATTATGAATATGCGGGTTTGCTTTTTGGCAAGTATTTCGTACCCCAGTATTAGTGAGCAGGCCTTAAAAAAGTCGCCCAAAAGCTGCCAGATGAAAAGATCATCCATTGGAAGGAATTCATCTGATAGTATCAAGTTGATGATGAATGTTCGCAACAGGTAAACGAGTATCAGCCCAAAGGCAAATACCGGGATTATGCCTTTATAATAAGCACGAAACACAGCCTTTGTTTCTATAGTATTTTTTGCCTGCGAAAGCTTTGGAAGAAAGTACAACGTTAGTAATGTACTGACAAACAAAAAGTAAAAAGACGATATCCGGTTAATGCCCTCCCAAAATCCGGCTTCATCCTCGCTGAAGGTAACCATCAGCTTACTGCGGAGCGATATATAGACCAGCGAACTGCAAACAGCCGTGACAAGCGCCATGGTACTGTAGGAGCACAGGCCTTTGAGCAGCGTGGTATCAAAATATTTCCAGCGAAGGAACGGGAAGCGCGGAAAAGTTCTGTAGAGCAGATAAAACGAAAAGAGGAACATTAGCGCGGGATATAGTATAAGTCCCAAAAAGGCACCCGCGATGCCGAGCTTCCAGATAAGCAACGCCGAAAGCAATACGCCGGTAACATTGCCCCATATCGTAATCCCTATTACTTTTTTGTACCGGCCAAGGCCATTTAATACCGCCATGAAAACAAGATTGCCTGTATACCACGGCAGCGAAAATGCCAGCACTTTAAATACCCAGGCATACTCACCTGTTTTGAACACCCAGGCATCCCAATATGCTGATAAAAAAAACAATAGCCCGCTGATCAGCAATATCGCAAAAAGTATCGAAATGAAAACAGTTGCCAGCGTACGGTACAGTTTTTCCTCATCGGCGCTGTTCTCTGCCGTGTATTTTATGATGCCGTTCTGGAAGCCCAGGGTAGAGAAGGTATCGAGCGATGTAAGGAAATTGCGCAGGTTGCCCAGCAGTCCCATACCGGCCGGCCCTATGAATTCGGCAGTCATTTTGGAGGCAAGGAAACCTCCCGCCATACGCACTAAGACGCTTACGGAATTTAGCGAGGTTACTTTGAATAAATTGGTTTTGAATATGTTTTTTATAAGATCCAAGTTTATACCCAATTATAGTTTTAGCGAATAATGATCATGTGAATATACTCTGCATCCCAGTTCTTCTTTTTGTTTGAGCAAACCTCTGTTAAACACTTTCCCTTGCTGCTCATTTACGGTGCCCATGTCGAAATAATCAACCTCATCCCTGTACTTTTGTATCAGGTATATGAACAGATGATCAAGTGCCCTCATCTTTTCGCCGCTGTCAGTTGTTGCGCCATATTGGGATTTTACCACATTGCCGAAATGAAATAAGGTTATGCCTGCCAAAATCGTCCCTTCATAATAAATATTGTATTGAAGGATATTATCGGGAAACCTGTCATGCAGCGATTGTATCTCCTCTTTGGTATGTACAGGCTTTACGCCATGCCTTTCACCCAGCCTGGGTATCAATACCTCATCCCAAAAGCCGCTAAATTCATTTTCCTGTCTTATTTTAAATCCATAAGCCGAAAACTTCCTGAAATTCTTCATCTTGCTTTTTGAAATGGCTAGCGGCAGCGAATGATCAATGGCGAGGTTCATATCGCGACGATAAAGCGAAGCGCCTTTTTTGAATAGAACATAATCGATTTCGTTAGCGGGCTCTTTATGATAAATGGAAATGACCTGCTTTATGTAAAGTCCTGAAATGCGTTGCTCTTTCAGCCAATCTTCTATAGATCCGAAAATACTTTCTACCTTTTCAACCCCAATGCTCCCCTGGAGGATAAGTCCTCCATAAGTAAGCCCTTGGTGGGAATGCACTTCATTCCCCACCCTATTGGCTGGAAATACCGCTATGAGCTTATGCCCTTCAAAAACCAATAGTGAAAGATCCTCAAAACGGTCACTGTGGTATTCCATAAAATCCCTATGGAACAGGAAGGTACCATTCTTGGACTTCGCTATGAGATCATTCCATTGTGTAAAATCTGCCGGTTCGTATTTTTTTATGGTATATTCCATGACTAATGCTTTTCCCTTACTACCTTCCCATTTGCATCAATGACCGTGTGTACCGAATTGTTAAAGCTACCCCAATGTATATTATAGCTTTCATCTTTTTCCAGATGTTCAAGATACGAAGTATTTTCACTCAGGGCAGAAAATAAAACGCGGAACACATTTACAGATGACCGCAACCGCAGGTCATATACATCATGTGTCACGCCATTCCAGCGTATTGCGGCCATATTGCCAAAAGCAGAACGGATAAGTTCTTCCCTATTTGTGGTATGAAATTCTGTTATATCTTTAGTACCTACCCACCCGCCATGGTCAGAAAGAATAATGATAACGGCATTTTTATCCTTGGATTCGATAAGGGCAATGGCTTTTTTAAGCCAGTTATTAGCTTCCTGCGTCTTTTCAAGATACTCTTTCCTTTCTGCTTCTATACCTGTCCCGTCAAAATGAATATGGTGAGGCAATACTTTTTCAACAAAAACGAATTTCGGCCTGGAAATTTCCTCGTTAACAGCAAACTCAAGGTCGCCAAAAACCTCTCTTTCCAGTTTTCCACCATTGGTTGATAATGGAATGTCGGTTTTTTTTATATTATAATAGTCATAAATGCCATCACTTAAATTCTGCTGAAAATACTCGTCTTCTGCTAAAAAATAGGTCCTGTATCCATTATTTTTGAAGATCCTTACAGCACTGTTATCTAAAATAACCTTTCGGGCGCGCGGCATTTCTATGGCAGGGAACATTACAGCATCAAAATAATGGTGCTTCATAGCAAACATAGAAGCATTAGAGGTGAGGCTTGCCGGGTAATTGCTCCTAAAATCTTCATACACTTTAAATCCGTTATTTTCGAGCCAGCCATAAAAATCATTGGTATAAGAATAGGGAGGCTTTTCCATTGTTGACTTTCCTGCATATCCGTCGGGCTGTATCATGTATATGTTAGGCTTATGCCTGAATTTTGCTTTGGCAATATCATCAGGCAAATCTACCCAATGCATAGGTCTCATATCTTCATACACATGCACGGCAACCTTAAAAAGCGGCATCAGAGCCATGAAAACGATCAATGCCAGCAGTCGCTTATAGTGTTTATGCAATTTTAAGGACAGGAGCACCAAAATTATGAGGAGCGCCAATAAAACCTTTTTTTTAAACGTAAAAAACATGGCATACGAGAGCATCGACGCCATAACCATGACAGGCAGCACGAACAGCAAATGTGCCTTGTACGGCTTCAGTTTTTCTATAGTGCTGAAAAATACAAAAGCAATACCCACGGCGGCCATTGCAGTAACTACATAGCAAAGAAAGAAAAAACCGGCATGCTGCCAGGAATTGACAGATGTATAATTGTTGCTGTAAAAGAACAGGAACGGATACAATCCGCTAATGAAACCTGCCAGCAAGGGTATATGCCGCGTACTATCCAAAAATTTATTAAACCTGTCTCTCATTATTTATGGCTTTTCAAATACAGTGTTCCCTTTATCATCAATGTACCTATATACTCCTGCAGGATTATGAAGCTTTATATAACTGCCATTCTCTTCTGTATGCTGGAGATACTTTTTATCTTTTGCTAAAAAAGAAAATAAGGTTCGGAACAGGTTAACCCCCGATCGAAGCCCGCTATCATATTTTATATATTCTGGATTTCCCCATTTTATCGCAAGCTGGGCACCAAATATGGACTTTACAAGCCCGGGGTCAGTAATTTTCGTTGTACTGTCAGCAGTACATGAAAGCCCAGTGTAGCCACCATGATCGGCCCCGATAATGATAATGGCATGGGCGTCATTACGATTTATAAAACTTATAACCTGTTCAAGCCACTTATTTGCCGAACGTACACCCTGCATATAGATCTTTTTTTCGCCTTCAATGCCTGTTGAATTTCCTTTGGAATTGGTGATATGAGTAGGCTGGAATTTTTCGATGAAATAAAAATTTCCTGACACCGTGTTTTTTGCCACTTGTGTTTTAAGGTCGGTAAAAATGTCCCTGTCGGTATCCAGGCCGTCTTTAATGTAAGGAAGCTCATTATTGGTTATATTGCAATAATCATAACCCCCTTGCGGACGGTTCATTACCAAATAGGCCTTTTCAGTTATAAAAGATGTTTTGTAACCATTGTTTTTGAATATCCTCAGCACAGGATTGCTTTCTGTAATGATCCTGCGCGCGCCGTAGGCTTCAACATCCATCGCAATGTAATGGTGCTTCATGGCAAAGGTCGCTGAATTGGAAAGCAGGGTAGACACATAATTTGAACGGTAGTCATCATAAAGTGTGAAACCTGTTGCTTTCAGGAAACGAACATATTCATCATTATCAAAAAGGCAATTAGGGTTTTCCCTGAAGTTACGGAAGCTGGTGTAACCATCGGGTTGAATGTAATAAACATTGGGTTTGGTCAAAAAATGTACTGACTCAATATCATCCGGCAGCTTTTTCCATTCATCAGAAGCCACAATGCTTTTATAAGCTACGCCGGCAAGGGGCTTTATATTGAAAACACACATTATCAGCAGCAGGGGTATAAACGCTTTGTAATAATTTTTCAGCCATATCGACAGTATTGCCACACCAAATGCAATAACTGAAAATAAAATAAACGGAAAAGTATCATTTATAAGCTGAAGAAAGAAAAATACAAAAAAAAGCGCTGTACCCGTAAATAAGAAATGCCTTCTGTACGCGAATAATTTTAAAATTCCCATTACTTTTTGCACGATAAAAAGTGTAGCCGCAGGGAGTAGCAAATAGTACCCGGTAAAAAACAACAGTTGCTGCCACGAATTGGCAAGGGCAAAGTTTTTGGAATAGTAAAACAGCATCATGTAAAGCCCAACAGCAAAACCGGCCAGCAATGGTGTATCCTTATCCGATCCTATGAAAGCCAAAAGCCTGTTGCGCAGTTTATCAAGCATGCTACTTTCTTTTTAGGAGATACATTGTCCTTTCAGTATTAGGTATCTGCTCCTTTTCGATAACATCGAAAAATACGGTATAATCCTTTTCAAAATTCTCTTTGTTATAGTAGTCAAAATGGTTCAGGAACTCCATTTTGCTCTTCAACAGGAAATCTACCCAGGAGTCACCCCTGTCCGGGAACTCGATGATGATGTAAGGCGTAAGCGAAGCGAACATCTCGGCCGACATAGCAAATGGCACATTTCCCGAAAGCGATATATGGTGGATCAGCGCCAATGCCAATGACACATCGTAATCGTTCTTCCTGATGCGTTCCTGGAGTGACGAACGCTCGGCGTTATTAAATCCAATGCCCGGCGCGGGGTTCAGCAGGTCGCTGACCAACGGCACGATATTGGTTTCTTTATTTTTGAGGACCTGGAGGTAGTTATGGTTCACCGCATTCGGATCGATGTCGGCTACCAAAAGCTCATCCGCAATATCCTTCAGTTCACGTGAAAAAGTACCATCATTGCCACCAAGGTCTACCGCTTTTTTTGCATTTACAGACTGGTACCATTTACGCACCAGCTTCTTTTTATACTCAAAAGCCTCAGCGTCATAATTGGTAATCGAATAGTAATCCTTCCATTCGGTATTCTCCTTTAGTTCCAGCCCGTTGATATAGCTGTATAAAGAGTCGAGTATCTTTTCCTGCGCCTGTTTCGAAAGGTGTATTGCCTTGCTCTTGCCCGGAGCTTCGTTGCTGAATTTGGCATCATACTTTGCCGTCAGGAAAATGTTGGTATACAGCAGTGGGTTGAGCTTTGCTGAAAAAGGCAGGAGCTTTGCCGCCTTTTCCAACGGTATGCCGTCGATGTATTGCTGGAGAAGTTTCAACATGTCGTTGCCGTAGTATTTAGCCAGGGCCAACGGCGCCAAAAAATGAGTAAGGAACTGTTTGTAAGCCCTCCAGGGTTCGCCCTCGTTGTATTTATCAAACGAAAGGCTGTCTACAAAAACAGGTTTCCCTTTATGGAAAGTGATATTGAAGGCAGTAGCGTCTTTAAGCGTATAGCCGTTTTGCAGGCAGTATTTCTGCAATTTGAGCGTATGGAGCGCCGCATGCTTATACTGGCTGAAACTCCACTCATACGGATAGGAAAAAAAAGGGACAACCTCAGGCTTTAAAAGTATCGCGTCACCGGAAGCGGAAACCTCCTGATGCCGGACCAGCAGCCGTGCATCAAACATTTTTTTGTAAAAGCCGCTTTCTTTAAGCGAATTGTATTGCTCAAAATAAATGGGATCCACCTGCCGTAAAAGCTCACCATCCTTAACCAGCATAAATCCCGAAGGATCCCTGAAGGATGAGGCATGCCTATTTGCTGTCTGCGTCATCTTTTTTCTCTTCAATGTCGATATCGCCCATCAGTCCGTCATCGTGCTTTTTCCCGAAAAAAGACTGTATGCCGTACTTGATCCTCTTATAGAAAAGAAGCACTCCCGCGCCAACAGCGGCTACGGCCTGCGCTACAAGTGCGCCGGTGCCGGGGTCAAAGTATAATGGTAGTATGCTCATAACATTTTTTTTGTAAGGGGTAAAAGTAGAAAAATTATCGGTTGCCCCTGAACATTGGGCGTTTTTATAAATGGAAATTATTAATAGGTGTTGTTTTAGTTAAAAAGTTTGCCTTTAGCAAATAATTGTTAATTTTAAGCAAAAAAAAGAGAAATTGCCGTGAAACAAAAATTACTAACCTTACTATTAGCGTTAATAGTGTATAGTTCGTTTGGACAGAACATCGGACTGTACCAACAGTTCAATGGCCGGTATGACTTTACTTTTGTAGGCAATACGCTCAATCCTGCTGAGAACAATCCCACCCCTGCCTGTACCATAAATACCTCATCATCGGCTACTCTAAACCTCAATTCCGGCGACAACATCATTGGGGCTTATCTTTATTGGGCAGGGTCCGGAACGGGTGATCTCGATATAAAGCTCAACGGGCAACCCATAACCCAGCAGCGAACCTTTCCGCTTAATGCAGTAAATACCGACGGAAATACCAGAGCCTTTTTCAGTGCCTTTGCCGATGTGACCGCGCAGGTACAGGCGACGGGCAACGGTACCTATACCGTATCCGACCTGGACCTTACCGCTTGGATATCAGACCCGCTATATTGTACCAACAAGACCAACTTTGGCGGATGGGCCATCATTGTTTTTTACGAAAACCCTGCCCTGCCGCTCAACCAGCTTAACCTGTATGACGGTATGCAGTATGTGCCTACCTCTATTAACATAACATTGCCCAGCCTTAACGTTATAGATAACATTGGTGCAAAAATTGGCTTCCTGGCATGGGAGGGCGATTCATCGCTTGCCGTGAATGAGACCCTTACCATCAACGGCAACATACTGAGCAATGCCCTAAACCCTCCCAATAATGCATTTAATGGCACCAATAGTGTTACAGGCTCTACTACGTTATACAACATGGACCTTGACATTTATGACATCCAGAACAATATTGCCATTGGCGACCAGTCGGCTGAGATCGCTTTGACATCAGGGCAGGATTTTGTAATGGTCAACGCAATTGTAACCAAGCTGAACAGCCAACTGCCCGATGCGACCGTTGTAGTCGACGATGTCGCTAAAACCTGTGGCTCACGCGTTATCAACGTAGATTATACCGTAAGGAATGTGAACAGTACCGACCCGCTGCCGGCAGGAACAACTGTTGGATTTTACATTAACGGCAGCCTCGTGGCAACAGCAGTGACCACTACCGAATTGCCTATTGGCGGAAGCGAAAGCGGTACCATAAACATTACAGTGCCCAATAGCGTGCCGCCCGATTTTGAGCTGATGCTTATAGTAGACCACAACAGCAGCGTTACCGAAACCGATGAAACCAATAACAGCTTTACTGTAAACGAGTCGCTTTGGGTCATCCCCACACCAGATCCTGCCGACATTACCATTTGCGAAGACCCTTCCGCTCCCGGTACAGGCGTGGTGGATTTTTCGGAATATCAACAATCGCTAAAGGAGAACCCAACGGATGTGGTGACTTTTTTCCCGACTTTACTGGCCGCGCAAAACAATACGGGCAACATCACCAACCTTACTTCGTACCCTATTACCACATCGCCTACAGAAATATGGGTACGTGTGCAGACTGCCGAAGGATGCGTAGGCTATGGCTCGTTCCTTGTTTTTGTCGACGACTGCCAGTTTCCCGATGCCCGAGTGGTTATCGATAACATAATACGATCCTGCGACTCCAGGACCATTACCGTGCAATTTACAGTTACCAACATCAACAGTGTCGACATACTTCCTATGGGGACTACTATAGCCATCTATGCCAACAACATCTTTTTGGGAGTGACCACCACAACCGCCGACATTCCCGTTGGGGGAAGCCAACCCGGCACGATCACGGTAACGATCCCCGCGGCTATACCGCTCAGCTTTAATCTTACACTGCGCGTAGACCATAACAACCAGGTCGACGAGATCAATGAGAACAACAATACTGATATCGAGTCCGTAACACTTTGGACATCTCCGGTTTTGCCAATGATACCCAACATTACCGGCTGCGAGACCTTCAACGGGTCGGGAGTGGGCGAATTTGATTTTTCGGCCTACCTGCAATCGCTTAAGGATAACCCTACCGATGTGGTCACCTTCCACCCTACACAAAATGATGCCATTAATAACACAGCAGGAATAGATAACCCTGAAGCCTATATCGCCGCGCACAATACCGAGATCTTTGTTCGCCTTACCGATGCGAACGGATGTTTTGACACCGGCTCGTTCCGCCTGCTTATCATCGATTGTTATTTTCCTGACGGAGTGATACAAGTGACCAATATTGCCCAAACCTGCGACTCACGGTCAATTACGGTAAACTATACCGTGGGCAACCCTAATAGTTTCGACCTATTGCCTGGGGGTACGCAGGTAGCTATTTATGCAAATACAACTTTGCTTGCAACTACCGTAACAACAGCCAATATCCCTATTGACGGTACTGAAAATGGTACGATCACCCTCAACATCCCAGGTTCTATACCGCTCAGCTTCAACCTTATTTTAGTGGTCGACGATAACGGTACCGGAACAGGCGCTGTGGTAGAGATCATCGAGACCAACAACTCGTATACCCGTCCGGTGAACCTTTGGGTATCGCCCATATTACTGGAACCGGCAGACATTACCGCCTGTGAGACGTTCAACAACTCAGGCGTAGGGCAATTTGATTTTTCAGCCTACCTTACCAGCCTGAAAAATAACCCTGCCGATGTGGTTACCTTCCATACTTCGCAGGACGATGCCAACAACGGCGACAACGACATCCAGGCTCCTGATGCCTATATATCAACAGGATTAGCGCAGGAAATATATGTGCGCCTTGAGGACGTAAACGGTTGTTTTGACACCGCATCGTTCACGCTAACAGCGGTAGACTGCTACTTCCCCGATGCTACCGTAACTATAGACGATATTTACAAGCAGTGCAACTCGCGCATTCTCCATGTGCATTATACGGTGCACAACACGGGCAGTGCTGACATACTGCCTGCGGGCACACCGGTAAGCATTTACGTGAATGGCCAATTCCTGGATTATACCGAAACGCTTGAAGATATTGCCATTGGCGAAAGCGAAAGCAATTTCATCCTGCTCACGATCCCGATAGGGATACCGTTGGACTTCGACCTGACCTTTGTTGTCGATGATACCGGCGACGGCACCGGTACTATCGTGGAGGCCAATGAAACCAACAACAGCTTTACGCAGCCTACCAACCTGGTGTTATCGCCTGTAATGCAACAACCTGCTGACATCGAACTGTGTGACAAAGGCTTTGGGCTGGCAACGTTCGACTTTTCATCGTATGCCGAAACGCTGAAAAACTACCCCGATGAAACGGTAACCTTCTACCTTACCCAGCAGAACGCCGATCAGGACATCGACCGCATTTACAATACCACGCAGTTCGTGACGACTGAGAACCCGCAGCGCATTTACGTACGACTGTTCAACGGTACCTGCCATACCACGGCTTCGTTCCTTCTGAAGACCAAAAAATGCCCGCCCATCACCTACAATTACGTAACCCCGAATGATGACGGCTATAACGACAAATTCTTCGTGGAGGGGCTTAGAAATGTGTTCCTTAACTTTAAAATGACCATCTACAACCGATGGGGCAATCTGGTCTGGACCGGCGACCACAACAAAGAAGATTGGAATGCCATTGCCACCGAGGAAAAAGTAGGTCCCGAAGGCACGACCGTTCCCGTAGGTACCTACTATTTCGTTCTGGAACTCAACGAGCCCGGCTTCCCGGAACCTATTGTGGGCTGGGTGTATGTGACTAAGTGATCTTAATTTCAGATCCCGGAGTGCAGATCTCAGATAGAACTGCACTCGTACCTAAATAAATTATGGTAAAAAAAATGACATTGCTATTTGCAATATTAACGCTGACAGGATGCAGCAAACCCTACAACCCCGATGCCCTGTCGGGCAGCTGGAAGATGCGCGATCTTGCCCCTTTTCCGGGGGAAGAATTTAGTGAGAAAACTACTTTCTTTAAAAACGACTCAGTACTGACCGAGATGTTCGTGGACGGAAAGCGCATAGAACATTATTCAGGCACTTACAAGTTGGACCGCATTGGCAGGAAACTCTCGGTAAGTATTATCATGCCTGAAAGTTCCGCCGTGTTTGAAAGCGAAATTATAAAACTTACAGATGAAGAGCTCATTCTGGTAACGGAAAAAAAAGAGATCGTCTTTATAAGGCCTTAATTATTTAAAATGAAACAATACTACATCTTAGCCTTACTTATCGTTCTAACTGCCTGCTCGAAAAAAGAAACTACCGATGCCCCATTCGATGCATTCGTATATTCCTTTACCGACAGCCAGAACAACTTCTCCATAAAATTCACATCAGGTGACACCGTGTACATGCAGAAGCGGCAAGGCTTATTAAAGAAGAACTTTTATGCTTTAGCAACGGCATCTGACAAGGACAGTATTATTGCGCTAACGGGCAAAGTTGACTTTACGGCCTATGAAAAGAGCCCTGAAGCCCCAAAAGCGAAAGATGGGGTCGCCATTAAATTTTATACTATCAAAGACGGGAAGGAACGATCGGTCTATGCCTTTAGCGTAAGTAACTCCGAAAAGCTGTTCCCGCTTGCTGTGAAGTTTACCGAATTTGCAAAGCGTTTTAATTTCGAGCCTATTGATAAAAATGTGGATTTCGGTGATCTTCAATATATAGAATTGCCAATTTCTCCGCCATCCGGAACTGTAAATTAGGGAAAAACCTCATACAGCTGTTATCACTTCATGAAGCCCGAAGGAATACACATCAATAACATCCCGCTGCCTCATCCCGGCAGGCTGCTGGTCATTGAGCCTTTGGACTACCCCAACCCCTACGACTATCATCGGCCGCACCGCCACGATTACTTTGAGATCATACTGGTGAACGGTGGTACCGGCACCCAGCAGATCGACTTTACGCAGTACGACATTTCGCCCGGAAGGCTTTATACGGTTTACCCGGGGCAGGTACACCTGATGGAACGGCAGTCGGCTACGGGGCTGCTCATCCAGTTCCGTAAGGACATCTTTGAGTACATCCACCCCATGAAGCACTACATGCTGTACTTTCGCGACCCGGCCTTTGTTCCCGATGCCGAAACCTTTGCGCACCTGTACAGCATCACCAAACGCATGATGGCATTGCTGCAGCAGGAGGAACTTTCGGCGCTTTCCATTCATAAAGCCTATAGCTACCTGCAGATCATCCTCATCACGCTGACCGAGCTGAGGGAGGAACACAATGGGCCGCACACCAGCAATACCGCATCGCAATTCCT
Source organism: Flavobacterium sp. (assembly GCF_052437795.1). Taxonomy (GTDB): domain Bacteria; phylum Bacteroidota; class Bacteroidia; order Flavobacteriales; family Flavobacteriaceae; genus Flavobacterium. The sequence goes on from NZ_JBQVPA010000004.1 coordinate 46,477, forward strand.
TTCGCTGCTGCCGCAAAATATTCGCAGCCGTAAAAAAGTATCCGAATACTGCGACATCCTGGGCTGCTCTGCCGATAAACTTAACCTTGCCTGTAAAACGTCGCTCGGCAAAACCGCGCTGGAGCTCATCCACGAAGAGGTATTGCTGGAAATACGCCGCCTTATAGCACTCGGCAGCCTTTCTTTAAAAGAAATAGCGTTCGAGCTGAACTTCGACAGCCAGGCCAATTTCAGTGGGTTCATCAAGACGCGAACCGGCTTCACCCCATCTGAACTACAGGCGTCCATACTGTAGATCCATAAGCCTTTACGGTTTTTTCATAACCGGTATCTCATTAGCCGGATGTAATTTTACGGTCAACCATAAAATATCACGCTATGAAAAAACTTTTACAGCTTACAATGCTTTCGCTGCCCTTTTTGGCGAATGCCCAATTGCAGAACAGCAGTTTCGAGAACTGGCAAAACCCGATAACGGATATGCCCAACAAACCCGTGGGCTGGATACGCACTAACGGTGACCCCATGAGCGAAGAGTTTGATTTTCCGTTTCAAAACCTGCCCATAACTACTTCGCAGCACGGGGAGTATGCACTGAGGCTTTCTGTTTGGTATGGGTTTGATAAAGACATGGCGGTACAGACGGTCCCGATCACTTCGCGTCCGGAAGCATTAACCGGCTACTATACTTATACCGACGAGCTTATTTTCAGCAATACCATAGGGTATATAAATGATGAAGCCGAAATAGCCGTTTACCTCACAAAGTGGAATGCCGCTCTTTCCCAAAATGATACTATCGGGACAGGCCGTATATTGCTTGGAGCGGTAAACAATTATACAGCATTCCATTGTCCTGTAACCTATACGTCTGATGCAATTCCTGATACAGTGAGGATCGTGCTTAACCCTTCGGCTAACGTTAGGGTACCTGGACCGGTCCAATTCATGGCAGCCGACCTCAACGTATCATCCATACTAACCATTGACAACCTCGTGCTTGTTGAAACAATGGGTGATGAAAACTTTGAAAACAATACCATAAAAGTATACCCTAACCCTGCCAGCGACATTATTAGTATTTCCGGTTTCGACGGCCATGCGGAACTGTTCGATGCTACGGGTAAAAAGATTCTTTCGCAGCATTATGGCAATGCCCCCATAAACATCAGCGGCCTGCAGCAGGGCATTTACCTGCTGAGGCTCGATGATGGCAAGGAGGTTACCGCTTCAAAAATAATAAAGCAATAATTCCCAAAAAACTAACTCAAATTATTGTTGCCTGCGCAGGATGTAAAAGTCCTGCGTTTTTTATTACAGCTTATCCAACTGGTTCGCTTTCTTATCATTGCTGATGGTCCAGAAGAAGCCTACGAAGATGAACCTGTCCGCTGCCTGCCTCACGGCCTGCCTGGCGTACATGCCGTTGGCACCCGGATTGTTAGCATAGGTGTAACCAAACACATTGTCTGTTCCCAATACATTGGATACCGACAGGTAGAGTATCTTTTGGTCGGTTACCAGGTAGGCCCAGCTCAGGCTAAGGTTGTTGTAGCTTTTGGTCTTGCCGTTCATGAATGCGGCTTCGTTCGGGTTGTCATACGGCCTGCCCGAGTTGAAGGTATGTGTCACCCCTAGCTGTGACCTGAGGCCGGTAATGAAATACTTGCCTACGATTGAAAAGTTATGATCGGCTACATAACCCGGTGTCACGCTGGTCTCGTAATTCCTGTAATTCCTTTTAGTGTCAATGTAAGAGTAAGAGATCCAGTACTCCATGAATTTGATCGTTTTATTATCCCTCCACAGCAGGTCAAGCCCCCTGGCATAGCCATTACCTTTATTGCTGAACTGCGTATCGAACTGCACATTTTGCGTATCAAATTTCACGAGGTTGTCATATTCTTTATGATACAGCTCTGCACGAAAGGTACGCCCCTCGGCATTGTACATATAGTTGAAGATATAGTGCGCCGTTTTCTCAAAGTCAAAGTCACGGAAATACTTTAAATAGTCGGCTTTAGGCGTTTGGTAAAAATCGCCATAAGCAAGCGAGAACTGGCTTTTGTTGCTCACTTTATAAGCCAGTGCAGTACGCGGCTCGAATGTTGTTTTACCAAGGATCGATGCATGCGAGCTCCTTACTCCTGCCTTTAGCGCAAAATTTTTGGACAGGGTAAGATCGACCTCGGCATAACCGGCACTAATTGAATTATTGTAGCCGCTGTTGAATGCAAAACCATCGGGCTGGCTGTAATCTTCATTAAGATCGGTAATGAAGTGATCGCCCCCAAAAGTAAGCCTCACCCTGTTGCTGAATTTCTTGCTCAGCTTCATCTTCATGTGCGAGCTGTGTTCGCCATTGGTCACTTCGTTCGCGCCAAGCATAATACCATTGTGGCTGTATCCGTAGGCAAGACCTGTATGTATCGTCCATTGCGTACCGAACATTCCTTTGTAGGATGCATTGGTGTAAAAATTATCATTCTTCATATCTACACGCACAGGCGCAGGCATATTGATATCTTCCTGGTCGATGCTAAAGGTGGCATGGTCAAAAGCCGCATATACCTTGAGCATACCGCTTTCGAACTTGTAACGGTATACCGTTTCGCCTGCAAGCGAACGGTAAGGCTTGTTCCAGCTTACATTTTGCGGCACAGCCCATTGGTATGGCGCCAGATCGGTGTAAGCGGCGTTAAAGCTAAGTGAGCTCTTTTCCCATTTTTGTGTATTGCCAAGGCCAAGGCCAACGGTCATCAAGGCAATGTCGGTTTGTTCCTGTGCAGGCTCTTCGATGGTATTCAGCAACAGCACGCTAGATAGCGCCTCGCCAAATTCTGCCGAATACCCTCCTGTGGAAAATGTCATCCCGCTGAAGAGGAAGGGTGAGAAACGACCGCGTGTGGGGATGTTATTGGCTGTTGCTCCATACGGCTGTGCCACACGGATACCGTCGACAAAGGTTTGGGTTTCGTCGCTTTCGCCTCCCCGAACGAAAAGCCTTCCGCTCTCCCCTACCGTTTGTGTACCAGGCAATGTATTGAGAGCGCCTACGATATCGCCTGCCGCACCCGCTGTAGTCACGATGTCCAAAGGTTTCAAAGCATTTATCTTGCTGGTATCGCCTGCGCTGAACGTTCCGGCAGAAATTATAACCGTATCCAGCGTATTTACATTATCTTTCATTGCAAATGTCTTAGGCTGGTAAGCTTCTACCACGATGTCAACCCTTAACTCTTCCATGGTAAGATATGTAATGACCAGCACCTGGGCACCGGTTTCGGCAGTCTCGAAAGAGAAGGTCCCCTCTTCAGAGGTAGTGGCGCCATCATAAGTTCCGTCAATGTAAATATTGGCTGCCGCTACAGGCTGTCCCTTTTCGTTAACTACTGTACCCGAAATTTTGGTTTGCGCCTGAAGCGCCAGTCCGGCTAAAAGAAATAAGAATGTAATTATCGGTTTCATCGCTTGGTTGGTTTGATGGGTCAAAGTTGCGGTGGAAAAACCGGTATTCATAAAAAAGCTTACCGAATTGCAGTTTTTGGGGGATGAGTTGTTGCAAAGAAAAACTTGTAAGGCAGTACCAAACTATCCTGAAAACATTTATTTTCGCAGGAACCAATAAACACAAAATGAAACAGCTTTTATCTCTCCTTGCCTTATTTGCCTTGACTGCAGCCTTTGCTCAAAATACATTCCAGCCCGGATATTTTATCGACAACAATGGCAACAGGACCGAATGCCTGATAAGGAATATCGCATGGAAGGATTCGCCCGTAGACTTTGAGTATAAAACAGGCGAAGCAGCGCCAACGCAAATAGGCCTGATAAAAGATGTTTCGGAATTTAGTGTTGCCAATGCTTATAAATTTGAGAGGTTTACAGGCGATGTGGACCTTTCGTCGAATGACATTGGATACATGAGCCTGAAGAAAGAGCCGGAATGGATCAAAGGGACCATATTCCTTAAAGTTTTGGTAGAAGGGGACGCAACGCTATATGAATATACAAAAGGGAACATTGTACGTTTTTTTGTTACGGCAAATGGCACAACGCAGCAACTTGTCTATAAACCTTATAAAGTGCATCCCTCTATTGGTTACAACAACACTTTTCGCGGACAGTTGTATGAGATCATGAGAATGAAGCTGAACGACCAAAAACGCTTTACCAACCTGAGGTATGATAAGGATGCATTGACAAAATTATTTTTGGAATATAATGGCCAACAGGAAGATCAGGCTACAGACTATACCGTCAACCAAAATAAAACGCAATTCAATGTAAAAATCACCGCTGGCGGGAATATGGCCAGTGCCAGCATTAAGCGGGAATTTTCCAATGGGGAAAATACTATGGCATTTGACGGTAAGGCCATTTTTGCCGCCGGGCTTGAGGCAGAACTCATTTTCCCTTTTAACAACAGGAAATGGTCACTCTTCGCTAACCCAAATTACCAAAGCTATAAAAACACCGGCACAACAGCATTTGCGCCATTGACGCAGCATTGGGAGATCAGCTATAGCTTTATAGAGATACCCATTGGCATAAGGCATTACATGTACCTTAATGACAGATCCAGGATCTTTATCAATGCAGCCTACGCAACGGTTCTGACCGTAGGTGATAATTCGGCCAGCTTTAATTATGATGGCGGACACGCGCCTGATGTCTTGTTGAAAGCCGAACCTTCGAAAGCCTCAAATTTTGTGATCGGTGGCGGTTTCAGCTATGACAGGTATAGCCTCGAGGTGCGCTACAATGCAAAAAGGGAGATTATTGTGAACAGGTCGTATTGGGGATCGGAATATTCTTCGATCGGGGTAATAGCGGCTTACAGGATATTTTAACATCATATTTAGCATCACTTTCCTTAAAATAAGGGATTTGGATACTACCTTTGCGATATTCACTTTTATGTATCGCAATGTCTAGCTATTCCATCAGAAAATTCTATTCTGTACTCAAATACCAAAAACTTATCATAGCGTCGCTCGTTATCGGCTTCCTTGCTGCCTTCCTGGCGGTGTCGCTCAAGAAGATGACCGACCATTACGAAGAGGCGCTGTTCGCCCAGTCGCAAAACAACATGGTATATATCCTGCTGTTCCCTCTTTTCGGGCTGTCGCTCATTTATATCCTGAGGCGGTACCTGTTTAAAAACAAGGAGAACAAAGGAATAAAGGAAGTATTTGAAAGCACCGCCACGGGCAAAGGGCTTCCATCGTATAAGATACCATCACATTTCATCAACGGGCTCATTACCGTGAGCTTTGGCGGAAGCACCGGTATTGAGGTATCTACCGTGGTATCGTCAGCGGCGATCGGTTCCCTGGCACAGGAAAAAGAAAAATTCCTCAAAAAATACAGATCCGAACTGGTTTGCGCCGGTGTTACAGCAGGCATTACGGCACTGTTTTGCACACCATTTGCCGGGCTGCTTTTTGCTTATGAAGTGATATCTAAAAAAGTCAGTAAAGTGTTTTTGCTTACCAACCTGCTGGCCGCTGCCATAGCCTATGCCTTCATATTGGTTATAAACGAAAAGCCGCTGTTCGCCATCAACATTACACAATGGCATATCAATGCTGCACCGTGGTTCGTGCTGTTGGGAGTGCTCTGTGGGCTAAACGCGGTTTATATGACCAAATGCGTAATGTTCTTTAAAAAGCAGTCGCAAAAAATTGCAAGCCACTATTACCGCATTCTTGCCGGGGCGGCCATTATCAGCGGCCTGATCTTCATACTCCCCCAACTGTACGGCGACGGCTACCATGCCATCCGCGAAAGTATACGCACGGCAAATACAGCGGTACTGACACTTTCCGGTACCCTTATCTTTTTGGGCATATTGCTTTTAAAGCCGGTCATTACATCGGTTACACTCTCAGCAGGCGGCGATGGCGGGGTGTTTGCACCCAGCTTATTCATAGGGGCATTCCTGGGACTTTTCACGGCAGCTGCCCTCAACACCTGGTTTGACGCTGGCGTTATCCCCATCAACTTTATGGTAATAGGCATGGCTGCCATGCTTAGCGCAAGCATTCATGCGCCATTTACGGCGCTGTTCCTCATCTGTGGACTGGTAGGCGATTACACGCTCTTCCTGCCGGTGCTCATTGTGTGCCTTATTTCTAAATACACGGCGCAGGCCATTTATCCATATACGGTTTACAGCCTTTCGGCCAATAAGCAATAACATGCCGGTACAAAAAATAAAGCGCACTTACCGCAAGGCACGGTACGTTGTTTACAAAGAAACGCTAGTAGACTTTAAAGAGCATTTTTGGGCATTCCTGGGATCGTTCGCAGGGCTGGGTGCCATTGCTTTTATCCAGTATAAAGCACTTCCGGAGCAGGATGTCATTTTCCTCATCGGCTCGTTCGGTGCATCGTGCGTATTGGTTTATGGTGTGATCCAAAGCCCTTTAGCACAGCCTAGAAATCTCATTGGCGGCCACGTAATATCAGCATTAATTGGGGTAACCATCCAAAAGCTGGTGCCTGACATCGTTTGGATCGCCGCCCCACTGGCCGTTTCATTATCCATTATCGCAATGCAGATCACCAAAACCCTCCACCCTCCCGGCGGGGCAACGGCACTTATCGCTGTTACAGCATCGCCCGAGATAAAGGCCATGGGTTATCTGTACGTGCTGACACCTGTACTTGCCGGCGCGATGATACTTTTGGCGGCCGCGCTTATCTTTAACAACATGACGAAGAACAGGCAGTACCCATCGGCGTATGCTGTACATAAGTTTAAGAGGTTCAGGAAGTCGATAAAATTTTAGGCATTGCGAAACGATCGACATGCGGTATATGTTGTATTTTTATCAAAACAACAAGCCATGAAAATACCATCCAATTATCTTCCTGTAATGCCTTACCTTATATTGGATAAGGCGATAGAATTTCTTGAATATGCTAAAAAAGTGTTCAATGCTACTGAGCAGATGATCGTTCCGGGCGATGGGGGGCGAGGCATTATGCACGGCGAAATAAAGATCCACGAAGCAGTGATCATGTTTGCCGGAAGTACCGGAAACTGGCAGCAAAAAACCGCGGGGATGTTCCTTTTTGTTGAAGATCTTGAGCGTGTTTATAATGCCGCCATCGAACAGGGAGGCACATCGCTGCAAAAGCCGGAGAAAAAAGATTACGGCTATTCGGCAGGGTTTGAAGATCCCTTCGGCAACCAGTGGTGGATAACGCAGGGCGAATGATGCTCAGGATTTCTGCCATACACCATATCGCCATCATCTGCTCAGACTATGAGGTTTCCAAAGATTTTTACACCCGCATACTGGGCTTTGCCATCATTGCCGAAAATTACCGTGAGGAGCGGCGATCCTATAAGCTGGACCTCGCCCTTAACGGTATTTATTCGATAGAGCTTTTCTCATTCCCCGATCCGCCCAAAAGGACATCGCGACCGGAGGCTGCGGGATTGAGGCATCTGGCATTTGCAGTGCCCGACATGGACAGTACTGTCGCTTACCTCGATCAAAACAACATTGTAAGTGAACCTGTGCGCATTGATGAATTTACCGGCAGGAGGTTTACCTTCATCAGTGATCCCGATGGACTGCCTATAGAGTTCTATGAGGAAGAAGATCACAACTAAAAAATCACAGATCACAAACTTCTCTACCTCATAAGTTTCGAATTCAAAAGTTGGTATTTGGAGCTTATTTGAAATTTGCAATTTGAAATTTGGAGTTTTTAATCTTACCTTTGGACCTTATAAAAACTGAAAGCTATGGTTTATAAATTTAGGGTAATACTGGACACGGAAGAGGATATTTTCAGGGACATTGCCATACTTGACGAAGATACGCTGGAAGACCTGCACAATGCCATTGTGAACGCATTTGGCTTTGACGGGCTGGAGATCGCTTCATTCTATACGTGTGATGACGAATGGACTCAGGATGAGGAGATACCCTTGTTTGACACCGGTGATACCCCGGGCGAGCAAAAGACGATGGCCGACTATATATTGGGCAGCACGCTGGATGAAGAGAACAACAAGATAATATACGTTTACGACTTCCTTAATATGTGGACATTCTTTGTTGAACTTGCCGCAATTGAGGAACCTGAGGCCGGTATCGCCTATCCAGACCTGTTATTTTCGCATGGCGAAATGCCTGCCAACGCACCCGATATGGCTTTTGGGGCCGACGGGGCTGAAGATGACCTTTATGGGGAATTTGACGATGACTACGATGAGGAGGACCTTGATATGTTCGACGATGACTACAACGTAGGCGGCAGGGAATTTGATGACCAGAATTGGAACTAAGCCGAAGGCTTATCTATACCTTAAATTTTTACAAAACAATATAATGACTGAGGTTCTTGGGTTTGGTTCTATCGCTAAAACCTAAGGACCTCAGCCACTAAGAACTAAGCACACTTTTCAAAAAATGATCAACCTGTTCAACACACACATTGAGAGCCTGTCGGTACACCGCGTAGGCAACAAGAGCCGCAACGAGGCCCTATTTTTATCAGAACAGCCTTATGGGCTAAATGACGAGATCGTTCCGCTGCTTAAGGAATATTTCTTCAAACCGTTCCGCGATAAGGAAGAGAACTATTTCCAGTTCGCGCACGATGTGCATTTGGACTACCACGATATGTACAATTTCGCATCGGAAGTTTTTGCGAACCCTTCCACGGCCCATGAAGTTTCTAAAAAGATAACGAAACACCTGTTCGAGCAGTCGAACCATCCGCATATTAAGAATGGAGAGGTATATGTGGCCTATTTTACCCACCTAACCATTGATAACAATCCTGTAGATGCCATAGGTATTTTTAAGAGTGAGATAAAGACCGACTTCCTGCAATTCGAGGAAAGGGGGAGCAACCTGGAGATCATGCTGCAGCAGGGGATCAACCTGAACAAGCTTGACAAAGGCTGTATCATCTTTAACTATAAAAAAGAAGAAGGCTACAAGATCCTGACCATCGACAGCAACCGCTATGACGCGCGTTACTGGCTGGAGCATTTCCTTTCTGTGGACGCATTCCAGGACGAGAACTTCATCACTAAGAAATACCTTAAATTCTGCCAGGACTTTGCCAAAGACGTAGTACTTCCTGCCGAGGATAAAAAAGAAGAGGTGATGTTCATGAACCGTTCGGTAAATTACTTTGCCAAGAACGATGATTTTGAAGAGACGAGCTTCCTGAACGAGGTACTGGACAACCCCGACCTCATACCTGAATTTAAAAACTACAAAGAAGAAAAAGCGCCTAAGTACAGTATTGAGGACGTTACCTCATTCCCTATTGCCAATGCCGCAGTGAGCGATGCCCGCAGGAAGATGAAGAATGTGATAAACCTGGATACTAACATCCAGATAAAGCTTGACTTCATCAATCCGGAGAGCGCGGAAAAATTCGTGGAAAAAGGCTGGGACGAGGAAAAGCAGATGTACTATTACCTTGTGTATTTTAATAAAGAGCAGAAAGCTTAATTTGTTTATTTGTTGATGGGTTTAATTGTTGATAGCTTACATACTTAATTGTATGTGATCTTAGTCTCTAGATCTAATGCATCAGGAGATCAGCAAATAAACCCATCACCAAATAAACTTCTCCCTAATTTCTATTGCTGTTAAATCCTTCGTAAAATAGCGGTGTTACGCTTATTTTAGGTTTTTGTTAGGTTTATATTTCCTAATTTTCCACCAATATTTCGCTTTAACAGGAATGGCCTTAAAATTTAAACTGCTGCTGCTGCTCGCATTCATCGCCGTTGCCCCTGTGGCGGCGCAGATCCCTGTACAAAAAGACACGGTGAAGGAAAAGCAGGACCAAATGTACAAAAAGCTGGAGGACTTTTCGAAACGAAAAAAGTTTACAAAATTCGTACATAAACTCATTTTTAAGCCCGTTAAAAAACAGCAGCTTTCACAGCGCCGCAGGAAAACCAAGGACAAAGCCCCGGAAATGACTGTTAATTACAGTAGGTATGAAGGCAAGATCGTGCGCAACATAAACGTCGAAACATACGACCCGTTTGGATACTCCATCAACGACACCACGCAAAAGCCCGATGCCTGGCTGGAAAAATTCGGCAATGGCATACACCTTAAAACCAAATTACTTACCGTAAAGAACCTGCTGCTATTTAAACGCAACCAGCCTATGGACTCCCTGCTCGTACAGGAATCAGAGCGCCTTATCCGTAGCCAGCGGTATGTGCGCAGGGTCGTGATACGCCCCGTTGCCGTACCCGGCAGCAAGGATTCGGTAGATGTAGATATCCGGGTGCTGGACTCCTGGAGCCTTATCCCTAACGGTTCGGCTTCAAGCTCGAGCACGTCGATGGAGCTTACCGAACGTAACTTCTTTGGGCTTGGGCACGAATTCCGCAATGAATTCGATAAACGGTTCGATAATGGCGAAACAGGCTATCTGGCAAGGTACACGATACCCAATATCATGAATACCTACATCAATACCACGATAAACTACCAAATATGGAAGAGTGATAACTCTTTGAAAAGCATAGGTGTGCAGCGCAACTTTTTTTCGGCATATACAAAGTGGGCGGGCGGTGTATATTTTGAATCGCGGCTCGTGCGGGATTCCCTGCCCGATGCCAACCAGGAATGGTCGATGCAAAACTACCGGTCAGACGCGCAGGATTACTGGGCGGGCTATTCCTGGAAAATATATAAAGGCGACACCGAAGAGGAGCGAACTACAAGGCTGGTTACCACCGGGCGGTTCTTCAACCAGCATTATAAAGAACACCCCTCGGTAGCGTTCGACTCTATTGGCTACTACTCAGGCGAAAAGCTGTACCTGGCGAGCGTAGGTATCACGTCACGAAAATTCGTGCAGGATAAATTCCTTTTCAATTACGATATCGTAGAAGATATCCCAATAGGTAAAGTGTACTCCCTAACAGCCGGTATGCAGGACAAGAACCGGGAGCGGCGCATGTACGTTGGCGGACGCTATGCGTTTGGTAACTATTACGACTGGGGGTTCCTCAGTGCCAATGTGGAATTGGGATCCTTCTTTCACGAAAATCGTACCGACCAGACTACCCTGCGTATTGAGGGCCTGTATTTTACAGACATTAAGGACTGGGGGCGATGGCAGTTTCGCCACTTCATAAAGCCGGTGATCGTGCTTGGCGACAACCGTTTTCCCATCATTACCGACCAGTTGAACCTAAACGGCGATAGCGGTATCCTGGGCTTTAACAGCCGTACGCTACTGGGCACGAAAAAAGCGATGCTAACATTACAGACACAAGGCTACTCCCCGTGGAACCTGTTCGGTTTCCGCCTTAACCCGTTTGCCAATGTAACCCTTGGTGTCATTGGCGATGAGCAGAACAAACTTTACGAAAGCAAGGTATATAGCAAGGTAGGGCTCGGGCTGCTTATTGTAAATGACTACCTCGTATTCAACAGCTTCCAAATATCGTTTGCCTACTTCCCAAGCATACCGGGCGAAGGGGACAGCCTCTTCAAAAGCAATACCTTCAAGAACACCGATATTGCCCTGCCGGATTTCCAGGTCGGCAAGCCCGTGGTCGTACCTTACCAGTAATTTGATGGTTGATATTAATTATTGACTATTGATGGTTATGGTTGATGAATTTATTATCTGTTATCTATAATCTATTATTCCCTCATCTAAAAATCTTTTTCCACATTTCCGGTAACAAAACATTTACCTGTTCGTCATACTTGTACAACCGATAAATCAATTATTTTGGAAACCATTTTAACCATCAATAACCTTGACAAAAGGTTTGGTAAGGTACACGCGGTAAACAATGTGTCCTTTGAGATTAAAAAAGGGAATGTATATGGCATACTTGGCCCGAACGGCAGTGGAAAATCGACCACGCTGGGCATCATCCTCAATGTAGTGAACAAAACTTCCGGCTCTTACAGCTGGTTCGGGGGGCAGCTCAAAACCCACGAGGCCCTGAAGAAGGTAGGCGCTATTATAGAACGCCCCAACTTTTATCCTTACATGTCGGCCTACGACAACCTGAAGCTGGTATGCAAGATCAAAGGCACGCCTTATGATAAGATAGAGGAAAAGCTAACGTTGGTCGGTCTTTGGGAAAGGAAGGACAGCAAGTTCAAAACTTTTTCATTAGGTATGAAACAGCGCCTTGCCATCGCCTCTGCCCTGCTAAACGACCCGGAAATACTGATACTCGACGAACCTACGAACGGCCTGGACCCCCAGGGTATCCGCCAGATACGCGACATCATTAAGCTGATAGCATCAAAGGGCACTACGATCCTCCTGGCATCGCACCTGTTGGACGAAGTAGAAAAAGTATGCAGCCATGTAGTAGTGTTGCGCCACGGCGTGATGCTGTATGCCGGCACCGTGCATGGTATGCTCAGCAACGAGGGCTTCTTCGAGCTACAGGCCGATAACCATGCTGAACTTCTCAGGCTGATGCATGATCATCCGTCGGTAGAAAAAGTTGAAGACAACGAAGGGAGGCTTACTGCTTACCTTTCCGCACCATTGGAAGCTGCCGAGCTCAATCGCTACCTGTTCGACAAAGGGATAACATTGAGCCATCTTGTAAAAAGGACCCATACACTCGAAGAGCAGTTCCTGCAGCTAACCGCTAACCAACCATCAAACTAACCGTACCATGAAACGCCTTTTATCAATAGAGTTCCAAAAATTGTGGAGCAACCGTGCCAGCAGGATACTTATACTTTCTTACTTTATCCTTTTGTCTTTCATAGCACTTATCGCATCGATCAAATTCACGCTCTTTGGCGTAGAATTCCATTTGGCCAATATGGGGATATTCAACTTCCCCTATATCTGGCACCTAAATACGTTCATTGCCGCTTTGGGTAAAATGTTCCTGGCGGTAGTCATTGTTTCTATGATGGCCAATGAATATACCTACGGCACATTGAAGCAAAACCTTATCGACGGCCTTAGTAAGGAAGAATTCATACGATCGAAATTCCTTATGGTATTTGCTTTTTCGCTTGCCTCAACGGTTTTCGTATTCCTGATGTCGCTTATGCTGGGCTACGGGTTCTCATCGTATGATGAAGCGTCGATAGTTTTCAGCGAGCTGGAATATGTTGCCGGTTTCTTCCTCAAGCTTATGGCCTTCTTCTCCTTCTGCCTTTTTGTTGGGATATTGATAAAAAGGTCGGCATTTGCACTTGGATTTGTTGCGGTATGGTACCTTTTGGAAAAATTGGCACAACTCCTTACCGGTATTTCGACAGGTGAATTCGATTCGGAACATACATGGGTACAGTTCCTCCCGATGGAATCGATGAGCAACCTGCTATGGGAGCCTATGTCAAGGCTAAGCGCCTACAAAACACTCGAGGCTCAGGTTTCCGGTAATGCGACTTATGACATCTATGGCATCCATTGGTACGAATACGTTGTTGTTGCCGCCTGGACCGTATTCTTTATGTTAATGTCGTACAGAATTTTGAAAAAGAGGGATTTGTAATAGTATCTTTGCCGGTGCTATGGTGAAACGATCCGCATACTTATTCGCATTACTTTTTGGTGCCACTTTGGCATCGGCACAAAACATACAGGTTAACGATAATTATACCGAACAGCAGCTGGCCGACGCGCTTGTAAGCAATTCCTGCGCGCAGGTTACCAATGTGGTAGTGAACGGCTGGGCTGGCGGCGCCGGCGGGCCAAGCTTTGGCTATTTCACGGCAGGGGCATCTTCCTTTCCGTTCGCCAATGGCATCATCCTGAGTACCGGCTTTGCGGCATCGGCACCGGGACCGAACAACTCATTGCTTAGTGAAGGTAATACTTCATGGGGTGGCGACCAGGACCTGGAACAGGCGCTGGGTGTAAGCAGCACTATCAATGCCACAGTGCTTGAGTTCGACTTTACGCCTTTTACCAGCCACATCAGCTTTGACTATATTTTTGCGTCCGAGCAATACCTTACCAGCATCAACTCGCCAAACCAGTGCAATTATACCGATGGCTTTGCCTTTTTACTGAAAAAGGCGAACACTACCGACCCTTATATCAACCTTGCTGTAGTGCCGGGTACCAACATACCGGTAAAAGTGAATACAGTACGCGGTACAGGCGTATGCCCTGCGGCAAATGAGCAATACTTTGACCAATTCAACCCTGCCAATGCCCCGGTAAACTTCAACGGCCAGACTGTGATCCTGACCGCTGAGTCGGATGTTGTAGCCGGCCAGACCTACCACATAAAATTGGTAATTGCCGACCAGGGGAATAACCTGTACGATTCGGCCATATTCCTTGGCGGAGGAAGCTTTAATGCTACACTTGACATTGGCGCCGACAGGCTACTGGCCACGAACAATCCGTTGTGCAGTGGGGAGAGTTTTATACTTGATGCTAACATTAATGGCGCGACCGGCTGGCAATGGTCCAGGAACGGTAACCCCATAGCAGGAGCTACAAATGCGACTTATAATGTTGTTCACGATGGCAGCGCTGCCGATGATTACGGCGTGGAAGTAAACTTTGGCCCGACCTGCATAACGACAGGTGAGATAAGGCTTGAATATGCCCCGGCGCTGACTTTTGGCAACTTTACTTTCGTGCAGTGCGACGATGATAACAATGGGCTGACAATATACAACCTTGAACAGGCTGCCCAGCTGATAACTGCCGGCAACCCGGACCTGACAGCCGAAGTGTATTACCTTTCCGGCGACCTTACCAGCCCGATCGCGAACTATACCGCTTTTCAAAACACGGCAGTGGGCCAGGATATATACATACTGTTGCGCAACCGATACGATTGCACCGGTGTTGCTACAGTAAAGCTGGCAGTTTCAAACAATACTGTAACCAACCCTACAGCTCTCGAAGAGTGCGATACCGATGGTACAGATGACGGGTTCTTCCACTTTGACCTGACCACGGCTGAAGCAGAAATACTGGCAGCCCTGCCACCGGGACTCCAGGTAAAATTTTACCCCACTTACAATGATGTGCTAACCTTTGCCAATCCGGTTGCCGATCCAACGAATTTTAGCAATACCATTGCCGAAGACCAAACTATATACGCCCGCATCAACAGCGGCAGCGATTGTTACGGCATTGCCGAAGTACGCCTTATCGTGCATTCCTTCGGGCAGGGCTTTGCCGATGAAGAAGTCGTGCTGTGTGAGAATTACTCTAATGTTACCCTTGATCCAGGAGCGTACGACTCCTACAGCTGGGATACAGATCCCGTACAAACAACACGAAGCATTACTGTTGACGGACCGGGTAATTATACCGTAACCGTAACAAATCCTTTTGGATGCGAAGGCAGCAAGACATTTACCGTCATCCCATCAGGGCGGGCAACAGGGGCCGAATATGACATAAGGGAATTTACGGGCAATGACAATAGCATTACCATTCTGCCGGAAGGCATTGGCACATATGAATATTCCATTAACGGGACCGACTGGCAGGAAAGCCCCGTTTTTCGCCATTTAGGTTCAGGCGAGTATGTCATTTTTATACGGGATGCTAATGGGTGTGGCCCGCTTTTCATAGACAGTGTTTTCATACTCGACTACCCTGTATTCTTTACCCCGAACGGCGATGGCATCAACGATACCTGGAGGATACCGTACAGCATCAAGCGCCCGGGCATTTTCGTAACCGTATTTGACCGCTATGGCAAGATCATTACAGGCTTTAAAGGCTATGAAATGGGATGGGACGGTACATATAATGGCACTCCCCTGCCCTCTACCGACTATTGGTTCGTGATCGAGCTTGAGAACGGCAAAAAAGTGAGGGGCCATTTTTCGATGTTGCGATAAATTTCTTACTTTGGCCCAAAATTGCTGATAGTTTGAGAATTACAAATACACGTTTGACGGGAATGTTTAACTGTGCCTTTATTTTTTTAATGGCATCGGCTGCTTACGCGCAAAACCCCATACAGATCGTAAACACGATGACCAAAGAGGAACTGGTGAACGCTTTGGTAGATAATGACTGCGCGCAGGTGAGCAATGTTTCCATTACAGGATCAGACGGCACACTTGAGCGTAGCTATGCCTATTTTACGGCCGACAGTAATTTCCCCTTCGGCAGCGGTATCATTTTAAGTACCGGATATGCCATATCGGCACCCGGGCCAAACGACAGCATATTGAGCGACGGCTTTAATAACTGGGGTGGCGACCAAGACCTGCAGCAGCAGTTAGGTATCACCGGGACGCTAAATGCTACGATAATGGAATTCGACTTTATCCCGTCGACCAACCACATCAGCTTTGATTATATTTTTGCATCCGAAGAGTATACAGGGTGGCCCGATCAGGGAGCCTGCAATTACAGCGATGGGTTTGCCTTCCTGCTCCGGGAGGCGGGCAGCACAGGGGCGTATCAAAACCTTGCAGTAATACCCGGAACTGACACACCCGTACAGGTAACCACCGTACGTGGCAACGGAACCGCATGCCCACCGGCCAATGCCGAATATTTTGATGCCTTTAACGGAGTGGACCACCCTACCAACTTCAACGGGCAAACCGTAGTGCTTACCGCACAGGCTAATGTAACTGCCGGGACACTATACCACATAAAGCTTGTAATTGCCGACCAGGGTGATGCATTGTATGATGCTGCCGTTTTCCTGAAGGCCAACAGCTTTGGGAGCGCTGTAGACCTGGGTGATGACAGGATCGTGGCCAACGGCACTGCCCTTTGCGATGGTACAACATTGCAGCTTAATGCCACCATCCCTGACGCGACAGGCTACCAATGGTATAATTCGGGAACACCAATAAACGGGGCAACCAATGCCTTCTACACCGTAACCGCGCCGGGTATATACAGCGTTGAGGCGCAGATCACACCAACATGTGCTGCCCGTGGCGAAATAACAATAGAATATGATCCTCCCATTGATCTGGATCCCTATCTGTGGAACCAGTGTGATGATGATAATGACGGGCTTTCGGCCTATTACCTTTTCCGCATAGGCGGCGAACTGGTTAACAACCATGAAGGATTGAGCGTAGTATCATGGCACCTTACCACCGACGAAGCACGTGACGGGATCAATGACCTATTGGGCACAGCGCTTACCGTACCTTTTTATAATACCACAGCCGATCAGGTGATCTATGCCCGTGTAAAGAACGAGGGTGGGTGTATTGCGATTATTCCCGTAACGCTTTCGATGCCACCCTTTACTATTTTTGATCCTGCACCTATAGAAGTGTGCGATACAAACAATGATGGGATCTACAACTTTAACTTTACCCAGCTTTCGGAAGACATACAAGACCAGGTCCCTCCGGGTACAGGGGTGTTATTCTTCAAAAGCTACGAAGATGCCCTGGGCTACCAGTTTCCCATAATGCCTATATCTTCCTATAGCAATACCACCCCCGGTGACCAGACTATTTACATCGGGCTGCACAACCAGATCGGGTGCTATGCCATCATGGGCCTGCAGCTTATAGTACATACTTTTGGCGATGAATTTGCTGATGAAGAGGTGATACTTTGTGAAGGCAGTACGCTGGCACTGGATGCGGGGAGCGGCTACAGCTCCTACATCTGGAACACCAGCCCTGCGCAGGATACGCAAACCATCACTATAGATGCCACCGGCACCTATACCGTAACCGTGACCGACAGCAACGGTTGCGAGGGCAGCAAGACCTTTACCATTGTACTGTCTGCCCCGGCGGAAAGCGTGGATTTTGACATTAACGACTTTAGTGGGAATGATAACTCCGTTACGATAAATGCTTCGGGCATTGGGAATTATGAATACTCGATGGATAACATCATCTATCAGGAAAGCAATGTGTTTAACCACCTGCCCGGCGGTGAGAACACATTCTACATAAGGGATAGCAACGGCTGCCTGCCTGTTTTCTTCAAAACATTATACCTACTCGACTACCCTACTTTTTTTACCCCGAACGGCGACGGCATCAACGACACGTGGAGGATCCCGTACAGCTACTTCCGCCCTACGATAGAGGTTTCGGTATTTGACCGTTACGGGAAGTTCATTACTAAATTCAGGGGCAACCAGGAAGGGTGGGACGGCACGCACAACGGCACCCCGCTGCCCGCAACCGATTACTGGTTTGTGATCGAGCTGGAAAACGGAGAGAAAATCAGGGGGCATTTAGCGATGGTGAGGTAGTTGCATTGCCCCAATCTAAACCACTCCGCAAAACCCGCAAACACACACCAAACCCCTCCCCTTAGCCCCGGCCGCAGCGGCATCCTGCCGAGGCACGCAGGCAGATATAGCGCAGGACGGGACAAGGTGTAGCAATAAGCGCTATGCCGGCCGCTCCTGAAATTATTCTCGATGAAACCGTGGCATTACTAACCGTAAAGCATTACTTAATAATTTATCCTAATAAATCAGTCCGCTTTTTATGGCATTAAGGGAATGTAAATTATATTTACGAAAAATTTGCCATGCTATGAAATTCATTTTTACCTGTTTATCCCTATTATGCCTGCTTACAGCCCGCGCCCAGAACGATTGCACGGATGCGCTTGTAGTGTGCGGCAACATGGGCTACGAGGGGCTTACCGCCACGGGCTTCGGTATACAGGAACTCAACAACTCCAATACCTGCCAGAGCTTTGAGAACAACAGCATCTGGCTCGAACTGCGCATAAAGACAGGCGGAACCCTCGGCTTTACCATTACGCCCGATAATACCGCGATAGATGTGGACTTCGACTTTTTTATTTTTGGCCCGAACGTGACCTGCGGGAACATTGGGCAGGCGATACGCTGCTCTACTACCAATCCGCAATTCGCGGGTTCCCCCAGCAACCTTACCGGCATGAGTGAAACGGAAACCGACACCGCCGAAGGCCCTGGCGAATTGGGCAACAACTTTGTACAATGGCTTACCGTGCACGATGGCGAAAGCTACTTTTTGGTAATTGACAGGCCGGTGGGCTTCAGCGATTTTTCGATCCAGTGGACGGGGACGGCGCAATTCCACGATACGCCACAGTTCACCAATCCCAATGGGATCTCGCTTAACCTTGAGCAATGCGACGATGATGCCGTAGATGATAAAATTTCCCTCTTTGACCTCACTACCCACCAGGCTATGCTGATCGCGAGCCAGGCAGATGTTGTACTGGAGTTTTTTGAGAATGAAAATGACGTAATTACGGGCACTAACGCGATCACGAACCCATCGGCGTATGCCAACCAAAACATCGTGCAAACCATTTACGCACGGATGACAAACACCGTGACCGGATGCTTTAGCAACAGGGAATTCACCATTGAGATTATCAACCCCATTGTAGCCGGGGACGCGGAAGACCTGTTCCTGTGTGATTTTAATGAAGATGGCAAACCTGAGTTTAACCTTGCCCAGAATGATGATAATGTAAAGGATGGCAATGCCAACATGATGGTAACTTATTACCGCTCTCAGGCCGATGCCGATAGCAAAACCGATCCGATAGGGCCGCTCTATAACAACCAAACTCCGTTGACAGCCGAAACGATATGGGCACGGCTGGAGAACATAAGCGGTTGTTATGGGCATGATACGACCTCATTTACCATCAACATCATTCCGCTCCCTGATATTGTTTATGAGCTGGACATTGTGGATTTCAGGGATAGCAGGAACTCTATAACTATTGAAATGCCTGATGCGGAAGATTATGAATTTGCGATAGATGGCGGGGAGTTTAGCGATAATTTAGTATTTGAGGGATTAACTACCGGGCCGCACCGCATACACATAAGGGCAAAAACCGGCTGCAAGACGATATATGAAGATGTAGTGATACTGGATTATCCAAAATTCTTTTCGCCCAATGGTGACGGCATACGCGATAGCTGGCGCATTCCGTACCTGGCAATGCACCCGGAAGCGCAGGTAACGATATTTGACCGCTACGGAAAGCTGGTAGGCAATTTTGCCAGCGGTGATGCGGGCTGGGACGGGAATTCTAACGGAAAAGCTTTGCCGTCAACCGATTACTGGTTCGTGCTTGAATTGGAGAATGGAAGAAAAATTCGTGGTCATTTTGCAATGCTACGATAGTTTTCCATAAATTTATAAAAAAATTAACATCCTAATGCTGTGAAAATTACCTTCAGGATATGCCTTTTGGCGGTCGTCCTGTTCCCTTTCGTACCCTCTTTTGCCCAGACGGACTGTCCGGATGCGATAATGGTATGCGGGAACGCCAATTATTCGGGGCTCGATGCCACGGGTATTGGGGTGCAGGAAATTAACTTCGCCAACGCATGTTCCAGCCAGGAACACAATAGCCTGTGGCTTAAAATACAGATAAAGGACGGCGGCACGCTCGGTTTTGTCCTTTCACCAGAAAGCGATGACCTGGTTGTGGATTTTGATTTTTGGATGTATGGACCCAATGTGACCTGCGGGGCGCTGGGCACAGCCATTCGCTGCTCTACTACTAACCCCGGTGCGGCAGGGCTCAACTTTAACCATACGGGCATGAACGAGACCGAAACCGATGTCTCCGAAGGGCCGGGGCCTAACGGCAATGCCTACATACAGTGGCTGGATGTCGAGGATGATGATATTTACTACCTCATCATAGACCGCCCACACGGCGAGGCCAACTTTTCGATGGTATGGACCGGGACGGCGACCTTCCATAATATTCCTGAATTCCTGAACCCGGACAATATCGCACTTGAGATCATGGAATGTGATGACGATGGTGTTACCGATGGTAAGACCACATTTGACCTTACCCAATTCGAAGCCATGTTCATAGGCCCGCAAACCGATGTTGAAGTAACCTACCATCTGGAGAACAATGGCATGATCACTGGCGAGGACGCTTTGGAAAACCCGCAGGCATATTTCAATTCTGCCAGTCCGCAGACCATTTATATGCGAATGACCAATCCGGTTACGGGATGCTACAGCACCGAAACACTGGTTATTTCAGTAAATACAAGCTTTCCTCCCGGGGTGCCGGCCAACATAGCGCTTTGCGATACAGCCGGCAACGGCTTCAGGGAATTCAACCTTGCCCAGACAGCAGGGCCAATAAGCAATGGCTTCGAAAATACAGAGGTGATCTACTATGCCTCGCTCGAAAACGCACAAAACGAAGTATCGCCCCTGCCGGACATCTATCAAAACCAGGCTCCTTTTGTGCTGGAAACGGTATGGGCGCGGGTAGAGACTACAAGCGGGTGCTACCGTTTTGCCATTGTGCCTTTTACCATTGTGGTAAACCCGCAGCCTGAGCTGATGCATACCGATGATCTTCCGGAAGGCATGCCGCTCCAAATCATTGAATGTGATGATGACGGGATATATGATAATGCGACGAATTTTGACCTGACCGTTTATGAAGCGATGCTGATAGGTACACAGATGGGAGTCGCCATCAGCTATCATAAAAACACGGATAACATAGAAATTGGGAGCGACCCTATAAATAACCCTTTGAATTTCATCAATACATCCAACCCGCAAACCCTGTATGTCCGTTTGGTTAATACCACTACCGGCTGCTATGTATTTGAAACGCTTACGCTAATCATTGATCACTCGCTGCCTGTAGGCGAACCCGAAGACCTGGAGCTTTGCGATACCGATGGCAACGGCTTTGAGCAATTTGACCTTTCGCTTAACGATGAGGCGCTGTCCAATGATGACCCCACCTATGCCGTTACCTATTATGCATCGGAAGACAATGCAGAAAATAAGCAGTCGCCGCTGGAAAATCCTCATCAGAATGCCGAAGCCAACACAGTGCAAACCATTTGGGCACGGGTTGAGACTACAACCGGGTGCTATCGCTATGGTATTGAGTCGTTCAGCATCAATGTATATCCGATGCCGCAAATGCTGCGCAACCCCGATCTTCCGCCGAATACCCCTCTTGAAATAGTGGAATGCGACGACGATGGCACCGATGACGGCTTTACAGCATTTGACCTGACCGCATTCGAAGCAATGCTCATTGGCACACAAACAGGTGTGGCCCTGACCTACTATACCGATTACAATAATGCACTGAACGGTGTTGATGACATAGACAACCCCGAAGCATTTGTAAACACTTCGAGTCCGCAGACGATTTTCATGCGCATGACCTATACCGCCAGTGGATGTTTTACTACCGAACAACTCTTGATCAGGACAGATCTGAATTATAATGCCGGTATGGGCGGTCCGCTTTCGCTATGCGACGATAACGGGAATGGCTTAATGATTTTTAATCTCGCGCAAAATGACTTTTTGATAAACAATGGGGATACTAATACCGTTGTTACCTATTATTCCTCTGCCGAAAATGCACAGGACGAAACGAGCCCACTCCCTGCAATGTACCAGAACCAGCAGGCCTATGGTCCTGAGATCATTTGGGCACGGGTGGAGACAACAGGTGCCTGCTACCGTTTTGGCATTACGTCTTTTGCCATTGCGGTAAACCCTGTGCCGCAAATGCTTCGTGACGGAGAACACCCAACAGGCACTCCTTTGGTAATTGAACAATGTGACGATGACGGCCTGCACGATGGCATTGTAGCATTCGACCTGACTGTTTATGAAACCATGCTGATTGGCGATCAGTCGGGTGTTGCTATAACCTATCACACCAATGCGGGCGATGCCGGGACCGGGGATAATCCGGTACCTTTGCCAACTGCTTTTCCAAACACTGCCAATCCGCAAACAGTATACCTGAGAATGACGAACGCAGTTACAGGATGTTTTTCGACAGAAAGCGTTACCGTACAACTTAATTACAGCCTGCCGGTAGGCGAACCCGAACCGTTGACCTTATGTGATATGGAAGGTGACGGCATTGCGAACTTTGACCTGACAGAGAACGATGCTTTTATAAAAGACGGCAATACCAACAGTACCGTAACCTACTATGCCACCCAGAACGATGCCGAAAACAGTCTGGATCCGCTTCCCGGCATTTACCAGAACCAGCATCCCTACCTCACACAGACCATTTGGGCCAGGCTGGAAAACATTACCGGCTGCTATGGCTATGGCATAACCTCATTTACTATTGGAGTACTGCCGCTGCCGGAAATTAATTATACTGTTGATATAACTGACTTTACGCCTTTTGACAATAGCATTACCGTACACATGGCCAACAGCGCTGAGTTTGAATTTTCGATGGACGGAAGGACATTCTCTGACGTGACATTTTTTGACGGGCTGGTTCCCGGGGTATACACGCTTTATATCAGGTCTAAAGACGGCTGCAGCAGCGTGACCGAACGGATACCAATACTCAACTATCCTAAATTCTTTACGCCGAACGGCGACGGCATCAACGAAGTATGGAATGTAGCATTCATTTATTTCTTTCCCGATGCGATCGTGAACATCTTTGACCGGTACGGAAAGCTCATCAAAAGCTACCGTGGCAAGGAACTTGGATGGGACGGCACCTACAACGGTGAAAGGCTGCCATCTACAGACTATTGGTTCGAGATCAACTTTGCCGGTGGCCGAATAATTAAAGGGCACTTTGCCATGGTTCGTTAAAATTAAATACTTTTGAAGGTTCAATGCCCTGTTATGAATAAAATTATTTCCCTTTATTTACTCTTTTTTTCACTGAACGCTTTTTCCCAAAAAGAGGCCAGCAACTGGTATTTCGGCAGGTTCGCCGGCATACATTTCCTGGATGATGGCAGTGTTGCCGCGCTCTCTAATGGGCTTATGGACACCAATGAAGGATGCAGCGTGATATCGGACGCCGATGGCAACCTCTTATTTTATACCGATGGCCGCAATGTATGGGACCGCAACCACGTGAAAATGCCAAACGGCAACTACAATATGGGTACCGGCCTGATGGGCGACCCTTCAAGCACACAATCGGGAATAATCGTTCCTAAAAAAGGCGACCCAAATATCTACTACATTTTTACAGTAGACGAACCGCACCATGAAAATGCGGCAGTATATCCGGCACAATTTAACGGGATCTATTCGGATACCCAACTGGGAGTTCCCGAGACAGATGATGGCTTTAACAATGGCCTCAATTATTCAGTGGTCGACCTTTCCGTAACAGGTCCTAATGGGAGTATCGGGGACATTGTTACAAGGAATGTGCATTTGGTCACCTATGATGCCACTAACCCCGAAGAAGCAAAATACAAATGCTCGGAAAAGATCACTGCTGTGAAAAACAATACCGGGACAGGATTTTGGGTTGTGACGCAGTTTATCGATAAATTTTATTCCTTCTTTATAGATGAGAATGGCGTGAACACAACGCCTGTGGTAAGCCAGGTAGCTCCGGTCGTAAATACCGGCGGGTATAGGAGAAATGCTATTGGCTACCTGAAAGCTTCGCCGAATGGAAAAAAACTGGCCATAGCCCACAACCAACGTGGTAATGCAACGGGAGGTATGGCACAGAATGGTGCGGTATACCTTTACAATTTTAACAACGCCATCGGAGCAATATCCGATCCGGTCGTTTTGAGCGACAACACAATCCCTTACGGACTTGAATTTTCGGCACAATCAAAGAAATTGTATGTGGCTTATGATACTAACCCTGCCGGATTTGGCGGACTTCACCAGTATAACCTTGACGCTGCCGACATTCCCGGCTCGGATACTTTCATAACAGCTAACTCAAGCACGGCCAGCGCGCTTCAACTGGGGCCCAACGGCAAGATATACATTTCTGTGAACGGGGGCTCTTCGCTGGATATCATCCACCTGCCCGATGAGATCGGTGTTTCCTGTGACTTTGAGCCCGGCGGTGTGAATTTGGGCGTTAACAGGATAGCGATCTTCGGGCTGCCGCCCTTCATAACTTCATTGTTTTCGGCAAACATACTGGCAGAAAATACTTGCCTGGGCGATACCACACAATTCTCGCTGAATTCATTAGGCGATTTCCAAACTGTATCATGGGACTTTGGCGACAGCTCTGTATTTTCTTCCGAACTCGCACCGGGACATGTTTATGCCGCTCCGGGCGTATATAATGTTGTTGCTACCATCACCAACTTCGACGATGTATATACTATCGTAGAGGAAGTAACCATCTATGCCATACCGGTTGCCAACACAGCTCCTGCCCTGAATGAATGTGACCCAGAGAATGACGGTTTCGAAGTGTTCAACCTTTCGGTAAACAACGCTTCGGTACTTGGAGGGCAGAACACGGCAACATTTGAGGTCAGATATTTTGCTTCTCAGCAAGCCGCCGATGCAAACACCGATGCGCTGAATGCTGCTGCTTACACCAATACCTCGAGTCCGCAAACCATATATGCACGCGTCCACCAACGGGCGAACACAAAGTGTTACAGTACTACCTCTTTTGATATAAGCGTAACATCCTCCCCTGTAATGAATGCTGCCAAATTTGCCATTTGCGATGACAATGCCGATGGCGACGATACCAATGGCAAGGCACGATTTGACATGGCTGCCGTAACCACAGCGTTAGTACAGAACAGTACACTATACACCACTACCTATTATGCTTCTGAGGCAAATGCTAACGGGCCTGTAAGCCCATTGCCTGCCTTATTTAACAACACTACAAGGGATGAGCAGATAGTATATGCACGTGTTGTACACAACACATTTGCAAGTTGCGTTACTGTGCTGCCTGTTACCCTTACGGTAGATCCGTTGCCGGATGCCATAACAACCGCAGAACTGGTACAATGCCTGAACCCGGAAGGCGTAAACCTGTTTAACCTTACACAGGCCAATACTGAGATAACAGGTGGCGATACAGGGCTATCGGTGAGCTACTACCCAACGGTTACTGATGCTGAAGACGGCACGAACGAAATTACAGGGCCTTACACCAATACAGCGAACCCGCAGGTGATCGCGGCACGGGTCATTATCACAGATACTGGCTGCTTCCGTATATTGCCCCTTACATTAAGGGTTACTACCGATATTTTACCTGCCATGCAACTGGAGCGCTGTGATAACGATGGAGCCGAAGATGGCTTTGCCGAATTTGACCTCGCACTGGCGGGTGTTGGCACAGGTGCGGATAATGTAGTATATTACCCGTCGGCAACAGATGCATTGCTCGAGCAGAATGCGATACCCGAACTATTTACTAACACAGCTGCCAATACACAGACGGTATATGCACGTGTGGAAAACAACAACGATTGTACCTCGCTTCAGCCGATCGGGCTTATCATTCGCCCGCTCCCTGACATTGACATTGACGATACGGCCATAGTATGCCTGAACACCCGTGATCTTATCCCGATAAGTGCGGGGGTGCTTGCCAACATCAACAACTATACTTTTACATGGTCTACCGGTGAGACCACACATACAATATTTGTGAACCAGCCCGGTACCTACACTGTAGAAGTTACCAACATTACAAATGTTTCTGCCTGCTCCAAAGTCCGCACGGTGACCGTTGTGCCCAGCGACCTCGCTGTACTTGACGAAATTGTGGTGGAAGACCTGCGCCAGGACAACACCATCACTATATATGTATATCCAGGCAATAATGTGAATACCACCTACCTGTACAGTCTTGACTCGCCAAATGGGCCATGGCAGGAATCGAACTTTTTTGACAATGTGAGTTCGGGTATTCACGTGGTGTATGTATATGATACTAACGGATGTGGCGTGAAACCGTATGGCGTATCGGTACTGGCAGTGCCCAAGTTCTTTACACCTAACGGCGACGGCATCAATGATACATGGAATATCATTGGTGTAAATGCCTTATACTATGAAACCAGCAAGATCTACATTTTTGACCGCTACGGGAAACTCCTTGCCGATGTAGATCCAAAAGGCGAAGGATGGGACGGCACATACAACGGCTACCCGCTCCCTTCTACCGATTACTGGTATGTAGTAGCGCTTGACGACGGCAGGACAGTTAAGGGACATTTCTCGATGATCCGTTGATGATTTCAGATTTCAGACTGTAGATCTCATATCGAGCTTCACTCCAAAGTAAGCGCTCAACTCCATAGTTTAAGCGGCAGGAGTGTTGCTAAATCTGAAATCTACATTCTGAATGATTACATACTCCTCGTATAAAAATTATAATCATTCAGTACCGTATCTACAAATGCCGTGGCATTGGCAGAAACTGATCTTATGCCCGTAACATCCTCAATTTTTGTTTGAAGCCTTGCGATCATGGCAAAATCAGTGGCGCGAAGGCTTGACTCGTAGGTTTCTTTTATGATACGTACATCATTATCCGTAAGCTTTATTACCAAAGGATATACCGGCACATAAGAATCGTTTATTTCTTTTAGTATTGTTTGGTCAATGCTTATGTTATTCTTTAACGAAATGACCGCGGTCCCGGCAGCCATGTCGCCAATGCGCTGGTTCTTTTTGCTTATGGACATCGCTATAAGGCCAATAATGATCAATGGCGGCGTAGTCTCTATAAGCCCGAAAAGCCACCGCATGAGGTATTCGCCAAAGCCGGCCTGGTAACCATCGATCTTTATAACGCGGATCTTCATAATACGCTTACCCGGTGTCTGGCCGTCCATGAAGGTTTCGAAAAGCAGCTTGTATAAGAATACAGGAAGTGAGAAAAATGTCTGTATGGCAATGTACGACCACGTATCCATTGCGTTGACGCGGTCGCTGAACCCGGTAGCATCAAAAACTTTATCGAGTACAAAATAGTAGGCGATCCATATCACAAGATCAAGCAGATAGGCGAGTACTCGGTCGCCCTCGGAAGCTGCTTTAAAATTAATATCTACATTTTGCGTAGTTGTTATTGAAAGTTCTGACATATTTTATATTTTAGCTACGTATGAGAGAGGTTGCTTTTATAAAACAAAATAAAGAAAAATGGCTTGAATTTGAGCAGGCTATTTTTGGTAAAGCTAAAAAAAATCCGGACGACCTGGCAAGCCTGTATATCCAACTGGTGAACGACTTGTCATACGCCCGCACCTACTACCCTAAAAGCAAGACGGTTGTATACCTTAACCACCTCGCCTCCATCACTTACCAAAAGATATACAAAACTAAGCGCGAGGACACTAACAGGCTGGTACATTTTTTTAAGACCGAAGTTCCGCTTATCGTATACCAAAACAGGCGGTATGTACTATATGCCTTCCTGTTCTTTTTTACCTTTACAGCGATCGGTGTGATCTCGGCAGTGCATGATGAAAGCTTCCCGAGGCTCATTTTGGGCGATGACTATGTAAACCAAACGCTTGAGAACATAGATAATGGCAACCCCGTAGCCGTGTACAAAAGTGGCAGCAACTGGGGAAGTGCTTTCGGCATTACCTTCAATAATCTAAGGGTGGGCCTTATGTCGTTCATACTTGGATTATTCGGAGGGCTGGGTACTATTTATGTACTTTTCGAGAACTGCATAATGCTGGGCTCCTTTCAATACTTTTTCTATGAGCAGGGCGTTTTTTGGGCCAGCGTACGCGGCATCTGGATCCACGGATCGATGGAAATATTCGCCATGATCATTGAAGCCGCTGCAGGACTGATCTTTGGGGCGGGCATACTGTTCCCCAAAACATATTCGAGGGTACGATCGCTAAAGATAGCCTTTAAGAACGGCCTGAAGATTGTGGTGAGCACCATGCCGTTTACCATAGCGGCAGGATTGCTTGAGGGTTTTGTGACCCGGTATTCGCCCGATATGCCCAGGGTACTGAACATACTTATCATCCTGGTAACACTATCGGCCATTGCCTGGTATTACCTTGTGTATCCATTTATAGTCAACCGAAAATCAAACCAAACCCATATCGCTCCCGAAGCGGCCCTCGCAGCCTAATAGCATTACCTTGAATAAGATCCTCATATACATCTTCCTGATTTGCGCCCCGTTTACCGTTGCTACTGCCACGGTACAGGACAGCATTGTATTTAAGGAGGTCAAAGCATTGCCTGTAAATGAGGTAAAGCATAAGGAACGCAATTTCAAGGAAGGGTTCAAAGACGATTATACCGGTTCGGAGTATCAATATGAGCCGAAGGTCGAGCAAAACAAAACAGCTTTAGACCGTTTCTTTGAATGGGTTGCCATGTGGTTGGAACGTTTGTTCGCCCCGTCGCCCAATAGCGGAAAAATGTCGGCCATGGGTATTTTTGGACGCGTAGTGGCCTTTCTTCTTTTGGGCGTGGCAGTGTACTTTATTGCCCGGGCAATACTCAACAAGCAGGGCTACTGGATATTTGGAAGGGCATCAAAAAAGATAAATGCATACGATGTAGACGATGAAGACCTTAACGAGATGGACTTTGCGTCGCTCATTAGCGAAACGCGGCAATCAGGCAATTACAGGCTGGCCGTGCGCTACTATTACCTGTGGCTGCTAAAAAAATTATCAGCCCGAGAAGTGATACAGCTGCACCGCGATAAGACCAACAGCGACTATTTATATGAAATACGCGACAAAGGCCTGAAGGACGAGTTCAGGTACCTTTCGTATGTATATGACCACAGCTGGTATGGCGAGTTTTCGCTGGACGAGGCTGCTTTTGAAAAAGCGGAAAGGGCTTTCCGTAAAACAATAAACGTACTATAGGGATGAACAGGAAGACAATTTGGATAATAGCTTTGCCTGTCGGGATCATCATATTGATCACCGTAATGATATCGCTGTTGCCCAAAAAGCCCGACTGGAGACCAACCTACAACCCTAAAGACAAGATCCCGTTGGGGCTTTATGTGCTCGACAAGGAATCGCCTGACTTGTTCAAAGGGCAGGAAATAAAGAAATTCGCCATTACCGCCTATGAGTTTTTCGACGATAAATTTGACTATGATAAAAAAACGTATAAAGTAAAAGGCACATACCTCGACATTAAGGACGAGAATAATATTGACGAGCAGTCGGCAATGGAACTGCTGTATTTTGCCGAACACGGCAACACAGTGTTCTTAGGTATGCAAACCTTCCCGCAGGTATTGCTGGACACGCTCAACCTTAAGCTGGGCCGCAGCATTTATTTGCAGGATTCGGTCAAGATCGACCTGCAACGCACCGGCAGTCACTACTGGTACGGCAAGGCTATGGGGAACATCGTGTTCGACTCTATTGAAAGATCACAGGCTACGGTTCTCGGCTACCAGGAAACACCGGATGGCAAGAGGCCGAACTTTATACGCGTGGGCTTTGGTGACGGCCAATTCATCTTCCACACTCAGCCTGCCGTATTCAGCAACTACCATTTACTAAAGAAAGACCACTATAAGTATGCCGAAGAAGCACTATCCTACATACCCGAAGGCACTATTTACTGGCATTCCGGATTCAGGAATATCTCCTCGAGCAAGCTGCGTTACATTAAGGACCAGCCGGCACTATATGCAGCTATGTGGCTGGGCATCATTGGCATTATCATATTCATTTTCTTTAATGCAAAAAGGAAGCAGCGCATTATACATGAGATCACTCCGCTAAGGAACACCACCATCGATTTCACCAAGACCATCGGGAACCTATACTACCAGGAGGGCGACCACCATACTATCATAGAAAAGAAGATCATATATTTCCTGGAGCACATCAGGAACGAATACCTCATAGACACCTATACGCTGGATGACGATCTGGTAGAAAAACTGCACTTGAAGACGGGCAAGCCGATCGAGGACATACAGAAAGCGATAGATCTGATAAAAAAGTACAGGCACCAGTTTCAAAGCACCGAAGCTGATGTGATAGAGATCAATAAAGCAATTGAAAAATTAAGGTTATGACAGAAGAATTCAACAACAGCACCGAAGGGATAAACCTGGACAAAGGCGTACAGGTGAACGATGCCAGCACAGCACCGGAAACAGACAGCATTAACTTCACCTCGAGGATCGACCTTGGCGGGCTGCAGCAGAGTATTGATGCGGTAAAGGCCGAGATCAGCTCGGTTATCGTGGGGCAGCACAAAATGATCGACCAGCTGCTGGTAGCCATACTTTCTAATGGCCACGTGTTGCTTGAAGGTGTACCCGGAGTTGCGAAGACCATCACGGCCAAGCTTCTGGCAAAAACCCTTACTCTCGATTTCAGCCGCATACAGTTTACGCCCGACCTCATGCCGTCGGATATATTGGGCACATCGGTATACGACATGTCTGCTTCAAAATTCAACTTTAAAAAGGGTCCGATATTCTCCAACTTCGTACTGATCGATGAGATCAACCGTGCTCCTGCCAAAACGCAGGCAGCGCTTTTTGAAGTAATGGAGGAGCGCCAGATAACCATCGAAGGCACAACACACGCCATGGAGGCGCCGTTCCTTGTCATAGCCACACAAAATCCTATTGAGCAGGAAGGTACCTACCGCCTGCCCGAGGCGCAGCTTGACCGTTTCCTCTTCAAGATCGTGATCGACTATCCTAAGCTGGATGAGGAAGTTGCCATATTGCAGCGTGAGAATGCATTGCACGACAGGCCCAAGCTGGAAAACATTAAAAAAATACTGTCGCAGGCCGACATCCTGAAATACCAGGGCATTGTGAAGCATATAGTGATCGAGCCGCAACTGATACAGTACATTGCCAAGATCGTGACCAATACCCGCGAAAATGCGTTCCTTTACCTGGGCGCGTCGCCAAGGGCATCGATCGCTATATTAAATGCCGCCAAGGGCTTTGCCGCGCTAAGAGGCAGGGATTTTGTTACGCCTGAGGACATTAAGGACTCTGCCATTCCGGTGCTGCGCCACAGGGTCATGGTGGCTCCAGAGCGTGAAATGGAAGGACTGACCAGTGAGCAGATCATCAAGCAGATCGTAGACACCGTAGAAATACCGCGTTAATGAAGTGGTTTAACCGCATATACCTCAACAATTTCTTTTTCTATGTGCTCATGGGGCTCGTGGTATGCTTTGTAATGGCCTACGTTTACCCCATGCTCTATAA
Organism: Flavobacterium sp.; assembly: GCF_052437795.1. Lineage (GTDB taxonomy): Bacteria > Bacteroidota > Bacteroidia > Flavobacteriales > Flavobacteriaceae > Flavobacterium. Next base: position 78,376 of record NZ_JBQVPA010000004.1, read on the forward strand.
TATTGTGTGGATAGCGGTATATGCGTTCATCGGGTTTACCCTTATTGACCTCCTGCTGCTGTTCGCATCCAACCAGCGCTTTGCCGGGACAAGGGTGCTTACGGAAAAATTATCCAACGGAGATGAAAACCCTGTTGTGATACGGTTAGAAAGCGGCTACTCTTTCCCCGCATCACTGCGCATTATTGATGAGGTCCCAGTACAATTCCAAATACGGGACTTCAGCGTACACCGTACTATAAATGCCGGCGGAAGCGACAGCTTTGAATATTTCCTGAGGCCAACGCAGCGCGGTGAATACCACTTTGGCAGCCTCAACGTGTATGTATCCTCTCCCCTGCGTCTGGTGTCTCGAAGGTTTATTTTTGAGTCGGGGCAAATGGTACCCACCTACCCTTCATACATTCAATTGCGCAAATATGACCTGATGGCCTTTTCTAACAGGCTTTTTGAATACGGCCTGAAGAAGATACGCCGTATAGGCCACACCATGGAATTCGAGCAGATAAAGGAATATGTAGGCGGCGATGACATCCGCACCATCAACTGGAAGGCAACCGCCAAAAAGAATCAATTGATGGTGAACCAGTTCCAGGACGAGCGCTCGCAAAACGTATATATGGCCATAGACAAAGGCCGCATGATGAAAATGCCTTTCAACGGGCTGAGCTTGGTGGATTATGCCATCAACTCGACACTGGTGCTATCCAACATCATCCTGAAAAAAGGCGATAAGGCAGGGATGTTTACCTTCTCGAAAGTTGTGGAGAACCGCGTGGCTGCCGACAGGCGCTCCCTGCAAATGCAACGCATCATGGAGACGCTGTATAATGTGAACACCAACTTTTTTGAGAGCGACTTCGGCAGGCTGTATGCCGACATAAAAAAGAACATTACACAGCGCAGCCTCGTTATCCTTTACACGAACTTTGAAACGCTAGATGGCCTGAAGCGCCAGCTGCCCTACCTTAAAGGTATTGCCAAAAGCCACCTGCTGGTAGTGGTTTTCTTTGAGAACGTAGAGCTTGAAGAGCTGATGCATAAAAAAGCGGGCAATATCCAGGAAATTTATGACCAGGTGATCGCCGAGAAGTTTGCGTTTGAAAAAAGGCTCATTGTGAACGAACTGAAGAAGTACGGCATCTATTCGGTACTTACCAAGCCTGAAGACCTTACTGTGGAGAGCATCAACAATTACCTTGAGATAAAGGCAAGGGGGATCCTGTAAAAAACATTATCATGAAATATCTTGCGTTATTGCTTTTTGGAATTCTTTTGGTTTCCTGCAAGAAGGAAGCTTCGCAGGATAATGCAGTAACAGTTAGTATTGACACTGCTTTTGCTGAAGTCGAAACACCTGTTGCCGATAACCGTCAAACGTCAGACCTTGAAAAACTTGTTGCTGAATTTTCAAGGCTGAGGGACGAAACAAGATTAAAATTATCTTCCCTTAAGCCTGAAGAAGCCAGTGCGCTTTTTGATGCATATGAAACGAAGAACAACGAAATAATTGGCCGACTGAACATTTTAGAAGGGAAATTGCTGGAAGATTTTCACGCCCACTTTTATGACCGGAATGGTGACCCCGCAAAACTACATGACACCATACAGTATAAAAAAGACTTGCTGGGAAAGGCCGGGCTGGAATTTTGGCATATCGGCGAAGGCATGGGCGAGATCCGGGCGAAAAACGACTATTACCTGAAGATGTTCAGGGACCATGTAACGCCTGACTACAAACGATTCCTCATGCTACAGTCTGCAGATGATTCTGACTTATGGAGTGCCGATGCAGGGATCGCCATAACCTGGGAGCAGTTGTCGCAACGCGTCATCAACTGGGAAAATTTCGTACTAAAGTATCCTGAGAGCAAACTGTATGCAAGGGCAGCTGCCAATTATCACATGTACAGGTATAGTTACCTTTTCGGGCAGGATAATACACCTACCTACGAACATGAGGGTAACACGCTTTATCCGGAAATCGTGGATGAGTATAACCGCTTTATAAAAAAACATCCGACCAGCCCTACAGCTAAGATCGTAAAGCAAATGCTGGACAATAGCGGCAACATCGGTTTTAAAAGCATTCGTGAACAGGAGAATGCGGAATTCCAGAAGGCTTATGATGGATTTTATGGTGAGGAATAATATCTTTGCCTAAATTTTTGATCAGATCTTGAAACAAATTACCAGCGCCCAGAACCCACTTATAAAAAACCTTGTGCAATTGCAGGAAAAAGCAAAGGCACGCAGGCAAAGCGGCACGTTCCTTATTGAAGGGCAGCGTGAGATAGAATTGGCGCGAAAGGGCGGCTACGAGATCGAAACAGCGCTGTTCGTGGAAGGCATGGTTACCGAAACTGAAGTGAAAAGCCTTGCGGGCAGGCAAACGGAACTTATTGAAATAAGCCGTGAAGTATACCAAAAGCTGGCTTATCGCGATACGACAGAAGGGATAATTGCCATTGCTAAAACTAAAAGCCTGAAGCTGGAAGACCTTAAATTGGGCGACAATCCGCTGGTACTGGTAATGGAAGCGACTGAAAAACCAGGTAACATAGGCGCGATGCTGCGTACTGCCGATGCCGCCAAACTGGATGCCGTGATCATTGCCGACCCCAAAAGCGACCTGTATAACCCTAACATCGTGCGGAGTAGTGTAGGATGCCTGTTTACCAACAACATAGCCGCCGGGACGACGGAAGAGGTGATCGCTTTCCTGAGGTCAAAAAATATCAATATTTACTGTGCCACACTACAGGACTCAGCACCGTATCATACGCAGGACTATACAGCCCCATCGGCATTAGTGGTTGGTACTGAAGCGACAGGACTGACGGACGAATGGCGGATGGCATCTACAAAAAATATCATCATACCCATGCAGGGCGCCATCGACTCGATGAATGTTTCGGTAGCGGCGGCCATACTCATCTTTGAAGCCAAAAGGCAAAGGGGTTTCTAAAATATTATGTATCTTTCGGCGTTTACTAATAGCCAAGATCACTCCAATGAAAGCCCTGAATATACTATTGCTTTTACTGTCATTACCACTTTTTTCACAGGACATCGAAACGCTGTCGTGGGATGAAGCCATGATCAATGACAGGATAAAAATGACCATTTCTAAAGCCGATTTTGACAAACGCTATAAAAAGGCCGACAGCATTACAGCGCCGAAGGCCGGGGAGATATGCGGCCGTGAGGAAGAGGCGACCGTAAAAATGGTATATCACAAAGGCGCGAGATATGAACTGGACAATGGAGTCATGAACTTCCGCAGTGTGGATCTCACCAAAAACCGCAACACTTATTTTTCGATCAAAAATGACTGGTTTGACCGTACAACTACCCTGAAAAGCTTTAGCAAGACCTATCCCGGCGCGGCTGCCTACATTGAGGATGTCGAAGGCGAGGAAGGCGAGCTGCTGGAAATGATAACACTGCTGCCTGATACCGCCGAAGATTATGAATGGCGCTTTTACTTTAAGGACGATAAGCTCAAATCTATTGAGTGTTATTTTCCCTGCGACTGATGGGTGGGACCAAAACATACTACAATCCCCTAAACGGCGAGTTTGCCCGCATAGTAGCGTCTTCTGAAGACACAAACGGAGAATACTCCCTCCTTGAAGTAAGCCTTTCACCCGGCGGCGGCAACCCGCTGCATTATCATACCCGATTTACCGAAGAGTTCTTTGCCGTTAAGGGCAAGCTTGGCCTGCAATACGAAAGATCCACCGTATACTTGGGAACCGGCGAGCAGCAACTCATACCCATTGGCATTCCACATCGATTTTTTAATGACAGCCCCGAAGAGATCATTTTCAGGGTGATGCTGCGACCGGGCCAGCCCGGTTTCGAGAATTTCCTGAAAGCGATGTTCGGGTTGGTAATTGACGGGATGACCATTACCAGGAACCAGGTCCCTAAGAACATTTACCACATTGCGGTGATGCACAATTGGGGTGACACGCACCTTGCATCGCTGCCATTCAGGATATTTTCGCCCCTGGTACGGATACTTTACAGGCGTGCAGTAAAATTGGGGATCGAAAGGGAATTGCTCGAAAGGTATTGCGGATAATTTCTATTTATCGTGCAAGGTTCTGAAAACCTTGCAGGTCGCTACCTGAAGCTGCGTGAGGGGTAGAGGCGATATCCTGCGGAGGGACGAAGCAGATAAAGCCGATGACCCGACGCGGAACGCAGTGGAGCGGCACGCCTAAAAAATCTTGATCCATATTCCGTTCCCCATTGCAAATCATCAAAATATTTACTATATTTAAGGCTATTGTTACCCTATTATGACAGAAACAGACATAGAACTTGAAAACAAGGCTATCGCCAAGGAATATAAAGAACTGCTGCGCATCAGTTACCAAACGCTTTCGGAAGATGATAAAAAGCTGATACGAAAGGCATTTGATGTTGCGGTTGACGCGCACAAGGACCAACGGAGGAAATCGGGTGAAGCCTATATCTTCCATCCCATTGCCGTAGCCAAGATCGTGGCTTCGGAGATCGGGCTTGGTGCTACATCCATTGCCTCGGCGCTGCTGCACGATGTGGTGGAGGATACGGACATTACCGTAGAAGACATCTCAAAAATGTTTAACCCAAAGATCGCGCAGATCGTTGAGGGTCTTACCAAAATAGCGCAGGTAAAGACCGACCAGGAAATATCGATGCAGGCGGAGAATTTCCGCAAGATGCTGCTGACACTGAACGACGATGTGCGCGTGATCCTGATAAAGATCGCCGACAGGCTGCACAACATGCAGACGATGGGATCGATGGCAGATTACAAGCAGGCAAAGATCGCATCGGAAACGCTGTATATTTACGCCCCCCTCGCCCACCGTTTGGGGTTGTACAACATCAAATCCCAACTCGAAGACCTTGGCCTGAAATATACCGAGCCTGCGGTGTACAACGACATCGTGAGCCGCATGAAGGAAAGTAAGGAAGAGCAGGACGCTTATATCAAATCGATATCGGACGTGCTGAAAGCCTCACTTGATGCTGAAGGCATAGAATACACCATTAAAGGACGGCCGAAGTCGATCTACTCCATCCGCCGCAAAATGCTGGCACAAGGTGTGACCTTTGACGAAGTATATGATAAATTCGCACTTCGCATCATTTACAAATCGAACAGCCAGCACGATGAGAAGTTCCTCGCATGGAAGATATACTCCATAGTGACCGACCATTACCGACCGAGCCCGAGCAGGCTGCGGGACTGGATATCATCGCCAAAATCGACCGGATATGAGGCGCTGCACATTACCGTAATGGGACCGAAAGGCCGATGGGTAGAGATACAGGTGCGTAGCGAACGCATGGATGAGGTGGCCGAAAAAGGCTATGCTGCCCACTACAAATACAAGCAGGGCGGCGCGAACGAAGAGCATGGGCTCGAGACATGGCTCAATTTATTGAAGGAAGCACTTGAAAATTCGGCGGCGAATGCAGTGGATTTCGTGGAAGACTTTAAGCTGAACCTCTATGCTAAGGAGATCTATGTGTTTACCCCCAAGGGCGAGATCAAGTCACTACCTAAGGGCGCGACATCGCTTGACTTTGCCTTCAGCATCCATTCCGAGGTGGGGATACGCACGCGCGGAACCAGGGTAAATGGCAAGCTGGTCCCCCTGAACCATGTACTTAACAGCGGTGATCAGGTGGAGGTGATCACCTCGCAAAACCAGAAGCCCAACTCGCACTGGCTGGATTATGTGACAACCGCCCGCGCCAAGAACAAGATAAAGAACGTACTGAACGAGGATACCAAGAAGATCGCCGAAGACGGTAAGGAACTCCTTACCCGCAAGATGCGCCACCTGAAGATCACGCTGAATGAGACTACCGTAAACGAACTGGTTTCCTTCTTTAAGCTGAAAACCAGCCTAGACCTGTTTTACCGTGTTGGGGTGGGCACAATCGAGAACCAGCAATTGAAAGACTTTGCCTCGCTGAAAAGCAACACGTTCATGAACTTCTTTAAAGGTAAGATGAAGCGCTCACCCAACCTGCCACAGGAACAGGTCCAAAAAGAAGAGATCAGCCGAAATTATGACCTGCTTGTGTTTGGAAAAAACGAAGACAAGCTGGATTATAAGCTGGCCAACTGCTGTAACCCTATCCCTGGAGATGATGTATTTGGATTCGTTACAATAAACGAAGGCATTAAAGTACACAAACGGGACTGCCCTAACGCTATCAGGCTGCAGAGTAACTATGCCTATCGCATCATCCAGGCGAAGTGGATCGACTCGTCGCAGGAGGAGTTCAAGGCTACATTGAAGATCACGGGTATGGACTCACTCGGCTTAACTAACGAGCTTACCAAAGTGATTTCGAACATTATGAGCGTAAACATCCAAAGCATATCTCTTAGCGGGAATGCGGGGATATTCAACGGGCAGCTAACGGTGGTGGTGCAGAACAATACTATATTGAAAAAGCTGATCGAAAATATTAAAAAGATAGACGGGATAGATAAGGTGACGAGGATCTATAACTAAACATGGAAAAACTACTCTTGCTCTTCATCCTGACAATAGCCAACTTTGGCTTCAGCCAGGAAATTGAAGTAAATGAAAAGAACCTCAGCAAAAAATGGGTGTTCAGTGATATTATTAACGACAGCACTGAAGAAAAAAAGGCCGAAACACGTGAAATGCTGGAAGGGATGGTATTATCATTCCGCGAAGATAAAACCTATACATTTGATTTTATCGCAAGCCGGGAAGGCACCTGGAAGCTGAATACTGAAAGGAAAATAATTACCGTGAAGGAAAGTGGTAAAGTAAAAACAAATACCTGGACGGTTCACTCTCTTACTAAAGATCAATTCGTAGCCTCCCGGAATGATTCTGCACAACAAATTGTTTTTAAAGCAGGATAGCATCATTTCTGCAGAACCTTTCCACTTCCCGAAAATTAGATTATCTTTGCAGTTATTGACACAACATCATGGAAAATAATAAAAACCAGGACATTGTAAAAAATGTCTTTACCAAATTCCTTGAGGATAAAGGCCACAGGAAAACGCCTGAGCGCTACGCCATCCTACAGGAGATATACAACAGCCAGGAGCATTTCGACATTGAGTCGCTGTACATAAAGATGAAGAACAAGAACTATCGTGTGAGCCGTGCTACGCTTTACAACACGATAGAATTGCTATTGGATTGCGGCCTGGTACGCAGGCATCAGTTCGGGCAGAACCAGAGCCATTACGAGAAATCGTACTTTGACAAGCAGCACGATCACATCATCATGACCGATACGGGCGAGGTGATCGAGTTTTGCGACCCGCGCATCCAGTCGATCAAAAAAACCATAGAGGAGATCTTTGGTATTGAAATTCATAACCATTCTTTATACCTTTACGGCCACCGAAAGGCCCCTGCGCCCGAAGTGATCACCGATGCGGAAGTTGCAGCGGCTACAAACCAACCCTAACGGATTGGTTTTATTTTTTTACCGAATAAACAATAACTACAACATAACTAACAACTAACAGAATGACAGTAGATTTGCTGCTTGGACTACAATGGGGCGACGAAGGCAAGGGAAAGATCGTTGACGTGCTTACATCCAAATACGATATCATCGCACGTTTCCAGGGCGGCCCGAACGCAGGGCACACTTTGGAATTTGACGGCATTAAGCACGTATTGAGAACGATACCATCGGGTATTTTCCACCAAAATTCCATTAACATCATAGGCAATGGCGTGGTAATGGACCCCGTGGTTTTCCAGAAAGAACTGGAAGGCCTGGAGAAATTCAATATCGACATTCAATCAAGGCTTTTTATCTCGCGCAAAGCCCACCTGATACTGCCGACACACCGCCTGCTGGATGCGGCATCTGAAACATCAAAAGGCAAGGCTAAGATAGGCTCGACGCTGAAAGGTATTGGCCCGACTTATATGGACAAGACCGGCAGGAACGGCATCCGTGTAGGCGACATTGAGCTTGCCGATTTCAAAGAACGCTACCGTACACTTGCCGACAAGCACCAGGCGATGATCAACTTCTATGACGTAGCACTGGAATATGACCTTGAGGAACTGGAGACAGAATTCTTTGCCGCGGTTGAGGAACTAAAAAAACTGAAATTTATTGACAGCGAGGAATACCTGAACAAGGCAATGAAGGAAGGTAAAACGATACTTGCCGAGGGCGCGCAGGGTTCGTTGCTGGACATTGATTTTGGCACCTACCCATTCGTAACATCGTCCAACACCACCGCTGCAGGCGCCTGTACAGGGCTTGGCATTGCGCCGAATAAGGTTAATGATGTCTTCGGGATATTTAAAGCTTACACTACACGCGTAGGAAGCGGCCCTTTCCCTACTGAACTTTTTGATGAGGACGGCGCTACCATGGCACGCGTGGGCAACGAATTCGGGTCGGTGACCGGGCGCGCGAGGCGTTGCGGATGGCTGGACCTTGTGGCGCTGAAATATGCGGTGCAGGTAAATGGTGTTACACAATTGTACATGATGAAAGGCGACGTGCTTTCGGGGTTTGACACACTGAAAGTATGCACGGCTTATGAATATAAAGGCCAAAAGATAGATCACCTGCCGTACAACATTGAGCCGGAGAACGTATCTCCCCTGTTTGTTGAGATGAAGGGATGGGCGGCAGACCTTACCGGAATGACCACCTATGATGAGCTGCCTGCAGAACTGAAAGCGTACATCGAATTTATCGAGAAAGAGCTTGAGGTGCCTATAAAGGTAGTTTCTGTTGGACCTGACAGGACACAGACGATCATGAAGTAACAGAGAAATATAATCATATGAGGCCCGGCAATTTTATTTGTCGGGCTTTTTGTTTTTACGCAATGAAATAATAACTCCGGCGTTTTATTACGGCACAGCTATTGTTATATTATTTGCGTAAATTTGCCTCAAAATCCCAGACATTGAAAAAACTGTTTTTCTTTATCATAAGCCTCACTTTACTGGTTGGTACATCGATGTTCGCACAGCAAAAAAAGCAGATCATCGTTGAGAACTCTGATTTTACGGAAAGGAACGAGAATGAAGTGCCCGGCGCTGTTGTACTTACAGGCAACGTGCAGATATTTCATGACGGTGTAAGGATAACCTGCAACAAGGCCTACCATTTTACCGATGAGAATTACATAAAGCTTTTTGGCAACGTAAAAATGAACCAGGGCGATTCACTGTTCATGGATAGCCGTTATGCCGAATATAACGGTGACAGGAAATTTGCCTATGCCACCGGAGGTGTGGTGATGCGCTCGCCTGAAATGACCCTTACCACCGACACCATAAACCTGGACCGTTCCATTCAACAAGCGTATTATAACAGTTACGGTACCATCGTCAACAAGGAAAATACGCTGAGAAGCAAATCGGGGCGCTACATCATCGGGCAGAAAAAATATGAGTTCAGGACGGCTGTAACGCTTACTAACCCAAAATATGTATTGAAGTCGAACAACCTGGATTATTATACCAACTCCGGCCACTCATATGTTTTTGGGCCAAGTACCATTACCAGCAAAGACGATTTCATTTATACCGAAAAAGGATTTTATGATACTCGGAAACGACTGGCAAAGCTCTACACCAACTCCTACATAAAATACGACACGCAGATAATACGGGGTGATGAGATGTTTTATGACCAAAACAAAGAATTTGCCACTGCTACCAATAACGTGAGCGTTACTGATACCGTTAACAAGTTTAAAGGCACGGGGCATTACGCAGAAGTATACCGTGCGAAAGACTCGACCATGCTGACAAAACGTGCGCTTGTGGCGACGGTAGTGGAGAACGATACGCTTTACACACACGCAAAGCGAATGATCATTACCGGGAAGAAAGGCCAGAGAGTAGTCCGTGGGTACAATAATGCACGTTTTTACAAGATCGACATGAACGGCAAGTGCGATTCGATACATTCTAACGAGGCAACGGGGCTGACACAGCTGATACGCAGGCCGGTAATTTTTAATGGGCAGAACCAGATCACCGGCGATGTGATCCACCTGATATCGAATGCGGCGACTGAAAAGCTGGATTCGATCAAAGTCCTCAACAATGCCTTTATCATCCAAAAGGATACGCTGGGCAAAGGCTACAACCAGTTGAAGGGCGCAAACCTTTATGGTAAGTTTAAAGACAATAAGCTTTCGGAAGTCGACCTGATAAAGAACACCGAGAAGATATATTACATGTATGATGATGACGATGCGCTGGTAGGTATCGATAAAGGCCTGAGCAGCAAGATACACCTTGACATTGAGAATAACGAGATAGTAGCGGTAACATCGTATACCAATATTGAGAGTGACTCCTATCCTGACTCGGAACTGCCTGAAAACGTGCGGAAACTGCGTGGGTTTGAATGGCGGGGCGAGGAGATCATTAAAAGCAAAGATGATATATTTCCGCCGGAAGAGCAGGAAATACATGACAAGATAGTCGAGAAAAGCGATAAGGACAAAGAAAAGGAAGATACCCCTTTACAGCCATTGCCGGAAACGCTGAACTATGACAAGAACAACCCATTGCCAAAGCCGGCGGCCCAAAAAACCGAACCACCTGCCACGGCGCCGCAAAAGAAACCGGTTATGCCTGCTGAGAAAACTACAGGCCTGAAGCCAAAGCCAAAAAAGAAGCCGTAAGGCACATTACAGATCACAAGGACCATGATTGAAGATTTTTATAAATATCAGGCGCAGACCTCCCCTTACCCGTTGGGAATGGAAGTTTCTCACGCCAAAGGAAGCTATATATATGATACTAAAGGCAAAGCCTACCTCGACTTTGTTGCAGGGGTTTCTGCGGCAAGCCTCGGCCATCAGCATGAACGGGTGAACAAGGCCATAATCGATCAGCTGAACAAATATTCGCACGTGATGGTGTATGGCGAATATGCCCAGCACCCGGCAACGGAATTCTGCCGGATTTTGGCAGAACACATGCCCGAAAAGCTGAGCAAGACCTACCTGGTGAATTCGGGCACGGAGGCCACCGAGGGCGCACTGAAGCTGGCACGCAGGGTAACCGGAAGGAGCCAGCTTATATCATGCTTTAAAGCTTACCACGGCAACACAATGGGATCAATGAGCGTAATGGGCTTTGAGGAGCGAAAGCAGATCTTCCGCCCGCTGATCCCGGATGTGGATTTCATTACCTTTAACAATGAAGAGGACCTGCAAAAGATAACCACTAAAACTGCGGGCATTATTCTCGAAACGATACAGGGCGGTGCGGGCTTCATACAGCCGGAGAACGATTTCCTTAAAAAAGTGAGGCAACGCTGCGACGAAGTGGGCGCACTGATGATACTGGATGAGATACAGCCGGGCTTTGGCCGTACGGGAAAGCTGTTCGGTTTCCAGAATTATGATGTGGTGCCGGATGTTGTTGTGATGGGCAAAGGCATGGGCGGCGGTATGCCTGTTGGGGCATTTACAGCCTCTGCAGGGATGATGGACCTGCTAAGCCACGACCCGAAACTGGGGCATATAACAACATTTGGAGGTCATCCTGTGATCGCGGCGGCCTGTTTGGCAACTTTGCAGGAAATAACCGAAACTGACATAATGGCGCAGGCACTCGAAAAAGAAAAGCTGTTCCGCAAGCTGCTCGTTCATCCGTTGATAAAAGAGGTGCGTGGAGAAGGGCTAATGCTTGCTGCTATGACCGAAAGCGCCGCTATAACTGATAAAGTGATATTGCGCTGCCAGGAAAAAGGGCTTATTTTATTTTGGCTGCTGTTTGAAGTAACAGCGATACGGATCACTCCGCCGCTAACCATATCGGAAGAAGAAATAATTAAGGGCTGTGGCATTATTATTGAAGTTATGAATGAAATAGCTGCTGAACAATAAATTTTGACAATTGTTTGTTAATTAAATTGTTCAAAAGAAAACATAATAAATTCCTTTTTTGCAGAACTATTCGTAACTTTAAAAAGGATATTTTAAACTATAGGAGCATGAATTTGAGCCACGAAGAAGAAGATCACAGTTTATCCTTATCAAAGTTTGAATCGATGTTGAAGACCAACAAAGTATTCTTCTTTGACTCCGAAGAGTTTGAGGACATCATTCTTCACTACCTTGACTCCGGAAAAATAAATTTAGCTAAAAAGGCCTTAAAACTCGGCTTGGAACAGCATCCCAAGTCCACAGGCTTAAAATTAGTACAGGTTGAAATTTTAGTTTTTGATGACAAGCTCGAACTCGCAGAGCGCTTATTGAACGATCTATATGCCATTGAGCCTACTAATGAGGAAATATACATCCAGAAGGCCAACATTTACAGTAAAAGGGACGATCATGAAAAAGCAGTTGAGCTACTGCAGGTAGCCCTGAAATATACCGATGATTATGCCGATGTATATTCGCTTATAGGTATGGAGTATCTTTTTATGGACAACCTCGAGCTGGCAAGGGATAACTTCATTAAATGCCTTGAGGAAGATACCGAAGACCATTCGGCATTATATAATGTTGTATACTGCTTCGATTTTTTGGACCAAAATCTTGAAGCCATTGATTTCCTTAACGGCTTTATAGATAAGAACCCTTACAGTGAGGTAGCGTGGCACCAGTTGGGCAGGCAGTATTATGCCATCAAGGAGTATGAGCAGGCATTGCGCGCATTTGATTATGCGACCCTGATAGATGACAGCTTTCTGGGAGCTTTCCTTGAGAAGGCCAAGACACTGGAAAGGCTGAAACGTCATGAGGATGCTATTGAGTGCTACAACATCACGATGGAACTGGACGACCCTACCTCCTACGCATTATTACGCGTGGGTAAATGCTATGAGCGCCTGGGCAACCATGAAAAGGCATTAAAGTTTTACCTGAGGACAGTGCACGAAGACCCGCTATTGGATAAGGCATGGATCGCGATCACCGACTTTTACATCCGCAGGAAGAATTTCCAAAAAGCGCTGTATTACGTGAATAAAGCTAACGGTATTGATAACGAGAACAAGCTGTACTGGAAACGCTATGCCGTTATCAACAGGGCGCTGGGCTTTCATGAAGAAGCCGAAGAAGGCTATCGCAAGGCAGTAGAGTTTGGCGATTACCAGCTTGACACATGGCTTTTTTGGACCGACAGCCTTATAACCCTTGGCGAATATGATACCGCCATCATTACATTGCTGCAGGCGTGCGAATATTTCCCTGAGGAGTTTGAGATCGAGTACCGCCTTGCCGGATTATACTTCATGCAGCAGGAGTCGGACAAGGCCATTTTCCACCTGAGCAACGGGTTAAGGCTGAACTTCAAGAACAATACGCTTATTGAAGAATTCTTCCCGTCGATCTGGTATTCGGATGTCGTTCAGGATGAGATAGCAAAACATAAAAAAAGAAAATAACGCATTTAGTTTATGTATTATCCCGGCATCGGCTAACGCCCTGCCGGTTTTTTTATAACCATTAAAGAGGTGCATTTCTTATATTCCGGAGTAAAGCCCTGTCAAAAAATTATTTAAAAGATAACATTTGTATTTTGTCAGTAACCGGAGTAATAGGCGATCTTTATGTCTTTAAAATTAACTGGACCAAACTGTGAAGATCAAAGCAAAAATATACGGACTCGTGGGCCGGAACATAAGCTACTCCTTTTCTGCAGGGTATTTCAATAAGAAATTTTCAGAAAAGGAAAAACTGAAGAATTGTGTTTATACCAATTTTGACATTAAGTACATTAGCGAGCTGCCGGAAATAGTAAAAAACACCCCAAAGCTCAAGGGTCTTAATGTGACCATTCCCTACAAAGAAGAGGTAATACCGCTGCTGGATTCGCTTTCAGGTACCGCAAAGATAATCGGTGCTGTAAATACCGTCAAAATATCCAGGGACGGAAAGCTGAAAGGATATAATACCGACCATTATGGTTTCCGGAAAGCATTGGAGCCGCTACTTAACACCGATCATACAAAAGCGCTGATATTAGGTACGGGAGGGGCATCGAAAGCAGTTGCCTATGCACTTCGGAAAATGAAGATCGAATATGACTTCGTTTCACGCAATGGCGATGAAACGATATTTTCATATGAAGACCTGGACAATGAGATCTTCAGCGAGTACACGATCATCATCAATACCACGCCACTGGGCACATTCCCGGGGATAGAGTCATGCCCGGCGTTGGACTACACCCTTTTTACCAAGAGACATATAGCCTTCGACCTCGTGTACAACCCTACTGTCACCAAATTCCTGCGCCTTGCCAAAGAGAATGGAGCCACTACGGAGAATGGTTATGCGATGCTGGTATTTCAGGCGGAAAAGGCCTGGAAGATATGGAATGAGAAGTAATTGTATCCTGATCATTAAGAACTTCATACTGATCTTTTAAAATCATTATATAAAAGGTCATAAATTGATGTTTTTCTTTGAATATTAAACTGGCTTTAGTATCTTTCGGCTGTAAACTTGTTAAACCCTAAGCATTTTATACAATGTTAGAAGAAAAGAATGATAACCTGCACAACGCAGATGGAGAGGAGCTTAATGAAATGAATGGCACGCTCGACAAAGGCATGATACCCGAAGACGGCTCGGCTGATGGTAATGATATCCCTGTAGTTCACGAGACCGAAGGACAATTGCCATTCGCGCCAAAAGAAGTTTTGGATGCTGCTAAAGTAGCCGATGAGCCGGAAGAAGAAGTGATCACTGAATCAGCCGATAATGAAGATGACATTGATGCGGGAATTCCTGCTGAGGATACAAGTGCCGAAACTACTGAACCTGACAATGAAAGTGTTACCCCTGAGCTAGTTGCCGAAGCTGATACTATTGATGAAGTTGCCGCTGAAACTGCCGCGCCGCTCTCGGCTGTGGAATCCATTTCGCAAAGTAATGCCGAGGAAGGCGAGGACGACTCAGCAGGCAAGCACGATATCCCTATGAAGGATTATGATGCTATGAGCATGGAGCAGCTTCACGATGAACTAGAAGGTACCGTTGCCCATGAAAAAGTGATGGCCGTAAAAGAGCACGTAGAGGAGATAAGGAAGGCTTTTTATTCTAAATACAATCATTTAATTGAAGAAAAGAAGGACGAGCACAGCCATGAAAATAATGGCGACACCTCGGAATTTGAATATCATTTCCCCCTAAAGGGCAAATTCGACGCCCTGTTCAATCAATACAGGGACAGGAAAAGTGCCCAATTCAAAAAAATGCAGGGCGACCTGAAAGGCAACCTTGAGAACAGGCTTACCATCATCGAGGAACTGAAGAACCTTGCCGATGGGGGTGAAAATATGAAAGATGCGCTTAAGCATATCAACGAGCTTAGAGAGCGCTGGAAAAATGCCGGGCCGATACCGCGTGACAAGTACAACCACGTTTGGAACAACTTCCACTTCCACATAGAGCGTTTTTATGACCACCTGCACCTTGACAGGGAGGCACGCGACATGGACTTTAAGCACAACCTTGAGCAAAAGCAAAAGATCGTTGCCCGTGTTGAGGAACTGGTTAAGGAAGAAGATATCAACAAAGCCTTCCGTGAATTGCAGGGGCTGCACAAAATGTGGAAAGAAGAAATAGGGCCTGTATCGCGCGAACACCGTGAGGAGATATGGAACCGTTTCAGCGAGCTAACCAAGCAGCTTCATGACAAGCGTGAGGCACTTCAGGTCAAAAGCCGCGAATTGGAAGAGCAGAACCTTGCGGCCAAGAGAGATATAATAGCGCAAATAGATGCCATTGCTGCCGAAAAAATATCGGCACACAATGCATGGCAGGGACAAATAGACCGTATCGAGGCATTGAGGGAGCAATTCTTCAAGGCTGGTAAAGTGCCTATCGAGGTGAACGAAGATACCTGGGCGGCCTTCAAGAACGCGGTAAGGAACTTCAACTCGGTTAAGAACTCTTTCTATAAAGACATTAAAAAAGACCAGCAGGACAATCTGAACCGTAAGCTGGCACTGGTAGAAAAAGCCAATTCGCTAAAAGAAAGCGAGGATTTTGAAACCACGACCCAGGTAATGAAGCAAATACAGGAAGAATGGAAAACCATTGGACATGTGCCACGGAAGTATTCAGATTCTGTATGGAAAGACTTCAAAGGGGCTTGTAACCACTATTTCGACAGGCTTCACGCAAACCGCAACGAGGCCAATAAGGATGAGATCGAGGCTTTCGACAAGAAAAAGGAATACCTGGACAGCATGAAGGATTTTGAGCTGACAGGCGACCACAAGACCGATCTGGATGCCATCAAAAAACATATTGAGAACTGGAAAGCGATGGGCCGTGTTCCACAGGCCAGGAGGCACATTGAGGGTAAATTCAATAAGATACTTGATGTACTGTTTGAAAAGCTGAGCCTGTCTAAGAAAGAAACTGACATGGTGCGATTTACCAACCGTCTCGAGCAAATGTCTGAAGGTGACGACAGCCGCAGGCTGGAAAATGAGCAACTGTTCATAATGCGCAAGATCGATGAGATACAGGCTGAGATATTCCAGTTGGAAAACAATATACAATTCTTCTCTAATGCCAAAGGGGACAATCCACTGGTAAAAGAGGTGCGCAAGAACATTGATCGCCACAAAGAAGACCTTGCCAGCTGGAAGGACAAGCTAAAGCAGATAAGAAGAATGAAAAGTGAATAAATAATGAGATCCCGCTCCGGCGGGATCTTTTTTGCCATGAGACGGCGTTAAAGGTTGAAAATAACCATTGCATTAATGAAAACGGTATTTAAGTGCGGCAATAGCAGTAGCGCTGCACGCACAGAAGTTTGCAAAGGGGGATATTCAATACAAAATAAAAAATCCCCAAAGGCATTACACCTTTGGGGACCACACATGTAGCGGAAACTAACTATTGCTTCGCTATCTTTAAGGCTGCTGAGCCTTTTTCTGTATACACATTAAGGATGTAGGTACCCTGCTGCAATTCGGAAAGGTTAACTTTCAATTCGTTGCCGCCGCCTGCTGTAGCAAGAACAGTTTGCCCGATCAGGTTAGTTACGGTTATCCTGTTTATTACATTATCATTGGAAATGGTAAGTATGTCTGTTGCAGGATTAGGATAAACCATAAGGTTCTTCAACTCAAATCCCGGCGCGGAAAGCACTTCGTTCACTTCTACAGCGAACAGCTCGCTTTCGCAGCCATCGATCCATTGTGAGCAGTAATAGGTAGCACCATCCTCCAGCACTGTATTTGGTGTTATGACTTCATAAGTCGTTCCGTCTAAAGCATACCATGTTACAGTAGCGCCGGCTTCAGTATTTACTTCGAGCGATGCTATAGTCTCTCCTGCCGTGAAATCCTGTAAAGGCGATCCGTCCGGTGTATCCGGCGTTGCGTGCATCAGGGCAGTATATGGAACTGCGGGGCTTTCACACTCTTCCATGTGTTGCGATACATAGTATGTTGTGCCATTTACAAGAGGAGTTGATGTGGGTAGTGCACTACCCCCTACTGAAGCACTCCAGGTAACTTCAGCACCTTCATTGTGATCAACTTCTATGTCTGCTAAAGTAGCCCCGGAGCAAAACTCCTGGTCAAGTAGTATCATCGGCTCGTCGAGCTCAATTATAGTAACAATAATAGGGATCCTGTCACTTTCGCAGCCACTGATAGTCTGCGATACATAATATGTACCGCTCGTAAATACATAACTGCCGGCCAGCTCAGTACCGCCAGTTTCATTGGCATATACATTGAACATATCTAAACCGCCTGTAGCATCATTTACAGTAATGCCATAACAACCCATAGCTTCATTCTCGATGTCCGGAACAGGTGTAACAGTAATAGTTACATCCACGCTTTCCCTTTGGCTTTCGCACCCATTAAGCGATTGAGATACATAGTAAGTACCTTCTGTAAGAGGGGTCGAACCAGCCAATGCCGTACCACCATTAGCTACATTATACCAGTTGATCTGCGCTGTTGGCACACCCGAAGCCGTAAGTCCTGCAACTGTACCACTTACACAGAATACCTGATCGGCAGCGGTTGGTGCAGCCAATATTGTTATTGTAACAGCAACCGGTGTGCGGGCACTTTCGCACCCTGACACTGTTTGCGATACATAATAAGTTGCAGCAGTAAGTGTTGCCGTGCCTTGCAGTTCGCTTCCGCCTGTAGCACCTGCATACCAGTTAAGTTCTGCTCCGGCACTACCTGAAGCAGTGAGGTTAGCTACCGTTGCACCCGGACAGAAGCTTTGCGCCGATGCTGTAGGCGCCGCAACTGTATTGATCGTAACCGCAACTGCGGTCCTGGCACTTTCACATCCTGACACGGTTTGCGAAACATAATAAGTTGTCGCAGTAAGTACTGCTGTTCCGGCAAGTTCTGTTCCACCTGTCGCTCCCGCATACCAGTTGAACTCAGCTCCCGCGACCCCATTAACGATAAGGTTAGCTACCGTAGAGCCCGGGCAGAAGCTTTGTGCTGTTGCCGTTGGTACCGCTGTAGTATTGATCGTAACCACAACCGGGGTCCTGGCACTTTCGCAACCTGACACTACTTGCGATACATAATAGGTAGTAGCAGTTAGCACTGTTGTGCCCGTTAAAGCTGTACCTCCCGTTGAAGCTGCATACCAGTTAAAAGTAGCACCGGCCGCACCTGTTGCAGTTAGGCTGCTCAGAGTGCTGCCCTGGCAAAATGCCTGCGCAGAAGCCGTTGGTACTGCAGGAGGCGTACAGTTGAGTGGCGCATAAGTTACTGTAACGGTCCAGCTGTTATTATTAACCTTATTATAGCCGGTAGTACATCCCGAACCACCATAAGTGCGCCATGCCCTCAATTCGAATTGCACTGCGCCTGTCGCGCCATTAGCAAATGTAAGCCCCGTACGGTTATAGGCCATAGTGCCCCCGTTGCCAGTACCTGAAGATACTCCCGCCTCGCCCGTGTTGGTGGTCAGGCAGCGCAAAACGGAGCGCTGCTCGCTCATCCAGCCATTGGAAGCCGTGGTCATGGTGTATGAAGTGGCAACCGAAGCTATTTGGTATCCCGCCGGTACATTAATAGTAAGGGTGCCGGGACAAGTAGTAGCTGTAGTAGTTGTTGGTTCATCAACGACATAAAGTGTAGAGATATCGCCTGAAGTATAGGTCCCCGAAATTTGACCGGGCGTGAAAGTGACCATTACCCACGGGCCGTTATCGGTATCGCCGCAATGCGACCTTACCCAGGCATAATGCTGGAGGCCCGTATTGAGCGAGGACAGTGAGACCGTATTTATCCCCGGACCCACATTGCCGCTTGGTACCGTGCTTGCTGTAGGCGGGGTATTGCTGGTTGAATAATAGTAATCATAACCTCCTGATGGTACTATAATTGCCGGTGTCCAGGACAATGTTGCCGCATCGGCAGTTGCAACAGCTGTGAGGCTTCCGGGCGAAGGGCATGCGCCTGTAAGTTCGGCGGTTGCTGCAAAAACGTTGACTATTCCTGCCGCAGATGATGTTTTTGTAAACTGGATGCCTGTAACGGTCTTTAACTGGTTTTCCGGAAGGATGTTTAGCACCAACTGGTAGAGCCTCGGGTTGTTCTCGGGATTTTCAAGTGCACTGGTAGTACGGAGAACACGACCAAATCCCCACGCGGCTATGGGCTGCGCATTGCTGTTGAACCAATCGGGTACAAACACGTCTGGAATTACCTGAGTTGAAGCATCAGAAAAGTGTACTGTAGCTGATACGGTAGCATCGCCGCTTCCCGTTGTTGCTATTACATACAGCCGTGATGCTATTACAGCGTTGGAAAATGAAATCGTACCCGTACCATTTTGCGCGCTCACCTGTAAGGCGTTGTTACCTGTCAAAGAGCCAAGCTGGTAGGTAATGGCATTGTTTACCATAGAGGTAATCAGCCCACTTGCCGGAAGCGCATAGGCCGGTGGAGCAGCCGCTGTAGGCTGGAAATTGTTGGCCATGAAGTTATAATTGGCAGCATCGACCGCCGCGGTGGTTGAACTTAACGCCGAACCGGATCCGTTGGCGATCACATCGGCAGAGAAACCGGATGCTACCTGAAGGTGTTCATACGTTTGGGCTTCTGCCAGACCTGTCCATAAAACCGCACCAAACAGAGCAAATGATCGTAGTAATTTTTTTTTCATGCAGGTATTTTTTAATTGGTTGATTATAATTTGAAGGTAGCTATTAACTAACCAATTAACAAAACAGTCATGAATTTTACATATAATTAATAAAATTCCTGTTTTTGATGAATATAACTTATATCGTATCAAGTTAACCAACGCAATTATGTAAATATGTTAAAATTACGTTACAAAATACTGGAAACCAGCAACAAAAAAACCTCCTGTATTAATAGGAGGCTTGTGTTTTCACAAAATGGCAAACGATTGTTATTTACCCACTGGAACAGCTATTTCCTTAACTACTACAGAGGGTTCTCGAACTATCTTTTTTCCGTAGCGGGGTGTGATAGTCTTATCTGTATATTTTTCGTCTTTGTATTTGATATGCTCAATGATCACTGACACTTTTACATTTACATCAACGGGCTGCATAAGGTTATCATTCGCAAGTGCGATATTGAACTTGCCCTGGAGCTTATCGGCATCAGTAACACGCTTATAACCCGCAATGCCTTTGCCATTATCAAATGACCTGTAAGCTTTCTCTTCAAGGAACAGCTTATAATTCTGGTCATTTACCAATGCATACTCCACATCCTCCCCATTTACAGGCAGCATCAGGTTGGTTATCGCTCCGGCTGCTATTCCACCCAAAGGCGAAGTAAAATAGGATACTGCCCCTTGCACCGCACCGGTAATGAGTTTGCGGTTCTGCTTCCAGAATTCGTTGCTCTCCTCGCCTACACCCACCCAATAGGCCCAGGCAACTACTTTTTTGGTCTCGTCTTTACTTACTGTATTTGCCGGAAGTGAAAAGCTGAGGCCCGACCTTGTTCCCTTAAAACTGCTCTTGGCGTTAACCCGCTGGCTTTTGTCGAATACCATTTCCTCATACTTTTTTTCAGAAGCGATGACACGACGGGTTTTCTGTCTATGCAGTGTGTCGTAGCCCACGACAACGTCTTTTGTAACTGATGTCCACAACGTGTCCTGCACCTTTATCCATTTTACCGCTGTATTGAAGTTCTTAGTTTCCGATCGCTTCGGCACACGCTGTATGGTTACACGGCAGTTCCGCTTGCCTTTTGTGGTATTCACAAACTTAAACACGTATACCGAATTGCCCTGAACGGTAAATTCCTTTTTCTCTTCTTTTACGTTTTGGCCTTTATACTTCAGGGCGGCAGGATATTCGGTTACCGCAGCTTCGCTTATGGCGCTGCCATCAGCTTCTATGGTAAAGATGATCCTGTCGCCATCGGCAAAACCATACATGAGTTCTTCGGTTGCTCCGGGATTAAGTTTTATCTGCAGGTCGGCAACGGGTATCTTTTGCGCGAATGCTGTAAATGTACACAACAGCATCAATAGGACTTTATTCATCTGGGCTCTATAACTTTTTAGCTTCATTCCAAAACACATCCATCTCGGCCAGGGTCATGTCGGCGAGTGATCTCCCCATCTCACCTGCCTTGCTTTCAAGATATGTAAAGCGCTTGATGAACTTTTTGTTGGTACGTTCCAACGCATCTTCGGGGTTAATGTTGAGGAAACGCGCATAGTTGATCATTGAGAACAGTACATCGCCAAACTCCGACTCGATCTTTTCGGCATCCCCATTTTCTACCTCATCCTTAAACTCCTGAAGTTCTTCCTGCACTTTTTCCCACACCTGCTCAGGCTCTTCCCAGTCAAAGCCAACTCCCTTTGCTTTGTCCTGTATGCGGCTTGCCTTTACCAGTGCCGGCAGGCTTTTCGGCACGCCCTCTAACACCGACTTCTTGCCTTCCTTCAGCTTCAGCTTTTCCCAGTTTTGCTTTACCTGTTCTTCGTCCTCCACAACCACATCGCCGTAAATGTGCGGGTGGCGGTGGATGAGCTTGTCGCAAATCTCATTGGCTACATCGGCAATGTCAAAATCGCCGGTCTCGCTGCCAATTTTTGCATAAAAAACAATGTGCAGCAGTATGTCGCCCAGCTCTTTCTTTATCTCCTGCAGGTCGTTGTCCAGGATGGCATCGCCCAGCTCGTAGGTTTCCTCAATGGTGAGGTGGCGGAGGCTTTGCAGTGTCTGCTTTTTGTCCCACGGGCACTTGTCGCGGAGATTGTCCATTATGTCAAGAAGCCTGTTAAAGGCATCGAGCTGTTGCTGGCGTGTGTTCATGGTAAGAATTTTGGGTAAAATTACAAATAGCTACCGAAATATATTCCCTCCGGGAAATCAAAAAACTCAAAATAAAAAATCCTGCCTTTTGTTTCCAAAAAGCAGGATGAATTAATTATATAAGTAAGATGAATTATTCTTCAGCTTTTACCTCTTCGGCAGGTGCAGCTTCCGCTTGTGCCGGGGCAGCAGGCTTTTCTTTGCTTACCAGGCCTTTTGCCTGAAGCATGTTGTACCAGTTAAGGATCTTTTTGATGTCAGATGCGTAAACCCTGTCCTCATCAAATTCAGGAAGCACCTCACGGAAATACGTCTCCAGTTTGGCATTGTCTTCTTTATGCGAAAGCGCGGGGCCGTTGTCCTCTTTTTCGGCAATGGCACGGAACACTTCAGAAAGCTTGATCTCGCCGTCATAAGTATACACAGATATTTCAGAAAGAAGACTTACGTTGCTCCTCATACCCACGGTCATTTTCTTACCGTCGATCAGCGATTCGGCTACAAAGCCTGTACGCGTTTGCACTTTCAATTCGTATAGTCCCGGCTTGCCTGATATGGCTAATATTTTTTCAACACTCATTGTTCATTTTTTTAAGGATGGCAAATATGCGATCTTTGGTTTTAAAAACAAAAAATTACCTGCCTTTTTTGGCAATAAATTTCATTTTATAGTCGGGCCTCGTCTTGCCTTCCATAATGTTCTGCAACTTTTTCTGTATCAAACGTTTTTTTAGCGATGATATTTTATCGGTAAACAAAACGCCCTCAATATGGTCATACTCATGCTGTATAACCCTGGCTATCAAACCATCATACACATCGGTGTGCTTGTTAAAGTCTTCATCATAGTATTCGATGGTGATCCTTTCGTGGCGGTACACGTCCTCGCGCACCTCCGGGATACTAAGGCAGCCTTCGTTAAAACCCCATTCCTCGCCTTCTTCCTTCAGCATTACAGGGTTGATGAACGTTTTTTTAAAGCCCGCCAATTGTTCCTGCTCTTCTTTCGAAAGGTCTTCATCGTCACTAAAAGGCTTTGTATCTACAATGAACAAACGTATGGCAAGGCCTACCTGCGGTGCCGCAAGGCCTACACCGTATGCGTTATACATCGTCTCATACATGTCGGCAATGATCTGTTTCAGGTTCGGCATATCTTTAGCGATCTCTTCCCCCTTCTTCCTCAGCACCGGGTCGCCGTATCCTACAATAGGTAATATCATATCAAATATCTTTTAAAATAAGGCAATACGCAATTTTCCAAACGGCAAAAGTAATAAAAATAACAAGATAATTTAACCACGAATTACACTAATTCCGCAAATTCAATTCGCTGGTTTTTGACCCCTTCTTCCGGTTTTAGGTTTTCTTGGGAATTCATGACATTGATGGCTAAAGATCAACACTTAAATGCTAAAGTTTTGTGAGAATTCACTTCATGCCTTATCGAATGATTTAGCCATTCAGTACCTTTGCAGCACAGGCGATTTTTATGTTCGAAAAGATACGGGAATTTACCGACAGTACTAATTTTACACGGGCCGTAACCGTTACGGTAGCCGCGGTGCTGCCTGTGCTCATACTCGCGCAGTTCGGGCATTTCGAGACAGGGTTTGCCATGGCTATAGGGGCATTCCTAACCTACCCTGCTGACATTCCCAGCAACCTCCTGCACCGTGCAAAAGGGCTTCTTACAGCTTCGGTGATCGTAACAGGCTGTATGCTTGTAGTTAACCTGCTGCATCCTTATCCTTGGGTATTCTACCCGGTACTGACGGTGCTTGTCTTTTTTCTTTCCATGATCTCGGTATACGGTCAGCGCGCCACCATGGTCTCATTCTCGGGGCTGCTCGCACTGGCCCTTGCCTCGGGGCATATCCATACCGGATGGGACATAATGGTATATGTTGGGTTGGTTTTATCCGGTGGTTTATTTTACACGCTGGTTTCAGTAACGTTCAATTACCTCAGTCCGCACCGCTACACCGAATTGCAGATCGCCGAATGCATGAAGCTAACGGCAAAATACATGAAGCTGCGCGGCGACCTGTGGAATGCCGATGCCGACAGGGCTGCCATAGTAGAAGAACAGCTGAAATTACAGGTCGATATCAATACTACGCATGAGAACCTGCGCGAAATACTGATACGCAACCGCAGCAATGCCGGAAACTCCAACCGCAGCCGGAAAATGTTACTGGTATTCATTTCGCTAATGGAGGTTTTGGAACTTGCGTTATCTACGTCATTCGACCACAGCAAGCTTCACGATAAATTCAGCGGGCATAAAAAAGTGCTCAACACCTACCAGAACCTGGCTTATAACCTGGCTTCGACATTAAAGCGCATATCAAAAAGCATCAGCAAGCGCAAAAAATACATCTTGAAACATAACCTTACCGCCGACGCGGAAGCCCTTATAAAGGCTATTGCCGAATATGAGAAGGAGCTCGGAAAGGAAGCGGCATCCGAAGGTGTATGGACACTGAGCAACATGCTGCACTACGCCGAAAAGCAGATCGAAAAGATACGCATCATTGAGCGTACTTTTACCAATAAGATAGATCTCAAAGACCTGAAAGGGCGTGACAGGGATCTGGAAAAATTCCTAACGCCCGAATATTATCCCCTGCATACCTTAAAGGAGAACTTAGGCTTTTCGTCAACCATCTTCCGCCATTCACTGCGGCTGACCATTACAATTGCCATTGGCTTCATTATCGGGCTGGTCTTTAATTTTGAGAATACCTATTGGATATTGCTAACCATAGTGGTGATCATGCGTCCCGGTTACGGGCTTACCAAGCAGCGCTCCTTCCAAAGGATCGTAGGCACTATCACAGGAGGCATCATCGCGTTCGCCTTTCTCTCTATCGTGCACCATACCATCATCATTGGCACGCTGGCCATTGTGTGCATGATACTCGGCTTCGCGTTTACTGCCATCAACTACCGCATCGGGGCAACGTTCGTAACCATATACGTTGTATTTGTGTATGGTATGCTCAACCCTAACATTGCAGATGTGATCCAATACCGCATTGTAGATACCGCCGTGGGGGCAGCACTGGCATTTTTGGCGAACTACTTCCTGTGGCCCGCATGGGAGTTCATGAACCTGCCCGGGTTCATTAAAAGATCCATCGAAGCCAACCGCAACTACCTTGAGGAAATCTCCAGCTACTACAACCGCAAAGGCATAGCGACAACATCCTACCGCCTGGCAAGGAAGAACGCCTTTATCGAGCTAGGCAACCTGATGTCGTCGTACCAACGGATGTCTCAGGAGCCCAAATCAAAGCAAAAGCAACAGCAACAGGTGTATAAGCTGGCTGTGCTCAACCATACCCTTTTGTCATCGCTGGCCTCGTTAGGGACCTATATCCAGTCGCATAAAACATCCAAGGCTTCTGAGGCTTTTAATGTTGTGGTAAGTACCGTGATAAGGAACCTCGACCATGCGATCTCACTGTTAAGCATTGGCATACAGGCCGGCGAGGCACAGTTGGCAGAAAATGAGGAACTCGCCATGCGCTTTACCGAGCTGAAGAACATTCGTGCGCGTGAGCTACGCGAAGAACATTTGACGGAAGAAGAGGAATTCCGGCTTAAAATGGAAGAAGCCCAATTAGTTATTGAGCAACTGGTATGGCTCAACAGCCTTTCGGAAAAGATCGTAAAGGCCACGCGGCAATTGGAGTTAAAGTAGATTTACAAGATCGAAATGCAAGTATACGCTAATGACAAAAAAGATCCCGGAGAAAATCTCCGGGATCTTATATTTAAAGCCATACTTATTACTCCGCCAATCCCAGCACTTCGGCGCTATGGTGCCTAACCGCGTTCAGGGCGCTCGGGTTGTTGTTAAGCGACTGCCCGTAGGATGGGATCATGTCGCGCAGCCTGTTTTGCCATTCGGGGCTTTTCATTTGTTCAGGGAAGCAGCGCTCCATCAGCTCCAGCATGATGGATACGGCGGTCGATGCACCCGGCGAAGCACCCAGCAATACCGACAGTGAGCCATCTGCACTCGTGATAACCTCGGTACCGAATTCCAGTTTGCCGCCTTCCTTTTCATCCTTTTTGATCACCTGTACGCGCTGGCCCGCGACCTCCAGCTTCCAGTCCTCCATTTTCGCATCCGGAAGATATTCTTTCAGCGCTTCCAAACGATCTTCGGGACTTTGCATCACCTGGTCGATAAGGTACTTTGTCAAGGACATATTATGATAGCCTGCTGCCAGCATAGGCCCGATGTTATTGAATTGTATGGATGTCGGCAGATCGAAATATGAGCCATTCTTGAGGAACTTTGTACTAAAGCCCGCATATGGCCCGAACAATAATTCCTTTTTGCCGTTGATCATGCGCGTATCGATATGCGGTACCGACATTGGCGGTGCCCCCACCGATGCCTTACCATATACTTTGGCGTGGTGCTTCTCGATAACCTCAGGATTAATGCACTTTAACCACTGCCCGCTTACCGGAAATCCACCATAGCCTTTACCTTCGGGAATGTCGGCCTTTTCCAACAGGTGCAGCGAACCGCCACCCGCACCAATGAAGATGAACTTGCTGTACAGCCTGAACTTCTCCCCTGTCTGCAGGTTCTTTATCTTCAGTTTCCACTTGGGCGCTTTCGCCGAACGGCGCATGTCCTTTACCTCGTGGCTGAAGTGCAGGTTGACACCCGGCTGGCTGCTTAGCCAAGCGAACATGTCGCGGGTAAGCTCGCCAAAGTTCACATCGGTGCCGATTGACATATTTGTAGCCGCGATCGGTTCATTTGGGTCGCGCCCTTCCATTACCAGCGGCATCCACTGCCCGATAACGGCAGGATCTTCGCTATATTCCATTCCACTAAAGATCGGGAATTTTTGCAGGGCTTCATGGCGCTTTTTTAGGTATTCTACATTGTCGGCACCCCATACAAAGCTCATGTGGGGAATTGTTTTCACGAATTCTTCAGGGTTGCTTATCAGGCCCCTCTCAACAAGGTGTGCCCAGAATTGCTTAGACTCTTCGAATGATTCGGCAATTTTTACGGCCTTTGAAGTATCGATGCTGCCATCGGGCCTTTCGGGCGTGTAATTGAGCTCGCAAAAAGCAGAATGGCCCGTACCTGCATTGTTCCAGGCATCGCTGCTTTCGGCGGCTGCCACATCGAGCCTTTCGTAAATATCGATTGTAATTTCGGGCATGAGCTCCTTAAGGAACATGCCAAGTGTGGCGCTCATGATTCCTGCGCCTATAAGAACCACATCGGGTTCGTGCTTTATCGTTGCTGACATTTCGGGGTGTAAATTTGTATGTACAAATTTAGTTTCATTCCTCTTAAATTTTTCTTAATAGGAGCTGAAATGTATTGGTAATTAAATTTTTACCGAAAGTGAAGGAATTAGCGAAAATTTTTTCGTGATAAATAATCCTGTAGTAAAATTGTTGCCGAAATCTCATCAATGAGGGCCTTATCCTGACGTTGTTTTTTCTTCAGTCCGCTGTCTATCATTGTCTGGAAAGCCATTTTGCTGGTGAAGCGCTCATCCACCTGATCCAGCGGCATATCGGGGAACGTTTCCTTAAATTTTACGATGAATGCCTCGATCAACGGAGCGCTCTGCGATGGCTGCCCGTTCATTTGCTTTGGCTCCCCGATGAGTACCCGCTCTACCTTTTCTTTTGCAAAATAATTACGAAGGAAATCAATAGCCGTACCCGACTCAATAGTGGTAAGCCCGGAGGCTATAAGCTGCATTTCATCGGTTACTGCTATGCCGGTTCGTTTCAGGCCGTAGTCAATCGAGAGTATTCTCATAATTATTTCAGATTGTAGATTGTAGATTGTAGATTTCAGATTGAGCTTCACTCTTGCCGTCAATACTTAGGTTATGAGTGGCAAATCTGAAATCTACAATCTGAAATCTGAAATTTTTCCCATTCGCAAAAGTAACGGAAATTCTGCTTTGCCGTCGTTTTTATCCCACGATTCTTTTAGTTCATCACGGATAAGGTCTACAGGGTGCGTACCGTTCTTCCTTATATAATGCTGTACGGCCGACCAGGATTCAATGTAGCCCAGCAGGTGCTCAAACGACCAGGTAAAGGTTTCGGAAAACTGTTTCGTTTTAATTTCCTGAAACGGGAACGGTATGGTTTGGTAATTTTCATCAACATACCTGCGCTCGGGATCCCAATAGTCGCCCAGGATATCTTCGTGCAGGTGATGGATGAGACGGTCGCTTTCGGGATTGGTAGAGAAAAGCCCATAGCCTGTTACCACGAACAGCCCGTCAGGTTTCAGGATGCGGTATACCTCTTTATAAAAAGCTTCAAAATCGAACCAGTGAATGGCCTGCGCCACGGTAATGAGGTCGAACATTTTATCACCAAACGACGTTTGCTCTGCCCTTTCCATCTTATAAATGATGTTATCTGCAGGAATGGCATTATCCAATTGCTTTTGGCTTATGTCGGTTGCATAGACCGTATTAAAATGCTTTGCCAGCTTTACCGCAACCTGCCCATTGCCGGTAGCAACATCCAAGGCTATCTCTTTATCTTTTACGAAAGAAGCTATGTGATCAATGAATTCCTGTGAGTAATTGGGGCGGTAAGCGGCATAGGTTTTGGCCTGTGCGGAGAAGTTATCTTTCATTATCCGATATTTACGATAAAGATAAAAAATATAACAAAATGAGGCTTCGCATTGAAAAATATTTGTACTTTGTCCCAAGAAATTGAAACGGCTTTATAACTCTGTATTGTTATCTTTGCCGAAAATCAGCAAACACCATGAACGCCCTTCAACCCATTATAGAAAAGGCCTGGGAAGACCGAAGCCTCCTCCAGAATGAAGAAACCACCAATGCCATACGCGAAGTTATCGAGCTGTTAGACACAGGCAAACTGCGCGTTGCCGAACCTGTAGAAGGCGGCTGGCAGGTTAATGAATGGGTGAAAAAAGCAGTGGTGATGTACTTCCCTATCCAAAAGATGGAAACCCTTGAGGCCGGCATATTCGAATACCACGATAAGATGCCGCTGAAGCGCAACTATGCCGAAAAAGGCATCCGTGTTGTGCCGAATGCTGTGGCACGCCACGGGGCATATATTTCATCGGGCGTGATCCTGATGCCAAGCTATGTGAATATCGGTGCTTATGTTGACGAAGGCACTATGGTAGATACCTGGGCCACTGTGGGCAGCTGCGCGCAGATCGGCAGGAACGTACATCTTAGCGGTGGCGTAGGCATAGGCGGTGTACTGGAACCGCTTCAGGCAGCTCCGGTGATCATTGAGGATGGCGCGTTCATCGGCTCCCGCTGCATTGTGGTAGAAGGCGTGCGCGTTGAGACCGAAGCCGTGCTTGGCGCCAATGTGTGCCTTACCGCTTCGACCAAGATCATCGACGTGACCGGCGATACCCCTGTAGAAATGAAAGGCGTTGTACCTGCCCGCAGCGTAGTGATACCGGGCAGCTATACCAAAAAATTTGCCGCAGGCGAATACCAGGTACCGTGCGCCCTCATCATTGGCAAGCGCAAGCAGTCTACCGACCTGAAAACATCTCTTAATAACGCTCTAAGGGAATATGATGTAGCGGTTTAACCATTGCTTATGAGTGAACTCAACACAAGAATATCTGCCCTTGCGATCGTCTTTAACGAAGAGCACAACATAAGGGAGTACCTGCAAAACATGTCGTTTGCCGACGAGATCGTTGTTGTGGACTCCTTCAGTACCGACCGTACACCCCAGATCATAAAAGAAGAATTCCCCCATGTGCGCTTTTACCAGCGCGTGTTCGACGATTTCTCCTCACAGCGCAACTACACAATAGGCCTGGCCGAAAACGACTGGGTAATGTTTTTTGATGCTGATGAGCGCATAACTGAAAAAGGCATTGCCGAGATCATTTCGGCAGTGAACAGCAAACCCGAAGAGGTGGCATTTTGGGTTAAGCGCATCTTTTATTATGAAGGCAGGCCTTTAATTAACAATAGCCTGAATGAAGACAGGACGGCAAGGGTTTTTCGTAGATCGATGTGCCGTTACAGTGACAAGCTGGTACACGAGCAGCTAAGCATCAACGGGAAAAGCCGGGTCCTCAAGCATGCCATCCACCATTACTCCTTTAAGGATAAAGAGGACTTTTTACAAAAGCGGCTGCAATACTCCAAGCTGAAGGCCAAGGAATTCTACAAAGACGGGATAAGGCCTAATGTTTTCCACTTTACTGTGCGTCCTGCTTTCCGATTTTTCAAATATTACGTACTGAAATTCGGCTTTGTCAATGGCAGGAGGGGTTATGAGATAGCCTCGATACTGGGCCATCATGTATACATGCGCTATGTATACCTGAAGGAGATGTATGCCGCCGAAGGCAAAAAGGTGCTGGTCATACAGCAAAAGATGATCGGCGACGTGCTGGCCAGCAGTGTGATATGCAATATCCTGAAGGAAAGCTGCCCCGACTCGCGCGTGGACTATATGGTACATGATTTTACCCGCCCGGTCATCGACAATAACCCGAACATTGATAATATCGTTGTTTTTAAAGAAGAATACCGCAAGAGCCGGATCGCACTGTTCAAATTTGCATGGCGCATCCGAAAGGCAAAATACGATGCCGTGATCGATGCGTACAACAAATGGGAAAGCGGTATCATAACCCTGTTCTCCGGAGCAGAGACCCGCATAGGTTTCAAAAAATGGTATACCTCCTTCTTTTATGACAAAACGATACAGCCCGACTGGAAAGCGCCGAATTCGGCACTGGTACACCGCATGCAGCTGGCTGAAGCGCTTACAAATGAAAAGCATCCGGTAGTATATCCTAAAATATACCTTACCGAAACCGAGGTCAGCAATGCCAAAAAGCTGTTGGCTGAAAGCCTCGACACATCACTGCCTGTGATAATGATCAGTGTGATGGGAAGCGACGATATAAAGAGCCTTCCTGCACATGAAATGGCTGCTGTACTCGATCTTATCGTTGCTGACAGCAATGTACAGCTGCTCTTTAACTACTTGCCAAAACAAACAGATAAAGCCACAGAGATATACAACCTTTGCCGTCCCGGAACGCAGCAGAAAATATTATTCGACCTGTATACAAAAAGCCTGCGCGAGTTCATTGCAGTGCTTTCTCAGTGCGATGCATTAGCAGGCAATGAAGGCGGAGCGGTAAACATGGCCAAGGCGTTGGGTGTGCCTACCTTTACCATTTTCTCACCGTGGATCAACAAAGGATCGTGGAGCATGCTTACGGATAACGAAACACACATTGCAGTACACCTGCAGGATTTTTACCCTGAAATATACGGCGACAGACATCCTAAGGAATTCAAAGAGAGGTCCCTTGAGCTCTACCAAAAGCTGAAATTGAATTTATTTAAGGATCAGTTGCTGCGTTTCCTGAAGACAAACATCAAACAGAAGGTTAGGGCATAAAAAGGTCAGCCACCAATTACATAGATCGTATCAATTTTCAGGCGGGGATCAGCCGCAACCGTAGAATTAGTGGAATTTATGCAATTCGTGGCAAAAATATCGTACAGCCTTTACAAGCAGTATCACTCCACAGTAATACCCGGCTCTTTCACAATGCCATAAGGTGTCCACTTAATCTTTTTTTCCTTTACCTCTTTTCGGATGGCCAGGTTAGCTGCCAGTGATTCGGGGGTTTTATAGCCGCGTGCGTGGTCCAGATGCAGGCATACGGCCTTGTGGCGTATCTGCTTGCCTTTTACGCCGATGTTTTCCAGGCGTTCGCCGAACTCACGGTCCGGGCCGCCGTATTTCATCCTTTCATCATAGCCGTTAATGGCGATCATGTCTTCACGGAAACCTGACGAATTACAATTATTAAAAGATGGCGTTGTCGTTGTAACGGTATCGAGCACGGCACCCAGAACAGGGCCGGCAGTTAGTTTTAGGGTTTGCGAAAAGCCCAGCTTGTCCTGCTTTTTCAGCCAGTCCACATCAAAGCAATTCTCATTCAGAATATCTTCTTTAGTAATGGCCTCGCTTGCTTTCATGGTAAGCTTGCAGTACCCTCCGGAAAGAAATTTTCCTTTCTCGGCAAACTTGGCGTGCACTTCCACAAAATCTTTGCGCGGTATGCAGTCGCCATCGGTCATGATGATATACTCGTTGGCAGCCTCCATAATGGCAATATTCAGTATCTCCTGCCTGCGGTAGCCTTTGTCCTCGTGCCACAGGTGGCGCACAGGAACAGGATAGTTGGCAG
Source organism: Flavobacterium sp. (assembly GCF_052437795.1). Taxonomy (GTDB): domain Bacteria; phylum Bacteroidota; class Bacteroidia; order Flavobacteriales; family Flavobacteriaceae; genus Flavobacterium. The sequence continues at coordinate 110,926 of NZ_JBQVPA010000004.1, forward strand.
CATGACGGTCGATAAGCTCTTTTGTTGAAGGGCGTGAACCGTCATCGGCAATAATAAGCTCAAAATCTTTGTAGGTCTGGTTGCTGTAGCCGATAAGGACATTCTCCAGCCATTTTTCTGCATTATATGTACTTACTATAACTGATATTTTCATTTTTTTCTGAGGTTCTTAGTTGCTGTGGCTTTTCATTAATAATGCAAGTACCTTTCGCAGCCGCAAAGATAGTTAATTTGTTTTTTTTCGCAGGCCCAGCTTTTCCTTGATGCGGCGCTTGCGGTGAAAACGGTTGCTGAAATACTGCGTGTACTTTACCATCAGCGAAAGCACCTCATCATAAGGCCTGCCGTACAGCTTAGCATATTCATCGCACATTACCTCTACCAGGCGCATTTCGGGAGTAAGTTTCGCCATATTGACCACGCGCTGTTTCAGCGTCATTTTACTGCTGTGGAAATTCATCCGGTTCAGGTCGACAAGGAAAAACCCGTACTTTTCATGACCTGTTTTTTTGATCAGCGTATTACCGGGCGTATGGTCGAGGAACTCTATACCCAGCTCGTGCAGCTTAAATGTAAATTGCGTGAACTGGCGCAGAATGATCTCGTGTTCCGGATAATCGGGTATCTCGATCAGCTGTCGGAAGGTAAGGTCGGCCTCAAGCTGCTCGCTCATGTAGTAGCTGTCCTTTAGTGAAAACGGCCCTTTGTTCTCAAAATAGGCTATGGGCTGTGGTGTGCCGATGCCTTTTTCCAATAGCCTGTTGGCGAACTCGTACGAGCGTTGCGCTTTTCCTTTTCGGAAAAAGCGGTATACCAACTTGTTAAGGATATTCGGGACTTTGAAGGACTTAACGTTAACCGTCATGTCTCCAAGCGGGAACAGCTTGATCTTGTTGCGCTTGCCTGCAATGAAAAGAACACCTTCAGTCTCAAAATTCTCAACAATATGGACTATTTCTTTTGACTGCGAAAGGAATTCAGGATGGACGGCATTCATCATCGGCAATTGCAAATTTTGTACAAAAGTAACCATTTTGCATTTTACACTTCAAATAATTGCGCTATTTTTACCGAAATTAAGCATCACATCTCATATATGACAACCACATAGAAACATAGGATCCATTGTTTTTTTTAGCTGACCGGAGGTAACATATTTCCACATAGGTGAAGCTACGCTTCATACTTTGTGTACTTAAACATCCCTTTTCAAGGCTTTTAAAACCTATATGTCTATGTGGTTAGAATAAATCAGATAGTAATTATCAACCTAAGCCGCACTATGTTCAGCCATTACCTCATCACCCGCTTTAACCTGAAAAACCCAAAGTGGGACGTTACAAAAAACAACGAGACCCTCCTTACCGATGAGTGGCTGGAGCACAGGCTGTGGCTGTTCGAGAACTTTTGCTTTCCCTCTGTCGCGGCACAGGTAAATAAAAACTTCCAGTGGCTCATCTATTTCGACGTGACCACACCCGAAACCTACAGGCAAAAAATCGCATCCATCATTGGCAATCAGCCAAATATAAGGCTGTTTTACATCGAGGGCATGCCGGCTTTTTACCCCGAGATACAAAAACTCATCACCGCCGAAACGGTTGGAAAACCCTATCTCATTACTTCCCGCATTGATAACGACGACTGCATCCGGAATACCTTTATCGACGAGGTGCAAAAGCAGTTCGACAGTCAGGATTACCTTGCCATCGACGTTATAAAAGGCTATTCGTTGCAAATAAAGCCTGTGATCATGCTTGGCAAGAAAGAACATATCTTCAACCCGTTCATCAGCCTGATCGAGAAGAACGACAACCCTACCACCGTGTGGGCCAACGACCATAACCACTGGAAAAAAGAAACTCGCGTAAAACAGGTGAACAACAAAAGGCTATGGATGTCAATCATCCATGAGAAGAACAAGGTGAATGAGTTCGACGGCTATGGCAATATCACATGGGGCGATGTGAAAAATGACTTCATCGTGTCCCAATCGATGCAAGCGACCATAAGCAGCGGTATCCTGCCCCACTCTGCCTGGTGGTGGACCAGCTTTAAGAACGGGCTTTACGTGAACTGGGTGTTATTCAACAAAATGCTGAAAAAGGCATTAGGTATTTACAGGTTGAAAGGGAAGTAGTTATTTCCCTCTCTAACCGTAAAGAATATATTATTTCAAATTTATCTTCGTGGCAATTTTATCAGATCGCCCATTTCCTTGTTCAGCCTTTCCACACCAAGGCGCTTAATGCCTCCTGTAGGGAAAAAGGTCATTTCGCCAAACAGGGTTTTACCACTAACAGAATACAGGTCGACCCGCACAAAAATAAAACCTTGAGAGAGCTTTACCGCCACATCCCTCATCTCATCGAAATTAGAAGGTTTTGGTATATCGGTCACTAAAAAGCTCTTGGTGATATTCTCCGGCCATACTTTTTCCCAATCCATGGTATAATAGCATTTCTTATCGGTACCATTCTCTTCGACCTTCACCAAAACATATTCCGGCCTCCCGTTAAAACAATAGAATTTATAATCGATGATAGAGCCGTCGGCCAGTCCGCTCAGGTATTTTTCGGCAAGTATGCGGGGTTGGATGTCCTTGTATATGCGTTCCCTGCTTTTTTTATAGTAATTATCGGCTAGCCATTTGTTCAACTGTTTTTTGGCTTTGCGCCAGTCAAGCCTGCTTTTCTTTTTTACAACAATATTGGTGCCCGAGGCGTGGGTACACTTAAGCACAAAACTCTCCGGCAGGTCATTAAGTTCTATTTCTTCCGGATGCTCGTAAACGCCATAGATCTCATTAAGCACGCCCTCTCCTACCTTGTCCTTCACATATTTGCGCACTTCATACTTGTCCGCAAAATCTTTGTAGGCTTCGGTATAATAAAACAGCTTTAGCCACTGTATCTTTTCGGTAAACTCCTTCGGGTCCTCTATATCCAGCTTTCGCTCATTTTTGAGATAGTACTGGGCCTTAAGATACTTCACGTCGTTATTTGAGCCTTTAAGAAAATCGACATAAAAGCGGTAAAATTTCCTTTTGAAAAAGTTCATGGTTATTTTTTGGAGGCGGTTAATACTTCGTTGAGCTCGTTGAACATTTTTTTGGCGATAACTTCCTTCGTAAAATTATTCTTCAGGAATTCGTAGCCACTATCTGTAAATTTCTTTTGTAATGCATCATTATAGAGCAGTTCCTGCACCTTGTCCGCAAATGAAGCAGGGTTGCCTACTTCGGCCATTAGCCCTGTCTCTCCCGGAATAAGCACTTCACCTATGCCGCCTGCATTGTTGGCAACGATAGGCACACGGCATGCGTAGGATTCCAGCAACACACCGCCCGTAGGCTCGTTGTTGGAGGTGAATAGGAACAGGTCGAACTCTGGGAGCACCTGCGGAATGTCCTTTCGGAAACCTGCCCAGATAATGTCATCATAGACCCCGAGTTCCTGCGCCAGGGCCTTGACTTCGGATTCCTGCGGACCGTCGCCAATAATGATGTAAGCCGCCTTAATACCTCGGCTTTTCAGTTCAGACACTGTACGCACCCAGGTAAATAGGTCCTTCATGGCGGTAAAGGCCGCAATGTTCCCTATGATCTTCAGGTCCTGCGGAATGTTGAACTCTTTTCGCAAGATCCCGGTATCAATGTGCTGGAACTTATTAATGTCGGTCACGCTGCCCACTACACAAAGCTTGCTGTGGTCTTTCACGGCATATTTTAGCACTTCGACCACCGGCTGCGATACGCAGATGATCTTTTTGATGCCTTTGTAATTATATTTCCATTTGCGGAGGAAGTTGGTATCCACTCTCTTGATAAGCGTACGGCACAGCACAAGTGGGATCTTCAGTCCATATAATAACGATGACAAAACAGCCAGTGTATGCGACTCGCTGTTGTGGATAAATACGATATCAGCCCTATTTTCGTCGGCTATTTTTTTCAGCGCTTTTGCAAATTTGAGGTCGTACTCGCCGGTGTAGTCCAATGCGATAACCTGCATATTCTTGCTCAAGGCCACTTTATGTATCTCGGAATCCCTCACGCACACGATCCATTGGTCCTCTACATAGCCAAGATCACGGAACGCCTCATACAAATAGATGATCTTTTGCTCGTGCCCGCGCCAGCCTTTGGATGCCGTAACCTGTAGTAACCTCATACATCGTTTTTAGTTGCGCAAATGTAGTGAAATCAGTCTGCCTGAAATACAACAAAAAGCAAAGGAATTGTTTTTTAATGGCGTTGTCTATAAAGTTTCTATATTTTTGTTTTGTAAATTCAGTAAAATGGTAAAGTTCCTCGACCTGCAAAAAGTAAACCTCCTGCACCAACAGGAGACCGAAGCCCGGCTGCTAAAGGTTTTCCGGAGCGGATGGTACCTTTTGGGCGACGAGGTAAAGCAGTTCGAAGCCAGCCTTTGTGAATACACAGGCTGCAAAAATGCGATAGGAGTTGCCAACGGGCTGGATGCATTGCGCCTGATAATCAAAGCCTATATGGAATTAGCTGTAATGAAGGAAGGTGACGAAGTGATAGTACCTGCCAATACCTACATTGCTTCGATACTTGCAATAACCGATAACTGCCTTGTGCCTGTTTTGGTGGAGCCGGACATTGACACCTATAATATCAATATATCCAAAATAGAAGCCGCTATAACTTCTAAAACGAAAGCCATCATGATCGTGCACCTCTACGGACGTGTGGTATTTTCTGAAGAACTGAAGGCATTGGCACAAAAGCACGACTTAAAGATAATAGAGGACAATGCACAGGCCATTGGCGCGGAATGGAACGGGATAAAAACCGGCAACCTGGGCGATGCGGCGGGTTTTAGCTTTTATCCGGGCAAGAACCTTGGTGCGCTGGGCGATGGCGGAGCGGTTACGACCAACGACGACACATTGGCCAAAACCATAAGGGCGCTGGCGAATTACGGGTCGGAAGAGAAATATGTGAATAAATACCAGGGACTGAATTCGAGGCTCGATGAGATACAGGCTGCCGTGCTGGATGTAAAGCTGCAGTATCTTAATGAGGAGAATGAAAAGCGCAGGGAGGTGATGAAATATTATTTGGAAAACATAATTAATCCTGATATCATCCTTCCACAGCTCCCTGAAAATGAAAAAGAACACGTTTGGCATCTGTTCGTCATTCGCACCATAGAACGCAACAGGCTACAGGAGTATTTAAAAGATAATGGCATACAAACGCTCATCCACTACCCTATACCGCCCTACAGGCAGGAGGCCTACCCTGAACTTCATCATTTATACTTTCCGATCACCGAACAGATCCATGAAGAGGTTTTAAGTTTGCCGATAAGCCCGGTGATGACAAATGAAGATATTAAAAAAGTGGTTGACACACTAAACAATTATAAATGAGCACACCCGATATAAATACCGAAGTACACAACGCCTTTGAGGCAATAAAAAATGGCGGCATCATCCTCTATCCTACCGATACGGTTTGGGGCATTGGCTGCGACGCGACCAACCCGGAAGCCGTAAAAAAGATATACGCACTGAAACAGCGAGAGGAAAGCAAAAGCATGATCGTACTGATGAACAGCGACCGCATGATGCACAATGTATTTAAGGAGATCCCCGAAGTAGCATGGCAGATACTCGACCTGAGCGAAAAACCCACCACCCTGATACTCGATAACCCGCGCAACGTGGCCCCGAACATTATTGCTGAAGACAAGACCCTCGGGATACGTTTAGTAACAGAACCTTTTTGCTTTAAGTTGATGGAACGCATGAAAAAGCCGCTGGTATCGACTTCGGCCAACATCAGCGGGAGGCCTACGCCCACTTCTTTTAAAGAAATAGACCATCATATTTTGGACGGCGTAGACTATGTCGTAAATTTGCACCGTGAAAAAGTATCTGCAAAACCTTCGGCCATCATTAAGCTGGGGAATAATTTGCAGGTAAAAGTGATTCGACCGTAAATGGAAAACAAAACTTCATACAAGGAAGCCCTTACCAATAAAATTTTCAGCATTACCTCGCAGGCCGCTAAGGAACTTGACGTAAAAAGCTACGTGGTAGGCGGCTTTGTGCGCGACTTGCTGCTAAAACGCGACTTTAAAAAAGACATCGATATTGTGGCCGTTGGCAGTGGTATTGACCTGGCTCAAAAGGTTTCGTCGCTATTACCTAGAAAACCGAAGGTACAGGTATTCAAGACTTATGGTACCGCTATGCTCAAATTTGAGGATATCGACATTGAATTTGTTGGTGCACGCAAAGAATCGTATACCGAGGAAAGCCGCAACCCACATGTGGAGACCGGCACGCTGGAAGATGACCAGAACCGACGGGACTTTACCATTAACGCAATGGCGCTTTCGCTGGATGAAAATAACTTTGGTGCATTGGTAGATCCATTCAATGGGATTGGCGACTTAAAGGATAAAGTCATTCGCACGCCCCTGGACCCTGATATAACCTATAGCGATGACCCGCTCCGAATGATGCGCGGCATCCGCTTTGCGACACAACTTAACTTCACCATTGAAGAGGGATCGCTAAAGGCGATCGAGCGCAATAAAGAGCGCATAAGGATCATATCGGGCGAGCGCATTGTGGACGAACTAAATAAGATCCTCTCGGCTCCTGTACCATCCATAGGTTTTTTGCTTCTTCACCAAACGGGACTGCTAGACATTATCCTGCCCGAACTTACCGCATTGAAGGGGGTTGAGGAAGTGGAAGGCCAAAAGCACAAGGACAACTTTTACCATACCCTCGAAGTGGTAGATAACATAGCGTCCAATACTGATGATGTGTGGCTGCGCTGGGCCGCACTGCTGCACGACATCGGCAAGGCACCCACAAAGAAATTCAGCAAAAAAGTAGGCTGGACATTCCACGGGCATGAATTTGTGGGCAGCAAGATGGTAAAGAAACTGTTCGAGCGCCTGCACATGCCGATGAACCAAAAGATGAAGTTCGTATCGAAGATGGTGATGCTGAGTTCGCGTCCCATTGTATTGTCCGAGGACGTTGTGACCGACTCGGCCGTACGCAGGCTGGTGTTTGATGCAGGTGAGGACATTGAGAGCCTGATGACACTGTGCGAGGCTGACATCACGACAAAGAACCCGAATAAGTTTAAAAAGTACCATAACAACTTCAAGATCGTACGCCAAAAGATAGTAGAGGTAGAAGAACGCGACCATGTGCGCAACTTCCAGCCGCCGATCACCGGAGAAGAGATCATGGCAACATTCGGGCTTACCCCCGGCAGGGAGATCGGAACATTAAAAGAGGCCATCAAAGAAGCGATACTTGAAGGCGAGATCCCCAACGAATATGAAGCGGCCCACAAATTCATGCTGGAGAAGGCCGGGAAGATGGGGTTGCAAAAAAAGTAGCAAAGTTTCAAAGTAGCAAAGTTTCAGAGTTTGAATTGTTGTAAAATTTAAATTAGTAATCTAATAACTAATACTAAATTAAAATTATGAAAACGTTCAGAGACCTTATGATTTGGCAGAAAGCAATGGCACTTGTTACTAAGTGCTACAAGAAAACAAGTAAATTTCCGAAAGAAGAATTGTTTGCTTTAACCTCACAGCTAAAAAGATGTTCGGTTTCAATACCAAGCAATATTGCAGAAGGCTATGGTAGGGGTACAAATAAAGACTATCACCGCTTTTTAAATATTGCTATGGGGTCACTATTTGAATTTCAAACACAAATTGAAATCGCCTACGATCTGGAATACATAAATGAAACTGATCTTAATGATATTTACAGCGACAGCCGTGAACTTGAAAGGATGCTAAGCTCCTTCATTTCTAAAATAAAAGGGACATTATGATTGTCATCATTTTTTCGGAAACAGTGGAGCTAAAAAGACTTTGCGACACTGCTACTTTGTAACTTTGCGACACTGCTACTTTGTAACTTTGCGACTATGAAAACAAATTTTACCCGCATAACGAAAATATCATTAATCCTTGTTTACCTCGTGATCGTCGCGGGTGCGCTCGTACGCATGACCGGATCTGGAATGGGCTGCCCCGACTGGCCGAGGTGTTTTGGCTACTATATACCCCCTACTGATATTTCAGAATTGCAATGGTCGGCCAACCACGAGTTCAGCAAAGGGCAGGTGATCATTAAGGATGAAAAGCTGTGGGTGGCAAAAGAAACTTTTACCACCGGAACCGAATATGAGGGCAGTAACTGGGAAATGTATACTAAGCATGACTATGCCGAGTTCAACCCGGTACATACATGGGTAGAATACATCAACAGGCTTGCAGGCGCCTTGGCGGGCATGGCGGTATTTGGCATGGCAGTACTTTCGGTGTCAGCATTCAGGAAAACCAGATCAAGCATTATATTTCTCTCGTGGCTGTGCGTATTCCTGATGGGCTTCCAGGCATGGCTGGGAGCTACAGTTGTGTATAGCGTACTCAATCCCGTAAAGATCACGATACACATGGTAATGGCACTGGTCATTGCCGGGCTTATCCTGTACATACTCGACAAAGCAAAGAACCCTTCAGCCAACCTGCCCGTACTCAAGCAGGACAGGCTTTTTAAAACCTTATTATGGATCTCCCTTGCGCTCACATTGGTGCAGGTAGTGCTGGGCACCCAGGTGCGCCAGTTCGTGGACGAGCGTGTAAAAATGCTGGGGTATGAGAACATGGACCTCGTTCTGGATAACCCTTTGGTAGCGTTTTACTTCCACCGCACGTTCTCGTTCGTGGTGTTCGGGATCAACCTGTGGCTATACCTGCGCAACAGGAAGCTGAACCTGGGCTATTCCAAAACTACCTGGGTAATGTGGCTGCTGGCGGCAGAGATCGCTTCGGGTATTGCGATGTACTACCTTGACTTCCCTTTCGGCATGCAGAGCGTGCACCTCGTAACGGCATCTGTATTGTTCGGGGTACAGTTCTATATGATACTTGAGAGCAGGAGAAAACATTTAGCATAGCTTTATAATTTCCTTATCACCAATTTGGCAAAACGGTTAGTAATTTTACTAAACAGAAAACAACAAAAATACAAATCATGCCAAATTCAACTGAGATCCAGGGTGGCTGGGACGAATTCAAAGGAAAACTGAAACAGAAATATGCTGAACTTACGGATGACGATGTTACCTATGAGGAAGGCAAAGAAGATGAAATGTGGGGAAAACTTGAGCAGAAAATAGGCAAGGCCAAGAAAGAGATACTCTCTTTGTTCCAATAGCCTTTTCCCTCAGGAGAAACGTACCACATATTCCGAAACTGTTCTATGGGCGTGATCGCTTATCGAACAGTTTTTTTTATGCTCTTATTTAGACCTCAGAGATCTCAGACCGAGCTACACTCGAATCTTAAAAGCTACTCTTAACTCCTGTTTATATCCGACCGGGTGATGTTTGCGTGAGGGACAGAAGCGGCATCCTGCGGAGGCACGGAGCAGATAGAGCGGATGGCCCGACGCCTGAGGGAAACAGAGGCGGCACGCCCAAATTAATTTGCCAATCGGGAAAATTAAAAGTACTTTTGCGCAAGTTTAATTTTAATTTCGCAAATGAAACCTAACACACAACAACTTAACGACTTAACTACACAGGTAAGAAGGGACATCCTGCGCATGGTGCATGCCGTGAATTCGGGCCACCCAGGCGGATCTCTTGGCTGTACCGAATTCCTCGTAGCCCTTTACCAGGTTTTGATGGACCGCAAAGAAGGCTTTGACATGGACGGTATCAATGAAGATATCTTCTTCCTTTCCAACGGACACATTTCGCCTGTATTTTACAGCGTACTGGCACGCAGCGGCTACTTCCCGGTATCAGAACTTGCCACCTTCCGCCTTATCAACTCAAGGCTCCAGGGCCACCCAACCACCCACGAAGGGCTTCCGGGCGTACGCATCGCTTCGGGATCGCTTGGTCAGGGGCTTAGCGTTGCCCTTGGCGCGGCACAGGCAAAAAAGCTTAATAACGATGATCACCTAATATACAGCCTTCACGGCGACGGTGAACTTCAGGAAGGACAAAACTGGGAAGCCATCATGTATGCATCGGCTTATAAAGTGGATAATATCATCGCTACGATCGACGTGAACGGCAAGCAGATCGACGGGCCTACCGACGAAGTGCTTCCAATGGGCAGCCTGAACGCCAAGTTCACTGCTTTTGGATGGGATGTGGTCGAGATCCTTTTAGGGAATGACATCGAAGCCATCATCAAAGGCATGACCGAAGCCAAAGACCGTACAGGCAAAGGAAGGCCGGTTTGCGTATTGCTGCACACTGAAATGGGCAATGGCGTTGACTATATGATGCATACGCACGCATGGCACGGAAAGGCGCCAAACGACGACCAGCTGCAGCTTGCCTTCGCACAGAACGTGATAACACTTGGTGACTATTAATAGATTTAAGAATTCAGATTTCAGATTTCAGATTGAGCTTCACTCATGCCGGCAATGCCGTTACAATTTTAAAGATCGAGAGTGAAGCTCAATCTGAAATCTGAAATCTACAATCTGAAATATTTCATGAAAAAATACACAAATACAGGAAATAAAGATACACGTTCGGGTTTTGGCGCAGGCCTTACCGAACTGGGACAAACCAATGAAAATGTGGTTGCCCTTTGTGCCGACCTTATCGGGTCGCTAAAAATGGACGACTTTAAAAAGAACCACCCGGAGCGTTTCTTCCAGGTGGGTATTGCCGAGGCCAATATGATAGGCATGGCTGCGGGTATGACCATTGGGGGAAAGATACCGTTTACAGGAACGTTCGCTAACTTTTCTACCGGAAGGGTTTATGACCAGATCCGCCAGTCGGTAGCGTATTCTGACAAGAACGTAAAAATATGCGCGTCGCACGCAGGGCTTACCCTGGGTGAGGATGGTGCGACCCACCAAATACTGGAAGACATCGGCCTTATGAAGATGCTTCCGGGAATGACGGTTATCAATACATGCGACTACAACCAGACAAAAGCCGCAACCACTGCGATCGCTAAGCACCACGGACCGGTCTACCTGCGTTTCGGAAGGCCGGCAGTACCAAACTTTACACCAGATGGCGGTGAGTTCGTTATCGGGAAGGCCGTATTGCTGAATGAAGGCACCGATGTAACTATCATTGCTACAGGCCACCTGGTTTGGGAAGCACTTGTTGCCGCTGAGGCTCTGGAGGCAAAAGGCATTTCTGCGGAAGTGATCAACATTCACACTATTAAGCCGCTTGATGAGGAAGCGATACTGAAGTCGGTTGCCAAAACCGGCTGTGTAGTAACTGCCGAAGAGCACAATATCCTCGGAGGCCTTGGCGAAAGCGTGGCACGCACATTGTCGCTAAACCACCCGGCGCCACAGGAATTCGTAGCTGTGAATGACAGCTTTGGCGAATCGGGCACACCGGACCAGCTTATGGAAAAATACAGGCTAAACAATGAGGCGATCGTTGAAGCCGCTGAGAAAGTGATCAGGAGGAAGAAATAAATTCTCCGCATTGCTATAAACCAGGTCCCGCTTAGAAATGAGCGGGACCTTTTTATTGCCTTGTAATAAACAAAGATCCCGATGCCTTTTACAACATCGGGATCGTTATTTATATATCCTGGTCATTAATGGCAGGAAGGGTCTAAATGCTTTTTCAAGGTACCGCCATTGCACGTAGGTATTGCGTCAAATTCATAGTATTCAACAGGATCTGAATTAGGTATCGTGATCTCATCTTTAGTGAAATAACCATCTCCATCATCATCCGCATCTTTATAATTTGGCACTTCGTCACCGTCAGTATCATAATCATCAATATCTGTACCCGGAACGGTTTCATCTTTATTAAGGATCCCGTCACCATCAAGGTCGGTATATTCAAGATCATACAGCTTAAAGGTAAATATCAGCGAATCATAGGCAGAAATAAGTCCTCGACCTGAATTATAGTAACCAAGCCCTGAAGGAAGGAACATGATACCGGAGCCAAAGTTTTGGAACGAAGGCGGGTCCGGGCTATTAGGGATGTCAATATACTCACCGGTTTTAAATAGCGGAATGATCTCCTGCCATCCTTCTATCGACGAAATAAGCGGCGACTGTGTTTGCGGGAAAGGTGTATAGTCGAACTGTGTACCGTCGAGCAAGATGCCCCTGTAAGCGGTAAGTACGTTATCAGCACGTGTCGGCGACTGGCCAATGCCTTCGCTCAATACTATATAATAAACAGTATAGTCAACATTATTGCTGTTTACGATCTTGCTTTGGAGAGGGTATTGGGTTTGATCCCAGATCGAGGTTTGGGTACCTCCGGTCTGTATCTTGGTAAAAACAACATCAAAGTTAGCATCTACAGTAATATAATGTGTTTTCAGGTAATCTTCTATCTCAACTTTCTCTGTGGCATATTGCACTGTATAGTCCCTTGGCGGGGCTACATTGGCACCGTCGTCCTTTTTACAGGCTGCAAATATCGTGAGTAAGGACACAAGGCAGAAAGCCTTAGAAATTCTGTTCATTTTAATTTTTTTTAATGGCGCAAGATACAATTTTCCTTTATTTTTGTATGGTATTATAACAACGATTTTTAGGAATTAGTATGAGGATCGATAAATATTTGTGGTGTACACGCTACTACAAAACCCGCAGCCTTGCCACCCAGGCCATACAAAAAGGACATGTTACAGTTAACGGGCAACAGGCTAAAGCATCGAGGGATATATTCCCATCGGATAAGATAACCGTGCGCCGCGACCAGATAAACTACATCCTGGCCGTGCTCGACATACCCAAGAGCCGCGTAGGGCCAAAACTGGTAGACATTTACCGTAAGGATGAGACCCCGCAGGAATCATTTGAACACCTGGAAATGTTGCGCCTGACCAAAGAACATTACCGTGCCAAAGGGACCGGCAGGCCTACCAAAAAAGACCGACGCGACCTGGACGACTACGGTGATGACTTTGATGACGTTATCGGACCAGATGAAAACTAATGATCACCATACACTTTTAATAGCATTATCCCATGAAAAACATCATTCTTACCCAACAGGAAATTGCCCATAAAACGAGGCGCATTGCCTACCAGATATATGAAACGTTTCCAGACGAGAATGAAATTGTGTTGGCGGGCATAGCTAACAGCGGCTACTTATTTACGCAGATGATCGCCACCGAACTTAAGAAAATAGCACCGTTTGAAGTAACGCTTTGCGAAGTAAGGATCAACAAGGACAATCCGCTGGATGAGATCGAGACATCGCTTACCCCGGCAGAATATACAAACAGATCGCTTGTACTGATCGACGATGTGCTGAACAGCGGGGCTACACTCATTTACGGGATAAAGCATTTTCTAGATGTACCGCTAAAGAAATTCAAGACGGCTGTACTGGTAGACCGCAATCACAAACAATACCCTGTAAAAGCCGATTTTAAGGGGCTCTCATTATCTACATCCCTACGAGAGCGCGTACAGGTCGTCCTGACCGAAAATGAGCAGTGTGCGTACCTTGAGGATTAGTACAGGCTCATTATTTGGTTAACGATATCTTCTGGGCTTTTGCCATCTGTAGCAATTACGTGTTTTGCCTGGTGATAATAATAGCTGCGGTCAAACAAATGCTTGGCCACATATTCTTGCATCTCGTCAGCGGCCAGGTTATCCAGCAGCGGCCTTCCTCCACCCTGCCGCTTCAGTCGAAATATAAGCTCCTCTATGCTAGTTTTTAAGTAAACTGACACCACATCATCCTGCTGCAGGAAAAGATGATTATTGGCATAGCATGGCGTACCGCCACCGAGGCTGAGGACGAAGCCATCATCAGTACGCATCAGTTCATTTAAATTTTCATGTTCAAGCCTTCGGAATTTTATCTCCCCATATGCTGCAAAGATCTCAGCGATGGTTTTTCCGGCCTTTTTTTGAATTATTTCGTCAAGGTCAAATGCCTTTAAACCCGTCGTTTTACCCAATAATTGGGCGATGGTTGACTTTCCCGAAGCCATATATCCGCACAAGAGTATCTTCTTCATAGCAATAAAGCCTTACAAATTAAGGCATTGAATAATTTAATCGAAAAAAACTCAAATTTATAATAATTTCGCTTTGAATAATTAATAATACATCCTTATATTTGCACCCGCATTCAGGGAATGAATTTATTGACTCGGTAGCTCAGCTGGTAGAGCACATCACTTTTAATGATGGGGTCCTGGGTTCGAATCCCAGCCGGGTCACAAAGACCTTATATTTCCTAATGCAACGACTCGGTAGCTCAGCTGGTAGAGCACATCACTTTTAATGATGGGGTCCTGGGTTCGAATCCCAGCCGGGTCACAAAAAGTTAAGCCGCAATACTGCAAGCTTAACTTTTTTTATTTGAGATTATATTGGCCACGTGGAGAAACTGGTAGACTTGCCATCTTGAGGGGGTGGTGCCGCAAGGCGTATGGGTTCGAATCCCATCGTGGTCACAAATTTAATCGGAATAGTCAGTAAACATTGATTGTTCCGATTTTTCTTTAAAATAATCCCGACATTGTTCCGACATTATTTGTGTTGCTATTAAGACAAGTATTTGTCAATGTTCCGTCCAGCCCAGCCACATTCAAAGGCGTCTAAAAATAGCTCGGGTTTGTAAAATTATACTTTTTTATCCCACACTTTAGTATTAGCCCAAAATAGCTGCATTGCATAATTTACTTAAATTTACACAACTGCCATAAATGGGATAATAAACAATGAAAAAAGCAGATAATGCAGTTGCGGGGTGGACAGCCTGCCCGGAATGCCAGGGACACGGCAAAAAAAGCAAAGGGATCAGCAGGAAACAGCGTATCCAATACCAAACAGCTTTACAGGAATATGAAATAACAAAAGGAGAAGGCATACTACCCATGCCGCCTAAAGGACATTTATACCCATGCCCGGTATGTAAGGGAACGGGGTTAGTATCCGGCATATTGCCCGTACAAGAAAGCGAGAAATACCCCCACATAGCAATTATTGGAGCCGGTATTGGAGGTGTAGCACTGGCTGTGGCCTGCCAGCACCGCGGTATACCTTTTAGCCTATATGAGCGCGACAGCGACTTTCATGCGCGATCTCAGGGTTACGGACTTACCCTGCAACAAGCCGGCAAGGCAATGGCTGGCTTAGGCATTGTTTCATTGGAAAAAGCTGTTATCTCAACAAGGCATGTTGTACATACTACCGAAGGAAAAGTTATCGGCGAATGGGGTGCGAGGAAATGGCTGCGAACAGATGCTGCAATACCTGCAAAGCGTTCCAATATGCATATAGCAAGGCAATCCCTTCGTTTGGCGTTGGTCGACCAGCTTGGGGGAAGTGATGCGATACAATGGGATCACCGGTTAACCGATCTTAAGGAACATGAAGACGAAGACATTGAACTAACATTTTACGCAGGCGGCGAAATGAAGACCTCAAGAGCAGACCTTGTAGTTGGAGCTGATGGTATACGCAGCGCAGTGCGCAGGTTACTGATCGGTGAGGAGAGCACCCCCCTGCGCTACCTGGACTGCATCGTGATATTAGGCATCTGCCAGTTGAATGACCTGAAAGGCATTGACAGCCCCTTACTCGATTCGGCAACAGTATTCCAGACCGCCAATGGCAATGAGCGGATCTATGTGATGCCTTACACGGCAAACTCTGTGATGTGGCAACTTAGTTTCCCGATGCAGGAAGATGAGGCTAAAAGTTTAAGCGCTAATGGACCCCGCGCACTTAAGGAGGAGGCTTGCCTCAGGACCCAATGGCACGATCCCATTCCGCAGATCATAGCAGCTACGCCGGAAGCCCTGATCTCCGGATATCCCGTATATGACAGAGAATTGCTCAGCGATGAATTACTAACGAATGCAGGGCCTGTAACGCTTATTGGTGATGCGGCCCACCCAATGAGCCCTTTTAAAGGACAGGGAGCGAACCAGGCCCTACTGGACGCTTTACTACTGGCAAGGGCGATCGCGAGAGGTTGCAGGAATTCCGAATGGAAAAAGGCCGGGCTTAGGAAAAGCGTACTAACTGCATTTGAGGCAGAAATGTCAAACCGAAGTGCTGTTAAGGTGAAAGATTCAGCAAGGGCAGCAGAATTCCTCCATTCTGAGATCGTACTCCATGAGTCTGATTCACCGAGAGGACGTTGCCTGAAGAAAAAGGACAGAGAAAAATAAAATACTGCATATTTATTTTATCCGGATATTGCGGTACTATTTCCCGAACACACTACACTCTCACAAAATATAACTTAAAAACAAAATTGTAATAGTAGGGCATTTTGCTCTCCAACTGTTTACTGATTAGTTATATAATTCAAAAGTGCACTTTCCATTTCTGAATAAAAATTTGTTAAGAACAAACCGATTTATTTAGTTAAAATATCTGACTGTTGCATTTTTTGTAATCTTTTTTAGTTAATATTGTCACAATAAAGCAACTCATAATGCAGCTATGAGCCTTAAGCAATTCTTCATATCCTGGATCCACAGACATCATGTTCTCATGAAAGCTACGCTGTGTGCGGCTTTAATGATCGTCGGATCACCCACTCACGCCCAGCTTCCTGCCTTTAACCTTGACGTTATAATAGGGCACGAAACCTGCCCCGGTAACGGTACGCTTACTTTTGCTACACAAAATACCATCCCCGGATCGGTATTACTGTTCACGGTATACCATGATCCTGATATGTCCATTCCCATATCATCATCTCCAAACCTTACCGTTGACGGTCTGAGCGCAGGGACTTATACCATAGTTGCCCTGCAAACCCTTGGCCTTGACACAAGCCTGCAGGAGACCCAGGTCGTCATACAAGATCAGATAAACCCTTTAACTTACAGCATAAGTTCGTCTACCCATAACTGCTCTGCGGGTGGTCAGGTAGAAATTACAACACTTAGTGGCATTGCTTCCCAATACGAGATCATTTCAGGTCCGGTGCAACGGCCGTTACAGGATTCAAATATATTTCATGATCTTCCGGCGGGCGAATACAACATCAGGGTATTCAACAACTGCGGCCAGGCGGTGGTTACCACCTATACACTTGTCATAACCCCGGGCCAGCCGGAAGTTTCGGCACCTATTTTTAATGAAGTGCTCTCCGGTAATTGTGATATAGTGAGCATTACCAATACCATATCCTATCCTCCGGGAACTGTAATAAGCTATCCTCTCACAATAACCTACACGATCAATGTGCCGGGTGGCGACCCCATTGTCGAAATTATGCATTTCGATTCGGGAGCCCCTTCCCTATTAGAGTTCTCGCATGAATTTCCCATAATACCCGGACAGGACTACACATACGACCTACAGGTAACGAACAGCTGTGGCATACAGTACGGTAATACAGGTATGTCGGTAACCCCATTTCCGGAAATAACCCACAGCCTGCCACCCATACCCTGCGGGCAGTTTTACCTTACACTGGACGTTTCCAATTACATGCCGCCTTTTACGCTTGCATTCCCCACAGCACCTTCTGGTTTTGATCCCCAGGCATTCAGTACATCTTTTCCCGGACCATTCAGCGAAGGCCCGGTATCTTTTGGAGGCGAAGGCCAGCCAGTGCCCGAAGGCGATTACACTGCGGTAGTTACCGATGCCTGCGGAAGGACAGGTACACATTCATTCACTGTAGAATATATTGTACCTGAGCCCAACGCGACCGGCCGCAATAATGGCTGCTACTCCCTGTTTGGCCGCATTATAGCGTCAATACCGGAGCGCGAGGTGGTTTTTGCCGAAATAACCGCTGCACCCCCGGCATACACTCCCGCGCTGCCAAGCAATGTTTCAGGCTTCATAAATGGATCGGGAACACTTGTGGTCACCGATCTCCCACTGGGGTTTTATACCCTTAACCTCACTGACGATTGTGGGATCCTTTATGAAGACATCATTGTGGAGGTCCCTGCATTTACCGAGCAGGATTTTACCGCTACCGCTTTTGCCGATTGTACTGTAGGAATAGGCGCCGCAAGGGTTTCAAGCGGTAACGGAAGGCTTACGGCACTGTCGGTCATAGCAGCACCGGATGCATTTGAACATACACTGCCTTATGATGTTTCTGCTAACATAACCCCAGGCGGGCTTTTCTACATGGACAACCTCCCCGCGGGCACCTACACTTTCCACGGCACAGATATATGCGGCATACAACGCACAGTGTCGGTAACGATCACAGGTTATTTACCCATGGGTGGGACACCGTTCTTATTCGACCCCAATTGCAGTTCCTTTAACATAGAAATGTTCGATGTCGATACATCTGCCGGCTCCCCCGGTTACTGGCTGCAAAGGGAAAATCCTGACGTACCCGGCGAATGGGGCCATCCTGATACCGGAATAGTGTATACTGAAGGGACTTTGCCGGTTGACGAAAACTCGATGGCGCTGCCAAATAACCAGACTACCATAAACCTGTTGTATTTTGGGTCGTTCAGGATCGTAAAAGCATTTGAAACGGTAGGAACAGGGACTTCTTCCAAACTATGTTATGAAGTGCTTGGCGATTTCAATTACTATGACGGGGTGAACATCGAGAATATCTACAACATCTCGTGCCTGCCCAATACCGATGATATTTATATAGAAGCCACAGGGCTGGCCCCTTTGCAATACCGTATCGATAAAAAGGACGGCCTGCCCTTCTTTATAGATAACGGAACGAATAATATATTTACCAACCTCCCCACAGGCTCTTACCAGTTCGTGGTAGAGGATGCATGCGGGCACATAGGGCGCAGGACAGAGAATATCAACCTGCTGCCGGAACTGGCTGTGGCGCATGACCCCGGGAACATGATGCAATGCATCGAGCCCGGGCAGCCCGCATCGTTCGAGTTCGACCTCTCTACGCAAAATGCGGGGGTGCTCGATGGCCAAAGCCCCGATGCTTATACCGTTACCTACCATACTACTCCCGAGGATGCTGATGCAGGGACATTACCGTTGCCGACTTTATATACCAACACCAGCAACCCGCAAACCATTTATGCCAGGGTGGTGCACAATTATATTACCATCTGCCACGACATTGTGCCATTTGGGCTACAGGTTTCAGAATACCCACAACTTACAATGGATCAGGAAGTATATGTATGCGTTGGCAGCGGCCCGGTCACCCTGACCGCCGATCCGGGTTTTGACTCCTATGAATGGTCAACCGGAGAAACGTCCAATTCTATAGAAGTAGAAACCCCGGGCGTCTATTCGGTGTCTGTAGCTAAGGTTTATGGCAATGTAGAATGCGCAACGACGACCGACATTATAGTGAACGCATCGCAACTGCCGGAAATTATAGCTATTGATACAGACGACTGGTCCGATAACCACAACTCCATAACCATACAGGCCGGAGGTACAGGAAATTACGAATACTCGCTTGATGGCGAAAATTATCAGGACAGCCCTTATTTTGGTGGCCTTGCGACAGGTATATATAACCTGCACCTACGGGATAAGAATGGTTGCGGCATTACCATACAACCATTTTACCTGCTCAATTATCCAAAATTCTTTACCCCAAATGGCGACGGTGTGAACGATACCTGGCGGATCCGTTACTCGATGCTTGAACCTGACATGGAGATCGAGATCTTTGACCGCTACGGCAAGTTCATTACATCATTCCCTCCCGAAAGTGAAGGCTGGGATGGCACTTACAACGGCAGGGCACTCCCTTCTACCGACTACTGGTTTGTGGTTACACGGGATGACGGTGAAGTGCACAGGGGACATTTTGCGATGAAGCGTTAATGTGGAAAAACTGTAGAAATTCTACAGCAGGTTGTAGAATTCCACATTTCGACATTTAAAGCTAAAACCAAAAAACATTTAATTTTCAGCAACTTACAATCGCCAAACAGGTACTATCCTAAATGGTACGATTATTTCATATAATTGATCGTAACGATGTAATTGCTGAACGATATGAAACGGTTGTTAATTACCATGATAAGTATCCTGACGCTTTCGGCAAATGCAGGCGCTACGTCAAATGAAAGAGAAAGGGCCCTGGCTTTCGCACAGGGCGATTATAAAGAGATAGGTATTACAGCAGTACCAACAGACATATTGAGATCACTGACGAAAAGGTATAAAGGTTTTTTGCTGGATGAAGCCTGGATATCGGAAGAAGACGGCTTTAGGCTGTCACTCTCCAACGAAAGGAAGCATATTACATCTTTTTACAAAAGCACAGGTGAATTCATAAAAGATGAAGTGAAATAGAAAAAGCATATAGTAAGGTGATTTGAAGAATTTATTCTTCGGCAAAGGAGGCTCAAAAGCCTCCTTTTGTTTTTCCTTAACATTATACAAGGCACAGATCACTTACTTTTGTATTTATTCCATTAGCTAATGATTCCCAAAATACTGGTCGTAGACGATGATACCGCTTTTTGCGTAATGCTTAAGACTTTTCTGCAAAAGAAAGGTTTTGAAGCATTTAATGCATTTACGGCCCGTGAAGCGGAAGAAGCCCTAAGATCACAAACTTTTGATGTTGTACTTACTGACATCAGGCTGCCGGACAGCGACGGGCTGGATGTGCTTAGAACAGCAAAAGAAAGCTCGATGGAAACGCAGGTGATACTGATGACAGGATATACAGACATCAAGACAGCTGTGAACGCCATGAAGCAGGGCGCGTTCGACTATGTAGGCAAACCCATTAACCCCGATGAGATACTCCACACCATTGGGATGGCATTACAAAAAAGACCGGGCGGAAAACCAACTGAAACCAAAAAGACTTCAGCCAACCAAAAGACGCTTCCATTTGTAAAAGGAATCAGCGGCGATGCCATGAGGCTCCAGGAGCACATCGATCTTGTAGCGCCGACCAATATGTCGGTACTCATCATCGGCGACAGCGGCACAGGTAAAGAACACATTGCGCACTCCATCCATTCGCAAAGCAAAAGGGCAGCACATCCGTATATCGCGGTAGATTGCGGCGCCATACCCAAAGAGCTGGCATCGAGCGAATTCTTCGGGCACCTGAAAGGTTCATTCACCGGGGCCATAAATGACAAGACCGGCCACTTTGAAGCCGCGAACGGTGGTACGCTATTTTTAGACGAAGTGGGCAACCTAAGCTACGAAGTACAGGTACAGTTGCTAAGGGCTTTGCAGGAACGCAAGATAAAACCCGTAGGCAGCAATAATGAAATAACAGTAGACATACGTGTGGTGGCCGCTACCAACGAAGACCTGGCAGAAGCAGTAAAGCGTGGCGACTTCAGGGAAGACCTGTACCACAGGCTTAATGAGTTCTGCATAAAAGTACCCCGCCTTGCCGAACGCAAACAGGACATTATGGTATTTGCCAACCACTTTTTGGCCCAAGCCAACGATGATCTTGAAAAAGACATTGAAGGCTTTGATGACGAAGTTACCTCGCTGTTCAAAAACTACGGCTGGCCCGGCAACCTGCGTGAAATGAAGAACATTATCAAGAGATCCGTGCTACTGGAAAGATCAGAAATTATACATATTGACGTACTGCCCCACGAAATGCTGGAGGCTTCAAAAACCGAAGGCTCATTGTCAGGATACTCCAAAAGCAATGAGGAAGAAGCCATAAGGCATGCACTGGAAAAAGCCAACTACAACAAATCGAAAGCCGCAATACTATTGGACATTGACCGAAAGACACTCTACAACAAGCTGAAGCTTTACAACATTGAGCTTTAGGCCACCTCTTTTTCAAGGGCACGGCACAGCAGATCCATTTTTTCGCAAATAACCTGTACATACCCGGGCATTTGTGACCAGTCGATATCCATAGGCCTGTCTTCCAACGGAAGAAGTAGCGCGGCTATCTCATTCACTTCCATCTGCTTCAGCATTGGTATCATCCTGTGGGCGGTCTCTGCCAATTGGCGCCCGTCGCTATTCGATGCCGCACTAACAAGTTCTTCACAATTGCTTTTGGCACTCGCTGTAAATGTAAGTATTATCGTCCTCAATGAGTCGGGGTCGTTGTTGGTAAATTGCGAAAGGCTTTCCAGGCTGTATAACTTGCCTTGAGTAACACGGACTTCCGTTTTTGGCTTCAGCTGCATTTTTTCTCCAAAGAGCCTTTTAAGGAGTTCAAGAAGCTCATCCAACTGTATGGGCTTAGGGTGGTGTGCCGTAAAGCCCCTGCCCAGGAAATCATCTTCAGTAAGGTCCCGCCTGCCGGATAATGCAATAACAGGCAACATATTTACAGACGGATCGGCATGCTGCCGTATTGCCGCAAGTACTTCGAAACCATCCATCGAAGGCATTTGGATATCGGTCAATACAATATCGAACCTGTCTTTTTCCAACGCAGGGATAATTGCAGAAGGATTGATCTCTGTACGCACGTATGCCGCATGGCTGCCCAGCAACTCTTTCATTAATGTTAGCTGTGTGCTGTCGTCGTCTACGACCAGGATACGCTTGTCTTTCAATGAAGATACTTTTTTTTCAGCAACAGCAGGGCTGGTGGCAGACGCTTCATTTTTGCCCGCAATGCATGGTATGGAGATGATAAATATGGAGCCCTGCCCCTCGGCGCTTTCAAGGGTAATGGTCCCCCCGAGCAATTCAATAATGCGTTTTGAGATCGTAAGCCCCAGGCCGGTCCCCCCAAACTTCTTTTCGATACCGGCATGGGCCTGAGTAAATTCCCTGAATACTTCATCATGCTTGTCTGGGGCAATGCCTATGCCGGTATCGAGCACCGAAATGAGTATATCGAAACCTTCTATCTTCGCAGTAACTTCTACCGATCCATCGCTCGTGAATTTAACAGCATTACTTATAAGGTTTGTCAGCACCTGCTTTATACGATACGGATCAGCTATGTAGTTACGGTCGAGCCTGTCGTCTATGTCCCAATTGAGCTCGATATTCTTTTTTTGTGCCATTGGCGAAAGCGCCATGCAGGTCCCCTCAATAATATTCCTGACATTAAACGATGATAGCTCAATGGCAAAGCGATTATTCTCGAGCCGCGAAAAATCGAGCAGGTCGTTTACCAGTTTCAGGATGTAGTCGGCAGATTGTTTGATATTCCCAAGGTATTGTCCCTGCCTCGTGGTTACGCCCGAATCTCTGATAAGGTCATGAAATCCGATGATGCTTCCAAGCGGTGTTTGCAGGTCATGGGTTACCGCTGCCATCAGCATGGTCTTGGTACGGAGTAACTCTTCATTCTCGTGGTTGAGCAGTTCCAGCTGACGGCGATAATTTTGATTAGAAGTAAGGTCCCTTATGATGATCCAGGCAAAGACAATAAAAAAGAACAGAGTTATCGCCCCCACCCAAGCCATCTTTTTTACAGTGGCCGAAATTGAGTTCCGGGACTCTTCGATCTTTGCATATGATTTTTCGAGGAATTCTTTTTCTACAGATGTAAGAAGTGTCCGCAGCCTGTCTGAGAGCATACGGTTCTCATCCAAAAGCCTTTGTTCCCGCTGAGCCAGTCCGTAGTTCACTTTCCTGCTCCGCTCAATGACGTTAGAGAGTACTTTATCAAATACCAGGGCGAGCGAATCGTTGGAGACCTGGAGCTTGCTCAGTGAATCGAGCATTTTTTTTGGGAGTGCCGAGTATACCAGCTGCCTTGCGTCATATTGCTTTCTGGAGCGCACGGGCTTGGTTTTGTCCCACACAGAATCCTTTGCTGAATAAATACCGTCTATGGCAACGTTCAGCGGATTTTTTCCATATTTTTCGCGGTACTGCCTTATCTCCTCAATGCTTTGTTTTTTTCGTGCCAAAAGCATTTGGATGGAATCAAATTTAGGGACCTGTGAGGCTTCGGCACTGCCTTTAACTGCATCTATCTCGCGGGCAATGCTGTCTATAAAAGTAATGTATCGGTTATGATCTGCTGCCTTGCCCGATAGTATGGCACCCCTGCCTATGGCTTCGGAAGCATACAGGTCGGCAATAGTGTTGCTTATCCTTACGATATTTTCATTATCGTTGGCCGCTCGTGCAGGTATGGCTATCTTAATGATCTCGTTATAAAGGAACCAGACCGATAATACCGCTGCGCCAAACAGCAGTACATAACCGGCAATTACTTTATATTTTACAGCTCTTGGTTTTTGTACCATACGATAAAGCTACTACATTATCGTAATAAAACCGGTACAAAAAAAAGTTAAAGTATAGCGATGTTAGCTTCTTACCATAACACGCAAAAAGTTAATTTCATCTTTTAGGTGCTGGATCTCTGAAGTGAGGCTTTCTACTAAAATGTCATAAACTTCCTTGTTAGAGCTGCTAAATCCGCTTCCGTCGGCGCTCATTGTTTCATTGAAGATATATGATATGTTAACATCAAGTATCCTTACGATCTTTAAAAGTTTGACAACATTAAGCCTCCTGTCATCTTTTTCCAGTCGCCCATAGTTGCTTTGGGTAACATCCAGATGAAGAGCCATAGCTTCTTGCGTTATTCCTTTCTCCTCCCTGAGATTTTTGATACGTTGTCCGATCACATTCATTTTAGTAAGTTTTTTTAGTGAATATAGTTGTTGCAGAACTATGTAAATTTTAATTACCGTACTAAAGTCAAAAGTTCAAAAACCGGATACTATTTTGGTTTAAAAACCAACGTTATCCTTTATTGTCGAACTTAATAAAAGCTCTAGTACAATATTGATTTCAGTAATTTTTCATAAAATTAATAAAAGTATCTAACTAAAAAACCTAAAAATAAATTAATCGACATAATGTATTTTTTTACCGCCAAAACGACAGATAAAAAATACATATATAGTTATTTTTTAATAATTAAAATTTGAATTACGGGAAAACCTCCTTGTGCTGAGCCGCATACAATAAAAAACCCACGCTGTTGGCGTGGGTCAGTATTATTATTGTGAGATGATCGATCTCGAAATAACTATTTTTTGTATCTCCGATGTTCCTTCATAGATCTGCGTGATCTTTGCGTCCCGCATAAGCCTTTCTACGTGATACTCTTTTACGTAGCCATTACCCCCGTGTACCTGTACAGCTTCTATCGTAGTATCCATTGCCACCTGCGAAGCATAAAGCTTGGCCATGGCGCCGCTAAGGTCGTAGTTATTGCCGTTATCCTTATCCCAGGCAGCTTTCATGCACAGGTGGCGTGCCGCCTCTATGCTTACTGCCATGTCGGCCAGCTTGAACGCGATGGCCTGGTGGTTACAAATTTCTGTACCAAAGGCCTTGCGCTCTTTGGAATATTTAAGCGCAAGTTCATAAGCACCGGCTGCGATGCCCAAAGCCTGCGATGCGATACCTATCCTTCCGCCGGCAAGTGTTTTCATGGCAAACTTAAAGCCAAAGCCATCCTCGCCTATCCTGTTCTCTTTAGGTACCTTCACATCGGTGAACATCAGTGAATGCGTGTCGCTCCCGCGGATACCCAGCTTTTGTTCTTTTGCCCCTATCTCAAAGCCCGGCATGCCTTTCTCTACAATAAGTGCATTGATGCCTTTATGCCTTTTTTCAACATCGGTTTGGGCAATAACAAGGTATACTTCGGCAGTGCTGCCATTGGTTATCCAGTTTTTTGTACCGTTCAGCAAATAATGGTCTCCCATGTCTATTGCCGTGGTCCTTTGCGATGTAGCATCACTGCCCGCTTCGGGCTCACTAAGGCAGAAAGCGCCTATTATCTCACCTGTGGCTAAGCGGGTAAGGTATTTTTGCTTTTGTTCTTCGGTACCAAAGGTTTGAAGGCCCCAGCATACCAATGAGTTATTTACAGACATAACAACTGAAGCCGACGCATCTATTTTAGAGATCTCTTCCATTGCCAGTACATACGAAATGGTATCGAGTCCGCTTCCGCCATACTTAGGGTCTACCATCATACCAAGGAAGCCCAATTCGCCCATCTTTTTGATCTGCTCGGCAGGGAATGATTGCTTTTCATCTCGTTCTATAACACCCGGAAGCAATTCGTTTTGCGCAAAATCACGCGCTGCCTTCTGGATCATCAGATGCTCTTCAGTAAGTTTAAAATCCATAATTACTAAATTATTTTTTTTGTTTTATGTGCGCCCAAATGTAATTATTTAATGTGAATTTTTCAATATCATTACTTAATTTTAGCCCATGGAAGAGGAAAACTATAACGTTTTAGGAGTAATGTCGGGAACTTCGCTTGATGGCGTGGATCTGGCACATTTACTATTTAAAGAAATTGAGGGAAAATGGTCGTTCGAAATAAAGGAAGCCGCAACCATTCCTTATAGTAATGAATGGGTAACGCGCCTGAAAGAGGCCGTGGATCATGACACTCCTGCACTTGATATACTTAACAAGGAGTATACCTTATTATTGTCAGGCATCATCAATGAGTTTATAGCAGCGTATAACATAGAAGGACTTGAAGCTATATGCTCGCACGGGCATACCATACAACACCGCCCCCATGAGGGTTTTACGCTCCAGATAGGCAACCTGCCGGAGATCGCAACCCTTACCCGACAAAAAGTAATATGCGACTACAGGGTCCAGGATGTAAAACTGGGCGGCCAGGGGGCTCCGCTGGTACCTATAGGCGACAGGCTGCTTTTTAATGGATACAGGTACTGCCTGAATTTGGGTGGCTTCTCCAATATATCATTCGAAGATGGCGGCCAAAGGGTAGCTTTTGACATTTGCCCGGTAAATACCGTACTCAATTTTTACGCCAACAGGCTGGGAATGGACTATGATGATGGCGGCGCCATAGCTGCCGCAGGAAATATGATCCCCGAACTTATGGAAGAACTTGAAAGCCTGCCTTTTTATTCACAGCCATACCCCAGATCGCTTGGCTTTGAATTCGTAAAAGGAATAGTGCTCCCACTTATGGAAAAGCATAAGTACACGGACCAAGACAAATTACGCACATTTACAGAGCATATTGCCCGACAGATAGCCCGGATAATAAAAGATAATGGCGAAACTGGCGGATCGCTTGTAACCGGCGGCGGAGCATACAACACATTCCTTATTAACAGCTTGAAAACACTCCTGCCCCAAACAGATATTTATGTGCCTGATGATAAAACCATTCAATTTAAAGAAGCATTGATCTTCGGTTTTTTAGGTGTCTTAAAAATGAGGGGCGATGTTAATGTTCTTGGAAGTGTGACCGGTGCTTATCAAGACCACAGCTCCGGGATGATATTCATGCCCTAAAGAATGCCTATTTTTTTTATTGCCTCTATAAGTTCCTGATCGTTACCACCCCGGCCCTGCATGAGAATGTTTTTCATGCGTGCTTTCCGTTCTTCTATATCTTTTAAAGAAAGCGGGATATAGTTGGGTATATTGGCTGTCAGAATACCTTCTGTCAGGCGCATTAAGATCTGCTTGTCGTAGGAATCAAGGTTGTAATTATCAAAAACCTTATCCTTTAAAGACTTCACGATTTTGCTGCTCAGGTAAGTATTCCCCGCAAAAACGATCTTAAAGGCATTTAGGAACTCATCAATGTCTATATCACTTTTGCATAGGATGCCTTGCGGGTTGATCTCTTTTATAAGACGGTCTATTAGCGAAGCCTCGCTATGCATGGTCAGGATAATAATGATGCAGTCCGGGGTTGCCTCCCGCAACAATTTGCCGAGGTCCATGCCTGAAAATATATTCTTTTCGGCATAAGGCGGAAGGCTCAGGTCAAGGTAGGCGATATCGAAAGGCTTGCCACTGTCTTTAGCCTCTGTGATATGGTCATAAGCCTGCTTACAATCCAGCGCCCTTGTAAAACTAAGTTCGTAACCTTCAAATTTTTCTTCGGACAGGACATTTATATATCCATTGACCGTCATCGGGTGGTCATCGACAATTAAAATATTCAGATCCTCGTGCATAAAACAATAATATTTACAAATTTAACAAAATTTTGGATTACAGAGCAGGAACACAATTTAAAATATTTATCTTGCAACAAATTTATTTTAACATTTTGATGTGCAGCATTCGTACCTGATAGTTGACGACAACACGTCGCATGTACAGGAAACCCTCCGCTTGTTTGAAGGTTTCCCGGAGTACTATTGCGTTGGCGTTGCAGCAACCTGCGATGAAGCCATTAACAAGATTTTGGAGCTCCAGCCCCAGATCGTTTTCCTGGAAATTAACCCTTCATCAAAAAAAAGTGGCCTCTGCCTTGGTATAATAACGGAACTTTACCAATTTATTGATACACTCCCCTATTTTATTGTACACACTGCAACACCAAAATTTGCATTTGAAGCCATTAAGGCGGGAGTATCTGATTATTTATTAAAGCCGCTGAGCACTTTTGAGCTAAGGAAAAGCCTGCTGAAGTTCCAAAAAACAGATCCGGCTGCAGCCAGTAACACCATTTGCATAAAATCTTATGGCGACTACCAGTTTATTTGCCTTAGCGATGTGGTATACCTGAAAGCTGACAATAATACGACCGATTTCCATCTTCAAAACGGCAGGACCGTTACGGCTTATAAAACACTTAAGCATTATGAGGCCAGCCTGCCATTCTTCTTTTTGAGGGTACACAACAGCTATATTGTGAACAGCAACTACATTTCCAGGATAAATACCGGAAAATCGCTTTGTTACCTTAATAACAGTGATCTGTCCATCTCCTTCTCCAAAACTTTTAAGGATAATATCGATACCATTATCCGCAGGATCGCACCCGAGTATTTATAAAATACGTCATTTACCCTTCAAATCGGTCTAGTTACTCGTATACGGGCACCATTCACTAAACAGCCTGTGTATCATAGTGATTAACTTTTTTTTCATAGTACTTTTGCTTCAGAAATAACAGCAACGGTTATTCTAAAATAGAAATTCATTACTAAGACATCTATAAAAACACTTTACTACCATGAAAAAATTTATCCTTACCATCGCTCTTATTGCTGCACTAAGTACAACTTTCGTTTCTTGCTCTACTGATGACAGCGCACTTACAGACACATCTGCAGATAATGCAATATCAGAACCGGGCAATGGCAACATATCAATACCAAAACCAACTACTCCTAAGCCATAATTTAGCACATCACATAAAAAAATATTATTTTTGAGGCACAGGTCAAACACCTGTGCCTCAAAAATTTTGTACAGACACCTATCATATACTATCGCATTATTATTTTGCCTGGGGATTTTCTCCTGCGGACATCCTGCGAAAGACGAGGAATCGCAAAATGCTATCGAAAAATTATTTGAGCGCGGAGAAAATTCGGCTCTCAGCCATAAAGAACGCGAAGCGAGCATAGACTCGGCATACACTATTTTTTCAAAATTCGACAATGATTCTGTTACTCGTTTTTTTTATCGGCGGGCTACAGTAGCCTATTATGACCTGGACCTTTACAACAAATCCTTAAGCACAAGCCACAAGGTATTTGATATGGGTGTTGACTCGAAGGATTCATTAACTATGGCCAAAGCTTCCTATTTTTTAGGAATATCCCATTCTGAAAAAAATCATAATGACAGCGCTTTTTTTTATTACGCACAGGCAGAGAAACTTTACATAGAGATCAAAGACAAGAGCCTGCTTGGTGAAATAGGGCTCAGTAAAGCGTATATATATTATGACATTGGCGAATATGTACAATGTGAAAGCCAGGCGATAAAAGCACTGAGGTTGCTTGAAGAAAAAGGAAGCACGATCGACCTCCATAAATGCAACAATCTTATAGGGAGCGCATTACTTGGCCAAAACAACTTCCCGGAAGCCATAAAATATTACAGGAAGGCCCTGAACCAACTGGATGATCTTGCTAAAGAGGGCTATCCTGAAGAAACAATATCAAACTTTCGGGCCTCCTGCTACAACAACCTGGGGCATGTTTACGTAAAAGAACAGGACTATGCCGCTGCTATAAAGATTTATCGGGAAGCGCTTGCCAGCGATCAGATAAGATCAACATTGCCCGCATTATATGCCAAACTTCAAAGTAACCTTGCTTACGCGCAATTTAGGTCGGGTAATTATTCCGGCCTCCCGCAAATGTTTTACAATTCACTGAAGATCAGGGAGAGTATTAAAGACAGGCCAGGCATTGTGGCAAGCCACATTAACCTGGGTGAGTATTATGCATCTAAGAACAACATGGCCCTTGCAATAAGTCATCTTAAAAGGGCTTACAATGATGCAAAACAAATTGGCAGCAATGATGAAATACTTACAAGCTCTAAATTATTATCCGAAATTGATAAAAAAGATGGTGCTTTCTATTCTGAGCAGTATATCAGTTTGAATGAAAAAATGCAAAATGCCATTAAGGCCAACCGGGAAAAATTTGCCCGCTTTGAATATGAAACCGATAAATTGCTGGATGAAAAGGAAGCACTTGCCAAAAAGAACACGTATATAATAGGAGCTTCGATAATCATACTGCTTTTTGTCGCGGCTATCTTCATCATTTACTACCTCAACTCCCGCAACAAGGAACTCCTCATGATACAGGAACAGCAAAAAGCCAGCGAGGAAATATACCAGCTGATGTTTGAGCAGCAGTCGAATATTGAGTCGGCCCGTACCGAGGAGAAAACAAGGATCGCGATGGAGCTTCACGACGGTATCCTCAATAACATCTATGCCGTGCGGCTCAACCTGGAGTTCATAAACAAAAAGGCTGATGAAGGATCCGTGATCAAACGGAAGGAATACATAAAAGAGCTTCAAAATGTGGAAAGTGAAATTCGTGCTGTATCGCATGACCTGAGCCGCAATGACATCTTTATCCAGGGAAAGGATTTCGGTACTATATTGCGCTTTATGATCACCTCCCAAAAAAATAACTTTAATACAGGTTTTGATGCCGAGATAGACCCCACTATAGATTGGGATGCCATTACCAACACCTATAAAGTGAATATTTACAGGATCATACAGGAGGCATTGCAAAACATTAATAAATACTCGCAGGCACAACATGCCGGGGTAGAGATCATACAGAAAGAAAACAACCTGACTGTTATTGTTACGGACAACGGCATTGGCTTTGAACCTGAAAAAGCAAAAGGAGGCATAGGCCTGAGAAACCTGCGCAAGCGCGCCGATGCCCTGAAAGGCATCCTTACCATCAACTCAGAAATAGGAAAAGGGTCGGTTATTGAAGTGGTTTTCCCATTGGCATAAAAACAAAAAATACAGAATTCTCATATATTGTTTTTATATATTTGTGCCAATTTATAAAAACACAACAAATGAAAGATTTACTAAGTAAATTCGAAAATAAACAACCTGAGATCATATTTAACTGGAAGGATACCGAAACCGAAGCAGAAGGCTGGACGGTGATCAACTCGCTTCGCGGCGGCGCTGCGGGCGGTGGTACCAGGATGCGCAAGGGACTTGACATGAACGAGGTACTTTCGCTTGCAAAAACCATGGAGGTGAAGTTCTCTGTATCCGGCCCGGCAATTGGCGGCGCCAAGTCAGGGATCAACTTTGACCCGGCCGACCCCCGCAAGGAAGGCGTACTACAAAGGTGGTATAAAGCGGTCTCACCCCTTCTTAAAAGCTATTATGGAACAGGGGGCGACCTCAACGTAGATGAGATACACGAAGTAATACCGATGACCGAAGAATGCGGCGTATGGCATCCGCAGGAGGGTGTTTTCAACGGACACTTTAAGCCCAGCGAGGCCGACAAGATCAACCGCATTGGCCAGTTGCGCCAAGGTGTTGTAAAAGTAATAGAGAACCCTGCCTTTTCGCCCGATGTGAACAGCAAATATACTGTTGCCGACATGATAACCGGATACGGTGTGGCAGAAGCTGTACGTCATTTTTATACCATTTACGGTGGTGATATAAAAGGTAAGAAAGCAATTGTACAAGGCTTTGGCAATGTAGGTTCGGCCGCGGCGTTCTACCTTGCCGAAATGGGTGCGAAAGTGGTGGGTATCATCGACCGTGATGGTGGGCTTATCAATAAAGACGGCTTCACCTTTGAAGAGATCAAACAATTGTTCCTTAATAAAGACGGTAACAAGCTGGTAGCCGGTAACATGATGCCGTTCGAGCAGATCAACCGGGAAATATGGAATGTAGGTGCTGAAATATTCACACCGTGTGCTGCCTCAAGACTGGTAACCAAAGACCAGATCGACAACATGATCGCGGCCGGGCTGGAAGTGATATCATGTGGTGCAAACGTTCCTTTTGCGGATAAGGAGATCTTCTTCGGACCAATTATGGAAGCCACCGACAGCAAGGTAAGCCTTATCCCCGACTTTATATCGAACTGTGGAATGGCAAGGGTATTTGCCTACTTCATGGAGAAAAAAGTGAGCATGACCGATGATGCTATTTTCAGCGATACATCGGCGATAATTGGCAAGGCCATCAAAAACGTGCATGCGCAAAACAGCTCTAAGACCGGAATAAGTGCTACAGCATTTGAAATTGCCCTGAAGCAATTGGTATAACGATATAAAATAGTATTTTTAATGGCAGGGATCCCCTGCCATTTTTTAATTATGGACTATAAAGAAACGCTACAATGGATGTTTGGCCGCCTCCCCATGTACCAGATGCAGGGCGCTTCGGCCTATAAAAAAGACCTAACCAATACGCTGCTGCTCGCAAAGCACCTCGGCGATCCGGAACGGAAGATCAAGGCTATACACGTGGCAGGAACCAATGGTAAAGGATCAACGTCCAATATGCTGGCCTCTATACTACAGGAGGCGGGATACAAAACCGGCTTGTACACCTCACCACACCTGAAAGACTTCAGGGAGCGGATAAAAATAAACGGGCAGGACATAACGGAAGCATCTGTGGTAAATTTTATTAACAAAAACAAAGCATTTTTTGAAGCGCAGGAACTCAGTTTTTTTGAAATGACCGTCGGCCTCGCCTTCGACTATTTTGTTTCTGAAGGTGTAGACATTGCAATAATAGAAGTTGGTATGGGTGGCAGGCTCGATTCGACCAATATCATTACACCAATCGTATCGGTGATAACCAACATCGGCATGGACCATACGCAGTTTTTGGGGAATACATTACAGGATATCGCCGGTGAAAAAGCAGGCATCATCAAGCCCGGGATACCTGTAGTGATCGGAGAATACATCCCAGAAACGAAGCCCGTATTTTTAGAGAAAGCCAAAGCCGGCTCCTCTCCTGTCTATTTTGCTTCAGATGAAGTTATCGCAGATATTCCTTCCGACCTCGTTGGCGATTACCAGGTCCAAAACCGGAGAACAGTGCTTAAGACCCTTGACGTGGTACGGGATAAATTTCCCGTAAGTCGGCATAACATTGAAAATGGCTTACTGAACGTAATGCGTAACACAGGTTTTAAAGGCAGGTGGCAGCAGGTTCATTCCAAACCTGTCGCTATAGCCGATACCGCCCACAACGGCCACGGACTTAAAATTGTCATGGCCCAACTGGAGAAGCAGGAATTTGACACGCTCCGCATTGTTTTGGGTGTTGTGAATGACAAAGACCTGGACGACATTCTGCCGCTTTTCCCGAAAAATGCAGCTTATTATTTCTGTAAGCCCAATGTGCCGCGCGGCCTGGATGAAAAACTTTTGCAGGGAGCGGCGCTTCGCCATGGACTTAATGGAAATGTATATAATTCGGTTGCAGCAGCTTATGAAGAAGCTTTGGCGAAAGCGTCTGACAGCGACTTTATTTACATTGGCGGAAGCACCTTTGTTGTAGCAGAAATTTTATGATTTTTTAATTTAATGTTTGCAAATACCAAAAATCGCGCTATATTTGCACTCGCAATACGGCACTAACGGCATTGCAAAACATATTGGGGCGATTAGCTCAGTTGGTTCAGAGCATCTCGTTTACACCGAGAGGGTCGGGGGTTCGAATCCCTCATCGCCCACAAAAATTAAAACCTTCAGTTCCGACTGAAGGTTTTTTTATTTTAAATGCATCTTAAAAATAATTCCGCTCCATATCTTCAAGCAGTCCGATCTGTACAGGTTCCCAGCCGAGTGTCTCGCGGGTTATCATGTTCTCCGAAGCACAATCCATCATTGCAAAATGTGTAAACCATGTGAAATGCTTTTCGGCATCCGCAACGGCAAGGTTAGCTAAGGGCAAATTTAACCGGGTACTTATTTTTTCTGCGATCTCAACAAATGGGATGCCTTTCTCTGCCACAGCGTGGAAGACTTTTTGCATAGGCTTAAGTTCTGCGATACGGCAATATACTTTTGCGGCATCAAGACAGTGTACTGCCGGCCAGCAGTTTTGTCCATCGCCAATATAAGCTGACCGTCCTTTATCCTTTGACATTTCTATTATCATTGGCACAAAGCCATGTTCCCCCGCCCCATGCACCGAAGGCGGAAGGCGTACTACATACACGTTGGCACCTTTGGCAGCAGCTACTACAGCCGCTTCTTCTGTCGCAGCCCTGGGTACAGTATCCGGGCCAACATTCAGCACGTCATTTTCATTCACTACACGACCATAACTGAGTATCCCGATCCCCGAAGTAATGATCAAAGGCTTTACCGTACCTGCCATTGCATCGCCCAAAGCTTCAATAACGCGACGGTCGGCTTCACAGCTTTCTTTAAATTTTGAAAAGTCGTGGTTAAAAGCCGTGTGGATCACCGCATCACACTCAACGGCACATCTAGTAATGAGGCCAATATCATTGATATCGCCCAGCAGCGCCTTGGCACCCACAGCTTCCAGATTTTGAAAACCGGCTTCAGTCCGTACCAATCCTGATACACTGTGGCCATTAGACAATAATTCATTCACGATCGAAAAGCCTACAAATCCCGAGGCTCCAGTTACAAATACTCGCATATAAATTAATTTTATAGTGCAAATCACTGAAAAAGAGAAAAGGAAAATGTGGTCATATGACGCTATTTTGCCTCATGGTGTAATTGTGCGTGACGGATCCGGGTAAGGGTTTTCAGAGATATACCAAGGTAGGAAGCTATCATGCGCAAGGGCAGGCGCATCATAAGGCCCGGGAAAGTACGTATGAAATCATCGTACTTTTCTTCGGGCGTACCTCCCAGTACAGTGGCAATGCGTTGGCGGCTGTAATAGATATTCCGGGATATAAGCTGTTGTGAAAAGTTTTTTAAGCCCGGAATTTCGGACAACAAGTTTTGGAAATCAGCTTTTTTCCAAAGTAGTACCTCCGTTGGCTCCACAGCACAGATGTTTACCGCAGAAGGTATTTCCTTATCGTAGCTTTCAACGTCCAGTGTCCAAGTATTTTCAGGAGAGAACTGCAGGATATGTTCACTGCCATTTGCCGTAATTACAGAGCTGCGCAACATCCCGTTAAGGATAAATACCTTATGGCGGCATATTTCGCCTGACTGTAAAAGCAACCCATTTTTAGCCAAAGATCGGTGCGTTGCCATGCAGATCACAGCTTTTATAGCATCTTCATCAAGCTTTGCCTGGCTTTTAAGGTATTGTTCAAATTCCGTGTGCATTATGCAAAAATATTGATATTTTTTTTTACGCAGATCATATTGCTATCTTGAAATGAATTGATAGATTTGCGCCAAACTAACTTATACACATGAAAAAAATATTCTTTTTCGCTGCGGCATGCGCGGCAATGCTCACATCATGTTCTGACGACGATTCAAGCAGCTCAGGCGGATCCAATGCTCCCCTTTCTGTAAAAGTAAACGGTACCCTTAAAAAATTCAGCAATGTAGAGGTTGAGCTGGAAGGCCAAAGGGTATATGTTGTAGCGATGAGCACGAACCATTCAGAAATACTTTCTTTTGAAACCGACCTGGGCTACACAGGTGATGGCTATGTATTTTACGTACAGTACGTGAAAGACAACACGATCTACTGGGAAGGTGAAAATACTACCAGCAATGTTGAAGTAAATACTGAGAACAGGCTTAAAGGTACTTTTGGCGCTACAGTAGAATCGTATAATGATAATGGCGATGTAGATGAAACACTTACGCTAACAAACGGTAAGTTCGACCTGCCTTATTAATATCGTTTAAAAACTTATGAAATGCCCCGGCTCTTGTCGGGGCATTTTTTATGGTTTAGTTTCCGGAAGCGCAATTAACATTATCGGTAACAATTGATGAAATTTGGCTAAAACAGGGACATTTTTGCCGATACCGGCAAAAACTAAAAATCCTCTTTCACTTCAAATTTTACAACTTCCCCCGTCACCGGATGTGTGAATCTAAGGAAAGCGGCATGCAGGTGCAGCCTCTCGGCCGTGGTGCCGTAAAGGTCATCTCCTACAATGGGTGCGTTCAGTCCCAGTTCGTGGGCGGCGTGCATGCGCAATTGGTGTGTACGGCCGGTCAATGGCCAAAAGTGGACTTTTGTTGTGGTTTCATTGCGTTCAACGACCTTCCATTTTGTTACAGCCGGTTTCCCGAATTCAAAGCAAACCAATTGCCGTGGCCTGTTGTCAAGATCGCCACGTAAGGGCAGACTTATCTCGCCCTCTTTTCCATCAATACGCTTCGAGAGCAATGCTGTATATCTTTTTGTAACGGTGCGCTTCAGGAATTGCTTTTGTATGTGTTCGTGTACATCCTTTACTTTGGCAACAACTAAAAGCCCCGATGTTGACATGTCCAGCCTGTGGATGATGAGAGGCTCGATACCGCCCCACATGCCTTTGAGTCGTGCATATACCGAATCATACACCTGTATTCCCGGCACCGAAAGCAACTCAGCAGGTTTGTTCACCACCACAAAACTATCATCTTCATATACGATCTCCAGCTCTTTGCCTTCTCCCCTATTCAGCAAGAACGGGTCATCATCCAGTTCCATCCCTTCAAGCATGTGCGCGAGGATAGGCTTGCATTTGCCTGTACAGGCAGGGTAAAACTGGCCGTGCCTGCGCACTTCCGACTTTGGTGGCGCACCCCACCAGAATTCGGCCATTGCCAAGGGCTTATATCCATGCAGAAAGGCATATTGTAATAATTTGGGCGTGGCGCACTCCCCCGCTGCCGCGGGCGGCTTTCCAAAAACAGTTGGACTGAATATGTCCTGAAGACTTTTCTCTTTTTTATCTTTATTCAGGAACACATACTGCTCAAAAAGCTGCTGCTGCAGTGCGGCCGACTTCTCCGCGCGTTCCCTTTTCAGGCTTTCAATTTCTGTATCGAATGCTTCAAGTGGTGATCGCACTTCGTCAAGCTGCTGTTTCCAATAGGCCGAAAGCATTCTCGACTGGTGCCTGTCATTCAGGCTATGCCGCACAAGATAAGCTTCCAGGCGGGCAAAGTGCTTTTCATTTAGAAATGGCTGCTCCTCTTCCCTAAGCTTTTTTCGGTCTTCTTTATTCCTTTTTAGTTTGGCTTTAAGCGCGGCAAGTTCTGCTTCGGAAACATCGGTTAAACGCTTAAATTCCTGCTTCAGTGTTTTGTAATCCTCATCCGATCCGATCTCACTTACCCTGTCATTGATGCTGTTAAGGATGTATTGCTCCTTCAGGAAAAAACTGTTCTCTTCAAGCATGTCAAAAACCGGCGGCACAAAACCCGGATGGTCATTGGACCCTGCCAGCTTACCCGAAAATCCGGAAAGATATCCCAGCTTCCCATCAGCATCCTGCACCACCAGCACACCGAACATTTTTCCTATCACCAGGCCTTCTGCTTCAGCTATGATCCCAAAATTATGGTCAAGGCCCGATCGCGTTACTAAATAATGCTTTAGCTCATCCGCAGCAATTTCAGCCAATGGGTGCGGCTCATAATAAAACGGGAAGGTAAACCGTTCAGGCAGGGCGATCCCCTTTACGGATGTTTCCGAAAAGTAAGTGACCTTATTTTGACTGTCGTAGGGCAAGAGTAATTTTTTAAGACTGCGAAAGTAGTGGATATTTCTTTTGCAGTAAATCGCAATAATATAATTTAACGCATTATTTTTGGGATCTATGAACGATGATAAATTTATCTTTTGCCTTGAGGCCGTAGCCGATGTTGAAAGTGAAGTAGTGACCGAAACCTACACTAACCTGCAACAGCTTGCCTGGGAACAGAGCGTTGGGAGCATTTACCAAACCTGCGATACTATTGAAGGCATGGTAGACAGCCTTAACGCGCTGCTGTATAATGACCATGATTTCAGGAACTACGAGATCATCTATCTTGTAATGCAAGGCGAAAAGAATATCATTTGCCTTAACGGTCACTATTACAGCATAGAGGAGGTGGCGGAAATTTTTGAGGGCAGGATGAAAGGTAAGATCATTCATTTCGCCAATGCTAAAGTACTTGACCTGACACCTGAAGAAGCGCAATACTTTTTAGATGTTACGTGTGCAAAGGCCATTTCCGGATACGGTGCCGAGTTTGGCAAGATCACCAGCAGCAGCCTCGACAAAGCCTTTTTCAGCCTGTTTGAAGATGAAGATGATGTGATCGAGATCGTAGAAGAACTCCACCGTAAGCATTATGCCCTTTGCAAGCTTCTTGATCTCAGGTTATACTACTGATCTTTTAAGGGTTTATTTACAATATCTGTTTTGTTTTAAGGTATATTTGATCTGATATCCACATACCTATGAAACAAACTGTACAATTCCCATTTTACGCAAAATTTGCCCTGATCCTATTCATAATCGTATCGGTAACCGCCCTGCTTTACTTAGGCCAGTCGGTTATTGTCCCCTTATTAATGGCGTTGCTATTTGCCATATTGCTGCGGCCGGTCGCAAACTTCATGGAAAAGAAAATGAAAATGCCGCACGTGCTTGCCTGCCTGCTTACGGTGGTTTTATTTGTAGTATTCATAGGCGGGATCTTTTATTTCATATCTATACAGGTAGTTGAAATGGCCAACGACTGGAACACCATGAAAACCAACCTCATGCAGCATTACCATAACCTCCAGGCGTATGTAAAGGATACTTT
Organism: Flavobacterium sp.; assembly: GCF_052437795.1. Taxonomy (GTDB): domain Bacteria; phylum Bacteroidota; class Bacteroidia; order Flavobacteriales; family Flavobacteriaceae; genus Flavobacterium. The sequence goes on from NZ_JBQVPA010000004.1 coordinate 149,824, forward strand.
TGAGCTTGACAGGGACCAGCAGGAACAACTCATCAGTAAGGCAGCCGACAGTTCGCTTGATTCCGGTACCAGCATGGTAAGCACTACTCTCGTATCTTTTTCCGATACTATGATGAACCTGGTGCTCATACCCATATATATTTTCCTAATATTACTGTACCGCAACCACTTTATCAAATTCCTCTGCAAGCTGTTTAACGAAAAACATCATGAAAAGCTGCAGCAGATACTCGCTACTATTAAAGTATCGGTACAAAGCTACATTATAGGGCTGATGATCGAATTTGTGATCGTATCAGTACTTACTTCAGTAGGCCTGATGATCATCGGGATGAAATATGCCATACTCCTTGGGGTGATCACCGGGCTGCTAAACCTGATCCCGTACATTGGGATCCTGATCGCTGGCATACTTACCATTGTAGCATCCCTTACCGGTACTACAGATCTTTCGATAATCGTTGGGATAATAGTGGTGAACGTTGTTGTACAACTTATAGACAACAACCTGTTGGTACCTATGATCGTAAGCTCGAAGGTAGAGATCAATGCCATAGCATCCATTGTAGGGATCATCATTGGCGGAATACTTGGTGGCATCTCCGGAATGTTCCTGGCCATCCCCATCATGGCCATCATAAAGGTGATCTTTGACCGGATCGATTCGCTCGAACCGTGGGGATACCTTTTAGGCGATGACCTGCCCAGGAATTTCCAATGGCGTAAAAAAAGGCCCGAAAAACCGCAAGCCACACCGGAGGCTTAAATGTGAAAAATACCTTAATTTAAAATGGTTTAACGGATCCGTAACAGAATATAGCCGTAAATTTATTCATCATACCTGACGACTATGGAAATGACCGAACAGCTTTTTTGGCTATTTGTACTCGCGATACCCATATCGTGCGTTGCCTGGACGGTTACCCACGAAGAAGTATTCCGTGAGCCGAGAGAGTATTGCGTGGGCCGCAGCAAGTGTGGCAAAAGCATACTGGAGCGCAAATTCTTTTATCTTTTTACCTGCGAATACTGTTTTAGTCATTACGTTACTATTTTCTTTCTGGTATTGACCGGATTTAAACTCCTGATCGATGACTGGCGCGGTTACCTCATTGCAGGGTTCGCACTGGTTTTTACTGCCAATGCCTATATGAGCATCTTCGCATTTTTACGCCAGGCCATCAAAAAAGAAAAAACAGAAATAGAGGTGATGAAGAAAAGCGTTGAGCCCGACGAAAAAGAAGCCACTGACAGCATACATTAATTTAGCACACCGATAAGTATCAGGTCGGTCACCGGCTTTCCATCCCAACCGTCATATACTTTTCGCTGCATATCGGTAATTTCAAAACCATTGTCTTTTAGAGCCTTCGTAAGATAGCCCTCTTCATGGTTGTACATGTATACTTTATCCCCTTTTGAAGAAGTCCTCCACCCTGATGTAACATAATTATCTTCCATCGTACTGAGATAGATAACGCCATTGGGTTCCAGCAACTTTGCAGAATCGGCAATAACCTGTATACATTCTTCCCTGGACAAGTACGGAAATACAAATCCTATCATCATGCCATTGAACTTCCTGTTCAGTTTATCTATTTCACGGCAGTCCAACAACTCAAAAGCTGCTTCTGGGCAATTTTGCTTTGCAAGGGCGATCATATTCTCGGCAATGTCGGTACCCAGTATTTTAAGCCCCGGACATTTGTCCAACATATACCGTGTAATATTACCCGGTCCACAAGCCAGTTCCAATACAGATCCATCAGTTGGAAGGCATTTGCAGAACAGGTCGATAGATGTGGCGTACATGGCTACATCCATATACTTTTCCTGATACAGGTCCGCATTTTTATTGAATACATTTTTTACGAGCTGTGTATTGTTTTGCATACCGTAGTTTTTTATCAAAAATATAAAACATGCATTTATGGAAGATGCTCGCCCTACATTTTGATCTTCATATTTTTCACAGAAGCGGTCACCGCCAAATTCACGGTAAGATACTTAATATATGGACTTAAATATTGGTCAGTGAAAAATGAAAGATTCCGTCAATATACCTCTTTTGAGAGTTGTCAAGATCCCTATAGGATCAACAGGACCAACGGGAGTAACTGGAGTAGCTGGACCCGCAGGGCCATTAGGATTAACAGGACCAACGGAGCAACTGGAGTAGCTGGACCAGATTTGCAAATGGCACTGCCGCAGGGCAGGTATACCTTACAGGCGGATCTCCGTTCTCACCACAGGCACCGGCAACAATGTCGGGGGATGTAACCATTACATCAGCAGGCGTTACAACAATAACTGACGGCGCTGTTGCTACTTCGAACATCAGTGCAGGAGGTACAGCGTCGTCCACAACTTACCTGAGGGGTGATGGGCAGTGGGCAGCTCCTTCACAAGGGCCACTCCCAGTAACAACAATAAGTTCAAGCGGAACAACATTGAGTACATCCAACCAGTTTGTTTACTTAACAGGCAATCATAGCGTACTTTTACCTCCAAATCCACCTGCAGGGCAAACGATATACTTCTTTAGCGAAAGTACGTCAGCAACGATCAGTCCAAATGGAAAATTCATAAGGGATGGCGGATTTAACTACGGAACCTCAACGTTTAATGAATTTGGAGGTACTACTTCTAAAGGTTTCATATTAATATTTAACGGAACATATTGGTTTACCATTTAATACATAGCCAGTATTGACCGAAAAGCCTTTTTACAGATGTAAAAAGGCTTTTTTATTTAATGGAGACCCTCAAAATAAAAATCCTCCCAAGGTGTTAGGGAGGATTTAGATAGTTTATAAACTAATGTAATATTATGAAAAAGTAGTCCACACTCTTCACCTGATAAATGTATCAACATTTCTTTCTGATGTGTTATAGTTTATTCCAAAAATCTTATAACATTTCACAAAACAAAAAAAGCTCCCGACTATCGGAAGCTTTACTATATTTTGTGCAGGGTCCTTATTAAAGAGCCGCTACGTGCCTTGTAAGTTTTGACTTCAGGTTAGAAGCCTTGTTGGCGTGAATGATATTTTTCTTCGCCAGTTTGTCGATCATAGATATAACTGAAGAAAGTTTTGCTGAAGCTTCATTCTTATCAGTAGCGATACGTATTGCCTTGATAGCATTACGCGTTGTTTTATGCTGATACTTGTTCAGCACCCTTTTCTTTTCGTTTGTCCTGATCCTCTTTAAAGCTGACTTATGATTTGCCATTTTTTCTTAACTTAGTGTCTTATTATTCTTTTTTGTAGTCCGTAGGGGAATCGAACCCCTGTTACCAGGATGAAAACCTGGCGTCCTAACCCCTAGACGAACGGACCATTGTCCTTTGAAATTTGTAGCCCGTAGGGGAGTCGAACCCCTCTTGCCAGAATGAAAATCTGAAGTCCTAACCGATAGACGAACGGGCCATTTTGTTTCTCTAATGCGGATGCAAAAATACAACTATTTTTCACTTCTACAAGAGCTAAACAAAAAAAAATTAAAAAAATTAATATGCTCTTGCAAAAAGCACCCTCCCTACAGACGGAGCGCCTGTAAACACACAGGTTCCGGCTTCTTCTTTCCTATCCAGTGGTATGCAGCGGATGGTAGCTTTTGTAAGCTCTTTTATCTTTTCCTCAGTAGCAGGCGTACCATCCCAATGTGCCGATATGAATCCGGCCTTATTGTCTAGCACATCCTTGAATTCATCGAACGAATTTACCTCAGTAATATGCTCCTCCCTGTAGTTCAATGCTTTCACGAACAGGTTCTTTTGCATTTCTTCCAAAAGGTCACTGATATAGCTAACGATATCGGCACTCAATACAGTCTCTTTTGTAAGGTCGTCCCTCCTGGCTACCTCAAAAGTACCATTGGCAAGGTCGTTTGGCCCAATGGCAACACGCACAGGAACACCTTTCAATTCATACTCATTGAATTTCCAGCCAGGCTTGTGTGTGGTCCTGTCATCATATTTTACAGAGATGCCCAGCTTCCTTAGCCTTGCCATAAGTTGCTTCGCTTCCTCAGAGATCACCGCAAGCTGCTCATCGCCTTTATAGATAGGCACGATAACCACTTGTATAGGCGCCAGGTTAGGAGGCAGCACCAACCCATTATCATCCGAGTGCGTCATAACAAGCGCACCCATCAGTCGGGTAGAAACCCCCCATGAAGTAGCCCATACATATTCCTGCTTACCTTCCTGGTTGGCAAACTTCACATCGAACGCTTTGGCAAAGTTCTGCCCAAGGAAATGTGATGTACCTGCCTGAAGTGCCTTGCCGTCCTGCATGAGTGCCTCGATACAATAGGTCTCGATAGCACCCGCAAAACGCTCATTAGCGCTCTTAACGCCTTTTATGACCGGTATCGCCATGAAGTTCTCGGCAAAGTCGGCATATACGTTCATCATTTGTTCGGCTTCCGCAATAGCTTCCGTTTGTGTAGCGTGCGCGGTATGCCCTTCCTGCCATAGGAATTCAGCCGTGCGCAGGAATAAACGGGTACGCATTTCCCAACGCACTACGTTGGCCCATTGGTTTATTAGTAATGGCAGGTCGCGGTACGATTGGATCCAGCCACGGTAGGTATCCCATATAATGGTTTCAGATGTTGGGCGCACGATGAGCTCTTCTTCAAGTTTTGCATCCGGATCAACCTCGATCTTGCCGTCCTCGCCTGTTCTTAGCCTGTAATGAGTAACTACGGCACACTCTTTGGCAAAGCCATCTACGTGGCTCGCCTCTTTGCTGAAGTATGACTTGGGTATGAACAGCGGGAAATATGCGTTTTGGTGGCCTGTTTCTTTAAACATCCTGTCCAGTTCTGCCTGCATTTTCTCCCAGATCGCATAGCCGTAAGGCTTGATCACCATGCAACCCCTAACCCCCGAATTTTCGGCAAGGTCCGCTTTTACCACCAGTTCATTATACCATTTGGAATAATCTTCTGCGCGCTTCGTTAAATTCTTACTCATCGTTACTTTTTTGGCACAAAAATTGTTTATATTTATTAAAAAATAATGCTGTGGCAAAACTAACCATTTTTACACAGTCAACAATAAAAAAATACAGTTATGAGATCTGATTACTTAAACTTTACACGCCTTTCCCTCTACTCAATACTGGGGATCTTTGGCGTTGCTGCCACATCGTGCAGCTCATACAATAGCGTTTCCGGCACGGATAACGACGGAGTTTACGGCAACGTACCCCGTAATGACAACAATGAGCCGGTATATACGTACAATGATGGCACAGTAGGCCAGTATAAAGATGGTGCTGTGACCGGGCAAAATGCCAACGGCTATTCTACTTATTTCAACTCATTGCAGGATGAATATCCTGTTGTTACCGATGTTGAAGGATACAGCTCTTACGATAATGACTCTGTAGTTTCAGTACAGTCCTACAATGCCAACAACGCGGGCTGGGGTGAAGATACGGGCGATAATGTTACCGTAAATGTTTATGGTGGCGGCTGGGGCGGTTACCCTTACTATGGCGGTTGGGGCTGGCCGTATTATGGCGGCGGCTGGTACGGCAATGGCTGGGGTTGGGGCCTTGGTTACGGCTGGGGCGGCGGTTGGTATGGCAGCGGCTGGGGCTGGTACGGCAACGGTTGGGGCTGGGGTGGCGGTTGGTATGGCAACGGCTATGGCTGGGGCGGACACCACCACTACTATAATAACGGCAACTACTATGGCGGAAGGTCTAACGCTTACTACAACGGAGGCCGCAATCCTATAAGCAATGGAAGATACACCCAGGGAAGGAATGCCGGAAGGTATGCCCAGGGCAGGAGCGCCACAAGCATTAATAATGGCAGGAATGCTACAGCCGGCAGGTCGACAAGGTTTACGAACGGCAATGGCAGGAATACGAGTACCAACGTTGTTCGCTCACGCGGCAATAGTGATGCAACTTACAGCGGCTCATCAAGGAACAATGGAAATAGCCGAAGCACCTACAGCAATTCTTCACGAAGCAATAGCAACAGCACTTACACACCATCAAGAAGCTCATCCCCATCACGCAGCAGCGGAAGCAGCGTAAGCCCATCCCGTAGCGGAGGCAGCAGCGGCGGCTTTGGAGGCGGAAGGTCCGGCGGCGGCGGTGGTGGAGGCTCACGCGGCGGCGGCGGCGGAGGACGCAGGGGCTAATACAAATTTAAAATACTGCCCCATGTTATTTTCATCCGAAATAGCATGGGGTTTCTTTTTTACTAAAATCCAGGAACCATGAAAAGAGTTATAGTATCTGCTGCCTTTATTCTGGCAGCGGTGGGGACATATGCGCAGCAAGACCTGAACTCAGCGGCCGATGCGGTGCGCTATGCTACGGACAACTTAACGGGATCGGCACGCTTCAGGGCAATGAGCGGCGCATTTGGCGCGGTGGGCGGCGATGTTTCTGCCATGAATGTAAACCCGGCCGGATCGGCGATCTTCAATTATAATACCGGCACGGCTTCGCTGTCCAATTACAGCACAAGCAACGAGTCGAATTACTTTGGCACTAAAAACACAACGAACACCAACGCGTTCGACCTGAACCAACTGGGCGCTGTATTTGTTTTTAGCAATGCCAATGAAAATGCGGTGATGAATAAGTTCACACTTGGCTTTAACTACGAGAATACCAACAGTTTTTATAATAAGATGAATGCCCGGGGCACTAATCCCAACAATTCTATTGACCAATACTTTTTGCGGAATGCCAACGGGATAGGAAATGAAGGCGGGATCTACCTGAGCACTTTGCAAAATGCTTACTTTGACGAACTGAGCTTTATGAACCAACAGGCGTACCTGGGCTATAATGCTTACATTTTTAATCCTGTTACGACAGATGGCAACAACTCGGTATACACCAGCAATGTGCCTAATACCGGTAATTATTACCATGAAAATTATACCTCAACGCGTGGCTACAATGGTAAAATGGCACTCAACTTTGCCACACAGATAAAACAACGCTTTTATCTTGGAGCAAATATTAATTTCCATTTCACCGACTATGTGAAGACAACAAGCCTGTACGAGGACAACAACAACCCATCGGGAACAGGGCTTCAGGCAATACGGTTCGATAACGAGCGCTACACCTACGGGGGTGGGTTCTCGCTAAATTTGGGCGGCATCGTAAAGATCACCGAGCAGCTGAGAGCGGGCGTTGCTTATGAGTCGCCTACATGGTACAGGCTGCAGGACGAGATAACACAGCGCATTTCGTCTTTCTGTCCTGAGTGTGACGCTAATAATATCTCTAACGACACATTTGTGACCAATCCCGGCATTACATTTGTTTTTGACGATCACACCATCAAGACACCTTCTAAATGGACTGGGAGCCTTGCGTATGTTTTCGGCAGGAACGGGCTTATAAGTGTTGATTATTCCATTAAGGATTTCAGCAAGACCGAATTCAGGAACGCACGTTATGAAGCCATTAACCGGGAACTTTCCGATAACATGACCGTATCGGGCGAATTACGCGTGGGAGCTGAATATCGCATAAAGAAATTCAGCCTTCGCGGCGGCTACCGCTTTATGGAAAGCCCTTATAAAGACGGCAGGACCATGGGCGACCTTACCAGCTACACAGGAGGCCTTGGCTATTCGTTCGCCAACTCCAGGATCGACCTGGCTTATGCATGGCTGCAGCGCAAAAGCGATGCACCATTGCTCACTTCAGGTTTTACCGATGCGGCACGTGTAACGAGCACCAATAACAACGTAACACTGTCCTATACCATAGACTTATAGTTTTAATCTTACTATATCTGAAAAGCCATCCGTTAAATTTGGGATGGCTTTTTGTTTAGGCCACTCCCTACGCGCTCATTCGAATACACGACAGAAGAATATTCAAATCGGTCACCAGATATCGGCAGCAGTAGCCACGTGAGGATAGAGCCAATATCCTGCGTAATATGCCTGCCTTCGTAAATTCAGGTAATGAGGCAGATAGAGGATCCGAGGGGATAAGCCCCGAAAATAACCATCATATCTATACATTGCGGGATATATATGATTTGTGGCGTGTTTTTAGCTAACTGTAACCGCAAACTTTACCGTTTAAATAGGCGATCTGTCAATAAATTGTATTAATTTTGCACTCCAATTTTCAAGTCCATGAGAACCAAATCGTTAAAGAAGAATAAGATCAATGTGATCACGCTGGGATGTTCCAAGAACGTGTATGACAGTGAAGTGCTAATGGGCCAGCTACGCGCGAGCGGCAAGGATGTGACCCACGAAGCGCCCGCGCACGAGGAAGGCAACATTATTGTGATCAACACCTGCGGGTTCATTGACAATGCAAAGGAAGAGTCGGTTAACATGATCCTGAACTATGTCGATAAAAAAGAACAGGGCATTGTAGATAAGGTTTTCGTCACCGGATGCCTCTCTGAGCGCTATAAGCCGGACCTTATTAAAGAGATACCTAATGTAGACCAGTATTTTGGCACCACCGAATTGCCGGGGCTGCTAAAAGCACTGGGCGCCGACTACAAACATGAGCTGCTTGGTGAGCGGCTTACCACTACCCCAAAAAACTATGCTTACCTGAAAATCGCCGAAGGTTGTGACCGCCCGTGTAGTTTTTGCGCGATACCTCTAATGAGGGGCAAGCACGTTTCGCAGCCCATTGAAAAGCTGGTAAAGGAAGCCGAAGGCCTTGCCCGAAATGGGGTAAAAGAACTGATACTTATCGCACAGGACCTTACCTATTATGGACTTGACCTGTATAAAAAACGCAACCTTGCCGAATTGCTTGAAAACTTGGTTAAAGTAGAAGGAATTGAATGGATCAGGCTGCATTATGCATTCCCTTCCGGATTCCCGATGGATGTGCTGGAACTGATGGACCGCGAGCCGAAGATATGCAACTACATCGACATTCCGCTGCAGCACATCAGCGACAGTGTACTGAAATCGATGCGCCGCGGTACAACACAGGAGAAAACCACTAAACTCCTTAAGGAGTTCAGGCAGGCCGTTCCGGGAATGGCAATACGTACCACACTTATCGTTGGTTATCCTGGCGAAACGGAAGAAGACTTCCAGACCCTCAAGAATTGGGTAGAGGAAATGCGTTTTGAGCGCCTGGGCTGTTTTGCCTATTCGCATGAAGAGAACACCCACGCCTACTTGCTGGAGGATGACGTGCCTGCCGAAGTGAAGCAGCAACGTGCCAATGAGATAATGGAGCTACAGTCGCAAATATCGTGGGAACTCAACCAGGAGAAGATCGGCCAGACCTTCCGATGCATCATCGACAGGAAGGAAGGCAGCCACTTTGTTGGCCGTACCGAGTTTGACAGTCCTGACGTAGATAATGAAGTACTGATAGACGCTACACAAGTGTACCTGAAAACAGGAGAATTTGTAAACATAAAAATTACCGATGCCACAGAGTTTGACCTTTACGGAATTCCGGCCGACGTAAAAATAGAGGCATGATATTTGGAAAGCTAAAGGAAACTTTAGCTTTTTTTATTAAGTTTGATAAAATTATACTTGTTATGAAATTAAGGATATCACATATTTTATTGTTAGCCCTGTTTTTTGTCTCAGCCACTACATATTCCCAGGTAGACCGGAGGATAGGCCGCAGCCAGTATAAAAGGGACAGGAATGCGAAAAATACCGATTTTGTACAGCAATCTGTTGACTATCTTACCAGAGAACTTAAACTCGATGACTTCCAAAAAGCAGCAGTAAGGGAGATACTCGAAGATGAGCGTGATCATATTACTGAACTTCGCCAAAGCCAGGGAAAGGATGTTACGCTTGATGAGAGGAGGGATAAGGCGAAAGCGATATCTGACAGGATATACAATAAAGTGATCCCGATACTATCTAAAGACCAGGCCGCCATTTATACGAAAATGGAAGAGTCCAAAAAATTCTAAAGTACGAGCAACCCGAATTCCCTTAGCGTATTGACAGGCTTGCTGTACCAAAACAGCTCGAAGTCCTCCTGCGTACTTTCATAGTCCTGTTTCGCCTGTGCAAAGGTAGCCGTACCCGCATTTTGTATAGATGCTTTTTCGAGAAATGCTACCAGCCATTCGCCATTTTCTTTTGAGACCTGAATGGTGTAACTTTCTTTTTTATCATGGAAAGCCAGTTCAGCCATTTCGAATGATCTGCCTTTTTTGTTTTTGGTAAAGTATGAAATTGAGGGCTTCCCTCCCATCCAAACTACTTTAGCGGTCGGCTTTATGTTCAGGCTGCCATCTTCCTGAAGAACATTGTAAATATAATCTTCGGAGATCTTAGTGCGCGGTATCTTGAAGTCGAACCAATCCTGCAACGGATAGTCGAAGCATATGCCATGCATATAATTGAACAGCGATTTCTTTAACCCAAAACTAAACTTATCGTGGTTGGCACCACTATTGTCTGTGAACACTATATCATTGTTGGCAAAACTGCCAACGATGTCGCTGTCTTTTACTACACTGAACTTTTCGGGATATAATCCTACAGGACTATGTGCCGTCATGGCAAACTGGTGCCAGAACCCCGACTGCAATATACCCGTTTCGAACATTTGGCGCACCATTTCGAGCGAGTCTATCGTTTCCTGTGCAGTCTGTGTAGGGAAGCCATACATGAGGTACGCATGCACCATGATGCCTGATTCGGTAAAATTTCGGGTCACACGGGCTACCTGTGCCACGGTCACGCCTTTTTGTATGAGTTCCAAAAGCCTGTCGGACGCCACTTCCAATCCTCCCGACACTGCAATGCATCCTGAGGCTTTCAGTAACCGGCACAGGTCGGCAGTAAAGCTTTTCTCAAAGCGGATATTAGTCCACCACGTTACAGCCAGGTTGCGCCTTAGTATTTCCAATGCCACCTCGCGCATCAAAGCCGGTGGTGCGGCCTCATCTACGAAGTGGAAGCCGTTTTGCCCGGTCTGGGCAATCAGTTCCTCCATGCGGTCGACCAACAGCCGTGCCGCGACGGGTTCGTATATTTTTATGTAATCTAGCGATATGTCGCAAAACGTGCATTTACCCCAATAGCAGCCGTGCGCCATGGTAAGCTTGTTCCAGCGGCCGTCGCTCCACATGCGGTGCATCGGGTTAACGATCTCGATAACCGAAATATAATTATCCAGCAGCAGGTCGGAATAATCGGGCGTACCGACTTCCGACTGCTTGTAATCCTTACAACCTGAATTGTCGATATATTTTATTTCTCCGTCTACTAATGTAAAAGTCCGCTTTAAAGCCGACACTTCCCTCCTGCTCTCAATATGCTCAATGAGACATTTGATGGGCGCTTCGCCATCATCGAGCGTAATGAAATCGAAAAACTCCATAACACGCTTGTCCGTCAACGAGCGCAGTTCGGTATTCGGAAAGCCACCGCCCATCACTGTTCTTACTCTGGGGAAATGCTGTTTGATGTATTGCGCGCTGCGAAACGCCGCATACAGGTTACCGGGAAATGGCACAGAAAAGCATACCATCTGCGGATCGATCTCCTGCATCCTTTGGTGCAACAACCCGATCAACAGCTTATCGATATAGGTGTAAGGCTGCTTTAGGCTTTCGTAAAGTTCGTCAAATGAATTTGCCGAACGACCGAGCCTTTCCGCATAGCGGCTGAAGCCAAAATGTGGGTCGACACACTCCACGATCAGGTCGGATATGTCCTCAAGGTACAGCGTGGCAAAGTGCTTTGCCTTATCCTGCGTACCCATGGAACCAAACGCCCAGTCCAGTTCCTCCAGCTGTGCGAAGCGCGAGGCTTCGGGCAGGAAGTCCTCACTGCATATCAGGTGTGCCAGCGTTGGGTTTTTGCCCTGCAGGAAGAGGATTACGGAATCGATGGTTTTGAGGTACTCGGATTTTAGGGCGAGGATGCGTTGGGCATTGGTTGAAATGGCCTCACCCCCGGCCCCTTCAGGTTGCTTCGTCGTTCCTCCTCGCAATGACAGAGGGAAGCGAGCTTCGATCTCGTTGAAAATGTCGCTTAGTCCCTGTTTTGAGAACAGCTTTAAAATAACTTCAATGCCCAGGTCGGCCTGGAAGGACGCGATGCCTTTCGTATTGAGGAAACCCTTCAGGTAAGCGGTCGCCGGGTAGGGCGTATTGAGCTGTGTGAAAGGTGGTGTTATTAAAAGGGCTTTGTTCAAAATGATGGATTAGGGTGCAAAGGTAAAGGATATTTTCGGGATTGGGAAGTGTGGGGATTTTGGGTATATTTACTTTTGATTCCAACCTTTTGGATGATTTGGTAATCATATATAATATGACGCGATTTTTTTATCTAATTGTACTTTTTACTTCTTTAGCATCATATAGCCAAAGGGATGCCATATCGTTAAAAGAATTTCGACGGAAACCCTCTGAATTCCCACCTAATGTGAAACAAATAGAAGTTTATAAATATCAAATAAGAAAGAATGGCACCGCAGTTAAGGACAGTACATTGATACTAAGCCAAATTCTTGACAGGAGATTTAACATAATCAGTGGTATTCAGTATCAACCAATGTTCACAGTCAGTAGCGGTGAAGAATCACCTTATTTTATAGAGTATACAGAGAAATACCTTGGTGATAAAATTATATCTATATCGGAAGGACCACATAATGCCGCCCCATTTAAAGGCAAAAAATATCTCTCATATAATTATTACACACTTGCAGAAAATTATACATATGATGAGAATGGTAATTTAGTAAAATTTGACCGTACCACTCCTATGCATGATATAATGATAGATAAGAAAAATAGGGATACATTATTTCATCTCAAAACTATCAAGCCTGAAACTCAAGAATATATCTATGACAAAAATAATAGAGTAATTTCAAAATTCATTAGTACGGATAGTCTCAAAACGACAGTGTATGAAAATAGCAAATTTAAATCACGAGAAAGTCATTGTGATGATTGTTCTTCGAGATATAAATCTATAGATTATGAATATAATGAATCAGGATTTATTAAACGGAAAATCAAATATGAGATCAATGGGGAAATCAAGACTAGAATCGATTACTATTATAAAGATAATTATAAGATTAGCGAAATAGTGCTTTCACCTTCACAACTTGAAAAAACAACTAGTTTTGAGTATAAAGGATCTGAGATGACTGAAACCGTTAAAGATTATAGCTATACAATTGTTAAGAAATATAATTCTGAAAATTTACTTATAGAAGATTGTACACAATTCGAAGATGAGCCAAAACGTTGTGAATATTACGATTACACTTTGGAAAATCACAGAATTACTGCAATAGTCCATACTGACAATGAAACCCGAAAAATAAATCCTTACTTCAAATACAATTCTGCCGGACTTATCATTGAAGAAAAAGATATAGTGAATGATAAAATCGTTGACTTAATACGTTACTATTATAAATAATAGAATATCCTGTCTGTCTATTTTTCCGTAATTTTACGCAAAAGAAATTACAATGCCATCAGACTGTACCAGCTATCAGAGCTCAGGATATTTTACCCCGTTAATCGTTGATTACCTTGACCAAAAAGTTAACCTGAAACCGCTGTACAACCGCTTCCCTACTCTTAAAAATTTTAAGCTACAGATCGAGGAAAAACAGGAAAATTACGATCCTGAATTCAGAAGTGTACTGGCAGATACATTACAGCAACAATATAATGACATTGATGCTTCTCCCCTTACCCTGCAAAATATACAGTTGTTAAGTGACGGCAATACCTTTACCATAACCACCGGCCACCAATTAAACCTGTTTACCGGACCACTGTATTTTTTATACAAGATAATTTCGACCATCAACCTGACAAAGGAATTAAAAGGTGCTTACCCCGAATATAACTTCGTTCCTGTTTACTGGATGGCTACGGAAGATCATGACTTTGAAGAGATCAATTACTTCAACTTTAAAAATAAAAAGATCGCGTGGCCGCGTGAAAGTTCAGGACCTGTAGGACGGCTTTCTACGGAAGGGCTTGATGTTGTGCTGGAGGTTTTCAGTAAAGAACTTGGGCCGGGCAAAAACGCCGAATGGCTGAAGTCACTCTTTAAAAAAGCGTATTTAGAGCACGCCAATCTTGCCGATGCCACGCGCTATCTCGCTAATGCAATTTTTGGCGAACATGGCTTAGTGGTCATTAATGCGGACTCTCCCGAACTGAAAAAGCTTTTCATTCCACATATAAAAGAGGAACTGCTACGCCAGACCTCCCACCAAAAAGTTGCTGAGGCATCTGGATCATTGAAAGAGTACAAGATCCAGGTGAACCCGAGGGACATTAACTTGTTTTACATTGAAGATAACATAAGGGAGCGCATCATTTTGCAGGATGGCACCTACTTTGTAAACAATACGGAACTGAAATTTACAGAAGCAGAAATGTTGGAGTTGTTGGAAAGCCATCCTGAAAAATTCAGTCCCAATGTTATCATGCGCCCGCTATACCAGGAAGTGATACTGCCAAACCTCTGCTACATTGGCGGTGGCGGTGAGCTTGCCTACTGGTTGGAACTGAAGTCGTATTTTGACGCTGCGCATGTTAACTTTCCAATACTGCTTTTAAGGAATTCAGCGCTGGTTGCCACACACAAACAGGCGGATAAACTTGACAAGCTCGGATTGACCTGGGGGGACATGTTCTCAAAACAACAGGATCTGGTGAACCGTAAAGTTCAAGCCTATTCGGAATTCCAACTTGATCTTACAGAACAAAAGGAATTCCTCAAAGCACAGTTTGAAAAGCTATCGTCTATTGCCGCAAAAACCGACGTATCATTTACCGGCGCTGTAAAGGCACAGGAACTGAAACAGCTGAAAGGGCTTGAAAACCTTGAGAAACGACTGTTGAAAGCCGAGAAGAGAAAGCATGCTGACGGGCTGGCACGCATTACCTCCATACAAAATGAGCTATTCCCAAACAACAGTCTACAGGAGCGCAGGGCCAACTTTGCAGAATTCTATCTTGAGTTTGACGGAAGGCTGTTGGAGGAGTTATTCCGACAGCTAAAGCCCTTGGAACAGGAGTTTAACGTAGTTGTGCTTTGATAATTATTTTATATATTTATGGAATAAATTATACGCCATGAATATCACTAAAGAAAAAGAACGCTTAAAGATGGCCATCGATAAGGTTGAGGATCCGGAGATACTGGAAAGGATAAATTTTGTTCTTTCCGGATCGGAAAGAATTTCCATTACCGATGAACAATTATCAATTGCAATGGAAAGCAGGGAAGAATATTTTAGAAATCCCTCAACTGGAATGTCTTTAGAGGACTTTGAAGCACAGATGAAAAAGAAATATGGCTTTTAAAGAGGTTATTTCGCGGGTAGCCCAAATCCATATTGACGAAGCTTTTTACTACTATGAATCAAAACAGCCTGACCTTGGCTCACGATTTTTTACCGAATTTAAGAATGCTGTCAGATACATTTCATTAGACCCTTATCTGTTCCCGGTAAAATCTAAAAATCTGAGAGAGCTTAAGTTGTCTGTATTTCCATACATAATCATTTACGAAATTGTTGATGATGTCGTAATTATAGCCGCTATTTTCCACACTTCGCAAAATCCTAAAAAGAAACCTGGCAAATAATATGGATTTGATGTAAAAACGATTATTTTTGCACCAAATTTTAAAAAAGACTATGGCTACTAACAGGACATTTACAATGATCAAGCCGGATGCTGTTGAAGGCGGACACATCGGTGGTATTTTATCAATGATATCTGAAGCAGGATTCAGGATCGTATCTCTTAAGCTTACACAGCTTACAGTTGCTGATGCACAAGCATTTTACGCTGTTCACAACGCAAGGCCTTTCTACGGTGAGCTTGTTGAATTCATGTCAAGGGGCCCTATCGTAGCTGCCATCCTGGAAAAGGAAAATGCAGTTGAAGACTTCAGGACGCTTATCGGCGCTACCAACCCTGCTGACGCTGCTGATGGTACTATCCGTAAAAAATATGCTAAATCTGTGGGCGAAAATGCCGTTCACGGTTCTGACAGCGATGAGAATGCAGCTATCGAAAGCGCTTTCCATTTTGCAGGCAGGGAGCAGTTCTAATACAGGACAAGCAAACACACTATATGAGAATGCCGCTTTTTGAGCGGCATTTTTTTGTTTTTATCTCAAGACTATGGTCGCTACAACTTCCCTCTTCAGCTCTTCGTTGATCATCTTGATGATCTTTTCCTTACCGTAGCTCAGTTCTTCCCGCAACACTGCCGATGTAAGTTCTACATACAACGTTGTGCCTTTCAGCATGATGTCGCGGGTATAGTTATTCACTCCATTGCCCATGAGGTTCTTCCAGGCATCGCGTACATTGATCTTATCCATACCAGGCTGCAGGTTGTTGGCCTGCATGAATTCCTTCAGCACATCGCTTATGCTATTTTCCCCGTTTAGCCGTTTTGCCATTATTTTACTGTAAAAGGTTGTGCCCGTTTATAATGATATTCCATGTCGTGGTTGTTCTTTACAACCAGCTTGTCTTCATCCAGTGAGAGTATTTCCTCCTCCCATTTAGCATACTGTGTGGTATAGCTGATAAACGTCTTACCATCTTTTTCGGCAACAGCTATCTTTTCTGAGACATCATTTGCCAGGTACTTCCCGTCAAATTGCGGCATCACTTTTTTACGGAAGCCCTCCTTGCCCTTTAATTCAAAATAGTCAATGGTCGCATTTACTTTATAATCCTTATGTGTGCCATCAGGCATCACGACCTCTTGTATCTCCCAGTAGCCATTCAGGTGTTTCAAATTGTCTTCCGACACCTTGCCGCAGGAAACAGCAGCAATAAAAACAAATAGCAGTACGAACTTTTTCATCATCATAATTTGAAGGGTAAAATTACTCAATATTTCGCTCAACGGTTTAAACTATTTCATACTTTTAAAGTCATAGTGAAAAACAAGCCATGAAAAAAACTTTCCTTTTCCTGCTGACAGCTGTTGTGTTGGGTTGCAGCTCTGCTGACGACCGCTCTCCCAATGAAAACCCACAAACGGAAGCTATGTATTTTCCCGATAACGGAACTGATGTTTGGGAAACCAAAGACAGGGGAACGCTCAACTGGAATGAGCCCGCTGTTCAGCCTTTACTGAATTACCTTGAGCAAAAGCACAGCCGCTCGTTCATAATACTTGTAAATGGGCGTATCGTGATGGAAGAATATTTCAATGGCCACACCGCTACGACACCATGGTATTGGGCCAGTGCCGGGAAAACACTTACTGCAACCCTCACCGGGATCGCCGAACAGGAAGGTTTTCTGAATGTGGATGATAAAGTTTCCGACTACCTTGGTACAGGATGGACGAGCGCGCCATTAGCCAAAGAGAACATGATAACCATCCGACACCTGCTTACCATGACCTCGGGACTTGATGATGCCAATGGAGATGATGTTTCTCCTGCCAACCTTGAGTACAAAGCCGATGCGGGCACGCGTTGGGCATACCATAACGTATATGTAAAATTACAGGACGCAGTTGTCGAAGCCACAGGGATTTCGTGGAATGATTATTTTACAGCCAAGATCAAAACACCTCTGGGCATAACAGGCACATGGCTGGAAAGTGGCGAAGACCTCAGCGTATACTGGAGCACAACCCGCAGTATGGCCCGTTTTGGCCTGCTCGCATTGAATAACGGAAAATGGAAAGACCAGCAGATCATCAACACTGCCTATTTTAGCAATGCGACCACTACTTCGCAAAACATCAACAGATCGTACGGGTATCTTTGGTGGCTCAACGGGAAGGAAAGTTACCATATGCCGCGAACACAATTCGAATTTAATGGCGAGCTATTACCTACAGCACCTGCAGATATGTATATGGCTTTAGGTAAAAACGATCAGAAGATCTATGTTATCCCCTCAAAAAAGATGGTGATCATCCGCATGGGCGATGCAGCCGATGAAGAGAATTGGGCGTTGTCTGGCTTTGATGAGGAACTATGGGAAAAAATAAGTGCTGTGATCAATTAGAGTGCCCAATATTTATAAAAAGATCGCTTATCTGCAGAGCAAAAACAGATACTAAAATAATTATCAGTGATGAAGTTAAGATAGCCGTCCAAAAATATTTTTTTGTAACAAGGGTGATCATTGGGAGTATCATTGCAACAAAGTAACAACCCGCTATAAATAACGAATAATTCCGGAGCCCTTCGTAAAGGACATCCGGAATTAAAGGATTCGTTATTTTTAAATACTGCTTTATGCATTCCAGGGCAGCAAGTATGAACTTTAAAGCACTAATGCCTGAAATAACTATAGCTGCTGCTTTCCTGCCCTGCATTATCAGAAAGTGTAGCGAAGATTAAGACCTATCCTATTTATTTTGGACTCAATGTTTATGGGAGCGGACCCGGTAATATCCCTGGGCGATTCATAGCGCAATAATATTCCATATTTATTATTAAATTCATATCCGACGCCAAGATTAAATGAAAATGCATTCCCCAGATCAGCCTCCTGTGGATCATTGTCATCTGTACCGGGCAGAAATGTATATTGTTTCATGGTACCTCTTGGAAGGCTAAACCCTACAGCCCCTTCAAAAAATATCTTATTATCATCATTAAGGATCAAGTTATAACGAGGCCCCATATATGCATTAATACACAGCACGTCAAGATCGAATTTAAAAAGTGTGCTGTTCATAGAATTCTTGAGTCCTACGGTCTGTTCAGCTGAAAATTTTTCAAGTTCACCCCTAAAAAAGAAATCCCATTTTTCAGATGGAGCCCTGAAGATAACCTCTGCTCCAAGTGAATAATCCGTTGAGTTGGTTTTTTTAGTTTCATATAAGCTATTGTTCCAGCTAAAATCCATTTTACCTACTCCCACGTAGGCAGCCAATAAAATTTTGAACCCCTTTGAAGTTACATTCACATACTCAACACTTTCAGCACCCTGACACGAGTTATGTTCTTTAAAAACCTTAGTCAATGCAGACTTTGTATAGGCCACATCTTTGAAATATTCCACGGGTTTGTTCATACAATTAACAGTATTGAGTAATTGCTGTTTGTAAAAAGAATTTTCTCGCACTTCGGTTTCAGACACTTTATACTTCCTATACAGCAATTGCTGAGGAACTTCACCGTCTAATGAATAAAAGAATTTAGTATTATCCTGAGAGTAGGAGTATAATGTAGCCTTACCTTCAAGTACAACATTCAGGAACATATCTTCAAACTCCCAAAACGGGTCTTTGCCAAAACTAAGCTTCTTGATAGCAGTGGCAGACCTGTCTATCCTGACACTGTATTTGCGGAATTTAAACTGGCCGGCAATTCCGTATTCGGCAATGTTCCGTGTGTCGAGCTTCGAGAATCCGGCAGCAGCATCATTCCTGAATTCAAGGGATGATGCATCATAAAAATCACTGGTCTTAAAGAATCCTTCCGTGCGTTTTCCGGCATTGTCAATGTAATAGCCCTGCTGATCTTGCGCGTAGGCCTGCAACCCGAAAATAAGGGCTGTAAGTAAACTTAAAAATCTCATTACTATGTTGGTTTATTGGTTATGATTGAGGAGACTGGCTTTTATTTAAAGAAAGAGTCCACAAATTCGTGCTTGTTAAATACCTGAAGGTCTTCAATGCCTTCGCCTATGCCTATGTATTTAACCGGGATCTGAAACTGGTCAGAAATACCAATAACCACTCCGCCTTTCGCAGTACCGTCGAGTTTGGTGACCGCTAAGCAGCTCACTTCGGTAGCAGCAGTAAATTGTTTTGCCTGCTCAAAGGCGTTTTGTCCTGTTGAGCCGTCGAGCACCAGGAGGACGTCGTGCGGTGCATCGTCTATTACTTTCTGCATTACCTTTTTTACCTTGGTAAGCTCGTTCATTAGGTTTATCTTGTTATGAAGGCGCCCTGCGGTATCAATGATCACCACATCGGCGTTTTGGCTCACGGCACTTTGCAATGTATCAAACGCCACCGACGCCGGGTCGCTGCCCATTTGCTGGCGTACGATAGGCACTCCTACCCTGTCGGCCCATATCTGTAGCTGGTCAATAGCCGCCGCCCTGAAGGTATCGGCCGCACCAAGCACCACATTATGCCCGGCTTTTTTAAATTGGTAAGCTAATTTCCCGATAGTCGTAGTTTTGCCTACGCCATTCACTCCAACCACCATCAGCACATACGGCCTTTTATTTGCGGGCACTTCAAATTCTGTGGCCTCGCCGGAATTGGTTTCCGACAAAAGTCCGGCAATTTCGTCGCGAAGTATCTGGTTGAGCTCATCTGTTCCAAGGTATTTGTCGCGCGACACACGCTCCTCTATACGCTCAATTATTTTAAGGGTTGTATTTACGCCAACATCCGATGACACAAGTATCTCCTCGAGATTGTCGAGTACCTCATCATCAACTTTCGATTTCCCGGCTACGGCTTTCGAAAGCTTGGAGAAAAACGATGTTTTTGTCTTTTCGAGGCCTTTATCTAACGTTTCCTTCTTTTCGGAAGAAAATATTTTCTTAAAAAAATTCATAGTTGCAAATAGTCTGTTTCCAGTGGTAAATATAGAAAATAAAAAAGCTACTTTCTTTATGTGAAAGTAGCTTTTCTATATATTGTTGGGGATATTATTTCTTCTTAAGAAACGTGTCCACCTCTTCAGGGGTCATAACGCTCTCAACAAAAGTGTAAGCACCTGTTTTAGGCGACTTAACCATCTTGATTGCTTTAGTTAACCTTTTTGAAGCTGTTTGTAACGATGCTACGGTTTTCTTTGCCATGACTCTTTATTATTTAATTTCTTTGTGGACGGTCACTCGCTTAAGGATAGGGTTGAATTTTTTGATCTCAAGCCTGTCCGGAGTGTTCTTTTTGTTCTTGGTAGTAATATACCTTGATGTACCCGGAACACCAGATGTCTTGTGCTCAGTACATTCTAAAATTACCTGGATTCTGTTGCCTTTCTTTGCCATCGTGCTATATATTTATTAGTCCGGATTATTTAATAAATCCGTTAGCTTTAGCTTCTTTCAAAACTGCAGCAATACCGTTCTTGTTAATTGTTTTGATAGTAGAAGCGGCTACCCTAAGAGTTATCCACCTGTCTTCTTCAGGAAGATAGAAACGCTTCTTCACTAAGTTTACACTAAATTTCCTTTTAGTTTTATTCATAGCGTGGGAAACATTATTTCCTACCATCGCTCTCTTACCTGTAAGGGCACAAACTCTTGACATTATTTCTCGCTTTTATATCGTTATTCAAAATCAGGGTGCAAAGAAACAAAAAATAAAAGTATTACGCAAACACAAACAATTAGTTTTTTAATATTTCCTTATAAATTTTTTCAAGCCCTTTATTTGCTGCCCTTTCAATAACTTTTTCACGTGGCTGGCCTAGGTTATATCGCTCACTGCGCACGCCTTCAGGCGTCGCAATAGCGATATAAACTATCCCTACGTCTGCATCGGCATCACCTTTTGAAGGCCCTGCGTTGCCTGTGGTCGCAATGGCATAATCAGCATCAAAAACACGCCTTGCCGCCTCCGCCATCGCTTCAGCCACCTCACCACTTACTACAGAATGTTTATCGATAAGCTCCTGCGGAATGCCCAGCACCGCTACTTTCGATGATGTTGCATACGTTACCGCACTACCTTTAAAATAGGCAGATGAACCTGCTACCGACGTAAGCATCTGCGCTATCCTGCCACCTGTGCAGCTTTCTGCGGTAGCGATGGTCCTGCCCTTTTCCGCCAGCAACCGTCCCAGCACCACTTCAATGGTATCGTCTTCTTCAAAACCTACTATGATGTCGCCTATCAGTGCGTTGAGTTTTTCAGTTTCTTCTGCAAGGCGCTCTTTCAGGACATTTTCATCCGTGCCCCGTGCAGAAAGCCTTAACCTTACACGACCGGGGCTTGGCAGGTAAGCCAGCTTTATGAAATTTGGCAGGTTGTCCTCCCAATCCTCAATACGCTCTGCTACATGGCTCTCGCCCTGCCCGTAGGTCAATATGGTCTTATGGACAATGTATGGCCTTTCAAATTTTTCTACCAGGTGCGGAATTACGCCTGATCCCATGATGCCCTTCATTTCGAATGGCACGCCCGGAAGCGACACGAATACCGTGTTCCCTTTTTCCATCCACATACCCGGGGCTGTACCGGCCGTATTGAAAAGCACCCTGCATCTGGATGGCACCAATGCCTGGTCCTTATTGATCTGCGATGCCGTCCTGCCTGTCACCCTCTCAAACAATTCGATGACATGGGCTTCCACCTTTTCATCGCGTACCAAATGGTCATCAAAATATTCGCACAACGAAACTTTAGTGATGTCATCTTTCGTGGGGCCAAGGCCGCCGGTTATGATCACTACATCCACGCGGTTCTGCAAAAAGGCAAGCGTGCTGAGTATGTGCATCCTGTCATCGCTGACGGACAGCATTTCATATACGCCAATGCCTATCTTATCAAGCGCTTTGGCAATGTATCCCGAATTGGTATCTACTATCTGGCCTATGAGTATTTCATCGCCCACTGTTACTATGGCTGCTTTCATGGCAGTTGGTAGTCTTTTTTAAGTTCTTTCACCGTAAGCTTTACGCGTTCCTTCAGGCTCTTCACAATTTCTTTTACTTCCTTTTTTTTGCCTTCGGCACGGGTCCAGGCCTCTATCGCAAGCACGTCCTCATACGCCAGGTCCATACCAAGCAGGTCGAGCGTAGGCTTTATCTTATGTGCGGCATGGTAAACTTTTACATGATCCTTGTCCTTGAAGCCACTCTTTATATTCCTGATCTCAGCAGGCACTTCCTCAATGAAAAGCACCACGATCTGCCTGGCAAATTCCACATCATTGTCAGAGATAGCATAAACTTTCGATAAATTGTAATTGATAGCCATTATTTCACCTGTACCTTAAACAATTTCCTACCCTGAAGCGAACCTTCCAGCACATCGCCTGCACTTACCTTTGCCACACCCTCGGGCGTTCCCGTAAAAATGATGTCGCCCGTGCGCAGCGTAAAATATTGCGACACATAAGCAATGATCTCGTCGATCTTCCAGAGCATACTGTGTGTATTGCCCCGCTGCACGACCACATCATTATTTGTCATTTCAAATTCGATGTTATCAAGCTCGCCTAATTCTGATCTATGGATGAACTCCCCCACTACTGCCGAACCGTCGAACGCCTTGGCCTTTTCCCAAGGCAGGCCTTTTTCCTTGAGCTTCGACTGCAGGTCGCGTGCGGTAAAGTCGATACCCAGCCCAATTTCGTCATAATATTTATGGGCGAATTTCGAGTCGATATACTTGCCGACTTTGTTAATCTTCACCAATACCTCCACCTCGTGGTGCACGTCATTACTAAATTCCGGTATTACGAACGGGAACTGCTTTTGCACCACAGCCGTATCGGGCTTCATGAAAATAACAGGTTCTTCGGGCCTTTCGTTCTGTAGCTCTTCAATGTGCTTAGCATAATTCCTGCCAATGCAAATGATCTTCATATCGTATTGGATTTAAGCCAATTTATTATTTAATTTCCGGAGTTTTATCGCCGTTAGTACTTTTTTAGTATAGAGCGGAAAGTCAGCATTCTGGATCCAGCCGTAATAGCCCGGCTCCTGATCAAGCACCTTTTCTACTTTAGCACCTTTGTGTTTCCCAAAGGTAAAGATCTCCTCACCATCCTTATCTTTTGCAATAAAGCCCGCAAAATCCACATTCACCTTTCTGGTAGTGTATTCCGCCAGCGATCTTATGTCATTTTCAAGGTCATCGTACCTGTCTAACTGCGACTTGAGTATCTCGTAAGTAGCATTGGTATCGGCTTCTGCGCTGTGGGCGTTCTCAAGGATCTGCCCGCAATAGAACTTATAGGCAGCACTCAGTGTTCGCTCTTCTTTTTTATGGAAGATCGTCTGCACATCTACCGAAACACGGTTCTTCATATCAAAATCCACTCCTGCCCTCAGCAGCTCTTCGGCCAACAAAGGGATATCAAAACGGTCTGAATTGTAACCCCCAAGATCAGAGTCCTTTATAATATTGTGTACCTGGTGCGCAAGTTCCTTAAATGTTGGCTCATTAGCTACCTTTTCATCAGTAATACCGTGAAAGACTATCGTTTGCGGCGGTATCGTCCTTTCGGGGTTTACCAGCCAGGTGCGGCTTTCCTTATTTCCGTTGGGATATACCTTTAGTATCGATATTTCCACGATACGGTCCTTACAGATGTCGGTACCCGTGGTTTCCAGGTCAAAAAAGCAAATCGGCCTGTTCAGTTTCAGTTCCATATAAAAAAATTAGGAAAACAAAGATACGGGCAAAATTTTAAACCATATCAAACTGTTTTCTTTTCTTTGAACAAATCGGGCAAATGCATAATTTATCGATAAAATTTGTAATATATTTACTTACAAAAAATTAACGCTATGAAATTGAAAATCACTCTTCTCTCTGCATTATTTTGCTCTGCCTTAGGTTATTCCCAGGCTGAATTTGTCAACACCGGCTTCGGGAACAATGGCGTAACCTGTGTAGACATTCCCGGGTTGACCATAAAAATGGCTGATATCAAAAAGATAAACGACACCTATTACGGACTGACTAATTTTACTAATATCAGCCTTGTAAAACTATCATCGAATGGTGACCTGATATCGTCCTTTGGCAATAACGGATATCTCCCGATGAATATTGGCCCTACCGGGGGAAGTGTGTATGGAAAAGACTCTGACATCCTCATTACTCCAAATAATGAACTTATTTTGGTGACTACCCCCAGCGGTATTATTCAGGATAACTTTATGACCAAAACCGACCTGAACGGTACTATTATAACTTCATTTGGAAATAATGGATCCATACCGAATTGGAATAGTGATTTTATATATTATATGTCGGCAGAACTAATAAATAATGAGATCGTATTGGTCGGGGCCGGAGCAATTATTACAGATCCACAGAATATCCAGCGGTACATTTTTGTACGGAAATATGACATTGACGGAGAGCCGGTAAGCTCATTTGGTAACAACGGATCAATAACCGCGCCTATTGATAATTTTGTGTCTCCAAATGGAGCGCATTATTTTCAGGACACCAACCGCGTTGCCATCATTGCCAATTATTTCGATAATGTTCAATATCACGGGATCATAGCAATGTATGATATGAACAATGGTATTGCCGATCCTGCATTTGGCACAGGAGGCTTCATAAATCTTTATCCGACAGGCGATACGACCATTTATCCGATGGTATTACACTGCGACAATAATAACATTTATGTATCCGGAAGGATCAGTACGCCCCCTGTAGAGACCCTATTCGTTAGAAAAATGGATCTTACAGGGCAACCTGACCTAACTTTTGGCTCAGGGGACGGCATATACGAGCGCACAATAGGCAATACCCCTTTTCGATATGTCAGTTCGATAAATGAGACTCAGGGGAAGTTTACGATCACCGGAGCCTTATCATACGAAGGTACAGACTATGATAAGATATTTTTACTAAGGCTTAATGAAAATGGCACTGAAGATACAGGCTTTGGC
Source organism: Flavobacterium sp. (assembly GCF_052437795.1). GTDB lineage: Bacteria > Bacteroidota > Bacteroidia > Flavobacteriales > Flavobacteriaceae > Flavobacterium. The sequence goes on from NZ_JBQVPA010000004.1 coordinate 175,387, forward strand.
AACAACGGAATGATCGTTAACCCAATGGATCTTGCTCATATCGGAACAGGTTATGCAACACTGATCGAAGAGCACCATATAACGGTGGCAACACTTTCCCTGGAGTGCACATCTGATGACCAGCCTAAACCGGCTGTTGTACAGTTCCTTGCCGAAACTGAATTAAATAACGAGCAGCATCTTGCCTCTGTGCATTGCCTTTACCCAAACCCGGTCAAAGACATATTGAACTTTACCGCGCCAATTGAAAAGGCAGAAGTGTACGATCTCACCGGAAAGCTTGTCATTTCCAAGAACAGCACCGCAAACAGCATCGACCTTTCACAATTGCAAAAAGGCCTTTACATGGTACGCGTTTCGCAAAATGGCGTTATAACCAACAATAAAATAATAAAGGAGTAATTATTATGGGCAATCCCAAATGAAACTGGCTGTCTCATAGCGCACTTTCTTATGATCGAAGTGCCACCATTCACTGGAAAGCGGGGTAAAGCCTGCTTTCTTCATTATGTTGCGCAGCAGCCTGCGGTTCTTTTTTCCGATCTTAGAAACATTATCACTGTTATAGTGCGATATTTCAGTAAAGTCGTCAAACGTGCCACCCATGTCGAGGAGTTCGCCGTTCTCATCTGCAAGTGCTATATCTACCGCCGCACCACGGTTGTGGTTGGAGCCTTTGCCCGGTGGGGCCACGTAGCGCGGATCGTTAACAATGTCATACATTACCTGCTGGAAAGGATACGGCCTGTAGCAGTCGTATATTACAAGTCTCAGACCTTTATCTTTCGCGATCTCATTCGCCCTTCCTAATGCCACGGCCACTTGAGGACGGAGAAAGCAGCGGGCGCAGGGATAAATTTTGGCATGCATAAAGTTGGCGGTATCGGCATAAGCCATCCGGTTGAGCATCCGGGATGCTTCAAGATCCACCTCTGCCCATTCCGGGTCCACAGAGTCCTTAAATACAGCAATGTCATTTTGAGAATGGAACTTAATGCCCGGGGCTTGCATTCCCGCAGAACAAAGCATGAGCAACAGGCAAAGAAATGACAGGGCTTTAAAGATCTTCATCAGAAATATTTTTGTTATAACAAAGATAGTAGATCGCTATCTAATCCTCATAACCACAAATAGTTTTACCCTGCTTCTCTGCCTCCGACAATTTTACTTTCACGATCTCTGCTTTACAGTTGGACAGGCCACGGCGATCTTTTGTAAAATGGTATTTCTTTCCACCCTTGCTTTGGCAGATGTACACCTCTTTCTCAACGGTAATTGATGTAAGCAGTATGAATGCGACAAGAAGGATAAGCTTTTTCATATCAGGTCTTAGTATGATCAAATATAAAAAGAAAACGCTGAATGTTAATTAACCCTCCACCACGCTCGATCTTCATCATCCCTCGCTATCTTTACACTTTAAACGCTTTCCATGAAAACATTATATATATTCTTTACACTGCTATTGCTGGCAGGCTGCAACGCCGCTTCAACATCTGTTGCCCCACAGTCTTTTTCTTCAGCATCTGAAAAAGGCCTTGCTATAGGCACAATTACTTTTGAGGGCGATACTCCGGTAAACGATATTTATAGATTCTTCTATGGCCCTATATCCGGTGATAAAAAGTTCATCAAACGAAATTCCGGCAAGGTCATGATGCAGTCGGGTCGCGACAATGGCCGGCAATTTACCGGCGACTTTAATAACAATAAGACCTATATGTTCATCATTGAAGCAGAACCCGGAAATTACGCTTTCACCCAATATAATGTACTGGACCACATAGGCCCTACAGGTATGGTACGCTTCAGTAAAAAATTCGCGATCCCATTTGAAGTAAGAAAAGGTGAGATCACTTATATAGGTGAGTTCAATTTTAAGGATAAAGTTGAGGAAGGTTCCCCAAAAATATTCATATCAGGCGCTTACGAACGCGACCTACCCGAATTTAAGAAGAAATTTCCGCATATAGATTGGGATAAAGCTGTTGATAAGACAGTTACCTCAGGAGATAAGGGTGGAGGAATCATAGAATTCTTGTAAGAATTAAGATATTAATTACCTAAATTTAACAAGAATTAAGATATTATTTCAAACATTTTTAGTATACAATGTTAAAATATTAACTTTTAACACTTTTTATTGTAATTATCTCAAATGCACTTCCTACATTTATCACACTAAACTTATATGTGCTTATGGAAAAAATTACTTACGACGGAATGAGGAATTTTATTATCGAAAGAGAACTTACTGACAGTGTTGCGATTGCGCTTCACCCGGACAGTTTCGATGATCTTGTGATGGATTACCTTGACTTTAACGGCAACCAGATCGAACGCCCATTTGAGATCCTTGGCATCGAGATCGTGCAGGATAACAGCGGCAGCGTTCCTAAAAACCTGGTACAGGTGCTGGATATGGCTGAGTAACCTCCAATTCCCATCAAATTACAATAAAGGTCCCGGACGCAACTCCGGGATTTTTTATGAGAAATTTTGTAAGTATTCTGACTTATTGCATAACACACCCCTGCTATAATTTAGCCTTCTTTGCACCTGCTTACTCTCAAAAAAAAGTATTGAATGCACAGCAGATTGATGAGTTTTGACGGAATGCAGGAGTTTATAATTGACAACGAGCTTACCGACAGCGTAATGATCACACTTCATCCTGACAGTTTTGATGCCCTTGCGCTCGATTACATTGGGATACACGAAACCATACAGCGGCCTTTTGAAATACTGGGCATTACCATAGAAGAGGACACTACTGGGGAGGTCCTGAGAAATGTGGTACGGATCGTGGAATTATAAGGTCTTATAAGTTCTCTAAACTTATTGCTTTACCAACTTAGAAACAAGCAGGCCTGTATCGGTCGTAGCTTTAACAAAGTACACCCCAGCTTCTAAGCCTGCAACATCAATGGGTTCAGTGTTTCCTGAACTGATGCAGAGCCTGCCGTTAGTATCATGTATGGCAACCGACCGCAATGAAATATCAGTAACATCTATATGCAGTAGATCCTGAGCGGGGTTAGGATAGATCTTTATTTGCTTTTTTGGAAGGTCACTATTACCCAATGTGCTTTTAATTGAAGCATTATCTATAAGCCAGCCATCACCTCCATTGGTATTCATCCTGAATGCCATATAGATTTGCTGCCCTGAATATGAATCAGGAATAGGCACGCTTACCAATGTATACTCCGCCTGCACAGGATTAAGCTCAGTCTCCGTCCATTGTTCAATTAGCGTATAAGCCTGCGGGTATAATTGTACGTTATGTGTTGATATATAAACTCCGTAGATACTCCCCTGGTCTCCCTCTTGCAGCAATCTGGAATAGAACTGAAGCTGCCTGCCGGCTACAGCTGTAAAGCGCGGGGTCATTAGCCAGTCATCTGTTACTTCTCCCTGAGGCATAGTACCCGGCGGTAGGTATATTGCCATTTCTCCCTGATAAGGGGGCTGTCCCGCGTTCCCGGGTTCAGTAGGCATCCATTTTTCATTGAAACCGGCATCATCCATTAACCCCCATTCGTTGGGAAGCAGTATAAAGTTTTCAAAATCCTGATCAGGAAATTGAGCAAGAGCGCCAAAAGGCAGGAGCGCCAGTGATAGGAATAACTTTATTTTCATGGCTTAAACTTTAAGTTTATTTTATCTTCTCAGCAAATTCCGCCAGGCTTACGCTTTCCTGCGTGCCCGAAGCCAGATCCTTTAGGGTAAATGTCCCGCTTTCCATCTCGGCATCGCCGGTAAGCACCACGAACGGTATACCACGCCTGTCGGCATGTTTAAATTGTTTGTCACGTTTGGCTGCATCCGGATACATCTCCACTTTTATCCCTGATCGCCTAAGTTCATTAATGGCTTTCATACTATAGAGTGCTTCCCTGTCACCTGCATTAAAAAACAGCGCCCTAGTAGCTTCGGTGACCGTAGCCGGAAAGAGACCAAGCTCCTCAAGCACCAGGTAGATCCTGTCGAGCCCGAAAGAGATACCCACGCCGCTCATATTCTTCAGCCCGAAAATGCCGGTAAGGTCATCATACCTTCCGCCACCGCCAATGGAACCCATGGCGACTTCCTTTGGTGCGGTAACCTCGAATATGGCACCTGTATAGTAGTTCAGACCGCGGGCAAGGGTTACATCGAGGTCGAGTTCGCTTTTGCCAAGGCCTATTTCCAAAACATTGTCGCAGATGAAACGCAGCTCTTCCACACCTTTCAGCCCTTCTGCCGAAGAAGCGAGAAGGGTTGCTAGCTTGTCCAGCTTTTCATTTATAGTACCGGTAAAACTGAACAGCGGCTGCACTTTTTCGATGGCTTCCGCAGAAATGCCTTTTTCGGTCATTTCCTTTTTTACGCCGTCCTCGCCAATTTTGTCCAGCTTGTCCAGTGCCACAGTAAAGTCGATGAGCTTGTCCTTTGCCCCGATAACCTCGGCAATGCCCGAAAGCACCTTGCGGTTGTTGATCTTGATGGTTGCCCCGACAAGCCCAAGGGTAGTGAACACACTGTCGTATAACTGCACCAGTTCCACTTCCTGCCAAAGCGAGGTTGACCCCACCACATCGGCATCGCATTGGTAAAACTCACGGAAACGGCCCTTTTGTGGACGGTCGGCGCGCCATACCGGCTGTATCTGGTAACGCTTGAATGGGAATTCGATCTCGTTCTGGTGCTGTACCACATAACGCGCAAAGGGTACCGTAAGGTCATAGCGCAGCGCTTTTTCGGAAATGCGCGATGTGAATTTATTAAGCTCGATAAGCTGTTCCGTTGAGATCGTTTCTGAAGAATTGACTAATAATTCCTCCAACGATAGCGGCAGGTCAATTTTCTTTTTGTCAAAAAAGAAATTGCCGGAATTCAATATCTTAAAAATAAGCCTGTCCCCTTCCTCGCCATACTTACCCATCAGGGTTTCTGAATTCTCAAACGTAGGCGTTTCGATAGGCTGGTACCCAAAAGTCTCAAAATGATGCTTTATTGCCGACATTATGTATTGACGCTTAGCCACCTCTGCTGGTGAAAAATCTCTTGTGCCTTTTGGGATGCCCGGTTTCTGTGCCATTTTTTCTAATTTACGTTTTATGCAAATATACGGAGGCGATTTCAGATTTCAGATTTTAGATTTCAGATTGAGCTTCACTCCTACCCTTTAACAAATATTATGGGATTGAGTGGCAAATCTGAAATCTGAAATCTGAAATTTGAAATGAAATATGTACTTTAGTGCCATAAAAACCATTTCCTATGCTTAGCCTGGCCAGGGAGAATTCCAAAATAGCCTTTGATTCGATTAAGACCCAAAAGCTCCGCACTGCGTTAACCGTGCTTATCATAGGCATCGGCATCTTCGCATTGGTGGGGATCCTTGCCGCAGTGGCGGTGCTTGAAAGCAGCATTACCGGTAACTTCTCTTCTATGGGTGCTAACACTTTCTCTATATCCCGCTATGATTTTTCGCAGCAGATCGAGAATGACCAGATGAAGGTCAACCCCATTATCAGCTACCCGCAGGCTAAGGAATTCCAGGATAAGTTTACCTATCCGTCGGCAGCCACGTCGTTATCCTTTACTGCCGGCAGCAACCTTGAGGTAAAATATGCCGACAAAAAGACCGACCCGGAAATTACCGTTGTAGGCGCCGATGAATACTTCCTGCCCAACTCGGGATTGGAAACAACAAAAGGCCGTAACTTTAATAGCTTTGATATAAGCAACAACAACTATGTGTGCATAGTGGGCTCCGATTTTGAGAAAGGGCTTTTTAAAGATGTGAACCCCATTGATAAAACAATATCCGTAAGGGGTGCGCGATTCAAGGTTATTGGCGTGCTCAAGGAAAAAGGGTCCACCTTTGGCAGCCGCCAGGACCTGAGGCTTATCATCCCGATACAGGTAGCGCGCTCGCTTTTTACTGCTCCCAATATCGACTATGAAATAAAGGTTGCCATAGGCAACAAAGACATGCTTTCGTCATCAGTAGATGAAGCAGAACTGACCATGCGCCGCGTACGCAGGCTCAACCCCGTACAAGAGGATAATTTTGGCATCGAGCGCAGCGACGAGCTTTTACGCCAGATGCTGGAAGAGTTGGAATTCCTGGGCATATCAGCATGGGTTATTGGCATCATAACTATTTTCGGGTCTTCCATAGCGCTCATGAATATCATGCTCGTATCGGTAACCGAAAGGACACGGGAGATCGGTGTGCGTAAATCTTTGGGCGCTACCAAAATGACTATTGCCATGCAATTCCTGACCGAAACGCTCATCATTAGCCTTTTGGGAGGGGTCATAGGGATCATTCTTGGACTTCTTGTAGGCGGCGTGGGGGTTTCTTTGATTTTCGGCATTTCGTTCCCAATGCCATGGGAAGCTATATTATCGGCACTCGCAACCATTCTCATTGTCACGCTGGCCTCAGGACTTGCACCATCAATTAAAGCTGCGGGACTGGATCCTGTGGAGGCGTTACGTTATGAGTAAAGAGAATCCGGATCATGAATGCTGATACCGCAGGTTTATCCTAAAGCCGACACCATCCTGTCATTCCCATAAATATCCTTTTTCAGCGTTACATTCTTATAACCGTAGCTTTCCAGCATTTCTACGGTCTCATTGCCCAGGTATTGGTTGATCTCGAAGTAGAGCATGCCATTTTGGGCAAGGCCAGCTTTCGCCAAAAGCGCTATTTTCCGGTAAAATAAAAGTGGGTCGGTATCTTCCACAAACAGCGCAAGGTGCGGCTCAAACTCCAGTACGTTAGGGCGAATTTCGGCTTTCTCCAGCTCGCGCACATAGGGCGGATTAGAAACAATGATATCATAAGTACCTGGAAGTTCCTCTGTTTCCAGAATATTTTTCAAAAGGAAATGCACTGTAACGCCATTAGCCTCCGCATTTTTTTCGGCTACAGCCAAAGCCTTTTCCGAAACATCTATGGCCGACACTTCCGCCATTAAGAGGTTATTTGCTAAAGAAATGGCAATGCACCCACTGCCAGTACCAATATCGAGTACCTTTATCTTTCCTTTATGCTGGTTCTCTTTAATGATCCACTCCACTAACTCTTCGGTTTCGGGACGCGGGATCAGCGTGTTCTCATTTACTTCGAACTCCAGTCCGTAAAAATGCGTTTTGCCAAATATATACTGTATTGGCCGCTGCTTTTCCAGCTCCTCCAGCACATCGTTCCACTTTGTAATTTCTTCATCAGACAAAACCGCATCGGGGTTCAGCGCCACATCGCTGCGTTTCCATCCTTTAAGTTCGCTAAGTGCAATGCTGAAAAAGCTTTCCGCCTCCATGGCATCATAGAGCGGGGTTAATGTATTGAGGAAATGGGTACGATAGTCTTTTAGTTTCATAGGTCAAATTCAGGGTTTCGGGTTAAGCGTTCCAGGTTCGCACTTCAACCTGAAACTTTAAACCTGAAACAAATTAATCCAACAATTTTATCATCCACACCGGACACGAGCTATGCCCCGTATCGCCCATCGGCGCATCGAGGTAGGTAAATCCGTTCTTTAGATACAGCTTTTGCGCGGCCTGCATGTAGGGCATGGTCTCGAGATAGCATTGTGCAAACCCAAAGGCTGTTGCTGACACTAAGCACTTGTCGATCATTTTTGAGCCAATGCCGAGCCCGCGCACCTCTGCCAAAAAATACATCTTTTGGAGCTCGCAGGTATCTGCCGGGCCATTATCAAGCGGCGCGACCCCAGCCCCGCCAATGATCCTGCCCTCTCTTTCTACAACAAAATATACGGAATTGGGTTTGGTATATGCCTCAAACATGCAGTCCAGCGAAGCATCGGCATAAGCCGTACCTACTTTGGGCACATTGTGCTCAACCAGCACATCTCGTATCACTTTCGCAACAGCGGCATCGTCTCCTTTAGCGATCTTTCTAATGATATAACTCATGATGCAAAACTAATGAATTTGATAACGCGCCGAAACTTTGTAACTTTGAGACTTTATAACTTATGAGCGTGAACCACGAAACCTTTATGCGGCGCTGCCTTGAGCTGGCGCAAAACGGACTGCGTGCCGCAATGCCTAACCCCTCTGTTGGGGCGGTGCTGGTGCATGAGGGCAGGATCATTGGCGAAGGTAATACCTCCCCATACGGCGGCCCGCACGGTGAAGTGAACTGCATAAATTCGGTAACCGAAACTGACAAGCACCTTATTCCCGAGTCGACATTATATGTAAGCCTGGAACCCTGCAGCCATTATGGCAAGACACCCCCCTGCTGTGACCTCATTATCCGCCACGAGATCAAAAATATCATTGTTGGCACTATCGACCCAAATGAGAAGGTAGCGGGTAACGGAATCCGGAAGCTGGAAGAAGCAGGAAAAAATGTGATCGTTGGCGTGTTGGAAAAAGAATGCCGTGAGATGAACAGGCGCTTTTTTACTTTTCACGAAAAACAGCGTCCTTATATTATACTTAAGTGGGCAGAAAGCGCGGATGGCTTTTTAAGTCCGAATCGAATGTTTGATGATCCAACCAATGCATCATTGGAAGAGAAGAAACCGGTATGGATCACCAATCCCTATTCCCGACAATTGGTACACAAATGGCGCAGCGAGGAAGCTGCGATACTGGCAGGGACCCAAACTGTGCTTGACGACAACCCCCAACTTGATGTACGCGACTGGACCGGGCCGGACCCTGTGCGCATCATACTCGACCGGACAGGAAAGATATCAGACAGCCATTCTGTTAAAAATCAAAAAATAAAGACAATTGTCTTGACAGAAAAAACTGATCTCGCTAACTTAGATAACCTGCTTTATGAAACCGTGGCTTTTGACAGCAACCTGCCGACAGCTATTTTGGAAGTGCTGTACAGGCACAACCTGCTATCGGTAATTGTAGAAGGCGGCAGGAAAACACTGCAAACCTTCATTGACGCGGGGTTATGGGACGAAGCCAGGGTTTTTAAAGGCAAAGCTATTTTTAATGAAGGAACAAAAGCACCGGTTTTCGATGTCGTTCCCTATAGAAAGGAGCGCATACTGGATGATGAACTATTAATTTTCAGGAGTTATGGTCAACACGATAATATTTGATTTCGGAGATGTATTTCTAAATAAGAATGGCGAAGCCAAAGAAAAGGCGCTTGCCAAACTGGGGCTGCACGATTGGAATGATGACCTGGAAAAGCTGGAGAAAAAACTGGAAACGGGTAAGCTCGACGAAGAAGGCTTTTTGAAAGGCATCCAACCGTATACAGACAATGCTTCATTAGACCAGATACGTGATGCCTGGAACATGGGCATTGCCGACTTCCCGTTGTACCGACTGGAGTTCCTTCAAAAGCTGGCTGCCAATTACCGCCTGTTCCTGTTAAGCAATACCGACCCGATACATATGGAAAAGTTCGAACAGGATGCGGGCGCATCTTTCTACAGCGATTTTTACCAGTGTTTTGAGCGCATTTACTTTTCGCACGAAATAGGCTATCGCAAACCAGCCGCCGAGGCTTTCAATTACCTTATCAACAACCACGACATACAACCCAAGCGCACACTGTTCGTAGACGACAAAAAGTTCAATACCGATGCCGCCGAAGCTTTAGGCTTCCAGGTTTGGAACCTGCAGGCGGGTGAAGAGGATGTGGTGGATATGTTTGAAAAGAAGATCATTACCCAGGAGGAAATGTAGTTTGAATTTCAGATTCATAGATTAGAGAATCGCAATTGCTAATTTGACGGTCTTGTCAAAAAATAATTATTGCAATGACCAGAAGCATAATTACAATCCCAGCCACCGCGAGATACATCCTGTTTACCTTCCTGCTAATTTCAACATCATACATACCGATCGTATCGGTTGGCGCAATAATTCCCGTACCCATTAAAAAATTATCAATCTGCACTTTATTGCCATCGGGGAGGAAATAACATATACCGCTACCTACTGTAGCCTGATTATCGTCCGTATGGAAAGGAATACCCTCCGCCGATTCAAAAGATATCTTATCTTTCACGCTTACCCATAACTTAAAATGCGGCGCAAGCTTAATATAAAAGGTGTTTATATCCAAGATAACAACCTTTCCACAAGTATAACCATTTCTCATTTACCAACTGAAAGCTAAGTGTAAAATCTTTTTATCTTTGCCCCCCTATGGAAAATGACACCTATAAAACCCTCGCCGCACCATCTGAAGAAACCATGTTCAAGGAAAAGAACAGTAAGTTTTTTAGTTTGGCATTCCCTGTAAGCAGTGAGGAAGAGGTAAAGGCCATTCTTGAAAGTGTCAGGAAACGCCACAGTTCTGCGGGACACTGTTGCTACGCGTTCCAACTGGGCACCGATAAGCTATACTACCGCGCTAATGACGATGGCGAACCTTCCAACACGGCCGGCATGCCCATTTACGGCCAGATACAATCGTTTGGCGTGACCAATGTACTTGTCATTGTCGTGCGCTATTTCGGGGGCGTAAAGCTGGGCGTTGGCGGGCTCATCTCAGCCTACAGGACAGGCGCCCAAATGGCGCTCGAAGCTTCGGATGTCATTGAGAAAACCATAGATGTACATTATACCGTAAAATTCGGGTACCAGGACATGAATAAAGTAATGCGGGTCATTAAGGAAAAGAACCTTGACATCATTTCCCAAAAAATGGACATGGACTGCGAAATTGTCGTTGGCACCCGCAAAAAAAATGCCCCTTCAGTAGAAGAGGCTTTTGGGAATTTATATGGGATCTCCGTTAAGTAAGGGATAGCATTTTGAGGATCGCTATACAGCTATTAACAGAACTATTTTTCACCGGAATTCACCTTCTCAATGATATGGTCGGGTGGCGGGACAGGGCGCCCTGTCTCCATGTTCACGAACACCAAAATGGAGTTGCCCGTTGTTAATAACTCATCGCTTTCGTTGTAAATTTCGTAGTCGAATTCTATCTTAACGGAAGTTAATTTTTTCATAATGGTGCGCACTCTCAAAAGGTCGTCGTACCGGGCCGGTTTTTTATAATTCATTGTCAGGGACACCACCGGCAGCATTATCCCGCTCTTCTCCATATCACTATACCTAACTCCCAGATCTCTAAGCCATTCAACCCTTCCCATCTCAAAATACTGGGCGTAATTTCCATGATACACAACCCCCATCTGGTCGGTCTCTGCATACCTGACACGTACATTAAATTCGTGAAAATTCATAATTCTGAATTGTTAATTTTCTATTAAATTAATCTAAATAATGCTTACAACATTTTTTACTTAAAATCAATACGTCAACAATTTTTTTTTACAATTAATTGTTATCATATTTGTTCTCCCGAACGGATCGAAATTCATTCTTTCCTTTTTGTAAGACAACCTTTTATAAACATCTAAAATTCAGTGTATGACGAAAACTGCGCAATCGGTATGGGAAAACTGTCTTGTATTCATAAAAGACAATATTCAGGATCAGGCCTACAAGACCTGGTTCGAACCGATCAGGGCAGTCGAGTTGACCGATAATGCACTGTACATTCAGGTGCCCAGTAAATTCTTTTACGAATGGCTCGAAGAGCACTATGTAAAACTGCTAAAAGTCGCACTTACCAAAGAACTAGGGAACAGCGCAAAGTTACTGTATAAAATCAAGATGGAAAACACTTATGGCAATAAGCAGCCCTTCACGGAGCAATTGCCAAGCGCCCATCGACAGCCGGTTAAGCCGCAGGAGGTTGACGTACCTTTACAGAACAAGAACCCTGAACTTAAAAATCCTTTTATCATACCGGGCATAAGGAACCTGAAGATCGAATCACAGCTGAATGCCAACTATAGCTTTGACAACTTTTTCGAGGGCGACTCGAACAGGCTGGCACGTTCGGCAGGTTTGGCCGTTGCCAACAAGCCGGGCGGTACATCCTTTAACCCACTCCTTATATTTGGCGGGGTAGGTTTGGGGAAAACCCACCTTGCCCACGCCATTGGTATCGAGATAAAAGACAAATACCCTGAAAAAACAGTGCTGTATATTTCTGCCGAAATATTCACGCAACAATATATCGACTCCGTTAAAAGGAATACCCGTAACGACTTCATCCACTTCTACCAATTGATAGATGTGCTTATCATTGACGACGTGCAGTTCCTTTCGGGCAAGACCGGTACGCAGGATGTGTTTTTCCACATCTTCAACCACTTGCACCAAAACGGCAAGCAGGTGATCCTGACCTCGGACAAAGCGCCGGTAGACATGCAGGACATCGAGCAGCGACTGCTATCCCGCTTCAAATGGGGGCTTTCGGCCGAATTGCATCAGCCTGATTACGAAACAAGGATCTCTATCCTTAACAATATCCTGTACCGCGACGGTGTAGAGATGCCGGCAGAGATCATTGAATATGTAGCAAAAAATATCAAGAGCAATGTGCGCGAACTTGAAGGCGCCATTATATCGCTCATAGCGCAATCATCATTCAACAAGCGTGAGGTTACGCTTGAACTCGCCAAAATGGTGGTTGAGAAATTCGTTAAGAACGTAAAGCGCGAAATATCTATCGACTACATTCAAAAAGTTGTTTCGGATTATTTCCAGCTTGATGTGGATACACTGCAGTCAAAAACCAGGAAGCGCCATGTGGTGCAGGCCAGGCAGCTTGCCATGTTCTTCGCGAAGAAGTTCACCAAAGCATCGCTGGCCAACATCGGTTCACAGATCGGTGACCGCGACCATGCTACAGTACTCCACGCCTGCAAAACAGTAGATAACCTAGTGACTACCGACAAGCAGTTCAGGAAATTCGTAGACGACATCAACAAGAAACTCTCCATATAATTCATGGTTAAGGTATTGATGGTTTGCCTCGGGAACATTTGCCGCTCTCCGCTGGCAGAAGGCATACTGCGATCCAAATTACCTAAGGATAAATTTTTCGTCGATTCTGCCGGAACAGGCAACTGGCATGAAGGCCACCAACCCGACGAACGCTCCATACTTACCGCAAAAAACCGTGGCCTGGACATCAGCTGCCAGAAAGCAAGGCAGATCAAGCGATCAGATCTTTCAGAGTTTGACCATATTTATGTAATGGACAGCTATAACCTGCGTGACGTTACCCAACTTGCATCCGATGCGGAAGCAAAGACAAAGATCAAGCTGATGATGGACGAGATATTCCCCGGACAGAATATTGATGTGCCCGACCCATACCATGGTGGACAGAAAGGTTTTGATAAAGTGTATGATATGCTTGATGAAGCCTGTGAACTGGTCGCAAACAAACTAATAAAGGAACACGCATGACAACATTTGGAAAGCTTTACCTTCTCCCCGTGCCGCTTGGCGATGATGCGGACCCGAAGCAGGTGCTTCCGGATACGGTGGCGCGTACTATTCAGTTTATTGACCATTACATTGTAGAGAATGAAAAGACCGCAAGGCGTTTTATTAAGGCGATACTTCCCACAAAAAAACAGCCCGGGCTTAAGCTCTCATTACTCAATAAGCATACTGAACCGTCAGAACACCTTGACTTCATAAAACCTTGTCTTGAAGGTAAGAATGTGGGCCTGATGTCTGAAGCCGGATGCCCCGGTATTGCCGACCCAGGTGCGGTTATTGTTAAGCTGGCACACGAAAAAGGCATACAGGTAGTACCTATGGTAGGCCCCTCCTCCATCCTGTTGGCCATGATGGCATCTGGCATGAACGGACAGAATTTTGCTTTTAACGGCTATCTTCCCATAGAGAGATCGGACAAGAAAAGCGCGCTGAAAAATTTGGAAAAGCTTTCGCAGGACAAACAACAATCACAGATCTTCATGGAAACGCCGTACCGTAATAATAAATTCCTCGAAGACATCGTAAATACCCTACAGCCGAATACCCATCTTTGCATTGCGGCAGACATTACACTTACTACAGAGTACATTAAGACCAAGACCATTTCCCAGTGGAAAAAAGAGAAAACAGACCTGCACAACAGGCCATGTATTTTCATACTGCATAAATTTTAGAATTGCTAAATGCGAGGCATAATGCCCTACTATATAACAGGTAAAAAGTTATTATTAAAATAACCTGGTCTTTAGGAAACGGAAACATATTTTATGTTAAATTCGTATTCCCAACCTACATCTAAATATGCAATATTTACCTGAGACCTTGATAGCTGTCGCAATACTGCTATTTTTAACTATTTACTTTTTAGCTAAAAAGCCTTTATTCCCAAGAAAACGAAATGCACTGCTAACCACTTTCAAAGAGGTCAGGGCGCGATCATTAAGCCTTCAGGAAGCCCTGTTAAAGCATATTATGGATCACGATGCGCTAAATGAAAATCTCACCGGAACATTAACGTATGGACAGGTCCTCAAGCAGATCAAGAAAGACCATATCACCTATCTTTCGGGGAAAAAGCAGGCCCGGATCTTGGTTACAAACAATATTTTTAAACTAAATAAGACCCAAAATATATTGAAGGAACTGGATAGTTCACTTACCAAAACAGAAAGGGATCTAAATAGCCTCAAAAAATAAGCCCCGCAATTGCAGGGCCTGTAATTAATTGAGCTTTACTTTCGGCTCAGGATGGGCAATGATATTCGAAGTATCATATCCACCGAATTTCTTTATATAACTCTTCAGCGAAGTTCCAAAACCATCACGGAAACCATTTTTACCATTGCTTTTCAGGAAGGCTTTTACCGAACCCGCACCGGCAAGATGCGCTGCTGCAAGCAGTCCTGACTCAGTTATTTTTACGCCTTTAATAACCTTTCCTTCAAACCGGCTTATTTCTTTGCGAAGTTCCCACTTATTCTTAGAAAGTAAGGCTTTGAAAGCACGTTCCTGCAAGTGGGGGTTGTTTAGGAAATCTTTGGTATCGGTGATACCCAGGGCGCGCAGGGCAGACTTACCAAACTGGTACTTGCCCATGTATCCGTAGCGGTTCACAAGCTTATATAATCCTTGCGATTCCTTAATGGCTATTGCCTGTTTAAAACCTGTGTACGATTTTCCGGTAAAAGGGAAATTGAAATTGACGTTTACCGTTTCGTCTACGGTAGGCACGGTATAATTGGTGATCTCGTTTTCTGCTAAGTGAAAACCTTCTATTCTGCCAAATTGTTTTGGATCTTTGGGTTTGAAACCCGAACTAACAACCGCTATGAAAAGCGTTAAACCTGAAAAATATGCCCATCGTTTTATCATGTAATTAAATTTCTCATAACCTGTCACATTATGAATTTCACAGACTGCAAATATACGGCAAACATCCAGTTGATTTACAAGGACTTACAATTTAACCAGACTTTAACAGAATGTTAAGTGTCAAAATTTAAGAAAGAAAATTCCGTAACATCCCTGAAACAAAGGGATTACCCAACAGTTCTCAAGCGAACTACGCACATAAAAAAATCCCGAAAAAAAGTTCATTTTCTTCGGGATCCATCACTAAATAGTGTAAGATTTTACCTCTTTATCCCCATTTTTTCGACCCATGCAACATACTTTTGGCGATTCACCTCATGCTGGGCAGCTGTAACTGCGAACTCATGATAGCCAAAATTGGTCACGCTGGCGCAAAAGTAGATGTAGTTGTGCTTTTCAGGATTAAGTACCGCATCGAGGGCTGTAATATCGGGCATAGCGATAGGCCCCGGGGGAAGCCCTGCATATTTATACATATTGTAAGGAGAGTCGATCACAAGGTCTTTATACAAAACCCTTTTAATAACCTGGTCAAAGTCGCCCGATTCCTTTTTGATGGCATAGATCACTGTGGGATCGGCCTCCAGCTTTATACCTTTTTGAAGGCGGTTGAGGTACACTCCCGCCACACGCGGCCTTTCGTCGGTCTTAGCGGTTTCCTTATGTACGATGGATGCCAGTGCCGATACCTGAAGTGGTGTAAGATCGAGGGCCGCAGCTTTGGCCTCCCTTTCAGGGGTCCAGAACTTACGGTACTCCTTTGCCATTTTATCCCTTACTTTGGTCGCCGAAGTATTCCAAAAGAACTCATAAGTATTAGGGATCATAATGCTTAGTACATTGTCTTCCGTAAAACCGTTATCCTGAAGGAATTTCTTATCGGTAAATGCCTGTAGCAGTGCGAGGCTGTCCGGCTCAAGTTGTTGCGATATCCTGCCCACAGCGCGTTGCAGGGTTTCCTGGTTATTAAAGGAAATGTTCACCGTTACCGGCTGGCGCAGCGAATTGATAATATCATTGGTGTTCATACCTTTTTTAAGGATGAACTTACCTGCTTTTACATTATCGGGATACGATTTTTTGTCGGCTACGGATTCGAACCTGTCCATATCCTCTATGTAAGGAGCTACCAGCTTTTGCACTGCAGCGAAGTCAGAACCTGTAGGAATGAATACTGCCACACGGTCCTCGCTGAATTTTGTATTGGCAGAAAATATCTGCTTGTAGATCATATAACCGTAAATGGTCCCCGCGGTCACCACGACCAACGAAAAGATGCCTATTATCTTTCTTGCTTTCAAGGTAAAGTAATTTTTAATTAACGTATAAGCTGGTATAAAGCCTCGTCATAATAAGAGTTTTCCCTCCTTATCCAATGCTTTTTAATACCTGCCGATCGGAAGCCAAAATTAGCAAAAAGCGATATACTTGCAACATTTGCAGTATCTATATTTGCGTAAAGCTGGTGCAGTTGCAATTTTTGGAAAGCATATTCTATCAAAAGCCCTAGCGCTTCTTTCCCAAAGCCAGCATTGCGGTTATTTTCATCTTCAATGATGACCCCAACACCTGCCCTTTGGTTCACCGGATCGAGATCGAAAAGGTCGATAAGCCCGATGGCATTAAAGCTGTCTTTTTTGCAAATGGCCAGCCTGAGCTGTTTTGCTTCATATATGTCCTGGTGTGCATTCTCAAGGTATTGGCGTATCAGGAAGCGGCTGTAGGGAGTTTGCGTGTTGCTTACCTCCCAAATGCCCTCATTGTTCTCGAGACGGTAAATGAATTCCAGGTCCTCCGGTTCCAGCGCCCTCAGGTAAATGGTATTTCCTGTAAGGGTTACCATTCGATGTCGCCGTTAAAAACAAATGTCGCAGGGCCTTTCAGGTATATTTCCCTGAACTGTTTACCTTCTTCCTGAACGAAGGACACCTCCAGTTCGCCGCCCTGCGTATCCAGTTTTATAGCATTTGTAACTGCTTTACCGAGCACTTTCATGGCAATGGCTACGGCTGTAACACCTGTCCCACAGGAAAGGGTTTCATCTTCTACACCGCGCTCGTAGGTACGCACTGCAAATTTGTCAGTCCCTATTGGCACAACAAAATTCACATTTGACCCTTTGTCGCCATAAAGCCCGCTGTAGCGGATGCTGGCGCCTACTTTTTTAACGTCCAGCCCCTCCAGGTCGTCTACCAGTTCTACATGGTGCGGTGAACCCGTATCCAGGAACACATAATTTTCATATACCGAGATCGTGTGAACGTCCTTCATGTGCAATGAAACGGTATTTCCGGCAATTACCGCATGGTGACGGCCGTCGATCGCAGTGAACTCGGTTTCATTCTCTATAAGCCCGAGCGCATTGGCGAAGGCTACTATGCACCTGCCTCCGTTGCCGCACATGGTACTCTCATTCCCGTCGGAATTGTAGTATACCATACGAAAATCGGTAGCATCGTCGTTCTCCAGTAGTATCAGCCCGTCTGCACCGATGCCAAACCTGCGGTCGCACAGGTGCCCGATGAGTTTGGTATCATTTTTGGGAAATATATTATCGCGGTTATCTACCATCACAAAGTCGTTGCCCGTGCCCTGGTATTTATGGAATGTAAGTTTCATTTATACGATTGTTACAACAAAAGTACGAATATTAATGACATCCCTGATGGCCGGACAGCCGCATCACTATATGTTTTATTCAATAAAATTAAATACTGTTTCACTATGAAGAAATTTTCAGGCTTATTGCTTGTAGGGCTGCTTAGCGGCGCTACTACCCTTGGAGCTTACAAACTGGTATTTGATAATGACACACCCTCATCTGCCTTATCAATAGCTCCTGAACATTATACCCGCACCGTTGGCTACGGCGGCGGTGCAGAGTCGATCGACTTTACCGCGGCTGCTGATAAAGCCGTACACACAGTAGTCCATGTTAAGAATACCTCTTATGCCACAAGGGCAGCCAGTCCATGGGACTTTATGTTCGGTGGCGGTGGCGGTGGCCAGCAATACCAGCAGGTGGGCACCGGGTCGGGAGTAATTATTACCGAAGACGGCTATATCGTGACCAATAACCACGTAGTGCAAAACGCTTCAGAGCTGGAAGTTACACTTAATAACAACCAATCGTATAAGGCTACATTGGTAGGCACTGACTCTAAAATGGACATTGCCCTGCTGAAAGTAGAAACTAAAGACAAACTCCCATTTGCTACTTTCGGCAATTCGGATGATATTAAGGTAGGCGAATGGGTGCTCGCCGTGGGCAACCCTTATAACCTTACCAGTACGGTGACGGCGGGTATCGTTTCGGCGAAAGCCAGGAACTTAAGTAAAGATGGCATACAGTCGTTCATACAGACCGACGCGGCCGTTAATCCCGGCAATAGCGGTGGCGCTTTGGTAAACACCCGTGGCGAACTCGTAGGCATTAACACCATGATCTCGTCCATGACGGGTTCGTATGTAGGCTATTCGTTCGCGGTGCCTTCCAATATCACAAGAAAGATCATTGAAGACCTGATGCAGTTCGGTAACGTGCAGCGAGGAGCGCTGGGTGTAAAAGGCGGCGAGCTGAACAGTGCCCTTGCCAAAGACCTGCGCATTAAAGAGACAAGAGGCTTCTATGTGAATGATGTAATTGCCGAATCGGGTGCGAAGAAAGCCGGCATAAAGAAAGGCGACATCATCACAAAAATTGAAGATAAAGAGATAAACGGGTTCGCTGACATCAACGCTTCTATAGTGACCAAACGTCCGAACGACGTGGTGAAAGTTGCCGTGAACCGTGATGGTAAAATGATGACTATCCCTGTGAAGCTCTCTAAAAATGAGATCAACAGCTTTACCTATGACGGCCTTGAACTGGAGGATGTGAGCGACTCCGAAAAGAAACAGCTTAAAATAGATTATGGCGTAAAGATCAAGGAGATCACCGATGAGGAATGGATGCCGTACTATGACGAACTGAAGGATGGCATCATACTACGCATCGGCAACATGAAGGCAGTAGACATTGAAAGTGTATCTAAAGTATTGGATAATAAAAGGCCCAACCAGAAGATACGGGTGGAAATGCTAACGAAAGCCGGCAGGGTCGTGCAGTTTTTGATATAATCTCTGATGAATTTAAATAGTGAGCCCCCGCATAACGGGGGCTTTATTATTTTAGGCCTGTTGCCAATTGCTGTTTGAATTCCTGAATGTCCTCATATTTAGTAATTCCCAAAAGCTCTATGAGATGAAGGAAATGGAGTTTGCCTGCGATGTGATACGAAATAAGCTGGTCCTTTATCTCCTTAATTTGGCCTTTATAAAGGAGTTGAAATTGATACGTCAACTGCTTATTATCCACCATAAAACTGAATGTATTCCCCACTCCCTGTGACTTCCTGCCCTCAAGTCCTCCCCGGCGTCCAATGTAAAGGTCTTTATGATCGATAATTGCAAAATTGATCTTTGATATGTCATCCAGTTCAAATACCCTATTGTCTACCGAAATACTGTCATTTTCAAAGATGACCTGACCGCTAAGGTCTCCATAAAGCGGCTGATACTTAAAAACGGCCCTTATAGCCAAACCAACACATACCAGAAAACTTAGTATCAAGCAAATCAGGAATACCATTCCTATGATCAGGGAGAGATTCCTGCCAATCAAATTGGAAATCGCAAAACTCGTTACACTCAAGACACCAAAACCAATTAACAAATAAACAATAAGATCATTACTCCGGTAAAACTTCTTTACAGGCGTATAGATCTTAAAGGTATTATTGTCGGTTTTCATCCCCATCCCAATCTTCATCTTCTTCCTCTTCCTCGCCGTCAAACTCATAGAATAATGGCTCGATCATGATCCTGTCGGCAAGCGATTCCACCCTGTCGGTAATGGTGTTGGTAAAGAAAAGGCGCTGGGTTTTGGCAATGCCGTTCGATATCCTCTCAATACGGGTATCGTGGCGCAGCTTTAGTATCTCGTCGGCATCGTCAATGATAAACATTTTTAGCTGGTTAATGTCATATCCCGCAGAGGAGAACATTTCGCCCAGTCGTACCGGCGTACCTACAAGCACGTCGATACCCAGCGATATCTGGTTTTTGTCATAGTCAATATCGCCTTTATCGTGCACTCCGTAAACACGAAGGTCGGTATGGTCGCCATAGGTTTTAAACATTTCCAGCACTTCAAGCACTTTAGCCTTATCCTGCACAAAAATGAGCGCGCGGGGCGATTCCTGGAACTCCTTCTCCAGCCTCTGGATCACATGGATAACCATAGTTGTAGTCTTGGCTTCCTCACGGCCTGCCACGATTACAAGGTCGACGCCACTCTTTATGGTACCGAAGGTTTCTTTCTGCAATGCTGTAGGTTCTGTAAGGCCGGCTTCTTCAAGCGACTGGGCGAGGCCCGGATGTATCTTTTTTAATTTCATTTTTTCATGTAATGTTGAGCCAGGATTTTTATCACAAGGTTCATAAAGATTTTCGCAAAGGTCACAAATTTGAATGAGCAATACAAGGCCACAACGATCTCATTAATCGTTATTATCTTTACGCTCAGGTTTGAGAACTTTGTGTATCCCATTGTGCACCTTGTGTAAAAAAGATCAACCATAAGTGGTCAGCAGATTCCTATTTCCACCATTCTTGCGCTTCCTCCTTTTTGGCGGCTATTGACCTCGCCAGCTCGGGATCACAGCAATAGGCGTCATAATAGCTCTCCCACCCGTTGCCTTTAAATTTTTCGTTAATCATAAATTCACCTGCCCCCAAATCGAGATCGCCGCTTTCAGGTATCCGGTAGTCACCCCAATTGCATTTTTTGGAACGGCCAGTCTTGTAACTGGTCCAGGTCCCGGTAAACTGGTTGTTCCTGTAGCTGTCCGACATCAGCATTAGCGCGTTGTATTCTGCTTTAGCCTTACCATTAAAAATGGCATCGGTAACTAAAACACCCTTAATAATTCCGGAACCGGGTTGCGACTTGTCTTCATATAGTATGACATTACTCACAATAGCAATACCCCGATAATCTGGATCCATAAACTCCTGAATCGAATCGTCATGTTCTACCGCAGTAATTTTAAAAGTACCAGTAAAGCCGCATATATTTCCCTTAACCCTTGTTTTACCTTTCACATCATATACCAACGGATCGGCCTTGCTCTTTTTGAATGAGGTAAAATGAATTTGGAAGCGCTGAAAATTATCGCCAATGTAGCCATAAGGGTCAACGTGCGCTATCATCTCACGGCTGTCATCGCTTATGCTATCGGGATCAATGACTTTCGAAAGGTCGTACCGCTTCATCTGCTCCAGGTAGTCCTGGGCCATTGCGGCATCCGCGAACAGCAACAGCAGGAACAGACATAAAACGGCACCGGTTTTCATACTATCATTTACTTGCAAACAGCTTTACATCGGTTTCCGAAATTTCGCTGCCTCCGAGAATTATAAGGCGCTCCACTACATTACGAAGTTCACGTATGTTGCCTGTCCAGTCGTATTCCTGTAACAGCTTTATGGCATCCGCCGAAAACTTCTTCGGCGCGCTGCCCTGCTCGATAGCTATTTTTTCGGCAAAGTGATCGATAAGGGTCGGGATGTCATCCCTGCGGTCATTGAGCGCCGGGACTTTTACCAGTATTACTGCAAGACGGTGGTACAAATCCTCACGGAAACGGCCTTCGGCGATCTCTTTTTTGAGGTCTTTGTTGGTCGCCGCTACTACACGCACATCCACCTTAATATCCTTCTCAGCACCTACGCGTTGTATCATGTTCTCCTGAAGTGCGCGCAACACCTTTGCCTGTGCCGGCATGCTCATGTCGCCTATCTCATCAAGGAAAATCGTTCCCTTATCTGCAGCCTCAAATTTACCGGCGCGATCTTTCACAGCACTGGTAAACGCGCCTTTCACGTGGCCGAACAATTCACTCTCGATGAGTTCCGAAGGTATGGCCGCACAGTTCACCTCGATGAAAGGCGCAGCAGCACGCTCACTCTTTTCATGAAGCCAGTGCGCCACGAGTTCCTTACCTGTTCCGTTTGGTCCGGTAATGAGCACGCGTGCATCGGTCGGCGCGACTTTTTCAATGATCTCTTTTATGTGGTTGATGGGTTCGCTGCTCCCTACCATTTCGTAGTTTTTGCTTACCTTCTTCTTCAGCATTTTGTTCTCCACCACAAGCACCTTGCGATCCAGCGCATTTCGCACGGTATTAAGCAGGCGGTTCAGGTCGGGAGGTTTCGATATGTAATCGAATGCCCCCAGGCGCATCGTATTAATGGCGGTCTCGATGTCGCCATGCCCCGAGATCATTACAAAAGGTATCTCCGGCTTTATTTTTTTCACGGCCTCCAGCACTTCAACACCATCCATCTTCGGCATTTTGATGTCGCACAGCACCAGGTCGTAATCATCGTTCTTTATTTTTTCGAGTCCTGCGTGCCCATCTTCGGCTTCCTCTACTTTGTAGGTATCGCTCTCTTCAGATAGTATTTTTCCGAGTACCCTGCGGATAGCGGCTTCGTCTTCTATGATAAGTATTTTGGACATCTTTGAATTTTTTATTTTCCATTGGCTATTTTCTATTGCCAATCTGTATAAATTTATTTGATAAACAGGACAGTCCCTAAACCATTAACAAACAATCGCATTTTTTTAACGACATCTCGTAAGTTCTCCCTTTGGGGGTTAGGGGGCTTAATACTTCAGCCACTTGAATATCTCCTTATACGTAGGCTTCTTGCCATACATCAGTATACCGATGCGGTATATTTTCGCCGCGAACCATACTACTCCAAAAAAAGTCATGAATAATATTGCAACCGATAACAGGATCTCCCAAAGTGGTACTCCGAACGGTATGCGCATAAGCATTACGATCGGCGAGGTCAATGGTATCATTGAGAATACCGTTGCCACCGTGCCATGCGGTTCACTGATCACGCTAAAAAAGCCAACGTAAACACCAAGCATTAGCGGAAGGATGATAGGCAGCAGAAATTGCTGGGAGTCAGTCTCGCTGTCTACCGCCGCGCCGATCGCAGCATAAATGGAACTGTAAAGGAAAAACCCGCCTATGAAATATACGAGGAATGAAATGAACATCGTGGCAAGCGGCAGCTTAAAGAATTCACTGATGTACAACTGTGCACCGCTCATTGCCTCCTGTGACGCCTGTTGTACTGCAGCCGTGTTCGATGCAGCACCAACCTGTATGTTAAAGACCATGGTAAGCACTAAAAATAACGTTACCCCAAGTACGGCCCAGATAACGAATTGAAGGATCCCTGCCAGCGATGTACCTATGATCTTGCCCATCATCAGCCTGAAAGGCTTTACAGAGGAGATAATGATCTCGATTATACGGTTGGTCTTTTCTTCTATAACACTGCGCATTACCATATTGCCATAAATGATTATGAACATCATGATCAGGTAGCCCATCATGGCTCCAAGGCCCATTTTCAGGTAGCTGCCTTCCTTATGGCTCTCTTCACCGGAGAATTTGCTTAGGTGCAGTTTCGACTCCGCTTTCGCATTCTCGATCTTGTCATAGTCGAAATTAAGCTCTTTGAGGTTATACTTTGTGACTTTGTCGTCTATCGCATCTTCAATGCCGCCGACCAATTCAAGGTTTGGCGATTCGTTAGACAGGAATTCCACTTTTGAGGTCAGTAGGCTAATGTCTTCCACGGGTGGTACATAAACAAAACCTTCATACTCTTCCGAGGCTGTTTTTTTGGCTACATCCAGCGGTAAGGCGGAAAGATCCGTATATTTAAGTTTGTCGGTACTTTTCAGTTCGTCATGCAGCCAGCCTTTGGCATCGTGTATGGCTACTTTGTTCACCACATCGTTGTTCACGCTGGTAAGGTAAGCAATGAGGCAGCCCATTCCAACAAACAACATCGGGCTCAGGAATGTCATTACTATGAACGACTTATTACGCACTTTGGCGTTGAATTCTCGTTTTATTATAAGGGAAAGGCTCATTATCTTTTGCTTACTGTTTGGATGAATATATCGTTCACGCTCGGTATCTTCTCAACAAAGTAGGTCACGTCGCCATGCCTCAGCAGGTAGTTCAATAATTCTTTCGGGGTAGAACCCTTTGGGACAGTTATCTGTAGTTTCAGTTCGTCGTCAAGAGTTTTAAAGCCGGCCTTTTCACTCGTGTATTGAGTGTTGAGCGCCATGTCGGCAAAGAACTGCTCAATGTTGTTTGGAGCTATGCCAACTTCGAAGGTATTGCTTCGGTATTGCTTCTTCACATCGATAAGGTTGCCCTCAATGAGCTTGTTGGACTGATGGATAAGCGCAATGTTGTCGCACATTTCCTCCACGCTTTCCATGCGGTGCGTAGAGAAGATAATGGTCGCGCCCTTATCGCGCAGGCCGAGTATCTCGTCTTTAATAAGGTTTGCATTCACTGGGTCAAACCCGCTGAACGGCTCATCGAATATCAGCAGCTTGGGCTGGTGAAGCACCGTTACCACGAATTGTATCTTTTGCGCCATCCCTTTGGAAAGCTCCTGTATCTTTTTATTCCACCAGCCTTGTATCTCGAGTTTTTCGAACCAGTATTCCAGTTGGGCTTTGGCTTCTTTTTTAGAGAGGCCTTTCAGCTGCGCCAGGTAAAGCGCCTGTTCCCCTACCTTCATGGATTTATACAGGCCGCGCTCTTCGGGCATGTAACCGATGTGGCTGATGTGGTGCGGGGCAAGTTTTTCACCATCAAGCAAAACTTCGCCGCTGTCGGGCATAGTGATCTGGTTAATGATGCGTATGAGAGAGGTCTTTCCCGCGCCATTAGGGCCAAGCAATCCGTAGATGCTGCCACGCGGTACCTGTAGCGAAACGCTGTTGAGCGCGGTGTAGTCACCATATTGCTTTACAACATTCCTTACTTCTAAAATTGGTTCCATTCCGTTTTATTGATTGTGATGGTAAAAATACCACTATATGATGAATAATGTGGGAAAAAGTTACGCAACAAGGGATGATTATTCCACAAGGTCCGCTAAGAAGGACCAACGTTTTATTATTCACTTCCATGCTATTGTTTACCCGATAGTCTTTACGGTCTTTATGTAATAAACATAATTTAAAGGAAGATGAAAAAAATTTTAAAAAAACTTATTTTTTCAGGTAGGGTAAAACAACTTTCAGCTGTTTAATAAAAAAACCCACCCTTATCTTGCGATGAGGATGGGAAAAATTGCTATGAAAAAGAAAAATTCACTACTTGCATAGTGAATTCCAAATGTATAATAATTTCTTAAATTATGAAAACATATCCTTAACTTTTTCAAAAAAAGATTTTTCTGATTTTTCCGGATGCGGGATAAAGTTCTCATCTGTAAGGGATCTCTCAAAGAACTGACGCTGCTCTTTTGTCAAAGTCTTTGGTGTCCAAACATTTACATGCACAAGCAGGTCGCCCGTACCATAACTGTTCACACTCGGTATACCCTTGCCTTTTAGCCTTAAAATTTTGCCTGACTGGATGCCTTCCTCCAGTTTTATCCTCACTTTACCATTCACAGCCTCAATATCTTTTGATGTTCCAAGCGCTGCTTCGGCAAAACTGATATAAAGGTCCAGGTGCAGGTTCTCACCCTCGCGTTTTAATGTTTCGTGCTCAAGTTCCTCAATAGCCACGATCAGGTCGCCCGGAATACTGTTGCTGCCCGGCGCATCGTTACCTTTGTTACTCACTTTCAGCTGCATACCATCTACAACGCCCGCAGGTATCTTGATAGATACGGTATCGTCCTCCATGATCATGCCCTGCGCATCGGCCTGGCTTGGTTTCGACTCGATCACCTGGCCCGTGCCACCACACTGGTGGCATGCAGTAGCCGTTTGCATACGGCCTAATATGGTGTTGGTTATCTTCATGACCTGGCCCGCACCATTACAGGTCGGACAGGTTTTGTACGTTACACCCTTGGCTTGTACCTTCCTTTTAACCTTTACTTTTTTCTCAACGCCGTTAGCGATCTCATCAAGGGTCATTTTCACCTTGATGCGAAGGTTAGACCCCTTCATTCTGCGCTGGCCTCCGCCGAATCCACCACCAAAACCACCGCTAAATCCGCCGCCGCCGAAAGCACTGCCAAAAATATCACCGAACTGGCTGAAGATGTCGTCCATGTTCATGCCGCCACCGTTAAATCCGCCGCCGCCTTCAAACGCTGAATGGCCAAACTGGTCGTAGCGTGCTTTTTTGTCGGCATCGCTCAGCACTTCATAGGCCTCAGCTGCCGTCTTAAAATTCTCTTCGGCCTGCTTGTCGCCAGGGTTCTTGTCAGGGTGGTATTCAATGGCTTTTTTGCGGTATGCCTTTTTTATTTGCTCCGCGGTAGCGCCTTTCTCTATTCCCAATATTTCGTAATAATCTTTTTTCATCTCTGTCTGTTTTAAATGGCTTAGTTGCCTATCACTACCTTAGGGAAACGGATTATCTTATCACCCAGCTTGTAGCCCTTCTCCAACACGTCCACGATCTTGCCTTTAAATTCCGGCGATGGCGCAGGGATCTGCGTGATCGCTTCGGCAAAATCGGCATTAAAAGCATCACCTGCTTTTACCTCGACCTGCTCAAGCCCTTTGGACACCAGCGTATCTTTCAATTTATTATGAATGAGCTCCACACCTTTCAAAAGCACCTCATCTTCAGACTTGGCAATTTGGGCCAATGCCCTGTCAAAATCGTCCATTACCGGCAAAAGCGCCTGCAAAACTTCCTGGTTGGCAGTCTTAAAAAGCTCCAGCCTTTCTTTAGATGTCCTTTTCTTATAGTTCTCAAATTCGGCAAACAGGCGTAAAAACTTATCTTTTTCCTTAGCTACCTCTTCCCTGAGCTTTTGCTCTTCGGTCAGTTCATCGGCAGACGGTATGCCTGGATCGGTAGTAGTTTCGGTGTTTTCTGCATCATTGATCAATTCTTCCTGCGTTAAGTCTTTCTCCACATTTTCAGAATTCTCCTGGCTCATATTTTTAAAAATTTTCTTAAACATTAAATTTTCGAATGGTTCGCTAAAGCGAAATGCAAAAGTATTGCCAAAAGGAATAAAATGTCAAATTGTCACATTTTATTTTCTGACTGAATAGTACGAAAATTTTATAAAAGTCATCTTGAGAAGTAACGACAAAGCGATCTTCCTTTCAAAACTTGTAAAGAAGATCGCAGAGACTGTAAAAACGTCATTGCCGAAATTTATAAGGTCATCCCAATTCCTGCCGCAACGCTTTTTCTAAAGAAAGGTAGCGGAACTGGTAGCCTTCGCCAATGATCTTTTTGGCGCTAACATTTTGGCTGCTATAGAGAAGTTCGTGCATGTCGCCCAATACCGCCTGCATTATAAACCTCGGGATCCCCGGAAGGAAATAGGGTACATTGAGGGTATTGGCTATTTGTTTTAAAAGCTGTTCCTGAGCAACAGGATAAGGGGCTACCGCATTATACACACCCTCTAAATGATGTGTAAGTACAAAGTGGTAGATACCTACAAGGTCACGAAGGTGTATCCACGACTGGGTTTGCTGCCCATTGCCAAATGCGGCACTAAGCCCAAACTTTATCGGGCGCGTGAGTTCCTTCAGCACACCACCCTTGCCCGAAAGCACGAGTCCCGTCCTTATTTTTGCTACGGAAATGCCCAATTGTAAAAAATGATCGGCGGCCTGCTCCCATTTGGTGACTACCTGCCCGAGGAATGACCTATCTGTTTCAGGACTATCTTCTGAATATATTTTTTCAACGCTGTGAGGGTAGATACCTATGGCTGATGCTGAAATGAAGTGCTTTACAGTATGCGGGTTATTTTTTAGAAGAGTGTAAAGCAGGTTGGCAGAGACCACACGGCTCTCTACTATCTCTTCTTTATAGTTATCGGTCCAGCGCTTAGAGATAGATGCACCGGCGAGGTGGATGATGGCATCGACACCCTCAATGCAGTGCACGTCGATATGGCCTTGTTCAGGATGCCAAAGGAAACCCCTATATTGTGTTTCGTGCTGTATCTTGTTCTCGGACGTGGTCAGGTAGTGTACGTGGATGCCGTTCTTGAGCAGCAGCGATACTAATTCACTCCCTACAAGCCCCGTTGCACCGGTTATTAAAACTTTCATGGCTTTACTTTTTCCTTATTAGTAAAAGTACTGCTTGCGATACTACAGTATTGAAAAACATTAGCGTTTAACTAATGTTTGTGATGCGATCAAATGCTTTTTACCTTAATGCTCCACTCAAATTCCATCTCTGACACCTGGTCGCCGTGTGCATCCGTGCCTATTGACTTCATCCAAAACGTTTGGCCGTCACCTGTTGCTATCGCTTTTTGTATAGCTTGCTCGATCAGGTGGCCTTCATTGCAGGTAAAGATTATCCTCCCCCGCGCCTTTTTCGAGAAATTGCCTTTATTGTTCGCTACAAGCATCGATATCTTTTTACCGCTCTTCTTTATGTGGTACATGACCAAAGCCCCCGTGGTAAGTTCGGCAGCCATTGCCTGTACTGCAAAATACATGGAGTTGAAAGGATTTTGGTTAAACCAGCGGTGCTTTACGGTTGCCACACAATGAGTGGCCGATATTTCCTTTACCCTTACACCACTCCAAAAAGCCGAAGGAAGCTTAAAAAAAAGAAATGTATTGAGCTTTGAAGGCGTGAATTCCATTGTTTACTATATTTTCTGCTAAAATACAGATAATTATCCAAACTCATAAATGTTAATATTTTGTTAAACATAAGTACTTTGTATTGCATAATACCATCCAATAGATATATATTTGCATAGGATATTAACTGATATAAGCATATACTATGGAAACCATCACAAATAAGAACACATCGGTACTGTTACAGCTAAGCGCTTTAACGCAGTATATCTTTCCTTTAGGTAACTTTATTTTTCCTACCCTCATATGGAGCATCAAGAAGAATGATTCTAAATTTGTAGACGAGAACGGTAAGCAGGCTATCAATTTCCAGTTAAGCCTGTTCCTCTACTCTTTGATCATGGGTATCATTGCCGTGCCGATCTTCCTCTACACATTGTTCAGTGATGTAAGCATTCAAATGGTAAATGACAACGACTGGGTTATCGACCAGCTGTCGACAGGAAAGATAACGGGGCTTGTAATCATAGGTGCAGTAGCGGCATTCATTTTCTTCCTGCTCAAGATCGCCGAGTTCTTCCTGATCATCTACGCGGCAGTTAAGAACAGTAATGGAGAACACTATAAATTCCCACTAACAATAAACTTCCTGAAGTGATGAAAAAAATAGCAGCATCAGTAATGCTTCTCTTAGCTATTACCGCCTGTAATTCCAGGTATGAGCAGGAGAATGACGATAAGGGGAACATTGTCCGCAGAACAAGTGAGAGATCACCCTTTTCAGAATATGATTTCGAAATGAAAGGTACTTTTACCTTTGATGAGGACGGTACTGCCATAACAGGGATACCTGCCCAGGGCTATGCGGAGTACAAGTATAACAACATCACGATAAATGCCCGCCCGGCGAAAGATGGCACCCCCATAGTAACCATATTTGAGAAAGGTGAAAAAGTGGAAGCAGGATCTGATAAAGGGAAAGAATACCTTGAAGATGCCATAGGGCGCATGCAGAAGCTGCAGGCAAAATTTAAATAGGATCAGCCGACCGATCATAGTTCAATCATCATCAATCATCATCAATCATCATCAATCATCATCAATCATCATCAATCATCAATCAATCATCGATCAAAAAATGGACAGTTTAATCACATCAAACACGAAAGCTTATGAACATTGAGAATACCAAGGCGCAGATGCGAAAAGGGGTTTTGGAATTCTGTATACTATGCGTGCTCAAGCAAAAGGACGCCTACACATCAGAGATCCTCGACACCCTTAAGAACGCAAGGCTGCTTGTAGTGGAGGGTACTGTGTACCCCTTGCTTACACGATTAAAGAACGATGGCCTACTGAGCTACCGTTGGGAGGAATCTACATCGGGCCCGCCGCGAAAATATTATGGCCTGACCGATGAAGGGCGCGAATTTTTAAAAGAATTAAACGTAACGTGGACGGAACTATCCGACGCAGTAAACATAATAACCAGTCAAAAAGCATAA
This sequence comes from Flavobacterium sp., assembly GCF_052437795.1. Taxonomy (GTDB): domain Bacteria; phylum Bacteroidota; class Bacteroidia; order Flavobacteriales; family Flavobacteriaceae; genus Flavobacterium. The sequence goes on from NZ_JBQVPA010000004.1 coordinate 205,735, forward strand.
GTCATGAACAAAACAGTAAGTATAAATTTAGGAGGCCTTTTCTTCCACATCGATGAAGATGCCTATCAGAAGCTGAATCACTACTTCGACGCCATTCGCCGTTCCCTGTCGACAGACGGAAGGGATGAGATAATGAGCGATATTGAAGGACGCATTGCTGAACTTTTGACTGAAAAGCTTAAGAATGATAACCGTGTGGTGAGCCTTCGCGAAGTTGAAGAGATAATCGCAGTAATGGGCCAGCCCGAAGATTACAGGATCGACGATGAGTCGGCCGAAAAAACAAGCAGCAATAGCTACTCCGGCTTCAATCCCAACTACGATTACAACTACAAGACCAGGAAGTTTTACAGGGATGGCGACCGTTCTATTGTAGGCGGCGTATGCGGAGGCATCGCACATTACTTCAGGATCGACCCACTGTGGATAAGGATCATTTTCATCCTGTCGTTGTTCATTACCTTCTCTGCCAGCCTTTTTGTGTACATATTGCTTTGGATACTGATCCCTAAAGCGGTAACAACTACAGAGAAACTGGAAATGACCGGAGAGCCCATCAACATTTCGAATATCGAAAAAAAAGTAAAGGAAGAAATAGGCCAGTTTGGCGAGCGCCTCAAATCGATGGATTATGAAAAATTTGGTGCTAACGTAGGTTCAGGTGCCGAGAAGGTAGGGAACGGTATCGCTACCGTATTCATGGCTATATTTAAAGGCCTTGCCAAAGTTATAGGCGCGGTAATTACTATTTGTTCCGCTCTGGCACTAGGCGGTTTGGTAGTCTTTTTTGTAACAACCTTATTTACATCGGCACTGGTCAACACACCATGGCTTTCCTCAAACCACATCTTTAATTTTACCGACATACCATTTTGGGTAGTAGGATTGCTTATGCTGTTTACTTTCGGTATACCTGTGTTCTTCATGTTCCTGCTGGGGCTTAAGATCATGGTCGAAAATCTCAAGCCTGTAGGCAACGTGACACGTTACACACTACTCGCATTGTGGATAATAGCACTGTCGTCCTCAATATATCTGGGTGTGAGGTACGCTACCGAGATAGCACATGAGGGTAAGGTAATGAAAGAGCTGGCTATAAATCTTCCTCAGGAGGATAACACGCTAAGGGTAAAGCTGCGCCACAATTCGCTTTTCTCAAAGTCGGTAGATAATCGTTACGACTTCCGCATCACCCAGGACTCAACCGATAATGACGTGATATACTCGAACAACGTTGAGGTGCATTTCATTAAAACCGATAAAGAGAAACCATATGTTGAAATAGAGAAACTTGCCGAGGGAAGCTCTCCGTCGGAAGCAAGGAAAAGGGCGGAAAAGATAAATTATAATTTTGATTTTAAGGGAAATACCTTAACTTTAGACAATTATCTGCTTACCGACCTTGACAGCAAATTCAGGATGCAGCGTGTAAAGGTATATGTATACCTTCCGGAATACAGCGTACTTGAGATCGACAGGAATATGAGGGATTATATCCGCAGCGACTATTCTGAGCTTTCTATAAATTACAGCGACAAAGACCAGATGTATCATTTGGAGAATGATGAATTAAAATGCCTGAATTGTGAAGACAATATAGAAGAACCGGTCGAGGTTGAGGCAATTGTCGAAGATGCCGTTAACTTTGAAGTGGACTCGAATGATGAGAACGGCAAGCGCGAGAATGTAAAAGTAAAAATGAAGGCCGACGAGAACGGCCTGCAGATCGAAACTGAAACCAAGAGGAATTAATTAAAGTCGCGCGGTAACTTTACTGTGCCGCGCGGCATACCAATAACAAACAAAAATCCAACCACCATGATCAAAGTTATTGTACACGTGACAAAAGCCATAATTACCGTTGTAGCTTCACTACTGTTATTTTCCTGTAACCTGGACTTTAAAAAAATAGATGGTGACGGCAATGTTGTGACCAAAGAGCGTAAACTGCTAGGCAATTTCACTAAAATATCAGCAGGGACAGGCCTCGAAGTGATCATAGAGCAAGGCAACGGGTATGCCGTAACGGTTGAGGCCGACAGCAATCTCCAGCAGCACATACTGACAGAGGTTAAGAATGGCGAATTGGAGATAAGATCGGATGTGAACATTGGCAATGCGACCTCCAAAAAGGTGATCGTAAGGCTTCCTAAAATTGAAAGTATCGAGTCCGGTAGCGGATGTGCCGTTTCCAGCAGGAATACGCTCAAAGCAGACTCTATCATACTCACTTCCGGCAGCGGCAGCAGCATGACCGTAGCCATTGAGGCTAAAAATGCGACATTAGAGTCAGGAAGTGGCAGCAGCCTTAAAGTGACCGGCAAAGCAGAAAGCCTTACTACAGACTCAGGAAGCGGAAGTACACTTACTGCAAGGGAACTAACAGCACGAAAAGTAACGGCAAAAGCATCGAGCGGCAGTACAACCGTTATAAATGCTACAGAGAGCCTTACCGCAGATGCATCGAGCGGCGCCAGCATCAGTTATGTATCGACTCCCTCTAACCTGAATAAAGAAACCTCTTCAGGGGGATCTGTGGGTCAGGAGTAAAAAACGCCGGGACGCGCATCAGACGACATTACTGTAGACCTTTAGGCAAATTGATCAGAAAAGATCTTTGCATGCATGTGATCCGCGTTCCTTTTAATCATCAACGATCATCGATCACATCACGAACCATGAAACATTTATTCCTGGCTGCCCTGCTATGCCTTTCGTCCATTGGCTACAGCCAAAAGGACCCCGCTTATCCTACAAGCCAAAAAGATCTTGAAACTAAGATACTCGCTCTCGACAAAGAGGTTTTTGAGGCCTACAACACCTGCAACATCGAAGCTTTTAGGGAATTCTTTACCGAAGACCTGGAATTTTACCACGACAAAGGCGGCATGACCAACACCCGCGACGAAATGATCGCCCGCACAAAACAGAACCTGTGCAGCACGCCGGGTTGGAAAATTCGCCGCGAAACCGTACCCGGGACTTTAAAAGTATATCCGCTGGAAGGCTATGGTGCGATACTTACAGGCGAACACCGGTTCTATGTTACCGAGAAAGGCAAAGAAGCACTGGCAGGGCAGGCCAAATTTACCCACGTATTCCTGCTGAAGGACGGGAAATGGAAAATAGCCCGCATACTTAGCTACGACCACGGATAATCAAAATAAACTTCTGATTTTTTTATACTTAGGCCCTTCCCCTATTGCCATTGGGGAGGGGTTTTATTTTTTATAGATCAACAAAATGTCACATTCCGACTGCGCTCGACGTGACATTTTGTTATTTCCAAATTCACATCCCTATTTTATAAATGCCTGTATATCCGTCATAACCGAAGTAGTTATAATGATTAATGGCAAAGTATTTCCCGTCGGGCGACCATACCGGCATCCCGAAAGAAGTGCTGTCAGTCTTGATGTTGTTCATCAGCAGCTTTCCTGTAGCCACTTCGTACACCGTGAGCTTGTCGAAAGACACTACTGTAATATACTTTGCATCGGGGCTAAAAGCCAGCCTGCTGGTGCGCAGGGCAGTATTAATGGTGTGGACGCGCTCTAACGTTTCAGTATTCCAGATGTCCACAAAATGGTACGAGCCGCCACCCATGGCAACCAACTTATCATCTGCTGAAAAGGAAAAGGCCTCCACACAGCCGGGCTGCTCAATGCTGCGGCCGTCGCCAAAGTCGAGGAGGTCATCTTCCCCATACTCTACCGCATATTTTCCGGTACGCGAAAAGCCGCGTGCTGCCGTTTTTGGTATTTTATCCGAAAGGGCTCCTGTGGCAATATCTACCACGCCTGCAATTTTATTATAGCGCGTGATCCATACGATGCCCTGTTCGTCGTCGATCTTCATGTCGCCGAACATATCCTCGAACTTCTGCCTCCAAAGCTCCTGCCAGGTAGCGGTATCATAGCACACGATCTCGTTCTCTGAACTGGAAGCAATGAGTTTCGATGCATCTTTAGTAAATACAAGTACCTCAGTGCCCTGTTCAATACCGGGGAATGGCTCCAAACGGGCGACTTGCGAATCAAAATTCGGCATAAAAGGTGCTGCCACCCCCGGATGTACGTAGGAAACGGTTTGGTAGCTTGTTGTCCCCCAGGACTGCCCTACCTCCAGGTGCTCGAAAAGGCGGGCATCGTGTACGTACACTTCATAATCGGCCTGCACGAGTTTTTCCTCGTCTTTCCAAGGGCCGTCACCGTAATAGAAGTCATGGTAGCCTGTATAATCCTTAAGCGGATGGTTCCTAGTGTTAAGCTGCTTTATTTGGTCGATGTACTTGTAGGCATTTGCATTCACCCAATCTTCATCGAGGAACTCGTCCATCGATATTTTTGTCGCAATGTAAGCATCGCGGTCCCACAGCACACGCAGGAACATGCTCTTATCCGTAGGAAGGGGTTCGTGGCTTTCGTAGGCCACATCATAATATACCACGATCACTTTCATGGTGATCTTCTTTTGGTCCGGCTCCTTTTTCAGGATGCGGATGCCGTAGAGGTCTGTTGACATAGGTTTTGTGTTTGTTTTGGTTGATGGCAAATATATGGGAATTGAGAGAAGAATTTATAGGGTAAGGAAAAGTAGTGTTTTGACATTTCATCATCAGGCTTTGGGTGATAAACCTAGGCTACCCGTTCTTCAACTTTCAAGAATCGCCTTGGGTTTATTTACCACCCTGCTGCCATGTTTTTATAACTATTGGCAGGAGCAACAACTTATTTTGGAAAACTTAAAAGTATTACCGCTATTTTCTTACTTTTATGTTTAACAACTATGCTATGAAAAAACATCTATTCCTTTTCCTATTGATCGCATTTTCCTTTTCTTCCTGCTCCGATGAAGATACTGGTTCTACACAGGACACGAACAATGAGTCCTCTCTTATAAAAATTATACGGCAGACCTATATCGATAATACAGTTTCATTACGATATGAATCGGAATATTCTGAAGGCAGGATAGTTGCCTCTGCAATGTATGCCCCAAACATGATACCGATGTTAAGTCACATAGAGTATACATATAATGAAAATGGCACACTTGCATCAAATATCAGTTACTACGGAATGGATACAACTCTTCTTTTGTCGAGTGCAAATTATACGTATGATAACCAGGGAAGAATATCGGGGATCGCCATTTTCGCTGATAACGGGGAAGCACAGCATAACAATATTTCTTACACATATAATCCTGACAGTACCGTTACTGTGCAAAGCACAAATCCTTTCGATGCGCCCGGGTCAGTTTATTTTATTAACAGTAACGGACTGGTATACAAGCAGGTTGGAGAATTTGGTGATACCTCTGAACTTATATATGAAGGAACAAACCCTGTTTCGATGCTGTTAAACGGAAGCCCTGTGACATTTGATTATGACACTGCACATGATACCTCTCTGCTAGGGCTTGATGCCGGAGCCGGTGACTATATGCCGAATATTGCATTAAGGGCAATGAGCCTTGCAGGGGTTGCCAAAACGTATGCTGCTGATAAATATCTTATTAGAGAAAATCATGGTGAGACAGTATTAGAATACATATATACATTTAATGACGAAGGACTTCCGATAAAGAGGCTTGATTACCGTAATGATGTATTAGAGAGCGAATCGGATTATATTTACGAATAGATCCAGAAATGCAGTAGACCAATGGTTTACCTGAACTACGATTATACTCTGAAATCACCTCTGCATTTAGTTGCAACTACGCCTTTTTAGATCTAAAATACTATATGCTAAAGTAGCCTTGCGGTCGTAGGGCTCCAAGCTCGGGCCAGTAATAATCTAAACACCAGGCCCAACTCGCCCTTAGCCCACGACGGCAGCGGCATCCTCGTAGTGCAACGGAAGGATACAACGAAGAGGGGGGGGGGGGATGCAGCCTGACAGTAAAGCTGTGGCCTATCGTTCCTCATAAAGCTCGATTCTTCATTCTTCCTCACAATGACTGCACCGCACAAAAAAAACCGGACTCTATCAAGTCCGGTTCTATATGTATTCGTTGCGATTAGGCCGACAACTATCAACCAATAACCGTCAACTAGAATTTATAACGCTTCCTGTCGTTCTCCGTAAGGTAGATCTTACGTACACGAAGGCTCTTAGGCGTAACCTCTACGTACTCATCTTTCTGGATGTACTCTAATGCTTCCTCAAGGGAGAAAATGATCGGTGGTATGATCCTCGCTTTTTCGTCATTTCCTGACGAACGTACGTTAGATTGCTTCTTCATCTTGGTTACGTTAACCGTCATATCGTCACTACGGCTGTTCTCACCAATAACCTGGCCTTCATAAATTTCATCGTTAGCATTAACGAAGAATTTACCGCGGTCCTGTAATTTATCGATAGAATATGGGATAGCTTTACCATTCTCCATAGAGATCAGTGAACCATTGTTACGTCCCGGTATCTCGCCTTTGTATGGCTCATAGCCAATGTAACGGTGCGACATGATAGCCTCACCCGCTGTAGCGGTAAGCAATTGGTTCCTTAGTCCTATGATACCCCTTGACGGGATGTTGAACTTCACGATCATACGCTCGCCTTTACCTTCCATCGAAAGCATTTCACCCTTGCGGATAGAAACGAACTCTACCGCACGGCCTGAAAGATGTTCCGGCAGGTCGATAGTAAGCTCTTCGATAGGTTCGCATTTCACGCCGTCGATCTCCTTGATGATAACCTGCGGCTGCCCGATCTGTAGTTCATAGCCTTCCCTCCTCATCGTTTCGATAAGGACTGACAAGTGAAGTACACCACGGCCAAAAACCATGAATTTATCAGCAGAGTCGGTTTCACCGAGCTTCATCGCAAGGTTTTTTTCCAATTCTTTGTTCAGGCGGTCCCTGATGTGGCGTGAGGTAACAAATTTACCTTCTTTACCAAAAAATGGTGAATCATTGATCGTGAACAACATACTCATAGTTGGCTCATCGATAGCAATGGTTTGTAGTGCTTCAGGATTTTCAAAGTCGGCAATTGTATCACCGATCTCGAAACCTTCCACGCCAATAATAGCACAGATGTCCCCGGCAACTACTTCCTGAACTTTTTTACGGCCAAGGCCTTCAAATGTGTGTAGTTCCTTGATCCTTGACTTCATTACAGTTCCGTCCCTCTTTACAAGAGAGATCGGCATGTTTTCCCTTAAAACACCTCTCTCTAAACGGCCGATAGCAATACGTCCTGTAAAGGCTGAAAAGTCAAGTGATGTAATAAGCATTTGCGGCGTGCCTTCGGAAACTTTAGGCGCGGGTACATGTGCAAGTACCATGTCCAGAAGCGGCTCAATATTTTCTGTTTTGTTCCTGAAATCTTCTGACATCCAGTTTTGTTTGGCCGAACCGTATACGGTTGGGAAATCAAGTTGCCACTCTTCAGCGCCAAGCTCGAACATCAGGTCGAACACTTTTTCGTGCACCTCTTCAGGAGTACAGTTCTCTTTATCTACTTTATTGATGACTACGCATGGCTTAAGGCCAAGGTCGATGGCTTTTTGCAATACGAAACGTGTTTGCGGCATTGGGCCTTCAAAAGCATCTACAAGCAGCAATACACCATCTGCCATGTTGAGCACGCGCTCAACTTCGCCACCGAAGTCGGCGTGGCCCGGGGTATCAATGATGTTGATCTTTGTGCCTTTATAGGTTACCGAAACGTTCTTCGACGTAATGGTAATACCCCTTTCGCGCTCAAGGTCGTTGTTGTCCAGGATAAGGTCGCCTGTATTCTCGTTCTCACGGAACAGCTGGCAGTGGTACATGATCTTGTCAACCAGTGTTGTCTTACCGTGGTCAACGTGGGCAATGATCGCAATGTTTCTAATGGGTGTCATACGTATTTTTTTGAAGCCGCAAAGGTACACATTATTTCGACAAAAAAAACTTTAGTTATGAGAGGGTTAGCATAAAGTTACCTTATCTGCCAAAATGTAACGTTAGCGCAACGTAAAACTAACGAGAACGAAAAAATTAACGTCGTGGATCGCAAAACTGTGGCATTAAAGATGCCGCGTCTTTTTAATAATAGCCAAATGTATATATTAGGAGAAATCCATAAAGTAATCTTAAACCTGTTTTATTCAGATCTTAAATATTTAATTTTAAGATTTAACGATGCTTTAACCTGAGAACTCCCATAATAAAGCTACTTTTGTTTAACGTTTATTTAAAAAGAATGAACAATATAAAAAATGTTTTCACAATAAAAGATCTCGAAAATCTGTCGGGCATAAAGGCACATACGATAAGGATATGGGAGAAGCGGTACAGCATACTGCAGCCTCTGCGTACGGAAAGCAATATCCGTTACTATGATGTGGCCAGCCTGCAAAGGATACTTAATATAAGCACCTTGAATTCATTTGGATACAAAATATCGCATTTGGCAAAGATAGCCGATGACGAGATCCCGAAAATGGTAAAGGAAGTATTGGGGGTAAAAAGCCTTAATGGCCATGTGGTAAATAACTTCAAGCTGGCCATGATGAATTTTGACACACAACTGTTCCTGAAAACCTATGATTCCCTCATAAATAAAAAATCGTTCAGGGAAATATTCTATGATTGCTTCATCCCGTTGCTGGATGAGATCGGCACACTGTGGCAGACCAACACCATTACCCCTGCCCATGAGCATTTCATAAGCTATCTCATAAAGCAGAAGCTGGCTTCTGAAACCGAGAAGCTTCCGGCTGATAATGCCAGGGACGGCCGTACTTATGTTCTATATCTGCCGCATGAGGAAATACATGAACTGGGCCTCATGTTCATTAATTATGAGCTTCAGTCCAATGGATATAAAGCTATTTATCTTGGCGAAAGCGTACCCGTGAGCAACATTGCCGACATGAAAAATTATTTTGACAACATCACTTTTATTACCTACATTACCGTAGCGCCAACAATAGACAATATAAACAGTTACGTAAAGGAATTAAAGGAGAAAGTACTTAATGATGGCCATACACAGCTACTCGTTTTCGGGCGAAATACGCAATACATACACGAGAGTTCGCTAAGCGGAAATATTAGGCTATATGATTCTATGAATGCCTTTACAGAAACCCTATACATAGTAAATGAGTAAAAACGTCAAAATGATCGGTTCCGGATTTTCGTCGCTTGCCGCGGCCTGCTACCTCGCGCAGCAGGGCCATGACGTTACCGTTTACGAAAAGAATGCCACCATAGGCGGACGGGCTCGTCAGTTGGAAAGAGATAGCTTTACCTTCGACATCGGGCCGACCTGGTACTGGATGCCCGATGTGTTTGAGCGTTTCTTTGCCGATTTTGGAAAAAAGCCCTCCGATTATTATGAGCTGGAAAAGCTATCCCCCGCTTATAGTGTTTACTTTGCCGAAAAGGACCTTATAACCATTGCCGATAACCTTGACGAGATCGCCAATACTTTTGAAGCTATTGAAAAAGGCAGCGGCAGCGAGCTACGCGAATTCATCGACGAAGCCAGGAGCAATTACGACGTTGCGATAAAAGACCTGGTGTACCGTCCCGGCGAATCGCCTATGGAACTTGTCACACCCCAGACCATGCTAAAGATGGGGCAGTTTTTCGGGAATATCTCCAAAGACATCCGTAAACGCTTTAAAAATAAAAAACTGGTACAGGTGCTGGAATTCCCTGTGCTGTTCCTTGGCGCAAAACCAAGCGACACGCCTTCATTCTACAATTTTATGAATTATGCCGACTTCGGCCTTGGCACGTGGCACCCCAAAGGCGGGATGTACAGTGTGATACGATCGATGGAAACTCTGGCTAAAGATCTGGGGGTTACAATAATTACTAATGCCAACATTGAAAAAATAGGCGTTGAAGAGGGCAAAGCAACGCACCTGATCGTGAATGGCAAAAATATCGATGCTGACATTATTGTGAGCGGCGCCGATTACCATCATACCGAGACACTTCTCGAAAAACGATACCGCGCCTATTCTGAGAGATATTGGGAGAAACGCACTTTTGCCCCGTCATCGCTGCTGTTTTATGTAGGGTTTGATAAGAAGATACAAAATGTGGAACACCATACACTGTTCTTTGATACAGACTTTGACGTGCATGCCAAGGACATTTACGACAACCCAAGATGGCCGGAAGAACCACTCTTCTATGCGAGTTTTCCGTCAAAGACCGATAAAGAGGCGGCACCTGACGGAAAGGAAGCCGGCATTTTCCTGATACCGCTTGCCCCGGGACTGGAAGATACCCCGGAATTGAGGGAACGATACTTTGAAAAAATAATAACCCGTTTTGAAAAGCTGACACAGCAGGAAGTACAAAGTCATATCCTGTTTAAGGAATCTTTCTGTGTAAATGATTTTGTGAGGGAATACAATTCCTACAAAGGCAATGCTTACGGATTAGCTAACACGCTCCTGCAAACCGCATTCCTGCGTCCGAAACTGAAAAGCAGCAAAGTGAAAAACCTGTATTTTACAGGACAACTTACCGTGCCGGGGCCGGGCGTGCCGCCAGCACTCATATCGGGAAAGCTTGTGGCAGGACTTGTCGCAAAGCATTCGAAAAACAACAAACCAACTGAAATACCCAGTCTATGAAATCGATCTTTGATACTATATCGTACGATTGCAGCAGGAACATTACCCGCGCCTACAGCACCTCGTTCTCATTGGCGGTAAAAATGCTGTCGCCGCGCATCCGCAGGGATATTTATAACATTTACGGCTTTGTGAGGCTTGCCGACGAGATTGTGGATTCGTTCCATGATTACGACAAAGAACTGTTGTTCAGGCGATTTGAGACCGACCTTGAAAATGCCCTAAATGATAAGATAAGCCTCAACCCGGTGCTGAATGCTTTTCAGCATACGGTGTACAAATACAATATCGATAAAAGCCTTATCGATGCGTTCATGGCAAGCATGAAGCAAGATCTGATCAAAAAAGATTATGCTACGTTTGCCGAATATAACCAATACATTTATGGCAGTGCCGATGTGGTAGGCCTGATGTGCCTGAAAGTCTTTACCGACAATGACAATGCGAGTTACGAAGTGTTGAAGGCCCCGGCAATGCGGCTCGGTTCGGCTTTCCAGAAGATCAACTTTCTGCGCGATCTTAAGGCCGACATGGAAGGGCTCGAACGCAATTACTTCCCTACCCTCAACCTCAACGAGATGAACGATGAAACCAAGCGCGCCATCGTTGAGGAGATAGAGGCTGATCTGCACGAAGGTTACCTGGGTATTCTGCAGCTACCCGCTGAGGCAAAATTTGGTGTGTATACTGCGTATGTTTACTATCGTACATTGCTAAAGAAGCTGAAGAACACACCACCGCTTGAAATAAAGAACACGCGCATCCGCGTACCGAATTACCAAAAAATGGGGCTACTGGCACGCTGTTATGTGAATTACCGTTTTAATCTATTATAAATTTACAATTATGTGGTGGATATACCTCTTAGTGTTCTTACTAACTTTTGGCATGATGGAATTTATGGCGTGGTTTACGCATAAGTATGTTATGCACGGCTTTCTTTGGTCATTACATAAAGACCATCACCGTAAGGACCACGACTCCTGGTTTGAGCGGAACGATACATTTTTCATATTCTACGCCGTGATAAGCATTGGGTTCTTTTTGCTCTGGCAGTATGATATCCTTCAAATAGGATTAGCGATCGGGCTTGGAATATTTGCGTATGGTCTTACGTATTTCCTTGTGCATGATATTTTCATCCACCAGCGGTTTAAGATATTTCGCAGTGCTACGAGCCGCTATGGCAAAGCCGTTCGCCGGGCCCACAAAATGCATCACAAACATCTTGACAAAGAGCACGGGGAGTGCTTCGGGATGCTGCTGTTCCCTATAAAATATTGGAAGAAATAATTTTTTAGGCTTTTGATTTCGGGATGATCTTTTAATTACATTTATCGCAAAATCATCCAATATGAAAACCATCGTTGCCGGGATATTTCTCTTGGCAGTCCTATTTAGTTTTACCACTCCAAAAAGTAATTTTTCTAAGGCTAAAAATGTTTATTCTATAGCAAAAGCAGATTCAGGCTTTGTGTATAAAGAAGAAGCCATCAAATTACTTTCGCAGGCAAAATACGATCTGGCATACGATATTGAACCCGGGCAGCGTGACACATTAGACCTCAACCTTCATGAGATCGCTGTTAACGACACACTTGGTAAATATTACCGCATGGATAATGGCAACTACCTGGCCTGCCTGCCGGATGTCATCCATCCCGACCGATTTTCTGTACTTGTACTTATTGAATATGATCCGAATGGAAGAGTATTACAGGCAGAGCCATTTTATGGCGGGGTGCATTTCTGCTGTTGGGATACGCACTACGATACCCTTAACAGGCATGAGGAGGGTTATTTCAGTATTACAACTTGTGGTACCGGCTCAGGCCACTGTTCATCCTATATGCATTTGATTAAAGGATTTGGCTCACAAGGCCAGGGAATTTGCAGTTACATATGGACAAGTTGGTGCCAGCCGGGCCGAAGGGCAATGTTAGCCTGCCATCTTACCTCAACTGTGGAAATCAAAAACGACACCGTGACCATGCACTACACCATGGAGCACCTCAAAGAGCGCCGTAACGGCAAATACAAGACAGTATTTTCAGAAAAGTTCGATGTTAAATATGTGGAGCGCGAACAAGGCTGGGTAGCGCTGGACAGCACTAAGATCCAGGATTTTCCGTATTAACTAAAAAATCCCCCGCAAGCCAAAACTCACGGGGGATCCTACTAACCTAAACAAACCTATTTCTTTGTCATTAATTCCTGTAGCGGCTTAAGCTGGTCCAGATTGCCTACAGGTGCCTTTTGCAGCAGCCCGGCAATGGTAAGTATGTTGTTCGGGGTCATGTCCTCACCCATTACACGCACTACGCCAAAACCGTTATCCTCATTGTGCAGGAACACCACAAACTCCTCTATATGCTCACCTTCGCCCTTGGTACTGATGGATGCGCCGCTCTTGCCGTCATTTATTTTTATCAGCTCTTCATACTCCTTTTTCACCAGCGACTTCACGGCATCTTTTTCCTTGTTATACTTCGCATGACTCACATCGAGGCTATCGGTCTTATACACCAGGACATTGAACTTATGCAATGACTTTAATGCCGTTGCTTCTTCCGGGGATAGTTTGATAGTTTTAGTATCGATCAGTGTTGGGGCAACGTCAAGGCTTACAAATCCCGGTGCCGCACCTTTCTCGACATAATACTTTTGCAAAGTAGGCTCATTAGAGCAGGAGGCCAGCAGCAGCATTGCAAATCCGGCTAACAGTATGCGTTTCATGGTTCTTATTTTTTAGTTTTTGAAGCTTTCTTAAGTTCGGTTCCGCCGGGCAGGCTCATTTTGTCTGTAAGCAATGATATTTCGCTAATGTCAAAATTACCTGTAAGCGACATGATAACCGTTTCCTGCTTGCCGCCGTCCATGAACATCAGGAGTTCCCGTACCTGAGAGGCCGTAGTGCCCGACTTCACATAGATCTTGATGTTCCTGCCACCTTCATTAATTCGCATCAGCTCTTCCAATGGGTTTTTCTTCAGGTAGGCATCAACGGTAGCCTTCATGTCAGCACTGTACTTGCCATTAGCCGTACGGAAAACTTTGAGGTTGTCCAGCTTTTTGATAAGGTCAATGTACTGCTGGTAGTTCGCTTTATCGTTGCCGGTAGCCTTTACCTGCGACATTAGCTGGAACATCTTTTTGTTCACGATCACACTTTCAATGCCCGCCTTATCCTCAAATTTGTCAAAGGTGGTTACCTGTGCATAAAATATGGTAGGCATTATGGCAAATACTAAAGCAATTATCAGGTTTTTCATGGTCTTCATTTTTATTTCTTTTGTTTTTGGTGTTTTGGGGACGGATGGGGCTTACTTTTTAAGTCCCTCGATGTCGGCCAGGTCCAGTGTACCGGTAAAGGATACCACTACCATCTCCTTGCCTTCAGCGCCTTCAACATATATCAGGCCCTCCTTTATTATAGATTCTGTTTTGCCCTGTATGGCATAGATCTTCACTTTTTGGCCGTCCTGGTTAACGCTCATCAGCTCGGTAAGCGGACTCTTCTTTACATATTCGGCTACCGTTGCCCTCAACGCGTCCTTATGTTTCTTTTCCTTTGTTGTAAATACCTTCAGGCCTTCTATGTTCTCTGCCATATCGAGGTAGCCCTGGGTCTTTTTATCGTCAGAAACCTTCACTTCGCCCAGCATTTCGAACATCTCCTTGTTCACGGTCATTGATGATATGCCCTCTACATCCTGGAACTTGTCGAATGCCTTGGTTTGTGCGAAGGTTACAAAAGGCATTGCTGCCAGTACTGCTGTAATTATAAACTTTTTCATGATGATTATTCTTTAAAAATTGTTTTTCTTGATCTTTCGTATTCTCCTATGTAATTCACGCTTTCCACACCCACATTTACATTTTTGGAGAGCATGTTCAGCGCTTTCTGCGTTTCCCTGAAGGCTACCTCAGGGTCATCATAAGTACCGAGCTCGCTTTGTGAAGGCTGCCCTTCATTATTAAAAAAGGTAAACATGCCCAGCATTACAACAACACTTGCCGCAACCGATATCAATGGCCTGTAATTCCTTTTGGCCTTTAGTGGCAGCGGCTTGTCAAATTGCTGTGTGCCGGCCTGGGCAAAATACCCGAACATGGACCTGTACTGCTCCAAATGTGGCGCCACATCCGGTGAAGAAAAGTACAGCTGCAGCTGTTTTTCTTCAGCAATACTGGTTTCTGCGTCAAAATATTTCTCCAGTAGTATTTCAATTGTTCGTAGTTCCATAACTGTGTGTTTTTAAAAGTTGCTCCCTCATCGTCTTCCTTGCCCTGGACAGCGCCACCCTTACGGCGGTCTCGTTCATATCCATTATTTTGGCTATCTCTTCAAACTCATACTGTTCAATATCCCTCATCTGTAATATCAGCTTTTGCTGTTCCGGGAGTGTAAGCATTATTTTCTCTGCCCATTCCCAGCTGTCCCTGTCCTCTGCCTGTTGCTGCAGTCCTGCCTGCCTGTCGGTATAGTTGCTGTGCACTATCCGCATCTCGGTTGCCCTTTTAGACTTCAGCTGGTCCAGGCAGTAGTTCTTGGTCATTGTCATTGCAAGGGCTTCAACGCTCGAGTAGCTTTCCAGCTTCGCTTTATTATTCCACAGCTTGACAAGCACCTCCTGCGTAGCGTCCTCGGCCTCCTCGTTACTAACGAGCAGCCGTTTCGCCAGCCGGTACAGCCGGTCCTTAAACGGAGAGATCACTTTTATGAACTCTTTCTGATCCATTACTGATGGTGGTTTGTTATTAGTTTATAAAAGGAAGACGAACAGGCATAACTTTTGTTACAACCTATATCAAAATTATTTAAATTTACGTTTTATAAAAAAGAGCTAAATGAAAAAGATGAGATCACTAATGGCTTCGCTCCTTGTGGGCATGCTCGCCTTCACGGCCTGCGAAGACATGGACGATAATGCCGTACCCGTGCACGACTTTATATGGAAAGGCCTTAACCTGTATTACCTGTGGCAGGCCGATGTGCCGGACCTGTCCGATGAGCGCTTTGCCGACCAGGGGCAGCTTAATTCCTACCTCGAAGGATTTTCCAGCCCGGAAGCCCTTTTTGAAAGCCTGCTTTACCAGCGCGGCACTGTTGACCGCTGGAGTGTATTGGTACCCGATTTCCGTGTGCTGGAAAATGCATTGCAGGGCGTATCAAAAAGCAACGGCATGGAATTCGGCCTTGTATATACCGATGCTACCCAAACAGCTGTTTTCGGCTATGTGCGCTACGTATTGCCCAATACCGATGCTGCCGCAAAAGGCGTGCAGAGAGGTGATATTTTTTATGGCGTGAACGATACACCTCTGACACCCGACAACTACCGCAGCCTGCTTGGCGCCGATACTTACACACTAAACCTTGCTACATACAATAACGGCACGATCACGCCAACAGGGACTACGGTAACGCTCATAAAAAGCGAATATGCGGAAAATCCTGTATATAACGTTCAGGTCACGCAAGTGGACAACCATAGGATAGGTTACTTTATGTACAACGGATTTTATAGCAATTACGATCCTGACCTGAATGCGGCTTTCGGGCAGCTTTCTTCGCAAAATGTTACCGACCTTGTGCTTGACCTACGCTACAATTCGGGAGGGTCTGTACGCACGGCTACCTACCTTGCCAGCATGATAACCGGACAATTTAACGGCGAGCTGTTCGCAAAGCAGCAATGGAACAGCAAGCTACAGGACTATTATGAAGATAATAACCCCGAGGCATTACGCAACCTGTTCACCAACCAGCTATCGGGTGGTACATCCATCAACAGCCTGAACCTTAACAAAGTATACATCCTCACATCCCGATCTACAGCATCGGCAAGCGAACTGGTCATCAACTGCCTCAAGCCGTATATTGATGTGGTGGTTATAGGCGATACAACTACAGGTAAGAACGTGGGCTCGGTAACGCTATATGACTCTCCCGATTTCGGAAGGAGCGGGCGCGACGGAAGCCACCGCTATGCCATGCAGCCTATCGTACTGAAAACGATCAATGCAGACGACTTTGGCGATTACAGCGCCGGGATCACCCCAACTTTAGAATTGATCGAGGACTATGGCAACCTGGGCGTGATAGGCGATCCTGCTGAACCATTGTTTGCCGCTGCCATTGGAGATATTACCGGTAACGGAAGGCCAATGTGGTCTCCTTCTAAAAAGCATAAGAATTTTAAGGACTCAAAAAACATACTCCGCTTTGGCACCGAAATGTACATCGATGAGATGCCTGCGGGTTCTGCGGCTTTGCAGCCGATACCTTAAAGAGCTTCAGATAAATGTAGTGCATTATTTCTTCCCTGGCTCCCTACTCTTTTGGAGAAGGATCGGGGTGAGGTCAAAAAAAAGAGGTTGCCTTTTCAGGCAACCTCTTTTTCATTTATGATAATTGATGATCGAACTTAATCGTTGAAGTAAAATCCTGCCGGAGTTATTCCCACTGTAAAGGTATTTTGAAGCGCTCCTGCCAGCGAGTATACATATACTTTGCCGTTTGAGTTGAAGTCGGTAGCGTCACCTACATAAATGTGGTTTTCTTCCACAGCAAAGGCCGATACGCCATAAACGCCCTGTTCAGTTGTTGTGAATAGTGGTGCTGATGGAAGTGTAGTAGCGTTTTTAGCCATAGTATAAATATCCGAACCTTCGGTAAAATAGATCTTGTCGTCCTCGATCACAAGGTTAGAAGGGTGGCTTGTGCCTGTAAAAGGCAATGTAGAAGTTACCGTATTATTAGACAGGTTGATCACCACAAGGCTGCCCGGTGTTTCAGCCGTTGGCGCCCATGACGGCTTTCCTTCGCACATAACGTAAAGCTTGCCATCTTCCTCTTCCATCATGTTAGGCACATCGCCTACAGCGATAGTAGTAATAACGGCGTTAGATGACCCGTTGATCACCGTAATGCTATTTCCGTAGCCGTAACCACCTTTGTGCGAAACGTAAAGCTTGCCATCTTCTTCAAGTATGCGCTCCGGGCCTTCAGTTACAGCGATCTCAGAAGTTACTGCATTAGTAGAAAGGTTAATCACAGCAACATAGTCATCGGTTTCAACACCGCCATCACCCCAATTGGTAACGAATGCTTTGTTATTGTGAATGGCAATATACCTTGGGTTATCCAGCCCCTGGTTGATAGTGCCTACGTGAGCGAAAGTATAACGGTTTACGATCTCGATCTTGTTTGAAAAATTCAGGACAATATAAGCCAGGTCACCTTTAAAGGCGATGTCCTGAGCAGTATCGCCAAGTATGTGGCCGGGATTGACCGCTGCGAAAATATTGTTCTCAAGCACCAGATCATCGGAAAGGAAAGAAACGGTAGAGTTGCCCTGCCCGAAATTGCCCTGGTTGATGATGAGCATACCATTGTCATAAGCTCCTGATGGCGTATTGCTGTCAGAATCGTCGTCGCTACAGGACACGAAAAGAAGCGAGCCTGCGATCGCTGTAAGGATTAGTTTGTTGATCTTCATTGTATATTAAAATTTAAAATTAAGGTACATATTATAGTAGCGTCCCGGCATTGGACGCATGATCACGTTTTGATATTCTTCGTTCCAAAGATTGTTCACCTGTGCACCAAGGGCAAGGCCCGACAATAGTTTGAGATCATATTCGGCTCCAATGCCCGAAACATTATAAGCATCAAGGTCGTACGCATTATCAGAGCTCGTAAAAACCTCGCCATTGAACATGTGGCGGTAATATCCGGAAAAGCCTTTATACCCATAAGCCAGTGATGCTGTTGCCTTATGCAGCGGCACATAAATAAGCTGCTCGGTCTTGCCATCCTCGCGCGATGTGGTATAGGCATACGTACCGTTGAACTCCAACTGCCCTACGCCAATTTTCTTCTTCCAGTTCAGGATGGATTCAAGGCCGTAAGTGTTCACCTTATCTACATTTTCGGGCCTCCAGATCCCTCCTGTTGAGGGCACCCAACGCAGCATATCCTGCAGTTTGATGTAATAGCCTGTAACAGTAAAAGTGAGATCATCAAAATGGAACACATTGCCAAGTTCCGCCTGGTACGAGCTTTCCGGATCCAGGTTGGGATTTCCTGTACCCTGCCAGTACAGGTCATTAAAAGTGGGTATCCTGAAATTGCGGGAGGCGTTTAGTTTAATAGTGTAAAAAGAAGCAGCTTCAATAGCTGTACCTGCCGAGAACAGCAACGGGCTTTGGTAGGCATTGGTGATCTCCTTGCGGATGCCCAGTTCGTAGTGTATTTTCTGTGCCAGCTGATGCTTCATCAAAAGGCTGCCCGAACCGATGTTCCTCTTTTCAGATACGATGTCGGAGCCTTCACCATCATTTTGGGTATAGTCTACAATGGCATTGAGCTTTATATTATCCGAAACATCATAAGCCAGATCATATTTACCTATGAATGTTTTCACCTTGCCATCAGTGTGATTTTCCTTCTCATGGTTTTCGTAATACAGGTATTCCTCCTGGAGGTAAGCGGCCTTAACCCGTGAGGTAAACCGGTTGTAGTAGCCCGTCCATTCCAGCAAATTACGGGTATTCGTATCATCGTACTTGCTCCGCGAAGGTGCTGCCAATGTGCCCGAAAAATGCCTCTCGCCATCATATGCATAGCTGTACAGCTTCAGGTAATTTTTCTCATTGATCCTGTAGGCAAAAGCGGCATTTATACTGGTGTTATAGTACTGGCCGTTCTCGTTCTTCATGTCCCAGCCCGGGTAATCGTAGTCGTTATCAGAACTGTTACGGCTGATGCTTACATCAGCACTCAGTCTCTCATTTGATGCCTTCAGGTTGTAATTGGCCCCGAACGTATTGAAGCTGCCATAGTCCATGCGCAATTCATTCCGAAAGGTATTGCCGAAAGTCAGTTCACTATCTAAGTGGATGCTGCCGCCAATGGCACTGCTGCCGTAAATGACGCTCCCCCCTCCTGCCCTCACGGTAACAGTGTTGAAGTAGCGGGCATTGATAATATTGAAATCCGTTTGCCCGTTTAATTGTGAATTGATATTAATGCCGTTCCAAATTACGGCCGTTTGCTGCGCTGTCGTACCACGAAAGGACGGCGAAGACACCATCCCCAGCCCATTCTCCTTAAAATAGATCACAGTATTGTATTGCAACAGTGAGGTAAGCGACGACATACTTTTGCCAGTAACGGAATCGTTAAGGCTTTGGGTCGACTGCGTACCCGAAAAGTCACGCAACTGCATATCGGGAACTATAACTTCCTGCAACTGGTAAACAGTATCGTTTTGCGCCAGCATAAGGTGGCACAATAGTAATACGAACGGTAAAATGATCTTTTTATAAGCCATAAATCCCTGAACCTTTTTTCCCGAAGATCCGATATTTGTTAGGCCTAAGGCAGGTCTCCTGGCTTGCGTACTGTTGCTTACCTTCCCACTCGCCAAGGCGAGCAGTGGTTTGTAGTTAACAACAGCCTTCCGATGCTATCGGAATAAGCTTACAGTTGCGGGAACAGCCCGGGATTTTAACCCGGTTCCCTTTTAATGCGGCACGCCGAAAATGCGCCGCAACCTTAAGTTGGCGCAAAGATAGGATTTATATACAAATAAATTTTATTTTTTTAGGCGTGCCGCTTTATCGAGTACACCACGAAAAGTTTGTCGATCCGTGGCAATGAAACATTTCCCTACCTTTGCGGCAATCATCAATTTCATGAAAAAAATATTTTGCATAGCATTTCTCCTTGCCCTGGCTCTCGCCGGATGCAAAGAGGAAAATACAACGAAGGCGGCAACTGCAACCGAAAGCAAAACAGTTACCAACGCTGTAAAGCATGCCTCAGGGCTGGAAATTTACAGGCACGACGGCTACACGATAGTAAAAGTAACCCATCCATGGCCCGATGCAAAAGAGGCGTTTACCTATGTAATGCAAAAGAAGAACGGCATTGTCCCTGACAGCCTGAAAAGCCATACGATCATCCAGGTACCTATTAAAAATGTGGTAGTTACCTCCACTACCCACATTCCGTCGCTGGAAATGCTGGGAGAGGAAAACACGCTGGCAGGCTTCCCCGATATGAATTTTATTTCCTCCGAAAAAACGAGGACACGCATTGATGCCGGGAAAGTAAAGGAAGTTGGAAAGAATGAACAGCTGAATACCGAAGTATTGCTCGACCTTAATCCCGATGCGTTGGTAGGCTTCAGCATCAGCAGCCATAACAAAACGATGGACAACCTGATGCAAAGTGGCATGAAAGTACTGTACAACGGAGACTGGAACGAGCAGTCGCCGCTGGGTAAGGCGGAATGGATAAAATTCTTCGGAGCGCTGTATGACAAGGAAGCCAAAGCCGATGAACTGTTCGCACAAATTGAAAATGATTATAATGCCGCGCTTGCTTTGGTAAAAAAAGCCACAGCCAAACCCACGGTGTTTTGCGGCGCTATATTCCAAAACCAATGGTACATGCCCCAGGGCGGAAGCTGGGGGGCACTCTTCCTGAGGGATGCCGGGGCCAATTACCTATGGGCAGACAGTGAAGGGACAGGAAGCCTGAGCCTTTCGCTGGAAACGGTTCTTGACAGGGCTGAGAATGCCGATGTTTGGATCGGCCCGAGCCAGTACACGTCACTGAAAGAAATGACGGATGCCAACCCGCATTACGCACAATTCAAAGCATTCAAAAACAAGCAGGTATATTCTTCTTCGAATAAAAAAGGAAAAACGGGTGGGATCATTTACTATGAGCTTGCTAATAACAGGCCCGACTTTGTATTGAAGGACCTGATCGCGATCCTGCACCCCGAACTAATGCCGGGCTATCAACTTCAATTCTTTGAAAGGCTGAAATAATGCAAAACAAAAAGCGGAACATAGCTGTTTTTACATTGCTGGGCATTGTCCTGGTGTTCCTCTTTTTAGCCAATATCAGCCTCGGCGCGGTAAAGATACCCCTGGGCGAAGTGTTTGAAACCCTTACTGGTGGCAATGCCTCCAAGCCCGCATGGGACTATATTATACTTAATTACCGTTTTCCGAAAGCTGTTACGGCATTGCTTACAGGTATGGGGCTATCTGTAAGCGGGCTTTTGATGCAGACGCTTTTCCGCAACCCGCTTGCAGGGCCCGATGTACTCGGGCTATCCTCGGGAGCGAGTTTGGGGGTTGCTTTCGTTATCCTTGGTTCGGGGCTGTTGCCGGGCGTCATGGCAGGCTTCTTCCTTTCGCCGTATGGCGTAGTGCTTGCAGCCACATTGGGCAGTTTTTTAGTATTAATGGGCATACTTGTGGTAGCCCAGCGCCTGCGCGATACAATGGCCATACTCATTATCGGGCTGATGTTCTCCAGCTTTACAGGTGCGATCGTGGGTGTGCTTACTTATTTCAGCACCGCCGAGCAATTGCAGAAATATACATTTTGGTCCCTGGGCAGCCTGGGCAACCTGCCATGGAACACGATCCTTATAATGGGAATAGTTGTGGTTACAGGTCTTATCTTATCCGCTGTCTGCATCAAGCCATTGGATGCCTTATTGCTAGGTGAGCGTTATGCCAGAAGCCTCGGTATTAACTTTAAACGCACGCGTTTCATGATCATACTGGCAGCAAGCTTACTAACGGGATGTATAACGGCATTTGCAGGGCCAATAGCGTTTATAGGTTTGGTCGTGCCGCACATTGCCAAGCTGGCCTTCCGTACCAGCAGCCACTTAGTGCTGTTTTGGGCCACCATGCTTTCGGGGGCAATAATACTGCTGGTCTGCGATACGTTTACCCAACTGCCCGGCAGCGAAAATATATTGCCCATAAACGCGATAACATCCATCATTGGCGCGCCGATCGTAGTATGGCTGCTGATGCGAAAACAGAAAGGAGTATTCAGCTGATGGAGAACAGGAGAACCATACTGGCAACAGAAAACCTGGGCATAGGCTATGCGGGGAAAGTGATCGCTACAATTGCGAAAGGCATTGACATATATTTAAAGGAAGGCAGCCTTACCGCACTCATTGGGGCAAATGGCATTGGGAAATCGACATTGCTGCGCACATTGACCGGCATTCAGCGACCCTTATCAGGAAGCGTTTTGCTCAATGGTAAGGACCTATTCTCCTATCAGCCTAAGGAACTCGCGAAAAACCTCAGCATCGTATTGACCGAGGGCCTTCCGCCCAGCAACCTTACCGTGTTCGAGCTGGTAGCGCTGGGCAGGCAGCCGTATACCAATTGGCTGGGGTCATTGTCTGGTGAAGATCTGGCGCAGGTACAAAAAGCATTGCAGCTTACCCAGATCGGGCACCTTTCGGATAAAAAGCATCATGAGATCAGCGACGGGCAATTCCAAAAAGTTTTGATCGCACGTGCACTGGCACAGGACACACCACTCATCATTCTCGATGAGCCTACCACGCACCTTGACCTGCTGCATAAGGTAAACCTCCTGCGTTTGCTGAAAGAGCTGGCTGCCAACGCCGGAAAATGCATACTCTACTCTACACACGACCTCGACCTGGCACTCCAGATGAGCGATGAGATCATTGTAATGAATGGGAAGCTAACCATTCAGGGTACACCGCAATATCTGATCGATCAAAAGGTAATAGATACTTTGTTTGATGATCCCGACATTGTTTTTGACAGGATCAAAGGCGGATTTTTAATTCGGCCCTGACAACGTTTAACATAAGCTAAACACTTATGGGGAAGGGATCTGTTAAATTTACGTATCTAACATAAAAATGATACGTCATGGGACAATTTACAGTAAGCTATCCTGGGGATAAATCCCAGCTATTAAACAAAATAAAAAATACTGTCGGCGACAAAGGCAAAGTTGCCGGAGACGAGCAGCAGGGCAACTTTGAGGGCGAAACGCCCGTGGGCAGCTTTGCGGGCAGCTATACCATTGATGGTGACAATATCAACGTTACTATCACCAAAAAACCTTTTTTAGTGTCTACAGGCATGATAAAGGACGAGTTTGAGAAAGCCCTTAAAAAAGCCTGATATGTACCGGCTGATATTTTTATTCCTGTCGGCAGCCGCTTTGGCGCAACCGCCAAAAATGGAACTGAACCCTAACGGTTTTGACGCCATAGATGTTTCTATTCCTGCTACGCCTAACGAGAAACTCATCGAGATCACAAAGGCGTGGGCTACAAAAGCCAACCAGCGTGAAAAAGGCGCTGATGTAACTGATGTAACCGCAAATTCGCTTACGGTAAGCGCATACAAACGCGATGCCTTTTTTTACAGGGACAGGGGAGAGACCCACAGCCACAGGATACGATACAGCATGAAAATAACATTTTATGAGAACCGTTATACAGTTGCTTTTACCGTAAATGACATTTATATGGATGGCGACAAACTGGTAACCTATAAGCTTCCGGATTATTTTACGTCGGAGGGTAAATTGAAGGAGGGCTACACCGACCTTGAGCAATCTTTGGAACGAACGGTAAACGACCTTGTAACATCACACTATAACTTCATCATCAATTTCAGATAACCTAAAATAATTGCCATGAGTAACGGAGGAACAGACGATCCAAAAGACCTGGGTTCGAAAAAGATCAACGATCAGGAAAAGAAAAGCGACAGGAACGAAGGCTTTAGCGGCGATAACCTGCCGAACAATTACGACCCTTCGGCTGACAAGCTTAAAATGGAGTTGGAAAAAAATGAAGAAGGCGGTATTGAGACCGTTCAGCGCGCACGGGACGTTGATGAAAAGAATGCGCCCCACGTAAGCGATAATGATAAGACTACCCGCGATGACGGACGTGTTGTGGATAAAAGCCGCGGCACTGCCAACGAAGCCGAAGACATTGAAACTGCAGAAAACCGTGATTTCAATTCTGATACAGAAAAAGGACGTGAGCAGGCCGATGATAAGCACAGGGGAAATACCCATGTGGGCGAATAATTAAAACAGTTAGCGCCGAATTACACCAATTTCATTGATCCCTTTCCCATTGTAAATACTATAGAGTATTGGTGAAAAAATAATTGGTGTAATTCGTGGCTAAATTATTCACTATCATTAGTAAACTGGATATTGGCATGCAGCCTGATATCCTCTCCCAAAACCAGTCCCCCGGCTTCGGTCACATCGGCCGAATGGATATCAAAATCATTACGGTTGATCACACCGTTAATCTCAAACCCGGCACGGCTGATACCAAAGCCATCCTTTGCCTCGCCGCCGAAAAGCACATCAAGCACCACTTCTTTAGTAATGCCCTTTATGGTAAGAAGGCCTGTCAACTTATGTTCATCACCTTCAACATGAACGAATGACGTTGACTTAAATTCAATTTTAGGGAAAGCATCAGCATTAAAAAAGTCAGGCGACTTCAGGTGCTCATCCCTGTCACGGTTATTGGTGTCGATACTGTAAACATCAGCCTCCAGCGTAAATATTGCGTTTCCGAAATCATCATGCCGGGCCGTTACCATTGTTCCTGAGAATATCCTGAACTTCCCGGTAATGGTCGAGATCACAAGATGCCTTATTTTAAATTCCAATTCAGAGTGTGCAGGGTCTATTGTCCAGTTATTGGTCGCCATGATGTTTGTGGTTTATTTTATTCAGTATTCACCTATTAAGCTCTCACTAAATTAATTACTCAGCCTGATCTTTACATTATGTTTTGCGTGAATTGTTTGTTAAACTTATCAACCGCCGCCCGATAGCTTCATCTTAAACATCCAGAGAACACAGGGGTTTTTAAAGCATAATTTTTTGTGTGCCAGTCTTTTCGCACCAACGGCGTGTTAATTGGGAGACAATCTGGAAATGGTATCGCGAACTTTGTATCGTAACCTCAAAACAATAACGTCATGGCATCAGACAAACAGACACCGGCACCAAAATCATCAAGCGGCACACCACTGCACAAGCAGGACTCCAAAGAGTTGAAGGACAATTTTGCTGAAGCGGAAAAGGGTGCTTCCAAAAAAACCGCTGCCACTAAAACACCTCAGAAGATACAAGAGGGCAAAACGGCAGCGCATAAGAAAGAATATTAACATCCAAACTATAATACTATGCAAACAGACAACAACGATGGTCGTGACTGGAACAGCCGCGATGACCAAAACCGCAACAGGAATCATAACTCTGGCAACCCTGGTAATGAAAATGACCTACGTATGGGTAACCGTAGCAACGGCATGGACGATTGGGATACTACTGCTGAAGAGTCCCGTAATGCAGGCAGCAGAAGCAATGAAACCTGGCCTGAGGACTCCCGCAATATGAGGAGCGACAACGATGATACAAGTTGGGCAAGGGATAATAGCGATAGCGCTGAAAGCCGCGATATGAATTCCCGAACCTTTAACGAGGATGAAGAAAACTGGAAAGAAGAGCAGCGCACAGAAGGGAGCTCGTCTAATAATGGCACCAAAGGCAACGACTGGGATCATAATGACCAGATGCAGCGTGGCGCAGGGCGTGGTTTCCATGAGGAAGAGAGACGTGATGCCTCTTCCAGCGACTACTATGAAGATGACCGCCAGGACAGGGACACTCCCAACACCGGCCGCAGCAACAACGGAGATGATTTTTAAGGATCAGAGGTACGAACTCTTTTGAATTCCGAACCTGATCCATATAAGAAGAGGGATGGCAAATGCTATCCCTCTTTTGTTTTTTTTTAAAATCTCTTCCTTGAAAATAATACTACACCCTTCTGTTGTCGGCCTTCCAGTTTTGTATCGATCTCTTTATGGCATCCGCCGAAAGGTTCTCGCTAATGGCTTTTTCTGCAAGTGCTGCCAGTTCTTTATCAGGAGCAAAGCGGAGTGCGAAAAGCTGGCCTTCGGATAGTTTTTCTTCCAAAGGTTCGAGCCGTTTTCCTGTTATTACAAAATAGCGGTAGCGCAGTTCGCCTATCACTATACGGTTTTGCAATGTGAGTGCGTAATGCTGCCGAAGCATGAATGCCACCCATATAACCACCGCCGATAATGCCGTAAGGAATAGCCAAAGTGTCCGTTCAGTTTCACTGTAGTATGCCTGATATGCCGAGAAGCTCAGCATAGCCAGCATAAGTGGGTAAAAAACAAAGTGATGCGGCGGGTACCAGCGGACATGGTTTTTATACGATTGTTCTGACATAAATATTTTAAGTTTATAGTTAAGTGATCCTCTTGCCTTCTTTACTCGCAGCCAGCAGCTTTTCAAAACGAGAGCGCTGCGTTTTTTCCTGCTTTGCCGAAACTATCAGGTGGATCACGGCATTCCTGTAGGATGGCGCCTGCTTCATAAAAAATTCCCAAGCGCCATTTTCGGCCCTGAATCCTTTTCCATTTCTGCCGAAAGCTGGGCAGCCTCAGTGCGTTCGTGCGAATAAACACGTGACTTGCTTTCGGTACGTTTTTCGAATGCCGCAAGGCCGGCAGGCTGTACCAGCCCCTTCTTTTGGAGGTCGGCCATCTTATCAATATTGACAGCGCTCCAAATACTGGTGGGCTTGCGAGGGGTAAAGCGAATGGTGTAGCTTTCCTCTCCCAATGATCTGCGCACACCGTCTATCCATCCATAGCACAGCGCCTGATCTACTGACTCCGGCCAGGTCATGCTTGCCTTACCTGTACCGGTTTTGTAAAAGCCTACAAGCAATTCGGTCTTCGTTTCATGGTTCTTATCGAGCCATTTTCGAAAATCGGCAGGGGTTTTGAAAAAATGCGGTTCCATACTGTATTTTTAAGTGATACTGGAAATGACCTGCAATGAAAGGCAGATGCGGATCAGCGGTCCAGTAACGCTATTACTTCCGTAATGCTCACCATCTCCCTGAAGTTATCGTGCTCAATGGTGTGGTCTATCTGCTCGTGCGCCCATGTGGTATGGAACGGAATATGGCATGCGTGCCCTCCCATCTGCAGCACAGGCAACACATCCGACTTGAGCGAATTGCCTATCATCATGAACTCCGATGCCTGTATCTCAAGGCGCTGGAGCATCTTTGTATAGTCTGTCTGCTGCTTATCGGACATCACTTCAATATGGTGGAAATAATGCCCCAGGCCCGACTCGTGCAGTTTTTTGTGCTGGTCCTTGAGATCGCCTTTTGTAGCCACGACCAGCTTGTACTTGCCATGCAGT
The DNA here is from genome assembly GCF_052437795.1 of Flavobacterium sp. Taxonomy (GTDB): domain Bacteria; phylum Bacteroidota; class Bacteroidia; order Flavobacteriales; family Flavobacteriaceae; genus Flavobacterium. The sequence continues at coordinate 233,447 of NZ_JBQVPA010000004.1, forward strand.
GCTTTTAGGGTATCCTCTACCCCACCGATCAGCTCAATGGGCTTGTCGAGCATTTCCTTACCAAAGTCCAGTATTTTTTCGATAGCCTCCACGCTAACGGTCTTTTCAGATATCTGCAGCGCGGCTTCGATCATACTGAGTATGTAGGCCTTTATGCCATAGCCGTAAATACCAAGATTAGCGATCTCTACCTTAAACAGCTCCTTGGCCACACTGTGGGCAGGCAGGTAGGCTTCCATGAGCTGGTAGAATTTCTTTTCAGTTTCCTGGAAGAACGGTTCGTTAACCCACAGGGTATCATCGGCATCGAAAGCGATAACTTTAATGTTCATAGTGCGGTTTTGTGCAAAAATAGTGGTTATTTTTTCCTATGGATAATAAATCCGTTGGCAATTTTATCAAAGCCCACTTTGGGGTAGTATTCCATCGCACCAGGGGCAGACAGTAATAGTAGCGTTACCTGTTCGCCCAATTCTTCCCTTGTGATATCGATCAGCTTTGCACCAATGCCTGATTTTTTATAATTATCGGCGACAGCCAGGTCGGATAGGTAGCAGCAATAGCAGAGGTCGGTCAGGGAGCGTGCAATTCCAACAAGCTTTTCGCCATCCCATGCCGAAACGATGAGGTTGGAGCTGCGGTACATTTTGGCAATGCGCGCCGGATCATCGACTGGGCGGTTCAGTCCGGCACTTTTATAGAGCGTAATGATGGCTTCGGTATCCGGAATAATGCCGATCTTATAAATTATTACCATAGCTACGAAACCACCTGTGTAGAATGTGCCGCTACCACCTGCATTCCCTCTCCGATCTCTTTCCATACACGTGTAAAGCGGAAAAAGCCTACCTCGGTATTCCCAAAGAATGAGCCGCTGATCTCCAACAATACCGAAACCACGGCTATATTGCCCATGGGTATTATCACCTGTTCGCTTGGATTTATTTCAAAGATCTCTACGTTGCCTGAGCGGTGTGCATCGAGGTCATCTGCCTTGGTGAACATCTGGCCTGTATGGCCTGTAAATATGAGATCTTCGGCAAGCAGGGCATCCAGCATCAGTATGTTGCTTTCTTTCATTGCTTTAATAAGGCGCTCTTCAAAAACAGCGACCATTTCACGTGTCTGCATATATTATCTTGGTTTTAGCATTTTAAAAAGATTCGGGTAATTGGTCACAAAGCCATCGGCATCAACAATTATATCTGCGGTAAAGTAGCCTCCACCATTTTCAAAGCGGTACACATTCCCTGGCATTCGCGTATATTTTTGTCGGTCGCGGCGGATGTTATTTTCAAGGATGTCAAAATATACCAGATCAAATTCGGCGCTGCTACCCTCACTAAGCTGCAGTGCATTTATGGGGAGCGAATTGGTAAAAGGGGTAAGCGAAATATCCAGAAAACGGCAACCTTGCAGTTCAGGATATGCCTTACCTAAAGTGTCTTTCCAATTACCCCGATCATCGCACTGCAAATGCCAGGAATGCTGATGGTCGCCGATGTGAAATTCGATATCTGCCTTCAGGACTTCCCAGCCCTTCGTCAGGTGCAGCACATATTCGGCATATACCGCCTTATGCGATGCCCAGCCTTCGATCTCAGAGCGTACAATGATCTCTTCACCAAGAAAATTTACAGCGCAGTGTTCCTCGGTATCGTTAGCCAGCCCCTTCCATACGATGCTTTTTTGCATGGCTTATTTTTACTGCAATTTACTAATAAACAGCTTAAAATAAGACCAACACGATGTATTAAATAAATCCTAAAAATACGGTCGCACTATGACTGTTTTGTAATTTAGGCATACTTCTTGGCATTTGCATTTAAAATGAAGTAATAACCAAATTACCTGTATTATGAAAACGATAAAACTCATACTCCCCGTAATAGCTTTTATTACCTGCACGCTTTCACAGGCACAAGTGAGCATTAATGTAAACCTTGGCAACCCTCCTGCATGGGGTCCGGCCGGTTACACTGAAACAAGGTACTATTACCTACCTGATATCTATACGTATTATGACGTTGGCACAAGGGAATACATTTACACACGCAACGGCACCTGGGTACGAACTACTGCACTGCCTGTAGCTTACCGAAACTACGACCTGTACCGTGGACATAAGGTGGTGTTAACCGAATATCGTGGCACAACGCCCTATGTATTTTACAAAACACACAAGGTAAAATATCCTAAAGGGCATAAGCATAAATACCAAAAAACGATAGGGCTGCCACCGGGGCACGCTAAGAAGGCTGCGTTTGTACATACACCATCAGGACACAAGGTAGTAGCGAAGAAGGGTAACGGATACGGCAAACATAAAGGAAAAGGGGAAAAACATAATTAAACTAAAGGGACACTGCGCTATGCAATGTCCCTTTTAATTTTCTATACTCACCTTTTCATTATCCATTGTATGGCAGCCTGCACAGCACTGTCTTTTTCGAGGTCGGTATAAGCTTCAACCCCCATAATTGTTTCATGAGGCGTTACAAATTCGGGCAGGGCTTTTTTGTTCCTGTCGCCAATGTAATGTGTGGAAATGAGGAAGTAGGTCTGGTTGTTATTAAAGGTGAAGCCCAGGGTGGAATTGGCAAAACCGCCTGTATCCCGCCCGAAGAGCCTGCTGTTTTTGCGTTGCCTGAAATTGGAAGCCACACCCTCGCCCGAGCTTGCCGTACCGGGGCCTATAAGCACCGCGACTTTGGCAGTACTCATCGAAGCTATTTTATTTTTGATGGAAGCCTGGGTAATTCCCTCCATCTGGAAATCGCCGTCCGCAAATCCCGAAGGCGCTATGGCATTCCCGTCGCGGTCGATATAATAACTCACAATACCATCCGGAAAAAACATAGCCAGCCCCGCCATCATTGGGCGAATGTTGCCTCCGGCATTAGAACGCACATCGATGATCCAGCCCTTCGGGTTGTTTTTCGACAAACCAGCCACGGCATCATACACCCAGTTGGCATATTTATCAATGTCCTCCTGCCTGCCCACCGCCATGTTCGGGATATTGACATAGGCCACGTCCCCTATCATTTTATTAAGTATCCGGGGGCCTTTCGCCCAGTTGGCCTTGAGCGAATCAGAATAGCGCGCCATAAGTTCGGTATGTGGTATCTGGAACTTTTTGTTGCCACTATAGTACCCCGCATGCTTATCACCTGTTGCTTCAAAAGCTATTACAAGTGCGTCAAATGCATCTTCGGTACTTTGGCTCCCGGCGGCTTTAGCATATACTTTCTTTTCAATTTTCTTCCAGTCGACCTTTTTGCCATACAACGAATTTTGCTTCAGGATGGTGAGGGAACTGTCAATGTATACGCGTACGGGATCGGGCAGTTTTGATGTTTGCGCGGTACAGCCAAAGCAAAGGATCGCAGCAAATAGCAAAAATAGGAGGCGGATGGGCATAGCTTATTTTTTCAACAAATATAAATAACTAACAGAATTAAAAAAGAAACCGCATTAACAGGACATTATGCGGTTTCGGTATTTCCATGAAGTATATTTTGAGCGAAGGTGCCCCTCCTGCTTAAGATACCAATAGCTATGCGGAGAGATGCCCCCCATCATCTGGTTTGCAAGTAACCTATCTTCCTCCCGTTCGCGCCTACCAATGTACCTTCAGAAGCTATGTAAATATTATCCGTTGAAGCTTTATCATCGAGCATGAGCTTGTAGTCCGGCCTGTCTGACTTTTCAAGGCTTGCAATGAGGTATACTTTATCATTGGCCACCTGCACGAGGTTGCCCTTTGTCGTTAGGTAGTATTTGCCCTTCGGGTTGGCATCAAAATGGGCGTCGGAGACCACATTTTTATTTGACGAAGCACTTGCCTGTATTTTCTGTTGGCGTGAAGTCTGCTTGTTAACCGGTTGGCTGCTTCTTGCCGCAACTGTCTGATCAATTACAGGTCGCTGTGTAGCGATTTGGCGCTGTGTGGTTACCGGCCTATTAGCTATGGATGTGTTCCGGGTAATTACAGGCTGCTGTGTTGCTATAGGGGCGATCTTGTTTTCAGCTATCACAGCAGTACTTCCAGCCTCCATGGCGCTCTTCCAGCCTGTGGCAATGTAAGCAAGGCGGTCGTTCTTGGCGGGATGCGTGTGTGAACCTTTCATTGAAGCTATCAACGCCATAGCCGATTGTGCCTCCTCCAGTGTCGCGCCCATTTTACGCAGCACGAAGCCTGAGAACTCATCAGCTTCCAGCTCGGTTCGCGGACGGCTGCCAACCTTATCGAGCGTATGCCCGTTGAGGTGGTGGCCTATCTCGTGTGCGAGTATGCTGATGGCGGCCCACTTATTCCCAGTAGCCGAGTTGATCTTATCCATAAATTCAGGATTGTACAATATGTACCGCTTGCTTTTTAAGATGACAGCTGCGGCATTGGGCACATTAGCGGCGCGCAGCTCAAAGTTGGATTTGAGGCCTATGACCGACATAATGTCCTTCACTACTTTTTCGGCAGTCTTACCGGATTCGTAGGCAGTGATATCGCCCGAAATGGTTTCGCCATAGTAGCTGCACATGGCGGTATATTTGGCCGAGCCAAAGTTTTTTTGCGCTACCGCAGGTACCATGCAGCATAAGGCTGCAATAAGGGTACAGGTTTTTATGCTAATCGTTTTCATCTGGTAAAAGGAAATAATGCAGATTCGTAAATGACTGACTCTATTTCCTGTAACGCAAAACGTTTGCCAAAAAGTATAGCGCTTAGCAATGGCAATATTTTTTAACTAAACTACCTGCGCAGAAGCGTGTTTCCTTGAAAGGTTGGATAGTGCAATGAGCCCGCCTGAAGCAAGGATAGCACCGCCAACAAATGGAAAACCGGCTCCTACCAAATCGGCCATGTTGGAAGAAAAAAGGAACGGAAAGCAAAACAGCATGCCAAAAATACCTGCACCTATTGCCGCAAAAGCGCCAAATCTTGATATGGCTTTCAGGGTGATGGTGTTTTCCCTTACCTGCTTACAGCCAATAATTTCCTGAAGTTTTGTAAGATTACGATGGGCACAGGCTTCAATCGTCCAACGACTAACCGGGACAGTACTTCTTCCCAATAGAAAATCGCGATAAAATACTGGCCAGGAACCCGGAAGGAAAATCATCCCAAACAAAAGTATGGCAAAGCATGGCAGTGTATAATTGCCGTTGCCAAGCATAAACGCCTGCATCCGTACTTCGTCTATTGGTGTCATTTTGTAGCCCAACAGCACATGTTTCAAATCATGGCTTTCAAAACCTTTTACAAGCCGCAGGCCGTGCGTGTCCAGGCAATCAGCAATTCCGCGGCCTAATGTCTCTTCAGGGAGCTTGCGCAATTCATCTGCTTTTTTTTCTAATGGGTCCATATCGCTGCATTTCGCAATAAGCCAAACCGAGAAGTTGAATGCGGTTTCTATGATCCGTGTACCAATCGTATTTTTCATTGAAATAAAGTATATGTAGGTATAGGTAAATGTATTAGAAGTATCATCCAACATATTGGTTTTCCATAATTCATTGTATATTCCAAATATATGAAAAATGGAGCCCCCTAAATTCCGTTAAGGATGTATTAAATTTAAAGAGCGATAAATCACAAGCAGTAAACATTTCATAACACACTAAAAACCAGAAAAATAATTCAACATAAACTAACAAATTAAAATAATTCACCGTAACTTTATGCTATAAATAAGTAATATCATGAAACATATATTACTAATTTTAGCGCTATACTTACTTCCACTCTCACTTTACAGCCAGGGCGACAGCATTTATTTTTCTGATGCTATCAAGATAAACTTCAAGAAATATAAAGATGCTAGCTCCCGTGCCTACCGCAAAGGCGATATTGAAAAAGGCAAATTCCTGTTTGATTCGCTCGTAGAGCACCGCCTTGAAGGCACGACTTTCGACGATTATACCTTTAAAAAATTCAGGGGCGGCAAACTGGAACTCGCTGAGGTTGACAAACCCATTATACTCATAACTTACGCTGCGTGGTGTGTACCCGCTCCCGGGGAGATACCCGCTATCAACAAGCTGGCGCAGCAATACGGGAAGGATGTGAAGTTCGTGGTGCTTTTCTGGAACCGCAGGGTGAATATGAAAAAGACAGCCCGCAAGTTTGGGAGCCGCATAACGGTTTGCTATGCGCACGAGTCCTATAAAAATGACGCGCCTATCATCGCCTCCATGAAGCACACGCTTGGCTTCCCGACCTCTTTTTATTTAGATGAGAACCTTAAAGTGGTCGATATACGTCGCGACAGCAAGCCCGTTGGGCCCAAGAAAAGCAATTACAAAAAAGGCTATGCGCTAAACTATAATTCGGTTGTAGACGGCCTGGGGCAATTGCTCATCAACCGGCAGCTGGCAAAGGAAAGGCTCGCGGGGAATTGAAGCCTCCGTTGTAAACTTCCTCAAATATCCACTACTCCTGTCATTCCAATAATATACGAAGAACAGCGTATGTTATGGCACGGATCTATGCCGCACTTTTGACTTTAAATATTTAAGTCATGAAAAAAGCACTTCTTCTCTTCCTCTTCCAGTTAACTTTCGTAGCTTTTGCGCAAATGCCACAGGCAGAATTCGAAAACATCCTTGCAATACAGCTTGGCAACGATCAGCAAAAAGCCATTTCGAGCCTTGAGGCAGCCGAAAAGAAATACCCGGGAACCGATAAAGTTTATTTTTTGCGTGGTGTTTACCAATATAGGGATGGCGATAATAACGCCGCACTAATGAGCCAGAGCAACGCGATCAAGGCAAACCCCAAATTTGCTTTGGGCTATGACGCCAGGGCTGAATTGCTGTTCATGAGGGGCATGTATGACAAGGCTATTGCCGATGCATCGCGGGCTATTGAGCTTGAACCCAATAATGTAGATTTTATAGTTAGCCGCTTCAGATCTTACCGAGCCAATAAGCAATATAAAGAAGCACTGGCAGATGCGAAACTCAGGATCAGGGTTAATCCCAAGGGCGAGTATGGCTATTATGACGCCGCCGTGGTCAGCAAAGAGGCTGATGCCAATTATAATGCTGATATCTTCTTTGAGCAGGCTTATGCGAATAAGGATATCGACCGCCACATTATAGATGTTTTATTCGGCCAGTTCATGATAAGTCAGGGAAGGTTTGACGAGGCCCGGCAAAAATATGAGACCGCCCTCGCTGCCGGTGATGACTATTTCGGAACTGAAGACCTGCACAACCTTGCCATTACCTATTATAAAACCAGGCAATATGATAAAGCCCTTTTGTACTTTAAGAAAGTAATAGCTCAAATCCCCCAAAATACAGATTTCCGAAATAATATGGCTGCTGTGTACGAAGCACAGCAAAACTGGCAGTTGTTGAAAGAGACCGCGCTTGCCAATCTGGCAATTAATTCTGAAGATCCGTGGGCCAATAAATATTATGCTATAGGGCTTGCCAACACCGGGCAGGAATCCCTGGCTAATGAGTATAATGAAAAGGCCATCAGACTCGGTAAAGAACAAAGTGAAAAATAATAAAAATAAAAATATAAACAAGATCATGAATAAACTACTGATAATTATTGCCTTAGCACTTTTTAATACCATCACGGCACAGGCGCAGAGCCCGATCATCAAAGATCTGAGGGAAGTCATTTCACAGCGGAACAGCAGCTTTAAAACCCTGCAAAAAGAACTTGTGCAGGACAATACAGAAAAGGGCATCAAAGCCTATATGGGTTCTGTAGGGGGATCATCTATATGTAATGCATTTGTTACGCAAAGCAACGGTCAAGGGAGCATGTACATTTTCCTTTTTAGCCTGGAGAATATGGATATAATGCAGACCAAAATTTTTACCGATATGGCACAACAGTATTTAAATGAGCTGAATGACATGGTGAAGACGGGGAACTATAAAGGCCGTGATTATCGCGATGGCGAAAGCCTGGTAACCGAAATTACCGACCTAAATGATAATATAGTGGTTCAATATGTAAGCAACGCTGCTGATCATATGATCATGGTACACGGTATCTAATTATAAAAGCAACATATCATGAATATCTTTAAAATTTTCAAAATGGTATTTTTCCTGTTTTTCGGAATGACACTTTGCGCGCAGGAGGAAATTAACGAAGCGTCATTCCGCAGGAACATTGATTTCCTGATGAAGGATGCTGCAACAGGTTTTCAGGTTAGCCGTGGTGAATACAAGAGCCGCGACTTTATGGGGACTCGTTATGACTGCCTGTACCGCCTGTTCGAAATGGGTGTATCAGAAATTGTCTATAACCCGGAACAGTACTATAAGCATGCCCGCGAAACGATGCCGGAGGTATATTATTTTGCCCAAGGCTTTGAGACTGATAAACCGGAAGGCGCCATATTGGCTATTAATGGCGAGCGGACCTTTGATGAGATCGCAGCCGCACAAGGCCTGAAGAAAGTTGCGAAAAAATACAAGAAAAAGGACCGTGACAACTACCGGAACATTGAATACCTGGATAAGAACGGACGCAGGGTATTGTATTTCTACAGCTCAATAAAGAACAGGATCGCCATGATCGAAGTCCATTCAGACCTGCGGCCTGCCGATCTGCCAAAATATGTGGGGTGCCTTGTGCTCTATAATGTCCAGGGACAGTCGCTGGTAAGTGCCATCGCTTTGTATGTATACGGAGACGGATTTGAAAGTGAGGCCAAGCTATACAGCAATGCGCTGTCAAAAATGACCGGGTCGGGCGCCAGCTACTATAAGCAGTATGAATTCTTTCCCGGTGGCCGTGTGCGGGATGTTGAAGCCAAGCTCGACCAGTTGGGGATAACCTACACTTCGGAACGCATTAACCCCGATGGTTATGGCATAAAATAATAGCACAATGAAAAGATCATATTATATAGTTGGCTTTTTACTGCCTCTTTCAGGGTTCGGCCAGTGCCTTTCGGGCGACTGCGTAAACGGCCACGGAAAGTTCGATTATGGATTTGCTGTATATGAAGGAGAATTTAAAGGAGGTAAAGCAAATGGGCATGGTACAATGGACTATGGCGGCGGCGATAAATTCGTAGGCCACTTTAAAGATGGCAGCGAAGACGGCGATGGTAAGCTGTACAAAAACAACATCCCCCTTGATGTGACCTATGTTAAGGGAAAGGTACAGGTGCGGACAGTTGAAAAAGCTGTTGGAAGGAATGCGCCGGAGGTAAAGGGCTGCCTGCAGGGCGACTGCTTTAACGGCTTTGGCATTGTGCAGTATGACAGCGGCAACCGATTTGAAGGAATTTTTAAAAACGGCCTTATAGGTGAGAGCGGCAAATTTATCTATAAGAATGGCGATCATTATGAAGGTAAGTTTGAAAATGAACTTAACACTGAGGGCAAGTATTACTACGCCGGCGAAAATGTAACCTACGAAGGCACTTTTTATCCCGATGGCAAACAAAGATCGGGTACATACCACTATCCCGTGAACGGATCAAAAGTTGTTGTTACCGATGGTGAGATCACGATGGTAGACAATCCCGTTGCGCGTGAACTTGACAGCCTGCAAGCAGAAAGTGAAAAACCGCGAACTTGCAGTAAATGCGCAGGTAAAGGAATGTTTGCCGGAGGGTCGTACATGCAGACCACCCAAAGCTATTATTCGATAAATTATGTGAACAGCAGCGGGAACACGGTAAGCACCAGCTCGGGTAATGTAGGCAGCCGAACCACAATGGTGAGCAGCCCGCCTACAGTTTGCACAGCATGCAAAGGAACAGGTAAGGTTTTTGGCCCCGGCGGAATTATAATTAACTCAGGAAGATATTAATACAAAATAAAAACAAATGAAATCTAAATTTAAATTTACAGTGATCATTATGGTATTCGCTGCCGTGCCTGCGGTTGCACAGGGACTTGTGCGTATGCCATTTTTGGAAGTTGGCGACAGACCTGTAGAAGAAAGGCAAATGATCCCTTATGAGAATGGCAACGGATATTCGGTCTTTGTGTCAAGATCTGACTACTTTGAGAAGGAAGTAAAAGCAGAGATAAAAAAACAGAAGGAAGAAGGATTTAAAAAGTATGACCGTGCAAATTTTATGCTTGCCAATACCCGAAGCCTCGTAGCTACATATCCTGTTGAAGCGGGATATACATATAGGGTCGTATCAATTTTCCAATTAATGGAAGGGACAAATATATTACGTGTAAATGACGCATCGGGGAACGAACTTACTCCCGAAATGCGTACGCAGGAAAAAGTATCAGTGGGTTCTTTTAAAAATTCCGAATTCCGGTCAAAAGATATAACGGTAAGCCAAAACGGCACCATATCCTTAGAAAATGGACTGATGGGCGACAGGACTATCTACTATGCCGTAATATACCTGATATTCAAAAAGAAAATGCAATAACCCTTTTGTTAGATAGCCTGTAATATAAAGCGCCCCTGCACTATGGTACAGGGGCGCTATCATTCCTATGGGTCTTATATTTAATCTCGGCCCCTCATAAAGTTTGTATTATCAATACCCCTTGGTAGGGATCTCCATTACATATGTTTTACCCGGCGCAACGCTGAGTTTCCTGTCGCGTAGCCATGGATTGTGTATCTTAAGTACCTTGTAGTTGATACCCTGTTCTTTGGCATAAATGGCAAGATCGGGAATTGAGGCAGTTATTTCAACTGTTTTGGTTGGAATGAGCGGATAAAGTTCCGCCGCAGTCAGTTCGAAGTTGTATTGGGCCGGATTCTTCATTATCTCTTTTAATGCCAGTATACGGAATACATAACGGGAAGTCTCTTCGGTAAGTAAAAGGTCATAATAGTTATTCACACCCTGGAAGGTGATCTGCTTGTTCACACCTCCAAAGCCGCCGTTGTAGGAGGCAGCCGCCAGTGTCCATGACCCGAATTTCGTCTTGGCATCGAGCAGGTATTTGCAGGCCGCCTCGGTAGACTTTTCGAGATGGTAACGCTCGTCAACGATGTCATTTACCTCAAGCCCTCGCTCTTTGCCGGTTTCAGGCATGAACTGCCATATGCCCCTTGCCCCTGCCGGGGAGACCGCATTGACCAATCCGCTTTCGATCACTGCAAGGTATTTAAAGTCATCAGGTACATTGTATTTTTTCAGTATCGGCTCCATTACCGGGAACACCCGGTTGGCCCGCTTGATGATCAGTTGAGTGGTGGCATGCAGATTGGCGTTCGTCAGTAATTCCCTGTCGAGCCTTTCGCGTACGTCAGCAATGTGCAATGGTGCCTGTTCACCGGCAAAATCTATTTTATCCGGGAATGGGAATTCTTTTTTCACTTCTGCCTTGACGGTTTCGTTCTTTTCAGGCATTCCGTTGATAAGCAACCCGCTTATCAATACTACTGAGGCTATAACGCCGGTTTTTTCGATCAGTTTCATAGTTTATAGTCTTAGTGATTTCTTTATTCGTTATGTTCCCGACTGCGCTCGAACTGACATACATGTCGTTCTTAATGTAAAATTACAAAAATAAGGCCGATCATTCTCCCAAGATCAGCCGCGGCAGGTTTTCGTTGAGCCACTTTGCCTTGTTGATGATCATAATGTGCGTGCCACCCTTTACCGGAATGAAATTTTTAATGTACTTAGGCGGGAATACCTCATCGGCATCGCCATGTATATGGATGACCCCTTGGGCAGGTTCTGTACACGACCAGTTGATTATGGTTTTAAACGCCCAGTCGAGGTATTTCTTATCCCGTACGGAAAGATATTTTTCATATAAATTGAGCCGCCTGGTGATCATGTTGTTCCCCACTGCCAATTTTGCCAGCCAGTCCACGCGTTGCATGAGGCTTGTAGGGAATATGCGATAGGCATGGGTCATTTTCGCAAAGCGCATCCGGCGGGGGAATTCGCCATTGCACTTCACGCTCGAAATGATGATGACTTTCCTGGCTTTTACGACCTTTGCCATTTCCTGTACCAATACCCCTCCGAATGAGACACCAATTAGTACCGGATCCTCATGCCTTATACCTTCGGCCATACGTTTGGCATAGGCTTCGATCGGCTCATCGCCTTCAGGCAGGAACCATTCGAGGAAAAACATTTCGAACCTGTCTTTGGGCAGTTTTATGTTCTCAAATATTTTAGTGCTTGCCGCAAGTCCGGGCATGAAATAAACTGGGATCTTCTCCATCAGGCATCATTTAACGTACGAATGGTGTACGCAATCAAATTTTATTACGAAATTTGTATAAAATTAAAGCTTTTTATCCAAAACCATTTGCATCCGCTTTAATTTATCACTAAATTATCGGGTGTTGCGGCATGCAGTTTAAAAACCAAATATGGAAATAAAAGATAACGTATTCTCAAGGCAGTTCGAAACTACGATCCATGGCAAAATGCTATCGGTAGAGTACTCCATACAGGAGCGCAAGCTGTTCCTTACCAAAGTAAATGTACCCGAAGGCATTGAAGAAGAACCCATTGTAACCGAACTCTTAAAAGAGATAATGGATATTGCCGAAGAGAAAAGGATGAAGGTCATGCCTACGCATCCCAAGGTAGCCGCTTTTTTTCGTAAAAACCCGCGTTACAAGGAGTTGCTCCCCCCCGGTATCAGGCTATGACGCAAATTCCCGATTGCCCTCTTTGTAACGGGACCGCTAAACACTATTATACCCACATAGCAAGGGACTTTTTTCAATGCGGCAATTGCAGATCGGTATTCCTGCACCCAAAAGACCACCTTTCGCCCGAGGCAGAAAAAGCGCATTACCTCTGTCACAACAATGACCCGGAAGATGTGCGGTACCAAAACTTCGTGCGCCCTGTTGTGGATGCCATTTTAAACGATCTTTATCCTGTACATAAAGGATTGGATTTTGGATCCGGTACAGGCTCCCCTATCCTGAAGCTGCTTACCGATGTCAATTACAATATGGTGCAATACGACCTGTATTTCCATAACTATCCGGAATTGCTACAACAGCAATACGACTATATTGCCTGCAGTGAAACGGCAGAACATTTTAAAGAGCCATACAAAGAATTTGAACAACTACGCAATTTGCTGAAGCCGGGTGGAAAGCTGTATATAATGACCGACCGCTTTGAGGAAAGCCGCGACTTTGCTACCTGGTATTATAAAACCGACCCTACACATGTTTACCTTTACCATGAAAAGGCTTTTAAATGGATAAAGGAGGAATTTGGGTTTGGGGAGTTGAGAATTGAAGGAAGGATAGTTGTGCTGGGTTTATAACTGTTCTCGACCGCACTCGAACTGACAATCGCGCATAGAATATTTACGTAAACTCAGTAGTTATCGTTAACATCGGGTATAGTCTGGATCAATTTTACGCCGAAAAACCCTCAAAAATACTTTTGCTAATTGCTACAACCGGCTGTACAAACTCAATGCGCACTGCGCCATCCTCATCGATCTTAGTCAGGGTAACTTCGTGGAGCGTATTCACCAGTTCCGGATTCCATGGGGCTTTTACTTTAACGTAATTCTCGGTAAAACCGTGAATGTATCCTTCCTTGTTCTCTCCTTCAAAAAGTACAGTGCGTGTAGTGCCTATCTGGCTTTCGTAAAAAGCGCGCCTTTTCTTGACTGATAACCCCCTGAGCATCTTGCTGCGTTTGGCACGAACGTTATTTGGCACCTCGCCCGGCATGGACGCGGCAGGTGTGTTATCCCTTTCGGAATACGTAAATACGTGCAGGTACGATATATCCATCTCATTAAGATAGTTATATGTCTCCAGGAAATGCTCGTCTGTCTCTCCCGGGAAGCCTACGATAACATCTACCCCGATGCAGGCATGCGGCATTACTTCGCGTATTTTGTTCACACGCTCTGTATAGACCTCTCGCAGGTAGCGGCGGCGCATCAGCTTCAGGATGTCGTTGCTGCCGGATTGCAACGGTATATGGAAATGCGGTACAAAAGTGCGGCTTTGCGAAACGAATTCGATGGTCTCATTCTTAAGAAGGTTCGGCTCTATAGATGAGATGCGCAGGCGCTCAATGCCCTCCACCCTGTCCAGTTCCTGTACCAGCTCATAAAATGTATGCTCGTGCTTTTTGTTGCCAAACTCGCCTTTGCCATAGTCGCCTATGTTCACCCCGGTAAGCACTATCTCTTTTATATTTTGCTGCGAGATCTCCTTTGCATTCTTCAGCACGTTTTCCAGAGTATCACTACGGGAAATCCCCCTGGCCAATGGAATAGTGCAGTAGGTACACTTGTAATCGCAGCCGTCCTGGACTTTCAGGAAAGCACGGGTACGGTCGCCAATGGAATAGCTGCCTACATAGAAGTCAGCTTCGGCTATTTCGCATGAATGCACCTCCCCCATATCATTCTTGGAAAGGTCATTGATATAGTCGGTGATCTTGAATTTTTCAGTGGCGCCCAATACAAGGTCAACACCATCTACGGCGGCAAGCTCTTCGGGCTTTAGCTGTGCATAGCAACCCACTGCGGCAACAAAAGCTTTGTCGTTATTCTTCAGTGCTTTCTTTACGATCTGCTTGAACTGCTTGTCGGCATTTTCGGTCACCGAGCAGGTATTGATAACGTAAATGTCGGCGATCTCCTCGAAATCAACGCGGTCGAAACCTTCGTCCTGGAAATTGCGGGCGATAGTGGATGTCTCTGAAAAATTCAGTTTGCACCCAAGCGTGTAAAAAGCGACTTTTTTCTTTTGTTCCATTGTGTACACTGCGTTTTAAGCAGCAACTTTAATTATATTTACCTCTTTAAAAAAGAGTTGGCAAAGTTACGCACAAAAATCGATTTGATGAAATCATTAATTTACTATATATCAATTTGTTGCTTATTATCACTTTCGGTCGCATGTGGCAATAAACGAACGGAATCCCACGACAGCCTCGTTTTCCGCTATAACGAGAACGCCGCGGTCAATTCACTGGATCCGGCATTCGCTAAGATACGCCCGTCCATCTGGGTATGCAACCAACTGTTCAATGGATTGGTGCAGCTTGACGATACCCTTGGCATACAGCCCGACATCGCCAGGTCCTGGGATATTTCGCCCGATGGAAAAACGTATACCTTTATCCTTCGAAAAGATGTGTATTTTCATAAAAGTGCATTATTTGGAAAGGACAGTACGCGAACTGTTGTAGCCAAAGATCTTGAGTACAGCCTCAACCGCCTTTTGGATGAAGACATTGCCGCACCCGGGCGCTGGATACTACAGAACGTGGAAAAATTTTATGCTGTAAACGACACCGTATTTCAGGTAAAATTATCTAAGACATTTCCCGCATTTTTGGGATTGCTGACCATGAAATATGCTTCGGTAGTACCGCATGAAGCGTTTGATAAAGCGGGCTATGATTTCCGGTCGCATCCCA
Organism: Flavobacterium sp.; assembly: GCF_052437795.1. Taxonomy (GTDB): domain Bacteria; phylum Bacteroidota; class Bacteroidia; order Flavobacteriales; family Flavobacteriaceae; genus Flavobacterium. Next base: position 248,800 of record NZ_JBQVPA010000004.1, read on the forward strand.
TTGGCACAGGGCCGTTCCAATTCAAAATATGGGAAGAGAACGTAAAGCTCGTCCTCCGCAAAAACCCGCTGTACTTTGAAAAGGACGAGAAAGGTGTGCAGCTTCCTTACATGGAAGCCGTTGCCATTACGTTCCTGCCCGACAAGCAGAGCGGCTTCCTGCAATTCGTACAGGGCAAGCTGGATCTTGTATCCGGCCTTGACCCATCTTACAAAGACGAAATATTGACACCTAAAGGCGAGTTGGCACCTAAATACCGAAAAGATGTGAAGATGATCACCGGGCCCTACCTTAACACTGAGTATTTAGGCTTTCGTCTCGACGGTACTGATAAGGCTGTGAAAGACAAACGTATCCGACAGGCTATGAACTATGGCTTTGACCGCAACAAGATGATACTCTTCCTGCGCAATAACATGGGTATTGGCGCTACAAGCGGTATGATCCCGGCAGGACTGGGAGGCTTTGGGTCCAAAGGATATGACTTTGACCCGGCAAAAGCCAAAGCCCTAATAGCCGAGCACAAAAAACAAACCGGGAACAGCAACCCGAAGATAATGATGAGCACCTCGGCGTCTTATCTTGACATTGCCGAATACCTGCAGCGTGAATGGCAGAAGATCGGCCTGAATGTAGAGGTAGATGTGAATCCGCCGTCGACACTTACGCAGTCCATATCTACAGGAAAAGTATCTTTTTTTAAAGCCAGCTGGATCGCCGATTACCCCGATGCGGAGAATTACCTGTCGCTTTTTTATAGTAAGAATTTTTCGCCCGGCGGGCCCAATTACACGCACTTTAAAAATGAGCGATTCGACAAGCTCTATGAAGCCGCTTTTCTTGAAACTGACGACAATAAGCGCTACGAACTCTACAAGCAAATGGATGCACTTATCATGGAAGAAGCACCTGTTATCCCTTTATTTTATGATAAAGCTTCACGGTTTACACGGAGCAATGTAACGGGGTTGGGTATCAATCCATTAAATTTACTGGTTTTGAAGAGAGTGAAGAAGGATTGATACCATAATTGTCACAATATGATATACAGAGGTAGTGCGTCGCTCTACTAAAAAATTTAAAACTAATTTGGTCAGGCATAGATCGCATTCCTAATTGTTTCCAAAATCACCTGCGTTCTTGCGGCGTTAATCAGTATATTTGATATGACACTAACGCAAATAGGCATGAAGATCCTTATCATAGAAGATGAGCAAGGGCTGCGGGAAGTGATCCGCGAGTCATTGGAAAAGGAAAAATACATAGTAGAAACAGCGTACGATTACATTTCGGGCCTTGAGAAAATTGGCGTGTACGATTATGACTGCATCCTGATCGATATCATGCTGCCCAACGGGACCGGGCTTGACCTGGTTCGCGAGCTAAAGGCCATGCGCAAAAAAGAGGCCGTGATCATTATATCGGCCAAAGACTCTGTAGATGATAAGGTAGCAGGGCTGGACCTGGGCGCTGATGACTATCTTGCCAAACCCTTCCACCTTGCCGAACTGCATGCCAGGATAAAATCGGCCATACGGCGAAAGAACCATGGCGGCAACACCGCGATCGTTTGGAACAATATAAAGCTCTCGCCTGAACAACGTTCGGTAAAGGTAGATGATCTTCCACTTACGCTCAACCGCAAGGAATTTGACCTGTTGTACTATTTTATCATCAACCCTAACCGGCTCATCAACAAGACAGCCTTAGCCGAATCGGTATGGGGCGACTATACCGACCAGGCCGACAATCTTGATTTTGTATATTCGCAAATAAAGAACCTACGCAAAAAACTGAAGGATGCCGGTGCCGAAGCCGATATCCAGGCTGTATACGGCATGGGATATAAAATGAGCTGATGAAACTACAAACCTATACACTGCGCTACCTTGTTGTTGCCCTGCTGGGAGTTATCGCGGTATGGGCAGCCCTCTTCTATGTAGTGATCCTTGATGAAACGTATGACAACATTGACGACGGGCTGAAAAATTCGAAGATCATAGTAATTCGCCATGCGTATGCCAACAATAAGCTCCTGAACACTCCAGAATTCGGTTTTAACCAGTTTAAGATAACACCGCTCCCAAAAGGTGTTAAGTACGATCATACCGACCATTTTGAAAGCACTTTCGAATTTATGGAATACGACGGTGAAGATCAGCCCGTCCGACTGCTGAAGACCGTTTTTGACGATGCTAACGGCGACCCATACAGCCTTACCATACGGGCATCTATGGTAGAAGAGGACGAACTGCTGCAAGACCTGCTGCTGGCACTTGCAGTATTGTACGTAATGCTGGTGATAAGCATTGCCTTGCTGAACCACATCATACTGAAAAAAGTATGGCGATCATTTTACACACTGCTCGACGGTCTTAAAAGCTTTAAGTTGGGCAATGGATCAAAGTTCATGGCACCGGGATCGCCGGTGCAGGAATTCAGGATACTGGGCACAGAGATCGAAGATATGCTGAAGCGCAATGACGAGATCTACGTCAGCCAAAAGCAATTCATAGAAAATGCGGCACATGAGCTGCAAACCCCTTTGGCCATTAGCCTTAATAAACTTGAGCTTTTTGCAGAGAACAACCAGCTGCCGGAAGAACAGATGATGGAACTCGGCAAAATAAGCGATACATTGCACAGGTTAGTACGACTGAACAAATCGCTGCTCATGCTGTCGAAAATTGAGAACAGGCAGTTCGCAGAGGAAGATGTGGTAGATTTTAACCAGATTGTAAAACAATTGGTTGAGGATTATTCCGACCTTGCCGAGTACAAAAATATCTCAATTACCATTGACGATCGCGAACAGCTTCATTTTGTCATGAACAAAGGGCTTGCGCTTACACTGGTAAGCAATCTCCTCAAAAATGCTATTGTGCACAATAGCAACGGTGGTAGTATTGCCATAAAATTGAACGCTAACAGCATTATGATTAAAAACACCGGCAGCACTGTTGCCCTGAATGCCGCGCATATCTTCAAAAGGTTTACCCACAACCCCGAGAACGAGCAGTCTATTGGCCTTGGGCTTTCTATTGTAAGCTCGATCATTTCCAATTACAGGCTAAAAGTAGATTACTCATTTGATGGCAGCCACATCTTTACGGTCACTTTCCCGAAATAATTTTTTGTTTTCCCAATTGTTTCCAGATTCAGTATAGAGATTTGCTATAGAATTTGAAAATGATGAGTTATGAGAACGAAACAGAATTATTCAAAGATCCTTGTGCTTACAGCATTGCTTTTTGGTTTTTTGGCGAATGCCGCGACCGTTAACCCAAAGCTCCCCGAGCCGGCGCTTGACTTCCTGAAAATGCATTTTACAGGATACAGCATAAGCCAGGTCGAGACCGGGGTTATATCCGACAACTTATACCGGGTCACACTTTCTGACGGGATAAGTATAATGTTCGATAAACGCGGTAATTGGAAAGGCATAAATGGAAATTACCGTCCGCTCCCAAAAACAATATTGCCAAAAGGCATAAACAGCCATATAAAAGATAATTTCAAGTCGCAGATGGTGGTTAAAGCCGACAAAAAGACCTGGGGCTACAAAATCCTCCTGATGGATGGAAAAACAGTGGAGTATAACAATACGGGAAAATTTTTAAGGATCAATAAATAACTAAAAACGTAAACTATGAAAAAAATGTTTTTAATGGCCCTTGCGGCTACAGCACTTATGGGCGCAGCGTGCAGCGATGATGATAACAACGGGACAGAAACTGTGATACAGGCTACCGAGCTTCCGCAGGCGGCGCGTAATTTTGTGGAAACACATTTTCCCGGCATTACTTATACAAGGGTTGAAAAACAGTCGAAGGCCGATAGGGATGGTTCGATCTACGATGTGCATTTATCCAACGGGTTTGAGATCGACTTTACAGCCGATGGCGCATGGACGGATATCGACGGCAACAACCAGGCTGTTCCTGCTGCTATCCTGCCGGCTTCAATAGCGCAATATGTTACTGCAAATTACGCATCTCGATCGGTAACGACCATAGAGATCGAGAGGCACGGCTACGATGTGGAGCTTTCCAATGATGTTGACCTTGTTTTCAATGCCAATGGCGAGTTCGTAAGGATCGATAGGTAAGTTTAGTAAACGAGAAAGCGCCGCAAATAGCGGCGCTTTTTTTTCTCAAGCGGTGACAGCCTACTTTCTTCTCCGCTCTTTCCGCCATTCCCACGGGGCAACTGGGTCTTTATCAGCCCACAGGCCAAGTTTTTTATCCCTTGCCTGCTCTTCTATGGCATCAAGGGTCTTGCTTTTTGAGTAGTGCTTGTAATGCCAGGCCAGGCCTGCTTTTACCAGTTCTTGATTCACATTGACGCCTTCCTGTGTAGTAATGATGCCTACGACCCTGCCGTAGCGGTCGCGCTTGCCATCGGAAGTAACGATAACCGTTTTGCCGAAACAAAGGTCGGAGGCATACTGCCGGGCGTTCCTGCCAAAAGCCTGCGACTTCTCAGGGCAGTCGATCTGCGCAAGGCGCACGCGTTCGGGGATGCTGTCGTATAATACTTCGAAAGTATCGCCATCTTTTATGCCAATAACCTTACCCTCAAAAACGGTGAGGTAACGGGGCGCCCCTTTCTTCTTTTCCTTTTTGGTTTTCGGAGTTTCTGGAGGTGCTGAAGCAGGTACTTTTTCAGGTAACGGTGCCGTTGTAGGTGCGTTCCGAAAAAAAGCAAAATATACAGCAAAGGCCAGCAGGAACAGTGATGCCACTAATCCTCCCGGCCCTGATCTTCTTTTACGATTTGTCAATGGTTACATTAAAAAATTAAACACGATATATTAATCTTCTTTCCTCCATTTTTTGGTCTCTTCGAATATATGTTCCATGATGGCGGCATCCTGCGTGGTAAATTCCACATGGCGGCGCGACATCACTATCCTTGCGGTTTCAAAGGCTTTTTTAGTTATATAAGTCGAGAATCCCGATGCGCCGCCCCATGAAAAGCTCGGCACGAAATTACGCGGGAAGCCGCTGCCAAAAATATTCGCGCTCACTCCGACTACGGTCCCTGTGTTGAACATCGTATTGATACCGCTCTTGCTGTGGTCGCCCATCATAAGGCCGCAAAATTGCAGGCCTGTCTTCACAAAGCCTTCTTTTTCGTAGTTCCACAGTTTTACTTCCTCGTAATTATTCTTCAGGTTGGAATTGTTAGTGTCGGCACCGAGGTTGCACCATTCGCCCAATACCGAGTTCCCAAGGAAACCGTCGTGCCCCTTGTTGGAATAGCCGAACAGCACCGAGTTATTCACCTCCCCACCAATGCGGCTGTGCGGGCCAACAGTCGTAGCGCCGTATACTTTAGTCGCCAGCTTTACCTGTGCTTCTTCGCATAATGCAAACGGCCCACGGATAACTGAAGCCTCCATGATCTCGGAATTCTTACCTATGTAGATCGGGCCTGTAGAAGCATTTAGGGTAACGAACTCCAGCTTAGCACCTTCTTCAATGAATATATTTTCGGGGGAAATGGTATTAACACTTGCCGGGATGGGCTGCGAAGTGCGGCCTTCGGTAAGCAGCTCGAAATCCTCGCGGATAGCAGCATCGTTCTTCGCGAAAATGTCCCACGGGTTTTCGATCCGCAGGCAGCTTTCGGTATATTCTATGATCTCGTACGTGTCAAAATCCACCTCTTCCTGGGTATCTTTGGTATAAAAGGCAATTACATCCTCCCCGCAGAAGATCGCCTGGTTGGCTTCGAGCGCCTGTACCATTTCCGACAGTACTTCATTCGGCAGGAACGAGGCGTTGACCATTACGTTCTCTTCCATCTCTACCATGGGGAATTTCTCCATCAGGTACTCCTCAGTAAGCGTTGTGGTGGTATAGCCAAGGTATTTTTCCCATTTTTCGCGAATGGTAAGTATGCCCACACGGATATCGGCAACCGGCCTGGTAAAGGTGAACGGCAGCAGCTGGTTGCGCACAGGGCCGTCAAAAAGGATATAGTTCATTTGTTCGCTGGTTTAAGACACGAAAATAGGGCAAAGTTTTAAAGTGGCAAAGTTATCAAGTTGTAAAGTTGCAGCTGTGTTTGAGCGGATTTCCCCCTTTGGGGGGTAGGGAGCTAAAAAAAGCCTCCCGTTTCCGGAAGGCTTCTGTAAGTATAAAAGATAAAACTACTCTTCAGTTTCAGTTTTAGTCTCTTTGCTGAATTTAGCATATTTGTTTTTGAACTTGTCGATACGTCCTGCAGTGTCGATAAGTTTTGATTTACCAGTGTAGAATGGATGTGAAGTCCTTGAGATCTCCATTTTCACTACCGGATATTCAACTCCTTCGTGTGTGATCGTTTCTTTTGTGTCAGCTGTAGACTTTGTGATAAAAACTTCGTCGTTCGACATGTCTTTGAACGCTACCAGCCTGTAATTTTCCGGGTGAATACCTTTTTTCATCTTGATAAATTTTTATTGTTTGGCTGCTGCCTGTCCCGAGGCTTCCTGAAGCGGAAGGTGTAAACGGCTCACAGCTTTTTGTTTAAACTCTTTTTATTTGAGTGCGCAAAAGTACGACTATTTTTTAAAAATCAAAGTAATGTACTTCTTTTTTTCAATGTAACGCAACGGAAATTTTTGCGACTGATAGTGTCATAATTAGTATATTTGTACGTTAAAACAAACTCACCATGAAAGAAAACATTTCTCCTGCAAAGTCTGCCGTATCTTACGGTGTCATTTTTGGGGTCATCATGATCCTTGAATTCGTTATCGCATACGCAATGGATATTGACCCTGTAAAACACGCATGGGTTGGGATCGTTAACAGCCTTTTGAATTACCTTATCCTGCCGATACTCTTTATTATCCTTGCCTGCAACCATTTTAAAAAACACAATGGCGGCTTTATTTCTTTTAGCCAAAGCCTCAAAGCAGGCGTATCAGTAACCGTGATCGCCGGATCGATATTTGCAGTGTTCAATATCATTTTCAACCTGATCTTCCCGGAATTCCAGGACGAAATGTTCGAAAAAATCAAGGAGATAACTGTGATGCAAAATCCGAACATGTCATCAGAGCAGCTTGAAATGACCCTTAAGTGGACCAAAACCTTCATGGACCCTCTTGTTGCCGCACCGTTCACCATAGTAATTTATACGTTCATCGGCCTTATATTTTCCCTGATCATTGGGGCTATCATAAAAAAAGATAATCCGGGAGCTTTTCAACAGTAAATGAATCTATCGATAGTTATACCCCTCCTCAACGAAGAGGAATCACTCAACGAATTACACCAGTGGATCGTAAAGGTCATGACTGATAACAATTTCAGCTATGAGGTCATCTTTATAGACGATGGCAGCACCGACGCATCCTGGCACATCATACAGCAGCTTTCGGCTAAGGACCCGGGCGTAAAAGGCATCCGTTTCCAAAGGAATTACGGAAAATCACAGGCGCTTCATGCCGGGTTTGCCAAGGCTCAGGGCGACGTGATCATAACCATGGATGCCGACCTGCAGGACAGTCCCGACGAAATACCGGGACTATACAGCATGATCACCGCTGAGGGCTACGACCTGGTCTCGGGCTGGAAAAAGAAACGCTATGACTCCATCCTCTCCAAGAACATGCCTTCCAAGCTGTTCAACTGGGCGGCCAGGAAAACATCGGGTGTAAAGCTCAACGACTTCAACTGCGGGCTCAAGGCATACAGGAATGTTGTTGTAAAGAACATCGAGGTTTCGGGCGAAATGCACCGTTATATCCCTGTGCTGGCTAAAAATGCAGGATTTTCCCGCATAGGCGAAAAAGTGGTAATGCACCAGGCACGCAAGTACGGCTCGACCAAATTCGGGATGGAGCGGTTCATCAACGGATTCCTGGACCTTATAACCATCTGGTTCCTTTCACGTTTCGGCAAGAGGCCCATGCATCTGTTCGGCGCGCTTGGGGTACTCATGTTCCTGATAGGGCTGGGTTCGGCCATATACATTGGCGCAGTAAAACTGATCAGGCTGTACCACCACCAGAAAACCATCCTGATCACCGACAATCCGTGGTTTTACATTGCACTTGCTACAATGATCATTGGTACGCAGCTTTTCCTGGCGGGTTTTTTGGGCGAGATCATACTGCGAACCCGCAATAATGAGGAACGCTATAAAATTAGCGAAACTTTATAACTGCAGTATTTTGCCGTTTGGCAAATAATAACAAAATTTATACTATAAAATATAGTTACGATGGAAATCGACAGATCAATACTTGACAAAGTAAATGTGTGGCTAACGCCGGTTTTTGACAATGATACCCATGCTTCATTGCAGGAAATGATGGCCTCTTCGCCAAAAGAGCTGGAGGACAGCTTTTACAAGAACCTTGAATTCGGGACCGGAGGCATGAGGGGCATTATGGGCCCCGGCACCAACCGCATCAACAAATATACCTTAGGTAAGGCAACACAGGGCCTTTCGGACTACCTGAGAACATCATTTCCCGGCGAGGAACTGAAAGTAGCCATTGCCTACGACTGCCGCCATAACAGCGACACGCTGGCTAAAGTGGTTGCCGATGTATTTTCTGCTAACGGCATTAAAGTATACCTTTTCGAGGAGCTGCGCCCGACGCCGGAGCTTTCGTTCGCGGTAAAACACCTTAACTGCCATGCGGGCATCGTGCTTACAGCATCGCACAACCCACCGGAATATAATGGTTACAAAGTATATTGGCAGGACGGCGGCCAATTGGTGCCGCCACAGGATAAAGAACTGATCGCGGTTATTGAAGCGCTGGAATACGGCCAGATCAACTTTAATGCTGATGAAACACTGATCGAATATATAGGAGAGGAAATAGACAGGGCTTTCCTTCGCACGTCTTTGGTCAATGCATCGTTCAACACGCCACAGGAAGCCAAGGACGCACTGAAGATCGTTTACACCCCTCTTCACGGTACATCGGTAAAATCGATACCCGACCTGCTTGAGAACGCCGGCTACAGCAACGTACACATCGTTGCCGAACAGGCCAAACCGGACGGGAATTTCCCAACGGTAAAATCGCCCAACCCGGAAGAGCCGGAAGCACTGGCAATGGCCATAGCACTGGCTGACGAGGTTGACGCCGACATAGTAGTGGGTACTGACCCCGATAGTGACCGCCTGGGTGTAGCTGTGCGTAACGGGAACGGCATCATGACGCTACTGAATGGCAACCAAACCATGGTACTCATGACGCACTTCCTTTTGGAGCAGTGGAAGAAGCAAGGCAGGATCAACGGAAAGCAATTTATAGGGTCGACAATAGTATCCACACCAATGATGATGGAACTGGCTACAGCGTATGATGTGGAATGCAAAGTGGGACTAACCGGCTTTAAATGGATAGCCAAGATGATAAAGGATTTCCCTGAACAGGAGTTCATTGGTGGCGGCGAAGAGAGTTTCGGTTTCATGGTGGGCGACAAAGTCCGCGATAAAGACGCGGTTACCTCTACACTACTGCTTTGCGAGATCGCGGCACAGGCGAAAGCTAACGCAAGCTCACTTTTTCAGGAGCTGCTAAAACTATCTGTTGAATTTGGGTTTTACAAGGAATACCTCATTTCACTTACCAAAAAAGGTAAGGAAGGCGCAGAGGAGATCAATGCCATGATGATACAAATGCGCGAGAACCCGCTTAGCGAGATCAACGGGCAGCGTGTAATAATGGTAGAAGATTATAAGGCATCTACAGCCAAAAACCTGCTTTCTGGTGAGGAAGAAGCGCTTACGCTGCCCAAGAGCGACGTGCTTATTTACTACCTCGAGGACGGCACCAAAATATGTGCGCGCCCAAGCGGTACTGAACCAAAAATAAAGTTCTATTTCAGCGTTAACGAGCCGCTTGACGATGTGAAGAACTTCAAGGCCGTTGAAGCATCGCTGGATGAAAAGATACAGAACATCGTAGAGGAAATGAACCTCAGGTAACATGAGCTACTACAAGAAAATTTATCCTTTTGCCAAGCCATACAAAAAGCAGATATACCTCAATATCTTCTTTAATATACTGTATGCGTTGTTCAGTACGCTTTCGCTCATTGCCGTAATACCGGTACTTAAAGTCATTTTTGACGATAAAAAAGTGGTACCCAAGCCTGTATACATAGATCTTGAACATATAAAAAGTTTCCTTGAGGACTCGCTGAACTATCAACTCGTCACGCAGATACAGAAGCATGGTGAATTTACCGTATTGATGTTCATAATCGGACTTATCATAGTGATCTTCCTGCTCAAGAACTTTTGTAATTACATGGCCTTGTATTTCATTACGCATTTGCGTAACGGAATGGTTAAGGACATACGTACAGAGCTTTACGGAAAGATAACAAGGCTACCACTAAGGTATTATTCCAAAACGACAAAAGGCGATGTGATCGCTAAAATGACAACCGATGTAAATGAATTGAGCAACTCGTTCATGAACTATATGGAAATGATCGTAAAGGAGCCGCTGACCATATTGTTCACGCTCGTATCAATGGCCATATTTAGCTACCAGCTCACATTATTCGTGTTCGTATTCCTCCCAATTGCCGGATTCATCATTTCAAAAGTTGGTAAGTCACTCAAGAAGAAGTCAATGCGCGTGCAGCAGCAGCAAGGGCAAATACTTGCCACCCTTGAGGAAACGGTGGGCGGGCTTAAAGTGATAAAGTCGTTTACCGCTGAGCGCATCTTCAGGGAAAAATTTGCTGCCATCAACATGAAGCTTTTTGGATTCTCTAACTCGGTGTCAAACAGGCAAAACCTGGCATCGCCGCTGAGCGAACTTTTGGGCATCATCGTTATAGGGGTACTGCTTGTTTATGGCGGCTACCTTGTTTTTGAAGACAAGACAATGGAGGCGGGATTCTTTTTAGGCTACATTCTTTTGGCTTACAACATCCTTACGCCTGCAAAAGATATATCGAAGGCTAGCTACAGCCTTAAGCGTGGCAGTGCTTCGGCAGAACGGATAGTAGAACTTCTTGAAACCGATGTAGAGATACACGACAAGCCCGAGGCACTGGAAAGCACATCATTTGAAAAAGGTATTTCTATCGAGAATATCAACTTCCGCTACGAGGAAGACAATGTGCTGAAGGAATTCTCACTTACTGTACCTAAGGGTCAGACAGTAGCACTCGTTGGGCAGTCAGGCAGCGGAAAAAGTACCATTGCCAACCTGCTCACGCGCTTTTATGACGTGCAGGAAGGCAGTATAAAGATCGATGGGATCGACATTCGCGATTATAAAGTACATTCATTGCGCAGTATGATAGGTTTGGTAACACAGGACAGCATATTGTTTAACGACACCATCCGGAACAATGTTTCCCTGGGCAAGCCCGAAGCATCTGATGAAGAGATCATGGCTGCCCTGAAGATCGCCAACGCCTATGAGTTCGTAAAAGACCTTCCGGAGGGCATTAATACCAATATTGGTGATAGCGGGAACAAACTTTCAGGAGGACAGAAGCAGCGTCTCAGCATTGCGCGCGCCGTACTGAAGAATCCTCCAATCATGATACTGGACGAAGCCACCTCCGCACTCGACACCGAAAGCGAAAGGCTGGTACAGCAGGCGCTTGAGAACATGATGCAGAACCGTACTTCCATAGTCATAGCGCACAGGCTGTCAACCATACAGAAAGCTGACAAGATCGTAGTGATGCAAAAGGGCCGCATCGTGGAACAGGGTACGCATGACGAACTGCTCAATCAAAACGGCACGTACAAAAAGCTGGTCATGATGCAGTCTTTTGAATAATGTTGATTTGATAATTTGTTAATGTGGTAATCCGTTGATTTGTTAATACATTTGTTAGTAAGGCTACTACTTCAAATCACTGCCGAATAAACACATCAACGCATCAACAAATAAACTCCTCTATGCCGATAAAAGCCATAATTTACGATCTTGATAATACTGTTTACCCTGTAAGTTCAATTGGCGATAAATTATTCGGTCCATTGTTCGACCTGATCGTTGCGAGTGGCCAGCACAATGATGCCATCGAGGATATTAAGAAAGCCATCATGCGTACGCCATTCCGTTTGGTAGCGCAACGACATGGCTTTAGCGACGAACTAACAGCCAGTGGGATAGCATTGCAGGAAGAACTTGAATATGATAATGCTATTGACACCTTTGAGGATTATTCGGAAATAAAGAATATCCCTGCCGATCGCTACCTGGTAACGACCGGATTTGCGAAAATGCAGCACAGCAAGATCAAACAGATGGGTATTGCCGAAGATTTTAAGGAGATCCATGTAGTTGACCCAACAAAGACCAGCAAGAAAGAAGCATTTGCCGGCATACTGGCACGCCACAATTATCTTCCGGGAGAAGTACTTGTAGTAGGCGACGACCCTGAGTCAGAGATCGCCGCGGCAAAAGCCCTGGGTATCCCAACTGTACTATATGATAAAACCAACATGCATTCGCCCAAAGAGGCCGATCATGCCATTTCCCATTTCAAAGACCTGAAAACCATTTTTGAAAACCGATAGCCAATGTTTGTCCCTAATGACCAGATAACCCTGCCCGATCCTGACACCATTGTGTGGAAGTACCTCGACCTGTCCAAATTCCTGGACCTATTGTTGGGGAATCAGCTGTTCATGTCGCGGTCGGATAAATTCGAGGACCAATACGAGGGAACGTTCAGTGAGCCGACCTTTGAGGAAATGAAGCGGCTTTCTGCCGACAATCCCGACTTTCTGGATTATTACAAAAACCACCGCAAGAATGTGGTGGTGAGCAGCTGGCATATTAGCGAGCATGAGTCCTTTGCCATGTGGCAGATCTTTACAAAGAATAATGAGGGGTTAGCCATACAAAGCACCATAGGCCGTATGCAACAGGCCCTGGAACCGGAGATCCGCTATGAGCAGCACATTGGGGCTGTAAATTACATCGATTACAAAAAAGAATATATCCCGTTCGATAACGACTTTTTCCCATTCCTTTTTAAGCGGAAAAGTTTCCAGTATGAACTCGAGGTGCGGATAGTTGCCGACCTAACCAAACACAACCTTTTCATCAACGAGGGTGTAAAAACGGATGTTGATATCAACATCCTGATCGAAAAGATATACATTCACCCTAAATCAGAGAACTGGTACAAAAAGCTGGTCGTGGAACTGATGCAACGCCTGGGGTTTGACATCCCGGTGGAAAAATCGGACCTGGAGAGTGATATCCTTATTTAGTTGAGAGTTCCGGGTTGCCATACAGCACTTTAAACATTAAACTACAAACCCTGAACCCGAAACTATTTAACCGGTTCATATGCCGTAACCGCCAAATCTGGGGAAAGCAGGTCGGCGTAGTAATAATGTACAAGGTCATTTTTATCAAAAGCGCCATTTTTATTAATGTCCTCAATAGTGCGGAAATAGATGCGGTCCTTTGCTTCGATCAGGCTCCAGTCCACAAGTTCCTGCATGTCGGGCGAAAGTTTTTTAAAACCTTTCCCACTGACATCGCTAATGTATAATGACCGGATATCGTTAGCATCCACCTTACCGTCCTGATTGGTGTCGGCATCCACAAGCGTATAGACCAGCATCTGTTTTTTTGTTTTTTCGGCTACAGTGTTTAGGAAAGTAGCCGTCTGTATCTGTACATTCTTATCGGTAAGGGGTGTCATAGCCGTAGAGTCTATGTGCTGGAACTTCAGGTTCTCAAAATATCCCGTGATCTCGAAGCGGTTGTAATTGGATATCGCATAGCTCACCTGGCTGTTGGTGCGGCTGGTGCCGTAGCTTCGGTTGCTGTCCTCATAGATACTGATATCGCCCACAGGATGGATCAGATACCGTGTGCCCTCCATGTGTACGGGCAGGTCGGCCACCTTGATCTGGGTAGAGTCAACTTTTTTAGGAGCCGTGCGTTCTGCTTTTTCTTCGTAGATCACCTTGGGCTTTTCTTTTTCTTCCTTACAGCTTACGAACAGTACCGATGCAAGCGCTATGGCTATAATGGCAGCTTTTTTCATTTGAGGTCATTAGAGATATACCAAAAATAAGGAAAATGTTTCAATTATTATGTTTAGCTATGAATAAGTCCTCTACCCTGCCGTCCCTAAAAAGAGAATGAGGCGGGACGTGCTGTCCACAATCAATCATCCGCTTAGATCCTTGCCGATAATTTTAGACTGAATACCCGGCTGGTAAGGTAGTTAGGTATACCGTACTGGTTCTTGCTGTACACATCGCGCACCCAGGTATTGGTAATGGCATTCTGGTTATTGAAAAGGTTGAATATCTCCAGCCCCAACGTAAGCTCTTTGAACGGCTTTAGCCATGCCTTTTCCGATCTTATCCTTTTATCCGTTACATCCTGCAGCACATAGGAGAATCCGGCATCTGCGCGTCGATAATCATTAAGGCGGGTTTGGTATACATACGGATCGGCATACGATGGCGAACCACCCGGAAGGCCGGTATTATACACAAGGTTCAGGTACATTTTCAGGCTTGGAATGTTTGGCACATAGTCGGTAAACAGCAAGCCGAATTTCAGCCTTTGGTCGGTTGGGCGGGCGATGTATCCTTTGTTGTTGATGTTCTCCTCGGTACGCATGTAGCCAACCGTGATCCACGATTCTGTACCGGGAACGAATTCACCGTTAAGGCGCATGTCAATCCCGTAAGCATAAGCTACGGCGTTATTATCGGCACGGTAACGTAAACGCACATTTTCGAGCGTATACGTATTCACATCGTCAATATCTTTATAATATACTTCGGTTACCAGCCTGAACGGCCGCAGGGTGTCGCCCACCATCAGCTTAAAGCTGTAATCGTTGGCCAGCACCACATGTATAGAGCGCTGCGCCTTTACGTTAGGGCGCACCATACCAAGGGAATCCCTTAGCTCCCGGTAAAACGGCGGCTGGTAATAAAATCCTCCCGAAAGGCGGAAAAGCATATCGCGGTTACGGCTGGGCTTGATGGCAAATTGTGCCCTCGGGCTGATGACCATCTGGCTCTTGCCATCGATATTATCTCCGGTCACCTGCCATTGGTGCACCCTTGCACCGGCGTTCATGAAAATTTCTGAGTCACCGATAGAATCTTTATAGCTCCACTGTGCGTAGCCCGAAAGGCGGTTGATCTGCGCAAAGTTGGTAGCCCTTGTATTTTGGTACGGCACCAGCGGCCCTGTGTAGGGGCTGTACGGCTGGTCGTTGCGCACAAAGTCGGCAACCGGAGGCCTGATGGAGAAACCGGCAGAGTCGATCACCTCCCACTCCACTATGCGGTCGCGGATGTCTTCGCGGGTATATTTTGCACCCCACTCCACAAAATGTTTTTTCAGGGTATGGTAGCCTTTTAGTTCGGCATTTACGATAAGCGCGTCGAGATCGTTGCGTGCGTGGTTGAGCTGCTTCCCAACGGTAACACAATCGACACATGCGCCATAAGTATCGGAACCGATATTCGTATCTACATTACCCAATGCGTAGGCCGCCTGAATGTCGAAATATTCCTGCTCCTGCGTATGGTACATTGAGCCGATAAGCTTCAGCCTGAAGTTGTCACTAACTTTATATTCAGAAGTCAATGCCCCGAAATACGTTTTATATTCGTCTTTTTCCTGCCCGTCGTAGAATATCTGCAAAGCGATAGGGTCGTCAACGGTACCGAAATTGGTTTGCCTGTACAGCGGCTGGTAATGGTATTTATTTTGCGAAATATTGCCTATGAAACTAAAGTCCCATTTGGCATTCGGCCTGAAATTCACGATCGTCTGTACATCGGCAAATGTTGGCTTGAAATTGGTTTCCGTTTCCTGGCTGTTGACCAAAAGGCTGTTATCGCGGTAGCGGGCGCCAACGATCGCCGACCATTTATCGTCTTTAGAAACACCCTCAAGGGTTAGGCTTCCACCAAGAAAACTCGCGTCGAGCGCCGCAGCATAGCGGGTAGGCCTGCGGTATTTGATATCCAATACTGAAGACAGCTTATCACCAAAACGCGACTGGAACCCGCCTGAAGAAAAATCCACGCTCTCCACCATGTTGCTGTTGGTAAAGCTTAGGCCTTCCTGCTGCCCGGAGCGGATGAGGAACGGGCGGTAGATCTCTACATCGTTCACATAAACAAGGTTTTCATCGTAGTTGCCACCGCGTACGTTGTAAGCGGTACTCATCTCATTATTAAATGCAACGCCAAGACCAATATTCTTAATAATATTTTCTACACCGGCATTTGGACCTACCATTTTAATTATTACTTCCGGTTTGACATATGTCATGCCTTCCACCCTCCGGTCGCGTCCCTGCACTGTGATAACTACATCATCGATCTGTTCCCCACCGGAAAGTATGGAGTTGAATTCCAGCGTATCGTTCCAGTCCATTTTCACGTCATGTATCGCCGAAAGGGCAAAACTCTTATGCTCGAACCAAATGATAACCTTCCTCCCCACCGGCAGCTCCAGTTTGTAAAAACCGGTCTTATCGGTAGTCGTTTTTTTTGTCCCCTCAATATCGGCATAATAGATGCTCACACCCTCTACAGGTTTGTGATTGCCATCGATAAGTACACCGTAAATGATTGGTTTTTTCTGGGCGAAAGCAGTGGTGCCCAGCAATATGATCAGTAGCGTAAGCAGCTTATTTATCTTTTTCAACAGGAGCAGTATTTTGTGTTCTGAAAAAATGCGTTTCAAAGGTAGTGGAATTTCCAACATTATCAGTAACAACGATCTTCAAATCATTTTTCCCCTCGCCCACAATGCCATCACTGAAATTATGGAATATAACGCGTGTTTTATGATCATAGTGCATAAGCGCCCATTTTCCGTTGATAAAAGCATCAAACGTAGCGATACCCGACAGGTCGTCGCTTATCTTACACCAAAAACCATCCTTGTCAGTCAGCCACTTCCCTTCCGTAAAGCTGATATCAAAGATCTTCGGAGGGTTATTATCCTGCGCCAGCTTAAAGTTGCCCAGCTGCTTCACTTTGGCGGTAAGCCTGCCCTCTTTCATTACACTGCTGTTGTACGTCACCTTCTTTTCATTAAAACCTGCGATAAAGGTTTTCTGCAACACATCTTTAGACAAATGGCCCACATCGAACGAGACCTCCACATTTGTATGGATCGGCACCGTGGCATTGTGCAGGTACAGGATAGAATCGCGGACATTGAAGTCCATATAAAAATCTTCGTAGAACGCGTTGGCCGGGATAAAAACCGATACATTGTCCTTGGTATAATTATGATCGTTTCCTGCCTTTACGAAATAAGGCGTGATGTGCTTGGGATCGGCTACCTGCGCCGGGTTTCCTGAATATTCTATACTTCCGTTCACCACAGTTTTATTTCCGTGGAAATCGGCCACTTCTATCCGGTAATTCTTAATGGTGTCGGGCACGATACTGAACTGTCCGTTCGACGGATTGCCCTTCAGTACAGAAAAAGGATACGGCGTTTTGACGAACAATTTCTGGTACCGCTGGCCGGTGGAATAGTAGCGCGGATAATCGATAAAGTTGTTAATGTAGCGTGATTCGTCGAACGCAAAAGTATTGAATGCATAATTAAAATATGGTGATCCGTTGAAGAACGTCTGGACCTTAAAAATACCATTGTTGCCGGTACTTCCGGTAGACTTATCGGATGTTGCGATAGAAAAGCCGACCTTTCCTTTTGCTGCGATCTTATCGGCAATGTAGGTACCGTCCTTTTGGAGATTCAGGTTAATGATGAATGGCTTTTTTGATTCATTTACCACCGCATCGTCACTAAGCGGATATGCAATGAGGCCCTGTATCGTTGGCGCTTTGGTATCCTTCATCTTTTTGTCGAGGCCAAAAAGCAGCGGGTTGATGATCATTTCGGTCTTGGTGTCACGGTACTCAAAATGCAGGTGTGGCCCGCCCGACCCTCCGGAATTCCCCGAAAGGGCTACGAGTTCACCCTTAGTCACCATTAGTTCGCCGGGCTTCAAAAACAGGTCGACATCGAACGACTGCTTTTCGTATTGCTTTGCACGCACGTACTCCTCGATCTTTGGGGCATATTTCTGCAAATGGCCATAGAGCGTCGTAAAGCCATTGGGGTGGTCGATGTATAAAGCAGTGCCGTAACCATAGCTGGAAACGCGCAAACGCGATACATAGCCTTCGGCGGCGGCATATACAGGCAATCCCTCTTTTTGGTTGGTACGATAATCAAGGCCCGCGTGAAAGTGGTTGGTGCGCAGCTCGCCAAACGTTCCTGAGGCATGCAGCGGGAGGTTCATGGGCGATATGAAATAATCCTGCGGATAGGTGGTTTGCTGGGCCACGGCAGCCGTAGCAGATAGTAATAGTAAGAAAAATGATCTCATGGGACTAAAATAGGAAAAACAGACAAATGGGCAACAGGCTTTAGCTTATTCTTATAAAAAGTTAGTTGTTTTTAAGCCTGAAAAAAAAGATCCCGCACTACCATCCTTAACCCCGGCGAATAACATATTACTACAGGGAAATTAATTAAAATTGATAATTTTTCACGAAACAGTTGTTTCTAATTAAAGGAATATTAACTTTGTAAGATCAAGCAATGAAACGTGACTGTAATGAGCGGATTAGCCCAAATTGTTGATTCCCTTGAAAGTAAACTGGAGAAGCTGGCCCAAAAAATGGACAGGCTGCAACAGGAGAACAGGGAGCTGCATAATGGGATATCACGATCTGAAGCAGTCGCAAGGAAGCAAAATGAGGATATAGTGCTGCTGAAACAGCAGAACGAATCCCTGAGGATGGCCAATTCATTGCTGGGCAGTGACGACAATAAAAGAGAAACGAAACTCAAGATAAATTCATTGATCCGCGAAATTGATCATTGCATAGCACAACTTTCTGATTAAGGATGGACGACAAGCTAAAGATCAAAATATCTATCGCCGACAGGGTCTACCCGCTTACGGTAAATCCCGCGCAGGAAGAGGGCCTGAGAAGCGCTTCCAAAAAGATCGACGCGATGATAAAGCAGTTCGAGGAGAACTATGCGGTACGCGACAAGCAGGATGTACTGGCCATGTGCGCCTTACAGTTTGCCGCGCAGGTAGAGCAGAAGCAGATAGATAAGTCGGCCGACTTTGATGAAGCTTTTGCGAAGCTGAAGGACATGGATGAAAAAATTGACGGAATTCTCTTTAAATAAACAAATTACGTTCTTTACATACGTCAACAATACTGCCTACATTAGTACCTTATTTGATAAACTCAACGCCAATTTCTTAAAATGGGCGAATCGCCGCTACTATAGCATGCTGCCCTGAGCAGATCCTTGAACAGCGGGTTAGCTCAAAACTTGTCTATTCGAGTTTATACAATACCTCACTGATGTAGGCTTTTTTATTTTTAAAAATTAAACCAAACTAAACCAATGGATAGTACTTTAATGATAATCATCGGGGCCATCATAGGGCTCGCTGCCGGCTTCGGGATAGCGAAGTTCCTCGAAAAGAAAAATGTTTCGAACCTGGTCCGCAATGCCAAAAAAGAGGCAGCCGGAATACTGAAAGATGCCAATGTACAGGCAGACAATATGAAAAAGGACAAGCTCCTGCAGGCAAAGGAAAAATTCCTTGAGCTAAAGGCCGAGCACGAGCAGGTGATCCTTGGGAAAGATAAGAAGATAGCCGAGGCCGAAAAGCGTACTCGCGATAAAGAATCACAAGTATCAGGAGAACTGGCAAGGGCTAAAAAAGCTGCAGACGATGCAGAGGCAAAAATTGCAGATTACAATACACGCATCGAATTCCTTGACAAAAAACAGCAGGAGATCGACCGCCTTCACAAGAGCCAGGTCACACAGCTTGAAGTGATCTCAGGCCTTTCTGCAGAAGATGCCAAGAACCAACTGGTAGAAAGCCTTAAAGCGGAGGCCAAGACCAGTGCGATGTCTCACATCCAGGATACTATTGAAGAAGCTAAGCTTACCGCGCAGCAGGAAGCCAAGAAGATCATAATCAGTACCATCCAGCGTGTTGGTACAGAGGAAGCAGTAGAGAATTGCGTATCGGTATTTAACATTGAGTCAGATGACGTGAAAGGCCGCATCATTGGCCGTGAGGGACGTAACATCCGTGCGCTTGAAGCCGCTACCGGAGTTGAGATCATTGTGGATGACACGCCTGAAGCTATTATACTTTCGTGCTTTGACCCTGTACGCAGGGAGGTAGCGCGCCTTTCGCTCCACAAGCTTGTGACCGACGGAAGGATACACCCGGCACGTATCGAAGAGGTGGTAGCAAAAACTACTAAACAAATCGAAGAAGAAATAATTGAAGTTGGTAAGCGTACTGTTATCGACCTTGGCATACATGGACTTCACCCGGAACTTATCAAGACAGTGGGCAGGATGAAATACCGCTCATCATATGGGCAAAACCTGCTACAGCACTCGCGTGAAGTATCTAAGCTTTGCGGCCTTATGGCTGCTGAACTTGGACTTAATGTGAAACTTGCCAAGCGTGCGGGACTACTTCACGATATTGGTAAAGTGCCGGATGCTGAAAGCGACCTGCCGCACGCATTGCTTGGTATGCAGTGGGCCGAGAAATACGGCGAAAAGGAAGAGGTTTGCAACGCCATTGGTGCTCACCATGACGAGATAGAAATGAAATCCCTCCTATCTCCTATTGTTCAGGTTTGTGATGCCATATCTGGCGCAAGGCCGGGTGCAAGGAGACAGGTGCTTGACTCCTACATACAGCGCCTTAAAGACCTTGAGGACATTGCTTACGGATTCCAGGGCGTTAAAAGCGCCTATGCTATCCAGGCAGGCCGCGAGCTTCGCGTGATCGTAGAAAGCGAAAAAGTAAGTGATGAGATGGCAGCAGGACTATCGTTTGAAATATCGCACAAGATACAAACCGAAATGACCTACCCGGGCCAGGTGAAAATCACCGTGATCAGGGAGACCAGGGCAGTGAATATTGCAAAATAGGTTCTTAGATAATAGACTGTTAGATAATAGACAAAAAGCTTCCGCGAAAACGGAAGCTTTTTTTGCATTGTTTAAAAAGTAAAGCCAATCTTTAACAATAGAAAGCGTTGAATTAAATTATGTGATGACAATGACCTTGCATAATCAGAAACCAAAACGGTTGAAAACTCCTTGTTATTTGTAAGATTCCTTCCGATTAAAGAGTATTCTAACTTTTTGCTCTTCGATATCAATCTCAACTCTGAATCCAAAAACCAGTAGTTATACCCCAATGATGTATCGGGTGAAATATAATTTAAATTAGCGCTAGCTTTTAAATTATGCCTGATCTTAAGGATTGCCTTAAATGAATTTGTCAAGGTTGTATAATTGTTTTTAGAAAAACCTTCAGCATAGGATGATATGTACATTACAGAGACCTTGTTTTCAAAATTCAAAAAACCTTGAAAACCCGTCCTTCCTGTAAGATCCGAAAAAATAACCCGGGTTTCAATATCACGTAAATCAGACTCATTTACTATATTTTTATTTTGCGCTATAGAGAAATTGGCATTCATTTGCCAGGTAGTCCTCATGAAATGCGTATACTTTTCAGCATTAATATTTAACCCATAATCCCTCGTTGATGCATCAAGTAAAAAATTTGTGATCGTTGATACATAAGGGTCGATTACAGTCTTAAAAGAATAATTGTTGTCTCTAACAGTATGACTGAGAAGTACATTAAAGCTGCTCAACTTATAAAAATCATTGAATCTGTAGCCCAATGCATAACTTTGCGTCTTTAAAAACCTGATATCTATCTGGTTATTGATGAAATTTCTATAATTTGTCATTACAATGCCTTCAAACATATTCTCCTCTCTTGGAGCTGTCTGATTGTATGTATAAGATGCTGTCAATACAGACTTTTTACTAAACTTATATTTAAAATTAAGTGAGGGTACAAATATTAGTTCCCTTTCAAAGATCTTATCTGTTGATGCCTTATCTTCCCGCGCAAAATTAAAATACTGTGCCGATACAGAAGCCCCCGCATAAAAGTTGTTTTGGGAGTACCCAAAACCTGAAGCTATATAGGGAACACTAACTTTATATACGATATCATTGTTGAAATTTTGATACTCAATTATTTCGTTATCCCCATTTATTCCCGACAATCCTGAATTAAACCCTGTCCTGCTTTGCCTATAACCGGCTCCAAATTGAAAACGCGTGTTTTGTTTTAAATTAACATAGTATTCTGCATCTATCGTTAGATATTCTTTTTCAAATTTACTCGATTGATCGCTCTCAATAATATCTGACTGCCCGTTCAATATTACTCCCGGAATAAGCATAAAATGTTGTGGCGATCTGCTTCTTGAGTATTGCCCACTGGTCACAAACGCAGTTTTTTCGTTGATTCGTTTTGTAAAATTCAGGTTATGCTTCGTGAAAAAATTAGCAGTATTTACAACGTTTGATTGCAAAAGCTCGTTGTTTATAGAATTACTGAAATAATTAATATCCTCATAATTCAACTTTCCGATATACTCTAAACTTTGGCTCTCCGACAGTTTATGCAATACCTGCCAGTTGACATTATAAAGCCTGGGCTCTTTATTTATCTTTTCGACTTCATTAACCACAAAGCTTTCTTCATTTACGGAATATTCAGACCGGCTGATATTCGTTCTTTTTAACCTGTCGTCATAAAATCCAGCACCTACCCTAACTTTCGTATTACCCGAGAGCTTATATAAAAAATTAGAATTTATGTATAAGTTATCATTGATCCTGTGATACTTATCTTCCAGTTCAGAATAAAAATTCCCTTGCTGCAATAATTGTGGAGACAATAGTCTTTTATCGGCATTTTGGCCTACCGAAACAATCTCCGAACTGAAGTCATACGGAGTAGGGTTATCCCCTATATTATTATATGAAGCGATGCCAAAACCCTTAATTCGCTTGTTGATGACCAATCCTGTCACTGACATATCATATTTGTCACTAATGCCATATCCCAATTCCGCATTTCCTGAAAAATCTGTTTTCCCTTTTTTCAGCACAATGTTCAATGCTGCATCTTCGCTGTCGACCACATCTTTTAACAGCTGATTATCTATATAGTTTTCTACAGCCTGAACCTGATCTACCATGTCGACACTGATATTACGGCTGCCAATAGTGTATTCTGAGTCAAAAAGGTCATCGCCATCCAAAAGGAATTTCTTTATGCTTTTGCCTTTGTATTTAATTTCTCCATTTTCACCTACTTTCATCCCCGGCAATTTTTTAATGAGGTCTTCAATCACACGCTCAGTCCCATCTTTAAATGCGTTCGGATCATAGGTAACTGTATCGTTCCTAACCACAACCGGCTGATTGTGATCAATAATAACTTCTTTAAGCTCGGTGGTCCTTTCTTCAAGATTAAAATCAATGGTATGTTTCCTGCTATTCTGTACATTGAACAGAAATTTTTGCTGTGGCTCATAGTCTATAGTAGAAACATGGACAATGATAGAATCCAAAGAAGATTTGAGGCTAATTTCATAATATCCGTCGGTATTTGTCGTGGTAAATTGAAAAATTAAATTTGGCGCGCTGATCTTTCTGACACTAACAAATACGTTTTCAATTTTTTCTCCATTACTACCATACACAGTCCCTCCAACTGCCTGCGCCGTACAAATAGTTTGAACAAGCAAAATGAAAAAAAAACAAGGTAAAACATATTTTACCTTGGCAAATTTTAAATCCATTAATAATATTGTAAGATAGAAATTATTTGTCTATAAAATATTCGATACTTCTGTTTGGAATTGCAATTTGGGTGTCAGGGCTAGGTCTGTAAGAAATTGTTGCTTCAAAATAGGCCTTATAAATAGTTTTAAATTCTTCCCAAGAAATTGTTTCTCTTTTTTCATCAAAAGGAAAAGCAATTTCTTCTGCGGTTCTTTTCACCTCTTTAGCTTTAATACTAACTGTGTTATCATCTGAAATAACTTCAAGAATCAGGCCTGGCAATCCGTCAAATTTAAAAGGACCATTACTATAGGGTAATTCAGTTGTAAAATACACTTTATAAGTACGCCCACGGAATTTACCCACGGCTTCCTGAGCTAAGTAACCTAAAATTTTTTTTTGATTTTCATTAATTTCCCAATCAATTTGATAAGTATCATCTTTTATCAACTGCGGATTGTTTCTTAACCCGCCCCTATCTTCTTCGTAATAAATAGTGTTCTTATGAATATCCTTATAAAAAAGCATTTTATAATCACTTGAAGAGCTGCTAACAGAGCCTAGACGATCGCTGGGAACAACAGTATCCTTCGAAACTATAGTATATATACCAGCGCTTTCACTCGTAACAAGTGTTGCATTGTCAAAATAATAATTTCCATAGTCATCGTTTTCATCCAAGAAAAAACTATCATATCTTATAGTCAATGTTTGGGAAATTGAAATATTAGTAATGAAACTTACTAAAAGAAGAATTTTTTTCATAGAAATTTAGAAAAACTCCCCCTAAGGAGGGGGAGGTAATTAAAATTTTACGGAGTTGGCTGCTCAATAGTGTTATTCTTTTTTACTGTCAATGTATATGCCCTTTCTTTAGCCGCATCAGCATCAGCTTGAGCTAACTCACATGCACGCCCTTTTGCGATCTCCTGATCTTTATGGGTATAACATCTCGTGGAAGTCCACTTTTCACTTCCTTGCTTGGCCTCTCGCGTACAGCATTGCTCAATCGGCAGTGCTTCCTTGCTGTCAGATTTCCTTTTCTCTACATTTTTGTTATTGTTTGCAAAACTTGTGGCTACCATTGCTAAGCAAGTTATACCACTTAGTAAAATTTGTTTCATAAATTTAATATATTGGTTATAGGAGCTAAAATAAAAAAAAATATAAATAGGAAATTAATTTTATTGTAAAATTTATATGAAATTACGAAAATAATTAAATGATAAATAATAAAAAATGAAAAATAATCAATATATAATTACCAAACTACATTATATGCAAAAAAAACTTCCGCGAAAACGGAAGCTTTTTTTACATATAATATAGAGAAGCTTATGAATGCTGTAAATCCAGCGCTTCATAAGCCTGATTGCTTTCGATCTCCGGCATTTCGACATAGCGTACGGCAAATATCGATCTCACGATCAAGGCAATGAACGTTATGCAAAGCGCCATTACAACTAAATGTACTATCACTATGGCAAAGCTGTTGTTACCTGCAGAAAGGTTAAAGCCCGATACGGCCAAAAGTGCAAAGGTGGGTAATAGCAGTAATAGTCTCATGGCATATTCCTTTTTGATTACGCATGCAAGTTCCGTTTTTACAATCTTAAATTTTGCCAACCGATCGCTAATAATTACTTAATTTTTAATAGATCATAAAATAGTAATTTTGCATGGCAGGAAACCGGATACTACAGCCCGCCCAAGTCCGTTTGTATAGAAAGCCCGTATATCTTGGCAAAATGACCCGGAAATCGTAAATTTATCGGTATGAAGCTGAATGAGTACAAGCAATTGAGTGAAGAGGAACAGTACCGTATCCTGTGGGATGAGGGTGTACTCATTGATGCCTGCCTGGAAGGCGAAGTAAAAAAACTGCTCTATGCTGTCCATAATTTTTATGTTGAATTATGGAGCCATTCCATGACCAATAAGATACTGTGGAGGCTCAGCTTTAAGCAGGGAAAATTGTTGGAAAAATACCTGAACAAATATCCTGACATACTGAACATCAGTCCGAAAAAATAACACTGAGAGTAATTTTAATAGCTCTTTGGCACTCCCCTGCTTTGTTAATGAATACCTTTAGGTTAAAATAAAGGCCATGGACCTCCACCAGATCATCCTGAAAGTAATGCCTGCGTTCGCAGATATCCGCAAGGACATCGAAATGCTAAAGCAGAAAGAACCCGGTAAGTCACCAGATGAGTTGTCGCGGCTGTACAGCAAAGATATACGGAAAAAATACACCTCTGTAGGAGTAGCAACAGCCCTGCCGGGTATATTTCCCGGGATAGGGACGGCCGCCCAGATAGCAATGGAAGCGGGCGCAGTATCGGCCGACATTGCCCTGATGCTCCGTTGGATGGCAGCGCTATGCTATGGCACGGGACTGATCTACGGCAAGGATACGGAACAGGATTTCGAAGACGACTTCACACTGGTGCTGGGTATCTGGGCGGGAGTTGTGCTTCCCGAAAAAACGGCAGCTGCCAAAGGTGAAAAGATTGGCGTTAAACATTTCGACAAGCACATAACCGACAGGATACGCAATCGCATGAACCAAAAGATAGGACGTAAACTCATCACTAAATATGGTTCAAAACGCGGTGGCGCGGTGTTGGGCAGGCTCGTACCGTTTGGTGTAGGTGCCGTGGTAGGCGGAGCATTTAATTATTTTACCATAGATCGTTTCGGTAAGGTAGCAGATGGTTACTTCAGGAATGAAAATGGTGGCTATTTTGTGCCGGAGTAGTTATTTATTCCCGAAAGCTTTTGATATGAAATACAGCATCGGGATAAAGATCACCGCGAGAACAAAAATAATGAAGTAGCTGCCCAAACCTTCCTGCTTACCCAACGCAACCCTGTAGCTGCCGTATTCGATAGTGCAGAATACAACCAGCACACTTAGCTTGATGGCACGCATCATGCGAACCGAAATACGGTATTGCTTTTCGGCATTCTCCGGAGTAATGGCAACCGGATAATTGAATATGTGAGGCCTAGTACTGAGTACGGTCAGCATGAAATACAGCAATGTCCCTATCACAGGTAGCAGGAAGAGCGTGTTCTTATCACCATAACCGTCGGGATCGCCCACACCATTAAAATGGATAGGTATCGTTTCCGGCAGGTTGGCATAACCAAATACAAGCATGGTCCACAGCACTGCCACCAATACTATCGCCATTGCTTCAAGGATCTTATCCGTTAGTGTCGCATGTATTTTGATGACCGGCCTTTCCTCCATAATGATGCATTTTTGTAAATATAATATCTTTAAGCTATGAAACAAAGCGCGGGCATACTGCTCTATCGAAATACAGAAGGCGAAACTCAATTTTTTCTTGTGCATCCGGGTGGGCCTTTCTTTACCAAAAAGAATGAAGGATGGTGGACCATCCCCAAAGGAGAACTCAATGTAAATGAAGCTCCGCTGGATGCCGCAGTACGTGAATTTGAAGAGGAGACCGGATATCAGCCCCAAGCCCCATTTATAGAACTACAGCCAATCACTCAAAAAGGCGGGAAGAAGGTAATGTGCTGGGCCGCAACGGGAGACCTCGACCCTGAAACCATTACCTGCAACACTTTTGAAATGGAATGGCCTCCAAGATCCGGCCGCAGGGCCACTTATGCTGAAGTCGACAAGGCCGGATGGTTTGCTTTCGCAGATGCAAAGATCCTGATCAATGAAAGGCAGGCGGCATTCCTTGACGAACTTGTTGCCATACTTAACGAATCGTCATTTTAATTCTCATCGAACATATCAAAAAGATTTTTGATCTCCCTTTCCTGGTGAACTATCGCGATCCTCTTTTCATTGGTCAGCTTTTTGAGCCTCCTATGACTTTCAATGATCTGGATAGCGAGTTCATTTTGATCGGAAACCGCCTTTTTGCATAAATTGTTAAAACGCAGCTTTTCTGCCTGTTGTGCATTGAGCGCCTTTAGGTGGTTGTCATAATGCGAAAACCGGAGCGTCTCGATCGTATCGTACACCCAAAGCTCAAACTCCGGATCCAGCCAGGACGCGAACTTAATGGCCAGTTTCCGGTTCATCCAGACCTCAACCAGATCCCTGCCTACCTCACGCCTGAAGCTTGCTGCGCCTAACTTTGCTTCCAATGCTTTTATAAATTCGAGCGTGTGGATGTCAGACAGGAACTCCTCGGGGTCTTTTCCAAATATATCGGCCATTTCAGTGGCATTGACAGTTACATCTTCGCTATTATTAATAAGGAAATGTATCTCTGTCTCCTGATAAATAAACTCTAATGTCTTCATAACTATATCGCTTTGCAATTCGAGTGCAATATAATATTTTATTCTTATATTAGAAGAAATAAATCTTATGATTTTATAAATAAAAAGCCAACCTTATGGCTGGCTTGATCGATATGCTAAAGTTCTTAAATTTGTTTATTTCCATAAGCCCTTCCGAGCATGAAGAAAGCAAGGGAAACAAAAATGCCAAATAGTACGATCTGTCCGCTAAGATAGCCCCAGCCATATTGGGTAAGGCGCTCGGCATCGTTGATCACGATGTCGATGATGTTGATCAGGAATACTACCGACAGGGTAATTGCGATATAAAAAACTGATTTTTTCATAAAATTGAAGATTTAGCAGCCACCTGCTATTTTCGGCTTCATTGCATTTCGCTCAAAATGACAGGTGACCGCTGTTTTACTTACTTGATCACAGTTGTCGTTGTTGGCGTATAAAGCCCGAAAGTAAGCCCGGATACCAGACCTGTAATAAAACTGTGTTTGGTGGTTACTGTGTAGTCCTGCGTACCGTCAGCCATTTCTTTAGCGTCTGATACATCTACCGGTGCAAGACCGAATACTACGTAATGGTTCCACTTTTTAACTTCCTGATGTCCCTGCGCACCTTTTCCGACAACGGTTGTGTACGAATAGCACGATGTTAGCATTAAACCCGCGGCAAATGCTGCCGCTCCCATTTTGATGGTCCTTTTCATTTTGATGTTTGATTTGATTGATGACATACTATTGGATCTATATCCGGTGTAGTAGACGCAATTACAAAACAAATGTTACAGCGATCGTTAATTTTTTTTCTATACTTAAAAATTAATAGATGCACTTTTATAGCCTGAGCCGTTTATTAATGCGTACTTTTACATTTAAACATCTTATAATGAAAAAGTTCAGCATAAATGACGAAGTATATGAAGCAGGAAAGTTCGGACTACGGGTACCCCTATTCGTCTGGAGGATAAACCATGGAAATAATGGTTCCATAAGCTATACCTGTTCTGCATCCAAAGGCAGGGATGAGCATGATTACACTACAAAGCAGATCTATTATCTGGCGGAGTTGTATTGATGACCTATAACCGGGAAACAGGTTCTAATTTCAACACCGTCCTGCTTTTATGATCTTCTAAAAGCAAATGCAATTCATTTTTAATTACATCAACGCTGTCAATAATCGCTCCTACAGGATAACCATCCTTCTGCTGTTCATGATCGTTTCAGTCCGTCTTAGAGGATGCTTAAATTTTACAGGGGATATCCGAAACGCTTTAGCATTAAAGTAGAACAGCTTTTGTAATTCCATGTCATACATAAAGACAGAATCCCTCGGGATCAATGATACGGAAGACCATATATTAGGTTTTTTATTGACGGTGGTGAAAAAATACCTGCCCCTGAATATTTCGTCCAGATAATAGTGGTCAGTTGCATCACCATTGAAAAATTCTTTATCGTTGTGCTTTAAAATAAACCTGCGCCCAACACTCACCTTTGACAAAGAATATCTTTTATCTACAGATACATCCCTGTTAGCCGTGTCATTTTCAAACTGGGGATCATCCAGCACAAAAATTGCCGGATTATCGGCTATCTTATATTTTGGTGTGCAGGCTACCACCAATAAAGAAAACAAGGCGATGTATATGTTTTTCATATTCAGCTGTCAGGACTTTTTCAATAGTAGCTAAAGTACATAAAAAAAGCCCCGACAGAATCGAGGCTCCAATACTATATTTTCCAAAAAATTAATAATCCCTGTTCACATCAAAGGCTTCAAGATAATCGGCTACGCGCTTAACGAATGACCCTCCCAGCGCGCCATCTACCACCCTGTGGTCGTAACTGTGCGAAAGGAACATTTTCTGGCGGATGCCGATAAAGTCGCCTTCAGGTGTTTCAATTACTGCCGGCACTTTACGTATGGCTCCAAGGGCAAGGATACCCACCTGCGGCTGGTTGATGATCGGTGTACCGAACACACTGCCGAAAGTACCTACGTTAGTAACTGTATATGTGCCGCCCTGAGTATCATCCGGCTTCAGCTTGCCGGCTTTTGCGCGGTTGCCAAGGTCGTTCACGGCTTTCGCCATGCCTACGATGTTGAGCTGGTCGGCATTCTTGATCACGGGAACGATAAGGTTACCGTTCGGGAGCGCCGCCGCCATGCCCAGGTTGATATTTTTCTTTTTGATAATATATTCGCCATCTACCGATATGTTCATATCAGGGAAGTCTTTCAGCGCTTTTGCCACAGCTTCCATAAATATCGGCGTAAAGGTAAGCTTCTCACCTTCCCTCTTCTCGAATGCGTTCTTAACCTTATCCCTCCACTTCACAATGTTGGTCACATCTACCTCGATGAACGACTGTACGTGAGCCGATGTCTGCACCGACTGTACCATGTAGCCTGATATCAGCTTGCGCATGCGGTCCATTTCCACGATCTCGTCACCACCGTTAACCGAAACAGGCATTGCTTTTTGAGTTGGTTGTGGGTTGTGGGTTGCCGGTTGGTTTTGAGTTACAGGTTGCGCGTCCACAGTTCCCCCTTTGGGGGTTAGGGTGCGTGATCTCACATAATCAAGGATGTCATTCTTTGTTACCCTTCCTTCCTTGCCGGTCCCGTTGATAGACTCCAGTTCTGCTAAAGATATGCCTTCTTCTTTGGCAATGTTCTTTACCAGTGGCGAGAAGAATTTGTCAGAACCTGAAAAATCTGCCGGGGTTGTAGCGGTTTCCTTAGCCGCCGATACCGATCTTTCAAGCACCTCAACATTGGCTGCGGTAGTTTCCTCTTTCGGGGCATCTACAACTACGCCGCCTTCGGTCTCGATATAAGCTATGGTCTGGCCTACCTGCACCACGTCGTTCACCTGGAAAAGTATCTCCGTAAGCGTACCTGACACTTCAGACGGCACTTCGGAATCCACTTTATCAGTTGCAATTTCCAAAACCGCCTCATCGGCCGCAATGTGGTCGCCCACGTTCTTCAACCAATTGGTAATTGTCGCTTCTGCAACGCTTTCCCCCATTTTGGGTAATTTCAGTTCAAATTTTGCCATATCGTTAACCTAAAGGTAAGATTAGTATTTCAGCTTGCGAAATTAACAAAAAAAACAACCCGATGCCTTTTTGTGAATAAATATTCGCCAACTATAACGTTTTTTCCGGTGCCTCATTATCCATCAATGTCACTTCGCCCCTGCTGTCGCTGCTATCACTGCCAAGTATAAAATCGCACCCTGCAGGCCGTATGCGGAAAGTATAGCATTTGTGCCTGTGGTTCTGCATGATGGCGATGATCTCGCCAAAGGGCAAGAGCTCGTTATCCAGTATTATTTCAGTACAGCTGTTGGTCGAGGGCAGCACATTGCGCTCGTACTGTGCAAAGCGTACGATCTTTTTGCCCGTAGCCATTTCCAGTTGGCGGCAAAGCTCCTCGTCCTTAGAGAACAGCACATAGTTGTCCGCAGGCGAAACAGCAGCTTTTTTTCGCTGTTTGGATCGTATGAACAGTGTGCTGCCCAGCGTGAGGAAGCCATCCATCAGGAATGCCCCCCGGAAATGCTTTTTGTAGAAATCGCGCATTGCCCCGGTGAACCGCTTCGTGTAGGCCGCATCGCGAACTGTGCTTTCACCTTTATAATGTATGATGGCAGTGGAAGGAAAATAATAATTGTGCAACCCCATTTTTTGGAGCGTGTAGGAAAGATCTACATCCTCCCCATACATGAAGTAGCGTTCGTCAAAACCGCCCGCATCGAGGTATACCTGCCGGTCCATGAGCATAAAGGCGCCGGGAAGTATGTCGATCTCGCCGGCCTCATTTTCATTCAGGTGCTGGGCGTAGTATTTGTTGAACAGCCCCCATTTCGGGAACAGTTTGTACAGCCCCGACATCTTGGTCATCGCCACCCAGGGCGTAGGCAGTCCGCGCTTGCTTTCGGGAAGGAAATTGCCGGTACCGTCGATGAACTTTACACCAACCATCCCTAATTTATTTTGCCTTTCGGCGAATGCCAGTGTTTTTGCAAAGGTATCTTCGGCCACTACCGTATCAGGGTTAAGAATGCAGATGTATTTTCCTTTGGCTGCGGCCACACCTATGTTATTTCCTTTCGGGAACCCGGAATTCTCTTTATTTTCGATAAGGTTTATCCCCGGAAATCGCTGCTTTACCATGGCACAGCTGTCGTCGGGCGAATTATTATCCACCACGATGATCTCGCCATCAATGCCTTCCATGGCCTTTTGCACACTGATGATGGATAGCTCCAGGAAGTAGCGGACGTTGTAGTTTAGAATGATCACGGATAACTGCATACGCAAAGATAACAAGTTGCATTGAGAATGCGGTAATTTGGTTGTACGGTAATTTTGGTAGCTCCGGTTAAATAAAACAAAAAGCGCTTCCTGTCAGGGAAGCGCCTTTCAAACCAACCAACCAATTATTATGAGATCTCGATCGATCTTTTAGCTTTAGGCAATGCCTCTTCTTTTTTAGGAAGGACCAACTTAAGGATACCGTCCTGATAAGCGGCATTGATATCGTCTTCCTTTACCGTTTCAGGCAACGTGAACGACCTTTTAAAGGAAGTGAAACTGAATTCCCTACGGGTGAATTTACCGTTTTCATCCGTATTT
This sequence comes from Flavobacterium sp., assembly GCF_052437795.1. GTDB lineage: Bacteria > Bacteroidota > Bacteroidia > Flavobacteriales > Flavobacteriaceae > Flavobacterium. Next base: position 281,437 of record NZ_JBQVPA010000004.1, read on the forward strand.
TCTGCTTTTACTTCAGCAGAGATGGTGAGCAGGTCGTTGTCAACCTCGATATTGAAATCTTCTTTTTTCATACCGGCAGCCATCAATTCTACTGTGAATGACTGCTCTGTTTCGCGAATGTTTACAGGAGGTACAGCCTTGTGGGTGTATTGCGTACCACCTAACAGATCTTTAAACAATTCGTCCATTACTGTTGGAAAAGCCCTGTTTGCCGTGTTGCGTTTTACTAAGTTCATATTGTAATTTTTTAAGTGTTTGACTTTTAAATTTCATAGTGAACAGTCAACTTTTATTCCGATCACATTTTCACAGACAAAAAGTCACTTATGATGACTTTTTGTCTGTTTTGTGATAACGAAAGTATTTATTGTATATTTATACCAAACCAACAAACTAACTGATGGATAAGACATTACAGCGCATTCAATCCATAGACGTGTTGCGCGGCATCATCATGATCTTCATGGCACTGGACCATACCCGTGATTTTTTTCATATTGACGCAATGACCGATCAGCCTGAGAACATGGATACCACAACCCCCGCGCTGTTCTTTACGCGGTGGATCACACATTTTTGCGCGCCGCTGTTCGTGTTCCTTTCCGGCACATCCATCTACCTGCAAAGCCTCCGAAAAACTAAAAAAGAACTGGCGTTATTCCTGCTCACCCGCGGACTGTGGCTCATTGTTGCCGAATTCACCATTGTCGGCTTCGGATGGAGCTTCAATTACATGTTCAATTTCTTTTTCCTGCAGGTAATATGGGCCATTGGCGCGAGCATGGTACTTTTATCTGGACTCATTTTTTTACGATACTGGATGCTCTTTGCCCTTGGCATCCTGATAACCGTGTTACATAATCTGCTGGACACCCACACTTTTACCGACCCGATAATGGACGTGATAGCCAACCTGTTCCTGCTCACCGAATTTGACATGATCCCGCTTGGCGGCGGCGTTGCCCTGATGTGTGCCTACGCTGCCGTGCCATGGACAGGCATCATGCTGCTGGGTTATGCTTTAGGCAAATGGTACCGACCGGAATTCGATCAACTGCGAAGAAGGAAATTGCTGCTCTCTACCGGACTTGGCATCATCAGCCTGTTCGTACTCCTGCGCCTTGTCAACGGTTACGGTGATCCCAAGCCATGGACAGAACAAAAAGATGCCGTGTACACTTTCCTGTCCTTCCTCAACGTAAACAAATACCCTCCCTCCCTCATTTATGCCTGCATGACGCTTGGCCCGGCGATGATCGCACTGGCATTACTCGAGAATGTTCGCAACCGTGTTACCGATCTCCTGAATGTATTCGGCCGCGTGCCGTTCCTGTATTACCTGCTGCACGTATACGTTATCCATTTGCTGTGCGTTGGCCTTTTTTATGCAGAGGGCTATACTTTTGCAGACAATTTCAGGCTGGACATGGCATTCGGGTTCCGGCCAAAGGAAAATTTCGGGTTCCCACTCGGCATCGTCTACCTGATCTGGATATTAGTTATCGTTTTATGCTGGTTCCCGACAAAGCAGTACGAGAAATACAAGCGGACACATAAAAAATGGTGGCTGAGTTATGTTTAAGGACTTAGATATACAGAGGTGGTTCAGGAACGAACCTGTCCGTATCAGAATTAATAAGGCGTTATAAATAATCATTGTTATTTATAACGCCTTCAACAAAAAGGCAAAAATATTTCTCTATTTCCTGTGATACAACTCCTCAAGCGTGGCGTAAGTTATCGGCACCACTTCTTTTCCCGTATTATCCACCATTCCCCATTTGCCATTGTATTGCACCCAGGCAATATTGTTCCTATATCTTGCCACTCGCTCATATTTAACCGGAACGATCTCTTTACCAACTTTATTTACGACACCTGCACTACCATTTATCTTAACGATCGCCCCTACTTCCCCATTACCATCCTCTTCTTCAAAATACAGCGCCTCATCATATCTAAAGGGTACAACCACTTTAGCGGACTTATCTATGGCACCATACTTTCCGTTTAATTTTACGCTGGCAATGCCTTTCCTAAAACTGTTCGCATCTTCATATTTAGGCGCGATAACCTCTTTTCCTGTTGGGTCCATAAAACCCCATATACCATTGCATTTTACACGGGCAAGACCTTCAACAAAGGAATCATTCTCATCATATTTAAATGCGGTAACCGCTTTGCCTGTTTTATCAATAAACCCCCTCTTACCATTAAGCACCACAGAGCCAAGTCCCTCCGAAAAACCATAACTTCCCTCATATTTGCAGGGGATCACCAACTTTCCGGCCGTATCAATATATCCCATCTTGTCATCAATTTCTACCTGTGCCAGACCTTCACTAAAATCCATAGCGAAGCTATAAGTCGGTGGAATTACCACTTGTTTTGTCTTCCAGTTTTTATAGCCATATTTTCCACCTTCTTGAAATCGGACTAATTCCTGTGCCTGTACAGCTAAAAAAGTACTTAATATAAATACTAACGTTATTAATTTTTTCATTGCGGTTTGTTATTTAATATTCACGAAATGTAGTCTTTTAAATTGTACAATAAATAACTACTAGTAGGTATTTTTAATAGTCATATTTTTCTTTCAGCTCTGACATTTCACAGTTAAACAATATACCGACTAATAAAAACATTGTTAATGTACTATCCCACATCCTGCTAATTAGCAGCATCAATTTTTAATTCGTAATTAATACGTTACTTTTGCAAAAAATCACACAGTGAATTACCTTTCAGTAGAGAACATATCCAAGTCGTTTGGGGAGCGCACGCTTTTCGAGAACCTTTCCTTCGGCATCAATAAAGACCAAAAGATCGCTTTCGTAGCGAAGAATGGCACCGGCAAGACCAGCATCCTTAAAATACTGACCGGCGAAGACATGCCTGATACGGGACAGGTCGTGATCCGCAAGGAAATAAAGATGGCATTCCTTTCGCAGGAGCCGAAGCTGGATCCGGAACTTACCATTGAGGAAAGTATTTTTGCGTCAGACAATGAGGTATTAAAGATAATTTCGCAATACGAAAAAGCCCTTGAGAACCTTGAAGACGAAGATGCCTACCAGAAGGCTTTTGAGAAAATGGAACTGCACAATGCCTGGGATTTTGAGACCCAGTACAAGCAGATCCTTTCCAAATTAAAACTGGAAGACCTGAAGCTGAAAATAAAGAACCTGAGCGGGGGGCAAAAAAAGCGTGTGGCACTTGCCATCATCCTGACAAGCAAGCCCGACCTGCTGATCCTCGATGAGCCTACCAACCACCTCGACCTTGAAATGATCGAGTGGCTGGAGAACTACTTCGCAAAAGAGAACATGACATTGTTCATGGTGACGCACGACCGCTTCTTTCTGGAGCGTGTATGCAATGAGATCATCGAGCTGGAAAATGGTAAACTTTACCAATACAAAGGTAATTATTCGTACTACCTCAACAAAAAAGAAGAGCGCATTGCCGCCGAGAATGCCAGCATTGACAAAGCAAAGAACCTGTATGTAAAGGAACTTGACTGGATGCGCCGCCAGCCTAAAGCGCGTACGACCAAGTCGAAATCCAGGCAGGATGATTTTTATGTCATACAGGAAAAGGCCCACAGCCGCCGGAAGGAGCACCAGGTAGAACTGGAGATCAACATGGAGCGCATGGGCAGCAAGATCGTAGAGTTGCATAACATATCTAAAAAATTCAAGGATAAGACGATACTGGAGAATTTCAGTTTTAACTTTAAAAAAGGAGAGCGCATTGGCATTATCGGGAAGAATGGTACCGGAAAGTCGACGTTCCTGAACCTTATCACCCAGACACTCCCTCCCGATAGCGGCAAGGTCGTGATAGGCGATACTATAAAACTCGGCTATTATACCCAAAGCGGTATCAACCCAAAACCGGAACAGAAGGTTATTGACATCATTAAAGAATTTGGCGAATACATCCCGCTGGCAAAAGGCAAGATAATATCGGCAGCGCAATTGCTGGAACGCTTTCTTTTTGACCGTAAAAAGCAATATGATTTTGTAGAGAAGCTGAGCGGTGGTGAGCTGAAGCGCCTGTACCTGTGCACGGTCCTGATACAAAACCCCAACTTCCTGATACTGGATGAGCCAACGAACGACCTGGACATCGTAACGCTTAACGTACTGGAAAGCTTCCTGCTTGACTATCCGGGATGCCTTTTAGTAGTATCGCACGACAGGTATTTTATGGATAAGATCGTAGACCACCTGTTCGTTTTCCGGGGTGAAGGCGCCATTGAGGATTTTCCGGGCAACTACAGCGACTTCCGCACTTACGAAGATAGTGCCGAACCAGCAAAGGAAGAACTGAAACCCGTTGGCGACAATGCTAAAAAGAACTGGAAACAAAATAATGTGAAGGCGGGGCTTACTTTTAATGAGCAAAAGGAATACCAAAAGCTGGAAAAGGAAGTAAAAGACCTGGAACGCGAAAAAGAAGCCATTGAGAAGCAATTTTCGGATGGGTTGATCGCCGATAAGGACATTGCCCAAAAGGCTGCCGACCTTGAAAAAGTACTGAAAAGCCTTGAAGAAAAGACCGAAAGGTGGTTTGAGCTCGAAATGAAAATGGAGGAATAATAGGGTTGAGCCGCAGCCGCAGTTTTCAGGTCTTAAACTGCGGCTATGACCGCGACTGAAAACTGACACTATTTTATGAGTACATTATCCTATACACGATTCTTATGGCGCTCGCTGGACGATCACGGCATCCATTCGCCATTCATGTTCCATTTCGTGAGCAAGGCTTTTTACGCTAAAGGGCCGCGCCTCTCCAAACGAGAGCACCGTGGGCAAAATATGCAGATCCCCTATCCGCAGGCCGAACTCCTGTACCGCATAGTGAGCTACCTGCGCCCCGCAAAGTCATTTGTCCTTGGCGAAGATGCTGATAAGGTGATCGAAATGCTGCGCTATGCCGGAGAGGAGAATAAGATCAAGCTGTGGTTCTTTTCGCCATTGGCGCCAATACCCGGCGGAACCGACTTTGCCGTTATAGCCGAAAATAACAAAGAAGCCGTACTGGCTTCCTTTAAAAAGATCGTTTCGAATTCGCACAATGATACGGTGTGCATCCTCCCCAATATACACGCAAATGCACAACTGGAAGCCTCATGGCAGGCCATCCTGGATCACGAGAAAGCTACCGTTACGGTTGATGTGTACCATTTGGGCATCATCTTCTTCCGAAGAGAGCAGGTGCAGCAGCACTTTATGGTACGCCCTTCAAGATCATTTTTTAGAGATGCGCTCATCGGCCTGAAGAGCGGCTACGGATTGTTGGGCTGATTCGCACAAAACAAAAAAGAAGGCATACCGAAATATGCCTTCTTCCTGAATTAATCAACCAATTATTATACTTAGTTCGCTTTTTCTTTAGCGTTTTTGTTCTCTTCACCTTTCGCGGTCATACGCTCCCAACGGAACTTAGGCGCGAATTTTAGCTTGATGTTAGCGATCTTACCATTATCAGAAGAAGAAAGGCCTTCTTTCTCAACAGTGTTTTTCCTTGCGTCAAGCGCTTCGTACCAAGCCTTTACTTTGTCAAGGTCCTGCCTTGTATACTCGTCCTTTTCAGCATCAAATGTTTCGTAGAATTTAGTGTATACATCAAGGATGTTGTCTTTATTCACCCAGGCAAATGTCATGTCATTTCCTACAACATTGCCAGGCCCAAAGAATTTGTCAGCCATTGGGTTACCTGCAGGGGTAGCCGCTGCTTCTGCTTTCGCTTTCGCTTCATTTTCAGCCGCCATTTTTACGCCGTCATACTTTGTTTTGCTCTCCTCGATCCTCTTTGCAGAAGCTTCGTCGTTTTCAAGAGCTGTAAGCGCCGCTTCAGCTTCCGATACCCTGCGTTGGTGTTCAGCATCGATAGCAGCCCAGTTGGCAGCCCTTTCAGCAGCGTCAAGTCCGTTCACAGAGTCAACGAATACTACATAGTGATCTACATTGTGCTCAGCAGTTTGCTTAGCCTCATCCTTACAAGATACAGCACCGGCAGCAACAAGCACAGTACCCAGAACTAAATTGAATCTTTTCATGGTTGTTTTGTATTTTTAAGTTACATTATTGAGTGACCAAAATTACAATACAACCAGTCATATTTCAAAATTTTAAGTTTTTTATTAAGAATAGTTTAGTAATATTATGAGTGTTTTATGAATTTTAAGAATTCGTTAACTATAATCATCTAACCCAACTATGGATAATAAAAAGCCACTCCGTAAGAAGTGGCTTTTTTATGAGGAGTTAATCCCTCTTATTTTTCTTTTCCCTTTTTTCCTCTTTCTTTTCCTTTGCGGTTTTAAGAGGCTCCTTCTTTACGTTCTTTTTAGCATCCTGACTCTTTGCCATAATGTGGGATTTAATTGATTACAGGTCTAATATACGGAATTTAAAGGAATGATACAGGGCACAAAATTAAATTCCCAATTCCTTAATTACCTTTTCGCTGAACAACCTTGTTTTAATAGGTCCGTCGCTATTATTAACGAACATCCATTTACCATTCGTATCCTTATCCCAAACGGCAACGGCCTGCGATCTCTTGATGATAGTAAAGGAATTGTCCTTTTTATCGAAAGTAACGTTATCAGTCTTCAGGTTGGTTTTCAAAGAGGCCAGTAAAAACTCCAATTCATCATCAGCAACCGGCTCATCAAAGCGCATTTTCATATTCAGGTCATGAGTGAGCACGCTATAATGTCCACCGTCGATCTTTTTTATCTCCCCAAATTTGAAATTAGGCGGTGTAGGCGCTATGGCAATAGTGAAACCTTCACCTTTGGTCATACGCTGCAATATCTCGACCATTTTATCGCGGGGCACGATCGTAAAAAGCTTAGGATAAGTAAAATCCAAAAGTTTCTCATATTGTTCCGAAGCTGTGTAACCGTACATTTGGTTGGCGCGCTCTTCAAGGGACTTTTTGTCCTGCGCGAATATCGTTATTGAGGATATAAGTAAAACCGAAAGAAGGATGAGTTTTTTCATTTTGTAAGTTTTGGCAAAGATAACCGTAATGCACCCACCAACAACCAGGCCAATATAAAAAACAAGTTCTGTTTTCTTATATTTGACAAAATTCGTAAAATGATAGTCGCTTACATATTCGGATCAATATCCATCGCATTCGCTTTTTCAGTCGTAGGATTACTCATTAATAACGCAATAAAACATACAGGTTTTTACAAGAGGCTCTCCCATTTTAATTTTGTAACCAGCGAAAAAGCGAACCGCTATCTCGGCGTACTTTATTTCAGACAGATACTGGTAAGATCGTTCTGGAGGCATTTGAATCCTGCCTTAAAGCTTACCCAAAGGCCTGACAGACAAAAACTACGATCCCTAAGGAACGAAATGACATACGCAGAGATCAGCCATTTATTTGCTTTCCTATTGGTTGCGGCAGTCGCTATTGCAAGCAAAGTATGGCATTATCGCGAACAGGGCATATCGGCGCTGATCATATCCAATATAGTTTTTCACCTTTATCCCGCTTTAGTACAGCAATATAATAAACGCAGGCTTGACAGGATAATAAAACGATCAAACACATAAAAAAATCCCTTTGCAGGGATTTTATTATTTGACAGAAATGACTACCTGCTCAGGTACATTTTCCTTCTTGAATACAGCTCGTAGAACTGGTCGTCCTTAAGGTCGTCGATGAAGAGGATGCTTTCCCCTGTCGATTTCATTTCAGGGCCCAGCTTTTTGTTTACGCCCGGGAACTTATTGAACGAGAACACCGGCTGCTTGATCGCATAGCCCTTTAGCTGTGGGTTAAAGGTAAAGTCGGTTACCTTATTATGGCCGAGCATCACTTTGGTCGCGTAGTTCACATACGGCTCGCCATAGGCTTTCGCGATGAACGGCACTGTGCGCGATGCCCTTGGATTGGCCTCGATAATGTATACCGTATCGTCCTTGATAGCGAACTGTATGTTGATCAATCCAACCGTTTTAAGGGCAAGGGCGATCTTCTTCGTATGGTCTTTTATCTGCTGCATGACGAACTCGCCCAGGTTGAACGGCGGCAATGTCGCATTCGAGTCGCCCGAGTGTACACCACATGGCTCGATATGCTCCATGATACCGATGATGTACACGTTCTCGCCATCGCATATCGCATCGGCTTCGGCCTCGATGGCACCATCAAGGTAATGGTCGAGCAGCAATTTGTTGCCCGGTATGTTCTTAAGCAGGTCGATAACGTGCTCCTCCAGTTCCTGCTTATTGATCACGATCTTCATGCCCTGGCCACCGAGTACGTACGACGGGCGCACTAACAGCGGAAAATCGAGCGTGTCAGCCAACTGTGATGCCTGGTCAGCATTCTCTGCCACCCCGAATTTCGGGAATGGTATGCCCAGTTCGGAAAGCAGCTCAGAGAAACGGCCGCGGTCTTCAGCAAGATCGAGTGCGTCGAAGCTCGTTCCTAATATTTTTATACCGTAGCGGTCGAGCTTTTCAGCCAGCTTAAGCGCCGTTTGCCCACCCAACTGTACGATCACGCCTTCCGGCTTCTCGTGGCGGATGATATCGTAGATATGCTCCCAGAATACCGGCTCGAAGTAGAGCTTGTCAGCCGTATCAAAATCGGTCGACACGGTTTCCGGGTTACAGTTGATCATGATGGTCTCGTAGCCGCATTCAGATGCCGCCAGTACACCATGCACGCACGAGTAGTCAAACTCGATACCCTGTCCTATCCTGTTCGGCCCTGAGCCAAGAACGACTACTTTCTTTTTATCCGATACAATGCTTTCATTATGTACGTATCGTGTACCGTCGGCCTTCTCGATCTCGGCCTCAAAAGTGGAATAGTAGTACGGTGTTTTGGCCTCGAATTCAGCAGCACATGTATCAACCAGCTTGTACACGCGCTTTACACCCATTTCCTCGCGCAGGTTGTACACCTGGCTTTCCAGGCAGCCCATCATGTGTGCGATCTGCCTGTCGGCGAAACCTTTCTGCTTGGCTTCTAAAAGCAATTCTTTTGGAAGGTTGTCTATTTTGAAAGTGGAGATCTCCTTTTCAAGCGAGTACAATTCCTCGTACTGCTTCAAGAACCACATATCGATCTTTGTTATTTCATGGATGCGGCTTAGCGGTATGCCCATCTGTATCGCATCATAGATCACGAACACCCTGTCCCAGCTCGCATGGGTCAGCTTATCAATGATCTGCTCATAATTTTTATAACCTTTACCATCGGCTCCAAGGCCGTTACGCTTTATTTCCAATGACTGTGTTGCTTTGTGCAGTGCCTCCTGGAACGAGCGCCCGATGCCCATCACCTCGCCCACTGACTTCATCTGCAGGCCAAGGGTACGGTCGGCACCCTCGAACTTGTCGAAATTCCAACGCGGTATCTTTACGATAACATAGTCAAGCGTTGGCTCGAACAATGCCGAAGTCGATTTTGTGATCTGGTTTTGAAGTTCGTCAAGGTGGTAGCCAAGCGCCAATTTTGAAGCGATCTTAGCGATCGGGTAACCAGTAGCTTTTGATGCCAGTGCCGAAGAACGCGACACACGAGGGTTGATCTCGATCGCTACGATATCTTCCTTCTCATCCGGGCTTACGGCAAACTGCACGTTACAGCCACCCGCGAAGTTCCCGATACTGCGCATCATCTTTATCGCCATGTCACGCATTCTCTGGAACGTCTTGTCCGATAATGTCATGGCAGGTGCAACCGTGATACTGTCGCCGGTATGGATGCCCATCGGATCCATATTCTCGATTGAACAGATGATCACCACATTGTCGTTCTGGTCGCGAAGGAGCTCCAGCTCGTATTCTTTCCAGCCTAAAAGGGCTTTGTCAATAAGTACTTCGTGAATTGGGGAAGCTTCGAGGCCGCGGGTAAGCAGCTCGTCGAAATCTTCTTTATGGTGTACGAAAGCCGCCCCGGTACCCCCAAGTGTAAAGGATGGGCGGATAACCAGTGGGAAACCGAATTCCTGCGCGATCTCTTTTCCTTTAAGAAATGAGTTGGCTGTTTTAGCCGGCGCGGCAGGTATCTCTATCCTTTCAAGGAGCTGCTTGAACTGCTCCCTGTCTTCGGTAATGTTGATCGCATTGATATCTACCCCTATCAGGCGTACATTGAAGTCGGCCCAAATGCCTTTTTCCTCCGCCTCAAGGCAAAGGTTCAGCGCGGTCTGCCCGCCCATGGTTGGGAGTACGGCATCGATGTTTGGGTGCGCCTTTAATATTTCAATGATAGACTTTGTGGTCAGCGGCTTCAGGTACACATGGTCAGCCATAGATGGGTCGGTCATGATGGTAGCCGGATTGGAGTTGATCAGGATCACCTCGATACCCTCTTCCCTGATGGAGCGCGCCGATTGTGAGCCGGCATAATCGAATTCGCAGGCCTGGCCGATAACGATAGGCCCCGAGCCAATAATAAGAACGGATTTAATGGATGTGTCTTTAGGCATTGTATGTGTTGTCGTTGTAGTTTAGTGTGTGCAAATTTAGTGAATTTTAGCCTCACCCCCTACCACCTCTCCAAAAGAGAGGGGAAACTCAGCCGCAACAGTGGCGGGAAGAGTATAGCTGCTCCCTCTCCGAAGGAGAGGGGTTAGGGGTGAGGTTTTTATAAAAAAAAGGCGTTACCAATACAGGTAACGCCTTTATATATGCTTGTGTCCAAACATTATTTTTTGTGCCTAGGTTCGCTTGAAACTGTTAGTTTATGCCTTCCTTTAGCCCTTCTGCGAGCAAGCACCTTTCTTCCATTGGCAGAAGCCATCCTGTCCATAAAACCGTGCTTGTTCCTTCTTTTTCTTTTCGATGGTTGAAATGTTCTCTTACTCATTGCTTTGTATCTTTAAATCTTATTGAAATATCTTTACCGGGGATAAAGGAAACTGCCTTTCCAAAACCGAGTGCAAATATACAAAGGTTTTTTTTTCGTGCAAGCAGTTTATTAAAAATATTTTACAAATCTATATATCTGCTTTTATTACCTTTGCAACCGCAAATATAAACTGATCATGTTCAATAAAAATATTAAGCTGGCAATTGCCGCGCTCCTGTTCATAACTGCCGTATGGCAATTCACCGAAGGCAACATCGGCAACGGCATTTGCCTGCTGTTGCTTATAGGTATCGTTATACTGCTCTACTTTAAGAATGAGTACATCATCATGGCCTTCCTGCAACTGAGGAAGCAAAATTTTGACGGTGCCACCAAATGGCTGGATAAAATAAAGAACCCTGACACCGCGCTCGTACGTAAGCAACAGGGCTATTACAATTACCTGAAGGGACTTATGCTTTCGCAGACGAACCTGAGCGCTGCTGAAAAGCACCTTAAAAAAGCGGTGGAATTTGGCCTGAGCATGGACCAGGACATGGCCATGGTAAAACTTAACCTTGCCGGCATCGCGATGAGCAAGAACCGCAAGATGGAAGCCGAGAAACTGCTAATAGAAGCCAAGAAGCTTGACAAGCAGGGCATGCTTAAGGACCAGATCAAAATGATGAAGGACCAGATCAAGAAAGGCCCGCAGGTGCAAATGAGAAGATATTAAATGAGACCGTCCGAAAGGGCGGTTTTTTGTTGGGTTAAAATTACCTTTGGAAAATAATCAGTCAAAACCAATAAATAATGAACACACCCCTTACCCTCATCGGCCTGAAACTCGGCTATAAGACCACCAACAAAAACGAAAAAGCCATGGAAGACTGCGGTGCGCTGTGGCAGGAATATATGGGCGGGTTCGTACCGAATAAGATCCCGAACAAGCTCAATGGCGATACCTATGCCGTATATTTTGACTATGACGGCGACCATACCGACCCCTACTCCTACTTCATTGGCTGTCCTGTGGAAGATGGAACAGAAGTACCTACCGGACTCGACAGCATTATCATCCCCCTGCAAAAGTATGAAATGGTAACCGCCAAAGGCAAAATGCCGGACTGCGTTGCAGAGGCATGGTGCGACATCTGGCAGCGGGACATCGACAGGGCGTATGGATATGACTTTGAGATCTACCGCGGGAATATGGACTGGAATAATGCGGAAGTAGAGATCTATTTATCGGTGAAGTAACGCATCTCGACTGCGCTCGATGTGACAACCGTTCAATGACATTAATTACATAGATATTCTTAATTCCGTTGTCAGTTCGGGCGCAGTCGAGAACAATACAAAGAAATTTATATTGCGTAAATTTCCTTACTTTTACTCCTTAGCAAAAATCATTTATATGCCCGAGACCATAACCTTATTACTCGCCTTTATCATTGCCCTTGCCATCGGGACCTTTATTGGCAAGGCTGTATTTTCATCGAGATCCGCCGCCGAAAAAAAGGTGTTAGAAGAACGCAACAACAGTCTCCAAATGCAGGTGGAGCAGGTAAGGCAGCAATCGCAGACCGAGCGCCTAAGCCTCGAAAAACAGATAACCCACACCCAAACCGAGCGTGATGACCTCCGCCAGGCCAAGGACTCGCTGAGCATCCAACTCACAAAAAAAGAAACCGATTTCGACAACCTGTTTGAGCGCATGCGCGAACAGCGCCAGGAAACGGACGAGCTTCGTGAGAAATTCACCAAGGAATTTGAAAACCTTGCCAATAAGATACTGGAAGAGAAATCGAATAAGTTTACCGAACAGAATAAGGAAAACCTGAAGAACATCCTCTCCCCGCTTCAGGAAAAGATACACCTTTTTGAAAAAAAGGTGGAGGATACCCATAAGGAAAGCATCGACTATCATGCCGCCCTCCGCCAGCAGATCATCGGCCTGAAGGACATGAACGAGCAGATGAGCCGCGAGACCCTGAACCTGACCCGCGCCCTGAAAGGCGACACCAAAATGCAGGGCAACTGGGGCGAGCTGATCCTTGAGCGCGTGCTGGAAAAATCGGGACTGGAAAAAGGCCGCGAATACTATACCCAGCAAAGCCACACCACCGAAGAAGGCAGCCGCATACAGCCCGATGTGGTGATCAACCTGCCGGACGGAAAGAAAATGATCGTCGACTCGAAAGTGTCATTAGTCGCCTATGAGCGTTTTATTAATGAAGAGGACGATGTGTTGAAGGCGTTGCACCTCAAAGAGCATTGCAATTCCATACGCCGCCACATCGACCAGCTGAGCGAGAAGAACTACCACGACCTATATAAAATCGAAAGCCCGGATTTCGTACTGCTTTTCATCCCGATGGAACCTGCATTTGCAAGCGCCCTTAATGAAGACACCACATTATACAGTAAGGCTTTTGAACGTAATATCGTGATCGTGACCCCAAGCACGCTGCTGGCCACGCTGCGCACCATTGACAGTATGTGGACGAACCAGAAACAGCAGGAGAACGCGTATGAGATCGCCCGCCAGGCAGGTGCGCTATATGATAAATTCGAAGGTTTTGTGGGCGACCTGACCAAAGTAGGCAACAAAATGCGTGATGCCCAAAGCGAATACCAGAACGCCATGGGCAAGCTGGTAGATGGCCGCGGCAACATCATCACCAGTATTGAAAAACTGAAGAAGATGGGCGCCAAAGCCAAGAAGGCACTGCCGGAAAACATACTGTCGCGCGCCTTGCAGCAAGAAGAGGAAGGGAATATTGAAGACGAACTACTGAACCCATAATTATGGAAATCTCAAAAAAAGTAAGCGCCTCGAAAATAACTATATCCGAACTGATGCTGCCCTCGCATACCAATTTCAGCGGAAAGATCCATGGTGGCTACATCCTTATGCTGATGGACCAGATCGCATTCGCGTCGGCATCCAAATACAGCGGAAGCTATTGCGTAACAGCATCGGTAGACACAGTAGATTTCCTCAACCCTATCGAGGTGGGCGAATTAGTAACCATGAAAGCCTCTGTAAACTATGTTGGCAACAGTTCGATGGTGGTGGGCATACGCGTAACTTCGGAAAACATCCAGACGGGCAAAGTCAAGCATTGCAACTCGTCGTACTTTACAATGGTCGCTAAAGATGCTTCAGGAAAAAATGTCACCGTACCAAGGCTTGTTTTGTCAGGCCAGGACGATGTGCGCCGCTTTTGCAACGCTCTGAAACGCATTATGCAAAAGAAAGAACACGAGCAGCACCAAACGAAATTCGACCATAATTCGCCTGAAGTTTTAGAGTCGCTGAAGCAGTACCGCATTGAGTTCGACCTCTAGCAACAACAGCTATAACATTTGAAATTTCGCAATGATGGATCTCATCGGCTTTTCGTGTATTTTACCGGTTAAACTTTTAACAAATAAGCAGATAACTTTTCCATAATGAAAAGTTAAAGCAAAAAGGTTTTATCATATATTTGTTATCATTTTATAAAAATTGCTACGATAACATTATGAAAAAACTTTACGTTTTAAAAACTTTATTGTTTTTATCACTATTCATTGCACTTACCTCATGCGGCGATGATGAGGGATATAAGAAAGTATCACCTGTCCAGCTCGACCTTACTGCTGTGCCTTACCCCAAGCTTTCGGACTACAAATTCTTTAAGGGGGAGATGAAAGACCATGACCCCGTCTACAAGGTTTTACCATACGACCTGAACAGCGGACTTTTTACAGACTATGCCCACAAAAAAAGGTTCATATGGATGCCAGAAGGTGTGAACGCTACCTATACCGCAGATGCCGACATTTTGGACTTCCCTGTAGGGACTGTGCTGATCAAATCATTTTATTATGACAACGTACAGCCGGCGAACACTACCCGGATCATAGAAACAAGGCTGTTGATAAAGAAAGATAACGCCTGGATATTTGCCAATTACATTTGGAATGATGACCAAACCGAGGCAACCCTTGACCTGGCCGGCGGTTACACTCCCATATCATGGAAAGAGAACGGGGTTACCAAAAGCACTAATTATCAAATACCTTCTGCTGCCGAATGCCTTGTGTGCCACAAAGTAAATGACAGCCCCATACCCATTGGCGTAAAGCCGCAAAACCTTAACAGGTCCTTCGCTTATCCTGACGGTACCGAAAACCAGTTGTCGCGATGGATCGATGAAGGCTACCTTGATGACAAACCCAACGACATAACATCGACAGTAGACTGGACCGACGAGACCAAACCCCTGGACCTGAGGGTACGTTCGTATATTGACATTAACTGCGCGCACTGCCACAAGGAAGGCTCACATTGCGACTATATGTCCATGCGCTTTGCGTTCAGCGAAACCGTAAACCCGCAAAACATTGGCATCTGTGTGCCACCACAGGAGAAGCCCGACCCGGCGCTTACACATATCGTTGCCAAAAGGAACCCTGAGCGTTCGGCATTGTTTTACAGGATCAGTTCTGTAGTCCCTTCGGAAAGGATGCCGATACTGGGACGGACCGTAGTGCATGAAGAAGCCGTTGCAATGATCGAGCAATGGATCAATGCCATGGAAGGTTCATGCCCTTAAATTTATCAACTACTAACAAAGATAAACTATGAAACAAATTTTTACCCTTGCGCTTTTGTGCCTCAGCCCACTGGCATTACTGGCCCAAACTGACTGCGGCCATCCGCAGGCTGCAGGCCCCGGCACCCATAGCGTTGCATTGACAACGGGAAGCCAGGTACCCGACCCTGTCTGCATTCCCGGTAACGGAAGCGTAACAAAAGGAGGCTGGTACATTTATACTCCCTCCCAACTCCATACAACAACTGTAAGCACCGAAGCATCCGGATTCGATACGCGTGTGCATGTGTATACCGGCAGTTGTGATGGCCTTACCTGCATAGGCGGTGATGATGATGGCGGAACAGGGCTTACTTCACTGATCAGCTTTATGGCCGAAGCCAACGTAACATATTACATCGTTTTTGATGACAGGTGGCGCAATTCGCCCGGTTATAGCGACAACTTTTCATTCACACTGACTGAAGAAGAATTCGTCCCTCCGGCCTTTACACAACAGCAGGTAAGCATTGGCGGCATTACCAGCTGCGTGGTCGACATGAACGGCGACTACCTTGATGACGTTGTTGGTGTTAGCGACGGCATGGTACATGTATTGTATCAAACCGCCAACGGCAGCGGCTTTACCGCACAGGACCTCCCAGCGCTGAATTCGCAACGGTCACCTACCTGGAGCATTGCCGCCGGCGACTATAACAAAGACGGGTATAATGACCTGCTTTACGGTGACGGAGGAGGATCGGTAGTGATGCTGTCCAACAATACCGGAACAGCATTTACTGCAAAGCTTGAAACGCCTGACAGCTTCCTGACGCAACGAACTAATTTTGTCGACATTAATAACGACGGCCAGCTTGACGCCTTTATGTGCGATGATAACGCGGCCAATGTATATTTCCAGAACACGGGCGGCAACAATGGTACGTTTAAGCGAAGCGGCCTGAACGGTGCGCCAGACCTTGGAATATTCTTCTCGGGCGGCAATTATGCATCGATATGGGTGGATTATGACGATGACGGCGACATAGACCTGTATATTGCCAAATGCCGTGGTGCCAATAACGATGCCGCGAAAGACGAGCTGCACCGCAATAATGGCAATGGTACCTTTACCAATGTAGCGCAGGAGCTGGGCTTTGCGGACTATCACCAGTCATGGTCGAGCGCATGGGCCGACTTTGACAACGACGGAGACATGGATGTGCTTGTGGGCAGCAACGCCGGACTGGACGGCTCATTATTCACACAAAAGCTGATGCGCAACAACGGCGACGGTACTTTTACCAACGTTACTGCCGGTTCGGGATTAGAAACCTTTACCGGGACAAGCAGGGATTATGTAGCACATGACTTTAATAACGATGGATTTACCGATGTATTAGGCGGCGGCAATCACATTTTGTACAATACGGGGGGACTCACTTTTAATCCTGTGCATATCAATTTTGGCAACGGCCCTGTAGGCGACCTTAATAATGACGGTTTCCTTGACGTACAAAACGGAAACACGCTGAACCTTGGCTATGACAACGGCAACAACTGGCTGAAAGTACACCTGAAAGGCATCGAGAGCAACCGCAATGGCATAGGCGCCCGCGTGGAAGTATATGTGAACGAGACTGACAAATTCTGCCGCGAGATACGAAGCGGCGACGGGTTTGAGTACATGGGCTCGCTGAACGCACACTTTGGCCTTGGCCAAAATGAGACGATAGACCATGTAGTGGTAAAATGGCCTTCGGGGACTGTGGATGTGAAAGAAAATGCCACTGTGAACCAGTCACTGCTTGTCGAGGAAGGTGCATTCCCGCTTGGTGTGAATGAGGCAGGTAAACAGCTTTTCAGCCTGTATCCTAACCCTGCCAAAGAGGTACTGACAATATCTGGCAGCCTTGATATTGCAAGCGCTAACATCTACGACCTTACCGGAAGGCTTGTAATAGCTGTGGACATAAAAGATGCGACCATACCGGTCCATCAGCTTACGAAAGGCAGCTACATCGTCATCCTGCATGATACGAACGGAAAACAGCATTCGGCGAAATTCATAAAAGACTAAAATAGCTAATCTGTAAATATGATCCCCGTTTCCTTTGAGGCGGGGATTTTTATTGCGGAAATTACCTGCTCCATAAAAACAGGTAATTACTACCTATATCAATAGAGAAGTATTGTTTAACATTGTATAAATTTTTCACACACATCCCAACCTTTTTGTGGTAATAGGCATCCTACTTTAGAGGGACACATATCATCTAGTAACCAACTAATTTATATATATGATGAAACACGATCGAAAAAAGCCCTGGAGGCTGTTGTTTTGCTTAATGCTACCACTACTGCTAACGCAATGTGCCCCTGAAGAAAGCGTTGTCAGGTCGCAAAGTACAAACTCAGGTGAATTGAGGTCACGCCTTGTTTCGCTTGATGAACTTGAAAAAATGCCACGCTTTATGTAAAAGCTCAATTCGCTTACTGTAAGTAAGAACAAGCGTCTTGCCTACAGCGCAAAGCATAAATTTTCTGTTGAGACGGAACAGGTACTGCTTATTGAAAAGGGGAATTACCAATCATTGAGCTTTCCTGTTTATAGGGAAAATCCATCCAGGGATATGGAGAACCTATTCCTGCATCCTCACAAAGGAGGCTATTTGGCTTTTTTGGCCAGTTATCAACTTGATGCCGCCGATCTTGCCAACCTAGACAAAGGCAACCCTATTACGGGTTTGCTATCAAAAGTCCGGTTTACACCGCTTGATGAGTTTGACCTTTCAGATATTGGCGCCGAAGTACATTCCGGAAATGTTTACAACGACCCCGGTTACACAGGTATTTTGTACTGGTTCGAAGGTAAGTGCTGGCGCATAGATCATGTTGCCGCCGATCTTTCGTCGTTTACAATAGTGCCCTGCCCCAACTGCGGGTGTACGCCTCCCGGTGGTGGCACAGGAGAAGGCTCTACAGGCAATAATAATACCCCGGGCGCTTTACAACAGCAATACCTTGCCATAGTAGACCTTATAGGCGGGAGTAGCGGAAGCTCTTCCGGCGGGCCGGGAAGTCCCGGAAGCGGGGGTGGTACTCCCTATATACCAAGAGCGGGTTTTTACTCGCCTTTTAATCCGGTAAAGCCCTCGGAGGTAGACCCTATGGAGCCGCAAGACGAGGATTTTTATCACCCACAGCCTATTATTGGGGTGGTGTCGCCGAACCTGATTGTGGAAGATCCGCATGAGAAAAACTGTGAGGAATTGAAAAAAATGCTGGAGAATCAGGCTATTAAGAACAAAATTATTTCACTTCAAAATGCTGCAAATGATTCCAATAAGAAAAATGAGGAAGGCTATGCATTAAAACATCCTGCATCTAGTAATAACACAACGCTAACCCCGGAACCTTTAGAACCCACATCAACCTCTCTTGGCGCCGCAGTAAAAATAAAATATGGTAGCGGCTACTACGGAGCGCTACATGACCATCCTTTCCCTGACCCAACAGATCCCAATCGAATAATACCGATGTTTAGTGTTTCAGATATGTATAATTTTGGCAATATTGTTCTAAAATATAATAATGGGATATCTAAAGATTACAATAAATTTGTTTTCACTTTAAGCGTTAAAGGTGGAAGCGAGGGCTCACAAACATCCACATATGCTTTAAAGATTGAAAATTGGATTCAATTTAGCGGTAATTTCATGACAACATATTTTAATATGTCTGATGATGATAAGAAAAGTTTTGGCGCCGACCTTGCAAAAAAATATACTGATATTGAGAAAAATACAGCAAATCTTGGACCAATGCAATATATGAAAGTACTTTTTAAATTTATGCAAACCAATAACATCCGAGGAGTTGCAATTTATAAAGCAAATGATAACCTTACCCAATGGGAAAAGCAAGTATTCAATCCTGCAGATAACACAATAACATCACAACCTTGTCCATAATGAAAAATATTCTAATACTTATAAGTTTTATAATTACAGCAAACTGTAATGCTCAAACCATACTATCATTATACGATGGAGAGAGAGATATACAAGGCGCTTACTACAAAGACCTCAACAATGACCTCAATAATTTTGTTGGCACCTGGAAATATGCTAATGGTACTACATCTTTAACCATTATATTGCAAAAGAAAGAAATGCAAAATCACAGTTACAGCTATAATAACATAAGTTATTACGAAGATATTATTGTCGGAGGCTATCAATATATAGAAAACGGTATTGAAAAAATCAATACACTGTCACAGTTGTCAATTAATCTTCCGAAAAGTTATGATTACCATATTGCAGGAAATATAATTTTGCCGCCGGCTGCAACTAACTGTCTTGGATGCATTTCAAATATGAGAATTGTGCACCTTGGATTTACGGACCCGAACCGCTCGATATTAGGGATGGAGTCCAGAATGATGTTTGCCAGGGCTGATTCCGGAGGTGTTCAAAAACTTTTACTTAAATTCAGGGCGTTGTCCGGGGGGCTTGAGGATCCTGACCACCCGCGACCGTATAATGAATACACAGTACCTTTTGGCGAATATCTTTTAGTGAAACAATAATTAAGGGCTGCCCGTCGCGGCGGGCAGTTTACTACCATGAAGACAATTTTTGTAATAGCGGTTTTGGTTTTGGGGAATTGTATAATGGCCCAGGATCTTCCTGTTTTAAGCACTACTTCATTGGCTAATGAAGAAGATGATTTAAAAATTGGTAATCACGGAAGTTATGCCGTTGATACTAATAATGAGCGCGACCAATACGTTGGTTTATGGGAATACAATCAAAATGGCATCATCTTTCAACTAAAAATTGAAAAGAAAGATAAAGTAGTCAGGAGATATAAATTTAATGGTGTAGTGACAAAATATAGTTTCTGCGATAGGGTTATATTGAAATATAAAATAGTTAAGAATAACATCGTTATATATGACAATCTATCCGAATTGAATGTTGATCCTGAAACTGGCTGGGGGCTAAAGAAAGGGAGTTTACAAGTCTTATTTGGGCGTATACTTGACCGCACCCGTAATGTAAGAGGTTCGTATACAATAGAGAAACTATCCGGCAATCCACAAAAAATAAATTTCAATTTAGTTTTGGGAGATTATAAATTTTTAAATGATCCTTCTTTCTATCAGGATGGCCAGCCGTTATTCAGCATCCCTACCGGTGGTATTGAAATGGTAAAAATTGATTAAACTAATAACTGCCCGTCCCGGCGGGCAGTTTACTATTATGAAGACAATCTTTTTAATATCGCTTTTATTTGTCAGCATTGGTTGCAAAGCACAATCCCCGATCAAATCTTTGTATGAAGACGATACTAATATACAAGGCGCTTATTACAAAGACCTAAACAATGATCTTAGTAATTTTGTTGGTACGTGGAAATATACCAACGGTACTACATCTTTAACCATTACATTGCAAAAGAAAGAAATGCAAAATCATAGTTACAGCTATAATAACATAACTTATTACGAAGACATTCTTATAGGAGGCTATCGATATATTGAAAATGGTGTTGAAAAGATCAATACGCTGCCACAACTTGAACTGAATCTCACGAAAAGTTATCAATATCATATTGCAGGGAATATTATTTTGCCGCCTGCTACAGATAATTGCTATGGATGCCTGCCAAACATGAGAATGATACACCTTGCATTTTCAGACCCAACCAGGGAAGTTTCCGGAATGGAATCAAAAATGGTTTTTGCCCGTGCAGATTCAGACGGTGTCCAAAAACTGCTTTTAAAGTTTGTAGTAACATCAGGGGGCTATAACAATATAAACAATCCGCGCCCTCATAATAGCTATACCGTTCCTTTTGGAGAATATCTTTTAGTGAAACAGTAAATTTCGGCCACTAATAATATCCCCATTTCCATGTCAAAGGAACGGGGATATTTTTTTCATAACAAATTGTTAAACATTCGGCAATTGGCTATATTGCGCCATTAAACCAACACTGATAATGAAGCGCTTTACCCTCCTGCTGTTTGCCTTTGCACTACAAACAGTTCATGCCCAAAAGAACATAGACCCTACCCCTGAAGATATTTCTACCGCAAAAAAACTGCGTGAAAAATACAGCAAGGATGACGTTGCTATTCTTGAAGCTGCCGAGACCATAACTTTTGAGCTTGGCAAAAAGGACCAGGGTGTTTCGGTAACCAATAACGTTCGCGAAAAGCTGATGAACATTGGACACCGTGCCGATATCCAAAAGGCCGAATTTTATGATAGTGAGTCGGAGATACAGGAATTCAGTATGAAATTCCGCAATGACAAGGTGGCGTATTTTTTGGTAAAGGACGAATTCTATAAAAGCGATGACCTTTTTTACAACGACTACAGGGTAAAATACATGACCGTGGATTTCCCGGTGCAAGGCTACATTTACAATTATGAGCTCAATAAAAAATACAAAGACGTAAAGTATTTTACCTCACTGTACTTTCATGATGATTACCCTACGGTAAAGAAGGAATTCGTGATCACTGTGCCGGACTGGCTGGAGGTAGAGCTAAAGGAATTCAACTTTGAAGGTTATGCGGTAAAGAAGTCTAAAAAAGCCGACCCGAAAGGCAAGGGTACCATTTATACCTACTCGCTTGAAAATATGGACGGTTTCCCTAAAGAAGAATCGACACCGGGTCCAAGCTACCTGTACCCGCATATTTTGGTCATTGCTAAATCGTACACTGTTGACGGCAAGAAAAACACACTGTTCAACTCCACCGCCGACCTGTACAAATGGTACAAATCGCTCGTGGACACCATGGACGAAAAGCCCGATGCGATGAAGGAGAAGGTAAAAGAGCTTACGGCCAACGCCAAAACCGACGATGAGAAGATAAAGAACATATATTATTGGGTGCAGGACAATATTCGCTACATAGCGTTTGAGGACGGGCTGGCCGGCTTCCGTCCTGATGCGTCGCAAAACGTTTTCCAGAAGCGCTACGGCGACTGCAAGGGCATGGCCAACCTTACCCGCCAAATGCTGAAACTTGCAGGCTATGATGCAAGGCTTACATGGATAGGCACCAAAAGGATAGCCTACGATTATACCATACCGTCATTGGGTGTAGACAACCACATGATATGCACACTGCTTAAAGACGGCAAGCAATACTTCCTGGATGGTACCGAAAAGTACAACTCCTTTGGCGAATATGCCGAAAGGATCCAGGGGAAGGAAGTGATGATCGAGGATGGCGACAAGTTCATCATCGGTAAAGTACCGGTGGCAGAAGCTTCAGCCAATAAAGAGATATATAATGCTACCTTTAAAGTAGATAACGAGACCCTTACAGGAAAGGTGAACGGCAGCATGAAAGGTGAAAGCCGCGCGTCGTTCCTGTACGGCTATAATAACACCAAGAACGACAAAAAGGAGAATGCCCTGCAATATTACATTTCAAGGGGTGACAAGAATTTTTCGGTTTCCGGCATTGTGACCTCTGACCTGGCCAACCGCGACAAGGTGCTGACCATTGAATACAATGCGGGCGTGAAGAACAAGGTATCATCCTTTGATAATGAATTGTACATCGACCTGGATTACACGGAGGAATTTTCGGGCCTTGAGTTCAAGGAACGCAAAACCGATTTCGAGTTCAGCTATAAAAAAGATTATGAGTCGAACATCACATTGGAGATACCAGCCGGATATACTGTTACACGCCTGCCGGAACCGCTCAACGTGAACACGACCGATTATGCGATCAATGTTTCATACGAGCAGAAAGGCAATGCCATCCTTTATAAAAAACATTTCCTCATTAAGAACGGCACTATTAAAAAATCAGATTTCACTAACTGGAATGCTGCCATTGCCGGACTGAAAAACCTTTATAACGAAACCATTACATTAACCAAGCTATAAATGAAGACCAGGATCTTAACCTTACTGTTCGTATGCATTACGGGCATGGCTTTAGCACAGGATAAAGCCAAAGCCGAAATCAAGGAGTCTTTTTGGGGCAAGGATGACGCCTACAAAAAGTCCAATACCATTCCCGACAAGTGGAAAAATGAGTCGGCCGTGGTGATCTACAAAAATGAAAATTACGACTTCCATAAATTCGGGCAGAATGTAACCTACATCTCCTCGGTACGCAAAAGGATCAAACTTCTGGACCAGGCCGCGGTGACGGAGTTTTCTGAATTTTCGTTCAAGGACCGCTTCATGTCTTCAAAAGGAGGGGGCTGGACTTTTAAAAAGGGGACCAATGTGATCGGTATTAAGGTTGTTAAGCCCGATGGCACCGAAAGGGAGATCAATGTAGCAGAAGAGGCCGTAACTACCGACGACCAAAAAAAGATAGCGATCTCTAACCTTGAAGTAGGTGATATTATCGACTTTTACTACCACTCTACCGAGCCGTTCAAAAGCAAGTTCCAATATGGATTTGAGCCGGTTGAACAAACCCTAGGTGATGATTACCCGATCATGAACATGAAGATCACCTTTAGGACCGAGAATGACTTTTTTGTAAACTTTGCAACCTACAACGGCGCACCCGAATTAAAGCAGGTGCCATCTGAAGATAGTAGTGAACGCAGGTATGAGCTTGTGGCGACCGATATTGAGAAGAACGACTTCCCGCGATGGTTCTACCCATTGGCAGAATTGCCTTGCTACAAGTTCCAGGTATATTTTGCCCGATCGGGAAAATTTGAAGAATTGGCCACAGCCTACCTTCCGGAAAAAGAAGATGTCATAAAAAGATCGGTATCAAAAGAGGAGATACTGAATTACTACGAATCCAAGTTCAGGCCGTACGGAGACATAGGCGACATAAAAGATTTCCTGAAAAAGAAGACGTTTAAAAACAATGCCGAGAAAGTGCGTGAGGTATACTATTACACAAGGCACGCTTACTATACCCGATACATTGAGGCTTTCATTGCCGATGATACTAAGATAATCAATCCGTATGAAGTATATGGCTATTACAAAAATCCGGTTTTCCTGAGGAGCGAGCGCGAGTTCATTAACCACTTCATGGTATTCCTTAAAGACCAGAAACTGGATTATGACATCATAGTTGCCACACCGCGTGTAAATGGTACTATACAAGACCTCCTGATCGAGAACAACGCCAGCGTGATGCTTAGGGTAAATACCGAAGAACCTGTTTACCTGCAATTCTTTACCCCCTACACGAATGCTGACCAGATCAACTATACCATTGAGGATACAGATGCCTATGTGCTAAAAATTTCGAAAGGCAAACGTGTGACCGACATTGAAACGGTAAAGCTCCCTGCATCGGCGTATAAAGACAACTTTACCAAAGAAGTGGTTAATGTTACGCTTTCAACTGACCTCAATACTGTTAACGTTAAGAGGCAGTCTTCGTTGTTTGGACATAATAAAGATCATGAGCAGGACGATAAAATGTACTTTTTTGACTATGTTTATGAAGATTACGGTAAGTATGGTACCGAGCAGCTTATAGACCTGGTACGAAACAAGAAAAGGAAAGAGCAATACGGCAAGGAATTCGACGCACTGAAAGCAAAGCTGAAAGACAAGCAGAAGAAGGAATTTGAGGAGTCTGCGGAATCGGAATTCGGTTTTGAGATCGAGGACCACAAGCTAGAGATAACAAGTACGGGGCGCTTTGGCAAAGCTACTCCGTTCACCTTTGACGATGAGTTCAACGTAAAGAACAACCTTATTAAGAAGGCAGGTGCCAATTATGTATTCGAGATAGGCAAGCTTATCGGCGAGCAGACGGACATTGAGGAAAAAGAACTGAAGCGCACCAACAACATCTATATTGCATTTCCAAGGTCGTTCGAAGAAGAGATAACCATGACCATCCCTGACGGCTATACGGTTACCGGGCTGGATAAGCTGAACAAAAAAGTAGAGAATGCTACAGGAGGCTTTGTAAGCACCGCAACCGTAGAAGGCAATATGCTAAAAGTAAAAGCATATAAATACTACACCAGGTCCTACCAGCCCAACAGCAACTGGAAGGATATGGTGGCTTTTCTTGACGCAGCCTACCAGTTTACCCAGGAAAAGGTCCTGCTGAAGAAAAACTAAATGAAGAAGCCCTCACAAAGAGGTCTTTTTTTGTGGTATAGTGTACAGTTATGTCTCTGTGATGAATTGTATGCCGGCTCTATGATATCCTTTGATACTATTATATATTTAACAACACAATTACAAAAAGCCCCGACGTACCAAGTCCGGGGCTTTTAAAATATACACACACAAAATTTTTATTTTTTTACTACGGTCATTTCTTTGATCGCTTTTCCTGCATATGCCTTTACATAATAAGTACCCGCACTATAGTTATCCATATATAATTTTACGGTTGCGTTTCCGGCAGTAGTATTTACGACCAGCCTGCCACTTTGGTCATACACTTCCACCCTGTCGATCACTGATCTCGAATTGATAGTCAGGACATCTGTAGTCGGGTTCGGGAAAAAAGCGAAATCGGGCGCGTTCAGTTCCCCTGTACCCATCACCTGCTGTGTTGTGATCGTACCCTGCATCATGGCATGGATATTACACCTGTAGTTCGTAGATCCAACGACAGTAAATACGCGCGAATACTCCTGGTTGCTGCCTGCAAGCTGCCCGCTGTTAAAGGTCTCCGCGCCACCCGCAATGCTCGTTACCGTATGCGGGGCGCTATCATCCCACGTCCATTTTACCGTATCGCCTGCATTGATGGTCTTAGAAGCCTGAGCCGATGACACCCCCATAAACCAGCTTACTACATGCGTGGTCTGCGCGCTCATGCCTATCGAGGTTATAAGTAAAATAAATAGTAGATCTTTTTTCATGGCAATTCTTTTAAGGTTTATGATTTTGATGTAAAGCTACTCACATTGCAAAGCACTATTTTTACGTTTTGAGAATTGCCGGGGTTTCAGTTAGTATCTGTAAGCTATTACTTAGTATTCGAGAATTTGGGCGTGCCGCCTTCGTTAATACTACGGCGTCGGGCTTTCGCCTTTATCTTTTCCTCCCGATAGTTATCGGGGAAAAAGGATATCGGCTCTATCCCTCACGCAGCCGTTAACTTTCATATTTTCGATACCGACTCATAATAAAAAACCCCAAAGGTTTACAACCTTTGGGGCCTGATAACAGGAATGTTATATTGGCTATTTCCTCACGATCTTCTTTGTTACAGTACTATTTGCACCCGATGCCTTCACAATATACATTCCTGGCGCATATTGCCCCAGATCGAGGTTAACATCGGTTGATGCTGCCTTTTGCGACTGCAGCAGCTTTCCATAAATATCATATACCTCAACAGAATACAGCACCTCAGCTGATCTTACGAACAGTGTGTTGCCTACAGGGTTCGGATAAATAACCGTTGATGATACAGCAGTAAAGCTATCCGCCGAAAGTGCATCTGTTACCGAAGCTACCCAACTCGAAGCAAGGCTGTTGTCAAGATCCGTGGAAACAAGCTGAAGGTAGCTACCGCTTCCGTCAGCATCCGGCCACGGCTCGTCATCATCATATTCTACCACATCTATCACATTGCCAAAACCATCTGCAAGCACCAGCTTTTGGGTGCTGTTCGACAAGTTGCGCTGGAACTGCCCGAACGGTACCACGCCATGCTTAGCTTCAAACACATTTGGATCGCTGGCAATGTAAAGGTTTGCTCCTGCTGCCAATGTTGCATTGACAGGGAATTGGTAAGATATGCCAAGTTCACGCAGGTACACGCCGGTAAGGTCAGCCTCTGTAGTGCCTGCGTTGGTGATCTGTATGAACTCCTGGTCGTCTGACTCGGGGAATTCAGTATTTTCAGATGGATTGTAATGGATCCTGCTGATAACCAATTGCGGCAGCGTAATGTTGCTGCACTCCGCAAAGCTTCCGATGTTGGCATCCATCCATGGCATCCTCTCAAGTATAAAATCTTTGATGATATGTATCTCCATGCCAAGGTCGGGCACCGTACCCCAACGCTGCTGTTCGCGCACAGAGGCTTCCGTGATCAATTCAACAGTGTCGTCGATGAAAGCTTCGACCGAAGCGAAATGAAGCGGCTGCCCCGGCTGGGTAAGTTGGTTCCATCTCCTTGAGAAGTAACATTTATAAGTCGGGTTATTAAACAGGTCGGTCCAGAACTTGGCACCTTCATTGTCTTCATTCGAAAATTGCCATACATCCGGCTGGCTCCTGTCGCCAAACACATCCAGCGCCAGGCTGAGGTTAAAGTCCCATACCGGGCCGGCCCTTAGTTTGCCGCCTTTATCTTTATGAAAAAACGTACTGATCTGGTAGGCATCAACATTTGAGGAAAATTCATTGATGATCATAAAATCAACGAACGTAGGGATATCGATCACTGAAGGGTAACCAGTGGCCACACTTGCATTATTCGCGCCCGTAGTCGACTCTAAGAGCTGGAACTGCCCGTGAATGTAGTCATTCTGTGCAGGTGTAATATTATTTGGCTTAGGCAGTTCATGTATAAAATCCGATGGCCAGCCCTGATAGGAATCCATTTGCCATGCGATTGGGTCGCCGCCTGTTGTTTTATCGGCCTTGGTAATGTAGCCGCCTGTCAGCGCCATTCCCGAAGAAGCCTCTTCATCGATCTCCTCGATATTCACACGTTTGGTATCGTCTTTTATTTTTTCCTGTAAAACGTACAGCCCGCGGTAATCACCATTGATGATCACTTCGCAGTAATGCGTGCGTGTGGCATACTGTCCCATCTGACGGGTAAGGTTGTAGCACAGGTAATCGCGCATTAGTGATGCGTCGAATGCAAGCCCGTTCAATATCCAGTCATTTTCACTTGGCATTCCCAGTAGGCTTACGTTCTTTTTAGTTGTGTCGTTATTTTCATAGGTTGTCCAGCCGTATTGCTTTTTCTCGAGCATTTGCGAGGAGGAACCACGCAGTTCGATCTTGATACGCCCGTTGTAATTGAGGAAAGCCGCATTACTTTGGTCTGTCATGTAGTTGCGCGTACCGTCAGGATGAAAAATGATCTTCATGCTGGCCGGGATCTTCGGGTCATCGGGTATCTCCATCGGTTCCCCGGTATTTGGGTCATTATCAGTAGTAATGATAACGATGGGCAGGTTACTGTCGGTAAAGTTGACCTGCGCATAAGCTAAAGCCTGTATGAAAAGAATCGCTGCCAGTAAGGAATAGCGCCGCAGAGCGTTGGGTAATAGTTGTGTCATAGTCAGATAGATGTTTGATCAAAGATAGTATTAATTTAATGTTAGTTTAAAAATAATTTAACTTGATGATTAAAGATCACATACATTTTACCCTAATAGCAAACGGCAAGTTCCCTGCTCACCGGCATGATATTTATTTTCTCCCCACTATAAAAATTTAATTTTTTAATTAAATTATTCTTTTAAATTTGGCGCTTTAACAACCTAACCTTTATTTATGAAACTTTTAAAACTTGCAGGCCTTTCTTTACTTGCGTGTGCCCTCCACAGTTGTTCTGACGACGACTCTTCGTCTACAGGTGGCACTAATAACGAACCGCAATACGCGATGACCGTTAAGATCAATGGAACACTTTATAACATGACCGCACCACTGGGCGGAAATAATGCATCACAGGGAGGATTTTCAGAATATCCTGATGAAACACACATCCATCTTCAGGGATGGCCTGTCAACCTGGGCATAGGTGCAATGGAAATATCCCTTTATCTCGACAGGAACAACCTTATACCCGGCACATATCCCATAGAAACTGACAGTTCACCCGATGCCACTTTTGATGCCGACCTGATCGACAACACCAATGATGAATTCGAAAGCGCTGTATCAGGAACGATAACTATTACCGAAGTGGATACCACCGCAAAGAAGATCAAAGGGACTTTTCAGTTCAGGACTTCAGATGACCCGTGGGTGGCATCGCCGGTAATTAATTATGATCTGACAGAGGGCACTTTCAATTACGATTATGATCAGGAGTAACAGCCTGAAGCTATAGCTAAAAAACCTGCGATCACTTGCAGGGTTTTATTTTTCAGGCATCCGGAGCACATGATAAAAGCAAAACCCCGCTGGATGCGGGGTTTTATCTGTAAATATGCTTTGTATCACTCGTGTGAGATGATCCACTCACCGGTTGCCAAAAGGCCTTCGGCTTTCTTGAATTTCATGGTTTCGGTCTTGCCACTCATTACGTGCTTGATAGTAACGTTATCGTTGCGATTGATCTTCGGGGCATCCCTGGTAATGGTCTCAGTCACCGGTTGGCGCTGCTGCGATTGCTGTGATGCTTCGCGTGCTGCTGCTGCCATCTCGTCGGTATTCATGATCTCATCCTTAGTTTCGGTATATTGCTCTTGTTTAGGAGCCTGCTGCTGTCTTGCCTCCTGGATGTTGTTCGGGTTCTGCGAAGGCAGGTCGCCCTTGAACAGGAACGATATCACTTCCTTGTTGATCGCCTCGATCGACTTCCTGAACAGGTTGAACGCCTCAAACTTATAAATAAGCAGCGGGTCCTTCTGCTCGTGTACGGCCAACTGCACCGACTGCTTGAGCTCATCCATTTTACGAAGGTGTTTCTTCCACGCCTCGTCTACAATGGCAAGAGTAATGTTCTTTTCAAAATCAGTTATCAGCGACTTGCCCTGGCTTTGGTAAGCTTTCTCAAGGTTGGTCACTACGTTCAGTGTCTTGATGCCATCAGTGAACGGAACAACGATACGCTCATACTGGCCGTTGTTGTTCTCGTACACATTGCTTATCACCTGGAAAGCCTCAGTAGCATTGCGCTCTGTCTTTTCATTGTAAGCCTCTGTCACCGCCCTGTACACTTTACCCGCTATCTCCATTTCCGACAGCTTCAGGAACTCCTGTTCTGTTATCGGTGAGGTTATAGAGAATGTGCGTATCAGTTCGAACTCAAAGTTCTTATAGTCATTATTGGCTTTGCTTTGTTCGGCAATCACCTCAGCAGTATCATACATCATGTTCGCAATATCCACTTTAAGGCGCTCGCCCTCCAGTGCATGCTTCCTGCGCTTGTATACCACCTCACGCTGCGAGTTCATTACGTCATCATATTCCAACAGGCGCTTACGCACACCAAAGTTGTTCTCTTCAACCTTTTTCTGGGCACGCTCTATGGATTTTGTCATCATTGAGTGCTGGATCACTTCGCCCTCTTTAAGGCCCATACGGTCCATGATCTTGGCAACCCTTTCGGAACCGAACAAACGCATCAGGTTATCTTCAAGCGATACGTAGAACTGCGAGCTTCCCGGATCACCTTGGCGTCCTGCACGTCCGCGCAGCTGCCTGTCTACACGTCTTGAGTCGTGGCGCTCTGTACCTATGATAGCAAGTCCGCCTTTGGCCTTAACTTCCGGCGTAAGCTTGATATCGGTACCACGTCCGGCCATGTTGGTGGCTATTGTTACCACGCCCGGCATACCGGCTTCGGCAACGATCTCGGCCTCTTTTTTATGGAGTTTCGCGTTCAGTACGTTATGGTTCACGTTCCTCATTTTAAGCATACGGCTCAAAAGCTCGGATATCTCTACCGATGTCGTACCGATAAGTACCGGCCTACCTGCATTAGAAAGTTCGGTAACGTCTTCAATAACGGCGTTGAACTTTTCGCGCATGGTGCGGTATATCAGGTCATTGTGGTCCTTACGCGAAATACCCCTGTTGGTAGGTATCTCCACAACATCCAACTTGTATATTTCCCAGAATTCACCTGCCTCGGTCACAGCGGTACCGGTCATACCGGCCAGCTTTTTATACATCCTGAAATAGTTTTGCAGGGTAATGGTAGCAAAAGTCTGCGTTACGGCCTCGATCTTTACGTTCTCCTTGGCCTCTATAGCCTGGTGAAGCCCGTCAGAATAGCGCCTTCCGTCCATGATACGGCCAGTCTGCTCATCTACGATCATGATCTTGTTCTCCATGATCACGTACTCAACGTCCTTCTCGAACAAAGTGTACGCCTTAAGCAACTGCGTAAGCGTATGGATACGCTCGCTCTTCACGCCAAAATCCTTGAAAAGCACTTCTTTCATTTCTACTTCCTCTTCTTTCGGAAGGCCTTTCTTTTCAATGTTGGCAATTTCGGTACCAATGTCCGGAAGCACGAAGAAGTGCTCATCCGTATCCTGCGAAAGGAACTTGATACCATTATCGGTAAGTTCTACCTGGTTGTTTTTCTCTTCAATAACAAAGTAGAGCGCCTCATCGATCTTGTGCATGTCGCGGTTGTTATCCTGCATGTACTGGTTCTCGGTCTTCTGCAGCAATTGCTTCACGCCTTCCTCACTAAGGAACTTGATAAGCGCCTTGTTCTTTGGCAAACCACGGTGCACCCTTAACAAAAGGAACCCGCCTTCTTTCGTCTTGCCTTCACGTATCAGTTTTTTGGCTTCGGCCAAAACACCGTTCAGCAATGTCCTTTGCAGGTTAACAAGGTGATCCACCTTAGGCTTAAGCTCATTGAACTCGTGGCGGTCACCCTGTGGCACCGGCCCGGATATGATGAGCGGCGTACGTGCGTCATCGATCAATACAGAATCCACCTCATCCACGATCGCATAGTTGTGCTTACGCTGAACAAGGTCTTCCGGCGAATGCGCCATGTTATCCCTCAGGTAGTCAAAACCGAATTCATTATTGGTACCATAAGTAATGTCAGCAGCATACGCTTTCCTCCTGCCGTTGGAGTTGGGCTGGTGGTTGTCGATACAATCTACCGTAAGGCCGTGGAACTCGAACAGCGGCGCTTTCCAGGTGCTGTCGCGTCGTGCCAGGTAGTCGTTCACCGTTACAAGGTGCACACCCATGCCCGGAAGCGCGTTAAGGTATAACGGAAGGGTAGCCACAAGGGTCTTACCTTCACCTGTCTGCATTTCGGATATTTTACCCTGGTGCAGTACCATACCGCCTATCAGCTGCACGTCGTAGTGTATCATGTCCCAGGTAATCTCTTTACCTGCGGCATTCCACGAGTTGGCCCAAACGGCGTTGTCGCCCTCAAGCTGTATGTATGTTTTTGTAGCCGAAAGCTCCCTGTCAAGCGGGGTGGCAGCAACCGAAATGGAGGTATTCTCCTTAAAGCGCCGCGCAGTTTCCTTAACCACGGCAAAAGCTTCAGGAAGGATATCCAGTAATACTTTCTCGGTAATGTCATACGCCTCTTTCTCAAGAGCATCTATCGAGGCATAGATATCCTCACGGGCATCAATGTCCTCCGTTTTTTCAACCTCCTGGAGGTACGAAGCTATTTTCGCGTCCTTATCGGCACGGGCCTCGCGTATCTTATCTTTAAAGAAGATGGTCTTTGCCCTAAGCTCGTCATGCGAAAGCTGCGAAAGCGGGCCCTCAAATGCCTTAGCCTTGTTGATATAGGGCTGTATGGCCTTGATGTCTTTTTGCGACTTATCGCCCACAAAGGCTTTAAGTATGCTGTTTAATAAACTCATTATATCTGTAATTACTTAAATTGTATCAAATTAAGGTGCAAATTTAACCAAAAAAAAAGCCTCCTGAAAGAGACTTTTCCATTGATCTTATTTGCTAGTATTCGTCCTCGTTCCAAAGATAATCTTCGTCCGTCGGATAATCCGGCCATATCTCTTCCATTGATTCATATATCTCGCCTTCGTCTTCAATGGATTGAAGGTTTTCTACCACCTCCAGCGGCGCACCGGTCCTGATGGCATAATCAATAAGCTCATCTTTTGTAGCCGGCCACGGGGCATCACTTAAATAAGACGCCAGTTCTAATGTCCAATACATCTGTTAACGGTTAAAGTTTATGCAAAAATAATTTTTCTAACGAAATAGTCAAGTAAAAAGTATTTTATTTTACTTAAAAAGTATAAGAACGTTTTTTTCAGTGTTCAGTCGCAGTCACAGCTTGCAGTTTCCCTGCTTTGTAAAACTACTATTCACTCTGTTGCGACTGGAAACTACAATTTTTCAGGTATCCACTTCACTTCGTCAGCCTGCAGGTCATGTGACAACTTCCGTGCCAGTACAAAAAGGTAGTCAGAAAGTCGGTTAAGGTATGTCAAAACCAGTATATCTACAGGCTCGATATCGTTCAAGTGCACCGAAAGGCGCTCTGCACGGCGGCAAACACACCTTGCGATATGACAGTATGACACGGTAGTATGTCCACCAGGCAGCACAAAGTGCGTCATTGGCGGCAGCGTGGTTTCCATGGCGTCGATCTCATTTTCAAGTAATTCTATATCGGCTTCAGAGATCTTAGGTATGTTCAGGCGCTCTTTGCCATTCTTCAGGATCTCTTTTGCCGGAGGTGTTGCCAATATGGCGCCTACCGTGAACAGCCTGTCCTGCACACGTATGAGTATTTGCTTATGATCGGGATCGATGTCCTGATCGCGTATCAGCCCGATGTAGGAATTGAGCTCGTCTACCGTGCCGTAGCTTTCTATGCGTATGTGGTGCTTTGGTACGCGGTCGCCCCCAAAAAGGGAAGTTGTGCCTTTGTCACCGGTTTTGGTGTATACTTTCATAAGCCTTACCCCCCGCCCTCTCCAAAGGAGAGGGAGCTGCTCACTCCTGCGGATATTGGGTCGTATTAATTTTAATATTTTTATTTACCGACTTCAATTCCCCTTTTGGGGGTTAGGATTCACTTTATCGGTCTCTATCACGCCGTCCCTGAGGCGGATCACGCGGTGGGCGTAGGCGGCAATGTCTTCTTCGTGAGTCACAAGGATCACAGTGTTGCCATTGGCATGTATCTCCCCGAACAGCTTCATGATCTCGACCGATGTTTTACTGTCAAGGTTACCCGTTGGCTCATCGGCAAGTATTATGGAAGGGCTGTTTACCAATGCCCTTGCTACTGCCACCCTTTGCCTCTGCCCTCCCGATAGTTGGTTGGGCTTGTGGTCCATCCTGTCGGACAATCCCACCTGGGTGAGCACTTTTGTTGCCCGGGCATTACGTTCCGGCTTTTTATACCCGGCATATACCATGGGCAGGGCCACATTGTCCAGTGCTGTCGTACGCGGCAGCAGATTGAACGTCTGGAACACGAAGCCGATCTCCTTATTACGTATACCGGCCAGTTCGTCATCACGCATTTGGCTTACCGGTTTTCCATTAAGGATATAACTCCCGGAAGTTGGCGTATCCAGGCATCCCAGCAGGTTCATCAGTGTACTTTTCCCTGAACCCGACGGCCCCATCAGCGCTACATATTCGCCTTTGTTTATGGTAAGGTCGATGCCTTTCAGCACATTAACCGTCTCGCTTCCCATCTGGAAATCGCGGGTTATGCCTTTTATGTCTATTATCGGTTGTGACATGTTTGTATTTTGAACGCTAAAAGTAAGGATTTTTATTTTATGTTATTCATTATCATAGAAAGATGGAACTCCGATCAAGCGTATCGGGCTGCTCCGCACCGATCTAAAGCATGAGTACTTTAAGATAAAGATATAATTAATGAAGAGTGGAAGATTTCCGATTTGCGCGATCCGTGTCATACGCTTTCTTTTTGTCCGCAAAGCAATGCTAAAACTGCAACCATGACCGTTACTATTAGTAGGATATAAAGTCAACTTTCGCTATTTTCGCAAAAGTCGATATTTTTTATACCTAAAATTACTTTACACGCCTATGGAGTTGTATTATTCATTATCGGTACTCATAGTACTGGCCTCTTTTTTTGCTTATCTTAATGTACGTTTCCTCAGGCTGCCATCAACCATTGGTGTCATGGTCATTGCCATGGCAGTTTCTATTTTCCTGGTAGTTTTCGGAAAGGTTTTCCCCGGTACTCTTACACGCATTTCGGGCCTCATAGCAGGCTTCGACTTTACTGAGCTCCTCATGGGGGCGATGCTTAACTTCCTGCTTTTTGCGGGAGCTGTACACATTAACCTGAAAGACCTCCGCGAACAGCGTGCACCCATCATGGTGTTCTCTACGGTCAGCGTGATCATATCCACTTTTGCAGTAGGCACGCTTGTCTATTTCATACCCATTAAAGGCCTCGAGATACCCTATATCTACTGCCTGCTCTTTGGGGCGCTCATCTCCCCTACCGACCCGGTGGCCGTACTCAGCATACTGAAAGGCGCGAACGTACGCAAGAGCCTTGAGACCAAGATCGCCGGCGAATCGCTTTTTAACGATGGCGTAGCCGTAGTGCTGTTCGCGGTTATCCTGCAATTGGCACAGGGCACTTCGGAAGACCTTACTGTGATGCATGTACTGTGGCTGCTGGTACGCGAAGCGGGCGGCGGATTCGTGCTCGGCGTGCTGTTGGGCGTTACCGCATCCAGAGCGCTTCGAAGAATCGATGATTACAAGGTATCAGTACTCATTACGCTATCGGTAGTAATGGGCGGGTACCTCATCGCGCGGGAGATGCACATTTCCGGACCAATTACCATGGTATTCGCGGGGATAATCATCGGAAACTTCAAAAAGCGTTTTATAATGTCGAGCGTTACGAAGGACTACCTCGATAAATTCTGGGAACTGAACGACGAGATACTCAACGCCATCCTGTTCCTTTTCATCGGCTTTGAATTGCTATTAATAAAAGACATCAATAACTACTGGTTCGCAGGATTGGCATGCATAGTCCTTGTGCTTTTTTCAAGATTTATATCAATATGGCTCCCTACCAAGTTCATTCCCTTCCGGGAGAAGTTCAGCAAGGGTACCATAAAAATATTGGTTTGGGGAGGATTGCGTGGCGGTGTATCTATCGCGCTGGCACTTTCCATTGCCGAAGGGCCTTATAAGAACGTGATCATTGCCATCACTTATATCGTTGTGGTATTCTCCATCATAGCGCAGGGGCTGTCTATCGGCAGGGTAGCTACCAGGGCGCTGGCAAAGGAAACTGCTGCCGCAAAAGCCCAAGGTTAAGAATGATCGCTATTATAAAATAAGAGAGCCGTAGCAATGCTACGGCTCTCTTATTTTATAATTAAGGATGTGATCATACCAAATTAAAAACTGAAAATTACTTCTGCGCCTTCACAAAGTTGCTAAGTTCGTTCTTGCTGCTGTCGAAGTTAAAAGAA
The DNA here is from genome assembly GCF_052437795.1 of Flavobacterium sp. Lineage (GTDB taxonomy): Bacteria > Bacteroidota > Bacteroidia > Flavobacteriales > Flavobacteriaceae > Flavobacterium. The sequence continues at coordinate 317,960 of NZ_JBQVPA010000004.1, forward strand.
CTCCCCAGCTTGTAGTAGTTGTTCTTGTCAGTACAATGATCGTAAGCATATTTAGCGAGCTCCAGCCTGCTTTCCTCAAAGTTGATCAGCTTCAATATCTCTGCGACTTGGTTGGTATTAACACAGTTGGTCATCATGATCTGCTGTGCTATAGAAACTTTCGTATCGTCAAAGTTACCGTTCTTGATCGCTTTTTTGGCCTCTTCAAAATCGGCATTGCCCATGGCATTCATGCATGGTTTAGGACCATTATTGTTATTGCCGTAGCCGTTATTACCATTGTTGTTGTTATTGTTATAGCCACCAATATTATTGTGGTGGCCACCATTGCCATTACCGCCATTGTTACCATGATGGCCGCCATTGTTGTAGCCGCCATTGTTACCATTGTTGTTATAACCGCCGTTATTACCGTAACCGCTATTGTTGTTATAACCACCATTGTTATTACCTCCACCTGTAGTAGTGGTTGTTGTGGTAGTGGTCGTAGTACCGCCTGAACCGCCACCGGCAGACATGTTCACATTGAACCCGCCCATATTTACGTTCATGCCAAAAGCATCAGAATCGTCAATGGTCACAGTTTCCGTTTGGGTCACTATCACACCATGCTGGTCCATATACATGTCATGGGGATGGCCATAAACGTAAACTGGGGTGTTACGTGGTCGTACCATGTTTTGTTCCGCTGGGATAGAAGAATAAAAATTAAGCGTGCGCTTGCCCTTTTTATTCTTAATGCGGTAGGTCACGTCCTCCAATACACCATCAACATCTTCAATAGTGAGCGTCTTTTTAGTGATCGATGCTATTTTTGGGTTCTCGAAAACGATCTTGCAGCTGTAGTATGGATTGGGCAGCTCCTCCACACGAACGTTGGTTAGTGCCTCATCATTATACCGTTCGCCGTTAAGCTCAAGGTAAAACCTGGTACCGTCTTCAGAGAATACGGTAAGATTTCCGGTCTGCATGCGTTGTGCCATCATTGGCAGGGCAGAAAAAAGGAACAGATAGAGTAAAGTTATTTTTTTCATGTGTTCGGGTTTTGAATTGGCAAATGTAATTTTTTTAAATAATAATTTAAGATTTATTTAACAATAAACAAATCGCGTGCCAAAACCCTTCGATAATAATAACACAGTAGTTGCCAGTTTAATTTTTTAAAGCAAAAGCCGCTTCCCAATACTGGGAAACGGCTCGCACAAAACTAACGGATATCTGCTAAAACTTATACCCCACGCCTAAGAACATACCGCTTAGTGCCACATCGCCCATCCCGATGGAATACCTTGCCTGTACATCAAAGTTCTCGGTAATGTCGTACGATGCACCAAGGTCGATGTTCACCTTGAACTTGTCCTCTTCGGCATCAAGCAGGTAGTTCATGTCCGGGCCTGCAAGCACACTGAAGCTGCCAAAGCTGTATTTGGCCAGCACCGGTACGCTAAGCGAGTTAAAATCTTTGATCGAGACATACAGCACCTCAGGCTGTACGGCAAAGCTCTCGGAAATGCCTAATTCGGCGAAAGCACCAATAAAGAAGCCGGTCTCTGACGAAGATACCGTGCTCTCGTCACCTGTTATAGGGTTAACGTAAGCCACCTTCATCGAGGCAAAATCGACACCCGCGCGGGCGCCAAATTTTGTTTCCTGTGCCGATACTGCAAAGGTACCCGCCATTAGCAAACCTGTAAAGAATAATTTTTTCATCATCGGAATATTAAATTGGTTTATAATGTCCAAAATTATTCCATGAAGGTAGCCGCGGCAATACGATATATGCCGTATATTACTTTTCAGATAAACAAAACCCTGCACCCTAACTTTATTCCTTTCACAGCTTGCAATTATTCATTTCATATCCTTCGTACATGAAAAATATCGCAATTAGCAGCTAACCATACAAAAAACCTTATTTTTACTTCTCATAAACCAGTAACGTGGACACACCCAAACCCAATAAAAGCGCACTCCATGAAATTAACGGCATAGAACAGCCGGAGAGCATTAGCCTTGAGGTCGTTGCGCACATTACACAAATGCGGAAAAAACAGCCCTCCGCAAATGAACTTGTGCAGGGGATATTGAATGGGGATAAAACCGCCCTTAGCCGTGCCATAACACTAGTAGAGAGTACCAACCCCACCCACCTGGAAAAAGCCAATGTAGTTATAGCGCAATGCCTGCTTCATGCGGACAAATCGGTGCGGATAGGGATAACAGGTGTGCCGGGCGTAGGGAAGAGCACTTTTATAGAGGCTTTCGGGAAACACCTTACCTCATTGGGATGCAAAGTTGCGGTACTGGCCGTTGACCCGAGCAGCTCGCTATCGCACGGCAGCATACTGGGCGACAAGACACGGATGGAGGAACTTGTAAAAGATGACAATGCCTATATAAGGCCATCAGCATCGGGTGAGACACTGGGTGGCGTGGCCCGCAAGACCCGCGAAGCCATTATCCTTTGCGAGGCCTGCGGGTTCGATACCATCATAATTGAGACCGTTGGCGTAGGCCAGAGCGAGACGGCAGTACACAGCATGGTCGATTTTTTCCTTCTGCTGCAAATAGCAGGCGCGGGCGATGAACTGCAGGGCATTAAGCGGGGCATTATGGAAATGGCCGACCTCATTGTGATCAACAAGGCTGATGGCGATAACATCAAAAGGGCTAGGCTGGCAAAAACGGAGTTCAATCGGGCATTGCACCTGTTCCCTGCCAAAGCCTCAGGATGGCAGCCCACTGTAACCACCTGCAGCGCCATAACCCATGAAGGCATAGCCGAAATATGGCAAACTATTAGCAGGTATTTTGAGCAGGTTAAGGAAAATGGCTTTTTCGGCATCCGCCGAAGCGAGCAGAACAGCTACTGGCTTACCGAAACCATCAATGAGCAGTTACTGGGACGGTTTTACAATGACACAGAGATCTCGGGATCATTAGAGGATACAAAAATAGCGGTACAGGAGAACAGGATGTCGCCTTTTAGCGCGGCAAAGGTTTTGCTTGAGAAATATTTCAGATCTTAGATCTCAGATCAAGCTTCACTCAAATCTTATATTCTACGACTAACCACTATTAAAACCTCCACGACCTTATCAGCCAGCGGTAGATCAAAAGGTTCACTATCAGGAAAACTATCAATGGTACGATCAATACCAATGCCCACATGTAGAGCCATATATACGGCGACAGCAGCCCCTGGGTTATTTCGGCTGTCCCAAGATAGTACTGCCCTACCGATACTGCAATAAGACACAGCAACATGACGATGCCTACATTGATGCTGAAATGACGGCTGATGCTGCTCACCATTTTGCGTGGCGAATAGCCCAGTGAGTATTTAATAGATACTTCCTCCTGCTTTTCAAGGAATTCCATTTTAATGAAGTTGATGATAATGAAAAGGCACAGCAGGAATATGAACGCCCCAATAAACGCAATGGCATTGAGCACCAGGAACAGCTTGCTCTTGATCTTGGCCGAACGCAGGGACTCCTGATTGGACTCATACCCCTTTTCTCCCATTTTTTCGATAAGCCCCTGATCGGAGGCATCGTTTACCTTTACCAGCACGCGTGTGAAGATGTCCTTATGGTCCCTGCTAAAATCCTGGGTGGCATTGATCGAGTCCAAAAAATGCTTGGGCACAAGCACTGAATGTATCCTGTCGGACAGGCCTATCAATTTTCCTTTATACCTGAGATTCTTATCTTTTAGCCTCAGGTTGATATTTACCTCTATCTTCTTAGCAAAGTCTTCGGTGATCTGTGGCAATCCCTGGTTAAGCGCAAAGCCGTAGTTGTACAGGTTGAGGTATTCCCTGGAAATAACGATCGGGATGGTATTGTTCTCAACCTTAAATTCGGAAAGGTCCTCAATATCTATCGCGGCATCGTCAACCGCTTCCAGGTACATGTCGGTATAGAACGGGATGAAGTCACCACCGTCTGCCGACACCTTAAAGTCATTCGACACTACCGGGTACACATCCTTGACTTCTTCCCATTTGCTAATGCTGTCTATCTGTTCCCTGTTGAACCCAATAAGTTCTTTCCTCCCAATGTTATCAGGCGTTATGGCCTTCGACATGGTGATCCAGTAATTGGCATCGCTGCTTTTGCTGCCAAACATGGCATTGGCATTTACATATAGCTGGATGCAGCTCAGCACCAACGCAAAGGCGAGGAACAGCCCAAGGTAAAGGAAAGCGAATTTGGTAAACTTTTTCATAGGTTCAATTTCCGGCAATCATGCCCGAACGGAAGGTCGTTGAGTTCAAAGAATATCACCGCGCTGCCGCTTTGCGCTGCAACTGAGGTAATAAGGCCGTAGGCATTTTTCTTGTTATTAAGGTCGAGGTGGCTGAAGCATTCATCATACACCAGAAAGTCGGCGGGGTTGATGAGGCTCCTCAATATGGCCGAACGCTGGCGCTCGCCATAAGAGCAATTCTTTGCCTTTTTGTCCAGAAGCGGCTGGATGCCCAGCGTCGTGGCATAAGACTGCAGCTTTTCCTCAAAGGCCGAATTTTTTTTTGCGAAGGTGCGCAACAGCACATTCTCCCGGATAGTAAGATCGGGTATCAGGCGTACGTCCTGGAACAGGAGCTGTATGCCGTTCTTACGGAAGCCCACCACCTGCTCTACCGATTGTGTTTTGAGGCTCACGCCATCGTAGCTTATCGTGCCGTCATACTCAAAATGGTTGCCAAGCATCGCGGTGGCAAGTGTCGACTTACCGCTTCCGGAAGGGGCGATCACCAGGTAGTGGCCGCCCTTTTCGAAAGTTGTCCTATGATTCCATATGGATGTCGATCCAATGGTTTTCGGGGTAAAATATTTTGGCGAAATGCCGTCCAGCACAATGCTATTCATATCCGAAGATGTAGTGTAGGGCGTTTTTCTTATCCTTGTCAAGCTTGATAACCGTTTCGGATGAAGCGTTGCCGCCGTCTACTTTTGTTGTAGACTCTATACTAACGACCTTTGCTTTGGCCTTTCCTTCAAATCCTTTATTGAAATCCTCGCCGGTTGCCCATGAGTAGCTGTTCACACCCGAAACTTTATTCAGCTTTTTGTTGGCAGCTGCCTTGTTATCCTTCAATAGCTGTAACTGGCTGTCTTCTGTAGCAAATACCAGCACCTCTTTGTTGTGGAACATTTTTGCGTAATACCTAAGGCTTTCTTCAGAAACTATGGCATCGATAAGCTTATTGGCTTTATCACCATTGATACCCAATGCTACTACACCGCTTGGTTTAGGGTAGGCATACGGATCATTCGGATCAACAGGCTGTTCCGCGAACAAGGCGAACGCATAGTTCCCGTTAAGTGCGGCCGCAATGTCTTCCATCTTAAGGCCTTTATATTCCAATACCTGGTTCACTATCGGCTCGAAACCTGCTTCCTTCACAAAGTATTTCACAAAATCAAGGCTAAAAAAACCAACACTGTACATCTTGGCCTGATTGATATCGATATTTTTTACGACATTGTAATCAACACCTTTGCTGTCATAGTATTTCTTAACCAGTTTCTGCATCTCGTCATTAAAGAACGTATTGGTCTTGAAATCGATCTTGCCCTTATCAAAATTAAGGCTCATGCCACAGCCTGCATCTACAAGCAGTTTATTTACAGCGAGCGTTTCAATGTAACCCCTTGATACCGTGTTCACCACACTGTAGATATTTATCCACGCATTAACATCCGCATCGGCTTCAAGCGATTTCTCGATCTGTGTGATCATACCTTCTTTTTCAGTACCTTTCCTTTCCCAGAAAGCGGTGTAGAATTTTTCGGTAGCCTCACCATCGCCGGCCGGCATAGCACCTCCGCCCATCATGCCAGCCATTGGATTGCCAACAGTCCTCGAAAGCACCATCATGCCATCCTTTATACTGCCAATAAGCTTTTTATCAGAATAAATAAGGTTCTTGCCCTGGTCGATGCTGATCTTTGTTTCAGATATTTTAGAGAAGTTCTTTGTAAATTTAGCCTCGTCATCCAGCCACCCGATAAATGAGAACGAGAACTGGTCCTTATCCTTATCCGTCACCATGTACATTGGCTTTTCGATGTCGATACCGTTATCCTTCGCATTCATGAACAGGTCCATTTTTTCTTTTTCAGAAGCGGAGAATTTGTTCGACTTATCGTTCATTATCTCCTTTTTAGGAAGCTTCCCATCGATTTTGCCGAGGTTCACCTTTACGATGGCAAGGGTGTTATCAGTAGTGTATCCAAGGATAACATCATCGGTATTGTCACCTCCGCACGAAACGGCTAAAAGCCCCACTGAGAACATCAGGAAGCCGTAAATAATTCTTTTCATGGTTTTAATTGGTTATATTTTTTACAAACATAATTTTTTTCCTTTGGTTTACCACTAAACACCCTGATCTTTTTATAAAAAAGACAGCCGGGTCAGGCTGTCTTATATATATTATATCGTCACAATAATTGCATTGCAGATCTCAGGGCTCTTATATAACTAAACAGATCTGGGCAGGTTGCTAATTCTTCTCGTAGCGCTCCATTTCTCTGTCATAAAATTCCCCGGCAGCCACGATGAGGCCTTCCATTTCGGCATTCAGTTCGTTCTCATCAAGATCTTCGGGTTCTTCCAGGAACTCCACCTCATCATCCTTAAGATTGATGATAAATCGCGGGTAATCCAGGTGGATGATGAAAATATCCTCAGGAAAATCGGTATTATCGGCCAGTACGAATTTTGGTAACTCCATATTATTTTGTTTCAGGTTTCAGGTTTCAGGTTTAAAGTTTTAGGTCCCTCTTCGTTGCGGATTAGCTTATTGGTAAGATAATTAAAGCGAAGATACAAAAATAATGCGGCAGCAGTAAGCCCCGCAAGCAATCCTATCCAGATGCCGGTACCTTTTAGCGATGTATGCAGCCCCAGGTAATAGGAGATCGGGAAGCCGATAAGCCAATAAGACACAAAGGTTATTACTGTGGGTATTTTTACATCCTGTATACCGCGCAGCGCGCCAAGCACGACCACCTGCACGCCATCTGACAATTGGAATACTGCCGCGACAAGTATTAAGGTTGACGCAATGCCGATCACTTCGGTATTATCGGCAACCTGCAGGGTATTTTCCATGTTCAGGAACAAATGCGGCAGAAATTGGTGGAAAGCCACAAAGAGCAGCGCAAATACAGCTTCGACAATGATCACCAGCAAAAATACCGAACGCGCCACGGTGCGCAGGTTGGCATAGTTCCCCTGTCCTTTATTGTTTCCCACACGCACCATCGCTGCTACGCTGAACCCCATAGCAAACATAAATGTCATCGAAGCCATGCTGAGCGCGATCTGGTTAGCTGCCTGGTTGTTCTTACCCAAAAAGCCCGATAGCCATACGGCAGTGGTAAACAACGCTACTTCGAAAAGCATTTGCATTGATGATGGCAAACCCAGTGCCACTATCTTTTTGAGCATTGATCTTTTTATTTCGCTGAAGCTGAAATTTTGGAAGTACTGCTTCAGTTTATGGTTGTGCGAAAGCAGGTAATGCATGTATACGACCATGGCCGTACGCGATACGACCGTACCGATAGCTGCCCCCATAATACCCATTTTAGGGAAGAACCACACGCCATAGATGAGGAAATAGTTGATCACTACGTGAAGTACGTTCGAAAATATGGCGGCGTACATATCGTACTTGGTCAGCGACATGCCATCGGCAAATTGCTTGTATCCCTGGAATATGACCACGGGAATGAGCGAAAAACCTACCCAGTCGATGTAAGGCGAGGCCAATGCGATCACCTCCGGCTGCTGGTTCATCAGGTACATGAGCGGCTTGGCAAGGGTGACCAAGCCAAAAAGGAACAACCCCAGAACGGTGCATAGCAACAGTCCGTGATGGAATGCCGAACGGACCAGCGAATTGTCTTTAGCACCGTCGCCCTGTGCCACAATAGGTGTAATGGCCGTGGAAAAGCCAATACCTACCGACATAGCGATGAACACGATGCTGTTGCCCAGCGAAACAGCGGCAAGTTCAGTACTCCCCAGCCTGCCTACCATAATATTGTCTACTACTGTGATAAGGGTATGGCCCAGCATCCCAACAATTACGGGATACGCTAATGTAATGTTCGCCCTGAATTCCTTAGTATATTGAGAAAAACCCACCTTTATTTTTTTCGGCAAAGGTAATTTTAAAGTTCGCATGTAAGATAATCAAATGATAAAAACTTATGGTTCATCACCTTACATACTATTCCTGTTAATTTTATTATTTCATTACCAATTAATTAACGAAATATTGGAATTAACAGTAAAATCGTTACAGTAATTTTACACCAACTAACAAATACACGAGAGATCATGAAAAAGGGAATGAATATCAAAGGACTGCTGTTATCGGGCATGATGATGCTTGGCATGACAGCTTTTGCGCAGGATGGCGCTTCTTCTAAAGAAAATTATGACCAGGGGTTCCGCTTGGGATTCGCTGTTAACGCCGGTGCCGTTACAGGAGACTACTTCAACTTTGCGCTGGGTGGCGACGTAAGGCTGCAATATGACCTTAGCCAAAGGACATCGCTTACATTGACTACGGGTTACACCCACATGTTTGGCGAGGAAGACTACATTAAAGACCTCGGCTTCATTCCGGTAAAGGCAGGTTTCAAAGCTTTTATCTGGGAAGACAGGTTTTACGTATTGGGAGAGGCAGGTGCCGGTTTTGCAGTAACAAATGATTATGATGAAACAACTTTCCTTTGGGCTCCGGGCATCGGTTACGCGAATGACGTGATCGACCTTAGCCTTAGGTACGAAGGAATGAACGACTTCCAGGCAAACCAGATCGCGCTTCGACTTGCATACGGATTTAAATTGTAAAAAGCATTTCCACCGCGCTCGATCATGTGACAACGTACATAGTAATATATCCGTGTCAGTACTAGCGGGGTCGGGAACATAACACCCAAGTACAAAAACTGACTTTGTTAAAAACCTGCAAAATATTGCAGGTTTTTTTACATTTGTATAACAACCTCCGAACCATGAAACTATTCATTATCGACTGGAGTAAAGATAATTCAACGCCGCTGCTTGATTACTGCAAAGGCACAGGACACACTATTGCCGGCCATGAACTTGTAGATGGTGCGGAGGCCTATCGTAAAACCGCAAAGTGCAAGCCCGATGCCATTGTGGTTAACTATTCCGTACGCCCATTACACGGCCGCGCTACTGCCGAGCAGATATTCAAGCGCAAGATGACTTCAGAGATACCTATCTATTTTATTGGCGGTGCCGAAGATGATAACGAAAAGGTAGAGCACATGGGGCTGTGCCTTTCTGAAGAAGAACTGTACGAACTCCTTGACTGATGCTTTTCCCGTCTTTTCCTATTGCATACGATCGCACAGATCGGGATGATCAATTATAAATTATTTCTCTCCTTTTAGTTTTATACGATACGAATTGATGTTCTCTAAAACCTCTTCATCTACTGCGGGCTCTTTGATGTCATATTTGCAAAGCTCGTCCAATATGGTCTTTGCTACAAGATAACGCGCGGTTTCCTTATTATCGGCAGGGATCACATACCATGGCGCATGCTTTTTGGAGGTTTGGCTGATCGCTTCCTCAAAATATTTTTGGTAATCGCCCCAAAACTGGCGCTCATCAAGGTCCGACGGTGCAAATTTCCAGTTGTGGCTTTCCTTGTTGAGCCTTCGCAACAGCCTTTCCTTCTGCTCATTTTTACTGATATGCAGGAAAAATTTGAACACCAATGTACCGTTCTGGCTGATGTGCTTCTCGAAGTTATTTATCTGACCATAGCGTTCCTCCCACAGATCTTTCGGGATTTCCTCCACGGCTGTAATGCCCGGAAGGTTTTCTTTTAGAATGAATTCCGGGTGAACTCTTGTAATGAGTACATTTTCGTAATGCGAACGGTTGAAGATGGCGAACTTGCCTTTTTCAGGCAGCGCTATGTAATGACGCCACAGGTAATCGTGCTCTAATTCCGAAGATGTAGGCGTTTTAAAGCTGAATACATTTACGCCTCGTGCATTGAACCTGCGAAACACTTCACGTATCAGGCTGTCCTTACCCGAGGTATCCATACCCTGCAGGCACACCAGCACGCTGTAGCGGTTGTTGGCATACATTTTGTCCTGCAGCTTGCCGAGCTTGCGGCCCGCCTTTTTCATGGCCTTGCGCACTTTTTTTTCTGACGCGTCCATATCTATAGTTGTGGGTGCCTTACTGATGTCAAATATATCGGTGATCCTAAAATCTTGGGTATTGATGTCCTTCATATGGGAAATGGATTATCTTTATATAAATATAACTATTAAACAAATACTGCGTTTACAGGTAAAACATAAGATTATGCAAAAGTTTCAGATGGAGCTGCTGTTCCACATCATTGGCATCGGGTCGGCATCAGGATTGTTCCTCAATGGCAATTCGCTATTCATCATTTCCGATAACAGCCATATCCTTTACGAGTACGACATGACAGAGAAGTCGCTGGAAAAGATCTCGCTGGCAGACCCATCATACAAAGGCCCATTGGAAAATGTACCGAAGCCTGACAAAGCCGACTATGAAGCCATGGCGGCAAAGGGAGATGAACTTTACTTTTTCGGTTCCGGGTCGACCGACAAGCGCAACACCATTGCGCACATCAATTTCAAAACCAAAGAAATATTACCCACTATCGATGCGACCGACCTGTATATGATCATGCAGGAATTCGGCCAGATTGATGCAAAGAATTTCAATATTGAAGCGGCGGTGAACGATGGCGACATTTGGTACCTTTTTAACCGTGGCAACGGGCCGAGAGGAAAGAACGGCATATTTACCCTTGAGGGCGACATGGACGAAACCACGTTCCAGATCATTTATAACGATATAAAGCTGCCAAAGATCAATGGCGCTGCATCGGGCTTTACCGATGCCGTGAAGGTGGGCGAAAAAATATGGTTCATTGCCGCAGCAGAAAGATCGAACTCCACGTATAAAGATGGCGAAGTAGCCGGAACACTGATCGGGCGCATTGACATTGAGTCCATGGAAATAGAATACGCCGTGACTATTTCGTCTAAAAATAAATTCGAAGGCATAACCCTATATAAGGAGAACCCGACTTCACTTGAATTCCTGCTGTGCGAGGACACTGATAGTGATGCTAAGGAAAGCGGGGTTTACAAATTAAGTGTTGAAAAATAAAGTCCTCTCCCCCGACCCCTCTCCGAAGGAGAGGGGAGCAACACGGAGTGGTACGTATTTACCCAATATTAACAGCCGTTCGAGTAAACAAAACTTTAAACTTGTAACCTGAAACTTTAAACTTTTAATTTTTTTTCACTCCCTCCCAACCTTTTCCTCTTTTTGATCCTCTATATAAAAAAACAGACCTATCGTGATAGATGAACAACTCATAACAGCATGCAGGAAAATGCAGCGCGACGCCCAACGGAAGGTGTACGACTACCTTGCGCCCCGGCTCTACCAGTCGTGCAGGCGGTACCTGAAGAGCGAGGAGGCGATAGAGGAAGCGATGGCAGATGCTTTCTTTACCATTTTTACTAAGATCGACCAGCTCAAGGAGGACAAGGCATTTGAAGCATGGGCAAGGAAGATCGCGGTTAACAATTGCCTGCTTACACTGAAGCGTAATGTGAACTTCAACATTTATATTGAGGACATGGGGCACAGCGTAACCCCGGCGGCAGCACAGTCGGATGCACTGGAGGAAGAAGACCTCCTGCACCTGCTCACCTACCTCCCCGAAGGATGCCGCACGGTATTCAACCTTTTTGCGATAGAGGGCTATTCGCATAAAGAGATCGCGGTAATGCTCAACATCAGCGAAGGCACATCGAAATCGCAGCTTAATGTGTCGCGCACCAAATTGAAAGAACTGGTAAACAATGTTTACTATCAAAACAGGAACAGTCATGGAGGATCAAGATAAATTATTCGAACAATTCAGGGCTTCTGCCGAAAAGGCGGAACAAAAAGGCTTCGACCGCATGGAAGCGCTCTGGAACCGTGTTGAGGACAAGCTCGACAAGGAAGAACAGCGGAAGTCGGCCACGTGGTGGAAGTACACGGGTATGGCAGCGGTAGTGGTATTGTTCATTACCGTAGGGACATTCCTTTACAGGGAAAACATGCCGGGCAGTACACCTCAGGGCACACAAGAGAACCAGGTCACCGTTATCGACACCCAAAGGGTAATGAAGACATTTGAGCCTTCAAAAGAGAATGTGGCAGGCAATGCGGTTGTTATCACTACAGATGCGGCCAATGGTAATGCAAAGGCAAAAGGACACACTTATGACACTTTATATCCCGGCAGATCATTTAACCGCGCGCTACCGGGGCAAATTGCGGCACAACAAAATGAAAACAGCTCTGATGACTACTATGCCAATTCAAAGTCTTATTCTGCAGAAGTGGGATCAGACAGTGATAATGCTATAACGTTTAGCGGTATCGTAACTGACGACAGAGGGATGCCACTGCCGGGAGCCATCATCAGATCTGAGGATGGCACAAGCACAGCGCTTTCCGACATTAACGGGCGCTATACCATCACTGCTGTGGAGGGCGATAAGGTTATAGCCTCTTATATCGGCATGAAAAGCGGTTCTATACTTGCCTACAAAGCAAATGACAACCGCAATGTAGCCCTGGCAGAAGATACGCATATGCTAAGCAGCATCACGGCTGAAGCCCCCCGTACCGACTCCAGATCAAAATATACCGCACTGAAGGACCTGACCCCTGAGCAGGTGGAAAACCCGAACAACGGATCAATGCCGAGCGTAAATGGTACGGTAGCAGAGATCGATGAAGGAAAAGTACGCAAGCGTGAACAGCAGGTAAAAAGACCGGACAATGCCCTTGCCAACAATTATGCAAATGGGCTGACAGCAAATAAAGAGCAGGTGTCGCGCTACAATAACAGCATGCAATTGAAACAAGCTCCGGGGGCGAATCCTGTTTATGACAGCCTGGTATCAAACCAATTCCCTGATGACGCCATTACAGGAGGTGATCCGCTATATATAATTGATGGGATCGTATCTTCGGAGGAAGCATTCAGGAAAACAGATGCTAAAGATATTGTAAGCATCACGGTATTGAAAGATAGCAGTGCCACATCGATATACGGCAACAGGGCAAAAAGCGGCGTAATTATGATAAAGACCAAAAAAAGCCTGACAGCGGAAGAACTGAAAAAGCTGGAGCGCGACATGAAAAAATCGTACAGGGAAACAGAAAAGAAACTCAAAACCGCAACAAAACCATAAGCTATGAAATATTTTATAGCGACCCTACTGCTGGCTAATGCAACTGCTATGTTGGCGCAGGAAGGCACATTGCCATCGCAAGAGATCAAAGCGGAGGAAGTAAAACTGAAAAGCAGCGATGTACAGTTGCAGCCACAGATCGGTGTGGCGATAGCTACCCACTGACCCCCGGGCGAGGGACAGCCGCAAGGCCTGGCGTGCAGATTTCCGTCTTCGGCAGGGCAACAGAAACCGTTATACGTGATCGACGGAGTGCTTTCAAGCCAGGAAGCTTTAATGGGGCTAAACCCTAATGACATTGTTAGCATCAATATCCTGAAAGACGCATCGGATCCGCTGAACCTTTGCAACCGGTCCAATAATGGCGTGATCATCATCAAAACAAAAAACGGCCTTTCCAAACGCGAGCTGCGTAACCACCAGCGCAAAGAAAGAAGGGCCGCAAAGAAACTGGCGAAAGCATAAAAGAACAAATTCCGTTTTAGGTTGGGAATTTTAAATACCGGATCTTATTTTTAACTAACTCAAATCCGAAAGCCCCGTGGGAGCCATAACCCGCGGGGTTTTTAAATCAGATCTAATGAAACGAGCAATACTTATCCTGCTATTACTGACAGGACTTTCTTCGCACGCACAAAAACAAGAGCAACGTAGAGCGCAACAACAATTCGAAAATGACCTTTCAGTAAATAACCTGCGTATTTATATTTTAGGAGGGATCGCAGCGCGTCCAAAAAAAGGTGATACCGATTTCCAAAAGAAATATGGCGTGCATTTTTATGACTTTGGCTGCCTTGCTCCGGTAAATATTAGCTTTCACAATGAATACAATTTACTTGTATTCAAATACCTTACCGAAAAACACGAAACCGAATGGGAGAATGCCATACGAACCGATGTAATGGCATGGAACCAGTGGAAGCGTGAAAAATGATGTTTTTCTCTTGTCACTTCGAGCGCAGTCGGGAAGCAAAAAAATTAACGGAATATCCATTTCGACTGCGCTCAATGTGACATTCCGTTAATTTTAAGATCGAATTAAATTGTCAATTAATTCTTCTTTTCTATATCCCTAAGGTTCTCCATCTTTTTCATTTCGAGGAAACCTTTTATGTCCTCAAAATGTTCTTTAACCCGTTTGTGACCGAATTCAAACACCTTCTCCGCAAGGCCGTCAAGAAAGTCCCTGTCATGCGACACGAGAACCAGCGTACCGTCAAAAGCTTTTAGCGCATCCTTGATGATGTCCTTGGTCTTCATGTCGAGGTGGTTGGTAGGTTCATCGAGTATCAGCACGTTTACCGGTTCGAGCAGCAGCTTTATCATGGCAAGGCGTGTCCTCTCCCCTCCTGAAAGCACTTTTACTTTCTTCGTCGTATCGTCGCCACTGAACATGAACGCACCCAGCAGGTTCTTTATCTGCGTACGGATGTCGCCCACCGCGATCTGGTCGATCGTTTCAAATACCGTAAGGTTCTCGTCTAGCATTGCCGCCTGGTTCTGGGCAAAATAGCCTATCTGTACGTTATGTCCTACTTCGAGCTTGCCGTCAAAATCTATTTCCTTCATTATGGCTTTCACCATGGTCGACTTACCTTCACCATTACGGCCTACGAAAGCTACCTTTTCGCCACGTTCTATAACCATCGAAGCATCTTTAAATACAACATGGTCGCCATATGCCTTCGAAAGCTCATTCACCACTACAGGGTACTGCCCTGAGCGAGGTGATGGCGGGAATTTCAGCTTCAGTGCAGAGGTATCCACTTCATCCACTTCTACAAGCTCGAGCTTCTCAAGCATCTTTACACGCGACTGCACCTGCAATGTTTTCGAGTACGTGCCCTTGAAGCGTTCAATGAATTCTGTATTCTCAGCGATCATCTTTTGCTGCTCTTCGTATGCCTTTTGCTGGTGGGCGCGGCGGTCCTTGCGCAGCTCAAGGTAATGCGAGTATTTTGCTTTATAGTCATATATGCGGCCCATGGTCACCTCAATGGTACGGGTAGTAATGTTATCTACAAAAGCCCGGTCGTGCGATATTACCATAACGGCTTTGGCACTGTTCACAAGGAAATCCTCCAGCCACTGGATACTCTCGATGTCCATGTGGTTGGTAGGTTCATCTAATAATATCAGGTCGGGTTTCTGCAAAAGTATCTTTGCCAGCTCTATCCTCATCCTCCAGCCACCACTGAATTCTGATGTCGGTCGGGTAAAGTCTTCGCGCTCAAAGCCCATACCCTTCAATACTTTTTCAACTTCGGCCTCGTAGTTCACTTCCTCTATGGCGTAGAACTTCTCGCTAAGCTCGGATACCTTTTCAATGATCTTGTAATAATCTTCCGATTCATAATCCGTACGCACGGTAAGTTCATCGTTCAACGCGTCAATTTCGGCTTTCATCTTGAAAATACCTGCGAACGCTTTAGAGGTCTCCTCAAAAACTGTAGCATTATCCTCAGTAAGGAGATGTTGCGGAAGGTAGGCGATAATAGTGCCTTTGGGTGCCGATATCTGGCCGGATGATGGCTTATTCTCACCTGCGATCAATTTGAGCAGGGTCGATTTTCCCGCGCCGTTCTTACCCATGAGGGCGATCTTGTCATTCTCGTTGATGGAAAAAGAGACATCGCTGAAAAGCGTGGTACCGCCAAATTGTACGGCAAGTGAATCTACAGTGATCATTAGCTGTTTTTTTGAAGCCGCAAAGATAGTTTTTTTACCAACCGATTTCAATACCGCCGCTAATTTAGCATTGGTGTAACTTTAGTATCTTTGCCATATAATTTTGAATAATGAATAAGAGTTGGGTAAAGTTCGGGCTGATATGGGGAACCCTCATGGCTATCATTATGAACATAGGCTTTCCGCTGTTTGACGGCGAGGCCATCAACTGGACCAAGGCCGCGATAGGGTTGCCGGTCTGGCTGGTATTCGGACTTATCTTCGGTTACGTTTCCCGAAAGAAACCTGTAAAAAAGCAATAATATGAACCGGACAGCGCGATTCGCAATTATTTGGTTTGTGGCATTCTTTGTCCTCAACACATTCATTGGCCCACTGATTGGCATAAATGAAGTAGAGGTGACACCTGTGTATATCGCCGGAAACTTTGTCATTTGGGGTGCCGCCGCTATGGCTATGTATTTTATATTGAAACGGAAACAGAAAAAATCAGATGGCAATGAAAAAATGGGTTAGGTCGGGACTTGTATGGGGCGGCATACTTTACGTGATCACGATGGTCCTGTTCCCATTGATCGACCACGAAAAATTCGATACTGTAAAAATACTGCTCGGCATCCCGTTATGGGTGATCGTTGGGCTTACCATTGGATATCTTTTTGATACCAAGAAAAAAACAATGAAAGCCACAAAAAGAAGGTAACTTATATCGTTTGAAGAATATCGAAGAGCTTTCCGGCAAACTCATAGCTCTCGTTTATGGCATTATGCCCTTCGCCCGGCAAAGGTATGAGTGTCACATTTTCTTTACCAATTTCTTTTAACTGCTGCGAATGGCTGAAGGGAATCAGCTTATCTTCGGTTCCGTGAAAAATATATACGGGCGCTTTCACTCTTCCAATTTCATCACACGTATTGAATTTGTACCTTTTTATGAATTCGGGGATCAGCGGGACCTTTTTTCTTGCCAGGTCCGTTAAGCTGTAGTAGGGTGCCTGCAATATCAATGCTTTTACATTTCTGGCTGCCGCCAAATGTGCCGCAGGGCCCGTACCTATAGAATATCCGGCGATGATGATATTACTGCCATATTCCTTCCGCATAAATGAGAAGGCTTTTTCGACATCATCGTTGAGCTGTTCCTCACTTTCAATATGTCCGGCGCTTTTGCCATATCCCCTGTAATCCAGCATAAAAATATCATATCCCGCTTGGTTATAGAGCCCTGCGGACTGTCCCCAATCCTCTACACAACCGCCATTGCCATGCAGGTAAAACACAAGCCCTTTACTATTTTTTGCCCTGAAAAGGATGCCTTGCAATTTTACATTATCACCAACGGGAATGTAAACTTCTTCAAACTCATTTGAAAAAGAAAACTTGTGCTTTTGATCCAGTACAGTTGGATGGAACAGCAGCTTTTCCTGAAAAAAATAGAGCAATGTGAGTGACAGGGCATATAACAGGACTATCGTTACAGTGACTATTTTCAGAACCTTCATAACCCTTTTCATAGTGCTGCAGGATTTACAATTTCATACCAAACCGATGGAACTCCATCATCGTCAAATGTTCCCATTTTCAGTAATCTTGCTTTTTCAAGTACAGCGTGCGAATTCACGTTCCCGGCATCAGCATACGCATTGATCTTTGACAGGAACATCATATTAAACCCATGATCTACAAAGGCTTTGGCAGCCTCGGTAGCATAGCCTTTACCCCAGTGCTTTTTCATGAACCGGTAGCCCAGGTCATAATAATTTGTATGTCCATTGATTTCCTGCCTGACGAGCTTTAGGCCTGCCCATCCTAAAAATTCCCCGGTTTCTTTCAGTATCACTGCCATACGTGCCACACCGTTTTCTTCATATTGTTTACGTATCATTGCAATTGCGGTTTTTATCTCATCCATAGACCTTACAGGTGCATTGCCAAGGTAACGATGCACTTCGGGGTCAGAGTCCATCTCATAAAGGCTTTGCGCGTCATCATGATCGATCTTGCGAAATAACAGGCGGGATGTTCCTTTTGGGCCGTGCCATAACAGTGGGTTGTGTATCTCATACCATACTGCTTTTTCACCTTCGTATTTTCCGGTAAAAGTAAATTCTTCTATCAATTGCATTCCTGCTTTTTCCAATACTTTACGGGAAGCTGCATTGCCAGTGAGCGCACAGGCGTTTATTTTTTGAAAGCCCAGCGACCGGAAACCGTGATCGATAAAAGCCACAGCAGCTTCGGTAGCATATCCCCTACCCCAATATTGAGGGAGCAGCCTGTAACCTACATCATAGAACTTGTCGTGCCCATTGACATCATGCTCGAGCTTAAGCCCTGCCCAACCAATGAACTCACCTGTATCTTTGATTATTACAGCCATGCGGCCGATGCCATTAGACAGATACTGCTGCCTAATGCCATTGATAACCTCCCTGCTTTCCCCGATCGCCTGCAGAGGTTTATTGCCGAGGTAACGGTGCACATCAGCACTGGAGTCTAACTCAAACATTTTTATATCATCAGAAGCAAGGAGTTCACGGAACAATAGCCGTTGCGATCCAAAGGTGTCGGGCATATCTAAAGTAATTTGTTAAATATAAATAAAAAAACGGGTGGCATATGCCACCCGTTCCATGTTATATGCAAATCTGTTTTATTGTTTCACTACCTTAATGGTTTTTGATGCGCTGTCGCCCATCACTTTAACCAGATAAGTACCTGCTGACAATTGCGACATGTCTACAGTAGTTTCATTTTGACCGATCATTTTAACCATTACCTGCTGGCCTACGATATTGTACACTTCAATTGAAGAAATGTTCCTGTCGTAAGAAAGGGTAAGGACATCCTTAACAGGGTTGGGATGGTAACTGAACGAAGCCGCGCTAAGATCACCGTTGCCTAATGTCACTGTTGCAGTTACGGCATAGCCAAGGCTTTCGCATCCGTCAATAGTTTGCGTGGCATAGTATGTAGTCCCCGATACCAATACAGTATCCGATGAGAGCGGGTTCTCGCCTTCTTCGGCATCTTCCGCAGTGGTATACCATGTTACAGTACCCGTCGCATCCACCCCTAGATCGGCAATTGTAGCCTCCTCAGCATTATCCACAGTTATTTCCTGTGTCTGGTCGCCTGCCGGCATATCAGTAGATGTTATTTCAACGGTAACCGCAGTACGGCCTACGCTTTCGCAGCCATCAATTATTTGGGCAGCATAATAGGTAGCTCCTGAAACGGCTTCCATATCGTCATTAAGCGGAGCCCCACCTGTTTCGGCTGCATACCAAATGATCTCTCCATCCCCTTCTACATCCAGGTCTTCAAGATCGGCTTCATCACAAAATGTTTGTGTAGAGGCCTCGGTCGTTGGCGCAGGTGTTATGGTGATTTCCACTTCTACAGCGGTCCTTGCTGTGCTTTCACAGCCACCGTTAGGTGTAACAGCAGCATAATAGGTTGTGCCATCCGTTAGCGGTGCATCCTGATTTACAATATTCCCGCCTGTTGCGGCAGTATACCATGTTATTGCATCGCCTTCAGCTTCAAGGTCGGCAATCGTAGCACCCTGGCAGAATGACTGCTCAGCCTCGGCGTCAGGGGCCGGGATGTTAGTGATCGTAACAGTGACAGGGGTCCTGGCCACACTTTCGCAGCCACCCGCAGGCGTAACCGATGCGTGGTAGGTAGTTCCGTTAGTAAGTACTGTAGTTGAAGCCAGTGCCGTACCACCGGTCGCGGCACTATACCAGGAAATTACCGAACCTGTAGCAACAAGGTTAGCTACCGTTGCACCGGGGCAGAATGTTTGTGCGCCATTAGCTACAGGTGCAGCAGTTGAACACGTTACAGTAAGCACACCGCTGATATTGGTAGTACCATTCCAGATCCCGCCGCCTGATGGTGGCGCTTCATATCCTCCATAAACATATGTGCCGCCATTCAGCTGGAAACGGCTTGCATAGTAGTAGGTACCCGGAGCAAGTGTTGCACCGATCGTAGCCATGTATTCGTCATTATTGCCTGGATCTGTCGCAGTAGCATTAAATGTTGCAGGTACCCATGTCGTCCATGTACTTGGGTTCGTATTACTGCCCACGGGGCTGATACCGATCCATGCAGTGATCCCTGCGCCTGCGCCTGCAGCTTCGGTAACGCCCGGCTCATAAACGCGTGCATACACTGTGTCTGAGCCGCCCTGTGCGATATTTATCGTTGCCGGCCATTGCAGGTTAACCCAGTCCGGTGTTTCGACAACCGGAACAGTAATATTTACAATGTAATCCTCAGCCTGGCCATAACCTGTGTTATCACTTCCGCAGGCACCACCATACGGCAACGGCCATTCCTCATCTTCATCATAGTACCAGTTCTTTACTACCCTCATGTACGTAAGGCCTGCCGTTGCCCCGGAAGGTACTGCTATAGGCCCACTTACCGTAACGCCATCAGTACCGTTCGAATCAACGATAAAGCCCGGTATCTGGTAGGTTTCGTTAGTATCAGCAAAGTCGCCATCATGGTTCCAGTCGATATAAACCGCGTAATAATTCTCATAACCGCTACCCCAATCATCGGCAGTATTCCCGGCAAGAGTTATCGTATAGCTTTGTCCGGCAGTTACCTGTGCAGGTGCCAGAGAAGTAAAGTTCTGAAGCGCCGGCGTACCGCCTACGGTCGCAGAAGATGTATTATTTATTCCTGCAAAATTCACAAGTGTGATCGGTTCTACAGCGCCAGGGAACGTAATTTCGCAAGGACAAGGTACTCCACTGCTGGTCACCTGTACGGGAGCCGAATTTGTAGATTGCCCTGATGACGTACAGGTAGTTACCAATCGGTACCACATAGTTGCAGCAGGTATTGTTGTGTAGGTTGACGCTGTACCGCCGGTGGCTACGTTAGTGTATGTTGTATTATCAGCAGAGGTTTGCCACTGATACGTCAGTCCCGTATCAGTATACGGTGCCGCAAGGCCTAACGTTACCGAAGCACCATTACACAAAAGAGCACTTGACGCTACAGCTGTAGATGCCCCCGGAGTTCCGGCACATGCTATCGGCGCGGCCTGTGTAACCTGGACCTGGTCGAAATACACGAAGAAATCGCTATCCTCATTAGTCACTGCCGCATATATACCAAGATAAACCTGGCTGCCCGCAGGGGGATAGAACGTAACACTGCGCTGAATACAGTCGGCAGATTCAACGTGGTTAGAAGGGTCCCTAGTCTCAAGCAGGTAGAATGGCCCGGTAGCTGAAGTTGCCCAGTACACTTCGATGAAACCCCAATTTTCCGAATTTTCGGTTGCTTCAGTTGGATCCGTCGAATCGTAGTTCACGACCTTGTAGCGGTAATTGAATGTTACCTGACCGCCATTTGATGTACCGATACTCGGAGACACCGACTGCGCTTCCGGTTCTAACGCCCAAAGGTTTGCCCGCATGGCCCCACCGCCCTGGCAAGGTGCCGTAGCCGAATAGTCGAACACATAATTATCCCAGGTGTCTACATTGCCCTGGCCGTTAAAGTTCGATGTGTAATTAATTTGCGCGTTCGCACCGCCTGATAAAAGCAAAGTGCACAAGACCGCAAAACTGTAATAAAGCAATCGTAATCTTGTTTTCATAACATTTTTTTGTTGGTTTAAAAAGCTAAATTTAACAAAAATTTTACTCCAAAATGTTAAATATCACAGATATGTGACTTTTTGGCTAAATTTTAACTTTTTTATAACAAATAAGCCCACCTTATTGTTAACCGGACTTAGTATACTCAATTCCAATAAATTATATCCTGAAAACGTGACCGCGTGAGGGATAGCAGTGAAAAGCCTTTATGCAGCCTGCGGAATAAAGCTTGAAACGGATAGCCCGCCGCTCCACTGCCTGCCGGCAAAAGCAGGCGGTGGAACGGCACGCCCAAATTAATCCTTAACGATGTTTATCGTCCTCAGCTCATTATCGGCGTATACCTTCATCACATAATTACCTTCTGTAAGTCCTGACATATCCAGCCTCCTGAGGTTACGGTCGATATTCTCTACCACGACCACCTGTCCCTGCATGTCATAGATGGTCACGTCATTGATCGCACCATCGTAATCTAAGTGCAGGTAATCGGTAACCGGGTTAGGCCAGGTTTTAAGATCGGCATCAGCCACTATTGGCGCTATTGTAATATTCTCCTGCAGCAGGCTGATATTATCTACATAAATAAAATAACTGATGCCCGGCTCGGTCGCGCCAGAAGCAATGATCCTGAGGAATACCTCTTCGCCGTTGGGTGGCGTAAAAGCAATTTTACGCGTCAGGCATTCATCGGTAGCCCTGTGATTCTCCGGCAGGATCATATCCAGTTCCCTCCACGGGCCATTTTGGGTCGGGCCATATTCGATGGTGAAAATTCCCCAGTCAGCATCGGCTACAGCTTTATACGGCAGCACATCATCATAATATACGAGCTTGTAATTATAGCTGAGGATGACCTCCTCGCCATTTGACATACCCAGGCTTTGGGAGACCGTTTCTACAGGTATGGGTGCGCCCAGATCATTCATAGGGTTGGCACGCAGGGCATTTCCGCCATCGCAAACGGCAATGCTCGTGGCCCGGAAGTCACGGTCGCTCCACATTCCGTCATTGATACTGAAGTCCTGGAAATAATCGATCTGGGCATTCATTGTGCCCGTTACTGCCAGCGCGGCCCCTGTAAGGATGCCGAAGCTGAGTTTTCGTACAAGTGCTTTCATCATTAGGCCTCTTTCTGTTTTGCATTATAAAGTTACCACCTAAAGCACTGAAAACCTGTTAATAAAATACTGTTTAACGGCAATTTGCCATAGCATTAATACCCTTTTAACGAAAACAGCCGGATTTTTTTAATAATTATAAAAATCTTAAAAAATCATTTTACGAAAACGTTTGAAATCTATACTTTTGCCACACGAACAACAAACTAAATCTTCCAAAGATGAACAACAATGTTTTATACGAAAAGGAACTTTCCTTCCAGGCCGACAGGCGCAGGGCAGGCGTTGAATTCATAAAGATCGTAAGCGACCTGTGGTACGACAAATCCATCGAGTTGGTGCTTTTCCGCAACCAGCTTATCGACCGCAGCGTGAGCGACATCATGAACCTGCACGAATACGCCGGCGAATTTGTACAAAAGCCCATCAATGTGTTCGATACCGTTGAGATCGCACGTGCCATAGAAGCCCTCGACCTTCCTCCTTCACGTATCGACATTGGCAAGCTTACTTATGAGTACCATCTTGAAGATGACAAATACAACGACGCCACCGCTTTCGTGATCGACAAGCTGAAAGGCGCACGCACTACCGAAAGCATACAGCCTAAGGACGTAGTGCTTTACGGTTTCGGACGCATCGGGAGGCTGTTGGCCCGCGAAATGATGTCGAAGATAGGCAAAGGCAACCAGCTGCGCCTCCGCGCTATCGTAGTTCGCGATAAGAACGATGCCACATTGCTTGAGAAGCGTGCTTCCCTGCTGCGCCACGACTCTATCCACGGCGACTTTGAAGGATCTGTGAGCGCCGACTTCGAGACCGGCTCGCTTATCATTAATGGCACTACAGTACACATCATCAGCGCCGCACAGCCTGAGGATATCGACTATACACAATATGGCATCAGCAACGCCCTGCTTATCGACAACACCGGCGCTTTCACTACCGAGGAGGCCCTGCGTCGCCACCTTGCCTCCAACGGTATTGAGAAAGTACTCCTTACTGCTCCGGGCAAAGGTGTTCCGAATATTGTTTATGGTGTGAACCACAACGAGCACAGCCCCGAGGAGGTAGATATCTACTCGGCTGCATCGTGCACGACCAATGCGATCACTCCTATCCTGAAAGCTGTTGAAGACACACTTGGCGTAGTGAAAGGCCACCTGGAGACCATCCATGCCTATACCAATGACCAGAACCTGGTTGACAATATGCACAAGAAATACCGCCGCGGCCGTGCTGCCGGACTTAACATGGTGATCACCGAAACAGGTGCCGGAAGCGCCGTTGCCAAAGCCCTGCCGTCACTGGCCGGAAAGCTTACCAGCAACGCCATCCGTGTACCGGTGCCGAACGGATCGCTTGTGGTGCTTAACCTTGAGGTGGAGCGCCCTACAACGGTAAACGAGATCAACGAGATCATGAAGCACTACGCCCTTGAAGGGGAGCTCGTGGAGCAGATCAAATACAGCATGAACAACGAGCTGGTATCGAGCGACATTGTGGGTACAGCCCAGCCGGCTATCTACGACAGCAACGCAACCATCGTGAGCGCCGATGGCAAGAACATCGTGCTTTACGTATGGTACGACAACGAATACGGCTACAGCCACCAGGTGATCCGCCTGGCAAAATACATAGCTAAAGTAAGGCGTTATACGTACTATTAATAGCTACCTAAACCGATCATTTTTACAGATCCGCACCTTGAAGGAGGTGCGGATCTTTTTTTTGTATGGACTTACCCAAGCAATTTTCCAACGATTTCATAGAAGATTTACCTTTATGACGCGGCTTCGACGTAATATTTTTTAGCGTTCAGGTAACAATTTTGCATTCCTGAGTTGGGCCTTACATATACTGAGTAAAAACACAAATAATCAACTTGGGACAACTAAGTTCAAATCCAGACTGGCACCATAAAGTATTAGTGCTCAACCTTTTTTTGAATCTTAGGAGAAATATGCCAATAGAACTCCCGTCAAATCATTACAACATTTCCTGTTAATTTATTATTTATTTTTATATTCGCAATTATCAATCCCTAGCCCACTATATAATATGAAAAGATTTACCATCGTATTGTTTATAGCTATTTTTTATAGTCCAACAATAAACGCACAGTACATTCCTGGTTATACCGAGTTCCAAAGTGGTGGAGTAGACACAATAAGGACGATGAATTCCGAAAAAAAAATAGGTTATACCAAATGGTGGGCGCTTAATAATAATGTCCTTACACCATTGATCCCATATCGTTTTGATTGGGCCGAACATTTTTATCAGGGACTTGCAACAGTAAAAACTAATGGCAAATATGGCGTTATAGACCATAGCGGAAATGCTGTTGTTCCCGAAAAATATGATTTTATTACCGACTATTCCGAAGGTTTTGCGGTGGTAATTGACAAGGGCAAATACGGCCTGTTGGACAGGACAGGCAAGTTGGTGGTGCCAATTGAATATGATTTCATCAACAGGCTCATCTCCAAAAAGCAGACACTGAGCGCAGTAAAGAACGGCAAATGGGGACTTATAACAGCTCAGAACAAAGTGGTGGTGCCTTTTGAATACACGTACAGTAAACTTGACGAAACGGGTTCGTTCCTCGGATTGGACGCCAATCTTAAATACTACAATTTCAGCCCGGTGGGTACGCCGCTCGTACTTGAAAACATGAAGATGTTTACTGAGATCGCACCCGGCATTTATGAAGTCAAGAACTCAGAAGGAATGACCGGGATCCTAAATGAAAAGATGGAAATACTACTTCCGTTCGAAAAGCAGTCGCTTAACACACTCTCCACAAAAAGCACAATGGTAGTAGTGCGCCAAAAAAAGCTCTACGGACTTTACAATTACGCGCTCAAAAAATTTGTGCTCCCAATTGAAAGCCAGGGCATATCCGGCAATGACGATGCCACGATATTTACAGTAACAGAAAAAAGGAGTACCGAAGAGGAAGATGGTATTTACCGCTTTTATGATGCCAAAGGCAACCAGCTTTTTAACCGTACATTTCAGGATGCTTCTTCGTTTGACGGTGAAATAAGTGGTATCGCACAGGTTAAATACGATGACCGATGGCAGTATATAGACACTACCGGAAAGCCACTCCTTCCAATAGGAACGTACAGTGAAAGGGACATAAGCATCGAAGACAGGGCTGAAGGCATCATTTCCGCGAGGGGTGAAAATGGGTATGGCGTCATTAATTCAAAAGGAAAAGTATTGATCCCGTTTGAATATTATTCGTCTGTAAATGACAATCCATTCGGATTTTGGCAAAGCACAACCTATTATCGCGTTTACAAGGATGAAAAGGTTGCATTGATCAAAAAGGACGGAAAAATAGAGTTTCCATTTGGAAAATATGAAGAAATATCAATCGAACATACCGAACCGATAAAAGGTTCTTATTTTGAATATGCTTTCTTAAAAAAAGGCAATGGCAAATGGGGCGCGATTGATCTTGCGACCAAAGAACAGATACTGCCGTTTGAATATGACCTCGGTGGTGCGCAACTGAATTCATCAAAATCAAATTCAGAATATGTAGTGTACATCAGGGGCGTAAAGAAAGGGAATTCAATGGACGGCCTTTATATCGTCAAAGACAAAAAGTTGTACCTGTCGAAAGATTTTGATTACATACAGTATTACGCCGGCGCCAAGGGTTTCCACATTGCCGAAAACTGCGGTATGATGTGCCCCTCTAACGGAATTGCAGACAATAGCGGGAAAGCAGTTACCGACAGGGCCTACAGTACAGTATTAGATCAGTGGGATTGTTTTTTTGTGCAGCGGGGCAACAAAGTTGGTTTTCTCGATGGTAATGGAAATGAAGTCATCCCGGTCACGTTTGATGTCCGCACAGACGCTAACGGAAATGGTCTGCTCGACTTCTACCATGATGGCTACGCTTCCTTAAAAAAAGGCAACCGGACGTACCTTGTTGCTAAAGGCGGAAAGATAATCAATACAGACAAACTCAATATGCCGGCAGATGCTACCTATGATATGGGCCAGTTCGGTAAAACAAAAGTTATGGCGGGGTATACCGAAAATACAATGAAATTCCTACTTAACAATGAGGTGTATGAAGCGGGCGCCAACCTGACCTTGATGGCAGAACGCGTGGCGGTTCCCCAAAAATATACTTATGCTACTTTTACCTTTTATGGCGGGCTTATCGCCGCGAAGAAAAATGGGTTATACGGTTTTCTTGATCATGATGGCAACGAGGTCATTCCGTTTGTATACAAAATGGCAAGTGAGTTCACTCCCTATGGATATGCCTACGTGAAAAAGGACAGTGAGGCTTATATAATTGACAGGTATGGCAACCGTATGCCGATGATGGATGTACAAGTTGGCCTCTTTAACGAAAATGAACGGAAGAACAAATAAAAAAGGCGTTCGTTCGGTGGAATCGCCGGGAATCGAACTTTCGAGAAACAGACAATAGATTTATAGGAGCAAAATCAAACTGAATCGATATGTCTTTCTTCACGAAGCACTAAAAAGCAATAGCTCGAAGCTATGCATTCCCAATATCTGATCCACACAACTGCATCACAGGCATACTTTTTGCCCTATAGCTCCTATACAAAGCAGCTATGACGATGAAGAAAGAGAGAACGTATATCAGGGATGGCCGGGCGCCTGTTCCGGTAAATGAAGTGACGTCGCGGGTAATGAGCGCGATAAAGGCCAAGAACACCAAGCCGGAGCTCGTATTGCGGAAAGCGCTTTGGAACAACGGCCTGAGGGGCTACCGCCTGCACTGGAAAAAAGTCCCGGGCAAGCCGGACATCGTTTTTGCCGGTAGGAAGCTGGCCATATTCATCAACGGCTGTTTTTGGCACCGGTGCCCGCATTGCAAGCCACGCCTGCCTAAGACCAACCTTGATTTTTGGGAGGCCAAGTTCCATAAAAATACAGAACGGGATACGAAAAAGATCGCCGACCTGGCAGCCTTTGGGTGGGAAAGCATGACCTTTTGGGAATGCCAGCTCAAAGACCCGCAACAAAGTGTGGAAGTCATAAGGGAGGCGTTGAAGGAGAGGAATGTCGAAAAAATTAACCACATAGAGACATTGTGTTCATAGTCTTTATAATAGCTGACGGATATATACTACCATATAGATGAAGTGTAGCTTCAGGCTCCTGTGCTCTCCGGGTGAAATTAATAAATGTATTTTAGGCCTATGTACCTATGTGGTTAAATATTGCTTTCTGATACATTATTTATTATTGACTACACGAAAACAACACAAGGTTAAACCTTATATTTGCATAAATGTAGCATTGCAATTCATATGATCAGGACAATTGAACTATTTGCCGGTGTAGGCGGTTTCAGGGTTGGTTTGGAGCGGATAAACAAAAAGCTGGGCAGTGCGGCCTACAAGGTCGCCTGGAGTAATCAGTGGGAACCTTCGACCAAAACCCAGCACGCCTCCCTGATCTATGAGAGCTTATGGGGAAAAGACGATCATTGCAATAAAAGCATTGAAGAAGTTGACGTAAAGGACATCCCCGACCATGACCTGCTCGTGGGCGGTTTCCCTTGCCAGGACTACTCTGTTGCTACCACCCTGAAAAACTCAAAAGGGCTTTTAGGGAAAAAGGGCGTACTATGGTGGTCCATCCACAGGATATTAAGCGAAAAGAAAAAGAAACCGAAATACCTTTTCCTCGAAAATGTCGACCGGCTGCTAAAATCACCCAGCAACCAAAGAGGACGGGATTTTGCCGTGATGCTCAAATGTCTCGACGAATTGGGCTATGCCGTAGAATGGCGGGTCATTAATGCCTCCGACTATGGTTTTCCGCAGAGAAGGCGAAGGGTCTTTTTCCTGGGCTACCACAAAACATCCGACCTGTACAAAAAACTAAAGTCCAACCCATTAAGCGACTGGGCTCTTAGCGATGGCATATTGGCAGAGTCGTTACCTGTTTCGGCAACCGTAAGCCAGGAGAACATCCTCACCATTGAGGGCGACCTGCAGCACATAAGCGATACCTTTGGGAAAGGCAGGACCGTTTCTCAATTCATGAATACCGG
The DNA here is from genome assembly GCF_052437795.1 of Flavobacterium sp. Classification (GTDB taxonomy): domain Bacteria; phylum Bacteroidota; class Bacteroidia; order Flavobacteriales; family Flavobacteriaceae; genus Flavobacterium. The sequence goes on from NZ_JBQVPA010000004.1 coordinate 346,797, forward strand.
CATCATGCTCGACGGGCAGATATATACTGCAAAGACAATACCCCAATATGAGGGCTACAAGACGGTGCTGAAAGACATACTGATCGACGACAAGGACGTCCCGAAAGAATTTTACATCGATGAGCAGGACATAGATAAATGGTCCTATCTTAAAGGTGCGAAAAAGGAGGTCAGGAAAACAAGCAACGGATATGAATACAACTATGCCGAAGGGTCAATGATCTTCCCGGACCCCCTGACCGAACCCTCAAGGACTATCATCACGGGTGAAGGCGGCAAGTCACCGTCGAGGTTCAAGCACATCATCCCGACCAATAAAGGCCTCAGGAGATTAACGCCGCTGGAACTGGAGCGGCTCAACATGTTCCCGGACAACCACACCCAACTGGAAGGCATAAGCGATACGAAAAGGGCTTTCCTCATGGGTAATGCCCTGGTTATCGGTATTGTCGAAAGGGTTGGCGAAGTACTGGCAAAACGTATCAGCTAACTTTTTAGCCATTCCCACACGGATAAGGTTCCCGAGGCGTAACACCAGATTTATGGGTTGTTCAGCTTTGAATACTTCAGTTACTTGCTTAAGATCAGATCCAGTCGCCATCAGTAAGAAGTCCCGGTTCTCTCATCACGACACGGCCTACCTTTTTCCTTGGAGCCAATTGGAATTGCTCTATCCGGAACGTCTCCGGGGCTTTCAGTCCGATAATGAAGATCGGGACCGTCAGGATGTTATTCAGCGGCGGCAAAAACTCGATGTATCGCTCATACGTCCCAATGGCGCCGTCAAATCCACCCGCACGCTTCAATTCTTCCGTCGCTGCTATGATCAGCCCTATCTTCGTCTGTATGGCTTTTTGCACGTGGTTCAGCTCACTGGCCAAAACCGGCTTGAGGAGGTTCCAGGCTACGACCGACCCATGATTGAACGCAACCTCTACAGATACATCCTGCTTTGCAAAATCCAGCCGCCAGGTGTCCCCCTGGTAGTCGGGATCCCGAAAAATAGAAGACTCGCCATGCCAGCCCGCCGCCAAAAACCGTTCCTGCAACAAATGGTTGATGGCCCGCGACAGGCTCTTAGGCAGGAATTCTTCCGAAACCGTACCGTAAGACTGATGCCGTGCAATGAGGTCGTCATCAGTGATGTCAACGATGATCTGGATGATCTCCTCAAATTGCTCCCGGAACTCCGGCTCCTGAAAGATCACTTCCGCATGGCGGAACGAATGGTTGATAAAGTTCATCCTGCTTGTTTTATTTAGGAAATGTAGGTGTTATTGGCGGGAAATGCAAGGGGGATTTTGGAGCAGGAAGGTTTGGCTTTTTTGGAAGCGTCTTTCCCGCTATCGCCTTTATCTCTCCGCTGCGCTACGAGGATACCGGCTCTATCGGGGCTAAGGGGAGGGGGGGTTGAGACGGAATGTTTCGGACCCTACATAAAGGTTACAAGAAATTTTAAAAATAATTATAACAAATTTGTTATTATAACATTTTTGTTATATGTTTGCACTGTGGAATTAAAGGAAGGAAATCGTTGTAGATAAGCCAACATGCTTTACCTCAAAAACGATTAATTGAATTACTAACCTTTAAAACCACAATTATGGCAAAAGTCAACGAAGTGCTGAAGCGCTTAACAGATGACGGTTGGTATTTGTACAGGCATGGCGCAAATCATGACCTATACAGACATCCTTCCAAGCCGGGTCAGATTCCGGTTCCCAGACATGGGGCCAAAGAGATGGCCAAGGGTACTCTAAAAAGTATCTTGGGAAAAGCAGGGCTTTTATAGCCCTGCGGCCTTCCCGCTTTAACTCTAAATCTTAGAAAATGAAAAGTCGTGGTGTAATCACTGTAATTGTCGAAAAAACAGGTACTGGTTTTTCAGCATACGCTAATGAAATTGAAGGACTAACAACTGTTGGGGAAAGCATAGGGGAATTGAAATCCAATTTCAACGAAGTCTTTTATGAACATATAGAATATTTGAGAGAAATAGAAGAATTAACAGACGATACAAATAATTTTGATATAAATTATGTGATAGATTTATCACAGTTTTTTGAATATTTTTCTGTTTTGAATAAATCTGCTTTTGCAGAACATTATGTTAAAATGAATGCAAGTTTATTTAGACAATATACAAAAGGATTAGCTCCACTTTCTAGCGAAAAATTACAAAAAATCTCAGATGGATTAAAATCATTAGCGGATGAAATTAACAATTTAAATTTTAGTATTTCTTCATTACCTAATAATTAATAAATAGCTACTTTATTCAATTATTAAATAAATACTAATGAATTATCTTTTTTTTAACTTTTAATTTTGTTTGTCATTTTTTTTTAACTTTCTTTAGCGTACAAAATAAAATTAGTATGGCTAAAAATTTAACATTAGATGCTACAAAATTAAGTTTAGATTTAAAAAATTATAGAACTGTACCACAGACGACAGAAGAGGATGCAATCAAAGCGATGATTGCTATATCTCCTGATCGTTTTTTCGCTGTTATGGATAGTGTAGTTGATGATGGGTACACTCCTACTGAAAATATAATAATTTTGGACGATTCAGGTAAGCGAATTGTCAAGGAAGGAAATAGACGTATTGCTTGTCTAAAACTTATTCAAGGTCAATATCCATTAAGTAATTTTAATACAATTCCTTCTTCAATCGTGGATAAGATAGCCAACTTAAATAAGGTTTGGAAAAAACAAAATTTAAATGTCCCATGTATTGTATTTGACAAATCTGAAGAAGCCCAATGTGATAGGGTTGTTTCACTAACGCATGGAAAAGGCGAAAAGGCCAATAGAGAAAAATGGAGTTCAGTCGCTACAGCAAGGCATAATAGAGATGTTAACGGAGTTTCTGAACCAGGTTTAAATTTGCTTGAACATTATTTAAAAGTGGGTAACAATCTTACGAACCAACAAAAAGAGCGTTGGGCAGGAAATTACCCATTGACCGTTCTAAACGAAGCTATCCGTTTGCTATATCCACGTTTAGGTTACAGTAATGCAAATGATCTTGTTAAAAAATACCCCTCTATAGTTAACTTGGCGGGAATTGAGGACCTATTGCGAGACATTGGCTTGGAGCAAGTTACATTTAAGATTATGCGAGATGCAAATACAGATTTTGCATTAAATTACAATATTGCTCCAATAACGCCTCCGGCGCCTATCCAAAACCCTACTCAAACACCTACTCCAACGCCTACTCCCGTTGCTACAGGCGCTAATCCAATTCCTTCGCAATCATCTGGAAGTGGCGGTTCTCCATCATCTCAATCAGGAAGTTCAACTCCATCCTCCACAGGTCAATCCCCTACACTATCTACTCAACCTTTGCCGCCAGCACCACCAGCATACGCACTGAATGATCCAAAAAGGGTTACAGCCATGTTAAAAGCATTTAATCCAAAGGGAAATCGTGCCAAAGTTGTTACTTTGCGCGACGAAATAAAAACACTTAAATTAAAGAACAATCCTATCGCATTCTGTTTTATTTTGAGGAGCATGTTTGAGATTTCAGCAAAGTCATATTGTAATGATAATTCAATTATAACTACTAAACAAAAAAAAGGAAATACTGTAGAAAAATCTCTAGTTGAGTTATTAACAGATGTCACAAATCATCTTACTAACAATAACAAAAACACTTCTGTCGTAAAAGTTTTACATGGATCACTAACTCAGTTAGCTAAATCCGATGGTCTGTTATCAGTTACATCGATGAATAGTTTGGTACATAATCCATCATTTTCTGTAAGCGATAAAGATGTTGCACTATTGTTCGGACAAGTTTATCCACTTTTAGAATATATGAATTAATATGGGTCAATTTAAAACACCATTGAGATATCCGGGAGGTAAGCAAAGAGTTACACCTTTTATAAATGAAATTCTTTTAGAAAATAATATTGATGGCCATTATTGTGAACCGTATGCTGGCGGGGCAGGAGTTGCTCTAGAGCTACTTTTAACTAAAAAAGTATCCCACATCCACCTTAATGACTGTGACTATGGTATCTATTCTTTTTGGTATTCTGTGTTAAACCATACCGAAGAATTATGTGCTATGATAGGGAGTGCCTCTTTAACGGTAGAAGAATGGAGACGTAGACAAAAAATTGTCAAAGATTGTGATAAGACAAATATACTTGAATTGGGTTTTAGTATTTTTTACTTGAATAGATGTAATCGTTCGGGTGTATTATCAGGAGGATTGATAGGTGGCCTTGAGCAAAAAGGAAATTATAAAATGGATGCTAGATTTTCTCGGAATGATTTGATACGCCGTATTGAAACTATAGCTCTATTTAAAGATAATATCACTATAACGAATTTTGATGCAGAAATATATATTGAAAATTATATACCAAACCTGCCAGTAAATACACTTATTTATCTTGACCCGCCTTATTACGACAAAGGCAGTTTGCTCTATCTAAATGCATATAAGAAAGGTGATCATGCAAGGTTGTCTGATACAATTCAGTCCAAAGTAAACCATAAATGGGTTTTATCTTATGATGGTGTTACAGACATTATTGATTTATATAAACAACGTAGACATTTTTTATATGATTTACAATATTCTGCAGCAAAAGTTTATAAGGGAAAAGAAATCTTTATTTTTTGCGATAGTTTGACAATACCTATCGTCTCATCATTATTAAATATTAATGCTGGCATTGAAAGCCTAATTGAAACTCAAAATTAATTTTTAAAATAATTCTTACGATAAAACCGAAACACAATATCCTCCAAATCTACTACGTAGATTTGGAGGATATTGTGTAGCATTTACAACTACCAAACACCTAGCCCCGATAGAGCCGATATCCTGCCGTAGCTTGTGGAGGCAGATAAAGGCGATAGCGGGAACGACGTATAGCAATTGTACCAAGCTCCGGCGCTTCTAATTAGTATTCAACACAGTCGCAGTTTTGAATGTCTATCATTCCCAAGGAAAGATTGCTTCGTCGTTCCTCCTCGCAATGACAGAATAAAAAAACTCCCCGACTTTCATCGGGGAGTTCTCATATAAAAACTAAAAATTATTTACGCTGTTGCGCTGGCTGCTGCAATAAGGTTCAGTGCCGAGCCTGCTACGAACCAGCCGATCTGGCCTTCGTTGTAGCTATGGTTCACAAGGATGGTTTCCTTAGTGCCGTTATCGTGGATCACTTCAAGGGTAAGCTGCCTGTTCGGCGCGAACTCTTTAAGATCGATAAAGTTAAAGGTATCGTTCTCCTGTATCTTGTCGTAGTCGGCCTCGTTGGCAAAGGTAAGCGCCAGCATCCCCTGCTTTTTAAGGTTGGTCTCGTGGATACGTGCGAACGATTTTACCAGTACGGCCCTTACGCCAAGGTGGCGTGGCTCCATGGCGGCATGCTCACGCGACGAACCTTCGCCGTAGTTGTGGTCGCCCACCACTATGCTTGGTACGCCTGCTGCTTTGTACGCACGTGCCGTTGCGGGTACCGCTTCGTATTCGCCCGTAAGCTGGTTCTTAACATTATTGGTCTTTTGGTTATAGGCGTTTACCGCGCCGATAAGCATGTTGTTCGAAATATTGTCCAGGTGGCCACGGAAACGCAGCCATGGACCCGCCATAGAGATATGGTCGGTAGTACACTTACCAAATGCCTTGATAAGCAGTTTGGCACCCATGATGTTCTCGCCATCCCACGGTTGGAACGGAGCCAAAAGCTCAAGGCGCTCAGATGTTGGGCTAACCACGACCTGCACTTTAGAGCCATCCTCGGCCGGAGCCTGGTAGCCCGGATCTTCGGCGTCAAAGCCTTTAGGAGGCAGCTCGTTACCTGTCGGCTCGTCCAGCATTACCTCTTCGCCATTCTCATTGATCAGCTTGTCGGTAAGTGGGTTAAAGCCAAGGTCGCCCGCAATGGCCAGCGCCGTTACAAGCTCCGGAGAACCAACGAACGCAAGTGTGTTAGGGTTACCGTCGGCACGCTTGGAGAAGTTACGATTAAAGGAGTGCACGATGGTGTTGCGCTCTTCCTTCTCTGCACCTTCCCTGTCCCACATACCGATGCACGGTCCGCAGGCATTGGCAAATACAGTAGCACCGATCTTATCGAACGTATCGATAAAGCCGTCGCGCTCTATAGTGTAGCGCACCACTTCCGATCCCGGGGTAATGGTGAACTGTGCTTTGGTCTTAAGGTTTTTCTCAGCTACCTGCTTGGCAAGCGATGCCGAACGCGCGATATCCTCATAAGATGAGTTGGTACACGACCCGATAAGGCCAACCTGTACCTGCAAAGGCCAGTCGTTCTTAAGGGCTTCTTCCTTCATTTTAGAGATCGGCGTAGCAAGGTCCGGCGTGAAGGGCCCGTTAAGGTGCGGCTCCAGCTCAGAAAGGTTGATCTCGATCACCTGGTCAAAATACTCGTGCGGATTGGCATATACTTCGTCGTCACCTGTAAGGTAAGCGGCTACTGCATTGGCAGCATCGGCTACATCCGCACGGTTGGTGGCACGCAGGTAGCGGTCCATCGAATCGTCATAACCGAATGTAGAGGTCGTAGCGCCTACCTCGGCACCCATGTTACAAATGGTACCTTTACCGGTACATGACATATTCTTCGCGCCTTCGCCAAAATATTCTATTACAGCACCCGTACCGCCTTTTACGGTAAGGATACCTGCTACTTTAAGGATAACATCTTTAGGCGCTGTCCATCCTGATAGTTTTCCTGTCAGGTGTACGCCTATCAGTTTCGGGAATTTTAGTTCCCATGCCATGCCGCTCATTACGTCAACAGCATCAGCGCCACCAACACCAATGGCAAGCATACCAAGGCCGCCGGCATTCACAGTGTGGGAGTCGGTACCGATCATCATACCGCCCGGGAACGCATAGTTCTCAAGCACTACCTGGTGGATGATACCCGCACCCGGTTTCCAGAACCCGATGCCGTATTTGTTCGATATGGAAGAAAGGAAGTCGAAAACCTCGTTGCTTTGCTCTTTGGCACGCTTAAGGTCGGTTTTCGCGTCTACTTTAGCCTGTATAAGGTGGTCGCAATGCACGGTAGTCGGTACGGCAACTTTAGCCTTACCCGCATGCATGAACTGAAGGAGTGCCATCTGTGCGGTGGCATCCTGGCAGGCTACCCTATCCGGTGCGAAGTCCACATAGTCTTTACCCCTTGTAAATGTTTTGGATGGCGTTCCTTCCCACAGGTGGGAATATAAAATCTTTTCAGATAGCGTAAGCGGGCGCCCAACAAGCTCTCGTGCTTTGTCTACGCGCTCGGCCATGTTCGCATACGCCTTTTTGATCATTTCAATATCAAAAGCCATAGTAAGTATATTTGTTCGTTTGTAAAAGTCCGTAAATTTACGTAAACCTTTAGCAATTAAAAAATTTTTATTGTTTCTTTAGTTTCAGGGAATTATTATTTTTAAACATTCTATTTTACTGAATAAACCATAACAGATTTAAGAAATAGGGTCAAATTTTTAGGAATTCGTAAAATTTTGATTTTATATTGCCAAATTACAAACAAACACCTTAAAAAATAAAAAAAGCCACACTCCGATATATCACGAAGGTGGCTGTTAAGCTCTTATTTTAAGATCTAGTACGTTACTGTAAGTACGCTTTCTTCGTCATAATTCTCCTTTTCAGTTGCAAAACGGTACACCATCATACCTGCCATTAGCAAACCGGAACCGAAGATCGCCCATCCCACGAATTGCATCTTTAGTGCCTCTGCAGAAAGCTCACCAAATTGGGCGACTTCTGAGTTAGTAGCCAGTATCATGTAGGCCGAAATAAGCCCGAGTACCGCACCGTAAGTAATGCCGAGGATACGGTTTTTGTAAAACAACTGGAGGAACAAAAGCCAAACCAACAGTAGCGCGATGTAGTTGATAACGCCGCCGATAAAATAATTTTCAGCAGCCCAGAAAATCCCTAAACCCATAAAATAGATCTCGGGGATGAATTTTAGTATCTTTTTCATAATGTTTTTTAGTTGCGTGATAAATATATAACTAATCATTTAAAACTTTTATTGCACAGCACATAATTTTTTCCACTTATTATTAACAATACAACAACTGTACCATAACAAACAATGAAAAATCCTTACTCTAAAGTTAACGAATTAACTCGCCGTCAAATGGTAAGGAAATGCTAAAAAAGTTTTTTGATGATCATCTCCTCGGTGATACCCTCTGCATCAGCCTTGTAGTTTTTAATGATCCTGTGCCTTAGTATACCCGTAGCCACCGCCTGGACGTCCTCAATGTCGGGAGAGAACTTTCCATTAAGCGCAGCATGGGTCTTGGCAGCAAGTATCAGGTTTTGGGACGCCCTCGGGCCGGCTCCCCAATCGAGGTAATTATTTACATAGTCTGTAGCCAGAGGATTGCCCGGCCTGGTTTTGCCAACCAGTGTTACCGCATACTCAATGACGTTATCAGCCACCGGTATCCTCCTTATCAGGTGCTGAAAATCGGTTATTTCCTGCGCAGTGAACAACGGTCTGATGGTCTCGCTGCGGTCGCCGGTCGTGCTCTTTACCACCTGCACCTCCTCTGCAAAAGTGGGATAATCCAGCTTGATAGCGAACATAAAACGGTCCAGCTGTGCTTCGGGTAAAGGATAGGTTCCCTCCTGCTCGATCGGGTTTTGGGTAGCAAGGACAAAGTACGGGAGTGATAGTTTGTGGTGATGGCCGGCAATGGTCACAGCCTTTTCCTGCATTGCCTCCAGCAGGGCGGCCTGTGTTTTTGGCGGCGTACGGTTGATCTCGTCAGCAAGGATGATGTTTGAGAATATGGGGCCCTTTATGAATTTGAACTGCCTGTTCTCATCAAGTATCTCGCTTCCCAGGATATCACTCGGCATAAGGTCCGGGGTGAACTGGATACGCTTAAAGTCAAGTCCCAGTGCCTGTGAGATGGTGTTTACCATAAGTGTTTTTGCTAATCCGGGAACACCCACCAAAAGGGCATGCCCCCCTGCAAAGATGCTCAGCACGATCTGGCCTACCACTTCCTCCTGCCCTACTATTATTTTCGAGATCTCCTGCTTAAGTTCTTTTTGCCTTGCGACCAGATTTTGAATAGCTGCTACGTCTGACATAGTGTTTTATTGGATAAATTAAAGCTAAGGGGTTTCCTTAGCTTCAAACTTAATAAATATTTTGAGAGTTCACCTATACCTACCCGATAATAACCTTATTTTTTTATCCAATTGTTCACAAACGGAAAATTCTGGTACTCGGGGCTTATTTTGATATAGGTATCTTTTATTTTCTGGTCGCTCCATTTCGCGATCGCTTTCTTTTGCTTCTCCCTCAGGGCAAGCTCTTTGATCCTTGTATAATCTTTCGCGTAGTCAGCTGTGTGCTGGTCATACCTGTTCGCTACGGTATACAGCTTATATGTTTTTTCGCCACGCTGCCCTTCTACTAATATGGGCTGCGATACCTCGCCATCCTTCAGGCTTTCCACGTCACCATAGATCTCCGGTGGCAGTTTGGTCAGCTCAAAGCGGGTCTCCAGTGTCCTTGGGTTCATCAGGAGCCCACCACTGTTGCGTGTTTCTTTATCTTCTGACTCCGAACGTGCGGCATCAGCAAACGTAATGGCGCCGCTCACAATGCGTTCCCTTATTTTCTCTATCTTTTCTTTTGCCTTCTTTACAGATTCCTGTGTAACTTTTGGCGACATCAATATATGCCTCACATCAAGGTCCTGACCGCGTATCTTTTCCACATATATGATATGAAAACCATATTCTGTCTCAAATGGTTCTGATATCTGACCTTCATCCGTACTAAAGGCCGCGTCTTTAAATTCCTTTACCAATGGCGACTTCCGATTCACTTTGATAAAACCGCCACTTGGTACTGACGCTTTATCTTCTGAATACAAAACTGCCTTACTGTAAAAACTTGAGCCGTCCAACACTTCTTTTTTTATCTGCTTTAGCCGGTCTATGACGATCTGCTTTTCAGCTTGAGAGACTTCGGGCTTTACTACGATTTGCGCTACTTCCATCTCGGCACCAAATACAGGAAGGTCTTCTTTCTTAAACTGTGCGAAATACTGCCTTACTTCTTCAGGTGTGATCTCTACGTCCTCCATTATTTTTTTCTGCATCTGCTCAGTAAGCTTCTGGTTCTTTATCAGTTCTGTAAGCTCTGCCTTAAAGGTCTCAATATTCTTCTTCTTGAAATATTTAACCATTTTATCTTCCGAACCTATCTGCTCCACAAAAAAGTCGATCTGTTTGTTCATCGTCTCATTCACCTCAGCATCGGTCACAATGATACTATCCTGGATCGCATGGTGCGCGTACAGTTTATCCTCCATAAGTTTGCCCAGCAGTTCGCCGCGCGGAATGTCTTTAACCGGCATGTTCTGTGCCTGCATCTCGCGGTACATAAGGTCTATATCCGACTCCAACACTACAAAATCACCCACTACTGCCACTACACCATCTACCTTACTCCTCCCTTTCGGGATCGACGGCTTTATGGTATCCTTTGGCTGTTCCGGTATTATTTCCTGCGCCTGGGCTGTTATCCCCATGATCGCAAAAACAATGAACAGTGCCAGCCTGTTACTTATAAACCTCATACTTCTTGTCTTTGATCGCATCATCCGTTATATCTTTTTCGAACTTTTTTATTAACTCCAGCTTCCTGTTATTTATTATCAATTGCTCCAGCGTAGGCCTTATATATTCAAAAGGCGCTACCTGGTTCTTGTCTATTACCCGCGATACTTTTACCAAATATACATCCGTAGAATCCGGATATTGGTAGCTGACCCCGCTGCTGATGTACTTGTCCCTGTTATCAGGAGTAATGAACGGCAGCTTGCTGTATACCTGGTTCATCTCTACCCAGGTAGTATCATTAAAGGCATAGCTTTTAAATTGTATCGCCATGTCATTTAACGCTTTCAGGTCTTTTTTATTGCCACTGCCAAATTTACTTCTTACAACAGCAAACTTCGGGTGCTCCTTATCCATTCGTATATACCTGAGCCTTACCAATGTTCCCGTTGTCCTGAAATTGTCCTTGTTGGCATTATAATATTTCACGACTTCGTCCTGTGTCACCACTGTATCAACGTTGCTTTTTACCAAATCCTCAATATAGGCCTTAGTGTAAAGGTCTACTTTATACTGCCGGACCAGCTCATCATATTCCGACTGCTTTTCCTTGCTAAGGTTTACCTGCGCGCCGCTGTACAGCAGCTTTTGCGAAGCCCAGCGGTCAATATAGCTTTTTACGATGGCAATGCTGTCTTCTTTGGAAGTACCCGGAGGTACGATACCCTTCAGGTCGTCCTTGTACAAATAAGCATCACCTACCCTTGCCACTGCCTGCGGCTTTTGTCCTGCACCCCCGTCACTGCAGGAAAGGGCAGCAAGCGCTACTAATGACAGCAGGCCCTGTTTTATCATTTTTGGTTAACCTCTTTCTTTACTTTTTCAAACGTATCCTGGTTCACCTTAATGGCGAATTCCTTTTTAAGCTCACTTACCCAATTGGCCTCCAGGTACTGCTGATAATCATTGATCACACGTCCTTTGGCCTCATCAAGTGTTTTTGCCCCGGCCGGCAGCACCTTGCTTATCTTTACCACATAGTAATAGTTACCTTCATGGATAATGTCAGAGATGCCCGTTTTCCAAGCCGCCTGTTTTGGCAATGCATCACTGCCCTGCTCAAAAGTACCCGACTTCTCAATGATATTCACCTTCTTATCCACATTCAGCTTCTCCTTTATAAAGGCAGCATCCTTGCCCTGCACCAAAAAGTCTTTTGCCTGCTTTAGCATCTTCTCGTCTGTCGAAGAATATACATCAGCTTCCACCCTGTCTTTCCACTGATAGTTAGCCTTGTTCATATCATAGAATTTCTGCAGGCCTATGGTATCGTTCTTTGCTTTCTCCCAAATTTCTTTTTCCATAAGGTCAAAAAGCAGCAACCCATCGCGGTACTCTTCCATTACAATGGCAAACTCCGGGAACTCCTTCTCAAGGTTGTCGTTATAATAAACGTTCAGCTGATCATCAGTAAAGGCATCGAACATCACATCAGCAAGCCTTGAAACAGGCTTAACCGTAGGAACTTCCCTTAGTTGGCCTGATATATATTCCAGGAATGTTCTAGCATCCACTTTCCTGTCATTATTGATGACCAATACGGTTTTTGCCTTATAAGTCTCAAGGTTCGCAGGAAGTTTCCATCCTCCTGTATAAATACTGTCGGTTATCGCTTTTACTGCGAATTCATATCCGGCATTATCTTTTTTAACAGTGTATTTTTTCTTAAGCTTTTTGGTAAGCGATTCTGTAATAAGCTTAGAGCGGTCATCCCTGCGTATCCTGTTCTCAAAATCAGGCTGTACTTCTTCCAGTGTCTTCATTGGGTGTTTCTCGATTAGCTTCACTATGTGCCAGCCAAAAGCGCTCTCGAACGGCTGTGAAAGCTCACCCGCTTTCTTTAGGCCGAAAGCATTGTCTTCAAAGACCGTAGAGCTCAATTCGCCTGAGCTGAACCTGTTGAGCTGCCCGCCGCCTGCCGCGGTCGACTTATCCTGCGAGAATTGCTTTGCCAGTGCGGCAAAGTCCTCTCCCTGCTGTAATTTTTGGTAAATTTCGTTGATCGTGGTCTTTGCCTTTGCTGCCTCTTCAGGGTTATCCTTCTTCGGCTTCATGATCATGATATGCGCGACCGTAATGTCACCCCTGTTATCCCTTACCTCATTTACCTTGATAAGGTGGTAGCCAAAACGGGTCCTTACCGGCTGCGACACTTGTCCTTTTGGGGTATTATAAGCGCCCGACTCAAACGGGTACACCATCCTGAAAACGCTAAAATAGCCCAGGTTGCCGTTATTTTCCTTTGCAGAAGGATCTTCGGAATACTGCACTGCCAGCTTGCCAAAGTCCTCTCCTGCCATGATCTTTTTACGAACGTCCATTGCCTTATTATATGCTTTTAGCGTATCGGCAGGCGATGCATTCTCGTCAGCAAGGAAAAGTATGTGCGATGCATTTATCTCTTTTCGTGAGCGCTGGAAGGCCTCATCAATAAGCGCCTTGGTCACTTTGCTGTCGGTAAGGTAATTTTTAGAGAGCTGTGTGCGATAGCTTTTTAGTTCACCCTGGTATTTTTTTCCGTCCTGCAGCCCCAGTTTGTTGGCTTTGTTCACTTTTAGTTTGTAGCCAATGAACAGGTCCAGGTAATTGTCAAGGTCTTTTTGGGAATCGTCTTTTACAAGGTCGAGGTTTTTGTTGTAAACCCTTATGAATTCGTCCGTATAATAAGGCTTATCATTGATGGTGAAAAGGACTTCTTTTTTATTATCACCCGAAGTTCCTTTTGAAGATTTGCACCCCGTAACAGCCACAGCCGTAAGCAACAGGCCTGTAAGAACATGTTTTAATTTCATTATAACTGCAATTTATAATATAGTACCGTTAGTAAACGCATCGTCAGCCCAAAAAGTATACCCACTTTTTGCGACCAACAAAAGTAACAATTCACGAACATTAAACAAGGATATATTTTCAATTATAGGGTATTATTCAATTTTATTGTCTATATTTATATGTACGAAAAAAGTATCCGCCCTATAATCCGATCCGCTATGAAGAATATCTTTACTTTCCTTGCTGCCATCAGCCTGCTACTTGCCGGCCCCGGACATGAAACGGACGACTCCTTTTATTAGTGTAACCCATTAAAGATAAAAAGCCCAAAGGTGCGGAACCTTTGGGCTTTTTGTTGTTAATCAAATTCCGAAGTGAAGAACAGCTTAACGCTCGGGTATTTGGATTGCGTCATTTGGACGGAGAATTCAGAATCGGCAAGGAATACCAGTTGCCCGAATTTATCTTTTGCCAAAAACTTTTGCTTGATACGCTTGAATTCGGCGAACTCTTCGTTCTTAGGGTCGTCCGGCTTCACCCAGCAGGCTTTGTAGGCGGGGAAATTTTCATACGAACATTTCGCACCATATTCATGCTCCAGGCGGTACTGTATCACTTCGTACTGAAGCGCGCCCACAGTACCTATCACCTTACGGCCGTTCATTTCTAGAGTAAAGAGCTGTGCCACACCTTCGTCCATCAGCTGGTCGACACCTTTTTCGAGCTGCTTGGCCTTCATCGGGTCGGCATTGTTTATGTAACGGAAATGCTCCGGTGAGAAGCTCGGGATTCCCTTAAAGCTCATATTCTCGCCCTCGGTCAAGGTATCGCCGATCTTGAAGTTGCCCGTATCGTGCAGGCCGACGATATCGCCGGGGTACGAAACATCCACGATCTCTTTCTTCTCTGCGAAGAACGCATTGGGGCTGGAGAATTTAAGGTTCTTATTATGGCGTACGTGCAGGTACGGCTTGTTGCGCTCGAACTTGCCCGACACGATCTTCACGAACGCGATGCGGTCGCGGTGCTTCGGGTCCATGTTGGCGTGTATCTTGAATACGAAGCCCGCAAACTTATCCTCATACGGGTCAACAGTCCGGGAGTCGCTGTCCTTTGGCCTTGGCGAAGGCGCGATCTCGATGAAGCAGTCCAACAGTTCGCGCACCCCAAAGTTGTTTAAGGCCGAACCGAAGAATACCGGTTGCAGTTTGCCATCAAGGTAGGCCTGGCGGTCAAATGCCGGGTACACTTCGTCGATCAATTCCAACTCCTCGCGCAGCTGCTTTGCCGGCTTGGCGCCGATAATATTGTCGAGCTCCGGGTTGCTGACATCCGAAAATGCTATAGTTTCCTCAATGTTCTTACGGCTGTCGCCGCTAAAGAGGTTGATGTTCTTTTCCCAGATGTTGTAGATGCCCTGGAAATCGTAGCCCATGCCGATGGGGAAGCTGAGCGGGGTAACAGTAAGGCCGAGCTTTTGCTCCACCTCGTCCATAAGGTCGAAAGCATCTTTACCCTCACGGTCGAGCTTATTAATGAAAACCAGCATCGGGATGTTGCGCATACGGCACACCTGTACGAGTTTTTCGGTTTGTTCCTCGACACCTTTTGCCACGTCGATCACTACGATAACGCTGTCTACCGCGGTAAGGGTTCGGAAGGTATCCTCGGCAAAGTCCTTGTGGCCGGGCGTATCGAGGATGTTGATCTTTTTGTCCTTGTAATTGAAAGCAAGCACCGATGTCGCCACCGAGATTCCCCTTTGGCGCTCGATCTCCATGAAGTCGGACGTTGCGCCCTTCTTGATCTTGTTGCTCTTTACGGCGCCGGCTTCCTGTATCGCGCCCCCAAAAAGGAGCAGCTTTTCGGTTAGCGTGGTCTTACCCGCATCGGGGTGGGATATAATGCCGAAGGTGCGCCTTCTTTCAATTTCCTCTGTAAAGTTCATGGGTATGCTTTTTATAAAACCGTGCAAAAATAGGGTTTATATTTTGGAAAACATAGTTTTGGGGAAATTGGGTATATTTGGGGAGTTATTCTTCTATATAATTTTTTACTTAGAATATATTAGCAATATTAACTAATTTGCTAAATGTAAAACAATAAATTTAACTATCTAAAAATGAAAAAAACTATTACGATTTTTGTTATATCAATTTTACTGTTGTCTTGTGGATCATCAGCTATAAAAACATCCTTGTTAAAACCGATTTCTGTCGAAAATGTAGGTAATAAAATAAATATAGAATATATAGCCGAAATTGGTGAAAATATGGCAGAAACCGTTTATGGATCATATTTTGATGCAATTAGAATTATTAAAGGAGCAAAATCAGATAAATATTATTTCGATGGCGAATTGAAACAGGGAGAAACCTTGGTAAAATTTTTTGATAGTAAGGATTATTACATATATGTTTGTCCAGCTATGTCGTGTCAGATAGGCGTGGCAATAGCAAAAAGTAATGGAGAAGCAAAAATGTACTATCAAAATGGTTATTCCAAATCTGTAATGAATTTCAAAGAGCCAATACAATTTGAAAAGACAAATTATCTCAATGTTAGTGACGAGTATCTCAAGCAAGAGTTTGTATATAATGGAAAAGTCGGGAGTAGCATAATTTATGTATAGAGAATATAAAAACGACATGGCTAGACCAGCTTTTACACAAGATTTACAGTATGATTTGTCTGAAAGTAATATTATCGGGGTTTAAATCTTTACGAGTAGAAATTATTAAAGCTACAAACATAGATATCCAATATAAAATCTTAAAAAGCTTATAATTTAAGCTAAGATATTAGGACAAAATAACATCTCAAAAAATTATGCCAGTATGCTACTACGTTATTAAGAATAGGTATGTAAAAAATAATTTATCACCAAAGCCAATTTATGGTATAATAACAAGAAAAACTTCAGAACCAGTCGTAATTGCCGATTCCGAAAATTTCGAAGGCCCATTTCTGAATTTAGATATTTTAAAGAAGCATTCCCGTTTGATAAATGAACTTAAAAGAAATGATGTAAAACAATATATCAAAATCATTAAGCCTGACAGTTTCATTAATTCGGAGTACATAATTAAAATTCCAAAAGGTAAAGAGTACGATTTTGATTTTATTGATTTATTTGAACACGGCACCAAAGGTGGCGTTAAAGCTTCAAAAAGTCAAGGAGGTCATTTTTACTTACCAAATAATATTAGAATAATCGAAACATTAAAAGTTGATTGTAAAGGTGTTGTTGAGGCTAAGATATCTATACGAAATCAAAACACGGGTCAATGGATAATTAAAGAAAAAGAAACTACTCTATTTCCATTATCATGGGATTTTCAAAAATATTTTACGGAGTGTGAATTTACTTTAAACAATAAAATTAAAATTGGGGAATACAAATATTCTTCAACAACTAGTTGTGGTATTCCCGTAGAAATAATCGTGAAGGGAGATAAATTGAAAAGTATATACCCCCTACTAACGTTGAGCTGATAATCTGAATGAGAAAGTAATCTGTTACAATCCCTCGCGCTGGTGCGAGCGTCACGCTCTTACGCCAACTATTTAAATATTTCAGGTAAAAGATTGCTTCGTCGTGCCTCCTCGCAAGGACTCAAACGTGCTACGTGTGTTACAAACCCTTCAAAGAAAAATCAGTGTAAATCCGCCCGATCCGCGTCATCCGCGTTCCCTTTACAACTTTACCCTCAATATTTTCCCACATATCCCTGAAAACACTATTTTTACAGCTACAGTTTTTAATTGCTAAGAAAAAGTGTACCAACCAACAAACTCCAACCACCTGATAACGAAGCTGGCGCGATGGCTGCCGGTACTCCTTATATTTAATATAATGCAGCTGCAGGCCCAGCAAGATCCGCAGTATACGCAGTACATGTACAATACCCTCACCGTGAATCCCGGCTATACGGGCTCGACCGGCAATCTCGAAGCTACCTTGCAGCACCGCACGCAGTGGGTAGGTATAGACGGCGCGCCACAAACACAGGCGTTTACCATTCACGCACCCATGCTGGCGGATAACGTCGGGCTGGGGCTGAGCGTGGTCAACGACAGGCTGGGGCCATCCAACGAGACTTTTGTCAACGGTAATTTCTCCTATACCGTGCCGCTGGGCGTGGATACCAAACTTGCTTTCGGACTTCGTGCCGGTGCCAGGATGCTGAACATCGACTGGTCCAAAGGGCGGTACTACCAGGAGGGGGACCCGCTCCTTAATACAAACATCAATAATAAGATAAACCCTACCACAGGATCGGGGATCTATGTATACGACGAGAAATGGTACGCGGGTGTTTCGGTGCCGAATTTCCTGAGATCGGATTATTATAATGACATACAGGAGGCCACAGTACAGGACCGATTGCATTATTACGTGATGGGCGGCTATGTGTTCGACCTTACAGAAGACCTGAAATTCAAGCCGGCCGTGCTGGGCAAGATCGTGTCGGGTTCGCCGCTCATCGTTGATGCCTCTGCGAATTTCCTTATTCAAAATGTCGTGACGCTGGGTGCCTCCTATCGCTGGGACGACTCGGTGAGCGCACTGGCCGGTTTCCAGATCACAAAGAGCATCTTCGCGGGGTATTCCTATGACTACTCCGTTACCGAACTGAACAAGTATAACAACGGCTCGCATGAGATAATCCTCAGGTTCCAGCTCGTTCCGAATGGTTCGCGCATCAAGTCGCCACGGTTTTTCTAATAATGCAGATCATGAAAAGAACACTATTCTTACTGGCTTTCCTTTTTTGCATGACACAGGGCTTTGCGCAAAAGCTACTGAAAGCCGACCGCAAATATGCTGCCTTCGAATATACCGAAGCCGCAAAATTATATGAAGGATATTTGGCAGATGCCAAAAAACCGAAACCCGAGGTAGTTGCCAAAGCTGCCGACTCCTATTATTACATCAACAACATGGGCAGTGCGCTGCGGTGGTACTCCAAACTCTACGAACTGCAAGGAGACAAGATGACCGACAGGCACTTCCACCGCTACCTTTTGGCCCTGCGTGCCGAAGAGAAATATGAAGTGGCCGATGAACTCCAGTTCAGCCGGATGGATGCAAAGGGCGACATGAACGGCATACGCCGGATGATGCACCAAAAAGCGAATTTCTTCGATTATAAGAATGGGCTTACCAACCACGCAAAATATAATGTCACCAACCTGGCGGTAAATTCCAACAAAGCCGATTTTGGTGTGGCATGGTATGGTGACAAGGTCGTGTATGCCTCGAGCCGTGATACCGTAGGTAAAAAGATGTATTCCTGGAACGACCAGCCTTATCTTGTGTTATATGAGGCAAAAAGCGATACCGCCACAGGTGCTTTTTCTAAAGACAAAAAGTTCTTGCAGAAAGGCCAGACCACGTACCACAATGCCGCGGCTACCTTTTCGCCCGACCTGAAAACGGTATACTTCAGCGTGAACAATGTAAAGAAAGGCAACAAGCTGGTGGACGACGAAAAAGGCACGAATAACATACAGATCGTAAAAGGCACCATAAAAGGCGATAAGCTCGAAAAGCAGGAGAAGCTGCCATTTTGCAGTGAGGAGTATTCGGTGGGGCATCCCGCGCTGACTGCTGACGGAAAGTATATGTTCTTCGTGTCGGACATGCCGGGCGGGTTAGGAGAAACTGATATTTATTATGTGGAGATCTACAGTGACGGTACGTTTGGCACACCTGTAAATGCCGGGCCGGATATCAATACTATCGGGCGCGAAATGTTCCCGTTCATGCACGGCGATATTTTATATTTTTCTTCTGATGCGCACTACGGCCTTGGTGGATTGGATGTGCTCTCTACTAACATTGGAAAGGAAATGGAGTTTTCCGTTCCGCTAAATATGGGTACGCCAATAAACAGCAATGGTGACGATTTTGCTTTCATCATCAATGATAAGAATACCTCGGGGTACCTGTCATCTAACCGGAAAGGCGGTAAGGGCGATGACGATATTTATTTCTTTAAGAAAGAAAAACAAAAGCCCTGCACCTATACCATTTACGGGACTGTTCGAAATAAAAAAGATGGCCTGCCACTGGCAAATGCACAGGTAAGTGGTCTTTCGGGCGATTCGGAATATAATGCTGTTACCGGTCCTGACGGCAAGTACAGCCTCACAGCTTCTTGCAGCCTGAAGCTCCATCTTAAAGCTACGCTCGAGGGATATTCCAATGATGAGAAGGACGTGGAGACCGGTAAAGTAACCGGCGAGCTAAAGAATATAGATTTTGTTTTAGCCAGGTACGAAGAGCTCGTGCGCATTGAAGATAACGTCGAAAAGATCGATATCAACCCTATTTACTTTGACTTCGACCAATACTACGTTACCCCACAGGGTGCGGCCGAATTGGACAAGGTAGTGTATGTGATGCAACACTTCCCTGATATTATCATCAAGATAGAATCGCATACTGACTCGAGGGGCAAGGACGACTACAACATGCGCTTGTCTGACGACAGGGCGAAATCGACTTTCAGCTATATCATGGCGAAAGGCATCGACCCCAAGCGCATCGAGAGTGTCCATGGTTATGGTGAATCCCGCCTTCGCAATAAGTGCAGCAATGATGTGGAATGTACCGAAGAGGAACACCAGCTAAACCGCCGCAGTGATTTTATCATCGTGAAACAATAACTGTACGTATCAAACTGCCATTAAAAATATTCACGCTCTTATACTAAACTGGAGCGTGAACATTTTTATTTTATATCCTTAAATCGCTACTGATATGGATAATTTGAAGTGGCATATACATCGCATCATTAATACACTAACTGGCATAAATTTTCTTTCATTTTTTGAAAAGTCGCGAAAATTCTATACAACATCTACCTATACATATTTGTGGATTTACATAAATATTTGATTTTTAATACGCTATAAAATCGCTGTCTATACTTTATCTATGCACGATTTGGGAGGAATTTTAAGAATTATTTAACAAATAATGTTATCTTGACACCTCCAAAATACGCCTGAATAACCCGCATGAAATACATTATTATCAAGGGATCTAAAAGTTCCGGAAAAACAGCAACTGTAAGAGACATTTGCAAACGGCTGAACCCTTCTACTGTAAAACAGCTTAGCTTTGACGCATCCGGAAAGCCGGTATTGCGCCCGATGGCGATAACCGATCTTGATAAGGACAATTACATCTTAAAAGTAAAGAAAAGGATAATACTTATTGTAGCCTGTGCCCCCACAGAGCAGCGCAAAAAAATATCAGATATCGTTGCGGCTATCCACAGCCTTGGCATTTTTCCCGAGATGGCGATCATAGCCATGTGCGGAATTGAAAAACTTAAGGATTTCGCTACCGCCAAAGAACTCGAAAAGTTTGGTGAATGCATACATGAAACAAAAATATGGAGGATACCCTCCAACCAATACCATAAAACTGAAGAATGGGATACCAGGATATCCAGCCTTACTAGTCTTGCCCTCAAAAACATGTAGAGGATATCCTTGAAAAGAAGGCCCTGCCATAGCGGGGCCTTTTTAGCTGCAAATAATGAATAGAAAAAGGGCTCCGTGTAGGGAGCCCTTCATTCACAAAAACAATTAATAACCTATCGCTTAATTACTTTTATTGTTGTGGAAGTATCGCCTGCGGCAACCTTCGCGATATAATTTCCTGCGGCAAGCGATGACATATCCACCTGTGCTTTGGCAGTATTGAATTCTTCCGAAAGTACCGGCTGGCCCAGAAGGTTATATACTATTACCGAAGAGATCATTTCATTATAAGAAAGGTTCAGCATATCATTTACCGGGTTAGGGAAGATGGACAGGCTTGTTTTATCAAACCCTCCTGTGCCCAATACCTCTTCAACGGTAATGGCAAGAGCTTCACTGCTGCATTCGCCCTGTGTAGCGACAGCGTAGTAAATGGTACCATCAACCAATATTGTGGTTTCTGGCAATTCGTCTGTTAGCTCTTCATTCGCATACCATACGATATCCTCACCTTCTGCCTCAAGATCGGCCAGGGTCTCACCTGCTTCAAATTCCTGTGTAGCCTCACCTTCCACACCTTCAACTTCTGTTACTGTGACCATCACCCCTGTCCTCGCGCTTTCGCAGCCGTTAACCGTTTGCGTCACATAATATAATCCTGTTTCTACAGCCACTGTACCTTCAATGGCTTCGCCGCCTGTCGCAGTTTCATACCATGCAAGGCCTGTGCCTGCAGCGATAAGTTCACTCACAGTAGCAGTGTTACAAAAGTTCATGTTAGATATTTCGGGAGTAGCAGGTACTGTGTTCACGGTTACGGCGACCATTGTCCTTGTACTTTCACAACCGTTAACCGTTTGCGATGCATAGTAGCTTCCTGTTGCAAGCGGCGCATTTCCTGCAAGGGCAATACCACCTGTTTCGGCAGCATACCATTGGACATTCTCTCCTGCAGTTACCATCAGCTGGCTCACGATACCGCTACCGCAGAAAGACTGCGCTACAGCGACCGGAGCAGCAGGGATGGCATTCACTGTAACTTCAACAGCTGTCCTTACAGCGCTTTCACATCCGTTCATTGTTTGCGATACATAGTAAGTACCTGTAGCAAGTGTCGTAGTGCCTGGTAACACTGTACCGCCAATTGCTGCATCATACCATTGTGGGGCAATACCGGCAGTAGCGAGTTGGCTAACTGTAGCAGCACCACAAAAATCCTGGTCGGCAGCGGCCGGTGCAGGAGTATTGTTCAGCTGGACAGCTACGGCCGACCTTAGCGTACTCTCACATCCGTCTACCGTTTGCGAAGCATAATAAAGCGAGGTACCCACAGCAATGGCAGTAGTTTCGGCAAGCGCAGTACCACCCGCAGGGGCCGTATACCATAGTATCCCTGTTCCTGTAGCATCAAGGTCGGCAATAGTAGCCGCTGTACAAAAAGTTTGCACGTTATCTACAGCCGGTGCGGCAGGAATAGGATTAACCGTTACTGCTACCAATGTCCTTGGGCTTTCGCAGCCGTCGATCGTTTGGGATACATAATAATTCCCTGTAGCTATGGCAGCAGTTTCGTCAAGTTCAGCACCACCAGTTTCGGCAGCATACCATTTTGTGGCTTCGCCTGTAGTCACCATTAATGCTGCAACAGTGGCAGGGCCACAGAATGCCTGGGCTGAAGCTACAGGTGCTGCAGGTATTGGGTTCACAGTTACAGCTACGGCTGTTCTTGGGCCTTCACAGTCTGTTACTGTTTGCGATACGTAATATGTGGCAGTTGCCAATGCTTCGGTACCGGCAAGTTCAGCTCCGCCAGTTTCAGCAGTATACCATTTTGGAGAAGCACCTGTTGTTACAACAAGCTGGCTAACTGTAGAAGGGCCACAGAATATTTGTGCTGCCGCGATCGGGGCGGCTGGCAGTGGCGTAACTGTTACAGCAACGGTAGTTCTTCCGCTTTCGCATTCGCCAATGCTTTGCGAAGCATAATACGTTTGTGCCGTAAGCACTTCTGTAGCAGCAAGGGCAGTACCACCTGTAAGAGTAGTATACCATTTTATATTAGTACCTGTTGTTGACTGAAGGCCTGCTACTGTAGTACCGTCACAAACTGTTTGTGCAGGAGGGGCTGTTGGCAGGTCAACTATCACGACTTCTACCTCAAGAGGCATGGCAGTATTATTCATCGTATCAACAAGTGCGATCTCAAAAGTGATCGAACCATAGCTAACTCCGGCTGTAGGGTCAAATCTTACATAAACGGTTTGGTCTGCGCCTTCAAGAACATTGCCTATCTGGAAAGAGCCGTCAACAAAAGTACCCGTTGCGCTTCCGCTAAAGCTGATGCCTTCAAGCGCCGCGCCATCAGGGCCGCTTATCACTACTGTACCCGTGCCCATTCCTGTACCGCTTAGGTTGGTCGCGTCAAATGTAATTGAACCTATCGCGCCGTTAGGGTCAGTGCTAAGGCAGGCAGGCTCAAAATCAATGGTATTGCTTATCAATGTAAGTGTTGTAGGCCCTGCAAGCGCATTTGTCGTGCCTTGACCTGTAGCGCTCCATGGCGTTTGTATGCCCGCACCGTTCTGTGCTGAAAAACTAAATGTGTAAGTAGTGCCCGGCTGTAGAGCATTTACACTGATAATTGCTCCCCATTGCGCGGCAGTGAGCCATACAGGAACAATTCCAACTGAGCCATCTGCGTTCACGTAGTCATTTTCATATCCGCCACCCTCTATAACAATAGCATAAAGTGTGTTGGCAGGGTTTCCATTTATATCAAGCGCAACATTGAGACTGAATATCCCCGGGTTGCTGACAACCGGTGCGCCCGGAATATTAGCATGGGACCAAAATGAGTATTCTGTGCCATAAGATGTTCCTGTACTATTTGTTGCATAAGCCCTGTAATAGTATTGTGTATTAGGTGAAAGACCTGCAAGGTTGCTGGTAAATGTCCCGGCACCAGTACCATTTGTAGTCACAGATGACGCTATTGTTGGGTTTGGGGTAGTTGCCCATACCACACCACGCGCCGTAACAGTATCATTTCCTGTATTCGTCACATTTCCTCCAGATGCCGCGGTAGAAGCAGTTATGCCCGTAGCCAGAACTTCAGTTGTGACCACGGTCGCGGGAAGAGGGTTAAGAGTGGTTACATCGATCACATTAGAACTTGAAGAAGTCTGTGCTCCAATTTCCGCACGGACCCTGTAATAGTAATCAACATCAGGCTGGATGCCTAAATGAACAAAATGAGACAAACCGGTAACGGCAATATTGTCGTAATCTTCAAGTATGTTGGCAAATGCCGAATCAGTAGCTACATCAAGCCTGTAGCCCGTTGCACCTGTCACACTGTTCCAGTTGGCCGTAAATCCCGATGCCAAAATATTCGTGGCCGCTGTTGCTACAGGTGTTGGGGGGGCATTTAAAGCTACACTTCCGTTGAAGTTGAATTCATTTACGCTAAATGTTCCACCCGCCGCACCATTACCCCAACCATAAAGGCGGAATGTAATTGCGGTCGTTACATTGTCAAATGCGGCACCGCCTAAGTTGATAGTATAGGGACCCGACTGGCTGCCGTTGGCGGTTACGCTGCCTGTTACTATGTTAGCTGCATAATTATCGAGGCTCGACCTTACAGCGTAGGTATTGGCACCCGTGTTAGACGATTGCAGGTACAGCACAAGGCTGGTAAAGTCGATCTTATAACCTGCATTGGGAGTCAGGGTGAAGTAGAAATAATCAGTAGCATCAAATGTTGCAGACCAGCTGTTGGCGCTATAACGGTTGCCTGCCGCAGCACCTACTATGCCCGGGCCCCTGCCCACACCGCTTACGGTTATGTTGGCATCTTTCACATCTCCGGAAGTAAATGGGTTTTGTGAACTCGGAGCACTGTCTGTAATGGGATTGTTCCAAATCGATTGCCCCCACGATCGTCCGCCGACCAGCAAGACGATCAAAAGCAATCCCTGAATAAAGTTCTGCTGTAAAATTTTCATCATAATTTTTTTATTGGTTTTATCTTTCAAAAGCAACCAAAATTATGATTCCGAAGCCCTAAACAGGTTTCGTGTAGATAAAATAACCTTTAAGTTTTTGTTAATCAATTTCTTATCGGGTGTCTAAAATCTGTAAACCTGTACAGTATATGGGGTAAGCGTAAGGTATCTTCCGTCTTCGGGCAATTTTACGTTCGGTGTTCCTGAAAGCAGTTTCAGTCTGGCAAAGCTATAATCTTCGTACGGATCTATCAAAGCCTCCTGCGGCTCTGCTGAAAGATTGATCACTACAAGTATCTTTTCGAGATCATTTATCCTCATAAATGACAATACCTTGTCATTGCTATTAGGTACTGTTTTGTAGGCTCCCACAGCGAGCGCCGGATGGAGTTTCTTAAGCCTTATCAGTTGCTTATAATAATTCCAAAGCGAGTTGGGGTCCTTTTGCTGCTCCTCCAGCGAAATGCCATCATTGGGCTTCATATTGCGGTTGTCCCACCACGGGCCCGAACCCCTATACCATGCAGCCATACCGGGGCCGGTTTCTGCAGCATACCACTCAAATGCCTCACGGATGGGTATGTCGGTGCCGTCGGTCGGATGCTGCTCCCTCTTCCCTTTCATTCCGATCTCCTGTCCGTAATATATCGAAGGTATTCCTCCCATTAATATATTTAGCGCGGCTCCGATCTTCAGCTTCCCTATATTCATGTCCGGCAGCGAGGCAAAACGATCGGTGTCATGGTTCTCAATGAACACAACCTGGTGCTTGCCTTCCGCGTTGTACAAAAATGTGCTGTCGGCAGCCTTCTCTATCTTATTTTTATCAAATGCCCAGATCGCTTCCTTCAGCCTGAATGCGAACACCCTGTCTACATTCCCTTTGGTAAAATATTCATGTCCGTAAGAATTCCAGTCGGCCTGCTCCGCGACGATCTGCAATGCAGGGTTTACTTTGCGCAGATCGTTAAGGATGGGTGTCCAGAAATCCTTAAACAGGTTGGTCAGCTTGTTGGCATTATCCAGGTTATCCATCATATGGTCCAGGCGGTAGCCGTCCACACCATCGCTAAAGTTGCCATCCCCATTGGGGTCGGCCAAATACTTAAGGACCTTCAGGGTATATTCCTTCACTTTTGGGTCTTTCATGTTAACCACAATGATCTGCTCCTTCAGGCTATCGTAAGTGGTAAACTCGGGCACGTCCCAAAAATACCACGGCTTCTCATTGGCCTTGTCATTATAATAAAGATACTTTGCATATTGCGACTTCGGGTTCTTATACGAATCCTTAAACCACGGATGTTTACCCGTTACGTACTGCATTTCCACATCCTGGTAAAGCTTCATTTTGCGCTTGTGTACCTCAACAATAAGTTCACGGTATTCCTTAAACGTACCATACTCCTTGTCGATGGCCTCAAAATCGGTCGCGAAATAGTTATGGTAAAAATCGCTTTGGTATAAGGGTGTAAGCAATATCGTAGTCACGCCCAACTGCTGCAGGTAGTCCAGTTTTTGCTGCATCCCTTTGAGGTCGCCATGGCCATCGCCGTTACTGTCAAAAAAACTGCGCTGGAACACGTGGTACATTACCTCCCGCTGTGCAGAGGCATTAAGGGTAAGGAGTATTGTGAATGACAGGATGATTTTTTTGATCATGTTTAATTCTCGCGATTAGCATTAATAATTAGAAGAACACACCCTAACCCTCTCAAGAGGGAAAAGTTATACTCATTCCCGCAAAGACCGTCTTAAGAGCATGAGTAAGCCTACCCCTCTCCTTTGGAGAGGGTTGGGTAGAGGCCATCCTAAAACGTCACCTGCCGCAGTATCGTCCTATCCATAGGCACAAGGGTTACGGTCTCGTTCTTTCCGGTCTTCGGGTTGTACAGCCTGGTCTCAAATATAAGGTTTTTCCCTTTTTGCTTTACCTTTTCACCCGCAAATTGGTATACGACCAGATCTTCCGGGGTGTATTTCAGGTCGACATAGCCCGGCAGCGGGAAGAATTTCGTTTTCGCTTCTTTACCTGTTATGGCATGCGCCAAAACCAGGGCACCGTACGTAAAATAATGCTCGCCATTAATGTCCCGGTGGGCTATCACTTCCGGAATGAACTCAATGGTCACGGCATCCTTGGCCTTCCAGTTCTTAGTGATAATGATAAAGCCATCCTCTTCTTTATATTTAGCACTGACCTTAAATTTCGATACCCATTCCGGCTTGCGGACTTTCAGGACAAAATCCTTACCCGCACCCCCCACTTCAAAGGTAACTTTGTTGTCATGCGGATAGTTGGTGATTTCCTTTACAGAAACACCACCCATAACAACTGAGCTAGGCCCCAATAGTGAAGCCACCAAATTGCTGCCGTCCTTCAGCCACATGTACTGTACATAATAAGGCGCTATCCTGCCAGCGTTCGGTACGCAACATACAGCCGCATCCTGGTGTACGGGCGAATATTTGTAACGCGTTTGGGTCTTTACCGAATTATCGCCATTAAGCCCGCCGGTCATTTCATACGAGTTGTCGCTTTTAAGGTAGGCAATGCAGCTTTGCTCCGGATGCCTGGCACCTTGTGCAGCGTTTAAAAAGAGGGTCTCAATTTTATCGCCATACCCATGGTCACCCGACTTCGCATACAAGCTGGCATAGCTATGCAGCAATTCCTGTAGCGAGCAGTATTCGTAACCACGTCCTGTCGCGTCGGCTTTTTTGCCCGCGATCCATTCATCGCCTACCGGCCCGCCCGATGCTGTGGTGGTTTGCCTTATCTTTTCTTCAAAGTTATCAACTGCTTTTTTCAGTTCAGGATTGCCCGAAGTTTGGTACGCGGCCGCCAATGAACGTAGGTGCTCGTAGGTATGCACGCCATGGCCGGTTAACATCCTTTGGGTATCCATGAGTTTTTTATACTGCGCATCCTCATTCAGTTCTTGCGTCGAAAAATCTTTATAAAGGAACAGCGCATAGTCAAGGTACTTTTTCTCTTTCGTGATGTAATACAGTTGTTCCAGTACATCGGTAAAAGTCAGTCCGTGCGACAGCCCGCCCACATTCGGGTTAACCGAATAAAAAGGCTTCGAGCCGTCTATGGGCCAATTCACCATCACGTTATCCACTGCCTTTTTCACGGCATCCAGCACCTCCGGTTTGTCAGTATGTTCATACCACGCCAACAGGCCGCGCAGCACCGTGGCTTTGGCCCAAAGTTCGCCGTTCTCATTATCGAATTTATAACGAAGCTCTTCATCATAAATGCCGAGGTACCCATCCTCATCCTGCGTGCTCAGTATACGCTGTACGTATTGCTCTATCCGCTCCAGATGCACTTTGTCATTGGCCAAAATGGCACTGCGTATGTAGCCGTCCCACCAGTTACTTTGGGTCTCGCTGTTCCACCACAGGAACTGCACCTGCCAGTCGCCCTCATTGTCGCCCAGCGCGCCCACATCCTTGCTCTTTACTTTTTTGGTAAGCCTGTCCTTCCCGTAAATATCATCTTTTTGGATAAGGTCGGGTACCAGCTCATCCAGATGCCCTGTGTATCCGTCAAGGTTATTCTGCATCTGCTCCTTTATCCACCCTTGGGGAAGCACATCACCGAATGGCAAAATGGTATAGGTTTCCGACAGAGTTTTTACTTTTTGGAATGGGTCATTTTGCGCCATGGCGGCCGAAGCGGCAAGAAATGCGAACCCCGCCGTTAATAGCTTATTAATATATCTTTTCATCAGTTCAGGTTTATTTTGAGGTACTCTTTCATTTTTGCATTGATGTTCCATTGGTCGCCCAAAGGCTCTCCCGTAAATGGCATGGCAGGCATATAAGGCGCGGGGCCAAATTCCGGCGTTACGGTAAGACGCGTCTCCCCTATCCCTGTTTTGTAATGCCTGATATCCTTCCACCACGAGAGGAAGCAGTCCAGATGCCGGTGCCATTCCGGGGCAAATGGGTCAGCTGCCTGAGGCCCTTGCGGGTGGCCGATACGCGCATGGATGTGACCTATGTGTGGCAATATTTTTTCCAAAATATACCCCTGCCCTTCCAGCATGCTCTCCGACACGTTGCACCAGTGAGAATAGTCGGCAACAAGCTCTATTTGCGGAAAGCGCTCCAGGTACGGCAGCAGCGATGGCCCATGAAAGCTGAACCTGCCCCTATGTGTTTCGTGCAGTATCCTCACATTATTCTTTTCAGCAAAATCTTCAATGGCTTCGATCACTTTGCAATTTTCTTCAAAAGAGTAATAGTCTTTCCCTGTATGCGAATTAATGGCATCAGGTTTCAGATCTGCCAGTGATCGCAGGCGTTCCATTACCCTCTCAATATGCTCCTCCAGCGTTTCGTTCCTTGCATCGGGAACGCACTGTGCTATAAATGCGAAACCGGGGCGCGTTTCCCTCACCCCGGACAATTGATCTTTAAACTCCTCTATGAATACCCCGTCGTCGGGCATATTGATCTCTATCCCGTCGTAGCCTTCCTTCAGTACGGACTCAAAAAAAGCTTCAGCCGTTCGTCCTTCGCTGCCCCAGTGCGGGCATAAGTAGTGTAGTGTCATTATAGTAAGTGTGATTTGGCCTCATCCCCGACCCCTCTCCTTTGGAGAGGGTAGGCAGGGATGGATACCATATTATGAACGTGTATTAAATATATTAAGCCCCATTTTATCCATCTGAGTAACGCTTCTCCCTCTCCTTTGGAGAGGGGTGGGGTGAAGCCTACGGCTGATACAAGATCGGGTTTAGCGGTGTAATGATGACCTCACCCACCGTAGCTCCCGGGCACCATGTATGCCAGTCGTTTATCTGGTTCTTGTTCTCCGGGTTTTTCAGCACCATGTCGCGGTCCATGTAAATTATGGTCATTACCTTGCGCATTTCTTTAGTTGTGTTCGCCCCTGCCCTGTGGAAAACCCATCCCGAATGGAAGCTTACCTCTCCCAGGTCGAACGGCTCGATCACGTGGTCAAAGTCGGTTACCCGAAGCTTCTCCTGCATTACGTTCTCACTTTCATCGCCAATTTCAAGGTCGCGCCCCTCCACGATCACATGGCTCCCGGCACTGAATTCGAGCGGACCCATTTCCAACGGTGTGGCTTGCAACGGTATCCATGCGGTAACGGTCTTATCGGTCTCCAATGGCCAGTAGTACTGGTCGGCATGCCACGGGGTGATGCCCCCACCGCCTTCCTTGAACAGCGCTTGATCGTGGTACAACCGGCTTCCCTGCACCTGCATCAGGTCGGCGGCGATCTTGCCCAGTCTTTCGCTGAACACGAGTTGCTTTACCACATCATTTTCCCGCCACAGGTTAAATAGCTGCAAAAAAGCTTTCCCATAGGTATCTCTTTCATTAAGCGACTTTTGCTGTGTGTTCATGGCATTGACCTGTCCTGTGATCGCCTCGTTGAAAAAGGCTATGGTTTCAGCGTTAAGTACGTCCTTCAGCTTGATGTAGCGGTTGTTTTGGTAAAAAGCTACCTGTTCAGGGGTAAGTGCATATGATCCCGAAAGGTGATCCGCGATGGATGAGGGTATGTTGCTCATAGTTATCTTTTTTACAAAGCTACAGTGCATCATCATGGCTTTCAGGCACAGGAGGTCAAAAAAATAGCACTATATTGACAAAAATATCTTTAAAATAGAAAACGATCGATTATATTGTACCCATGAAAGCTGCTTATGAAAATGTAGAAAGCAAAAAGGATGGCGCATCGTTCGTGGCTTATCACTCAGTTGTTCCGTATTTTGAATTCAAATGGCATTACCACCCAGAGTATGAGCTTACGCTGATAACACAGGGAGAAGGTAAGCGGCTGGTAGGCGACAGCTATGAGAATTTTGAGGCGGGCGACCTCGTGTTGCTGGGTTCAGGACTGCCGCACACGTGGAGCAGTGAACCACTGGCAAAGGAAAGAACATCGGCTGTGGTGATACAGTTCTCTCCAGAATTCATCAACAGCTTTTTGCAGCATGCCGAATTTGACGTTATAAGAAGACTGCTGGATGCCTCGCATACAGGATCGTTCTTTGCCGCCGAATATTCCAAGCCTGTAATTCAAAAAATAAAGAAACTGCCGGACCTAAAAGGGAT
This sequence comes from Flavobacterium sp., assembly GCF_052437795.1. Classification (GTDB taxonomy): domain Bacteria; phylum Bacteroidota; class Bacteroidia; order Flavobacteriales; family Flavobacteriaceae; genus Flavobacterium. The sequence continues at coordinate 377,858 of NZ_JBQVPA010000004.1, forward strand.
CGCAAGGATAACTTCCCTACTGGATATTTTGCAGCTGCTAAGCACGCAGGCAGGTAAGTCATTATCCTCTGAGTTATTTGCTTCGGCGAAAGGAAAAGAGAATGAGGAGCGTATCAACAAAGTATGCGGTTACATCCAAAAACATTCCGCCGAAAGCATCAGCCTGGATATGGCGGCGGGATCAGTAGGCCTCTCCAACAGCGCTTTTTGCAAGTTCTTTAAACGTGTTACCGGAAAAACATTCTCCGATCATGTGAATGACATCCGCACCGGAAACGCCTGCAGGATGCTTACTGAATCGGACAAAACCATCAGCGAGATCGCTTTTGCCTCGGGTTTTGAAAGCCTGACCTATTTCAACAGGGTGTTTTTGAAGAAAAAGAAGATGACGCCAAGGGATTTCCGGATGAGTATAAAGCAATGATGTTTGAAGTTATTTCGCAGAGATTCGCAAAGAAGACACCAAGAGCCACAAAGGAAGACAAGATGTAAAAAATTGATCTTTGCGAAACTTTGGACTTCTTTGGGCATCTTTGTGTTATCACCAAAACAGAATTTACACTACATTTACCTTAACCACTAACCAACACCTATGGAATACGTATTGCTTATTGTACTCATCGTAGTATTCATAATATTCCTCAATACCCTTTCGTCAAAGATCGACAGACTGAAGATCGACCTGTTCGAGGCGCACCGCAAGCTGGACTACCATACCCGCCTGCTCGAAAAATTCCAAAAACCTGCCGAAGCCGCTAAGGAACCTGCGCCTGAACCAAAACCGGCACCGCAGGCGGAAATACCGAAACCTTTATCGGATCGGCCAGCAGAAAAAACCCGCACGGAACCTTTCCCCGAAGCCCCTGTACCGGTACTTCCAAAGCCACAACCAGTACAAGAAACCATCCTACGCCCCACTGCCATACAGCAGCCAAGGCCTGTTGACCCTTCAGCACCAAGGCCGAATGTGGTACTGCCCCAACAAAGATCATGGTGGGAAAAATTCAAGGAACAGAATCCCGACCTGGAGAAATTCATTGGAGAAAACCTCATCAACAAGATCGGTATCCTCATACTTGTACTGGGCATCAGCTACTTTGTAAAATATGCGATCGACAAAGACTGGATAGGCGAGCCCGCACGCGTGGGTATCGGTGTACTTGCAGGCGGCATCGTAATGCTAGTCGCCCACAGGCTGCGCAAAAATTATAAGGCATTCAGTTCCGTACTCGTTGCGGGTGCGGTATCGATATTTTATTTTACCATAGCCGTGGCCTTTCACGATTACCAGCTCTTTAGCCAAACGGTGGCATTTATGATCATGGTTGCCATTACAGCGTTTAGCGCTTTTTTATCCGTCTTGTACGACCGGCAGGAGCTCGCTGCGCTTACGCTCATTGGTGGGTTTGCCGTGCCATTCATGGTCAGCACCGGGAGCGGCAACTACATAGTGCTGTTCAGCTATATCACGATACTGAATGTCGGCATTCTTGCTATCGCCTATTATAAAAAGTGGGGGCTCATTAAGCTGCAAGCTTATGTTTTCACGGTACTGCTTTTCGCCGGATGGCTCATCACTGAAATGGATGCCGGTACGCTGCCCTACCGGGGTGCACTAGCCTTCGCTTTTACATTCTACTTTGTATTCCTGCTAATGAACATCATTAACAACGTGCGGCGCAAAACACCTTTCTCCAACATGGAGCTTAGCATACTGGTGAGCAATACCTTCCTTTTCTATGCGGCGGGAATGGTGATACTGGAGAATTCAACACCAGAGTATAAAGGGATATTTACCCTCTTGCTGGGTGTTTTCAACTTTTGCTTTTCATGGCTGCTGTACAAAAAGCTGCACATTGACCAACGGGCCATTTACATCCTCATAGGGCTTACGCTTACGTTCGTCACCCTTGCCATCCCGATACAGTTCGAAGGCAACTACATCACACTCTTCTGGGCTGCCGAAGCCGTATTGCTGCTATGGCTTGCGCAAAAGTCGAAAATTGAGAGCTTCCGTTTCGGATCGGCCATCGTGCAGGCGCTCATGCTCATCAGCCTGGTCATGGATTGGATGGACCTCTACTATTATGGCAAGTCGCTGCGCATCATCATCAACCCGGCATTCATGACAAGCCTGTTTGCCATTGCCTCCTGCTTTGGCGTTATCCTGCTGCTGCGAAAGGATACGGGTATTTACAAACTGTACGGACTCTCATTTAATGTAGCGAACTATCAAAAGATCGTTGGTATCTTTACCCTTATACTTGTATATACCTCAGGTTTTTGGGAACTCAGCTTTCAGGCAGACACCTACCTCGAAAGCACCTATGCCGCCTACAGCCTGTTGGTGCTGTATCATCTGGCTTTCTGTATTGTTTTCATCCACATCCATTGTATCGGAAAAGACAAGCTGCACGAAAAACTGGGTACGCTCATAGGCATTGCCAATACGGTAGCCTTTATATTGCTGTTTTCAAACCTCGCCTATTATGAGGTGGAAGATTACCTTGATATGGGTGTTTCAATGCCGTTGGCCTATTGGCTGCATTTTGCGCTGCTGGGACTGGTCATCTATACGGTAATTTTGACTTACAGGTTAAACCGCGAAAACTTTGTGGACCGGATGCGCAACGAAAAAGCGCTGCCTTGGATCACGGTTTTTCTGCTTGTATACTTAGCCAGTTCCGAACTAATGGTAAACTGGCTCATGATCGCGATCAAACCTGTAACTACTGCTGTAGAAGTAATTGGTAATACGGTAATCACTCCCGGGGCTTACGAAGAAATTGCAGGCGTACGCGACCATGTTATAAAAACAGGTTACCCTGTACTTTGGGGTGCCATTGCTTTTGTGCTGCTGCTCATCGGCATACGCAAGCAGTTACGCAGCATACGTATTGCCGCGCTGGTACTGTTGGGGCTGACGATAGCGAAATTGTTCCTTTATGATATCCGCAATGTGTCAGAGACCGGCAAGATCATCGCGTTCATACTATTGGGGATACTGATATTGGTGATATCGTTCCTGTACCAAAAAGTAAAGCGCCTTGTAACCGAAGACAAAACTGAAAATGACAATAATGAAACTGTTTAAAGTATTTTTCCTTCTGATAAGCACTATGGCCTTCGCGCAGGAATTTACCGTATCTGCAAAAATATCAGCCATAAAAGAGAGCGGCCCGCACGTTATTTATGTGGGTTGGCAGTTCCGCAGCCTAAGTGATGAAAACCCGGAAATAATCCGCATTCTGGACAGCAGGAATATGGAAGTGCCTTATTTTTTAGAATATGGCGCTACCACCGTGAATGAGCAGGGCTTTCGGAAATTCCCGATCATCACAAAAACCAACATTCCCGGAAAGTCCTCATCATTCACCATAGAAAATACTTCGGCAGGAAAGATGCAGGAGCTTACCCTGGCCATAGCCAATACCGATGCCATAAAAACGTACAGCATCAGCGGGAGCAATGACAACAGGGAGTTTTTCGGATTGGTCAATGATCAAATCTTAAATGGCCTGAACGATCCTGCCGACACGAAAGTGTATAAAACGATCTATCTCCCGCTGCACAATTACAAATACATCCGTATTGATCTCGACGACAAGAAAACCCTTCCTGTAAACCTACTGGAAGCCGGACAGCTTACCGAAAGCATTACGCCTGTCGCCATGGAGGAACTTGTGCCCTATGTAAAGGTAGAGAAGGCAGATGGCGGAAAAAAAACACGCATCAGGGTAAAACAGGACCATTGGATACTTATCGACCGGATGGTTTTCGACATCAAGGGGCCATCCTTCTACAAACGGAACGCCCGGATCATGGTAAACCGTGAGGAAAAAGTAAAAAGGAAACTGCATAAAACCGTGAACGTTGTTGAAGAATTCGAATTAGGATCCTCCACCAAAAATGCTATCGACTTCCTCCATTTTGAGGAAAAGGAGTTCATTATCGAAATAGATAATCAGGATAACCCACCGCTTGACATCGCATCGGTAAAATTTTACCAGGCACCCCTGCGATTGGTAGCCGACCTGAAGGCAGGAGAGGATTATACTGTGGCAACCGGAAATGACAAACTTGGTGCTGCCCAATACGATTTCATCAACTTTAAGAATAAGCTGCCAAAGAACCTGCCTGTTGCCACACTTTCCGATGCAAAAACCATTAACATCAGCGCCCCTGAAAAATCCCCGGCCCACAACCCGTGGATAATGTGGGTGTGCATTGCGGCCGGTGCCGGTATAGTAATCTATTTTTGTATCAGCATGGTACGGGATATGAAGGATAAGGTCTGAATTTCGTGTCATTTCGAACGGAGGCACGGAGTGAGAAATCTCGGTAATCAAGAGATTTCTCCTGTTGTCGAAATGAAATACGGATCGAAAATTTCACACGCATATGCCAATGATAATCGTTACTTTTGCAAAAAATTAAACACCACAACAATGCTTATCATCGGAATTGCCGGGGGTACCGGAAGCGGAAAGACCACCGTTGTACACCAGATCATGAACGAACTGCCACTTACCGAAGTGGGCATCATCAGCCAGGACCACTATTATAGGGAAACTACCCACCTTAGCTATGAGGAGCGCGGCAAGATCAACTTTGACCACCCCCGCGCCATTGATTTTGAGCTGCTTACCGAACACCTTACGCAGCTAAAGGCCGGTAATGTGATCGAGCAGCCGGTGTACTCCTTCGTTACCCACAACCGTACCGACGATACCATCCTTACACACCCGCGCAAGGTAATGATCGTGGAGGGCATCCTTATCTTATCAGACCCCAAGCTTAGGGAACTGTTCGACATCAAGATATTTGTGCACGCCGACCCGGATGAAAGGCTTATACGCCGCCTGAGGCGCGACATTGCCGAAAGGGGCCGGGACATGGACGAGGTACTTAACCGTTATAAAACTACGCTGAAGCCAATGCACGAGCAATTCATCGAACCAACAAAAGCCCATGCTGACATCATCATACCAAATGACAGGTATAATACTGTGGCGATCGATGTGGTGAGGGCGGTTATTAATCAAAGGATCCTGTAGTTTCAGCCTGCAGTAGCAGTCTTCAGTGTTGTCATTGTCAGGAGTTACGACGAAGCGATCTTAACCAGGCAGTTATCATCTTGCAAAACTTTGTGACCTTTGTGGTAAAATAGTTCTGTGTATGCGTAAAAATCATTTCTTTGTAGTAAATAATAATATCAGTGAATTTTTTCAAAAAAATAACCGTCCGCTACCCTTTCCTTAAATTCTTAGGGAACAGGTATGTATTGGTTATCATTTTTGTTGGGATATGGATGATGTTCCTTGACAATTATTCCTACTTCGAGAAGGGCGTCCTGGAAAAAAAGATCGAGGAACTGGAGAATAACAAGCAATACTACCTCAACGAAAAGCGCAAGGACAGTGCCGCTATAAAACAGCTGAACAACCCCGACCAGATTGAAAAATATGCCCGCGAGAAATACTACATGAAGCGAGAAAATGAAGATATTTACATTATAGAATACGAGGGCGATACCCTTGAGGACGAAAACACAAAATCACTTTAAAGTATGAGCAGCCTGTTTGATGAATTCGATGCCGTTTCTTCCAAGCAGTGGAAGCAACAGGTACAATATGAGCTTAAGGGCGCCGATTATAACGAGACGCTGGTATGGGAAAGTCCCGAAGGCATAAAGGTAAAGCCTTTTTACCATGTTGATGAATTTAAAGAACCTATTGTTTCTGGTGGCAAGGCAGCCTCTTTTACCATTTGCCAGAATATTTACGTGCAGGATGTGGAGAAGTCGGCCGGCCGCGCATTAAGCACCCTGAAACGTGGTGCCGAAAGCATCCGTTTTACGATCCCTTCGGCAGATACTGACGTAGAGAAGCTCTTATCACGCCTCCCTAAAAATATTCCCATATATTTCAATTTACATTTCCTTTCTGTCGATATTGTCAAGAAGCTTGATGCAATTGCATCAGGCAACGGTGCTGCGTATTTCGTATCTCTTGACCCTATTGGCCAATTGGCTAAAGATGGCAACTGGTTCACCAACCTTGAGACAGATATTGAAGCGCTTAACACCATTGCAATAGCATGTTCAAATATTCATATTTTAAGTATCGACAGCAAAACGTACCAAAATGCGGGCGCTAACATTGTACAGCAGATCGCCTATACCCTGGCGCATGCCAACGAGTATTTTAACCGGTTGGCTACTATAGGAAAACCGGTTACGATACAGGTGGCCGTAGGCTCAAACTATTTTTTCGAGATCGCCAAGATACGTGCCATCAGGCTTTTGTTTGGCATGATCGCTAAAGAATACGACCATAACTTTGACTGCCATATAATTGCTACGCCCACAAAGCGCAACAAGACGCTGTATGATTACAATGTGAACATGCTGCGTACTACAACGGAGTGCATGAGTGCCATATTTGGCGGTGCCGATGCCGTGGCTAACTTGGCTTACGATGCACTGTACCACAAAGACAATGAGTTTGGCGACCGCATAGCGCGGAATCAACTTTTAGTGTTAAAGCACGAGAGTTATCTGGATAAGGTAAATAACCCCGCCGACGGGGCTTACTACATTGAAGATCTTACACAGCAGCTCGCCGAAAAAGCCTTGGTCTTATTTAAGGACATTGAGGCCAATGGCGGTTTCCTTACGCAGCTTATGGAAAGTACGATACAACGCAAGATAGCCGAAAGCGCCTTAAGGGAGCAGGAGCTTTTTGACAGCGGAAAGGAAATACTGCTGGGCACTAACAAATATCCCAACAAGAATGACCGCATGAGCCATGACCTGGAGTTGTACCCATTTGTAAAAGCCAACCCGAGGAAAACACTTATTTCACCGATCATAGGAAAAAGGCTGGCAGAAAAAATAGAACAGGAAAGAATTGGATCAGAGAAAGTTATCGAATAAATATTTCATTATATTTACTAAAGATCGCATTACGATATGATGATTAAAAAGCATCATATAAATAGAGAGCAAATAGTGGCTTGCATGCCTATATGAGTACAAATACTTCGTTGTGAAGCATTGAGTATGCACTTTGTACTGCAGGAAAGGAGCAGAGCCACCATATATACAAAATGACTACATAGCCCCACGGCCAGGGCTACAATGTTATAATACCCTACTTAGAAAAAACATTGATCACCTCAGATTATTAAAAGAAGGCTTGCAGGAGAGATGAAGCGATAAAGGTGAGCCGGTTAAAATACAGCAACCAATTAAATTTTATAATTATGAGCAAGATCATCTTTAAACCTATCATGATGTTTTTTTGTTTATCCTTTGCCGGGCTTAGCTATGCGCAGGCCGACTGGGAATGGGTAAACACGGTAGTAGTCCCTTCGGGGACGGAGCAAACGATAGCCACGGCCTCGGCTACTGATCATGATGATAATGTTTACGTTGCCATCCAGTCAAATGCGGCCACTTTGACATTTGGCAGCCTTACTTTTACCAATACCATTATGTATTCGTTTACCTTCTACCTTGTAAAGTACAATTCTGATGGCGATGTTCTATGGGTAGAAACAGCACCTGTGCCCTACCTGGCGAGTATAGAAGCTCTGGATGTAGACAATGAAGGGAATATATATGCCTTAGGCCATTTCCTGGAAGAAGTTTCCTTTGACGACATCACTTTAACATCTTCCAACTACAATCACAGTATGTTTCTGGCGAAATTTGACAGTACAGGCGAAACACAGTGGGCCAGGAAAGCCGAAGCCAACGGGACCTTTGAAGATATGTTTGCATTTCCCTCGGATATTGCTGTAGGGGCGGGTGGAAATATCTACGTATCGGGAGGTTTTATAGGTGAAAACATGACCTTTGACAGTGTAACGGTAACCGTGGATACAGAAGAGGGAAGACAGAATTATTTCCTGGCCAGCTATGACGAAGACGGCAATATCCTGTGGGCGAAAAAAGCAGAAACCGATTTATATGGCGGTACATGCAGATTGGAAACAGATCCAACAGGCAACGTTTATGCGGCAGGAAGCTACTTTGGCGCGTTTGCATTCGATACGGATACACTTTCCAGTCCGGGTCTTGCTTTGTTTGTTGCGTTATTTGATAGCAGCGGGGTTATTCAATGGATTAAGTCCTATGATGATGCAGTAGCTGCAGATATTACATGCAACAGTTTGAACAAACCTTTGGTAGTGGGGACATTTACCGCGGCATCTGTTTCGTTTGACAGTTTTGACCTCTATAACAGCGGATCCTATGACTTGTTTGTCGCCGCTTTCAATACAGACGGCTCGACAGCATGGGTAAACGGTGCCACAGGAACAGGGTTTGATACACTCTCGGGCATTGCTGCCGACTTATCCAATAACGTTTACATATCAGGCAGGACTAATAGCCCGCAAATAACATTTGGCACCAACACACTCACAAATAGCGGCACCAATTTAGGCTTTATTACAAAACTCGATTCATCAGGGCAGTATGTGTGGACCGCAACAGCAACCGAAATAGTACCGCTTGATCTCTCCATCGATACCCAAAGCGGCCTCTACCTGAGCGGTTATTTTAGTGACATGGCAACGTTTGATCCCATTACCGTGTCTACAGATGCTGACACAACGTTTTTGGCCAAGCTTACAGATGAATCGCTGTCTGCAAATAGAGTTACAGGGAACTTTTCAGCCCTGTATCCAAATCCCGCAAAGGATACGATCTGCATCGGCAGCAATTCCGCTACATCTTTCTATATTAATGATATGTCAGGAAGGATCATAACGAGTGGAAGTGCCGAAGATGGAACGATTGATGTTTCATTCCTTCAGCCGGGCATATACCTGCTTAATGCCATGGGCAGATCTGAAAAATTTATAAAAAAATAATTCCTTTATACAGAAAACCTATCTTAATAATAAACTCCGGCCCAAACATAAAAACAGGTTGGGGCTGGATATTTTATTATATTTACTCAAAAAAATGGATGGAATAAGGCAATATGTAAAGTTATATGCCCTATAAGCTAATAATGGTCAGCGTTGCAAAGCAGATATTGGGAAATCGTTTTACGAAAGCAGTAAGAGACGGTATCGAAATAATTAAAAGAAATCGTTTTATTTCAAAATTCGTTATGATTATATTACTATAGCGATCAAATGAAGGTTTCCATACATGTTCCATTTTTATATTTAGAATTAGACAATTTGTAAATGCAGCCATACATCACGCAGTTATGATCTATGGATAGAAAGATAATTATGCACAGAAAAAAACTCCAACATATTAAGCTTGCTTCAAGCCAAAAACCCGGAAACCAAAAAGTTGTCACATCGAGCGCAGTCGAGATGCCGGGACAGGAAGATTTTACCACTGCCGAAGGTATTGCCATAAAACAGGAATACTCCGCTGATGACATCGAAAACCTGGAGCACGTTGCTTTCGGGGCCGGGTTTGCACCCAACCTGCGCGGGCCTTATGCCACCATGTATGTACGTCGCCCGTGGACCATCCGCCAATATGCAGGATTTTCTACAGCCGAAGAGAGTAACGCATTTTACCGGCGCAACCTTGCCGCAGGGCAAAAAGGCCTTTCGGTGGCCTTTGACCTGGCCACACACCGAGGCTATGACAGCGACCATGAACGTGTGGTGGGCGACGTGGGCAAGGCCGGTGTGGCCATAGACAGTGTGGAAGACATGAAGGTGCTGTTCGATCAGATACCGCTGAATGAGATGTCCGTATCCATGACCATGAACGGTGCAGTACTGCCCATCATGGCGTTTTACATTGTAGCCGCGGAAGAGCAGGGCGTAGTGCCGGAACTGCTTTCGGGGACGATACAGAACGATATCCTGAAAGAGTTCATGGTGCGCAACACCTACATCTACCCTCCTGCACCGTCGATGAAGATCATTGCCGACATATTTGAATATACCAGCCGCAAGATGCCGAAGTTCAACTCCATAAGCATCTCGGGCTACCACATGCAGGAAGCCGGCGCTACGGCCGACATCGAGCTGGCCTACACGCTCGCGGACGGGCTGGAATACATCCGTACCGGGCTGGCCGCAGGCATGAAGATAGATGATTTTGCGCCGCGCCTATCCTTTTTCTGGGCCATCGGGATGAACCACTTCATGGAGATCGCCAAGATGCGTGCAGGCCGTATGTTATGGGCAAAGCTCTTAAAGCAATTTGAGCCAAGGGATGAAAAATCGCTGGCTTTGCGCACCCATTGCCAAACCAGCGGATGGAGCCTTACCGAGCAGGACCCTTTCAACAATGTGGCACGTACCTGTGTTGAGGCAGCGGCCGCAGCATTCGGGGGTACCCAGTCACTGCACACCAATGCGCTCGATGAGGCCATTGCGCTGCCAACGGATTTCTCGGCACGCATAGCCCGTAACACACAGATATACCTCCAGGAGGAAACCAAAATAACAAAAACGGTCGACCCCTGGGCAGGCAGCTATTACGTTGAAAGCCTCACCGATGAGATCGCCAAAAAAGCCTGGGCGCTTATAGAAGAAGTGGAAGAACTTGGCGGGATGACCAAAGCCATTGAGGCCGGCATACCGAAACTACGCATTGAGGAGGCAGCCGCACGCAAACAGGCACGCATTGACAGCGGGCAGGACATCATCGTGGGCGTGAACAAATACCGCCTTGAAAAGGAAGACCCGCTGCACATACTGGATGTAGACAACCAAATGGTTCGACGCCAGCAGATAGAGCGCCTGGAACAGATAAAAGCATCCCGAGATGACGAAAAAGTAAAAGAATGCCTTGCAAAACTGACAGCTTCGGCAAAGTCGGGCGAAGGGAACTTACTGGAACTGGCCGTGGAGGCCGCACGCCACAGGGCTACCCTGGGCGAGATAAGCGATGCACTGGAAACAGTGTTCGGGAGGTACAAAGCACAAATAAGATCATTTAGCGGCGTGTACAGTAAAGAAATAAAGAACGACGAAAGCTTTGAAAAAGCGAAACAGCTCGCGGATGAATTCGCGAAGCTTGAAGGCCGGCGCCCAAGGATAATGATAGCCAAAATGGGGCAGGACGGCCACGACCGCGGCGCCAAGGTGGTTGCCACAGGCTATGCCGATGTAGGCTTCGACGTAGACATTGGCCCACTATTCCAAACTCCGGCTGAGGCTGCTAAACAAGCTGTTGAGAACGACGTGCACATACTCGGTGTATCGTCATTAGCCGCAGGGCATAAAACCCTTGTTCCCCAAGTGATAGAAGAACTAAAAAAGTATGGCCGTGAGGATATAATGGTGATCGTAGGAGGTGTCATACCGCCACAGGATTACCAATACCTGTTCGATGCAGGTGCCGTGGCTGTATTTGGCCCCGGCACAAAGATAAGTGAGGCGGCGATAAAGATATTGGAGGTATTGGTAAAGGGTTTTGAGGAATAGTAACAGTATGCAAAATATAAGATTATTACAGCTAGACGGCCTGAGGGGGCTATTCTCACTAATGGTTGTCATCTATCATTTTCCCTACGAAAATGAATTTGCGCAAATAAACTTAACGTCCAACTTTTTAGTAAGGCAGGGTGATCTGTTCGTCGACTTTTTCTTTGTACTCTCTGGTTTTGTTATCAGCCTCAATTACATAGACAGGCTCGATTCAGGAAAGTCTTTTGGCAATTATATCAATGCCCGGTTCATCCGGCTGTATCCGCTGCTGTTATATACATCGCTTATCTTTTTGGCATTTGAGCTTACGTTCAACATTTTCATGCCGCAAATGATCGCCCATCCGGAATCTGTAAGTGAACTGTTGCTCGAAACCGCAGATACATTGCTATTCTTGAACTCTACCCCCGCGCTTGATGTGGTGGGGATCAATTTCCCTTCGTGGTCCATATCCTCGGAGATGATCTCATATATCATATTTGGGCTGGTCATAGTATTTGCCGGAAAAATGAGCCGCTATGCTTTGCTGCTCATAGCTGTATTGTCCGGCATACTCCTCCTTTATACCGGTATGTATATGCAAACATATACCTGGGGGTTCGTTAGGGGGCTTGTATGTTTTATTACCGGAGCTTTTACATTGATGGCATTTCGCAAATACGGAAGCAGGGGCATTGGATCATACTGGGAATACATCATACCGGTAATGCTGGTGGCGCTGCTCTACGTTCGTTACCAACATTTACAAGGTTCAGAGCTTTTTACACTGCTTACCATTCCAACATTTTTTGGTGTCGCCATTTACGTTTATGCGGTTAGCGGCGGGCCTGTTGTGAAAGTGCTTTCGGGCAGGGTATTCCAATATCTTGGTAACATATCATACTCAATGTACCTGAACCATGCCATAGTGATGATCGTTATTTCGAAAACGGCTTTCAACGTCATCAAACTTCCTGTTACGGAACTCAATGTAACCTGCGTTATACTGGCTTATATAGTGTGCGTGATCTTGTATTCGCACATTACCTATAATTTAATCGAAAAAAAAGGCACAAAATTCCTAAAACAGCACGGTGTTTTCAAAAACAAAAACACTGTGCCGGCAGGTGATCAAAATAGCGATATTTAAGTAATAACTGGCTTATTAAATACTCATTGCGAGGTCCGGATGTTAACCGATCCGGAGCCAGCAGTTGTCACCGTTATGCCGGATGGCTAACGCTATGAATGATATGGCTCTGCCATGTTTCGGGAATACCAGAATGCACACGAAAAAAGTGAGAAGAAAAAACCCTGAGAACGGGCGGCCCGATTTATTTTCCATTAAAGTATATTTTTAGTACTTTGCATAAAATTTTAACGTTTACACCCTTTTATGAAAAAGTTCGCCCTTGCCCTTATGGCTGTTGTATTATTTATTGCCTGTAAAAAAGAAGACCATGGAGATGCCAACCTCCACATTAAAGGCAATATCAAAGGCCTGAGCCAGGGTAAGCTTTATATCCAAAAAGTAGTGGACACATCGTTCGTATCGATGGATACAATAGTGATCAATGACAACAAGGGCTTTGAAAGCCATCTGAAAATAGACGGACCGCAAATGCTGTATCTCGTTCTGGATAGGGGGGAAACAAGCTCTCTGGACAATGTACTCCCGTTTTTCGCAGAACCGGGCAACATGACCATAGAAAGCAGCAATGAAGAGTTTTTCAAGAGAGCGAAGATCACCGGATCTAAAAACCAGAAGGTCTACGAAGATTTCCTTAAGATCAAAAGCCGGTTTACCGATGATAACCTTGACCTTGAAAAGCAGGGCTTACTGGCAGCACAATACGGCAATGTTAAAAAACTTGACAGCGTGGAAGCAAAGCAGCTAAAACTGGAAGAACGCAAATACCTTTATACACTCAACTTTGCAGTACAGCATGCCGACCTTGAAGTTGCTCCTTACCTGCTGCTGACAGAGACCCAGAAAATAAACACGGTGTACCTGGATACGCTCCAGAAAAAAATGACACCGAAAGTAGCAAAGTCACTTTACGGCAAAATGCTTTCAGAACTCATAGCCCAACGAAAAAAAGCCGCGGCAGCACAATAAGTCACAAACCTTAATACAGAAATGCAATGAGAAAAAGGATCCGATATTACATATATTTTTTTGTTGCTGCCTTATTCCTGCAGCTTATTGCATTACTTAAAAAAATAATGGATCCGCCATCTACGCTGGATCTTACATTATATAGCGAGACCTATGCATTAGATGAATTTGCGATACTTCAGTATGGCGCATTATTTTATTTTGTCATAGGTTTAAGTTATTGGGTATTCCGTAAACTCAGGAGGAAACTTAACCATACGCTTTCGGCGATCCATACTTTTACCACGGTGGGCAGTCTTATGCTCTATGCATTGTCCATACTTATGAGCGAGTTTTTTGAACAGGACAATTACAGCACATATTTCGAGCATAACGAAACCATGATCATGATATTGCTGCCCATTGTTGCCATTGCGCAGTTCTTATACGTTATTAATATCGTGAATGGCCTTATGTTCCCTAGCCGAAAGCACAAACGTAAAATAAAGGAATATTAGCATGAAAGCGCTATATCTTTTAGCCGGGGTGCTTTTCGCGATCTGGAGCCAGGCGCAAAGCAACAGCAGGCAAAACACGACCTACACCCCTACTGAAAGTATCATAACCGACCTTAACAGTGATTCCGTAAACGACACCATAATACTCTACCAAACACCGGTTGAAGGTGACCCTGGCCTGTTCACTAAAATGAATGTATCGGTAAACGGCAGAAGGATGACTTTCCACGCTAAAGACGCGTGGGATGTGGTAAGCGGCGATCTTGCCAAAGCAGGAAAAAATGCGGTTGGATCAAAACTGGCGTACGTTCATAAAGAAGACGGCCAGTCTTATATATTCTTATTCGGGTATCCTTACGCTGCAGGACGCGAAGAAGTATTCATCCTAAGAGTAAAGGGAAGAAATATGGAGATCGTTTTCCATAATGAAATTGCGGAATTGCGTTCGATAACCGACCTGGATAACGACGGATATGCCGAACTGATAGTACGAACTGACCCTGAGATATATGATGCCACCACAAAGGGCGAGATCGGCGCATACAGCCCCTACATTGTTTTTAATCTTTCCTCCTTTATCATAGATAAAACCCTTACGGAAAAATACAACACGGAAAAGTATATTTGGGAAGGGACAGAATATAATGCCGATATTAAAGTTCTATATCCTAAAGATGGCGGCAAGCCAAAACTATTAAAACTTAATAAACCATGAAAAAATTACTGTTACTGCTATTACTTCTCCCCGCATTTTCATTTGCGCAAAGCATAATAGGTAAATGGTCCAGCGTAGAAGACAAAACCATGAGCGTCGAATTTAAAGCTGACGGAACAATGAGATTTATCGATTCGTTAAGCCCTGAAGGCCTTGGCGATATCATTATAAAATATAATCAAACCGTGGAGAACGGCCTCAAATATCTCGTGTGTGACACTTATATAGAAGATGAAAATGTGGGCAGCCAAAAGAATGCATATAAGCTTGAAGGCGACATACTAACTATTATTGGCAATGCCGAAGATGTAGAACGCGGTGAAAGCCTTAACACAGTCTTTCACAGAGTGAAGAATAAGCCATAAAAAACCTATTTTTGTTTTTCGTGATGATTCCTGCGTTTACCTTTTCGCAGGGACTGGTTGGGAAGTGGGCAAATGAAGATACTCCGAATGACAGAGTTTAGAGCTGACGGGACGTGGGACTTTGTTGACACAAAAGCCTCTTTTTCCTGGCGACCTTATAGCTCTGTTGCTAAATATTCGCTATCTTTAGAAGAAGATATATCCTATTTGACATTTTAATTTCACTATTTTGAACATTCAGAGCTGACTAAATGCAAATATATAGTTGAACGTGACAACCTTATTATTTTCAATAAATTTTTGGACCATGAAAATCTGACTACTGCAAAGGAAATCTACAAAACAATTGAAGTTAACTACACACGTATGATAGAATAGTATCATAAATAGCCCTAAAAACACAAAAACCGCCTCATTACTGAAGCGGTTTTTTTTATTGAGCCGATAGAGGGACTCGAACCCACGACCTGCTGATTACAAATCAGCTGCTCTAGCCAGCTGAGCTACACCGGCGTCTCAATACGGGTGCAAATATAAGCCTGAATTTTAAATTTCCAAACGTTCACCCGTACTTTTTATAGATTTTTTTCGCTTACAGCGCGTTGATCTTTCCAACAAGTTGAGTGGCAGTTTCTTCCAGCTCTTTGTTGATCTGCCTAAAATGCGCTGTTTTATTCTCAACTTTCTTCGCGTTCACTTTTTTGATCAATGTATCAAATGCAACAATAGCCTCATCGATGATAGCTTCTGATTTCTCAGAAGGTTGTCCGCCTTTTGCAAGCTCTGTAAGGTATACTGCCTCGATGATATCACCCATTACAAAATTGATATCCTTCTTTAAATTTCTAACGTTTGCCATTTCTATTTACTTTATAGTTCAGTGTGCAAAACTACAACTAATAGTTCTAAATCTTGTTAAGAAATACTTATTTCCAGCAAAGTGGCTTTTCCGCTAAGCAGGAATGACTGTAAAGCCGCCGGTACCAGTACAGTATCGCCTTTCTTAAAGTCATGCTTCTGCCCGTCAAATTCTACCGAAAATGCACCATCCGTGCAGATATATACCCTAAAGCTGCTGCCATCGTTCGTCTTGCCCGCGCTGCCATCCAGTGGAAGGTAACTTGTAGTAAAGTAAGGGCAGTCCACCATCACATTGCTCTTGTTCGGCTCCTGTGTATAGTTTTTCTGCGTATCGGTAGTATTGTAGTTCATGGCATCCAGTGCCTGTTCTACGTGCAGTTCACGGCCTTTACCGTTGGCATCTACCCTGTCCCAGTCGTATATCCGGTAGGTAATGTCACTCGTTTGCTGTATCTCAGCGATCACGATACCCGCGCCTATCGCATGGATCGTTCCTGTTTCCAAAAAGAAAACCTGTCCTTTTTCTGCAGGCACCTGATTGAGGATATCGATCAGGTTCTTGTCTTCCAAATGCTTAAGGTATTCATCAGCACTTGAAGCGTGGTTAAACCCAACAATGATGCGCGAGCCCTCATCGGCTTGCATAACATACCACATTTCGGTCTTGCCGAAGGAATTGTGTCGCTCTTTTGCAAGCTCATCGTTCGGGTGCACCTGGATGGAAAGGTCTTCCCTTGCATCAAGGAATTTGAACAGTAACGGGAACTGTTCCCCAAACTGCGCGTGTACTTTCGTGCCGAGCACTTCCGTAGGGAATTTTTCAAGCAATTCGGTCAATGGTTTTCCCGCATAAGCACCGTTCTTTACTACGCTCACATCGCCTTCCACAGCTGATAATTCCCAACTTTCGCCGGTAGTGCGCGTTGGCAGGTTGGTTTTGCCCAGATCGCTTTCCAGCTTTGTGCCGCCCCATATCCTGTCTTTCAGGATGGGCTCAAATGTCAATGGATACAATTCCATGCTCATATTATTCTCCTTTATAGGTTACAAAATTTCTTGGGGTTTCATACAGCACCACTTCCAGTGCCATACCGGCATCAATCCGGGTACGGATGCGGTTCCATATCACTACGGCAATGTTCTCGGCTGTAGGGTTCAGGTCGGCGAACTCCGGCACATCAAGGTTCAGGTTCTTGTGATCGAACGGTACCTCAACCTCTTCGTAAATAATATCCTTTAATATCTTCAGGTCGATCACATAGCCGGTAAGCGGGTCGATGGGACCGGTCACGCTCACGGTAAGCTCATAATTATGCCCGTGGAAATTGTGGTTGTTGCATTTCCCGAACACGGCATTATTCTGCGCCTCGTCCCAATCCTTTCGGTATAGGCGGTGCGCGGCGTTAAAATGGGCATTGCGGCTAACGGTAACTTTCATAGGCCTCCCCCTACCCCCTCCGAAGGAGGGACTTGTGATGGGTATTGTTATGGTTAAAAATATTTTTCATAAGGTCTGTGTCTCCCCCCTCGGGGGTTAGGGGGCTTTATGCTCTTCCAGATAATGATAAAACTCATCAAATATGATCCTGAACCACACGGTGTACTGTTCAGGGTGCTGTTGCATGTCGTCCTTTACAGCATCGATGCCCATCCATTTCCAGCTTTCGGCCTCTTCACGATTGATGGCAGGCTCTTCATTATAGTAGCCTATCATCACGTGGTCCAGTTCGTGCTCGGTAAGCCCGTTGTCAAAAGGCGCTTTATAGATAAAGGAGAACAGTTCTTTCAGTTCGGTGGTAAAGCCCATTTCCTCCCTGAGCCTGCGCGTGCCAGCCTGGATGTTGGTCTCCCCTTCGCGCTGATGGCTGCAGGTGGTGTTTGTCCACAACAATGGCGAATGGTATTTTTGTGCCGCACGCTGCTGCAGCATTATCTCATTGGCTTCATTCAGCACAAAAACCGAGAACGCCCTGTGCAGGACACCCTTTTCGTGGGCCTCCATTTTAGGCATCAGGCCAATTGGTTCGTCCTGTTCGTTTACAAGTATTACTTTCTCTTCCATGGCGGCGATTAGCCTCCAAAAATAAGAAAAACTTTGCAGAAGAAAGGGCGTTTAACGAATGTTTAAATCATGAAAAAGCCGTTTGCCAAGTTACGTTTCCTGTTCAGAAAAAACCTATATTTACTTTTTTGCATTTGTATGGATTTTATACTATTCCCTCTAGTCTTGGTATTTTGGCTCCCGGCGCTCGTCGCGGTCATAGACATTGCGTCCTTTATAGTAAGAGGCAGGCAATTTGTGAACCTGAGACTTTTCAGGTTTACCGAAATCGTAGCGATTGCAGTGTCTCCTTTTGCATATATCATGCTGGACACCGAAAACAATTGCTGTAGCGATAGTGCAGTTTTTGCTCCCGGCCACCTGCTTACACCTGTTATTTTTATTTTACTTTATATTACGGCTTATTTTTATTCGACATACCGCACGCTTACCGCACCGCCTGTATTGGAGGTTTTGGTCAATGCAGCACTGATACTGGCAATCATCTTCAATATTTTTGTAGGTATACATACCGATGATATTTTTTTGGCGGGTTTCGGAAACTTCCCGATAATTGCGTTCATGCTGTTTGCCCTCATCAACAACCACAGACTGTTCATGGAAGAATACCGTGAAAATGCCTCGACACCTCAATCAAAGGCGGGAGCCATTGCCTGGAAAATACTGCTACTGAAACCGCTTGCCAAGTATCCCATCCTTCTGCTTCTCTGCTTGCCCCTTACAGTGCTTGTCATTTGCTTACTGTTGCTGTTTGGGCAAAAGCCCGATTCTATCATAAAGGCATTTACCGACACCTACAGGCACGGCTTCTCACAACTGGATTATGAGTGTGACAAGGTAATATGCGAAGGCCATTACTTGTGTACCGTGGCAGCCAACGGGCATCAGAATATCGTTAAGCCACAGCGGCTGGGCATTCGCAATGGCGGAACTATAATTTGCAACAGGCAGTTATTGGTTTCTAATGCTTTTGAGGAACTGCTGCAGGATAAAATGCCACGAACACACAGATATATCAGGAGAAACTACAATAAAGTAGGCAACACCATCCGCCGCCATTACCATGTTTTTGACAACAAGGCTGTGTCCGATGCCATATACCTCATTATGAAGCCCGCCGAATGGATTTTTATCGCTGTGCTTTATACCTTCGATAAAAATCCCGAAAACAGGATTGCAAAGCAGTACATTAAAAAGGAACATCGTAATGCGATAGACAATGCGCTTCGAAAAATTCCTGCCTGGCCCGGGGCGAGGCACCCGAAAACTCAGCATTCATCTTCGTTATAATGAAACCGTATCTTTTATAAATAAGTAGAGCCATTGCATTTGCAACGGCTCTACACGAAAACGAATGTATTTTGCCAGAAAAGATGCGGGTCCCATCACACATATTTCTCATGATCATTTATCCGCACTTCAGCTTTTAGGTCTGACAGCAGGTTGTACAGCCCCAGGAATGTGCGGTTGATGTAAATGAAATGCTTCGAGCCACGGTTACCGTTCATTTTACGTAGGGTTTTATCGCTGGCCAGCTCCTGGCTCATGCGTGCCACCTCTTCGAGGAATGATGGATCTGAAAAATCGAATGTGTCGTTTTGAAGCGGTTTGGTAAATACCATGAGCAATTCATGGAACAGCTCGGAGAAGAATTTGACATCTTCAGGCGGATCCGTTTCCTTAAGCATTTCAAGCTCGTGCATCAGCTTCATGTACACTTCCCTGTTGGCAAGGTTTACCGGGTTTACCAGCTCAAAGTACAATTGGTAAAAACTCTCCGGGATCTTTTTCATGCAGCCGAAGTCGATGGCGATCAGGTTTTCGTCTTTATCTACAAGAAAATTCCCCGGATGCGGATCGGCATGAAAGTACTTCAGCTTGTGTATCTGGAACATGTAAAAATCGAACAGCGCCTGCCCTATCCTGTCGCGCTTTTCTTTCGAAAGTGCGGGCGTGTTGTATTCTGATAAGTGGATGCCATCCATCCAGTCCATCGTGATGATCTTTTCGCACGAGTATTCAGGATAATATTCGGCAAACCTCAGGTTCGGGATGCCACCACAGGCCATGCGCACATACTCGCTCTGCTCCATTTCAAGCAGGTAATCGGTCTCCTCCATGAGTTTGCCTTCAATTTCCTCGAAATATTCATCGGACGTACCCTTAAGGTTGAACATCCTGATGGCAATGGGCTTTACAATGGCAATGTCGGTACTAATGCTTTCCTTTACGCCGGGGTACTGGATCTTTACTGCCAGCTCCTTACCATCTTTTTTTGCCTTATGCACCTGTCCTATGCTGGCCGCATTGACCGAATCGGGAGAGAACCAGTCGAACATCTGGTCAGGATACACGCCAAAATAATTTTTGAACGTCTTCCGTACCAGCGGCGCAGACAATGGCGGCACCGAGAACTGGCTTAGCGCGAACTTGTCCACATACGACTGTGGCAGGAGGTTCTTCTCCATGCTCAGCATTTGGGCCACCTTGAGGGCACTGCCTTTCAGTTCCTTTAGGGTATCGTAAATATCGGTGGCATTGTCCTGGTGCAGCTCGTCCTTTGTCAGTTCGGGGTTCACCATTTTTTTGCCATAATATTTAAGGTAGTTCCCACCAACCTTTACGCCTGTGGTCACAAGGCGCGTTACCCTGTCGATCTTGTTGGTGGGGATGGAGTCAAGCCGTTTCATTATGCTTTGAATTTTTCTTTCCAGATGAATTTGCCCAAGTCGAGTACGCTTTTCAGCGGAATGTTGTATACAAGATCGGCCGAGGCTTTCACTGATTTTTCTATGAATATGTCCGTTTTCTCAAAAGCAGATGATGTATCGTCCATCCAGAATTTCAATATGGAAAGGAATTGCAGCCATGCCCCTTCACGGATCGCGGCATCCTGTACCTTGCCAATGCGGTGGCCGTGGGTCTCGATCGGTTTTTCGAGGATGGCTTCAGCGTAGGCCAGGAACAGCCTGCGGAATCCTTTTAGCTTGACAAGGTTACGAAGCGTGTGTCCGCCTTTCCTAAGCGCGAACATAACGAAACTCCTGTTGGCTGTAGCGAGGTCAAAAAAAGTAAAATAGAACGCCGAGAGCTTTTCGGTGCCGGAGTACTCAGCATAGGACGGTGTTTTTTCGAGTATCTCGTGCGTGTGCGTGAACATATCGACAAAGAACTCATGCTCCAATGCTTCGAAAGACGCGAAATAACGATAGAAAAGCACTTCCTCAAATCCGTTGTCATTAGCGAATTTGTAAACCGACTCCGGCCTCTTGCCGTGCATCAGGCAATGGTCAGTATATTTGCTGATAAGCGCTGACCTGTCAGGAGTTATATTTTTTTTCGTAGCCATAAAATTGATATTTAGTATATCAAAATTACAGATAACAACCATCCGATCCTTCGAAACAATGTTAATTGTCTTTCAAAATTTTTGAAAGTTCAGAAACTCGAGTTATTTCAGATTTCAGATTTAAATCTCAAATTCCATTCATACTCTGAATCTTACTGAAGACAAGCGATGATCACTCCCCAACCCTCACAACAAACACATTATCCGGTTTAGTATTCTTATCATTATGATCGGAGCATTTTTTTTCGCCGGCGAGTCGACAATTGGCTACTTTCAGTGTGTCCGTACCTTTAGCGATCGCCTTAAAAGTATACGTAGTGACACCTCCCGCACCATCGTCGGATGAATTTGGCTTAAAACTTTCAGATACAAGGCGTACTGACCTCATATCTGTAAGCCAGCAGTTTTTTGCTCCTGTTGAAGGATTTTCATCCAGTTTTATTATAAACGTATCGCCTATCTTAACATCGAGAGAAGCATTATCGCCAGGCTCATAATAGTCTTTGCCTTCAGTGTAGAAGAGCACAGCCAGCGTTATGAGTATTGCTGCTATAAATATGACAACACGGATAAGTTTCATGGTCGGCTTTTGTTTAATGGCGACCCAGCAGGTCATAGTACTCTTTCAGGTCAGCTGCGCGAATTTTCAACAGCTCAATGGAGCGGCTAATAGGTACGATACCGTAAGGATATTTGTTCTTATCGCTGTACAGCCCCCTGGCAAGGACATTTTCGGCGCCTTCATATTCCTGCCATTGCTTTTTGGCTTCTTCAAGTTTTTTGCGGTCGGCCTCTCCGAGTACGGCATATAGCTGTTGGTAGTTCTTTTCAACTTCTGCTTTCCATGACTTCAGGGCTTCCATCAGGCATTGCGCTATGGCTTTTTCGTCGTAGTCGGCTTCGCGAATGCACTTTTCAAGGGCAATATCGATAGGGTGTTTTTCAGCAATATCCTCCTGCGCCGTAACGGAAACTGTGGCTAAAATGATAAGGAAGCAAAATATTTTTTTCATAACATCTCCCTAATAGTTATACATTTCATAGTATTCCTTAAGCTCCAGAGCCCTTTTCTTTACAACATCTTCATATCGCAAAGCACTAACTACACGCCACATTGTACCCTCTTTATCACTGTACATTTTCCCGTAAAATTTCTTTTCCTCATCGCGGTATTCCAGCCATTTCTTCTGTGCCGCCTTCAGCCTTTTGAACTCATTGGCGCTCAATACACCTTTCAAAAGATCATAGTACTTATTCATCTCTTTGTCCCAGGCATCGTGTTCCGCGTAAGCGCATTCAACCATTTCCTGTGTCGAACCGCCCATGCATTCCTCAAACTGAATTTCTATGGGATGCTTTTCAGCTTCAGGGTTCTGTGCGAAAACCCGCAGTGAAATAAGGACAATAATGAGGGTAAAATACTTTTTCATGGCTTTGCTTTACTTCTCAAATATACAAAAGGCAGGCCAATAAAAAAGGGCAACATCAATGTTACCCTTGCTCTATTTTTTGATAATATCAAAACCTGTTATCACCATCCAGCAGGTTGCCAAGCCCGCCCAGGATGCTGCCTTCACCCCTTTGCTGTCCGCCGCCCTGGCTTGCCGCCGAATAGATCCTGCCCGCCAGTCTGCTAAATGGCAACGACTGGATATATACTGTACCGGGGCCTTTTAGCGTCGCATAGAACAATCCCTCGCCCCCAAAGATGGTATTCTTTATACCGCCTATGAATTCAATGTCATAATCCACCGTCTGCTCAAAACCAACGATACATCCGGTATCTACCTTAAGCACATCGCCGGGGCCCAGTACCTTTCGGGCCAACGTACCACCGGCATGCACGAATGCCATACCGTCGCCCTCCAGCTTCTGCATAATGAAGCCCTCACCGCCGAACAGCCCCCTGCCCAGTTTTTTAGAAAACTCGATACCTACTGTAACACCCTTGGCCGCACACAGGAACGCGTCCTTCTGGCAGATGAACTTGCCTTTGTACTGCCTGAGGTCGATAGGCACGATCTTACCCGGGTAGGGCGATGCAAAGCTCACCATGCGCTTACCGTGGTATTGGTTTAAAAATACAGTCATGAACAGGCTTTCCCCTGTCAGCATCCTTTTTCCTGCCGAGAACAGCTTTCCCATAAAACCTTCGTTCTGGTTGGAGCCGTCGCCAAAGATGGTCTGCATCTGTATACCATCATCCATCATCATGAAGCTGCCGGCCTCGGCCACAACGGCCTCCTGCGGGTCAAGTTCAATTTCTACATATTGCATTTCTTCACCATAAATATGGTAGTCAATTTCGTGTGCTGTCATTTTATTGATTAATTATGATCGGTTTTTTTACTTTAATAAATGATGTCGGATCACATCATCCGACTTCCATCATATATTAGATGAAGATACCTGTTTTTTTGTTACATGATAAATGCAAAATAAAATTTTATATTTTAGCCCAAATAAAATAACGTATGAAAAACATCATCACGCTAATAGCCATTTGCTTTGTGGCAATTAATGCCAATGCACAAAAAGTGACGCAAAAAATGCTGGAGGGCAAATGGATGGTAATACAGCTTACCATGGATGGAAATGTATTTGATATAAAGAACAACACAGTAAAGCTTACCCCCGAATATTTGGCCGGTTTTAAAAAGAAGACCCCTGATGAGGCTAACGCATATATGGTAAAACAGATGAATAAGGAAATGACAGGAAATTACTTCCAGTTCATTGGCAATGTATTTGAAATGAAATTCCTGGCAGACACTATTGATACTGAAAAATATAAGGTAGAGGAAAGTAACGGGAAATACTTTATTACTTCTCCAAGCGATGAATTTGAGGTAAGGATAGAAGGCAGGCTCTTACATGCGGGCACATCGGCCGATGGCCGGGAACTGAAGCTTATACTCGAAAAGCAGCAGCTATAAGAAGTAATTGATCAAAAATGATCGCCGCCAAAAACAAATATCTTCAGCCGCATTATTATTTACTCCACTAAGATAACAGCTTCGCTGCCTGCACATGCATCCGATCATAATCGCGGCACAGCCTGGCAATGTAAAAAAATCGATGAACTGCATGAAGATCAATATTCACCATCCAGATAATACCATTTGCCGCCTTCGTTAATAAATACTGACTTTTCATGGTGTGTTAGTGCCTTCAATTTTGGGTCAAGATAATATGCCCTGAACTCAACTGTGGTTTCTGTTGCTTCCAGAATTTCAAGCTTTACCCAATGGTTTGATCTTGCCCATTGCAGAATGGCCGATTTGCTATGGTATTTACGCATCGCCGGAGCAGTGGTCTCCCAAAGATAGCCTGCATTATGTACGGCATACGCCGAATAGCGCGACCGCATGAGTGCTTCGGCAGTAGGTGCGTTCTTCAGACCCGAAATGTAAGGTTGGCAGCATTCTTCAAATAAAATACCCGAACCGCAATGGCAGCTGTGTCCGCTCATGATGTTAATAAATAAAAAAGGGCCGCGTGAACGGCCCTATTAAGTATATCTCACTTATTATTTTTTTGTAGTGATAACCGTAGTTGTTTTAGTACTGTTGGTAACTTTCATGTCTATCTTCATTCCCTGTGCTTCAAAGCCCATGTCCATAGTCATATTAGCATTGTTGGTCACCGGGAAGTTCTGGTCAAGGTCGTATACCATTTCACCTGATCCCGTGCCCGAACCTTTCATGTCCTGTCCTTCAACATTCCCCTGGAGCGTTACTACGTGATCGATGTCAAATATGGCTTTACGGCCTTCAACTTTCTTAAGCTTAAAAGTAGCTACATCCTTCATGTTCATTGTTATACCAGGGCCTACAGGTATTTCCATTGGTATGTCAACCGCGAAGCTTTCGCCTACCTTCATTTTTTTAGCCGGGAAAAAAGTAGCCTTGAACGCCTGTTCCATCATACTTTTTATCATGTCCTTTACCTGATCGGGCATGTTTGGCGCATCTACCGATTCAAAAGCAAGTTTCCCGCTTTTTACCTTACCTGATATTTTTGCACCATTAAGCATTTCCGCACCCTGCTGGCTCGCATCCATTGTCATTGTTATTGTAAAAGGCAGCTCATTATTGGCAAGCTTACCTACTTCAATAGTCCTGACAACGCTTGTTGGCACTTCTTGTTCCATCGGTTCCTCAGCTCCTTCAAAGGTCATTGCTATCTTATTGGCCTGGACCTCTGTTTGTGTGTAGGTAGTGTTCGCCTTAAATTCCGGCTTGAGGTTTACTTCCTGCGCGTTCATGCTCATTGCCATTACGAAAGCTGCTGCAAGTGTCGTGATCTTTTTCATTGTTTGGTTATTTTTAATTGCCCCAAATATACTATTTCCCCAACAAAAAAGAGCCTTTCGGCCCTTAAATTAGTTTATCTTTTTATTATATTGCTTGACCATATCCAGCGTTGAGGCATCGTTGCTGAACACCGTATTAAGCCCTTGTGGTTCCTGCGGTGGATCGGCAGTAAAGTCATCGCCTTCAACCCATTTGCCATTGGCCGGATCATTTTTGCCGCTTCCGCCAAAGCCCCAAAAGTTCAGCGCGGCAAAGGCTTCCTTATTTTTTACACTTTGTATCAGCCTGTCGAAAATAGCTTTGTAAAAGGCATCGCGGGCAGTAACGGATGCCCCTCTGTCGAGGCTCTCTCCCTCCCTTGGCAATCCGAACTCTTCCAGCACTATGGGCCTGTTAAGCCTTTTCGCAACCACGATATGCTCATCGATATAGGCGATCGCTTTTGTGATGGCTGGCTGCAATGTTTCCTTCTCCTTTTTATGATCGTACCAACTCCAGTTCTTCGGCCAGATGTGCATGGTAAGGTAATCGATCTTCGGGTTGTTGTGCGTACGCTCAAAGATGGCAATGTCATCTGCAGATCCTGCCTTGCCCTCGCTTCCGGTACATATTAGCTGGTTGGGCGCCAGCGAGTCCAGCAGATCCACCACACCATTAAGCCATTTTGTAAAAGCGGCCTCATTATCAGCGGTAAACACACGCGGCTCATTAGCCACCTGCCATGCCATTATAGTAGTATCTTCGGTATACTTCTTTTTGGTATATGCGTTGGTACGTCCTAATATGAATTTTATATGGTCGTTGAATGCCTTAATGCACGGCTCGCAATTATGGAATTGCTTTGTATATTCCATGAACTGCGGCCAGGTGTTGGGCTTAACGTTCGGGTTGGGCAGTTTGCCATAGCCGTTCCATTCCAGGTACTGCGCCATGCCGCCGCTCCATTCCCAGTTGTTGTTCAGGTACAGTACAGCATACATACCTCGCTTGCCCATTTCGGCAAGGAGGTGATCCAGCCCGTCGAGCTGGTTCTCATCATATTTACCCTGCTGTGGCTGCAATGCCGGGGTCACGGTAAAGTCCTGCGTGCCGGACTCAGCACCTACAAGTATACGCAGGTTGTCAATGCCTTTTGATTTGAGCAGGTCAAGCTCTTCAGCAAGGCGTTTGCGGTCGCCGCCGTCCTTAGCGGCAAGCAATGCACCGTACCAGTAATTGGTGCCAATGTAATGATAGGACTTGTCGCCTTTGTAAAATTGCGTGCCTTTTACCGTAATGCGCGGCTGCTGTGCCTGGCAGGAAGTTACCGTTATGGCAAATAATAAGAGTTTGAATATGTTTTTCATTTAAATATTTTTTGACCTCACCCCCAACCACTCTCCAAAGGAGAGGGGAGCGAGCTACGGTATATTTAATTTGTTACAGTAACGATTACGAGTGAAGCTAATTCCCCCTTTGGGGGTTAGGGGGCTGCATACATATCCGGCACTGTATTTTGAAGCACCGATTCGGCCTTATTGGCAAACTGTACAAGATCAGGGGTGTTGCTTTGCCCCGCAGGCGGTACGTAATAGCCGTTTTGGTCATTGCCCCAAAACATTACAAAAGCAAGCTCTACATCGTTAGCGGTCATAGCAGTATAGATGTTATTGGCAAAAAAGCCGTTGATAGGGCTTGTACCCGATGTTACCCTGAAGCCAGTTTCGGTCAGCGCAGCGATCTTTACCTTTTGCTTTGCCAGGTCCGATATCATTTTCAGCTTGTTGTTGGCGGCAGTTACGCCGGCAGTGCTGCCATTGGCAAAATCGCCGTAGTTATCCATGCCAAGCACATCGATATGACCGTCACCCGGATATCGGCTAAGGTAGTTGCCCGAGGTCGTATAACTATTATCAGGTGCATAAGAGTACAATACATTATGCACGTTCTTTGTATCGCGCAGGTATTCCACGGTAAACTGCCATGCCTGCTTGTATTGTTCGGGCGTGCAGTATGCCGCACCCCACCAGAACCAGTTGCCGTCAAATTCATGGAATGGGCGGAAGATGACAGGTATCAATTTATTATTACTGTCTTTAAGGTTGTTCAGTACACTGGCTACTTTATCCAACTTCGCTTTGTAATAGTCGTGGTTCACACCACCCGGGAGTATGCTGGTAAAAGCCTGTTGCTTCTGTTGGTCCGTCATGTCGGACGTGTAGAAGGTCTCGCCTTCAAAAGGTTCACGCAGGTGCCATGACATGATGTTCACCATGCCCTTACCGTACGCCTCCTTTATGTCGCCTATGATGATCTGTTCCTGCTGGTAAAACCAATTGGATGGTGTGCCGTCGTTCTGGTCATCGGTAATGAACATAAAGTCAGATCCCAATAGTGCAGGGTCTTTCCCCGTGGCTTTCTTCATGTCGCTATCGCCACCCGCATTGTTGTAAAAGCCTGTAAAGGCATCCTGATGGCCTACAAGGTATTTTGTTTTTGAAAGCATTTTCAGGTTATAGAACAATGCCACGGTCTCGGCAGTAGCATTGGCGTCCACCATGTACGAGCGTACATTTTGGGGTGTAAGCACATCAGGTTCTTCGTTTACGGGGCCGTCATCGCTTTTGCCGGAATAGCGGCTGTCTTCGGAGCAGGATGTTATGGCCAGTAACAAAAGTGCCAGTATTGTGGTGATATTTTTTTTCATAGTATAATATGTTGCAGACCTCACCCCCAACCCCTCTCCAAAGGAGAGGGGAGCCGGGAACAAAAGCTAATTGATACTTATTACATAAATTTATCTCTTATCCTGTTTAAACAGTTTAGATCTGAGTGAAGCTTCTCCCTCTCCTTTGGAGAGGGTCGGGGTAAGGTCATCTACAACCGCGACATCAGCTCCAGACATGCCCGTGAATTATGGTACGGACATTTCCAAAAACCGGCTTTGTCCTTTTCTATCTTTGAATAGTCAGCATTTACGCCCCATATCCATTCGCCGTTCGTTTTATCAAGGATGTATTGCTGTACAAATTCCCAGTTGTGCTGTACCGCGTCAAAGTATTTGGCATCACCAGTTATCTGCCAGGCATTGACCATTCCTATCCACAATTCACTTTGGGGCCACCAATGCTTTTCGGCAATGAGCCTTTCCTCCTGCGGTTCGTATTCGTACCACAGCCCGCCATCGGCATCAAGCCCTTCAAAAGTGGCATCGGCCATAGCAACGGCGTGCTTTTTATAGATGCCAACAAGGCTTTCATCGCCTATCACTTCGGCACACCACTGTAGCAGCCAGGCCGCCTCGATGTCGTGTCCGTAAGAGATCACATCCTGCTTCTCTACCCAGTCCTCACTGAAAAAGAGGCGTAAATGGCCGGACTCTTCATCAATAAAATGCTCATTAATGGTATGCAGCAATCCGGCGATCGTATCCTTCAGGCCTTCGTCCTGCCATACCTTATACAGGTTGGCATACCCCTCTACAATGTGCAGGTGGGTGTTCATGGTCTTCTTTTCGTTGGCATCCTTATCGCTCAGGCGGAGGTCGTCGATCGGCTGCCAGTCACGGGTAAAGGCTTCAAAATAACCTCTATTCACAGGGTCATAGCTGTACTGCTCTATTTTGCCATAAAGTTTCTTGGCCAATGCCAAGGCCTCTTCATGCCGCGAGATGGCGTAAAATTCCGACAGGCCATAAATTACGAATGCCAATGCATATACCTGGTTCTTTGTATCTTTCGGGTTGCCCTGATGGTCGACACTCCAAAAAATGCCGCCATGCTCCTTGTCGAAAAAATAAGCGGCAATATACTCATAGGCCCTCTGTGCCAATTGCAAATGCCGTTCGTTCCCGGTAACAGGGTATGCCGCGGAGAACGCCCACAAGATCCGTGCATTGAGCACTGAGCCTTTGTCGGCGATAAAATCTTTATTTTCAGAAAAGTCGATGGCCCCAATAAAACCGCCGTTGGCTTCGTCAACACAGTTCACCGTCCAATACTCAAGAATGGACAGCAGTTCATCGTGCATTTCTTTTTTCAGTCCTTCCATTACAGGAACTTGCTGTTGTCATCCACCATTTTGATGATGGTATCTACCGAACCTGCCGAAGTAAAGGTATCTTCCGGCGTGTTCATGGCGTAATCCACCAGTTTGTCAATGGTCGAAACCGCCACATGCATGCGCGTATCTGACGAGGCGTAGTAAATGTATACCGTCCCATCGTCATCGGCGATCCAGCCATTTGAGAACAATACATTGGATACGTCGCCTACCCTTTCCACATCTTCCGGAGCCATGAAATAGCCTGCCGGCACATGGGTAACTTTACCAATGTCGTTCAGGTCGGTCATGAATACATATAAGGTATAGCGAAGGCCGGCCGCAGTATTGCGGACACCGTGTGCCATGTGCAGCCAGCCTTTTTCCGTTTTTATCGGAGCCGGGCCAAGGCCGTTCTTCAACTCATATATAGTATGGTATATTTTACCAAAAATGATCTTCTCGTCCTGTACCACCGGGTTTTCCATGCTATCTACAAAGCCAAGGCCGACACCGCCGCCGCTTCCAACATCTATAAAGCCATCCTGCGGGCGCGTGTAGAGCGCATACTTGCCATTCACAAATTCAGGATGCAGTACCACATTGCGCTGCTGGCCGGTATTAGAGATAAGGTCGGGAAGCCTTTCCCACTCCACCAGATCTTTTGTACGTACTATACCCGCATTGGCTATTGCCGCGCTGGTATCGCCTGCCGGGGCATCAGGATCTTTTCTTTCAGTACAAAATATGCCGTACACATACTCGTCCTCATGGGCGACCAGGCGCATGTCGTATACGTTGGTATCTTCATCTTCAAGCTGAGGGATAACGCACGGCTTGTCCCAAAAACGGAAGTTATCCACCCCGTTCGGGCTTTCGGCTATGGCAAAGAAGGACTTGCGGTCTACGCCTTCCACACGCACCGCCATCAGGTATTTGTCGCCCCACTTCATCGCCCCGGCATTGAACGCCGCATTGATGCCTATGCGTTCCATGCCATGCGGGTTGGTTTCCGCATTCAGGTCATATCGCCATGCAATAGGCGCGTGTGCTGCCGTAACCACAGGGTTCTTATATCGTGTATAGATACCGTTGCTCACGCTAACGGGGCTGTTTTTTTGCTCGATAAGCTGTTGGTGCGCCTTTGCAAGCGCATCATAATTAGGTATCCGTACCAGCCTGTCAGTGATCATATCATTACCCATCTTAATATCTGTTCTTTAATTTGTATTTCTTAATAATCGGTCAGCCTGTTCCACCAGGTGCGTTTCATTGTCAGGAATATTACCGCCAGCAATGCCAGCACGATGCCGAAGCCCGTCCATTTGGAAAGGATGAAGTACATTGGCAGCAGGGTGAGCAATATCTGCCCGGTAATACCCATGGCCACATTGGCCATATTGATGCCGAAATTCCTGTTCTTTTGTATACCAGGATCATCCGAAGCCTGTATCTTCATGCGGACCGGTTTCCAGAAGCCCCATGGCCTTACGGTCTTATAAAATTCTTTTAGCGTTTCTTCATTGGTAGGAGGCGCGGCATACGAGCCAAGTATACAGGCAATAAGCTGTATCACGATGAATATCGGGAAGAAGTACAGCATTCGCGTTCCGTCAAAGTAATCGGTAACCCCGCTTACAGACAGTGCAGGCGGAATGGCGCTGGCAATGATACCTGCAAACATACCCCAGAAGTAACCGCTGGCATTAAAGCGCCACCAGTACCATTTGAGCACATTAGCACAAACGAACCCTCCGTACAGTCCTGCCGTAATAATATTGAATATCATGTTCACGTCCTTGATCATGAGGCCAAGCCCCACACCCAGGATAACCATCACCGTACCGGAAATGTAGCTCATCGTAATGATCTGCTTCCTGTCGGCTTCAGGCTTAAAGTATTTAAGGTAAATGTCGTTTACGATATACGCCTGACCCGCGTTGAGGGTACCCGAGAAGTTACTCATGAACGCCCCCAGGAACCCGGCAAGCACAAGGCCCACCAATCCTACAGGAAGGTATTTGTTGATCACCGCCGGCATGATGCTCTCGAAGTTAACACCTTCTGACGTTTGCCCCAAGGCAAGGTCCTTAAAGTACAGCACACCCAGTATGCACAACCCCATGGTCATGAAGTAGCGTATCGGCAACAGAATGATGGATATGAATCCGCTCATCTTGCTGGCCTCTTCCGGCGATTTGGTGCTCAATATCTTCTGGCAATCGTAGTTTGGCGCTGGCCCGGCAAGGCTTTTCAGCACACCTGAAAAGAACATCATGCCCACTACTGCCGAGAACAGTTTATAACCGTCCTTTTCAAGCTTGACCTGGGCATCTGCCAGAATGTTCTGCCATTCAAGACCCAGCTCCATCCCGAAAAGCGGATCGTCCCATCCTATCGGCATTTTATCGGCAAGCACAATACCCGAATCGGCAAGGTGCATCATGGCTATCGTTCCCACAAAAATGGAACAGATGATCATGATCATATATTTAATGAAGTCGGCCAGCACAATACCGTGCATGCCGCCAATGATACTGTAGAATGTTGCTACAAGGCAGATGCTTACCCCATAAAATTGTGCGGTCGTATTCTTGGCTTCATATAATGCAGTGGTATATTCCGCCGAACCGGCAGTGTATCGTCCTAAATCCTGGTCAAGGAACGGCACCACTTCTTTTATTGACTCATACGGAATGAATATCTCCAAAAATTCCCCTACACCAACAAACGCGTAAGCCATGTAGCCAATGCACAGCATGAGCGCAAATACTACAACTATGGCATGGCTTTGCTTTACGCCTTTATCGGTAAGCCCGAAACGTGTACCCAGCCATTCGGCCCCGGTCGTGGCATTGCTCCGCCTTAGCCATTTGCTCAGGAAAACCATTAGGAAAACCTGGTTGAACACCGGCCACATCCAGGGGATCCATACGCTTTTAAAGCCGTACAGGAAGGCCATGCTCACGAGCAGCATTGTACCGCTGATATCGAACATGTCGCTGGCATCGCTAAGCCCAAGCATGTACCATGGGAGCTTTTTACCTCCTAAAAGGTAGCTGTCCTTGCTGCGTTTGGCACGGTTCTTCATAATGATGCCTATAACGATCATCATTATAAAATATAAGGCGATTATTGTAAGGTCTATGGCTGTTAATCTCATCCTGTAAGTGGCTTATACGCTTAGCGGTATAATTTTTCTTTAGTTACATCGCTTTGGAACAATGTATTCTTTAGGTTATAAAACTCAATAAAATCTTTTTCAGACACCTGCCCTTTATATGGGCCATAGTAATGCATTTTTGCAGGCTTGAACCAGTCATTCCAGCCGTGGTTGCGCCATACCAGCACATAAGATATTTTGTGGTCACCAATGGCCTCCGCCAAAGTACCCGTCCACCATTTGGCATCCGGCACGGCTTCATAACCCGTCTCGGCAATGGCACACAGCTTATTGTGCTCACGGGCTACTTTATCCATTATCGCTACGATATTTTTGGTTTCCTTCAGGAATTTTTCACGCTTTTCGCCTTCGCCGCCCTGGTACACGTCAAAACTCACCATGTCTACCCACTCGTCACCGGGGTAATACTCCATAAAATCAGCCTCAGTAGCTACATTTTCATTGGAAGTATTGTATACATAGATCAGGTTGTGCAAACCTGTGCTTTGGAAGTATTTTACAGTAAATATCCACAGTTCTTTGAATTGCTGCGGTGTAGTAGTATTTTTACACCACCAGAACCAGTTGCCCGTAAACTCATGGTAGGGCCTGAACAATATGGGAATAGGCTTGCCGTCACTTCCTTTCAGCGTCAGCAGGAACGCTGCCGCGTTATCCATCCAGCTCTTGTACTTCTCGTGTTGTGAACCGCCGGGCAGTACCGAAGCCACCGTCCCGGGAGGGTTGTCCCACGCGTCCTTCCCGCTCAGCGGATTGTTTACGTGCCAGCTTACCGTATTGATGCCGCCGCGGTCATACACCTGCTTCATCCACTCGCGCATTTTATCGAACGGCACGCCGTCAAGGTCTTTTAGTTCCTTATTTTCGATACGGCCAAGGTCCCAGCCATATACGGCGGGATGATCACCCGTAACATCCTTTACATCGCTCCTGCCTTCTTCATACTTCCACTCCACACCATAGGCGAGCGCATCCTGGTGGCCGAACATATAGCCTTTCTCCTTGAGGCGGAAAAGGTTTTTGTATAATGCTATAGTTTCTTTGGTAGCCCTTTTATCGGCAGTTGCAGGAGCCGAAGCAGCCGTTTGCGATGCCCCTTTGCAGGAAAACAGCAGCAAAATTGCCGGTATGGTTAGTAGGATGTTCTTCATCAGGTTTTGCATCAGCTTCAAATTTAAGCTTGTAGTGTTGTGAAATTCACAAATTTTTAAACCAATATTTCAGGACAGTGTAATTTTAAACACACTTTTTTGATAATGCCAAAGATAATTTGACTGCTAAATTTAAGTTAATATTATTTTATCAAATTTATATCATATAATTGCACCTAAAATTTAAAATATGGACAACAAGAAGTTTTACCGCGAGATCCCGCCGCTTACCAAAGGCGACAGCTTCCTTGTTTTTGACCGTACCAAAGACACTTTCGACTTCCCAATACACTACCATGAAGAGTTCGAGATCAACTTCATACTCAATGGGAAAGGTGTAAAACGGATAGTGGGCGACCATATTGAGGAAATCGACGATGTAGAATTGGTATTAGTGGGCCCCAATCTCTATCATGGTTGGGAACTCAACAAATGCAGGAACAAAAAAATACACGAGATCACGATACAGTTCCACAACGACCTGTTCAGCGATTCGATGCTGGAACGCCGCATCATGCAGCCGATACGCGACATGTTCAACCGCGCCAACCACGGCATCCTGTTCTCCAAAAAAACCGGAACTGAACTGGCCGATAAGCTGGTACGCATCTCCAAACTGGATGGAATGGATTACTTCCTCGAGATCATTTCCATACTGCATGACATGGCCAACTCCAGAAACCAGCGCCTGCTTTCTACCTTTACCGTGGATTATGATACTTTTGAGGACGACGACAAAATGAAGCTGATCTACGAATATGTGCAGAAGAACTTTTCGGAAAAGATCACGCTGGACGACGTATCGAACATTGCCAGCATGAGCCCGGTATCATTCAACCGCTTCATCAAGAAACGCACCGGCAAGACCTTCGTCAACTACCTAAACGACATACGCGTGGGTTACGCGGCACGATGGCTGGTGGAAAAGGACCTCAGCATTTCGGAGATCGCATTCAAATCAGGTTTTAATAACATTGCCAATTTCAACCGTATTTTCAAGAGTATAAAGAACACGACACCAAGCCAGTACCGGGAAGAATTTTACGGTATGAAGCGCTTCCTGTAGCTGGCAGTGATCAAAAAATACATATGGTTTTGACAGCTTTACAAATTCATTTTTAAATCATTAATCACTGATAACCAATATTTTATTATTTACAATATTTTTTCTTACACTTATAAGTATATTTTTTACGCAAACGTTAGAGAAAATATTATCATCAAATGATAAAATAATATTAACAAACGCTTAACAACTCCCATAAATTTGTTTTTGTCAATAATCCCCATTTAAAATTATTGATAGTCAAAAGAATTTGTTATTTATTTTAAGATTCAGTAACTAACCAAACACAAATTACTATGGGTAATACTCTACTACATGATCTTATTAAATGGTGCACAGGGGGACGCTCCCTTGTTTACCTCCTCCTGTTTTGCTGTGCAGGCGTTGCACAGGCACAAAACAC
The DNA here is from genome assembly GCF_052437795.1 of Flavobacterium sp. GTDB lineage: Bacteria > Bacteroidota > Bacteroidia > Flavobacteriales > Flavobacteriaceae > Flavobacterium. Next base: position 413,369 of record NZ_JBQVPA010000004.1, read on the forward strand.
GGTTTCAGGGGTGGTGTCCGACGGAAGCGGTATGACCATACCGGGCGTGAACGTTTCCATTAAAGGTACCAATACCGGTATCTCCACCAATGTTGATGGCGAATATTCCATCGACGTACCTGCTGACGCAGTGCTTGTATATAGCTTCATCGGCTTTGAAACACAGGAAATTACCGTGAACGGAAGGCAGCAGATCAACGTAACGCTTGTTGAAGGCAGCGAGGTCCTTGAAGAAGTTGTTGTTATCGGTTATGGTACGCAGCGCAGGGATGATATTACGAGCGCCGTATCGACCATTCGCACCAAGGACATTGAGAACCTTAAGCAAACAACTGTAGACCAGATGATACAAGGTAAAGCCGCGGGTGTATCAGTAACGAATAACTCAGGCCAGCCGGGCAGTGCGGTATCTATCCGTGTACGCGGTACTACCTCAATATCAGGGACCAACGAGCCACTATATGTTATAGATGGGGTTCCTGTATCGGGTGATGCCACAGGTAAATCAATGAGTGGAAGGCCATTAGGCAGCAATGATTTTTCATCAAGCGGCAGCGCGGGCAACAATGCCGTGAGCCCGCTATCGATGATCAACCCTAATGATATTTTGTCAATTGACATCCTGAAAGATGCATCGGCAACAGCGATCTATGGTTCAAGGGGTGCCAATGGTGTAATTATCATCACGACCAAATCAGGTAAAAAAGGAACAGGTAAATTATCGTATGAAGGCTGGACATCGGCAGCTTCTGTCTACAACAAGCTGGATGTGCTCAACCTTCGCCAGTACGCGCAGTACCAAAACCAGCTCTCTCTTCTATTTGGCACCGCACCTGACCAGCTTCGCCCGGAATTCGCACACCCTGAACTATTGGGCAACGGTACCAACTGGCAGGATGAAGTATACCGCACAGCAGTAACCAAGAGCCACCAGCTGGCATTTTCAGGAGGCAGCGAGTCTACTTCATACTACCTTTCGGGCGGTTTCATGGACCAGGAAGGCGTACTTTTGGGATCGGGCTATAAACGTTACACCATGAGGCTGAACCTTGACACGAAAGTGAAGGACTGGCTTCGTGTAGGCGCAAATATGAGCACGGGTATCACAAATGAGGTGCTTACCATTAACCAAAGCTACGGTGGTATCATCAGCAATACGTTACTGCAGTCGCCGGACATACCGGTGCGCAACCCTGACGGATCATTCGCCGGGCCATTGGACAACAGTATGAACGTGACTTACTTTAACCCTGTTGCCGAAGCGCTTTCTAAAGATAATAAGCTGATCAGGAAAAACTTCCTGGGCAACGTGTATGCTGAAGCCGAGCTCATCAAGGGCCTTAAATACAGGCTGGAAGTAGGTGCCAATACCGAATTCTCAGAACACACCGAATTCAGGCCGCAATACGCCTGGGGTGTGCAGACGAACGCAAGTGCCGACCTTGATGAAAGAAGGCAGAACTGGTACTCTATCAACCTTAAGAACCTGCTTTCGTATGACAAATCGTTCGGAAAGCACAAGATAACACTATTGGCAGGACAGGAAGCAAACGACAGCCACTGGTCGGGTATATCTGCCTACGCTACGGGCTTCCAGAGCAACTCACCATACGGCCTTAACCTTGCCGACCCTGCCCAAAGCACCGTAACAGGCTACAAAGGCAGCGCCGCATTGTACTCACTATTTGGCCGTGCCATCTATGAATACGATGACCGTTACAGCCTGTCGGCTACATACAGGGCCGACCGTTCGTCTAAATTTGACCCTACCACAAAAAACCAGTGGGGCTACTTCCCTGCGGTATCGGGTTCATGGAAGCTTTCGAACGAAAAGTTCATGGAGCCTACCCGCAAGTATATCGACAATATCAAGTTCCGCCTTGGGTATGGTGAAACCGGTAACCAGCAGATCGAGAACAACAGGTATACGGCAATGCTGAACCAGCAGAACTCAGGCCTTGGCTCGGGCTTCCTGGTATCGAACATCCCGAACCCGAACCTTACGTGGGAATCGATGCAGCAAACTAACCTTGGTATTGACTTTACGTTGCTTGACTCAAGGCTTGGCGCAAGCGTAGACTTTTACACCAAGACATCGAAAGACTTCCTTTTCCAGGTGCCACTTGCTGACTTCCTTACCGGCGGCGGCTCGCAATATGGCGGTATCGCTGCGCCAATATCCAACCTTGGCGAAATGCAGAACAAAGGTGTAGACATTACCCTAACGTATGCTACAAGGGGCGAATTCAAATGGAACTCTACTCTTGTGTTCTCACGCTACCGCAACGAGCTGACCAGCATCCAGGATGGGCTTCCGCTTACGCAGGAAGTGAACACTAACGGTTACATTCCGGTAGTTGCCACCAATACTGAGGTAGGCCACCCGATAGGTATGTTCTACGGCTATGTGGCAGAAGGCATCTTTAACTCTATGGATGAGCTGAACAATGCGCCGATACAATTCGACCAAAGCGTTGGTCCGGGTGCTGGGCAAACCTACCTGGGAGACGTGAAATATAAGGATGTTGACGGCAACGGCGTAATCGATGCCAACGATAAAACGTTCATCGGGAACCCGCACCCGGACTTTACATTCGGTTTTACAAACAGCTTCAACTATAAGAATTTTGACCTTTCGGTATTCGTACAGGGTTCTGTTGGCAACGATATTATGAACCTTACCTACAGGAATGGTACTGCCAACTCCGGACTTTACCAGAATGCTTTGAGTGATGCGCTGAACTACTGGACGCCTGAAAATACCAGTACCGACATACCAAGGCCGATCGGGTCGCAGAGTAACCCTAACGTGCAGATATCGAGCCGTTACATAGAAGACGGGTCGTATGCAAGGATACAGAACGTTACATTTGGCTACACATTGCCAAGTGACCTTACATCTAAAATAAAACTAAGCAGGGTAAGGCTGTACGGAAGCGTGCAGAACCTGCATACCTTCACCAAATACAGCGGCTACGACCCTGAGATAGGTTCCTTTAACCAGAACCAGCTCCTTACGGGAATTGACAACGGAAGGTACCCGACACCGAGAACATGGTCAGTGGGAGTTAATGTAGAATTCTAAAAAAAAGAAAAAAGAAAATGAAAAGATCTCTCAACATATACAGATTGTCAGTCTTAGCAGTCGTATTAACATTATTCTATTCCTGCGCCGAGGAATTTACCAACCGGCCGCCGGAAGACGGCATTAGCCTTGACGCCTATTATAGCACCAATGCCCAGGTAGAGTCGGCCACGAACGGTATGTATGCCCGTACCTGGTTCCAGTTCCACAACAAGTTCTTCTTTGCTATCGCAGAAGTAGGATCGGGCAATATGTACTCGGCTTCAAGCGACGTGAGCGCCATGCGCAACTTCTCGATCAACGGAAGCGACCCGGAACTTAACCAGGGATGGAGGTCGCTTTGGGCCAATGTTGCCCAGGCGAACGCGATCATCAACTTCCTTGCCGACCGTGTGGGGCCGGGCGTGGATGACGCTGTGCTTCAAAACACTATTGGTGAAGCCTATTTTATGAGGGCTACCGCCTACTTTTACCTTGTGAGGCTTTGGGGGCCGGTGCCAATAATCGAGAATAATCTTGACTATGTAGCAACACCCAATATCAACACGAACAGGATCGAGGATGTGTATACCCTTATTGAGAGCGATTACAATATGGCCGCAGAGAAACTGTATGAAAAAGTAAGGGGGTCCAACTATTCGGCTAATGGCCGTGTATCTAAAGGATCAGCCAGATCCATGCTTGCCAAAGTACACCTGTACCAGGGAGAGTATGCAGAGGCAAGGCAGCTGGCTGAAGAGGTGATCAACAGTGGCGAATTCAAGCTATTGGGTGGCGCGCAGCTTCCCGGCAAAACTTTCGGCGACCTCTTTACGTATCCTAACAATAACAACGAGGAGTCGATATTCGCACTACAGTGGGTAACAGATGGTAACTATGGTTCCGCAAGCAACTGCAACACGCAGTTTGGCATCAGCACTGCGGCGCTTACAACATCTAACGCTTCGTATGGTGGTGTGTTCGCACCTTCGCAGGATGTTCTTGACCTTTATGAGGCTGGCGACCTGAGGAGGCATGAAACTATTATGTTCCCGGGTGACAGCTATCCGAATATGAAAGTAAAGATCAATGGCCTTACTGACCAGGTAGGATTTACTGTTCCTGCAGCCGACCAGATCGGCGGACAGGGCGCAGGCGCAGCTATCAAGAAATATTGCCAGGGTATCGTGAACGGCAATGCTACAGGCCCTATAGATGCGTGGGCAATGATGGAAAACAACACCTACATCATGCGCTATGCCGACTTGCTGCTTATCCATGCCGAAGCGGTATTGGCCGGTGGCGGAAGCACATCCGATGCGGGTGCGCTGGCATCGTTCAACGCTGTGAGGGCAAGGGCAAACCAGCCTGCACTGGCTACCCTGACATTTGATGACATTTTCCTTGAAAGAAGGCGCGAGCTTTGCTTTGAGGGCGACTACTGGTTCGATCTGGGCAGGATACCAAGGGCACAGGCAACAGCCATCATGGCGGCACAAAACAGGGGTAATATGTTCCTTGAGGAACACTTTACACCTGATGCATCTGACTTCTATCTGGACTACCCGGACAATGATGTGGCCAAAAACCCACTGCTTCTTGCCGACCCGGTACCTTATACCTTCAACTAAAAAATCAGCATTATGAAAAATATGAACATTAAACATTTATTGGGAGCGCTGGCAGTAGCAACGATAGGACTGTTTACTGCATGCAGCGATGACGACAGTTCGGGAGGCGGGCAGCCTGTGATCGAAAGCGTGAGCCTGGCCCAAAACGACTCTCTTGTGGAGCAGGGCTATGCAGACAACATGTACATTATCCGTGGGCGTGGGTTTACAAATACCCAAAAGATCTATTTCAACGAAACAGATACTTATTTCAACTCTACATTTGTAACAGATGATGTTATCCTGGTAACCATCGACAGGAATACGCCTTATGAGAATGCTCCTGACGAACTTAAGGTAGTTACCGCCGACGGTACTGCGGTTTATCATTTTGTAGTAGCGCCGCCTGCACCTTTTGTAAGGAGCTTCCAACCTGTAAATGCCGCCGATGGTGAGCAGATAACCATATACGGTTCCTTTTTCCTTGACCCTACCGTAACGGTAGGTGGCGTAGAGGCAGAGATCGTGTCGAACACACTTACCGAGATCGTAGCGATACTGCCTGCAGGCTCACAGCTTAAGACAGTTACCGTAACTACCATTTCGGGTGGATCAGAATGGGGTACTGCTGTAGGCACAGCCATTTATGACGATGCCTTTTATGCTCCTTGGGACATTGAGCCGTGGAACAACCATACCTATGAAACGGATGCCGCAAAAGCGTACCAGGGAGTTAAGTTCATCAAGAAGACCATTAATGGGTGGGACAACATTCAGGGTAACTGGGCCTGGAACGATCAGCTATCGCAATATACAGGTATCCATTTCTGGATAAGGTCGGACGATGCCGGTAAGTTGATACCGATCATCAACGGGAACGGATGGGGCGATGCATCTAAAGCCGTTATCACCGGTACCGAATGGACAGAATACCGCTACACTTGGGCAGAACTTGGCAACCCTGCGGCTTTGCAGAACATAACGTTCCAGGAATTTACCGGTGCCGCACACAATTATTACTTTGACAACTTCGGTTTTACAGTTGACTAATAAATAAGTTTGGGTTACTACAGTTGGCATTCCCCGGGAGCGATTTCGGGGAATGTTTTTATACCATAAATCGTATCTTCGGCAATAAAACACCTGTATCATGCCAGATCACACTCCATCACCGTCGCGATATACCACAACACCCTACCGCCGCTGCGGCAACAGTGGGCTTAAACTACCCGCGCTATCACTGGGCCTTTGGCATAACTTTGGGCATGTGAACGATCTTGATAACAGCCGTAATATTATACATACAGCGTTCGATAATGGCATTACACACTTTGACCTTGCCAATAATTACGGCCCGCCGCCGGGCAGCGCCGAGGAGAATTTCGGAAAGATATTGCGCCATGACCTGAAAGACTACCGCGATGAACTGATCATTTCTACAAAAGCAGGATATACTATGTGGGATGGCCCTTACGGCGACTGGGGCTCTAAAAAGTACCTGGTATCAAGTCTGGATCAGAGCCTGAAACGCATGAAGCTGGACTATGTGGACATTTTTTACCACCACCGCCCGGATCCGGATACGCCTTTAGACGAAACCATGCAGGCACTTGACCTTATCGTGAGGCAGGGTAAAGCATTGTATGCAGGGATATCGAACTACAATGCGGAACAGGCAGAAAAAGCCATAAAAATATTGAAGGAACTGGGCACACCATGCCTCATCCACCAGCCGAAGTACTCGATGTTTGAGCGCGCCCCTGAGAACGGCCTGCTTGATGTGCTTGGAATTAACGGTGTTGGGTGCATACCCTTCTCCCCTCTCGCACAGGGACTGCTAACGGACAAATACCTCAACGGCATTCCTGCCGATTCGAGGATCGCTACAAGCGGGGTGTTCCTGAACGAAAGCAGCATCACACCCGAAAAATTAGACAAGATAAAAAAACTGAACACCATAGCCGGACAACGCGGCCAAAAACTGGCACACATGGCGCTGGCGTGGCTGCTGAAGGACGAAAGGATAACATCGGTGCTTATTGGAGCAAGCAAGCCCGAGCAGGTTACCGACTCCCTGCAAAGCCTCAGTAACATTACTTTCAGCCGTGAAGAGCTGGATGCTATAGAAGCTATTTTAAGCCAATAGAAAATTACACAACAATGAAAAAAACACTCTTTTCTATTTTCACATTACTAATGACCCTTGCCACAATGGCGCAGGGCAATAATTATGTGCAGGATTACACCAAGTACCCCAACCTTGCCATGACCCCGCCAATGGGATGGAACAGCTGGAACAAGTTTGCCTGCAATGTAGATGAGAACATGATAAAGCAAATGGCCGATGCCATGGTAAGCAGCGGCATGAAGGATGCGGGCTATACTTATATAAACATTGATGATTGCTGGCACGGTGACCGCGATGAGAAAGGCTTCATCAGTCCTGACCCGAAGCGTTTCCCTAACGGGATGAAGGCTGTGGCTGACTACGTGCACAGCAAAGGCCTCAAGCTGGGCATATATAGTGATGCCGGAAGCCAGACCTGTGGCGGGAGGCCGGGCAGCCGCGGCTATGAATTCCAGGACGCGCTTACCTATGCATCGTGGGGCATCGATTACCTGAAATACGACTGGTGTAATACCGAAGGCCTTAAAGCCGAAGGTGCCTACAAAACCATTACTGCCGCCCTGAAGCGTGCAGGCCGGCCAATTGTACTTAGCATTTGCGAATGGGGTAATGACGAGCCCTGGAAGTGGGGCGCAAATGTAGGCCACCTGTGGAGGACGACCGGGGATATCTACAACTGTTTCGACTGTATTAAAGATCACGGTTCGTGGAAAGCATTTGGTGTAATGCAGATACTCGACAAGCAGGAAGGCCTTCGCCGGTATGCAGGGCCGGGCCACTGGAATGACCCCGATATGCTTGAGGTGGGCAATGGCGCGCTTACCGTTGGCGAGGACAGGGCACATTTTACCATGTGGGCCATGCTTGCCGCACCGCTTATTGCCGGAAACGACCTAAGGAGCATGAACAAAGAAACCATAGAGGTACTGACCAATAAAGAAGTTATCGCCATCAACCAGGACAAGCTGGGCATACAGGGCTTTAAAGTTTCGGCTGAGGACGGGCTGGAAATTTGGGCCAAGCCATTACAGGGTGGCGACTGGGCGATCGCGTTCCTAAACCGAAGCACATCGGCCAAAAAGATCGATCACAACTGGGCTGCGCAAAAGGTGTATGATGACATCAACAAACTGGATGCGGCTTTTGGCACTACCACCTATAAGATAAAGAACCTTTGGGACAAAAAAGATAAAGGCACGGCTACGACCAAAAAAGCTTTTAAAGCCGAAGTGCCTGCCCACGACATTATTACCCTAAGGCTTACAAAAACCAAGTAGCATGAAAACTATTTTTAAAACGATATCGGTCCTGCTGTTCTCAGCACTTTCTTTCGGGCAGGGTGTAAAGGAGCACGGACAGTTGAGCGTAAAAGGAACGCAGCTTACAGATAAGAATGGCAAGCACGTAATGTTGCGCGGCATGAGCTTTGGGTGGCACAGCTTTTGGCCGAGGTTTTATAATGCGGGTGCCGTAAAGTGGCTTAAAAATGACTGGCATGCCAATGTAGTTCGCGCCGCCATGGGAATAGAAACCGGGAGCAAGGGCCTAACCTACAAAGAAAACCCGGCAGACAGCAAGGTCAAAATAAAGGCTGTGGTGGACGGCGCCATTAAAGAAGATATTTATGTGATCATCGACTGGCATAGCCACAACATCAACCAAAAGGAGGCAGTCGCTTTTTTTGACGATATCTCAAAGGAATACGGTAAATACCCGAATGTTATCTATGAGATATTAAATGAGCCTGATGATGAGAGTTGGGCCGATGTAAAAGCCTACAGCGAAGCCGTTATAAAGGTGATCCGTAAAAACGACCCGGACAATATTATCCTTGTGGGCTGCCCGCACTGGGACCAGGACATACACCTGCCGGCCGCCGACCCCATTAAAGGCTATGACAACCTGATGTATACCGTACATTTTTATGCGGCTACCCACAAGCAGGAATTGCGCGATCGTACTGATGCCGCGCTAAAAAAAGGACTCCCCATATTCGTATCGGAATGTGCGGGGATGGAAGCCACCGGCGACGGCCCGCTGAACGTGGAAGAATGGCAGCGCTGGATCGACTGGATGGAGGATCGCGGCATAAGCTGGATAACATGGTCGGTATCGGACAAGGATGAGACGTGCAGCGTATTGCAGGCATCGGCCGCATCTGAAGGCGGATGGAAGATGGCCGACCTGAAGCAGAGTGGCATCATGACAAGAGGGTTCCTCAAAAAATTGAATGCCGCCCCAAAAGGCAGCAAAAAATGATCAATTGACGATGTTTAAAGTGAATATAAGTTAAGTTAGTTTGAATTTGGGTTAAAGCCTTCGCGAAAGTGGAGGCTTTTATTTTTGATCATTTGGCACGATGGGGAAAAAACCTGCGTAAGGTTATACAAATTAAATTTTCACCAAATCAAATCTGTAAAAAAAAGCAGCGGGCTACCACACCCGCTGCTCACATCTATAAAAATCAAAACTTTACGGTGCTTTGGGGGCAAAGGCTATAAAGTTTAACTTCAAAATTTTAAAAAAGCCGGCAGGACTATGTAAGACATAATTCAGAAAGGGAGGTCGGTGGTTTTTGAGGGGCTTAGAACACCCGAATTATTAACCCTGCCTGACTTTTATATGGATAACCAATGAATGGTATTGTGCAACTATAACATTATCGTTTTTTATCCTGAGTCAAAATTAAGAAAGAGTTAACATCTGGCATAGGTAGAAATTACCTGTTTTATAAAAACAGGTAATTTCTACGGGTAGCCGAACTAAAGTACCGGGAGCTCATCAACCTTTATGTATCCGTGCTGAATAGCATAGATCACCAGGCCTGCAATGTTTTTTGCACCTGTTTTGGCAAAGAGGTTGGCCTTGTGCCCGTCGATGGTGCGGGCGGTAAGGAACAGCTCATCGGCCATTTCCTTCGCCGTTTTTTGGTGGCAGATGAGGCGCAGCACCTCTATTTCCCTATCAGAAAGGGTATCATCATGCTCCAGGGCCGGCTTGGGCGACTTGGAGGAGATCTGCTGCCTTACCGCATCGAGTTGGTCCTCTTTAAAGTAAAAGCCCTGCCTGTGTACGGTACGGATCACATCAACCAGGTCGATAGGCGAAATGCCTTTGGGTAAAAATGCCGAAACGCCTGTCTTGAGCATAAAGCCCATAAAGCTGCGCTGGTAGTGCGATGATACCACAATGACCTTAATGTCGGGATGATCGGCTTTGAGGTGGTTGGTTACTTCTATGCCGTCCATGCCGTCCATCTTCAGGTCGAGCACAAGCACATCCGGCAGTATGGAGGCTTCCGCAAGCAGCGACAGCAGGCCGGGGCCGCTATTGGCAGTAAAAAGCACCTCCATGCCCTCGCAGCTGTGAAGGTAGCCCTGTAACAGGCTTACTATTAGGGCATCGTCATCGGTAATTGCAATTTTTACGTTTTCCATGGGTGGTTGTTTTTTTGACCTCACCCCTAACACCTATCGAAAGGAGAGGTGGAGCGGGGATGTGCTGACAGAACATATATTAATTCTGCACGATGCTTATATTGATGCCGCCATAAAGGTGGTCGTACCTTTTCCTATGGCCGACTTTACCTTGTATTTTGCATTGAGGTACTGCATACGGAATTCAAGGCTGTTAAGGCCAAGGCCCTTTTTGAGCTGTTTGGTATCGAAGCCCTTGCCATTGTCTGTTACCGAGAGCGCAATTCCACTGGCCGTATGTCGAAATGCTACCTTTACCTGCGTAGCGCCCGCGTGCTTGATGATATTGGTAAGCAGTTCCTGTGCCACGCGGAGCAGCTGGATCTTTACATCGGGTGTCAGGTCCCCTCCTACCCTTACATCACTGTAAAAATCAATGCCCATTTTTTCCCTCCAGGGGTTGAGGACATTCTCTATCAGTTCCTCTGCACGGGAGAATTCGAGAAGTGGCGGAGTAAGGTCATGCGATATCCTGCGCGCCTCGGTAATGCTTTCGCCCAGCAGCCCTTCAATTTCGGGCAGTGGCGAGCCTATCTGGCTTTTCATCCGAATAAGGGTAAGCTTCCCGATAAGGCTGTCATGAAGGTCGGCGGCAATGCGCCCGCGTTCCTTCTCCTGTGCCTCAAGGTTGGTCTCCATTAACTTTTTTTGGTGCTCCAAAAGGGTTTGCGCCTCGCGGAGGTTGGCCTCTGTCATGCGCTTATAGCCCGCATGCATTATTTTTACCACAAAAAGGATGATGGTAAATATGAGTACGACTATAATAGTGATCCATATAGCAATTACCTTGGGGTCCTGCCATTTTTCCATAATCTCACCGGGGAATTGTTTCACCCCAAAAATAGGAAGATTATGGAGATTTGTCGATGAAAAAAGTAAGTTTACTAAATTATCTAACGCTTTTAGATGGGAGATCCTTCAAATTCCTATCTTCCAAAATAAAATAGATTAAGCATATATAAAATATAACCGTTAAGATCGTATTTGCTGATAAGAAATAAAACTTTAATCCACTACTTTCATTTACAAGAAAATTAAATGGCAATAAAAAAATCAGGTTCAATATAAAATAAACAAAAATCACAATATTGAGGGGAAAGTTATCCCATTTTGTTTCCTCGAACTTGTTGATTTTCTTGTAGAAAAACATCATTGCTATCAATATTACAACAAAATTATCTACCACTTTTGAATAGGGCTGAAATTGCCGGGGATTAAAATCATTAAGTATGAAATAATAGAAAAACTCTCCAACTATAAATAAGCCTCCTGTTGTACCTAAAAGTGCTATTATAAAATTTTTGGACCTTAAAAAGTACTTCTTATAAAAATAGATAAAGAAAGACATTTCTACGAAACTATAAATTGGGAAGAGTATTAAATTCATTCCTAAGTATACTTGTAATACTCTCCCCGTTAAATCAGTCATAAGCATCAGAATAAAATACACTAACAAAGTCCTGTGTACCCCATTCAAGTGCTTAAAGCTATATAGGCCCAATATTAAACCCACAATGAGTAACAATGGGGTTAACTTTGGCAAATGTTGTATAATTTCTTCGAAGCTCACTATTTATTCAACCTTATCTAAATCTGATCTCGATAGTTCCCAGTCAATTGCATGCTATTGAAGAGTGCTCGCAGCTATCATTAAATAAAAATCTGATGCTGCCGCACTTGCTCCATAGGGAGGTACGGGCTGTGAAAAATCGTCAAACTGCACTATCGATTTGTCATTGGCATTGGCAATGACAAGGTCGGCTGTCTTAGCCCCTTCTATTCCGCCTAATTGCAGCGCAAGCGTAGCAAGGCACTCCTGCGATTCAAAATCATCGGCAGGTATGTTAAAAGCCTTGAACATTCCTACAGGTTCTGCTGTTTGCTTTGGCACCCATGTTTTATATTGTTCTATCCAGCGTGTAATGCGTATCTCGGCCTCCAGGTCGGGTATGGTATGGGTTCCTAAAAGGCTCCACATGACCGGGCAGGCCTGCACGTAGTCGGAGAACGTGGTTGAATATTCCGGCTTGTCATAGGCATCCGGGATCAGGAAAAAATAGAGTTTTTCATTATGTATCCCAAGATAGGCGTGGATGTATTCAGACTCTTTTCCATAAGAAATGTTGTCGTAAGTAAAGCAGTTGCCCTGCTCAAGGAAGCTTACCAGTTTTTCGCTTTCGTGGATGTCTTCATTCCATCTCCCGATGGCTTCGAGGATCATTTTTGTAGTCATAGTATTATAATTTGGTTAATTGGGGTTGTTAAAATACTCACTGAGGTTTTAACAAATTTAAGTTTTTAGCCGATACCATAAGAGCTAAAACTGTAATTTTATCATTAATTCTTCAGCCTGCCGCAAGCTGTCCGCTTAAATGGCTGCACAGCTGTTAAATAAATACTGCATGTTGTACAAGCAATAGGTAATTTTAATAAATTAGCCCCATTATAACACTTTAAACAAATGAGGAAACTATTGTACCTGTTCGTGGCAGTATGCGTTTCGGCAACAGCTTCGGCACAAAAATTAACAGATAAGGACATCCAGGGCACATGGAAGCTGGCGGCACTTGAGGCCTCTGGCATGGTGATCGATGTAGTAAAGGAAAAAGTAACCCTTCCGCCGGAAACAGAGGCAATGCTTACCGAAGATCAAAAGGCTGAAATGAATGCCGGGATGGCACAGGCAATGGAAATGTTCCGTGAATCGTTCGCCAAGATCGAGGGTAAGAACCTTACGCAGAACCTTGGGCCTGAGGAGCAAAAAGGCACTTTTGTAATGGCTCAAAAAGATGGCAAGAACGTAATAACGCTTACACAGGAAGACGGTACTACGAAAGAAATCATCGTTTCTATCGTTGATAAAAAACTTCGCCTCGAAGAGAACGAAGGCGGCGCGGCAGCGGTTTTTGTTTACACTAAGCAATAAAACTATATTTTATAGGTTAATAGAGAGTCCCTGTACCATCGTGCAGGGCTTTTTTTATTACAATAAAGCACACCCTTATGAAGAATTTTTTACTACTGCTTACCCTGATGGTTTCAGCCGCATTAAGCGCCCAGGAAGTTACCCAGCAAAGCCTGCAGGGCATTTGGAAGATCTGCGCTTTTGACATTAATGGCATTCATTGGGATTTTAAGACCGATGTGGTAAAGCTTCCCACAGAATACGAAAATCTTGGCCAAAGCCAAAAGGATGCCATGATCGCCGACATAAGGCACGGCCTTGCCGACTATAAAGACGGCACGTTCATGATCAAAGGCAATTATATGGAGCAAACTATGGGCGGACAGACAGGGAGCGGCTCGTTTTCCATAGAAAAACAAAAAGATAACACTTTTTTGCGCATTGTGAATGATAATGCGGAAAAGTCGGTCGACCTGATGAAGGCTGTGCTTAAAGAAGGAAAACTGCACCTGACCGTTCCTGATGAAATGGGTGGTACATCAACACTGGTGTATTGCAGGTAAGCTTCTTTAGCTGACCTATGGGCTTTCCACATAAATGTAATCTACCGGTAGCAGGTCGCCGGCCTTAAGGGTTGCCATGTAACCGCCAAAGGTTATTTCATTTAATGGGAAGAACAACCCGTTAGGATCCACATAAAAAGTACCTGTGCTAAAGCTTATGGACGACTGCTCTTTTTTATCATACAGGATATTGAAGCTCACGCCATCATATTTACCTTTTGATGACCCGGGCCTTACCGTAAAAACGGTTATGGGGCGGACATCTTCCGGTGGGGCCTTCAGCAGCCGCACTTTTCTTAGCCCTAATGTATCAGTTACCACAAAATAGTCGTGGGGATCATCCGGAAAGCTGCCCACATAGAACCCGAACTTTTGTTTACCCCAATCACCATCCACCAGAGTTTTTACCAGGTGTGTTGGTGAACCGAGATAGGCTTCTTTTCTCCGTTTTTCGGCCTTCTCTTTATCTTTCTTTTCGGTTACATCGGTATAAAAAGTAGTCCCCGAGAAATGGGTACTGTACGCATCGATCTCCGAAAGGCTTCGGATGCGGTACTTTACGTTAAAGACGGCCAGCTCAAACACCACCTTGTACCCCAGGCGCGGGTTGGTTATCCTGATCGGCCTGGCGGCAACGGCATTCAGCGTATTATTGTCAACATCATACCAAAGCGTAATATCATTCTCATTTTCTATCGTGCAGGAACTTCCTGCTTTTGACCGCCCCAAAAACTCTTCTCTGAAAGCACGCAGCAATTGCTTCCTGCTAAAGGGGCCTTTCTTTTTGTTCACGATCACCTCATCCAGCCGTGTAGACTCTTCCCGCAACAGCACTTTGAAAGGCTTGCCATAACTGAACGGATCTTCCACCCTCATTGTCTCAAATCCTATGAAGCTTACCACGAGGGCGGCATTGTACTTTTGCGGAGCACTCATAGTAAAAAAGCCCCTGGCATCTGTCGTGGCAGAAAGCGTGGTGCCGTCCAGGTACACCCATGCACCTTCCAGCGGCTTATTCTCGGGTTCATCATACACATATCCTGAAATGGTCTGTGCATGGGTTTGCAGGCAAAAGAGGAATAGCAGCAGGGTAAAAAAATATTTCATACGTTGTAATTAGTTATCTGTTTCCACACTTATGCCCACCGAAACAGCATTGGGCAGGTAAATATTGGGGAACTTGTTATACAATTCAACCCTGTATTTCCCTTTGGCCAGCTGCACATTATCCTTTAAGGGTGTATCGAGGTCGCACACATCACCCAGGCATTCTGAAAGGTCATTGCCTTCCTTATCCCTAAGTTCCAGCATGATCGCAATATTTTCCTTTTCACCAGAGGGATGGGTGATCACAGCTTCTAGTGGGATAGATGTAAATTGCGGGTCGTGCACGTGCGAGAACGCAATTTTGATGCCGCCCGCACTAATGTCCTTTTCAAGATCAAACTCAAAACTTTTTACATCAGATGCCAGCCAGCGGTTGTCCTTAAAGTCTTTAGCATTTTCATGATACACTATGGTTTTCGTGCATGAGACTAAAGTTAAAAGGATCGCGATCAGGAGGAGAGATCTCATTTTTTTTGCGAATTAGGGGATCGTTAAATATTTTTTGGCCGATACTAAAATACAGAAAAATAACATATATTTAAATTCCGAATAAATTCCGACCAACTGAATGAGATCGCAAAGCCCGGCACAAATCTACAGATCAGACCTACGGGCGCATAGTGAAGACGGATCGCACCGGACCTATGCAACCTTTAACTTTGAGGAACACATCAGTCCCGACAGGAAACCCTTTGGGCAACTGCTGGCCATTAATGATGAAACCCTTGCGCCGGACACAACGCTGAAGAGAACGCTGCGCAAAAAGGAAAGTATAATTATAATACCACTGGTAGGAGCACTTGAATACGATCTCGAAGGCGATGAACCGCAGGCAATAATTCCGGGAGAAGCCTGGATACTGCCGTCGGCAGATAGCAGCGTCTGTGTGAGAAACCCGTATGACGACGAGTTGATCAACTTCCTGTACCTGGCGTTTTCGGCCCCGCTTTCAGCAACGATACCCGTGGTGGAAATAAAGCTCGAAGAAGGTAATGTACTGCACCCTTTTGCCGGAAATTTTGGTGGTGTGTTCTGTTACATGGGGATATATGACTGCCGAAAGGAAGATATTTACAAAGTCAGGAGGCCCGGGCACGGTATATTCGTATTTGTCATTAATGGGGCATTTGAAGTTTCCGGCAGGCTGCTCGAGGAAAGGGATGGCCTGGCAATGTGGAATGTTGAGGAGACCGACTTTGAATCCCTGTCCAACAATGCGATACTACTTGTGATAGAGGTGCCGTTGTAGCCGTCAGATCTTAAAACCCATTAACTACTTTAAATGGGCTATCGGCACATTCACCGCAACAAAAAAACCATTCACCTCAATTTTTATGTGGGTAAAGATCAGGCTCATATATTTGGAGCATAAAACCCCTCCGTTTACGCTGGAATATGATTCAGAAGTCAGCATTACTATTTACGACCTCAACGGCAGGCAGGTACGCAACCTGTACAACGGCTCCATGGATGCCGGGGCAAACGACATTTCCATAAACAGGGACGGCCTGCAAAGCGGTCTGTACCTCTGCAAAGTGGCGGTCAGTAATGGTAACGGCATCTTTGAGGAGAGTAAAAAATTAGTCATAAAATAGTAGCTGAATAGTTGGTTACTTTTGAAAGAAGGATTTATTCCCTCTTTCTTGTTTTCATACATCTGTCCCAGCCTAAAATACGCCTGGCCGTGCGCACCGTCATCGACAGTAATTCCCAAAACCCATGGGACCGCTATATTTTTGAGGATAGCTACCGCGAATACCTCATGCAGCAGCAATTGTATAACGATAAGGACAACCCGAAAAATACTTTCCGCGAGCTGCTGGCGGAAAACCCAAAAGCCGAAAAGCTGCATTTCCTTACAGGAATGGCAGCTGAACATTATGTAAGCCAGCGTAAGGGCAGCTTCTATCGCGTAACCGATGTGCTGGGCAGTACGTTTTTCCCTTTTACAGGCTACAAACTGGACATCATCAATACCGACATAACCGACATATCGCGGCACAAAGTCGGCATCACGCTGTTCTCACCACTGCTTAGTTATGTGGGCATCGTGAACAACTGCTATCTCGTATCGCTCAATACAGATGAGGGAGGAGGTTATGAAACAGTCATGTTCCCGGTACAGCTCCAACTGGCGATATGTTATTTCGAAGGAGAAAAGTTGTGTCAGGGAAGTAACGGATGATGCGATCATGCGTATAGCACAGATCATTTATCATACCACGCCTCCACTTTCACCTTTACCGTTTTGCTTTTGGCGGGTTTTGCGATCACAATGTTGTCGTCTTCGCTTTGATTGGTTGCTGCTTTCGAATCCCAGCTGCCACGCGTTATCCTGAACTCAATGGGGAATTGCACGTTAAGGGTTATTTCCCTTTCAAGATCAGAGACTTTTTTCAGTTTTACCTTTCCGGGATCCCAGTCACCGAGGCTGTTTTGGTTTCCGGCAATAAATGCCTCGTCATCCTTCTCCGGTACTGTAAACCTGAATGTGATCGGGATCAGTGCGCCCTGTGGCTTTGCAGGATTGCTTCCTATAAAGGCATTAAGCTTTTTTAGACCGAATATCAATGAAGGCACAAAGGTATGCCAATGGTTTTCATCCGGGAATTCCTTTACAAGCACGGTATAATTTCCAAGATCATCTTTGGCATCAATGAACGTTTTGACCTTCTTGTAGCCAATACCCCATTCTTCCCTCATTTTCACAAGTTCGTTACCCTGGCTGATATAGAGGAACTTCTTCTCATTAGGCTTATTGAAGTCGGCAGCAATGATATCATTCGCAAGCCTGTACTCATCATAGGCGAGGTTGGGCGAGATCGCAAGGCAGCCTTTAAATAGTGATGGTGCATTAATGGCCTTATCCAGCACAAAGGACGCACTAAGCGAATGCCCTATCGCATATCTTTCTGATGTCGTGCGGAACTTTGTCGACGAAGGGCATAACTTCATCCGTGACGTATTTCCGGAAATTTTCCGCATTGGGCTTTTTTGTAAGGGTAAGCTCTTCTACATTAATGGGTTTTGGCAGGTAATCGCTGTTGCGGTAGTAGTCCTGTTCAGGATACGGAGGCGAGCATATACCTACCACAATGCAGCTTCTCGGTTTATCAGTAAAGCCCATTGCCGCATGCACCATGTCGAACATTTCGCGGTTTTGGGCATCGAAAACATAAATGACGTCATAGCTCACCAGTTCCCGCTCATCATAAAACCGGGGTGTATATACAATTATCGGCCTGTCCTGTTTCAATACTTTCGACTTTATTTCCAGTATTTGCACACGTGGGATCTCCTGCGCTTTTGTCACTGAAGGCAGCAGCGTTAGAAGGCAGGTTAGCAGTACTACTTTACAAAGATCTTTCATGGAGGTTGGTATTTATAACTCCAAAAGTAAAGTAAGATAATACGCTAAAATTGTACGAATGGGACATTATTGTTAACTTTACGTACAAACTAACAACGACTATGGATATATTCATCTACATTTTTGCGGCACTTTTCTCGGTGATCAACCCGTTGGGGGCTATCCCAATATTTGTAGGCCTTACACAGGATGACACTCTTAAAGAACGCCAGCGCATTTCCTTCTGGACAGCGATCAATGTATTCATCATTATGATCATCTCCTTTTTCGTAGGGCAATACGTACTGGCATTTTTCGGCATCAGCATTGACGCGCTGCGTATTGCGGGTGGGTTCATAATCGTGAATTCGGGCTTTACTTTGCTCAACCGCAAGTTCAGCAAAAGCCGCGGCGTGAACAAAGAAGTAGAGACCGATGCCCAAAAGCGCAACGACATAGCCCTAACCCCACTGGCCATACCCATGCTTGCCGGACCGGGATCCATATCCCTGCTCATAGCCATGTACCAGGACTATAAGGACAATATTACCAGCCTCATCATTGCCTGTTGTGCTATGGCTGCAATGGCACTATCCATCTTCCTTATCATGCGCAGCTCGCATTACCTTTCAAGGATACTCGGCGCATCGGGCATTGTAGCCATTTCAAGGATAATCGGGTTTATAGTGATCGCTATCGGCATACAGTACATCGCAAGCTCTGTGGTGAATATTGTGGAGTCTATTGATTTTGGATAAAAACCGGTTTTCAGTCGCAGCCTGCCTGCCGACAAAGGCAGGCCGCAGTTCTCGTTAAAATGTCTTAGCTTAAAACTGCGGCCTGACCTGCTTGAGACCGATACTTGTTATTTGAATTTCTATTTCTTGATATGATATACGATCTTCATCTCTACCACATATTGCAGGCACACTTCGGGGTCGGAAGGGTTGATGACCTTATCGAACGATGAAGTATCTACACCCTGGTAATAGAATGTTTTTGCCTTGCGGGCCTCTTTCTTAACATACCTGTGGTCACCGTCTATGTAGCTAAGATCGGATGTCTCGAACGCGCTGTACTTTTGATACTGCGTACGCGGCTGCACGCTATAGTAGCTGTCCTGTATGATGTTGAAATCATCCGACAATACCGCTTTGAACGCTTTTACATATTTCTGTTTTTTTGCATCGATCGATCGTACCGCCTCATCAAATAATTTCGCGTAAAGTGCATCCACATCCAGGTTGATATATTCGGCCTTGACAATATCGTATATTGCGAAATCCGAAGCAATATCAGTAAGCTGGTTAAAAGCCTTAACATTGGTAAGGCGTACTATAACATTCTTCTTTATTTCAAAACCTGTTTCTTTTTGCACGGCTTTGGTCTCGCCCACTTCATAGTCATATATTTTAGTCTGCGAAATGAAATCGGTGTATACATCAGCTTCTTTTACGCCAAGACTTCTCACATCTTTAGTAAAGCCGTCAATGCGTTTTTTAATGGCCTCGTTGCAGCCCTTCACGGTTTTGGATTCCTGGCTCAGGCCGAGTGTTACGATAAGCACATCGGGGCGCACGTTCATCAGGATGCGTGTGGAGACGGTAAACTGGTCGCCGCTGGCCGAGATGGAGGTTTGCGGTGCCGTGTTGCCACGGCGATTGTTGTAATAATCATTGTTGTCACCGTAAACCTGGTTGCCGCTGATCTGGGCAGATGCGGAAAAGGAAATGAGTGTCAGGAGTAAAAGAAGTTTTTTCATGTTATTTGTTATTAATGATTAAATTTTCTGTCATTCCGAGCGTAGCGCAGCGAAGTAAGGAAATCCCAAAACCGGATACCTGAGATTTCTTCTATCGCCAAAATGACAAATGCACTATCGAAATTTCAATGGCAAAACTATTCCCTGCCCCGGAACAAACAGTGGTAAGACATTGGTAAACAAACCGAAAACTATTTTCCAGTAGTTTTACAGTACTTTTGCAGTAGGCTAAAGCGCCTATTTTACTACATTTACTTCCGGATGAATGACATTGCCCTTTTTTACCTGCTCAAGGAAAAGATTCTCGTTAAATACCGGGAGCATTACCCCTATTACACAGGGACGATACATGCATTCGGGAATAAGGACATCGCCCAGCTGATCGACCTCATCGAAAATGAAAGCAACGAGCGGGTCAGTGAAAAATGGGTATACACACACCTGAAGCCGGTACAGAATGAAAAACTGCCACGCAGGGACATGCTTGATATCTTTTGCAAATGGACAGGCTACGGTAACTGGGATGAATTCGTTTTCCGCCATAAAGAAGATACCACCCCGGCACAGACTGAAGAAAAACCAGTAACACAAAAAAGAAACAAAAGAGTCATATATATGATCACAGGCATAGGAGCAGTAGTTTTGGGCGCTGCCATCGCTTTTACAGGCGGCGACCTTACCATCTGCCTGCGCGACCGTTATACCCAAAAAGAAGTCGGGGAAGGCAAGGTCACTTTGTATGTACTGGAAAAAGGCAAAAAGCACAAACTGCAACGCGAGGGCAGCTGCTATGTTTTGAAAGGCCCACCTGCAGAAAGCGTTGTGATAGCCGAAAGCCCCTACTACAAGCCCGATACCCTGAAGATAGCAGCAGGGAGGACACAGTATGAATTTGACCTGCAGCCCGATGATTATGCCATGATGATGCGTGCCTATATGAATAATAATGCCGATGACTGGAAAAAACGCCGCAGCCAGCTGGATGCAGCAATCTCAGACGATGCGGTTATCGAGGAAATTATGTTCGACGACATTGGGGTAGAATTCCTGAACAAGGATGAGTTCATTAATAAGATCACCACACCTTCAAAAATTTCGAAGGCAATGGAGATCATTGAGATCGAATACAGCGGAAAGAAAATTGTTTCACTAAAATACATGCAAAAAGAAAAATGAAAAAACTGATGATCATAGCGCTTCTCGCGCTTGTACAGGCAGGCAATGCACAATCCTCAGGAGACAGGCGCAAGCCTGAAGGTATCTCCTCAAAAGAAATGGAAGCTTATACGCTTAAAGCCGAATCGAAGGCTGCAGAATTTTTCAGCTACCTCGAATTGCTAACCGACCCCTCGGCTAATGCAGAAATGAAGGCACAAACCGCGGCCGAAGCCGCGAAGCTTTACAAATACGATAGCGAAACCATAGAAAATGTATTCGATGAAAAAGAGAGTGTCATAACCATTCAGAAGCTGCTGGAACTCGCATCGGCACAGAAGAAGAAAGTACGCTTTTCTATAACCTCGGTCCAGGTGATGCTGATCGATGAAAATGCCAGGCGCAGCGAATGGATGATGACGTACGACCTTATTATCGGAAAAAGGGTCGTGAACGTCAGCCAGGTATTTATAATGGCCCTGGAAGAAAAGAAATTTGGCAACACCAAAAAATTAGTATGGAACTCCTACCTGGGCGAAATGCGAAGGTATAAATAAACAGCTTCAATTCACGGAAAGCTCTTCGGGCACAAGAGTGATGCTCAACCTGCCTGTAGGTAACCAGTTAGATATTCTGAGATATGGAATCACAACTGTATCAGGTCATACAGCGTTTTTTGCTGTAGCAGCGCCAGTGTATTGTCGCGTACTTCGGCCATAAAGTGATTTAGCGCGCAGGTCTCCTCTTGTGGGCAGTCGGCACATCTTTCATAAAAATTGAGACTCACGCACGGCAGCATGGCAATGGGACCGTCGAGCACCCTGATGAGCGTGGCCGCGGTAACGGTTTTGGGGTCTTTTAAAAGATAGTAGCCCCCACCCTTTCCTTTTTTGGAGCCAAGGATACCAAATTTCTTGAGGTCAAGCAGTATGGCCTCAAGAAATTTCTTAGGTATCTGTTCCTTTTCCGAAATATCCGAGATAAGTACGGGCGTGGGACCTTCCTGCTTAGCTATATAGATAAGCGCTTTTAATCCGTATTTCGTTTTTTTGGAAAGCATTTATTTCTTTAGTAAAAAAACTTCAGCCATCATGCACCGTGCGCTTCCGCCGCCGCAGGCCTCAATGGTATCAAGGCTTGAGCTGAGTATTTCGGTATGTTTTTCGATCCTTGCTATCTGGTCTTTTGTAAGCACCTGCCTTGCC
Source organism: Flavobacterium sp. (assembly GCF_052437795.1). GTDB lineage: Bacteria > Bacteroidota > Bacteroidia > Flavobacteriales > Flavobacteriaceae > Flavobacterium. The sequence goes on from NZ_JBQVPA010000004.1 coordinate 435,693, forward strand.
GACTCGCTCATTACAAGGTAGCTCTTGCCGTTAGCGCCCTGCACCTGCAGCATATTGCCCGCAAAGTGGTTCAGTTGCGCTTCGGTAAGCAATATGATCTCCTTGCCGTCTGCACGAAGATTTTCAAGCACCATTTTACGTTCCTTCTTATCGTCGATGCAATCAGCGCAAATTACGGCAAAAGTATCGCCTATGCACATCATCACGTTGGTATGGTATATGTGCATGCGCTGCCCGTCCACGGTTTGGAATGCTTCAAATATTACCGGCGACAATTCAAAATCCTCGCAGTACTCTATCAGTAATTCTTCATCCGCCCGCGGCGAAAGGGCACAGTAGGCTTTATGGTTCGCCCTGTCAAGAACAATACTGCCAGTGCCTTCAAGGAAAATATTATCCTCTTCGGCAGAGGTATAGTCTACAATATTCTCTATGTTGAATCCCTGGTCTTCCAGCAGGTCAAGAATGTCCTCGCGGCGCTCACTGCGGCGGTTCTCGGCAAACATCGGGTACAAGGCCACATCGCCATTTTCATGGAAGGACACCCAATTGTTAGGGAATATCGAGTCGGGCGTATCAGGGTCAACGGTATCGTCAACCACCACGACATTGATGCCGGCGGCACGAAGCTTCTCTACAAAAGCATCGAACTCCTGTTGCGCCTTGGCATTTACGGTAGACGGCATCAGGCCATCCATAACTTTTTGGTAATAATTGTTCACTGCGGTCTGCTCGTTCATCCGGAAAGCTACCGGACGGATCATTAGCAGTGTATCTGTGATCTGTCTCATCGTATTGTTATTCCCTGATAAGGGGTAAAGTTGAACATCTTAAAAGCCCTTCCTGCTTGGCGATCTCGGCATAAGGCACTTCCTCTACGGTAAATCCGCGCTCCAGAAGCCAGTTTTTCAGCCTTGTAAAATCCTTCTCGATCACCACAACATTGTCATCTATCGAAAAGAAATTCGACATCATGTGGTACATCTCTTCCCTTTCTATGTGGAACAGGTTATCCTTGCCAAACAAGTCAACAAGATACAAATAATCTGCCTCTTCCCTAAAGCCGCTTTTATAAATTACCCCTTTATCTTTCCCCACGGGCTGGAAGCAGCAGTCAAGATGCAGTGCATTGTCGCGCGCCTCGATCCTCGACTTCACAAGATCGAACTCCTTTACGGTCTTGTTCGGGAAAAGCTGCTTTATATAATTCACGCCATGCATGTTGGTACGTGCCGTGATAAAATCTTTGTAATCACTTCCTTTGTAAGTCCCTATGAAGATATGGTCGTTCCATAAGATCACGTCACCGCCTTCAATATGCACTTCCTCGGGAGGGCGCACCACTTTGGCCGGATCCATTTTATCAATGATGTACTGTATCGCATCAAGTTCCCTCTCACGGTCCGGCAGGATGTTCGCCTTAATGAAGACATCATCGATAACAAATCCGATATCCCTGCTGAATATCTGGTTATAGTCATTAATGATCTCCGGGCGGTATACCTCAACATCATATTTTTGGAACACTGCGTTGAGCGCTTCCATTTCGGTGATCATATCGGCTTCTACAGGATAAGTACCTGCCTTGATATGTTCCAGCGATTTTGGGTCATAAGCCTCCTCTAACGCAGGTGTGGGGCCATTGCTTTGGGCAGTACCGAGCACTACAGCCTTAAGCCTTGAAGTTTCGTTCTTTACGTTCAAATGTAACATTGTTTGTTTGTGCTTTGGGCAAATATAAAAAAAAGCCCCCGTTGGGAGGCTCATTTTGATATTATTCTCATTATAAGTTTGGAAAAATAATGAAGTGCATATAGTATCCTATTTTACCACAAATTTCTTAGTAGCTTTTGCACCGTTCGAGTTAGCAGTAAGCAAATAGATCCCGGAAGCAAGGTTCGAAGTATTTATCGTATGGCTGCCACCGTCTACATTGCCCGAAACATATACCAGCTTACCGGTAATGTCGCGCACCTCGAATGCTACAGCCGATGCATCGGCCAACTTTATATTGATATGGTCACTGGCAGGGTTAGGGTACAGTGTCATTGAATTGGCACTGAATGTTTCATTACCCAATACTGCCATAGCAACAGCACCTTGGTACGGAATGAAATTTTGCTGTGTTATCGTAATGGAAAGTGGTATCAATTCACTTGAAAGTTCGCTTAGGACAATAGTGACCTGCCCGCCCGAAACAATGCCCGTACCAACAATAATACCATTCTGCGTAATTGCCACAACCGCTCCCTCAACAGGGCATTGTATCGTTATCGAACCCTCTGACTGCTCTATTACTTCCTGATGTACCGCTGTTATCTGCGATGCTTCAGCCGTCCTGAATATCACCGAAGGATCACCAAAAAGAACCCATGTCTGCATGATCTCGATAGCTGTAGTGCTTTCCCAGTAATTCTCCATCATACTGTATTGGCCGTTGTAAAACAGCCCTCCTAACGTACATTTTTCATTTCCCGGCTCACTGCCTGTGATAAGCTCTGTCATTTCATCCTGTGTCTGCATTGGCTCAGCCCACGCCATCAGGATAGATGATCCCGCTGCGGCGATCGCACCGGCCGGCGCATTATCGTGCTGTACCCTGAGCCAGGACTCACAGAACGAAGTACCCTGTGCGAACGTACCGTTGTTACAAGCTACAGAAACAATAAAAGGGTACATACCGTTATTCTCGAGCCCGAAAACTTCAGTATTTGTGAACCACCCTGTTGCAAGCAATTCCTGCGCACCATGTCCTGTGTAGTTCAAAAGTCCTATACCACCATTTACAGCGTCAGATATCATGTAAGACTCTACATTCCCTTCAGCGTCATATCCGCCATGGCTTCCGTCATATAGTTCATGTACATGGCTATAGCCATACCCCAGCAGCTTATTGGCAATATTCCTGTTATGCTGCCAGTCGGCTTCGCCATCATCGCCATATCCGTCGCCTTCGTCAGACCCAATGCCCGCGGCCCTGGTGATCCAGTTGCCTTCCAGCGGAGTGGTTTCATACTCAAGTGTGCGGCCCACCATTACGGCTACATCCTCCACACTTCCGGAGAACCTTCCTATGAGCGCTTCAGGATAAAAATCATCCCCCGCAAGCTGCACATAATAAGTATCACTCCAAAGTTCTTCATTAGCCCCGGTAAGGCCATACGTGTATGTCGGGAGGTCACTGTGGTCACCTGCCAACAATACATAGATCAGCCCGGGATTGTCATTATAAAAATCCTCAATATAGGCTTTTATGCTTTCAGGGGTATTGCCCGTCTGGGACAATGTGGCGACTGTAGTATTGATCCCCTTTTTTATTTTCCAGGCCACCAATGGCGCAAGGGTTTCTGTATAATTATCCGGCGCGATAACGAGCATCTCCCCACTTTCGGAAACGGGCTCATACATTAGGGCATTGGCATAGAGATTTTGGTACACCTGGCTGAATGCATTTGAAGGATGTGCTTTGCCACCGTTTATCTCATTCAGTCCGGCGATGCCATCATTTGTTACCACATTGGCGGTAATGTTCTTGTACAGCCTTAGCTTTTTGGTCACTGGATTGTACTGGTATGGGTAGAAAGACACCGAAACCCCACGAGTATCCCTAAGAATGAAAGGATCGGATATCGCGGCCAGCTTGCCGGGATAAAAAGCATCCTGGGTATAAGCTTCACCCATGTCATAAGGGATTAACTGAGGGTTTACATTCCTTTTCAGGCTGCCTTTAGAAGGAAGCACGGTAATATTATCAAATTCTTCATAACTGTCGTAGCTGATAACTACTGACACGTTACCGATATTCGGCACGATAACCGACTCCGAATGTACCGGAAGCGCAGGCGCACCTTTTACCATGGTCAGCACTTTTGCGCTGCCGCTGAAGTCCTGGCAGGCAATACCATTTACATTTTTAGTATGGGTTGTAAATCCTGCAGAGGTATTTTTCAGTGCTATCCCGCTGCCGCCATCCTGAATCAATTTGATCTCCTGTGCCGATACGCCCAACACTGAAAGCGACATCAACAGGACATAAGTAAAGTTTTTTGTCATAATTTCTGTTTTATTGTCTTCATAGCGGGCTAAAGGTAGCTATTTTTCCGATCAAAATGTTAACATACAACATTTATCACAAAAAAAGCCACTCCTGTTCGGGAGCGGCTTCACTATATCAAAATGGTGATTTATTTCCTGTTCTCTACACCTACAAAGTCACGCAGTGGTGCACCTGTGTAGATCTGCCTCGGACGCCCTATCGGCTCCTTGTTCACACGCATTTCTTTCCACTGTGCGATCCAGCCCGGAAGGCGGCCGATGGCGAAAAGAACGGTAAACATTTCGGTTGGGATGCCAAGCGCCCTGTAAATGATCCCAGAATAGAAATCTACGTTAGGGTACAGGTTCCTTGACTTGAAATACTCATCCTGCAATGCAGACTCTTCTAGTTTTTTTGCTATGGTAAGCACCGGATCGTCTACACCAAGGGTGGCAAGCACCTCGTCGGCTGCTTTTTTGATGATCTTGGCACGCGGGTCAAAGTTCTTGTACACCCTGTGGCCAAAGCCCATGAGGCGGAACGGATCATCCTTATCTTTTGCTTTAGCAAGGTATTTGTCTGCGTCACCTCCGTTAGCCTGTATCTCCTCAAGCATTTCCAGCACTGCCTGGTTGGCGCCACCGTGAAGCGGGCCCCAAAGAGCCGATACACCTGCTGAGATCGAAGCGAACAGGCCTGCATGCGACGAACCTACCATGCGTACTGTAGACGTTGAGCAGTTTTGCTCGTGATCGGCGTGAAGGATGAACAACTTGTCAAGGGCGTCGATAATTACCGGGTTGCTTTTGTAAGGGCCGGTAGGAAGCTCGAACATCAGCCTCATGAAGTTTTCTACATAGCCTATGGTGTTGTCATAATAGTTGAGCGGGTAGCCCATGTTCTTACGGTATGTCCATGTTGCGATAACCAGGAATTTACCCATGGTCTTGCAAACAGCCTCATACATATCTTTTTCATTGGCTACATTCACCGATTTCGGGTTGAAAGCCGTAAGCGCGCTGGTAAGGCATGCCAGCACTCCCATTGGGTGCGCATTTTTAGGGAAGCCATCAATTATGTTCTTCATCTCCTCGTTCACGAGGGTATATTTCCTGATATCGGTCTCAAATTTTTCAAGCTGGGCAGCTGTTGGCAGCTCACCAAAGATCAAAAGGTAAGAAACTTCAAGAAAGTTGGATTTCTCGGCAAGGTCTTCAATAGAATAACCCCTGTAACGCAGGATCCCCTCTTCCCCGTCAAGGAAAGTAATTTCGCTTTTACATGATCCTGAGTTCTTATAACCCGGGTCCATAGTTATTGCACCGGTCTCACTGCGCAGCTTATCGATATCGATGGCAACTTCATTTTCAGTACCCACAATTATCGGGAACTCATACTTTTTGCCATCAATTTCTAATATTGCAATATTTGACATGATTTATATTGTGATTTTGGTTCAGAAAAAATTAATCCTGCGAATTTAATAAATTGAAATCAATTTTTAAAGGAAACTACGTAAGAAAATGGTTAAATATGACAATAAATAGCAAAAGTCAATATCATGGGACATTGACTTTTGATAAATATTTAAAAACAAACTATCTTATCACTCCTTAATAACCTTCTCAAGCTTCACGCCTTTTTCAGTCCTTACTTTCACAAAGTACATTCCCGCCTGCCTTGATCTCAGGTCGATGGTCGTATTCATATCATTCACTATCCCTGTCTCCAACAGCCTGCCCTGTACATCGTACATTTCAATAGATCTAATTGTACTATCAGCGGTAATTGTGAGCATGGTTTTGGCCGGGTTAGGGAACATCATTACTGAATTGTCTTTTTCAAGATCGCCCGTGCCCAGGTTTTCAAATACCGTATTGGCATCATTCGTCTCCACAGGGAATTTGTAGTCGAAGAATATCCTGGCGTTGTTGGTTACCGATGATCCCGCAGAAAGGCTTGGCTTGGTTTTTACCTTGAAAAGTATGTTACCATGGTCGGCGGCGGCAAGGCTGGCATTCCGGAACATGAATTCTACCCTGTTACCTGTAACCATCGTGCGCATTGCGTGCGAACTGTTGAGCACCTGTACCGATGCCGCGTCAAACTGTGTTGGGTCGATATCGTGTTTTACCACCACATTGGCTATCGGATCCGTGCCGGTATTCTTGAAGTTAACCACATAATGCAGATAATTACCTATGTTGGCAGGCGATTCGCTCTCGCCTTCAATGCATACTATATTGTTCGGGTTAAACGCCCCTACAACTTTTTGATCCAGGCTAAAAGTATTGTCCTGCGGAATATCATCGCCCGAAGTTGTTGTTATTGTCGAAGAGAAGAGCAACACATCGCCTACATTTACAGGCTGAGTGTCCGACGGGCTGTTAATGTCCAGCGATACGTTGATCTCCCTGTTCTCAAATGGCTTCAGGTTGTTATAATTCCATGTATAGGTCCCGGGAACAATGTTATCCGGCATTGGGCTTACATAAGCATAGTCCAGGTAGCTCTCGTCGCAGCTGAGCGTAACGCTGCCGGAAAGGGCCTGGTTACCCTTGTTCTTATACACCACTTTATAGGTTGCCTCCCCGCCCGGTACAGCAGGCATGAGTGGCTCGATCACCACTTCTACATCAGGGTTATTTCCGTTAGGCGCAATGCAAAAATCGCGCACTTCTACCGACTCGTCCACTAATGGGAACGTAACGGTCTCAGACACTTGGGTAATTGTAAAGAACCCCGCATTCTCAAGTTGGGGGGCAATGGTGTAGGCACCTGCCTGGGTATAAAAACTGTAATTGCCCTGTGTATCTGTAAATGTAGCGCCCGGCACAACTATGCCATCAATGCTTATCGGGATGAAAGGCTGCGGAATATCGCCCGCATCACATCCATCGCCATCTCCGTCAAAAAGTATGGCGCCGGTAATGGTGTTGTAAGCGCCGCCGGGAACAAAGGTGCAGTAGCTATTAAAGCTCACTGTAAGGGTGTTAGTGTTCAGGATCGTGCTTACCACTGCTTCCTCAAACTCATCAATGCACACGAACTCGAGGTTAGCATTGCCGTACCAATGATTAGGTGCATTCGTTGCATCATATACCTGGGCCGCACCATTTTTAATATTTATAAAAGTAATATCGTTTTGAAAGCAATCCAATTCGTTAAAAGCGGGATTCCCCGAAAAGTCAAGGGATGTAAGCTGGTTTTCAGAACAGTTCACACTGATAAGATAATCAAGCCCGGTGAAGTCGAGGGTAGCAATATAGTTTTTGTTGCATACTAACTCTTCCAAATGAGTCAATCCTGTCAGATCGAGCATTGAAAGGTTGTTGTCCCCGCATTCTATAAGGCGAAGGTCGGGCAGGTTGGCTACCGTAAGGCTCGTAAGACTGTTACTGTTGCACTTAAGCTCACGCAGATCGGCTAACGGGGTCACGTTAAGCAATGTGAGGCTGTTATTATCACACTCCAGCCAGCGAAGGTCTGTAAGCCCGGCAAAGCTTATGGTGGAAAGGCTGTTATCCGAACAATATAGTCCGCGCAGGTTTGAAAGCCCTGTAAGGCTCAGGGTGCTTATGTTGTTCGATCCGCAATATACCGTTTCAAGATTCACTAAGCCATTCAGGGTAAGTGTGGCAATTGAGTTGCCACTGCAATCCAGGGCTTCAAGGTTGCCGAAGGACTGTATGCCCGTCATATTGGTTATAGATGCGCCGGGAACATTCAGTTCATATACAGCATTCGCCTCCGATTGCTGGATGTAGTTATCATTGTTCGTATCAACCTTTATCGAAGCACCGCTGCTGCCCTTGGCAATGTTATTGGCCGTACTGGCCTGAAGCAGCTTATTCCTGAAGTTGGTATCAGGTATATTTACTATCTGTGCCCCCGCAATGCCGGTACAAAACAGTAGCAGGATGGGTAATAATCGTTTCATAACAGATCTTGTTATCAGTCAGTTTTTTCAAATATATAGCATTCAATACGATATAGCGGCTACCGTCGAGAATTCGGCGGCTCCCGTTTAGAATTCGCTTTACTATAACGACTTCAGCAGTTCCTGGAGCCTTTCCTTTTTACGCTGTGAAATGGGCAGGTTGCTGTTATCGGCCATTACCGCATAGCCACCATCCTTTTTGATATATGATCTCAGGTAGGCCAGGTTTATCAGGTGCGACTGGTGTATCCTCTCAAATCCCTGTTCAGAGAGCAGGTCCTCATATTCCTTCAGCGTCTTCGCGATCAGCACCGGCTTGTGGTCCTTGATGTGGAAGCGTGTATAATTGTCCTGCGACTCCAGCCTTATGATGTCGCTCACCTCAAAAAGGTGTATGCCGTCTGACGTGGACAGTGCGATCCTCTTGAATTTGTCTACCTTCTTGCGGATGTTCTCCAGCAATAGGTCAATATGCGCGTAGTTGTCGTTGTTCGACAGCACTTTTTTTATCTTTTCGATCACTTTTTGCAGCTCTTCCGGATCCACCGGCTTCAGTAGGAAATCCAATGCGCTAAAGCGGAATGCCTTTACCGCGAACTCCTCATGTGCCGTTATGAAGACCACGTGCGAAGTAAGGCTGCCTTTTTTTTGCGCGAACTGTTCCAATATGTCGAACCCTGTGCCATCCCCTAGCTGTATGTCGAGGAATATCACGTCGGGCTGGTGGGTCGCAATGGCCTGGATGCCGCCCTTTACGCTGTCGGCCTCGCCCAGTATCTTAATGTCAGGCGCGTACATTGCAAGCAATCCTTTCATCCCGTTCCTCAGGTTAGCATCGTCATCTATAAGTAAAGCTGTGATCATGAGTTAGTTATTAGCATATTGTACAGGCAAATGTAATATAATTCGCGTTCCTGCCGGTTCGCCTGTCGCATTTGTTATTTCTTTTATTTCTACTTGCGAATGCCTCGACGTTACCGCCTGTATCACTTCCAGCCTTTTGCGGGTGATCTCCATCGCCATCGACTTGTGTACCGTAACCGAAGCTTCCTTCAGTTTTTTCGACCTGTTGATGCCAATACCATCGTCCGTCACCGTACATATCAGCTTTTCGCCCTCCAGCTTAAAGCCGACAGTGATACGCCCGCGCATCTTTTTCGGGACAATGCCATGGATGATGGAATTTTCTACAAAAGGCTGCAACAACAATGGCGGCAGCGCCATGTCATCTTCGATATTGGGGTCTTTTGTGATCTCGAACTCGAACATATTGTTGAAGCGCAGCTGCTCCAGCTCAAGGTAGTTTTGCAGGCTCTCTATCTCCTTGTCGATCGGTATCAGCGATTCTTTTGAGTATTCCAATGTAAGGCGCATCAGCTTCGAGAATTTCGAAAGGTATTTTATCGCCTGGTCAGTGCCGTTCTGTACAATAAAGCTCGAAATGCTCCCCAGGCAGTTGAACACAAAGTGCGGGTTCATTTGCAGGTGCAATGCCTTTTGCTCATATTCGGCAAGGTCCCGCTGCAGGGTCAGGCGTTTTTTCAGCTGCAGCCTGCTATAGATGAGGAACGCTATACCGAACAATAATAAAGCCGACAGCCCTATGAACACCATCTGCTGTACGTGGCGCTTGGCCTGCTCGTCATAAAGTACCTGGCGTTTCTCGTCCTCTACTTTTTGAAGGGCGGCTTTGCGCTCAAACTCGTAGTTCATCTCCTCGCGCACAATGTTCTTTATGTTCTCGCTGTTGATGATCTTGTCCTTGGCGGCCGTATATTTTTTATAATGGAGGAGCGCCTCGCCGGCATTGCCCATCTTTTCATAAATGTCGCTTAATGCCTTTTCCGATTCCTTAACCTGCTCCAATACGCCAATTTCTTCGGCCAAAGCCGATGAACGCTCCAGGTTGGCAATGGCATCGGCAGTTTTTCCTTCCAATACATAAATATTGCCAAGGAAAGTTAGTGATGATGCCGCACCATACTTCTCCCCCGATCGCTCAAAAATATCCAGTGCCTTATTATAATAGGCTACTGCTTTTGGAAGATCGTTCTTCTTTCTGTAAAAATTCCCGAAGTTGTTATAGAGCTCCGCAAGGCCGCGGTTGTTCTCAAACTTGCCGAATTGCGCTTCGGCCTCATTGAAGGATTGCAGCGCTTTTTCGTCTTCATCTTTCGCAAGATAAATTTTCCCGATGTTGGAAATTGTAATGGCAGAGGAAGGGTCGCCGGTCTTCTTTTGTATCCAAAGTGCCTTGTTGAAGTATTCGAGGGCTTTGGTGTATTCTTTTTGTGTGCTGTAAATGTCGCCGATGTTGTTGTATACAATGGCTACTATTTCCTCCTGCCCTGTTTCCCTAAACAACTTCAATGCCTTAAAATAGTACTCCAGCCCTTTCGCGTAATTATTCTGTTCAGAACAAACGATGCCGATACTGCCGTATACGTTCGCCAGTCCATCCTTGTGATCATTGTTTTTCGGGTCCGACTTTACCAGCGATTCATATAGTGACTGCGAATTGGTAAAGCTTTTCAGCGCCTGTGTATATTTGCTCAGGATGATGTTGGCATTTCCTATGTTGCGCCAGGAGTCGGCTTCGTACTGCTTTAATCCTGCTTTATGCGAAACTTCCATGGCCTGCCTGGCATACCTAAGCATCTGTTCCGGCTCGTTCTCATATTCTGCCGATATCGCATTAAGCAAGACAGCCTTCTCTTTCTCATCTTTAGGATGCTTCAGCTCAGTAAATAAGCTATCTAGTAGTTTCGTTTGCGAGAATGACGGCACACTGCTGAAAACAGCACAAAGCAAAGCCAGGTATTTTAAGATCTTCATACGCCGCGTGAATTACCGAAACAAAAGTATGATTTCGTATGGATTAATCCCTATCTGTTTAGAATTTAGGGGATGTGACTTAGAATTTGCAGAAAAAAGACACCCGCCGTGTGAGGGCGGGTGTCAATTTATAATAGCTAAATAATTATTTCTTCACCTTAAAAGCTTTCTCGCCCGGGAAGTAAGCCACTTCGGCAAGCTCTTCCTCGATGCGCAGCAATTGGTTGTATTTTGCCATACGGTCAGAGCGTGAAGCCGATCCTGTTTTGATCTGTCCGCAGTTAAGCGCCACGGCAAGGTCGGCGATCGTGTTGTCTTCAGTCTCTCCCGAACGGTGCGACATTACCGATGTATAACCGGCATTGTGCGCCATGTTCACGGCAGCAATGGTCTCAGTAAGCGTACCGATCTGGTTCACTTTTACAAGGATCGAGTTGGCTGTATCTTCAGCGATACCTTTAGCAAGGCGCTCTACATTGGTTACGAACAAATCGTCGCCTACCAACTGTACCTTATCACCTATTTTATCGGTAAGGTATTTCCAGCCTGCCCAGTCGTTCTCCTGCATGCCGTCCTCGATAGAGATGATCGGGTATTTCGCAGCAAGGTCGGCAAGGTAATCGGCCTGCTCTTCGCTTGTCCTTATTTTCCCGCCGGCACCTTCAAACTTCGTATAGTCATATTTTCCGTTCACATAGAACTCAGAAGCCGCGCAGTCAAGGGCAAGCTTGATGTCTTCGCCAAATTTGTAGCCCGCATTCTCGATAGCTAATTTAATAGTATCAAGGGCATCCTCAGTACCACCTTCAAAGTTAGGTGCAAAACCTCCTTCATCACCCACAGCAGTGCTAAGGTGACGGTCGTGAAGTACTTTCTTCAGGTTGTGGAATACCTCGGTACCCATTTGCATGGCGTGTGTAAAGCTGGTCGCTTTTACCGGCATGATCATGAATTCCTGGAACGCTATCGGCGCGTCAGAGTGCGAACCGCCGTTGATGATGTTCATCATTGGCACAGGAAGCGTATTAGCCGACACACCGCCAATATAACGGTATAGCGGAAGGCCAAGCTCATTGGCTGCTGCTTTGGCTACAGCCAGGGAAACACCAAGGATGGCATTCGCGCCAAGGCTCGACTTGTTGGGAGTGCCGTCAAGCTCGATCATGGCTTTATCAATAGCGTTCTGTTCGAATACCGACATACCGATGATCTCGCCGGCAAGTTTTGTATTTACGTTCTCCACAGCTTTAGAAACACCTTTGCCCATATATGCCTTACCGCCGTCGCGAAGCTCAACAGCCTCATGCTCGCCGGTCGAAGCGCCAGATGGTACTGCGGCCCTTCCAATTATGCCATTCTCGGTAACTACATCAACTTCAACTGTCGGGTTGCCGCGTGAATCCAATATTTGCCTTGCGTGAACTTTAATAATTATGCCCATTAAATATTTGTTTTATTGTTAGTATTCGTTTGTTTAATTTGAATTAAAACCAAATTTAATCAAATTAAAATATGAAATTCTTTTAATTTTAAAAACTTATAAACGCAAACGTTTTAGCGCCAGTGTTTTAATCCATTAAATGACTAACTACTTTTTGCGCTTTCAATATTCGTAATGAACTGGTCGAACAAGTAAGTAGCATCATGCGGACCCGGGCTGGCTTCTGGGTGGTATTGCACAGAGAAGCAGTTCTTACTCTTCATACGCATCCCGGCCACGGTCCCATCATTAACGTGCTCGTGGGTGATCTCGAAGTCAGAGTGTTTTTCCAGTTCCTCACGTACTACTGCAAAGCCGTGGTTTTGGGAGGTTATCTCGCCTTCGCCTGTCAACAGGTTCCGCACCGGGTGGTTAATGCCCCTGTGCCCGTTGAACATCTTATAAGTAGAAATGCCATTGGCCAAAGCCAGTACCTGGTGCCCAAGGCAGATGCCGAATACCGGCTCATTCTTGTCGAGGATTTTGCGGGCTGTTTCCTGTGCGGCGTATAACGGATCTGGATCACCGGGCCCGTTGGAAAGAAAATATCCGTCGGGGCTAAAGCTTTTCATCTCTTCGTAAGAAGCATCATACGGAAAAATCTTGATGTAGCAGTCCCTTTTCGCAAGGTTACGCAGTATGTTCTTTTTAATGCCAAGATCCAGTGCGGATATCTTGTATTTTGCATCAGGGCTCCCTACGAAATAAGGCTCTTTGGTGGATACTTTTGAAGAAAGTTCCAAGCCTTTCATATCAGGTATTTCAGAAAGCTTTTTTTTAAGCTGTTCGATATCGCAGTCCTCGGTACAGATAGCCGCGTTCATCGCGCCGTTATCACGGATATAGCTTACCAGTGCCCGTGTATCTACATCCGAAATGGCAACGAGGTTTTGTTTTTCAAAATATTCCTTAAGGCCCTCGGAAGAATTTGGCCTGGAGTGATTAAAACTGAAATTTTTGCACACCAGCCCGGATATCATGATCTTATCAGCTTCCACCTCTTCCTCATTGGTACCGTAATTACCAATATGGGCGTTGGATGCCACCATTATCTGTCCGAAATAAGAAGGGTCAGTAAAGATTTCCTGGTAGCCGGTCATCCCTGTATTGAAGCAGACTTCGCCAAAAACAGTACCTTCTATGCCTATGGATTTGCCATAAAATATGGTGCCGTCAGCGAGGAGCAGGATCGCACGATCCCTGTTAGAATATTTCATTATGTCGTTTGTTGTTGTGTTGCGTGCAAATTTACTTTAAAAAATCGTGAAAGCGAAACGTATTTTTTTGTCATGAAGTTACTATTGATCCTCAATCATCCCAGTCATTTCGAGGACGAACGACGAAGCAATCTTTCTAAGGGATCAAACTTCGTGGAACGTATAAAAGATTGCCGCGCTCCGTGCCTCCGCTCGCAATGACCGTAACGTTGGATACATAAAACTTCAGGGCAAAAAAAAAGGACAAACCGTTAAGTTCATCCTTTTTTGATATTTGAAGATCATTGATCCATGATTATTCAGTAGCTTCTTTGTTTTCTTCTGTGTCAACAGCAGGAGCTTCTTTAGCTGCAGGAGCTTCGGCAACCACTTCGCCACCATCAGCCTTCTTGGCAGTACGGCTACGACGTGTAGTTTTCTTAGCTTCTTTCTTAACAGCGTTGTAAAGTTCATTGAAGTCTACCAGTTCGATCATTGCCATATCAGCGTTATCACCAAGACGGTTACCAAGCTTAATGATACGTGTATATCCGCCCGGACGATCGCCAACTTTAGCTGCTACTTCCCTGAAAAGTTCAGTAACCGCATATTTATTGCGAAGGTAAGCGAAAACGATACGCCTGTTGTGAGTAGTATCTTCCTTTGATTTTGTAACAAGCGGCTCAATAAATTGCTTAAGCGCTTTAGCTTTGGCAACAGTCGTATTGATACGCTTGTGCTCTATAAGCGAGCAGGCCATGTTAGCCAGCATAGCTTTCCTATGCCCTGTCTGCCTGCTTAAGTGATTATTCTTTTTTCCGTGTCTCATCTCTGTAGTAATATAAACCTAAAAAGGTCCGGATTATTCTTTATCTAATTTGTACTTCGTCAAATCCATCCCGAAGTGAAGGTTTTTAGACGCCACAAGCTCATCAAGCTCGGTAAGCGACTTTTTACCGAAGTTACGGAACTTCATCAAGTCATTTTTATTGAACGATACAAGGTCACCCAAAGTATCAACTTCAGCCGCTTTCAAACAATTTAGCGCCCTTACAGAAAGATCCATGTCAACCAGTTTGGTCTTAAGAAGCTGCCTCATGTGCAGTGATTCTTCATCATAGGATTCTGTTTGTGCAATTTCGTCGGCCTCAAGTGTAATTCTTTCATCAGAGAACAGCATAAAGTGATGTATCAGTGTTTTTGCTGCCTCAGTAAGCGCTTCTTTAGGGTGTATAGATCCGTCAGTGATGATCTCGAATACCAACTTTTCGTAGTCGGTCTTTTGCTCAACACGGAAGTTCTCTATTGCGTATTTTACATTCTTTACCGGTGTAAAGATGGAATCTGTAAAAATAGTACCTATAGCTGCATTTTGCTTTTTATTTTCTTCAGCCGGAACATATCCCCTTCCCTTCTCAATTGTAAGTTCAAGGTTAATGTTGATCTTGCTGTCGATGTTGCAGATAACCAACTCCGGATTCAACACCTGAAAACCTGAAATGAACTTTTGGAAATCGCCGGCAGTAAGCTGGTCTTTTCCTGTAAAAGATACAGATACAGATTCATTGTCGATATCCTCGATCTGGCGCTTAAAACGAACCTGCTTAAGGTTCAGGATTATTTCTGTAACATCTTCAACAACCCCTGCTAAAGTGGAAAATTCGTGATCAACTCCTTCAATGCGAACTGAAGTAATTGCGTAACCTTCCAGTGAAGAAAGCAAAACTCTTCTTAGTGCGTTACCAACGGTCAATCCGTAACCCGGTTCCAAAGGCCTGAATTCAAACTTGCCTGTGAAATCCGTAGAATCGATCATTATAACTTTATCGGGCTTCTGAAAATTAAATATTGCCATATTTCGACTAATGTCAATTATTATTTGTTATACAACTCAACGATTAGTTGTTCTTTGATGTTTTCCGGGATCTGGATCCTTGCAGGTACAGAAACGAAAGTTCCTTCCTTAGTATCATTGTTCCAGGTGATCCACTCGTATACACGAGAAGAGTTTGATAAAGAATTTGTGATGGTGTCAAGAGATTTTGACTTTTCACGGATAGCCACTTTATCACCAGGCTTAAGGTGGTATGAAGGGATGTTCACCAGCTCACCGTTAACGGTAATGTGCCTGTGCCCTACGATCTGCCTTGCAGCCCTGCGTGAAGGAGCGATACCCATCCTGTATACTACATTGTCAAGCCTTGCTTCGCAAAGCTGTAAAAGGATCTCACCAGTTACACCTTTAGAGGCAGCAGCTTTTTCATACAGGTTCCTGAATTGTTTTTCAAGAATGCCGTAAGAATATTTAGCTTTCTGCTTCTCCATCAGCTGGACAGCATATTCAGATTTTTTACCCCTTTTCTTAGCCAAGCCGTGTTGTCCCGGTGGGTAATTTCTTTTTTCGAAAGACTTATCGTCTCCGAAGATCGCCTCGCCAAATTTACGGGCG
This sequence comes from Flavobacterium sp., assembly GCF_052437795.1. Classification (GTDB taxonomy): domain Bacteria; phylum Bacteroidota; class Bacteroidia; order Flavobacteriales; family Flavobacteriaceae; genus Flavobacterium. Next base: position 451,629 of record NZ_JBQVPA010000004.1, read on the forward strand.
ATCCTTGTTTGTGGACCAGTATATCTTGCCATTTCTAAAAATTAATAAGCAGGAGGTTATGAATTCAGGTCTCATCCTCCGATAACCTTTTGTTCCCGCTCTTGTTATACTATATTAAATTAAACTCTCCTTCTCTTTGGAGGGCGGCAGCCGTTGTGCGGCATTGGCGTTACGTCGATGATCTCGGTAACTTCTATTCCTCCGTTGTGCAGCGACCTGATAGCAGACTCACGTCCGTTACCCGGGCCTTTAACGTAAACTTTCACTTTCTTAAGACCGGCCTCAATGGCAACTTTACTACAGTCTTCAGCAGCCATCTGGGCAGCATACGGAGTGTTCTTTTTAGAACCCCTGAAGCCCATCTTACCTGCAGATGACCATGAAATAACTTCACCTTTCTTATTTGTAAGAGATATGATGATGTTGTTGAAAGTTGCGCTAATATGTGCTTCGCCTGTAGACTCTACAATTACTTTACGTTTTTTTGTACTCGCTTTAGCCATACTACTTATTATTTAGTTGCTTTTTTCTTGTTAGCAACAGTTTTCCTCTTACCTTTCCTAGTCCTTGAATTGTTCTTGGTGCGTTGGCCCCTTAACGGAAGACCTGCCCTGTGGCGGATGCCCCTGTAACAACCAATATCCATTAAACGCTTGATGTTCAAAGATACTTCTGAACGAAGTTCACCTTCAATCTTATAGTAAGACACAGCTTCACGGATGGCACTGATCTGGTCGTCATTCCAATCCTGAACTTTAATATCCTCGCTAACGTTAGCTTTAGCCAAAATCTCTGAAGACCTGCTCCTTCCTACACCGAAGATGTAAGTAAGTGCAATCACTCCCCTTTTGTTTTTAGGTATATCTACCCCTGCAATTCTTGCCATAATTATCCTTGTCTTTGTTTAAATCTAGGATTCTTTTTGTTAATAACATATAATCTGCCTTTCCTGCGCACGATGATGCACTCGGCACTTCTTTTCTTAACTGATGCTCTTACTTTCATTGTTAATAGCTATTAGTATCTATAAGTAATTCTTGCTTTGGACAGATCATAAGGGCTCATCTCAAGTTTCACCTTGTCGCCCGGAAGCAACTTGATGTAGTGCATACGCATCTTCCCTGAAATATGAGCAATTACTATGTGCCCGTTTTCTAATTCAACACGGAACATGGCATTAGACAATGCCTCTATTATCGATCCGTCCTGTTCTATTGCTGACTGTTTTGCCATAAAAAATTAAGCTACCGCTTTTCTATTCTTACCACTTTTCATCAATCCGTCGTAATGCCTGTTCAACAGATAAGAATTTATTTGCTGAATGGTATCGATCGCAACCCCGACCATGATCAACAGTGATGTACCACCATAAAATAATGCCCACTGCTGCTGAACTCCAAAGTTGAACACTACTGCCGGGAACACGGCAATAAGTGCAAGGAACAATGAACCAGGGAATGTGATCAATGACATGATCTTATCAAGGTAGTCTCCGGTCTCAACACCAGGCCTTACACCCGGTATAAAACCACCACTCCTTTTAAGGTCGTCTGCCATTTTGTTGGTAGGCACCGTTATCGCGGTGTAAAAGTAAGTAAAAATTATTATTAATAAAGCAAAAACCACATTATAGGTCAAACCGAACACATTCTGGAATTGAGAAGTGATGGTTTGAGCAGTATCAGACTTTGAGAATCCTGCCAATGCAGCAGGTATGAACATGATAGCCTGGGCAAAGATGATCGGCATGACCCCCGAAGCATTAAGCTTTAATGGGATCCACTGCCTGTTATTGTCCATCATATCCTGTTCAAAATCGCCTGATGTAGTACGCCTTGCATATTGTACAGGTATCTTTCGCACTGCCATGATCATAAGGATACAGGCAATGATAACAAAAAGCCATACAACAATTTCAAGAACAAGCATCAAAGGACCGCCGTTGTTCTCAGTGATCACTGAAGTGAATTCCTGGATGAACGCCTGTGGCATCCTTGCGATGATACCTACCAAGATCAATAGTGAAATACCGTTACCGATACCTTTATCGGTGATCTTCTCACCAAGCCACATTGCAAAAATGGTACCTGTGGTAAGGATCACAACTGATGAGAATAGGAACGGGAAAGAATCCGAAGGCAATAAGAATGCCTGGGCCGGCAGTGTCCTGTACAGGTTATAGATATAACCGGGACCCTGAACCAGCGTGATAAGGATCGTTAGCCAACGGGTGATCTGGTTGATCTTTTTCCTTCCGCTCTCGCCCTCTTTCTGAAGTTTTTGCAGGTAAGGTACCGCGATACCCATAAGCTGCACTACAATCGAAGCAGAAATGTAAGGCATGATACCCAATGCAAATACAGATGCCTGCGAGAACGCACCACCTGTAAATACATCGATAAGCCAGCCAATACCTCCCTTAGTCTGATCCGATAAACTGTTTAACTGTGTAGCATCAATACCCGGCAGGGTCACGTGTGCACCAAAACGGTATACAAGCAACAATCCGAGAGTAACAAGAATCCTGTTCTTAAGTTCCTCTATCTTCCAGACATTGGCAAACGCTTCGAAAAATTTCTTCATAATGAGATTAAAGATTATAAAGTTACCGCTTCACCACCGGCAGCTTCAATAGCAGCCTTGGCAGTTGCAGTAAATTTGTGAGCAGTTACTTTTAGTTTTGCCTTAAGCTCTCCTCTTCCTAAAATCTTTACCATTTCATTTTTTGTAGCCAAACGGTTCTCTACCAATACTGCAAAGTCTACAGTGTCAGTAGCAAATCCGTTATCTACAAGAGCCTGAAGCGTATCAAGGTTCACACCTTCGTACTCCTTACGGTTGATGTTTTTGAAACCGAACTTAGGAACACGACGCTGTAAAGGCATCTGGCCACCCTCAAAACCGATCTTCTTAGAGTATCCTGAACGCGATTTGGCACCTTTGTGGCCACGAGCGGAAGTACCGCCTTTGCCTGAACCTTCACCACGTCCTACCCTTTTATTCTGATTATGAACCGAACCTTCAGCAGGTTGTAAGTTACTTAAATCCATTAGTGTATTTTGTTAGTTGATCTCTTCTACAGAAACCAGGTGTTTAACTTTGTTTACCATTCCAAGGATAGCAGGAGTTGCATCGTGCTCAACAACCTGTCCAAGTTTACGAAGGCCTAATGACTCAAGCGTAAGCTTTTGTGTTTGCGGACAGTTGATCTTGCTCTTAACTTGTTTTACTTTTATTTTTCCCATGATTTCCTTGAATTAACCTTTAAATACTTTTTCAAGTGAAACGCCCCTTTGTTTTGCAACGGTAGCAGCGCTCCTCATTTGAAGCAAAGCATCAAAAGTAGCTTTTACAACATTGTGAGGGTTAGATGAACCCTGTGATTTTGACAATACATCGTGAATACCTACTGATTCAAGTACTGAACGTACCGCACCACCGGCAATTACACCTGTACCGTGAGAAGCCGGCATCAATAGTACGCGTGCACCACCGAATTTACCTTTTTGCTCATGCGGAACAGACTGCCCGGAAAGTGGGATCTTTACAAGGTTCTTCTTGGCATCCTCAACAGCTTTGGCGATAGCCTCAGACACGTCTTTGGATTTACCAAGGCCATGGCCTACTACACCGTTCTCATCACCTACCACTACGATAGCAGAGAAACCGAAAGCACGTCCACCCTTTGTAACTTTAGTAACACGGTTTACAGCTACCAAACGGTCCTTTAGCTCAAGGCCGCTTGGTTTTACCAGCTCTACGTTTTTATAATTATGATACATAATTTCTTAGAATTTAAGTCCGGCTTCCCTTGCGCCTTCTGCTAATGATTTTACACGTCCGTGGTAAAGGTATCCACCCCTGTCAAAAGTGATGGTATCGATACCGGCTTTAAGAGCAGCTTCGCCAATGGCTTTACCTACAGCTGTAGCAGTCTCTAAATTAGTACCTTTAGTTATGCCTTTGTCCCTTGAGGACGCAGCTGCCAAAGTTACACCGTTCACATCATCTATGATTTGAGCATAGATCTCCTTATTACTCCTGAATACAGAAAGCCTAGGCTGAGCAGCAGTTCCGCTAACAATCTTTCTGATACGGAACTTAATCCTCTGTCTTCTTTCAGATTTATTTAATGACATAGTCTTTAATTTTTAAGATTATTAAGCTGATTTACCTGCTTTTCTCCTTAGTACTTCACCTACGAACTTAACTCCTTTTCCTTTGTAAGGCTCCGGCTTGCGGAAAGAACGTATCTTGGCCGCTACCTGCCCTAAAAGTTGTTTATCATGAGAAGCTAATTTAATGATAGGGTTCTTACCTTTTTCAGATACCGTTTCAACAGTAACTTCAGATACAACTTCAAGAACGATGTTGTGGGAGAAGCCCAGTGCGATATCTAATTTCTGTCCCTGGTTCGAAGCCCTGTAACCAACGCCTACCAGTTCAAGTTCTTTAGTAAAACCTTCAGACACCCCAACGATCATGTTGTTGATAAGTGACCTGTACAATCCGTGTTTCGACCTGTCATCCTTATGGTCAGACGAGCGCTCCACTATTACCTGGCCTTCTTCGATCTTAACAGACACGTCTGAAAAATCTTGTGTAAGCTGGCCTTTTTTTCCTTTTACCGTAACAACATTACCGTTAACCTCTACAGTTACGCCGGCAGGTATTGCTACTGGATTTTTACCTATTCTTGACATCGATAAATCTTTTTATTAGTATACGTAACAGATCACCTCACCACCTACATTCTGCTGTTTTGCCTGTTTTCCTGTCATAAGTCCTTTAGACGTTGACACGATGGCAATACCCAATCCGTTAAGGATCCTTGGAAGGTTTGTTGCGCCTGCATACTTACGTAAACCCGGTTTACTAATTCTCTGGATATCTTTTATTACCGACTCTTTAGTCTCTTTATCGTACTTAAGAGCGATCTTGATAGTACCTTGAACGGCATTATCTTCGAATTTGTAACTAAGGATGTATCCCTGGTCGAATAAAATTTTTGTGATTTCTTTCTTCATGTTAGAAGCAGGGATTTCAACCACTTTGTGATTAGCCCTCACTGCATTTCTAATCCTTGTCAAAAAATCGGCAATTGGATCTGTGTACATATTTATTAATTTGCGGAAACGGTTTTCGGCCTGTTACGGCCGAACCTGTCACCAATTTATAATTCTTTATTACCAGCTGGCTTTTCTAACTCCCGGTATCAAACCGTTGTTAGCCATTTCACGGAAAGTTACACGTGAAATACCAAACTGGCGCATATAACCCCTTGGCCTTCCTGTAAGTTTGCAACGGTTGTGCATACGTACCGGTGAAGCGTTCTTAGGTAGCTTTTGCAGGCCTTCATAATCTCCGGCTTCTAGTAGAGCCTTCCTTTTTTCAGCATACTTTGCAACCGTTGCCGCTCTTTTCACCTCGCGGGCTTTCATTGATTCTTTAGCCATAACTTAATTCTTTTTAAAAGGTAAACCTAGTTCTGTCAATAGCGACTTAGCTTCTTTATCGGTTTGGGCCGAAGTTACAAAGGTAATATCTAATCCTGATATTTTGTTAACTTTGTCAATATCAATTTCAGGGAAAATGATCTGCTCCGTAACACCCAGGTTATAGTTACCCCTTCCATCGAATCCTGTAGCCTTGATTCCGCTAAAATCCCTTACACGAGGTAGTGACGATGTCACCAACCTGTCCAGGAATTCATACATCCTCTCGCCACGAAGGGTCACTTTTGCACCGATCGGCATACCTTTCCTAAGTTTGAACGACGCAACGTCTTTCTTTGAAATGGTAGAAACAGCTTTCTGGCCTGTAATTTTTGTTAGCTCTTCCACTGCATAGTCGATAAGTTTTTTATCAGATACAGCGGCGCCAACACCACGGCTAAGAACGATCTTTTCCAGTTTTGGAACCATCATTACGTTCTTGTAACCGAACTCTTCTTTAAGTGCAGGTACTACCCTGTCCTTATATTCTTGTTTTAATCTTGGTATATAAGCCATCACTATAGTACTTGATTAGATTTTTTTGAAAATCTCACGTTCTTATCTCCTTCTTTCCTTACGCCTGTTTTTGTAGCAACACCTTTGGCATCTACAAGGACAAGGTTAGAAATGTGGATAGGAGCTTCTTTCTTAACAATACCACCTTGTGGGTTCTTAGCGCTTGGCTTAGTGTGCTTAGACACCATGTTAGCACCCTCAACGATAGCTTTGTTCTTGTCTACAAGGACACGAAGAACTTTTCCTTCAGTGCCTTTATGATCACCGGCAATTACCCTTACGGTATCTCCTGATTTTATCTTTAGCTTTATCATTTTGTATAAATATTAAAGCACTTCAGGTGCCAATGATACAATTTTCATGAATTGCTTCTCACGAAGTTCCCTTGCTACAGGACCAAAAACACGTGTACCCCTCATCTCACCGGCAGCGTTCAACAATACGCAAGCGTTATCATCAAACCTGATGTATGAGCCGTCGGCACGACGTACTTCTTTTTTGGTACGTACAACAACTGCTGTAGATACAGCGCCCTTCTTAACGTTACCGGTAGGCGTAGCATCTTTAATAGAAACTACGATCTTATCACCTACAGACGCATAACGCCTTTTGGTGCCACCTAACACACGGATCGTCAAAACTTCCTTTGCACCCGTGTTATCTGCTACTTTTAGTCTGGATTCCTGTTGTACCATAATTACTTCGCTCTTTCAATTATTTCTACTAACCTCCAACATTTAGTTTTACTCAAAGGACGTGTTTCCATGATCCTTACTGTATCACCAATGTTACAGTCGTTTGTTTCGTCGTGTGCAACAAATTTCTTTGTTTTCAATACGAACTTACCGTATAGAGGGTGTTTTACCCTTGTTGTTTGAGACACAACTATGGATTTTGCCATTTTGTTGCTGGTTACTACACCAATTCTCTCTTTTCTTAAGTTTCTTTTTTCTTCCATCTTTTGGCAGAATACAATTATTGTAACTCTCTTTTTGTAAGCTCAGTAGCTACCCTTGCGATCGACCTTCTTACGGCCCTGATCTGTAGTGGGTTCTCGATTGGAGAAATAGCGTGAGCTGATTTTAGGTCGGCATATGTTTTCTGTAACTCACCAAGCTTGCTTTGAAGCTCGGTTGCAGATAGATCTTTTATCTCTGATTGTTTCATAATAATATCGGATTATGCTTCAAAATCTCTGGCGATAACAAACTTGGTCTTCACAGGCAGTTTCTGGGCAGCAAGGCGAAGTGCCTCTTTTGCTACGGCCAGTGGCACGCCTCCTACTTCAAACATTATCTTACCTGGTTTAACAACGGCAACCCAGTACTCTACAGCACCTTTACCTTTACCCATACGTACCTCAAGAGGTTTTTTGGTGATAGGCTTATCCGGGAATATTTTGATCCACAACTGGCCTTCCCTTTTCATGAAACGGGTCGCAGCGATACGTGCAGCCTCGATCTGGCGGGAAGTGATAAAAACTGAATCTAAAGATTTGATACCAAACATACCATTAGAAAGTTCATGACCCCTTTGGGAAATGCCCTTCATCTTACCTTTCTGTACCTTGCGGTATTTTGTTCTTTTAGGCTGTAACATTTTTCTTTAGTTTTTTAATTACTTTCTTTTGCGTTGGCCTGATTTATCACCACCTGGACGACCACCACCCGGCCTTCCGCCTTGTGACCTGTTGTCCCTGTCCTGAGATCCTGCAGACTTAGACTGTTTTTTGTCCATGCCTACTAACGGAGAAAGATCTCTTTTGCCATAAACCTCACCTTTCATGATCCACACTTTGATCCCCATCCTACCGTAAGTAGTGTGGGCCTCAGCAAGTGAGTAATCGATGTCCGCCCTGAAAGTTGATAGAGGGATCCTGCCTTCTTTGAACATTTCCGAACGTGCCATCTCAGCACCGTTCAAACGGCCTGAGATCATCACTTTAACACCTTCTGCGTTCATACGCATAGCTGCAGCGATAGCCATCTTGATAGCCCTCCTGTAAGAGATACGGCTTTCGATCTGGCGGGCAATGCTTGTACCTACAAGGTAAGCGTCAAGCTCCGGCCTTTTAATTTCAAAGATGTTGATCTGAACCTCTTTGTCTGTGATCTTCTTAAGTTCTTCTTTCAGCTTGTCTACTTCCTGGCCGCCTTTCCCGATGATGATACCAGGACGTGCAGTGGTTATAGTAACGGTTACAAGCTTAAGGGTCCTCTCGATTATCACCTTAGACACACTAGCTTTAGATAAACGGGCATGGATGTATTTCCTGATTTTGTGATCTTCGGCAAGTTTGTCACCGTAGTCATTTCCACCGTACCAGTTAGAATCCCAACCCCTGATGATACCAAGGCGATTTCCTATTGGATTTGTCTTTTGTCCCATTTCTCTTAGTTGCTTTGTGTGTTATTATTCTTAGCTCCAAGCACGATGGTTACGTGGTTAGAACGTTTCCTTATCCTGTGGGCACGACCCTGCGGTGCAGGACGAAGCCTTTTCAGCATCATTCCGCCGTCAACCCTGATCTCTTTTACGAAAAGGCCGGCGTTTTCAAGGCTTTCCTCAGCATTCTTTTGCTGCCAGTTGTTGATGGCTGATAGCAATAGTTTTTCAAGCTTGCGTGAAGCCTCTTTTGAACTGAACCTTAATATATTTAGCGCTAATTCTACCTTTTGGCCCCTTACAAGATCCGCAACAAGGCGCATTTTGCGTGGCGACGTAGGGCAGTTATTCAGCTTAGCGAAAGCGATAGACTTGTTAGCCTCTTTCCTTGCTTCTGCGGTTTCTCTTTTACGAACTCCCATTGCTATTATTTTTTACCTTTATTTTTAGCACCGGCGTGGCCCCTGAAAGAGCGCGTCGGCGAAAATTCTCCTAATTTATGACCTACCATGTTCTCTGTAACGTAAACCGGTACGAATTGACGACCGTTGTGTACTGCGATAGTCTGCCCAACAAAATCCGGGGTGATCATCGAAGCGCGAGACCATGTCTTCACTACTCCTTTATTGCCCTTTTCAATGTTTTCCTGAACTTTCTTATCCAACTTATAGTGAACAAAAGGTCCTTTCTTTAATGAACGTGCCATATCTTACTTATTATTTCTTTCTACGTTCTACGATATACTTATTACTCGGGTTAACTTTAGAACGAGTCCTGTAACCTTTCGCCGGAAGACCTTTCCTTGAGCGTGGATGTCCGCCCGAAGAGCGTCCTTCACCACCACCCATCGGGTGATCTACCGGGTTCATCGCTACCGGCCTTGTCCTTGGCCTTCTGCCCAACCAACGTGTCCTACCGGCTTTACCGGAAACGATCAATTGGTGGTCAGAGTTGGAAACAGCTCCGATCGTAGCCATACATGTAAGAAGGATCAACCTTGTCTCACCTGAAGGCATTTTGATAGTAGCATATTTTCCGTCCCTTGCCATAAGCTGTGCAAATGTACCCGCGCTGCGTGCGATAACCGCACCCTGGCCAGGACGTAGCTCAATACAAGATATAACAGTTCCTAGAGGAATTTTGCTAAGAGGTAAAGCGTTGCCTATCTCCGGCTGAGCATCAGCTCCCGAAGTAACAACCTGGCCTACCTGAAGCCCGTTTTGTGCAATGATGTATGTTTTCTCACCATCAGCATAGAACAATAGAGATATGAATGCTGAACGGTTCGGGTCGTACTCGATCGTCTTAACTGTAGCAGGGATACCCGCCTTAGTCCTTTTGAAATCGATCATACGATACCTTTGCTTGTGACCACCGCCTGTATAACGCATGGTCATTTTTCCTTGACTATTTCTACCGCCTGAGTTTTTTTTCGGTGCGATCAATGAACGCTCCGGCTTATCAGTTGTAATAGTGTCAAAGCTATTTACAACTCTAAAACGCTGACCCGGGGTAATAGGTTTTAATTTTCTAACTGACATTGTTATTAGATATTATTATAAAAATCTATTGTTTCACCTTCCTGTACTTGTACGATAGCTTTTTTGTAAGCATTCGTCTTTCCTGAGATCAAGCCACTCTTAGTGTACTTAACCGATCTATCAGCCCTGTAGTTCATTGTGTTCACTTCAACAACACCAACACCATAAGCAGCCTCAACTGCATTCTTGATCTGGATCTTGTTCGCTTTTTTGTCAACAATGAAACCAAAACGGTTGAAAACTTCACCGTCTTTAGTTATTTTTTCAGTGATGATAGGTTTAATTATGATACCCATGACCTTATTATTTGCTTAAATTTTCTTCAATTCCTTCCAAAGCACCTTCCAAAAGAACAAGCTTATTTGCGTTAAGTATCGCATAAGTACTTAATTCTGAAGTAGTTACAACGTTAGAAGCTTTCAAATTGCGTGACGACAAATATACGTTTTTATTTGTATCACCCAACACGATAAGCGATTTTTTATTATCTAACCCTAAAGCTTTCAAAAAGTTAATGAAATTTTTAGTGCTTGGAGCGTCGAATTCGAAGTTCTCTACTACGGTCAGGCTTGATTCCTGAGCCTTCATTGTGAAAGCCGATTTCCTGGCAAGACGCTTAAGAGCTTTGTTCAATTTGAATGAGTAGCTCCTTGGCCTTGGGCCAAAAATAGTACCACCACCTTTGAACAATGGGTTCTTGATAGAACCTGCACGAGCCGTACCTGTTCCTTTTTGCTTCTTGATCTTACGTGTACTACCGGTTACCTCAGCCCTTTCTTTGGCTTTGTGGGTACCCTGCCTTTGGTTAGCAAGATATTGCTTAACATCAAGGTATACAGCGTGCTTATTAGGCTCAATTGCGAATACTGAATCAGAAAGAGTGATCGTCCTGCCAGTTTCTTTTCCGTTGATATCTAATACTTTTACTTCCATTACTTCTGAATGATTACATAAGAGTTTTTGTGACCCGGAATAGCACCTTTAATTACAAGAAGGTTCTTATCCGCAACCACTTTTAAAACCTTAAGGTTTTGTACTGTTACATTTTCCCCGCCAGTCCTTCCGGCCATACGCATACCCTTGAACACTCGTGAAGGGTAAGACGATGCACCTACTGAACCCGGAGCCCTAAGACGGTTGTGCTGACCGTGAGTAGCCTGTCCAACACCACCAAAGCCGTGACGCTTAACAACACCCTGGAAACCTTTACCTTTTGATACACCCTGTACATCTACGAATTCACCTTCAGTGAAAACATCTACAGTTAAAACATCACCAAGTTTATACTCAGTTTCGAAATGCTTGAATTCAACGACTTTCTTCTTAGCATCAGTACCGGCTTTCTTGAAATGGCCAAGAGCTGCCTTTGTAGTGTGCTTTTCTGTTTTGTCATCGAAACCAAGTTGTAACGCTTCATACCCGTCAACCTCATTGGTTCTGACTTGGGTGATAACGCATGGGCCAGCTTCTATCACGGTACAAGGGATATTTTTCCCATTCTCGTCGAAAATACTGGTCATGCCGATCTTTTTACCAATTAACCCAGACATAGATTATTATTATTAATTAATTAAATCCCTTCAATTTGAAGTAACGAAATACTCCAAACAGGGGTGCAAAAGTAATTATTATATTGAGATAATCAAACACTTACAAAAAAATAAATGCAAAATATTTGATATTCTGCAAATATGCACATTTGTAGCCGCCATTATAATGCTTTTTGTAATCAAAATACCCATCCCTGCAATTCGTCCCAGAGATCAACCCAAATAGCACAACGGGAGCCTGATGCATTTCACAGTAAACGGAATTTAAGCCGGATGCAACCAGGACAGATGCTTAATATCCGGATTATACCACGCAAAAAGCCCCGGCATTATACCAGGGCTCTTTTATATTTCGTATGAATTATCACACTTTGATCTCTACTTCAACACCACTAGGAAGCTCCAATTTCATTAGAGCATCGATAGTTTTTGAAGATGAACTGTAAATATCAAGAAGCCTCTTGTACGAGCTAACCTCGAACTGCTCCCTTGATTTTTTGTTCACGTGCGGTGAACGTAGTACAGTGAAGATCTTCTTGTGCGTAGGAAGGGGAATAGGACCCGTTACCACTGCACCTGTACTTTTTACAGTCTTAACGATCTTCTCGGCAGATTTGTCTACCAGGCTATGATCGTATGATTTTAGTTTTATTCTGATTTTTTGACTCATTTTCTTTCTAATTAAGCGTTACCTTTTGCTTTTTTAATTACATCATCAGCAATGTTAGATGGTGTCTCAGCATAGTGAGAGAATTCCATTGTTGATGTTGCCCTTCCTGAAGACAATGTCCTTAGGGTAGTTACATAGCCAAACATCTCTGAAAGAGGCACACTGGCTTTGATCACCTTGGCACCTGCCCTGTCATCCATGTTATTGATCTGTCCACGGCGACGGTTAAGGTCACCCACGATATCACCCATGTTCTCTTCCGGCGTAAGCGCTTCAAGTTTCATGATCGGCTCAAGGATAACAGCTCCCGCGCTCCTTGCAGCTTCTTTGTAACCCATTTTTGCAGCAAGTTCGAAAGAAAGTGCATCCGAGTCAACCGGGTGGAATGAACCGTCAAGAAGTGTTACCTTCATGCTGTCCATTTCATAACCTGCAAGAGGCCCCTGTTTCATCGCTTCCCTAAAGCCTTTTTCTACAGATGGGATAAATTCCCTAGGGATGTTACCACCTTTAACTTCGTTAACGAACTGAAGTCCCATTGGCACTTTTCCGTCAACTTCGTCTGCCGGCCCAAGACGGAATACGATATCACCAAATTTACCACGTCCACCGGATTGCTTTTTGTAAGTCTCCCTGTGTTGTGCTTCACGTGTGATAGCTTCTTTGTACTCTACCTGTGGCTCGCCCTGATTAACCTCTACTTTAAACTCACGCTTAAGACGGTCTACAAGGATGTCAAGGTGAAGCTCACCCATACCAGAGATGATCGTTTGTCCTGAAGCATGGTCAGTCCTAACTGTGAACGTTGGATCTTCTTCAGCAAGTTTTGCCAAAGCCATACCCATCTTATCAACGTCAGCCTTAGTTTTAGGCTCAACAGCGATACCGATCACCGGATCAGGGAAGTTCATACTTTCAAGAACGATAGGGTTTTTCTCATCAGAAAGTGTATCACCAGTCTTGATATCTTTAAAGCCTACAGCCGCACCAATGTCACCTGCCTCGATGTACTCGATAGGGTTTTGCTTGTTAGCGTGCATCTGGTAGATACGGGAGATACGCTCCTTGTTACCTGAACGGTTGTTAAGAACATAAGAACCCGCATCAAGACGGCCTGAATAAGCCCTGAAGAACGCCAGGCGTCCAACATAAGGGTCAGTAGCGATCTTGAACGCAAGCGCCGCGAACGGCTCAGTAACTGATGGCTTACGCGTGATAGGCTGGTCAGTATCAGGGTTAGTACCTTCGATAGCCTCTTTGTCAAGTGGTGAAGGAAGGAATTTACAAACCGCGTCAAGCATGAACTGTACACCTTTGTTCTTGAATGAAGAACCACAAAGCATAGGGATGATAGCCATATCAATGGTAGCTTTCCTTAGCGCCTCGTTAACTTCCTCTTCTGTAATGGAGTTTTCGTCCTCCATGTATTTCTCAAGAAGGTTCTCGTCATAAGCAGCCACCTCTTCAATAAGCTGTGACCTGTACTGACGCGCCTCTTCTTTCATGTCCTCAGGGATTTCAACGATGTCGAAAGTAGCGCCCTGAGTGTCATCATGCCACACGATAGCCTGGTTCTTGATAAGATCTACAACACCCCTAAAGTCAGCTTCGTCACCGATCGGAAGTACGATAGGCACCGCGTTTGATTTAAGCATGCTTTTCACCTGCTGGCAAACAGCAAGGAAGTTAGACCCCTGGCGGTCCATTTTGTTCACAAAGCCCATACGTGGAACTTTGTAGTTATCAGCAAGCCTCCAGTTGGTTTCAGACTGTGGTTCAACACCGTCAACGGCGCTGAAAAGGAACACAAGTCCGTCAAGTACCCTTAGGGAACGGTTCACCTCAACGGTAAAGTCAACGTGTCCCGGGGTATCGATGATGTTGAAATGGTAATCTTTAGAGTCACCGGTAGTCTTGCCCTGGTCTGTAGGGAAGTTCCATGTACATGTCGTAGCAGCCGAAGTAATGGTAATACCCCTCTCCTGCTCCTGCGCCATCCAGTCCATGGTTGCTGCACCATCGTGTACCTCACCTATCTTGTGGGATTTACCCGTATAGAAAAGGATACGCTCGGTAGTTGTGGTCTTACCCGCATCAATGTGGGCAGCAATACCAATATTTCTCGTGTATTTTAAATCTCTTGCCATTATTTATTAGATGTGATGTTTTGTTTTCTTTATGAATTAAAACCTAAAGTGAGAGAATGCTTTGTTCGCTTCTGCCATCTTGTGAGTATCCATCCTCTTTTTAACAGCAGCACCTTCTTCTTTAGCAGCAGCTAAAATTTCAGAAGCCAGCCTCTGAGCCATAGATTTCTCGTTTCTTCTCCTTGCATAAAGTATCATCCATTTCATTGCCATAGAGATCTTCCTGTCCGGACGGATCTGCATAGGTATCTGGAATGTAGCACCACCAACCCTGCGGCTGCGTACTTCTACGTGCGGCATAACGTTGTTAATAGCATCTTTCCATGTTTCAAGCGCCGATTTCTCAGCATCCTGCTTTTTGTTCTCCACGATCTCAATAGCATCATAGAACACTTTGAAAGCAGTTGATTTTTTACCGTCCCACATTAGGTTGTTCACAAAACGTGTTACAAGTTGGTCATTAAACCTTGGATCTGGTAAAAGAGGTCTTTTCTTGGCCTGTCTTTTTCTCATGTCTTTTCTTTAAAGCGTTCTTAAATTACTTTTTCTTTCCGGTTGCAGCTGGCGCCTGTCCTGGTTTCGGACGCTTGGCCCCATACTTTGACCTGCGTTGTGTCCTTCCAGCCACACCTGCGGTATCAAGTGCACCACGAACGATGTGGTACCTTACACCCGGCAAGTCTTTTACCCTTCCGCCTCTAACTAATACTATCGAGTGCTCTTGAAGATTGTGTCCTTCGCCCGGGATGTACGCGTTCACTTCGTTACCATTCGTCAAACGTACCCTTGCAACTTTACGCATTGCAGAGTTTGGTTTCTTTGGTGTCGTAGTGTACACACGTGTACAAACGCCCCTTCTTTGAGGACAAGAATCTAAAGCAGCCGATTTACTCTTCTTAGTTATCTGGGCTCTCCCTGTTCTTACTAATTGTTGAATTGTTGGCATAATTAAATACTAAAATTTCTTTTGATTAAAAAACCCGCTTTTTACGGGGTTGCAAATGTAGAAATTAAAAACAATAAAACAAACTGTAATACATTAATTTTCAAACCTTATCCCCGCAGCGCAAAATTACAAAAGAAAATCAGGCTACGAATTGTACCTGTACCAGAGATCAACTTGACGACAAATATTCTGCATTCGCATTCCGGACCTCCTCTGCTTCATTATATTATTTCGGATATTTTTGCGTTATTTTACACTAAGAATTTCCCGGTTGAAAAAACTACTCCTTATATATATAGTATGTCTTGGCTTTTTTTCAGCAAAAGCGCAAAACTTCCATCTCAATATCGGGGGGCGTAATGCAGCGGAAACCAAAACCATCGACTCCATACCTTATAACAGGCTACACCAAAATGCAAAGTCGGCTGCCGATGAAGCCGCACTCCTCTCCTCTGCCTTATTAAAGAGAGGCTACCTGGAGAATCACGAGCTTGCCCACCTTAAAACTAACGACTCTACTTTCGTGTATACATTTTCCGTTGGCGAAAAAACCAAACACCTATACATATACACCGGCAACCTTTCCTCCCAGGAAAAAGAACTGCTAAACATCAGTAAAGACACCCTCATAATGCAGATGGAAGAGATCGAACCCTTTATGGCTGGAAGCCTTGCTCTACTGGAACGCAAAGGCTACTCATTAAGCTCGCTCCAATTAAAAGACTATGAAAAAAAAGGCAGCGCCCTCACCGCACGCCTGGATATGAAGACCGAAAAACTGCGCACGCTTGACGACATTGTGATCGAGGGATATCCCAAATTTCCCGAGGGTATTCGCAAAAACATCGCAAGGCAGTATAAAAAGAAGACTTTCAACCAGGAGAACCTGCAACGGGTATATAACGACTTTAACGCACTGCGCTTTGTGACCCAGGCACGCTACCCCGAAATACTATTTAAAGAAGACTCCACAAAAGTGTATGTATACCTGCAAAAAGCAAAACCAAACAGCTTTGACGGCTTTATCGGATTCTCCAACGACGACGAGAGCAACATGATATTCAACGGCTATCTCGACCTGAACCTGAACAACGTACTCAATTCCGGAGAGAAGTTCACCCTGTTCTGGAAGAACGACGGCAACAAGCAAACTACTTTCAACTCGGCTACCGAACTGCCCTATATGTTCCGAAGCCCGATAGGCATCAAGGCCGGATTGAGGATATTCAAACAGGACAGCACTTTCCAGAATACCGTGACCGACGTGAATCTAGGCTACTACTTCAGCTATAATTCCAAGGCTTTTTTAGGCTACCAAAGCACACAGTCGGTCGACATCCAAAACAGCAACACCGCGTCACTGAGCGATTATAACAACCGGTTCTACACAGCAAGCTATGAGTTTACCGGCTTTAATATAGATGACTTTATTTTTCCCGAAAGAACGATGCTGCTCGTAAAAGGAGGCACCGGAAAAAGGATCGGTGGCACCGGGAACAGCGGGCAGTATTTTATACAAGCCAATGCCGCACACAATTTTTACCTTAACAAAAAGAACATCATCAACATTAAGAGCCATTCTTATTATTTAAAAAGCGATACCTATATTATAAATGAGCTGCACCGGTTTGGCGGGATCAATTCCATACGGGGGTTTAACGAGAACAGCCTGCAGGCCAACCTGTACACAGCCCTCATGGCCGAATACCGCTACATGCTGTCACCGGGACTTTATGCACACTCGATCACTGATTACGGATATTTCAGGGACGAAGCAAATAACATAAGCGACCACCTTACCGGATTAGGCTTTGGCATAGGCCTGTTCACTAAAAACGGGCTCTTTAACATTGTTTATGCTAACGGTACTACCAAGGGACAACAGATAAAACTTTCGAACTCAATTGTGCACATAAGTTTTAAAACCAATTTTTAACATTAAAAACTTACATATTTAGTTAATTTCCTACTAAGGTTCTAAAATTCATATTAAAATTATATTAAAAAATCATTAAATATTTTGGTAATGTAAATACTTCGTCAGACATTTGATAGACTAACTCAAATCTATTTCAATGAAGACAAAGCTGCATGTTTTGTTAACGCTCCTGTTTGCGTTAACGATGCAAAGTTCATTTGCACAGGAAAGGACAGTATCAGGTACTGTTACAGATCAGGCAGGAATGCCGATCCCCGGGGTGAGCGTGATGGTAAAAGGCACTACCACCGGAACCCAGACTGATTTTGACGGTAAGTTCCAGATCCAGGCGTCTCCGCAACAAACGCTTGTATTTACTTACATCGGGATGGGAACCAAGGAGTATTCGGCCGCCGCAACCACCATTAATGCCAGCCTCGAAGACCAGGCTACAGAACTTGAAGGCGTAGTGGTAACAGCGGTAGGTATCCGCAGGGAAAAATCATCCATTGGTGCCGCGACCACCACATTAAAGTCGGAAGAGATCCTGGAAGGTCAACAGACCAACATTTCAGATGCTATTAAAGGTAAAGTTGCGGGTGTGGTCATCTCCAACAGCTCTACGGATCCCGGTGCATCCTCGAGCGTTATGATCAGGGGTATTAAATCGCTTACCAAGAGCAACCAGCCTTTATACGTTGTTGACGGAGTGCCATTGTTCGAGCGTTCCAACTCTTCTTCGAGCCTGAATAACGGGTATGACTTTGGTAACGCAGCATCGGACATCAACCCTCAGGACATTGAGACCATGACGATCCTTAAAGGTGCTTCGGCTACGGTCCTTTATGGCTCCAGGGCAGCGGGCGGTGTGATCCTGATCACTACTAAAAAAGGAAAAGAAGGCAGGCTGAGCGTTGAATACACCAATGCGACCTCCTTCACACAGATCAACAGGACACCTAAATACCAGTCTACTTTCGGACAGGGATGGGACGGTGTACACTACCTTACAGAGAACGGATCGTGGGGTCCGCGCTTTGACGGGCAGCCAAGGGTATGGGGGCACATTGTGAACAACAGCCAGTTACTGAAGCCTTATTCTTTCCAGAAAGACCAATTGGAGAACTTTTTCACAACAGGTACATCAAGGGTCAATTCAGTATCAGTATCCGGCGGCCATGGAGATAGTACCGTGCGACTGTCATACACCAATACGCAGCAGGACGGTATCTACCCTACTGATGCCGATTCTTTTGAACGAAATGTACTGAACCTTGCAGCCACCTCTAAATTTAAAAACCTTAGCATTAGCGGCTCCATGAGCTACGTGAGCAATTCGGGGAGCAGTGTAGGTACAGGACAGGGCGCTACCGCATACAATAACCTCTTGCAGATCCCTACCGATATCCCTATCACGGAATTTGAAGACTACAACAACCCGTTCCATAATGTGAGCAATTACTATACGCCTTACGGTGTTACCAACCCATACTTTTCACTTAATGAGAATGGTGCCCAAAACAAACGTGAACGCGTTTACGGATCTTTTGAAGCCACTTATACGGTTAATGACTGGATGAACGCTACCTACCGCTTCGGTATGGACTTTTCAACGGACAGGGGCAAAATTTGGACATCAAGGATCGATGCTGCTCCGGGAAGCCCTAATGATGGCTCTTCTACAGAGAACCCAGGAAGTTACGCGGAAGTATACTCACACGCTAAGATGCTCAATCATGACTTCATAATGAACTTTGATCTTGAACTGACAGAGAAACTAAAACTTCAAACATCTCCGGGTTTTAACATCCAATCTCAGCATTTCAACAGCCTTAGCGCATCGGTATCAAGCCAGGACATCCCGAACTTTTACAATCTTGCGAACAGTTCAGAGATACCTGCAGTTGGCACCAATATGTCGGAAGATAAGATATACGGCCTCTACAATACCACCACATTGTCGTATGACGACCAGCTATTTCTTACCGGAAACCTTAGGAACGACTGGTTCTCTACACTTCCTAAGGATAACAGGTCGCAACTTTATGCAGGTGGTAACCTAAGCTGGGTGTTCACCCGTACTTTTTCTGGTATAAACAAAGTATTGAATTACGGTAAGTTGCGTGTAGGTTACGGATCGACCGGTACAGGTACCGACCCTTACCAGGTATTTGCCGTAAATACACCAACCAACGTAGTGATGGGCTTCGGAAACCTTACTTTTCCTATTAATGGTATAAATGCCTACGGAATTGGCAACAGGATGGCAAACCTGGACCTGAGGCCTGAGATTAAAACAGAGCTTGAGGTAGGTACAGAACTTTCCTTCTTCGATAATCTTATAACTATTGACGCTACATACTTTGACGCTAAGGTGAAAGACCAAATACTTGATCTGCCACTGGCACCTAGTACAGGATACACCTCCCAGCGCACCAACGTAGGTACGCTCCGCACCAAAGGTTTTGAAGGATTGATCAACATCAACTGGGTAAGAGATCCAGGTGGTTTCAGTTG
Organism: Flavobacterium sp.; assembly: GCF_052437795.1. Taxonomy (GTDB): domain Bacteria; phylum Bacteroidota; class Bacteroidia; order Flavobacteriales; family Flavobacteriaceae; genus Flavobacterium. The sequence continues at coordinate 471,314 of NZ_JBQVPA010000004.1, forward strand.
GAGCTCAAGCCTTAACTATACTAAAGCGGAAACTATACTTGAGGAACTTGACCCACGCATTCAGAATGTAGAGCTGGGCGGCCTTACCACTATGCAATATTTAGCCGAAGAAGGAAAACCTGTAGGCCTTATTAAAGGCTATGTTCCCGAAAGAGACCCTAGCGGAAATGTTGTAGTGGATGCAAATGGTGTGCCGGTAGCCTCCCCTAACCAGCAAGTATATGGCGATACACAATATGACTATACTATGGGTATCAGTAATACATTAAGCTGGAAGGGACTTTCACTGGACTTCACTTTGGATATCAGGGAGGGTGGCCTTATGTACTCAAGAACAGCTGATATAACAAGATTCACCGGTAACTCCATTACTACTGTGTATAATGACAGGAACCCTTTCATCGTACCAAATTCAGTAGTAAAGACGACTGCAGGCGACGGTTCTGTAACTTATGCACCTAACACAACACCTGTAGATGTGGAGCATATGGATGACTACTACCGTGCAGATGCTAATGCCCGTAACACGGTTATCGACAAATCGTTCATAAAACTTCGTGAAGTGGTATTAAGCTACAAATTCCCGACCAAACTATTGGACAGAACACAGATCCAATCGCTAACATTCTCTGTGATAGGACGAAATCTGTTCCTTTGGACACCAAGCAGCAACCAGTACATTGACCCTGAAGCATCAACTTTTGGTAACGACCTTGCCGGTCAATTTGGTGAATTTAGCGCCAACCCGTCAACTAGAAGCCTCGGATTCAGCTTAAAAGCAACTTTCTAATAAATTATCTATGAAAAATATAAATAAATTTTTGATACTCTTTCTGGCAGGGATATTTACTGTGTCTTGCGAGGACAACCTCGACATCAACACAGATCCCAATTTTCCTGAAGAGATTAATGCAGGCCTGGCGCTAACGTCTGCGGAAGGTGCGCTGGCATCTGTAGTGGGAGGCGAATTTATGAACATTGGCGGATTTTACGCCCAGTACCATACCCAGTCTCCAAGTGCGAGCCAGTTCGAGAACATCGATTCGTACAACCTGAACACTACATACGCCAACACACCATGGACGATCCTTTATGCCGGTGTGTTAAATGACCTTAAGTTCGTATCGGCAGAATCTACTGAGGCAGGCGATACAGCGACTTTGCTTATAGCAGAAGTATTGCGTGGATATACGTTCCACTACCTTGTAGACCTTTTTGGGGACGTACCGTATACTGAAGCATTGCAGAATGGTAATATCACACCTGTGGTAACGCCCGGAGAAGAGATCTATGCCGACATTATAACAAAGATCGATGCCGCCGTAGCTGCATATGAGGCGAATCCTGTGGAAGCAGAAGTGGGTGATCAGGATGTTATTTTTGATGGCGACATGGACAAATGGATACAGTTCGCAAACACGCTTAAATTAAGGATGTATATAAGGATGGCTTATACACCACAGGCAGATCCTGCCGCTGTAACCGCCTTGATCAATGAAGGTAACTTTATTACAGAAGACGTAAAGTTTGACCTGTATACTTCGTCAGCAAACAAAAGGAACCCTTTCTATGAGGTATTTTTGTCACAAACAGGACTAGGTGATGTAAACCATATCGCCAGCAATACGCTCGCAGGTTTTTATAACCAAAACAATGACCCAAGGCTGGAAGCCGTATTCCGTCCCGGGACCGGTGGTACTTATGCATCTATCGACCAGGGTACCGGAAATGACTTCAATAATACAGCTGTCGCTTACGCCCGTCCGAACATTGGCCCTGTTACGCCAGTATTCCTAATGACAGTGTCGGAAAGCAATTTCCTTCAGGCAGAAGCGCTCATCAGGTATTCCGGTGGCACAGGCGCAAAAGAAAAATATGATGCCGGTGTTACAGCTTCATTTGCCACTTATAGCGAGTATTTCGGCTTAACAGGCGAATCTGCTGCAGATTATATAGGTGCAGGTGATGTTTACGAATACCAAACGGGTGGGACTGTTGAAGGAACGGTAAGGCAGGTAATAATTCAGAAATGGGCGGCATTGGCTTATGTAAATAACATCGAGGCCTATATTGAAGCCACAAGGACTAAATTCCCTGAGGTGGTCGAAACAGGTACACAAGATTATGCAGAAGGAAACCGCATACCTTCCGCAATATCTATACTGCCTGGCACTACGATACCGAGCATACTGTTCTATCCCGATGATGAAGTAACCCGAAACCCGAATATCACGCAGCATTCGACGCTGACCCAAAAAGTATGGTGGGATCAAAAACCAGAATAAATCTTGGCAATTATGAAAAAAATATTAAGATATAAAGCGGCAATTGCAATCTGCACGATCGCAATGGCTATAACTTCATGCTCAAATGAAGACGCGGTAAGCTCATCGGTAACTTATTATGCTGTATTGGATATGGCAGGTGATAGGATAACGGTACTTAATGAGGGTGATACCTTTACCGATCCGGGCGTAACAGCAACTATAGACGGCCAACCGGTAGATGTAACTGTAGATGGTACTGTAGACACCAGTACTCCCGGAGTTTACGACATTTATTATTCTTCCATTAACGAAGATGGATTCCCTGCCGAAGTACGCAGGATCGTGATCGTATTGGAATCGGACCCAAGCAGTGTGAACCTTGAAGGTACCTTTTATAGGAATGGCAACCCAAATACTGTAACGAGGCTGGCAGACAGGGTATACCAGGCGAACAATGCAGGAGGTCTTGCGTTGAGTGACGACAAAAATTTACTCAATGTGACTTTCTATAATATTGATGATGAGCAGCTTTACATTCCATATCAGGAAAATGTATCCGTAAGCGGCATTGATGTAGAGAGTATTTCGGGACAGATCGTAAACCAAAACAGTTTCAATTGGGTGCTTTCGGCGTCATCTTACTATGGTACGGCCGTAAGGAACTTCACAAGATAAAAAAATAAGATCATGATGAAATTAAGAAATAAAATAGCTTTTATAGCCCTTTCATTTGGCATGTTAACTTTTACGGCCTGTGAAGAAGACGGCTATGGTGACTACGATGCAGGAGGTACCGCTACCCAGGCCATGAATGGGGAATGGTATATTACCATTACTGACGAAGCATCCGGCGAAGTGCAGGTAGAAAACGCGCTGCACAAAACATATGACAGCAACGGCCGCCTGTTCATTACTGACAGACTGGGGACCGGATTTACCGGGTGGTGGCTCGAAAGCGCCCTTGACGCTGACCTGTCCAACCTTACTTTTACTGCTACCGACGAGATGAACTTTGCCGACGAATCTGCAGTAACCATTACAGAAGGTAAGATCATCAAAAATGGTGGGCGTTCTACTTCTGGTGTAGTAGTTGACAGTATTTATTTTAAAGCGGTATTCGACTACGAGCCAACCCAGACGCTGATCTATGCCGGGCACAAGCGTACCGGTTTTGAAGAAGATGAGCATTAATTTTTAATATTGCTTTTTGAACCACCCTGCAACGGGTGGTTTTTTTATACCTTTGCTGCATGGAAAAAGAACACCAGATATTTGGCATACGGGCGATCATTGAAGCGATAAATTCAGGCAAGGAGATCGACAAAGTATTTATTCAGAAAGATGCGGATGGCGACCTGATGCGCGACCTAATGAAAACGCTAAAAAAGAATAATATTAATTTCTCCTACGTTCCCGTAGAAAAGCTGAACCGGCTTACCCATAATAACCACCAGGGGGCAGTGGCAAGCATTGCACCGATCGCCTTCCATAACCTGGAGACGTTGGTAGAGAACGTTTTGGAAAGCGGCAGGACACCATTATTCCTAATACTTGACCAGTTGAGCGACGCGCGTAATTTTGGCGCCATCATCCGCACGGCCGAATGTACAGGTGTGGACGGTATCATCGTACAAAAGCAGGGTTCTGCACCGGTGAATGGCGATACGGTAAAAACTTCTGCCGGCGCTGTGTTCAATGTGCCTATCTGTAAAGTGGAGCATATTAAGGATGCTATATTCCACCTGCAGGGATCGGGCATTAAAACCGTTGCTGCCACCGAAAAGACCGACGACAACATTTATGACATCGACCTTAAGCAGCCATTAGCCATCATTATGGGATCGGAAGACAGGGGGATCAATCCGTCTGTATTGAAGATCGTTGACGAAAAGGCGAAGTTACCAATGTTTGGTACCATAGGATCTTTAAATGTATCTGTTGCCTGTGGTGCTTTTTTATATGAGACCGTTAGGCAGCGAGGCTAGTGATCAATATCTATCCATATAACGACCATATATCGATCAGTATCTTTTTTTATAAGAGATATTTTCTGAGTTGACACCCTCAGTATAATGAAGGCAAATAAGGGCCAAAAACACTTGGAGTATAATTGTCCCGTAAATTGATCTTGAGACAAATATACTCCATTTTTCATCTGTTGTATGCCTGGCTTATTTTTGTGCCGGGATCCTCAATACCTGCCCCGGATATATTTTGTCTGGATTGGAAAGCATTGGTTTGTTGGCATCGAATATGATGTCATATTTCTGCACATCTCCATAGTATTTGCCTGCGATCTTAGACAATGAATCTCCTGAAACCACAGTATGGTACTGTGATCCGGGTTCCGAAACTGTCACGCGCATCTTATTCTCAACCGACTCTACGCCCTGTACATTTCCTATTGCAATGCCGATCTTTTCGGCTTCAGCCTGGGTATCCACCTCACCTTCAAGCACTACTTTGCCGGCGGTCGCAGCTATCCTGATGTTTTTATACGTAAGCCCAAGTTTCTTTATGTAGTTAAATAACTCGTCGGCTGTCTTGTGGTCGTTCTCGGGGGTTTGCGCGTTACTGCTTATGATCTTTTCACCCAGGTCCTTCAGAAATGATAATGTGCTCATAGTTTTAGCTTTTAAATTGATACTTAAAGTTACTAAAACTGAAGTTTTGGTGAGCGTGGGTCCGCAAAGTTTAGCAAATGTTTATGCAGAATCCAAAGATCATTCTTAAATACTACACTTCCCCTATCCTCTTAAAAAAGGCCTCCTTGTACGTATTTCCCAATGGCAGTTCTTTTCCCTTTATGAAAACAGAAAAGCTATCAGTAGTGTCGATATGCTTTATGGCAACCGCATAAGAGCGATGTATCTGTATGAAATCATTAGCAGGAAGCAGGTCGAGGATGTTTTTCAGCGAACTATGGGTAATGATGGTATCGCCACCCGTATGAATGCTCATATAATTCTGCAGGGCTTCAACGTAGAGGATGTCGTCCAGGAACACCTTGGCAAACTTGTTCTTACCATCGGTTTTAATGAAGATGTATTCATTAGCCGGGCTATGTTGGGAATGGGTAGTTTTATTTCCGTTCGTAAGTTTTGAAACCGCCTTGTAGAACCGCTCGAAGGCAATGGGCTTGAGCAGGTAGTCGGTCGCGTTGAGATCGAATCCTTCCAGTGCAAAATCAGGATAGGCAGTCGTAAAGATCACTTTCACGTTGTCGCCAATGATCTTTGATAGTTGCAAACCCGTTAGCTGGGGCATCTGGATGTCGAGGAAGACCAGGTCAACACTATTGCTGTTGAGGAATTCCAATGCCTTTAACGAATCGCTGAAAACGGCAAGCTTTTCCAAAAACGGAATACGTTCCACATACTTTTCGAGCAGGCGGATGGCTGGCGGTTCGTCGTCGACTATAATGCAGGTGATTTTCATGGGCGGCTTAGCGGCAGTTTTAAATGGGTTGTAAAAATATCATTTTCGGTCGTCTTTTCCAGCATAATATCATCACCATAGGCATACCGGAGGCGGTCGGAAAGGTTTTTGTAGCCAATGCCGGTCGACGAATAGTTCTCCCCGCGCTGTATGTGGTTGCGGGTATGCATTTCCAAAGTCCCATCGGTAATGACTATACTGACAGATGCTTTTTTAGCATGATCATTAATGACCCCATGCTTAAAAACATTCTCTAAAAAATGGATGAGCACTGCGGGAAGGATCATCTGTTCCCCAGCATCGCCTTTAACGTCATGATCAAGCGACATTTCATTTTCAAACCGCTTTTTATGCAGGGTGATGTAGTTACTGATGAATTCCAGTTCTTTCGCCAGCGGCACCCGCTCCTTATCGCTTTCGGTAATGATGTAGCGCAGCAGGTCGGAGAGCACTAGCAGATCGGCCGCGGTTTGCTCATCCTTTTCAACCCATTCACTGTAAAACGAATTGAGGGTGTTAAAGAGAAAGTGCGGGCTTACCTGCGACTTTAGCAGGGTGAACTGCGCCTTACGGTTCTCCAGTTCCAGTAACTGGTTCTTCATCCGGTATACATGCGATTGCCAGGAGATATACACCAAAACCGACATTAGTACCGATGGGAAGCCGAAAAAGAAATTGTCGCGGATGTAGAACGAAGGCTCCAGCGAACCGGGCGCATAATTATGTACACCGGTAATACTGCTTACAACCACCTCCTCTATAAGGTAGCGTACTCCTGCGAACAACAGCAACGATACCGGGACGGAGAATACGTAGAATAAAATACGGCTGCGGTTGAGTAAGGCCGGGCATACCAGGTAATAATTGAGCAGGTATATCGCAAATAACGACACTACGTACGTAGCCCCGAACAATAAACTATATGCGCTGAATTGGGCGGCAATGTTCTCGGTTTGGGTGCTGATCTCCCATCCGGTAAAAAGCAGGAACAGTGATACAAAAAGCACAATATGGTAGTAAAAAGGTATCTTCAGTTTCATAATGATCGGATTTTAACCCAAAAGTACCGATAGTGATAAAGGTAAATGATTTATTTACACCAATAGCGCATTTCCCTATACGAACAGTTAGAAAAAAAGGGTCGAACTTTCAATAAGGTTCAAAGTTGGGGTTAGTCAATGCAGGCTGACCATCCGTCAAAAGTTTTTATCCGGCTAATATCCTGACTGTATTTTTGACATGAATTTAAAAACGAAACACCATGAAAACATTATTTACAACCCTGATGATCGCCGTTTCATTACTGTCTTACGGGCAGTCCAAAAAGAAACAGATACTCATCATAGGCACCTTTCACTTCGCCAATCCCGGGCTCGATGTAGCACAGGTAAATACCTTTGATGTTATGTCGGCCAAGAGCCAGAAGGAATTGGAAAACATCACTAACAAGATAAAGGCATTCGGCCCTGATAAAGTTTTTGTCGAATGGTCGTACAAAAATCAGGAGGGACTTGATAAATTATACCTCAGGAAAACCGATAGCCTCCTGAAAAGCAACCCTGATGAAAGAATACAGCTGGCATTGCGTACTGCCAAAAAGATGAAGCATCCCGGAATGTATGCGGTAGATTATAATGAAACGCTTTTCCCTTATGAAGACCTGTTACTCTCCATGAAAGCAGCAGGGCAGGACGGACTTCTGAAAAAGAATGAAAATATGATGAAATTGGTTGAGGCAAGTGAGAACAAAAAGATAGCAACCTATACCTTAACGCAATTGCTGCTGGAGCATAATAAGCCGGGAGAAGACAAAGACAATATTGGCTGGTACCTGAGTATCGCTAACAAAGCAGGAAAGGCAGACGATTTTACCGGGGCTCAACTCGTATCGGAATGGTACCGCCGCAACCTGTATATTTATTCCATCCTGCAAAAGCTGACCGAAGCTGAAGATGATAAGGTGATGCTGATCATGGGTGCAGGCCATACTGCCCTTTTACGTGAATTCATAAAATTTGATGACACTTTTGAGATTGTGGAGCTTAAGGACGTGCTGAAATGATAAAAGCCATCTTTACCATCATCCTGTTGGTGGCCGGAACATTACAGCAAGCTTTTTCCCAGGATATGCTTTCGCGGAAGCAGATGGAGCAGGACATTGACGCCATGGTAGGCAGGATCGTTTATTCGCATGTTAATGCCTATCATTACAGGAGTAAACAGGAATGGGATGTATTCCTCAAAGAAGTGAAGTCCGGCCTGCCCGACAGCCTTTCAAGATTCGGGTTTTGGCGGAAGGCGGAACAGGTGCTTGTATTTATGAACGACGCACACACACGAACGTATCCCTCTGTTTTCTATAAAGAATATACCGACCGCGGCGGGCTGTTTTTGCCCTTTACCATTCAGAAAAAAGAGGACGTCTACCATGCGGCTGAAATTTACGGGGACACGTCCAACATAGACACATTTAAAAGTATCATAAGCATCAATGGCGTGCCAATGGCTGCAATTTATGCCGACATGAAAAAACAGTGCGGCAAGGAACTTGATCTTCTGGATGAAAAAGCCATCTGCGGATCGTTCCCCTACTACGTCTGGAAAGTATACGGTTGGGAGCCGCCCTACAGCGTTATCTGGTCCGGAAGCAATGCGCCTGTCATGGTGCAGGGTGTTACGTCCGACAAACTTGAAAATGGCGGACCGCTTTCGCCAAAGAAAGAAATATGCAGCCTGTCGTTTCTCAATGAGGCCACGGCACTCATTACGGTTATCGATTTTGAAACGATGCCACGAAGCTATTACAAAAAGTTTTACAGGAAGGCATTCCGCGAAATTAACAGGAGGGGTATAAAGAACCTTGTGCTCGACCTGCGGGGCAATGACGGAGGCGACAGCCGGTACTGCGAAGACATGGCACGCTATTTTGCCGATAAGCCTTTTCGCATATCGTCGCGCACGCTTTGGAAGGTAACGCCGGAGTTTAAGACAAACTTCACGCAACTATACATTCCCGGCATCATGCGTTGGGCAAAATTCCTGTATGGCATTAACGAACATACCAAAGCTATCTGGAAAACCGGCGACGGCGCCATTGCCGTTGTAGAGCATAAGGAACGCAAACCCTACAGGTCGGCGCTAAAGCATCCCAAAAAAGTATATTTGCTGATAGATAATGATACCTTTTCTGCGGGTTCGATGTTTGCCGCCATGGTAAAGGATTATAATCTTGGTATTCTTGTCGGGCAGCCCACCGGCAACCTTTCCAGCTTTTATGCCGACCCGCTGATGTGGTACATGCTGCCCAATAGCCGCATTACATTCCAGGTTTCCACAAGCCTAAATGTGCGTCCCAACGGAAAATTGGACAATGACAGCATACAGCCGGATATCCTGCTGCCTGAAAGTACGGATGCTTTGGAGTATGTGTTAGAGTTAATAGGGAACTAAAGTTTTTGGCGTGAAAAACTGTGACACCATCCACATTTCCATTACCGGAATTTTACGGAATTCTCAAAAAACAGTTATCTTCGCACCTTAAAATGAAAAGACTGGTAATTTACTGTAACGATTTCGGTTTCAGCCCTACTTATCAGCACAACTATTAACCTTATTCTAATTATATGAAAAAACTTATTCTGTTCCTTACCATGTCGCTCATGGTACTGCCTGTAAGGGCCGATGAGGGAATGTGGTTCCTGATGTTCATTGAGCGCCTTAATCACAGGGACATGCAAAAAATGGGCCTACAGCTTACATCTGAGGAGATCTACAGCATTAACAACCACAGCCTGAAAGATGCCATAGTGCAATTCAACGGCGGGTGTACCGCAGAGCTTATCTCTAAGGACGGCCTTGTGCTTACCAACCACCACTGTGGTTATGATGCCATTGCTGAGCTTTCGAGCCCGGAGCACAACTACCTTAAAAATGGTTTTTGGGCGGCCAACCGCGCCGGCGAGCTGAAACCGAAAGACCTTTACGTGCGTTTCTTCGTAAGGATGGACGACGTTTCCAAAAGGATATTGGGCAAGGTAAACCCTGCGATGACCGAAGCTGAAAGGGAAAAAGCCATACAACAGGAGATCGCCCTTATCGAAAAGGAGAATAACGAGGGCGGTAAATATACTGTATCGGTTCGCCCGTTCTTTCAGGGGAACGAATATTACTACTTTGTATACCAGGACTATAAAGATGTCCGCTTAGTAGGTACGCCTCCGGAAAGCATCGGTAAATTTGGTGGCGATACTGACAACTGGGAATGGCCCCGCCATACAGGTGACTTCTCAATGTTCCGCGTGTATGCTAATGCCGACGGAAGCCCTGCGGAATATTCTGTGAACAATGTACCGCTGAAGCCGAAGCACCACTTACCTGTAAGCCTTAAAGGTGTTCAGGAGAATGATTTTGCCATGATCCTTGGTTACCCGGGCCGTACTAACCGCTGGATGCCTGCGGGCGGGATCGAGCAGAACGTGAAGTTCGCTTACCCGGCGTGGGTAGAATCGTCTAAGCTGGGCATGGACAAAATGAAAGTGCACATGGACAAGAGCGAGGATGTGAACCTGCACTATGCATCGCAGTATGCAAGCGTGGCAAATTACTGGAAAAACCGCCAGGGGATGATCGACGCGCTTACAAAGCACAAAACTGCCGCAACAAAAGCCAAGGCTGAAGCCGACTTCAACAAGTGGGCCAACAAGCCTGAAAATAAAGAGAAATACGGCGCTGTGATAGCAACGATAAATAACTTCTACTCTAAAACCAACGAAAAGGCACGCCACGACAATTACCTTGTGGGTATGTTGAGGACCGCTACAATGGCACCCCTACCATACAGCCTGGGCCGTGGGCTTGAGGCTTATGCCAGTGCCAACGAAGCTGCAAGGGCACAGATGAAAGATGAGCTTAAAGCAGGTATAGAAGAGTCGTATGCCACATTGTACATGCCGCTTGAAAAAGATGTGCTTGCCGCGCAACTGGGCCTTTATGCTACAAAGTCTACCGGTTTTGCAATAGCTCCTTACGTAGCTGAACTTGGCGCTAAAAACGGCAACAACTTTACAGCTTATGTGAACGACGCGTTCAACTCGAGCATTTTCGGTTCTAAGGAAAAGCTGCTTGTTTTCCTTGAGAACCCTAATGCTGAAGTTTTGAAAAAGGATGAACTATATAAGCTTTCATCAGACCTGATGACGAAATACAGGGCAAAGTCGGAAGAGCAGACTAAGCTTGACGCTGATTTTTCTAAATCGTTCCGTCTTTTGGTCGAAGGTATGAGGCTTGCAAATCCGAACGTGAAATACTATCCGGATGCCAACAGCACGCTGCGCCTTACGTATGGTAAAGTACGTTCGCTACCCAAAGACAAGAGGAACGATGCCAAGAAAAACTACTATACTACCATGCAGGGTGAGGTGAAAAAATACAAGGCGAATGATCCGGAATTTGACCTTCCTAAGAAATTGCTTGACATGTACGAAAAGAAAGATTATGGCCGCTATGCCGATAAGGCTGGCTACATGCCGGTAAACTTCCTTACTGACAATGACATCACAGGCGGTAACTCAGGTTCACCTGTGCTTAACGGCAAGGGCGAGCTTATCGGGTTGGCATTCGACGGTAACATCGAGGCCATGGCCGGAGACGTGATCTTCGACAAAGACCTGCAAAGGACCATTAACGTAGACATCCGCTACGTACTATGGATCATCGACAAATTCTCAGGAGCGAAGCACATCGTGGATGAGATGACGATCGTGAAATAGACTGTTAGATGAGAGATAATAGACCGCCCTGATGAGGGGCGGTTTTTTTTGTTGATCAATATGAGTGTGATGCATCCCCCTTCCCCTCCTTTTGAGCGGTGCCAAATGATTTGGGTGGTTTTGATCCTCCTTCTCAAAATATATTTTCCTTTCGCCCTGATTTTCCCTATTTTTGAAGCATATAAAACTATATAATGCGAACACACTTCATAGCCATAGGCGGCGCGGCCATGCACAACCTGGCGCTGGCCCTTCACGATAAAGGATACAAAGTAACCGGCAGCGACGATGCCATATTCGAACCCTCGCGCACCCGCCTTGAAAAGAAAGGCCTTCTGCCTGCCGAATTGGGCTGGTTCCCCGAAAGGATCACACCAGATATCGAGGCCGTTATTCTGGGAATGCACGCTAAGGCTGACAATCTGGAGCTGCTGAAGGCTCAAGAGCTGGGGCTGACCATCTACTCGTACCCCGAATTCCTTTATGAGCAATCGAAGAACAAGACCCGCGTTGTGATTGGCGGTTCGCATGGTAAGACGACCATAACCAGCATGATACTCCACGTAATGAAGTACCACAACATTGAGGTAGATTTCATGGTGGGTGCACAGCTGGAAGGATTTGATAACATGGTACACCTAACGGAGGATAACGACTTCATTGTACTCGAAGGCGATGAATACCTGTCGTCGCCCATGGACCGCAGGCCGAAGTTCCACCTGTACCAACCTAACATTGCCCTGATCAGCGGTATTGCTTGGGATCATATCAACGTGTTCCCGACTTATGAGAACTACGTGGAGCAATTTGAGATCTTTATAGAGAAGATAACCAACGGCGGTATTTTAGTCTATAACGAGAACGACACTGAAGTAAAGCGCGTATCCGAAGCGGCGACCAATCCAATACGCAAGCTGCCGTACCACACACCGGAATATACCGTGCAGAATGGCATTACCTATCTTGAAACGCCCGAAGGACCAATGCCGATTGAAGTATTTGGCGCACATAACCTGAACAACCTTGCCGGAGCCAAATGGATCTGCCAGAACATGGGCGTGGATGAGGCCGATTTTTATGAAGCCATTGCTACCTTCAAGGGAGCAAGCAAGCGCCTGGAAAAGATCGCTGAGAACGGAAAGAATGTCGCTTATAAAGACTTTGCGCATTCGCCAAGCAAGGTAGCTGCCACCACAAAAGCCGTAAAGGAACAGTACCCGGAGCGCACGTTGATCGCCTGTTTGGAATTGCATACCTACAGCAGCCTGAATGCGGAATTTTTAAAAGAATATGAAGGAGCGCTCGATGCGGCCGATGTGGCTGTGGTGTTCTTCAGTCCCGATGCGGTCAGGATAAAGCAGCTGGAGGAAGTGACGCACGAGCAGATAGCCAAAGCCTTCAACCGCGAAGACCTCATTATATACACGAATCCGGCAGCCTTTAAGGAGTACCTGTTCCATTTGAAATATGATACCGAGGGAATCGCACTATTACTGATGAGTTCGGGTAATTACGGCGGGCTGAATTTTGATGAGGTCAAGACGTTGCTATAGTTTATGAACATCTCATTAATACTAACAGCATTTATCACATCTCTTTTTTATTAACACAATAAAATACTTATTGCTTCAATACAATATTCCTTTGGCAAAGTAGTTTTTAGACTACAAACCAAACTAATATTATGAAAAAACTAATTGCTTTAGTAGCTATTACTGCATTAATGGCCTCATGCGCTGATGATGATACCAACAACAATGGAGATGAAGGATTTTTTGCGCTTACAGAGGGAAACCTATGGGTCTATAAGCTATACAGCGTATCGGCTGAAGGGATCGAAACTTCTTCAGGACAGATAGACAGTGTTAGAATCACGGGCCAGCAAATTGTGGACGGAGACACATATTTTAATTTCAATCACAAAATATATACCGGCTCAGGTTTTCTCACAGAAGAACGGGACGAGCTATTGCGGGTTAATGAACAAGGGCATCTTATAACTAACCACGGCATCGTCATACATCCGGGAATGGATACTGAATATCAGTATATCTCAGAAATATCACACCCTGTTGGAGGTGGCTCTGTAATCTGGCAATTGGAGGAAAATATCAATGTAACTGTTGAAGGCAACAATTATACGGTTGCTCCGTACACAGGATATTTTACCCCTGTTCCTATAGTAAATTATCCAGCAGGTATGGCCTGTAAAACCAGCTACGAGTCCGGTGTTGGAATCGTGTTAGAACATCGCCGCCTTACTAATTCCATGGCCTATTTTGAAGATCGCCTTATTTACTATGAATTAAATTAATAATTTATTTCTTCTCGTACCTGTAATGTCCTGTCACCTTATGGTCAAATAAGCAATCCTCAAGGATTTGGCCTCCGCCGATGTTGTGTACCACCATATACCCACCACTATTCTTTAACGATCTCTTATCCACCACAATACCAATGTGTGGCAGATTACCCGGGAGCATCCACGTTACGACGTCCCCTGGCTTATAGTCGGGGGCTTTACTGGTTACGGGTAATGACTTTCCTTTTCGGGTAAAGAAGACCTGCAGGTTCGGTACGCGCCGGTGATCGATATTGGTATCGGTGCTTTTTAGCCCCCAGCTTTTAGGGTATTTAGAAAAGTTGGCCTTCATATCCTCATGCACTTCCTTTTGGAGGTCGATGCCAAGCTTGCGGTAAGCCCGTATCACCACATCCGTGCAAACACCGATTCCTTTTGGCACATCGCCATTTGGGTAGGGGATCTTATGGTAAGCGCCACTGTAGTGCACTTTGTCTTTTGTCAGTGTAAGTGCCGCGTCGGACAGTTTATCAAAAAAGGTCTTTTCAGCCGGGATGCAGGCGATCCCGATGAGGAATAGTAGTACTATGTGTTTCATGGTTTGGTTTTTAATAGAAACGGCAGAATATTTTACAATAGTATGCCCGTGCATCGTGAATTTATTTAAATTCGTGCAAACTGCGTTAACCATGGACGAAACACAAGGCACTTTCTCGATAAAATACTGGGCCGAAGATGACCAGCCCCGCGAAAAGCTCATGCTCAAAGGTAAAGCGGCACTAAGCGATGCCGAGCTGATAGCCATACTCATCGGGTCGGGGAGCCGTAACGAAAGCGCGGTCGAGCTAAGCAAGCGTATCCTGGCAAGTGTGGATAACAACCTGAACTTGCTGGGCAAACAATCGTTACAGCAGCTTATGAATTTCAAGGGTATTGGTGAAGCAAAAGCAATTACCATTGCTGCAGCCATGGAACTTGGGAGAAGACGAAGGGAAGAAGAGGTGGTCGAACTGAAAAAAATAACCTCCAGCCGTGCAGTGTTCGATATAATGCAGCCTATAATTGGCGAACTTCCCCATGAAGAGTTCTGGATATTATACCTCAACAACTCCAATAAGGTCATTTATAGATCGCAGCTTAGTAAAGGCGGGATCACAGCTACGATCGTAGACGCCCGTATCGTGTTCAGGCTTGCTCTGGAACATAATGCGGTAGGCATCATACTTTGCCACAACCATCCGTCGGGCCAACTGCAGGCCAGCGAACCCGACAGGCAGCTTACACGTGAGCTCAAAGCGGCCGGGCGTACCCTGAACATAAGTGTACTTGATCATGTAATTATTACTGAGACAGGCTATTTGAGTTTTGCAGACACCGGGATATTATAATCAATCCTCTTATCTGCTCTTTATCAGCAGTATGCCTTACCTATGTGATGCTATACGCTTTAAAATATCCCTTGCCGCACCCTTATATGCTGCCGTATGCTTCACAGAATCTTCTGAAAGTATACGTAGGAGTTCCGGGAAGATCCAGTCCTCTTTTTCACCCAGCAGGAACAGCGCCCGCATGGCGTATGTTTTTGCCGCCACTTTCCCTTCAGGATCAATGAGCCAGTCAAAGCACACCTCCGTTATCTGTTCCAAATGGTTAGGTTCCAGGAATTTTTCCTTTTGATGACGGGTCACGGCAAACAGGCATATCTTAGAGACCGACCGTATGGCACCCTCCTGCCTGTATCCGGATAAAGTGTTGCAAAAAGCATCCCTATGAGGTGTTAACCACTCTATCCTGGCTTCCATCACGAGTTCGAGTATCCAGCAGGCCTTGTGGTGGTTCTTGTCTTTTATATCAAGTGCTATATGCAACAGCTCCTGGAGTAATGCAGGATCATGCAGCACGCGACCCGACAGCAGATCGCGGATGGGGCGATGGGCAGTACTGTTGGCTATACTGTTGTAGAATTCCTGGTCCACTATGAAATGTTTGATACGAAAATAGGGATTTTGCCACTATTCTGATCAGGTAATTTTCTGAAGGCTAAAATATATACCCAACCGAAACATTCCCATAAAAGTTGACCGGCAGCCCCGGATAATAATACCTTGGCGACGCTCCCCCAAAACCCGTTGCATTGACCAATACCATCGAAGCATATTTTGTATCGGTAGCATTGTTCACACCGGCCGAAACGTGGGCTGTGAACCCTTTGAACAATTCCTGCCTCCACCCCGCTTTCCCATTGAGCAGGTTATAGCTGTCGGCGTAGAGCGAGTTGGCATCATTCAACGGCAGGCGGTCGACATAATAATAGTCGGCCGAGAGGTACAGCCCATATGGTGCAAGCAAAGTAATGCCCGCATTGATCTTGTTGTCCGGAACGCCTGTGAGCTCGTTCCCTGAATGATCCACGCCGTTGTTGAGGAATTCGGTAAACTCATACTTTCCTATTGACACCGCTACATACCGCTTCAATGCGACATCCGGGCTTATCTGCCAGTGGTGGTTGATGCTTGTCTCGACGCCCTGGTGCAACGTTTCACCGGCATTCACGCCAACATACTGGTCATCTCCTACGCGCTGTGCCACCAGCAGGTCCTTCACCTGCATGCGGTATAATGATATCTCAGCATACAGGTTCCTGTCCTGAAGCCAAAACTTACCGCCCACCTCAAAGTTATACCCGCTCTCCGGTTTTATGTTGGGGTTAATGGTCCCCGCCGCGGTCAGGGTTTCCTCGATAGACGGTAGTGAAAATCCACGGCTCACCGAAGCATAGAGCATTTGCAGTGACGAAGGCTTGTACAGCAGCGATGCCTGTGGCGACCAAATGCCTTCATACCCATAACCTTTAGAAAATGTTGACGCTTCGGGAAAGACGGTGTTGAGTTCAAATTGTGTTTTGTTGTAATTCAGCCCGGCCTGCAATTCCCACTTCCGTGCCAGCTGAACCCTGAGCTGCGCAAAGGCATTAATAAAGTCGCGCTGCTGTTCGGTACCCGTAAGCCTGTTGCCCTGTATGCTGCCCTGACCGTTGTTGTCCTCGTACAGATTGGCATAAGTGCTACCCTCGAACCCATCATTAAAATATTCAAGCCCTGCAACGAACCGCGTTGTCATTTTGCCCAGCCTGAGATCACCTGAGAATTGCGTGCGGGCTCCCCACGCTTTAGTGTCCTGCGCCAGGATATCGAAAGGCCGCGGTTCATAATTCTCCTTAAAATTGATGAATGCGGAAGTCGAGTTCTTAATATTCCCAACCTGCCAGTCGTATGCAAGTCCTCCCAGCCAGGAGTCATACTGCTCATAACCTTTGGCCGCATTCCATGTAAAAGCCGCCGCGCGTGGGTCGTTCTCAAAAGTTCCCTTATCGACAGAGCTCGGTATATAGGCTTTCAGGTAGGTGTAATTCCCAAAGTATGACAGTTTACTATTTCCCTTTCGGAACAGCTCTCCGGCAAGGGTCACGCCTTCACGGCTGTAAGCACTGTTGTCGCGGTAGCCGTCGGTTTCGAGTTTGTGATAGCTGAGGTTAAGGCTCCCGTTTTGAGTGTTGAGGCTGTAACCGATCGTATTCTTCATCAGCCCGAACGAACCATGCGTGGTGGTGATGCGTCCCGTGCTCCCTGTTGCTGATGACAATTTTGGCGAAAGCAATATGGCACCACCCAAACCTGCGCCATATACGCTTGAGAGCGGCCCTTTTATAACCTCTATCTGGCTAATGATCTCGAGGTCGATGTCTTCGATGGTGGTTTCGCTGTCGCCCGACGTGAGCGGGATGCTGCCATAAAACGCCCTGATCTTATTAGTCCCATAAGGCGTCCTTGCCCCAATGCCGCGGATGGAAATGCGGTTGGTATTGATGCCTCCCGACTGCATGAACACACCCGGCAATGTATTGAGCACCGGCGATATGTCGGATAAATTGTTTCGCTGTATCTGTACCTGGGAGAGGATGCCGATGGAAGCCGGAGCATTCAGCAGGCTGTCGTTGATGTGGTAGCGGCTGATGACCACTTCCTGTAAAGACGTGCTGTCCGTGGGCTGCTGTGCAAAAGCATTCAGCGTAAGAAGGAACAGGAGTAGCAGTAGTTTTTTTAGCATGGCATAAAGCTAAACAAATAGGATATGTTTTAAAAATATTTTGGTAGGGGCATTGCGAAGAGGCATGATGAAGCAATCGCTCTTCCGCCACTACGTGTCGCGATCAAAAGAAAAACTGCTTCGTTATGCCTCCTCGTAATGAGACTCACCGTTAGAGGTTTTATAAATGGAAAAGGAAAAATTAGGCTTCTAAAGTTCAATCTTGTTATTTGGGACCTGTTTTGGAATTTATTTAGAAACACTCACCTTCCAAAGTGTATTCCCGCTGTCGTCATTCACCAATAGCGACCCGTCATTCATCACGGTCACATCCACCGGGCGGCCCCATGCCTGCGCTTTTTTCTCATCGGCGATGAAACCGGTAAGGAAATCCTGCGGCGGTCCCGATGGCTTGCCGTTTTTAAAAGGGACGAACAGTACTTTATAGCCACTCAGTATGGAACGGTTCCATGAGCCGTGCTGTCCCACAAAAGCGCCGCCCTTATATGCTGCCGGAAATTTGTCGGCGTTATAAAATGTGAGCCCCAGTGCCGCGGTATGGCTTCCCACAGGAACGTCAGGGACTATAGCTTTTGCTACAAGTTCAGGCGACTTGCCTTTCATGCGCGGGTCTTCGATCTGCCCGTAGTACGAGTATGGCCATCCATAAAAACCACCTTCTTTTACGCTTGTAATGTAATCGGGCACAAGATCGTCGCCCAATTCATCACGCTCATTTACGGCGGTCCACAGTTCTTTATTGGCAGGGTTCCAGTCCATCCCCACCGGGTTGCGAAGGCCCCCGGCGTAAATGCGTTCGCCGCTGCCGTCAGGGTTGATCTCCAGTATGCAGGCACGGCGCACTTCATTTTCCATGCCGTTCTCACCCACATTGCTCGATGAGCCTACAGAAATGTATATCTTCGACCCATCTGCATTTGCCAAGAGGTTGCGTGTCCAGTGGTTGTTATAGCCCTTGCCGGGAAGCTCCACGATCTTTTCGCCTTTGGGAGCCAGCTTGAGGTCGCTTTCTTTATACGGGTATCGATACAACCCGTCAGTATTAGCGATGTAAAAATAATTTTTCAGCACCAGCATCCCGTAGTTCTGGTTCAGGCCTTCCGCAAAAACATAGCGGGTCTCAAACTTGCCGTCCTTGTCCTTATCGCGGAAAATGGTGATCTGATCGGCACTGCCTTTGGTATTCGATTCAGCCACAAAAATATCGCCATTAGGCGCTATGTAGGTGTTGCGGGGATTCTTGAGTTCGGTTGCAAATTTGGTTACGGTAAATCCTGCCGGGGCTTTTGGGGTTTGCCCTTCAGGCCAGTCGACCATACTGTTACTTTTGGTGGCCGACTCAGTCGTGAACGGCGCTACCAGCGTAAGCGGCCCAATGGCGGTTTGCACGGTGGTGCTGCCTTCGGCTTTTGCCTCTTTTTTTTCTTCTTTCGTAATGCGGTCTTTTTTGCAGGATGCCAAGCTTAATGCGGCCACAAGGGACAGTGTGATAAAGGATGTTCTCATAGTAGTAATTATGTTATTCGATGCTTTACGAATTTACTTATTAACACTTCCAAAGCCTTATGAATTAGGTGTAATTTAACATTGAGTACGATTAACACATAGTTTATTAAGGATCTGCCCGCATAATTAATTTCGGTCGGCAAAAAATACTATATTCGCTATAAACACCACTCTATGAGAAAACTATACATAACTGCACTATATACGGCATTCCTATCACTATCCTTGAGTGCTTCCGCACAGGAACTGTCACTGCCTAAAGGCTTCGCGCCAGCCGAGCACAACGTGGTCTCGGGCTTTGCATTCCGCAATGCCATGATGAGCCCTCCCCCACCATCTGCAGTGCGCACCGCGGCCGAATGGGAAGAAGTAGAATACCTCGTGGTCACTTGGGATCCCTGGTACCCCAATATACTGCGCCAGATCGTGCAGGCTGCGGTATCCGAATGCAAGGTCATTATCACGACCGAAGATGAAGCCTCTGTGTCCGCCTACCTGACAACGAATGGTGTCGACCTGACGAACGTGATCTTCATGAATGCATCATGGGACAGCATCTGGACGCGTGATTATAGTGGCAACACGGTATACTCCAATGATGTGGGCGAACGCGCTCTGGTCGATTGGATCTACAACCGGCCGCGCCCTAACGACAACGTGATGCCGTCAGCACATGCCGCACTGACCGGAATACCGATATATGTGACTGACTCCGGCATGAACGACCTTGTGAACACGGGTGGCAACTGGATGAGCGACGGACTGGGTAATGCCTTTGCCTCCGAGCTGATACTTGAAGAGAACAATGAGGGCAACCCGTATGGTGTTTCGGTAAAGGATGAGGGGCAGATAGATGGAATCATGGCAAACTATATGGGAATTACCAATTACATAAAAATGCCTGTGCTGCCTTACGATGGTATACACCACATCGACATGCACATGAAGCTGCTAGATGAGGAAACCCTGCTTGTGAGCCGCTACCCTCCCGGTGTGGCCGATGGCCCACAGATAGAAGAGAACATTGAGTACGTACTAGCTAACCAAGTATCGCACTTCGGTACGCCATACAAAGTAGAATGGATCGATGCACCGCCTAGCACTTCGGGCGCATACCCCGATACCAATGGCTATTACCGCACCTACAGCAATGCGACGATCGTCAACAAAACAGTGCTCATACCGCTGTACCGTCCGCAAACCGATGCTGCCGCAATAGCCAAATACCAGGCGCTCATGCCCGGCTATACCGTTGTGGGCATTGATGTGGATAATGCCGAGGAAACGCTCATTGCCTCATCGGGTGCGATACACTGCATCACCCATACCATAGGTGTAAATGAGCCGCTACTCATCGTGCATCAGGCGGTAAAAGAAGCTGCTACCAATACATCGGTTGCCATTCATGCGATGATAAAGCACGAGTCGGGCATCGCAGGTGCCAAAGTATTTTGGAGGAATGAGGGAACGACCGAATGGAACGATGCCATAATGTCTTCGGCAGGAGCCGATAACTGGTCGGCCAATATACCTACCGGCAATGACGGCACCGATGTGGAATATTACATCTGGGCGCAGGCCAATTCCGGCAAAAGACTCACACGTCCACTGGTGGCGCCGACAGGTTTCTGGACGATAAATGTAGAAGTGCTGTCTATAGAAGAATGGGCGGTTAAAGGGATCTCCGGGGCTTACCCCAACCCGGCACAGGGCACAGTGAGCTTCGACCTGAACCAGATCGATGGGCCGATGACCGTAAAGATCACGAATGTTCTTGGCCAGCAACTGTACAGCAATACGATAGCTGATGGAAACGGAACCATTACCCTAAGCATCGCCGATCACTGGAGCGGTACGCTTTTCGTGACTTTTGAGGGGCGATTTGGGAAAGTGGTGAGAAGGGTTTTGCAGTTGTAACAGATAACGATACAACTGATAATTATGAATCCTTACACTGTAACTGTTTCATTTCTGACGAAGGTAGGAACTCTTAATCTTTAATAAATATACTTCACCCGCAGGCTGCGTCCAGAATGACAAATCCCGCCATAATAACCACAAATAAAGCGCCTTACGGCGCTTTATTGTTTAATTGTTGAGCATCTGCCACAACTTGTCCTTCAGTTCTGTAAGCCCTTGCTGTGCTACGGAAGATATGAACATATACGGCATTCCTTTAAATTCTTTATCCAGGACCGCTTTCATTTCGGCCTTTAGCTCATCATCGAGCATATCGCATTTGGATATTACAACAAGCCTGTCCTTGTCGAGCATCTCCGGGTTATAGCGGCGCAGCTCATCAAGTAATATCTCGTATTGTTCTTTAATATCATCGGCATCGGCAGGAATCAGGAATAATAGTGTGGAGTTCCTTTCTATATGGCGAAGGAAGTAGTGCCCAAGGCCCTTGCCTTCCGCTGCACCCTCTATTATCCCGGGGATATCTGCCATCACGAACGACTGGTAATCCCTGTATGCCACGATGCCAAGGTTTGGCTTGAGTGTGGTGAACGGGTAATCGGCGATCTTGGGTTTCGCAGATGTGAGTACCGAAAGCAAAGTTGACTTACCCGCGTTCGGGAAGCCTACAAGGCCCACATCGGCCAATACCTTTAACTCTAGCAGTACATCTTTTTCCTCTGACGGCATACCCGGCTGTGAGTACCTTGGCGTCTGGTTGGTCGCGCTGCGGAAATGCCAGTTGCCCAGCCCGCCCTTGCCGCCTTTTACCAATATCTGCTTTTCGCCGTCCTCAGTTATTTCAAACAGTACTTCGCCGGTCTCTTGGTCTTTTACTACCGTTCCCAGCGGTACTTCAATGTATTTATCATCGCCATCGGCACCGGTGCTGCGTGCGCTTCCGCCATCGCCGCCGTGGGTCGCCTTGATGTGCCGCGCGAACTTAAGGTGGAATAGTGTCCACAGGCTTTTGTTGCCTACTAAGTACACGTGTCCGCCACGTCCGCCGTCCCCTCCGTCAGGGCCGCCTTTTTCAATAAACTTTTCCCTGTGCAGGTGCGTAGATCCCTTACCCCCTTTTCCGGAGGATACATATATCTTTACATAATCTACAAAATTCCCTTCTGTCATTTTTTGTTGGTTTAAAGTTTAAAGTTTAAAGTCAAAAGTTGCCGATCAGCACTTTCAACCCTCTTTAAACCATTATTATTTATCGTGCCCCAGACGAGCTAATCCTGGACCCTTGTCCCGGAACACCGAACTTTATTCTTTAAGAGAGCGGACCCTCACCTTATCGATCTTCACACCGTCCATCGACAGCACTTCAAGCTCATATAAGTGCCAGGCCAGCTTTTCGCCTTCCTTAGGTATGTACGACAGTTCTGTCATGATCAGGCCGCTTACCGTGGTCACTTCGTAATCGCTGATAAGGTCGTCGAGGTCAAAATAGGTCAGGAAGTCATGCAGGGGGTACGATCCGTCTACCGTCCATGTATTATCGTCGTTGGCAACAAGGCTAAATTCATCCTCATAAAAGTCGGCAGCATCGCCCACAAGCGCTTCCAGTATGTCATTCAACGTTATAACTCCCTGAAACACGCCATACTCATCTGTAACCAGCGCATAATGTACTTTTGAGTTCTTGAACAGCTCCAGCGCCTTATAAGCAGACGTATGCTCTATCAGGTAGGTTGGCTCCCTTACGATATCTTTCAGCCTAAATTCAGGGTTATCGTAATTCGCAAAAATGTCCTTAAGCTGTACGATACCTATCACATCGTCAAGGCTGTTGCCATCGCAAACGGGATACATAGAGTGTAGTTCGTCCAGCATGATCTCCCGCACGCCTGCCTTATCCGATTCGGTTGACAGGTACACCACCGACTTGCGGTGAGTCATCAGCGAGTTGACTTTTCGGTCACCAATATGGAAAACGCGTTCCATGATGTCGTGCTCTATCTCCTGTACCTCGCCGCCTTCGGTACCTTCCTTAATAATGGCCTTGATCTCCTCCTCGGTCACTTTTCCGTCCGCCGTCGGGCGAATGCTGAATATCTTAAGTAGGAAGTCGGTCGTAGTGGTCAATAACCAGATGAATGGCGCCGTAATGATCGAAATGTACTTCATCGGCAGGGCCATCGTTTTAGCAATGGTCTCCGGATAGTTGAGCCCTATCCTTTTCGGGAGCAGCTCACCCAACACCAGTGAGAAGAACGTTAATATCACGACAACTATACCCACCGAAATATTTTTGCTGTACGGTTGCAGAACTTCGAATTGCTCTATGAAAACCCGCACATCATCGGTTACCTTGTCGCCTGAATAAATACCTGTAAGGATGCCAATAAGCGTGATGCCTATCTGTACCGTTGAAAGGAATTTATTAGGCGAATTGGCCAGGTCAAGTGCCGCCTGCGCACTGGCATTGCCCTTCTTGGCAGCCATTTCCAGGCGGTTCTTGCGAGCCGATATAAGGGCTATCTCCGACATCGAGAATACCCCGTTAAGAACAATAAGTAATAATATTATGGCTATTTCCAATGGTGGAATTTTTAGTTAAGCGTATCGATCACCGAACTCAAACGGTGTGTGATCTGGGCAATATCACCAATGCCGTCAACCGAATGGAATTTACCCTGTTTGGCATAGTAGTCCATTAGCGGAGCCGTTTTTTCGTTATATTCCTGGTAGCGTACACGGATCTTATCTTCGTCCTGGTCGTCGGGCCTTCCGCTGGTCTTACCCCTTTCTAAAAGGCGCTTTATAAGCACCTCATCATCTGCTTCAAGGGCTACGGTCGCGTCTACTTTCCAACCTTTTGACCATAAAAAAACATCAAGCGCTTCGGCCTGTGCCTTTGTCCTCGGGAATCCGTCAAAAAGAAAACCCTTGGTATCCGGATCACGCTCCACTTCATCCTGGAGCATTTTTATGGTAACATCATCCGGCACCAGCATCCCTTTGTCGGCATACGACTGTGCCAGCTGTCCCAATTCGGTATTATTGCTTTTGTGGAAGCGGAACAGGTCACCCGTTGAAATGTGCTTCAGGCTGTATTTCTCTTTTAAAAACTCTGCCTGTGTCCCCTTGCCTGCTCCCGGCTTGCCGAAAAGTACGATATTGATCATTTTTGTTATTAAGTTGTGTTATGATTGTAGTTGATAGATCTCGGGTAAGTTGCGGCCCAGTCCGTCATAGTCGAGACCGTAGCCCACTATGAACTTGTTGGGTATCTCGAAGCCAATGTAATCGAGCGCGATGTCCTTGGTATAGGCTTCGGGCTTAAAGAACAGCGTAGCGATCTTGAGTTGCTTTACGTTTTGCTCTTCGAACATTTTTTTTAGTTCCACAATGGTATTGCCGGTGTCTACGATGTCCTCGATGATAACAACGCTCCTACCTTCAAGGGATTGCCCCAGCCCAATGAGCTGCTTTATGTCGCCTGTGCTTTGTGTACCTTCATAGGATGCCATCTTTACGAAGCTTACTTCGCAGGGACCGGTGTAGTATTTTACAAGATCGGACATTACCATGAAGGCGCCATTGAGTACGCCAATTAGAACAGGGGTTTCGTCTTTCAGGTCGAATGCGATCTGTGTCGCCATGCGTTTTACTACGGCGTCGATGTCTTCGGCGGTAATAAAAGGCACAAAATGTTTATCGTGAAGCTGTATCACTCTTAATTTGATGATTTGGGATAATTTGCAAATATACTAATTCGCACGTAGCTGTTAAATTATAAGGGGCTAATTTGTAATATTTTTAGCAGTGGGCTCATCTCTCTATAATTTTTCACGCAAAGCAATGTGCCCGCGGTTAGCAATACCGTGCACATTAGATGATAGCTGAACGGGCAGGCCGCAAAAAACCGATACGGTGGTTATCAAAATACGGCGCGGTATTTTGATGTGCAAGGGTGCGCTCGCCGTAACGCTTTTATTACTCAAAGATCATTTTGAGGATCGTCTCCCTTTTTGTCGGGGGTAATAATATAACGGTATACAAAAGGCAATATCTGCGGAGAAGGACTCACTATCTCAGGATCCACAACCTCAATATCTTCCGGTCTCGGCGGGTTAACGAAGTTGCCGTTCTCATCAAAGCGCTTCATGAATTTGTCGTGCCTGGGATCAAAGTCAGGCTGCTGCCAGTCATAAAGTATTGGTGCTTTGAACTCCGGCGTTTTATAGATGCGTGCGAAGAGCAGCCCTGATAAAAAACCTCCCAAATGCCCCTCCCATGAAATGCCCTGCTCAATGTCCGGGAAAATGTACCACACCATCCCACCGTACAGTACTACCACCATTAGCGATAGCGCAACCAGCCTGTAATACCCTGTCTGTATCCCTTTAAAGAAAATAAAGCTTACCAATACATAGATGAGCCCGCTCGCCCCAATGTGATACGATTCACGACCAATAAGCCAGGTAAAGGAACCGGAGAGCAATATGCCGTAACCGATGACCTGCAGTGCCTGCCGCCTGTAAAAATAGCGGACTGCCGCAATGAGCACCAGCAGCGCTACTGAGTTATTGTAGATATGCTCCAAGCTGCCGTGCAGGAACGGGCTGAGCACAATGCCACGAAGGCCAACGAATGTGCGCGGCAGTATACCATAGTCGTTTAAATAGATACTAAAACGTACCTCAACCCAATACACCAGCCACATTGTAAGCACAAAGTATAGCGGCCATGCTACTACCGAAGGCGAGAATACTAAATGATCGTCCCTGTCGTCTTTCATGCGTAAGGCAAGTCAAAAACATAACCAAAACTATTTTCCTGTTAAAATGTCATAGGAATTTTAACCGCCTATATTTTTTACGCTATTAGAAAATAAACTAATAATCCGTAATTTTACAGCATGGAAGCACCTTTAGCCGAGCGCATACGCCCACAGCATTTATCAGAATACATCAGCCAGCAGCACCTTGTGGGGCCTAACGGCTCACTCACACACCAAATAGCGCGGGGTATTATACCATCGCTCATATTATGGGGGCCGCCGGGTACCGGAAAAACCACACTGGCACAGATCATGGCGCAGGAAAGCAATCGCCCTTTTTACGTGCTGAGCGCGATAAATGCGGGCGTAAAGGATGTGCGCGAAGTGATCGATAAGGCCAAGCAGAGTGGAGGTTTGTTCACTGCTAAAAATCCTATTTTGTTCATAGATGAGATACATCGTTTCAGTAAGTCGCAGCAGGATTCGCTACTGGCAGCGGTAGAAAAAGGCTGGGTAACATTAATTGGTGCTACGACCGAGAACCCAAGCTTTGAAGTTATCCCTGCATTATTGTCAAGATGTCAGGTATATGTGCTAAACGCCTTTACCAAAGAAGACCTCGAAGCGCTCCTGCACCGCGCCATGGAGACTGACGCCTACCTGAAGCAGAAAAACATAAACCTGAAAGAAACCGAGGCATTGATCAAGCTATCAGGTGGTGACGGAAGAAAATTGCTGAATATATTTGAACTGGTCATTAATGCAAGCGAGGGTGATGAAATAGAGATCACCAACGACAGGGTTATGCAGCTGGCGCAGAAAAATACCGTGCTGTATGACAAAACAGGCGAGCAGCATTACGATATCATATCTGCTTTCATAAAATCGATGCGTGGCAGCGACCCGAACGGGGCCGTATACTGGCTTGCCCGTATGATCGAAGGCGGCGAGGACCTGAAGTTCATTGCCCGAAGGATGCTCATCCTGGCTTCGGAGGACATTGGTATTGCCAACCCGACAGCGCTCATACTGGCCAACAATGCTTTCCAGGCGGTATCGGCCATCGGCTATCCGGAATCGCGCATCATCCTTAGCCAGTGCGCGGTGTACCTGGCTACATCGCCTAAGAGCAATGCCACATACATGGCAATTGGAAAAGCACAAAGCATTGTAAAGCGAACCGGCGACCTACCTGTACCGCTGCACCTGCGCAATGCGCCAACAAAGTTAATGAAGGAACTGGGCTATGGGGACGATTATAAATATGCCCACGACTACGATAACAATTTTGCCGAACAGGAATTCCTGCCCGATGAAATAAAAAATACTGCTTTTTATGAACCCGGAAACAGCAGCCGCGAAAACGCCGACCGAGAATTCCTCCGCAGGAGGTGGAGAGGGAAATATGGATATTAGAAGCCGGAAAGTTTGTAATGTCATAAAGTCGCAAGCCGAAAGGCTACTACTTTACAACTTTAGACTTGATGACTTTAGACTTTAAAATTTGATATTGAGTTTTTCCGACACCAGTTTGTCATCTTTGTAATATTCAAAAAACCATTCATTACCTTTTTTGAATACAACGCCATTTTTACCATCACCCTGAGCGGTATAGTTGTCCGGCTGCGAAGTCTTATACATTTTCAGCACCACTTTAGGGGTCATATCCACCAGTTGGTAACCATTTGTTATAGGCTGTGCGAAAAGTTGGTTCCCGTTTATGACTGAAAGCGTCTCTGGGGCCTGGACCGAAACGACCGGTGTAGTTACCTGCTCCTGTTTTGGCGTACTTTTTAGTTCATTGGCCTTTAAAACTATATCATTGCCGCCCGAATATTGGTAATTCAAGGACACTAATGAATGTGAAGCTTCCCTCAATGCTTCGGTATATGCCTTTTTATAGTCTTTGGTTTTACTATTTCCCCTTTCAGACTTATATAACACCTTGCCGTTACAATCTTTGATCTGGATATAAACATTTGTCGCCAGCATTCCTGAATCATTCAACAAATCGCCGTATAATGCCTTGCAACGGTCAAGGGCGAGTTCATCCGGCAGCTTTTGATCGTCATAAAATACGGTAAACCCATATTTTTCGAAAACCATTTTGGTAAGTTCGTTCATATTGTATTTGTTAGGCTCCCTTAAGAATTCAAATTTACGGGGCACGATAAGATACTTGTGATCGTTTATCGTCTTTTCCTGAGCAAAAGCGCCTACGGCAAACATCAGGGTAAAAGCTAAAAGTGTCTTTTTCATAATTAAAGCAGGTTCTTGAGTTCCAGCAGGTGGTGTACCTGGGTTACAGAAGGATGGGCTTCCTTCCTGAATTCGTTAAAATATATGGCATCAATGCCGCAATCCAGCGCGCCCTGCACATCGGCCTCTATGCAATCGCCGATCATGATACTGTGGCTTTTCTCGGCATTGGCGGCCTTCAGTGCAAACTCGAATATGCCGGCATGTGGCTTTTTGCAACCCGCCATGTCGCTGTTGGTAACGGTCTCGAAATACCTGTCCAGGTTGGAATTTTTCATCTTCCCGGCCTGAACTTCATGAAAGCCATTGGTAATGATATGCAGACTATATTTCGGCTTCAGGTAGTCGAGTATCTCAATGGCACCTTCGAAAAGGTGATTGCTCTCAGGCAGGTGCTTAATGTATTCGGCGGCAAGTATGTGAAGCAAGTCATCAGCCACCTCATACCCTATCTGCCGGAAAGCCTCTCTAAGCCTTCCGTAGCGCAGTTCCTCCTGCGAGATCATCCCGTCTCGGAAAAGCTTCCAGTAGTTTTCGTTGATCGGCACATACAACTCTATGAACCGTTCATGGTCCATGTCCATGCCATGCTTTTCAAAAATGGTACGGAATGTTATGGCCGAGTTTTTCTCGAAGTCCCACAAAGTATGGTCCAGATCGAAAAAGACAGCTTTTTTATTGGTTATCCTCATTAATTGCCTTTAGTAATAACAGCATTTTCTACGTGGTAGATCCAGTCATCTACATCCGAATCATTGTAGCGAAAAGTACCGGTAAGCGTTACATACTGGTCGGTCTTCAGCTTCATGTTAGGGTTCTTGAACTTGATGCCCATTATGGTTTCCGGCCCTGCCTGCCCGCAGAAGAAGCACGACGCGAACACGTTCTTGCTGAGTGCATAGTTTTTATTATCAATAGGGATAATGAATCCACTCATTGTTATCTGCTTCTTATTCTTAGTCTTAAGTGTTGTGTTCACCACAGGGAACATTACACCTTCAGGATAATCCGCGCTTGGCTTTTTGATATATTTTATCTGGCCCAGCAACTTCCAGGTCAGTGTATCGGAAACAACAGTTGTAGTAACGGACCTTTCCGAAGTTATTTTAGAAGGCGAGCCTACCGATGCCAGGAAAAATCCGGAAAGTAGCAACGCAGAGATGAAAAATGTCTTACGCATTTGCAAGTGTTTTTGAAATATTTAATCCGTATGCTTTTACAGCCGGTATGACCGCCGCCAAAATGCCTACAAAGATAGTGAGCAGGAACAAATATCCCTCCTTTTCCCACACAAACTCAAGGGGATCGAAGGACATTTTGAATTCAGTTTCAGACGAGCCGGATATAAGGCTTAATGCAACCCTTCCAACAATCGTTCCAAAGATGAACCCTGTAACACATAAAAGAAGGCTTTCTACCAGCACCAGCGACAGCAATTGCAGACGGCTGGCACCATTAACGCGAAGCAGGGCAAATTCGTATTTCCTTTCTTTCAGTGTATTAAAAAGCGCAATGAATATACTGATACCGCTGATGAGCATAATGCCGTAAGCCAAATACTGCAGCGCGTCCAAACCGATACCAAATAGCGTGAACAGCCTGTTGATCTCGATAGCCGGTGATGCCGCCTGCATTTTGGTATTTTGCGCGATGAGCCTGGGCCAGGTAACGATACCCATCTTACTACGGAATTTTATCAATACCGCGGTAATCTCCTTACCTTCTTCGGTTATCTTCACATCTTCATGTGCATGGCCATGACCATGATCATGTACCTCGGTGGCGTGATCATGGTCATGACCATCCTCATGCTGGTGTTCTGTGCCTTCTTCGGCAGCATGGCCGTGTTCATCATGGTCGTGGGTTTCGCCTGCTGCATCATGGTCGTGATCGTGAGCCTCCTCACCTTCTTCATGGCCGTGGTCGTGCATGGCCCATACGCTCTGTATGTTGCAAAGAATAAGATTATCGACCACTTTGCCTGTTGGCGAAGCGATGCCTGCAACTATGTACGACTGGTGGTCATGGACCTCGCCCTCTTCAGCGTCGCCGTGGGACCCGAAGAATTTGTCCCCAACCTTTATACCAAGCTTTTGCGCTATCTCACTCCCGACTACTACCTCAAAATTTTTCGCGAACACTTTTCCGTTCTTCACTTCGGCACCGTACTTTTTCAGGTAATCGGGTGTCGTACCAACAATGCGGTAGCCTTTGTAATTATCCCCGAATGCCAGTGGGATAGCTGTTTCCACAAAGCGGTGCTTCATCCATTTTTTGGCTTCGGTGTAATCGATGTTGCCAGTTGGCGCATCGACCTGGTATACTGACGAGAGTATGAGCTGCAACGGGCTGCCCTGTGCTCCCAGTACAAGGTCGATACCATCGATATTGTCATTGAATTTCTTTTCGAACTGTTCCTCGAGCAGTATCAAAAGCGTAATTATGGCAACGCTGGCTGTAAGCAATATTATGCTTAATGCAGTGTTGAGCGGCTTGAACCAAATGTTTTTCCAGGCTATTTTAGTGATCATGACAGGGCTATTTGGTTACGGAAACGGTCTTTGAGTCGTTGGTCATGTGTTACTATGACCAGTGCTGTGCCGTATTGCTTAGCAAGCGAATCGAGCATATCGGCTACCTTGAAGGCATTTTCATCATCCAGGCTGGAGGTAGGCTCGTCGGCCAAAAGCAGCTTAGGCTCATTGATGAGCGCACGTGCGACAGACACCCTTTGCTGCTGCCCGATACTGAGCTGTGACGGCAGTTTGTGCAGATGCTCAGACAGTCCTAATCGTACCAAAAGTTCTTTAGCCTTTTCGGTGGCCTGTTTGCCGGTCGCCAGCCATGAAGCCAGCACCACATTTTCAAGCACGTTTAGCGATGCCACAAAATAATTCTGTTGCAGCACCAAGCCGATGTTCTTTCCGCGGAAGTGGTCGAGCTTCTTTTCTGAAAGTGAAGCAATATTGGTGTCTTCTATGATTATCTCGCCTTGCTGCGGCCTTTGCAAACCGCCAAGGAGATGAAGGAGTGTGGTTTTACCCTTGCCCGAGCCGCCCGTTATCAGGAGGCTTTCGCCCCGAGAGGTAGCGATATCGGGAAAACTGAAGTCGGTACCTTTCCCATAGGAAAAGCGAATGTTCTTTGTGCTGATCATGCCAATGGTTATATGTCCTGCAAGTTAGGGAATATAAAGGCAAATTCAAAAGACGTGAATGTTAATGCAGCGATGCATTTTTACCGTAGGTTATAAAAAAAAGATTGGCATCAGGCCGTTGCGCTATAGCTGTCCTTCTTCTCAAAAACGATAAGGCTTTGCAGCAATCCCTGTTCCGGGTCGTCGTTCTCCTGGGCACGGCTCAGGGTCAAGTCCCTGTCGCGCATGGCCTGCAGGCATCGGGAATATATACCGTCACGCGACTTCATGTCGGTGCGGCTCATGTCAAGTCGTATCTCAAGCACCGAGCGGTGGAGGGACGGGTCTTTTATGTAGGTATCGATAATGTTACGATCGTAATTCTCAGAGAGGTTAAAATCAACCAACTGGAAATGACCAAGCTCCATTTTCTCTAAAACCATGCGCGGAAGTTCGCTGTCCCGTATTTCAGGGGCGTCCGGCAGGTCGAAATCGCCGTCATATATAAAGGTCATTGTGTAATTATGCATAGCAGTGCAATTTTATAACAAAGTTACTACGTAAATATTCAAACACACAACAGATTAACACCCCGCTAATATAAATAATCCTTAAAAGCATGATAAGTGATCTGGATACGCCTTCGGGCATTTTGGATACAAATGAGAACAAGGCGGTCACCTATCTTTGTTACATCAAACAAAAATCAGAATAATTTATGATACCAGCTAAAGGATATGCCGCGCAAAATGCCGAAAGCAACCTCGCACCATGGACATTTGAACGCCGCAATGTGGGCGCGCACGATGTGCAGATAGAAATATTATATTGTGGGGTTTGCCATACCGACTACCACCTTATCAAAGATGAATGGTTCCCCGGCCTATTCCCCATGGTACCGGGCCACGAGATCACCGGACGCGTTATTGCGGTGGGAACCCATGTAAATAAGTTTAGTATCGGTGATGCTGCGGGCGTGGGCGTTATGGTAGACTCGTGCCGCCATTGCGAGAATTGTGATAATGGGCAGGAACAGTTTTGCCAGGATGGTGGGGTACTAACCTACAATAATCTTGATCGCGAAGGGCAACCTGCCTATGGCGGATACAGCAACACCATCGTAGTCCATGAGCTCTATGTACACCTTATTTCTGAAAAGCTGGACCTGGCAGCAGTGGCACCGCTGCTGTGTGCGGGCATTACAACTTATTCGCCATTACGGAAATGGAAAGTGGGTAAAGGGCACAAGCTTGCCATTGTGGGATTGGGCGGATTAGGGCATTTAGGTGTGAAGTTCGGGTTGGCGTTCGGTGCAGAAGTAACGGTACTAAGCACTTCCGAATCCAAGCGTGAGGATGCAAAGGCATTGGGCGCGCACAATTTCGTCGTGACCCGCGATCCTGAAGAAGCTTCTACTGTGACCGGCAGCTTCGATTTTATACTTGACACCGTTGCCGCCGACCACGATATTGCGCCGTATCTGGCAATGCTGAGGACCAATGGCACTTATATAAATGTGGGAATGCCTGCAAAGCCACTGGACGTTTCTGCCTTTACACTGGCATCAGGCAACAAGACCGTAGCCGGATCGGGCGCAGGCGGAATGCCCGAAACACAGGAAATGCTGGATCTTTGCGCGGAGCATAACATTGTTTCCGATATTGAGCTTATCGACATAAAAGATATTAATGCCGCTTTTGAGCGTATGCTGAAAGGCGATGTGCGGTACAGGTTTGTGATCGACATGTCCACATTATAGGCCTGCCCTCTGCACTATCCGAAAACAAGGGCTTCACTAACTCATTCAAAAATTCCGGAAAGAGCTACCTATTCGGTACGCTCGTCTTTGATGAGGACAGGCACTGTAATAAAAAGATAAGCTATCTTTACAGTACTATTTTTTCCAAACATGAAGACGACCCAGCCGCCTATACACATCAATTCCGTTTCGGAAATGCACCGCTACCTCAACCTGCCGGGGCCGGAACACCCGCTCATCAGCATGATCAGCTTTAAGGACCTGGAGCCGGAAACGACCGACTGGGGCCGGGGAATGGTCATTAATATGTACATCATCGCCATTAAAAAAGAGTTTTTAGGCAAGATCAGGTACGGGCAGGGCTACTACGATTTTGACGAGGGGATGATGTCTTTCATCGCGCCTGGGCAATTGTGTTACCAAAGTGGTCCAGGCGAAAATCCACGCGGTGGCCAAATGCTGTTGATCCATCCTGAGTTCATACAAAATTCTACATTGGCTAAGACCATGAAAAATGAGGCTTTCTTTTCGTATGCTGTAAACGAGGCGTTGTATCTTTCACAGAAGGAAGAAACAACGATTGAAGGCATTATGACCAACATCGCCCAGGAATACCATTCTGCCATCGACAGCTTTAGCCAGGACCTCATCCTTTCATATATTGAATTGCTGCTGAACTATTCGAACAGGTTCTATGCACGGCAATTCATGACCCGTAAGGCTGCCCACAACGACCTGCTTATAAAACTGGAACAGGTATTTGACAGCCATTTTGAAAACACAGGGAACAAGCTGCCTACCGTTCGCGACATTGCCGAAAAGCTCAACGTATCGCCGGGCTACCTTAGCGACATGCTGCGAACCTACACCGGGCAAAGCGCGCAGCAGCACATCCATAACAAGCTTATTGACAAGGCCAAGGAGATACTTACCACTACCCCGCTATCGGTTAGCGAGATCGCCTATCAATTGGGATTTGAATACCCGCAGTCGTTCAACAAGCTGTTTAAAAGCAAAACGAATGTGTCACCTTTAGAATACAGGAAACAATTTAATTAGCGGACTATTTTCAGATGTTGAAATGCCTTTGGTTTTTTACTGAGGGGAAATTATGTCTTAACGCTAAATATCCTATCTTCGGTTAATGAAAGGATATCCCGAAATTTACCAACCCAGGCAAAGCCTGGTATTCAGCATAGTAACCAACCTTACATTTTGGGTACTCATAGCAATTGTTGCAGGCATCCTGCTGGGGCATTACGCACCGGCAACCGCCGTAAAGATGGAGGTCGTTGGCAAATCGTTTGTCGAGATCATTAAAATATTCATCGCGCCTATTATTTTCCTGACGATCGTGTTGGGCATTGCGGGTATGGGTGACATAAAAAAAGTGGGGCGCATCGGCCTGAAGTCGCTTATATACTTTGAGATCGTTACCACTTTTGCATTGGCGATCGGCGTTACCGTAGCCTACTTTATAGAGCCCGGCAAAATAGACAAGGCCGGATTGAACATGCAGGATGCCTCCAAATACACTAAAGGTCCGGAAGATTTTAGCTGGCTGCAGTTCTTTCTTGATAATATAACACTACAGGTGCTCGTAATAGCCATAGTAGCGGGTATTGCGCTCAATTATTACCGTAAGAGGGAGCAGGCCATAAGTATTTTATACACCTGTTCCAAGTACGTTTTCATGGCGCTGAAATGGGTTATGTACCTCGCACCTGTGGGGGCTTTTGGCGGCATGGCTTTTACGGTGGGCAAGTTTGGGCTGCACACGCTGATACCCCTGGGTAAACTTATGCTGACGGTATACATTACCATGGGGCTGTTCATTTTTGTGATCCTGGGCGGCATCATGCGGTATTACAAGCAAAGTATACTTGAATTCATTAAATATATCAAGGCCGAACTACTCATTGTGCTAGGCACCTCATCATCAGAAAGCGCACTGCCCAACCTGATGGAAAAGCTCGAAAAAATGGGGTGCAGCAAACCTGTTGTAGGGTTGGTGGTGCCAACTGGCTATTCGTTCAATCTCGACGGCACATCGATATACCTGTCGATGGCGGTAATATTTTTGGCGCAGCTATATGATGTACACCTGACCCTTGGCGAAATAGCTACCATCATTGGCCTGCTGATGATAACCTCCAAAGGTGCGGCCGGTGTTACCGGAAGCGGATTCATTGTGCTGGCATCAACGCTTACTGCAATTAATAAAATCCCTGTAGAAGGACTGGCGTTCCTACTGGGTGTAGACAAATTTATGAGCGAGGCACGTGCCATTACCAACTTTATAGGCAATGGCGTGGCTACAATAGTAATTTCCAGATCAGAAGGTGAGTTTGTGGATGTGGATAACCCGAGAACTGAATAAGCATTGCCCCCGAGTGAAGTTCGCGTGAGGGATGGAGGCGGTATCCCCGTAGCTTGCGGAGGGATAAAGCCGATAGCCCGACGCATAACGCAGTGGAGCGGCACGCCCAAAAAACTCAATTATTCCTTTTTACCCTCATCATCATAGTTAAAATTCCGCAGTTTAGGCGCACCGAAGAAGGTTACCGCTACTACTCCCAATGTGAGGCAGCCGCCAACGACCACAGCACGTACTGTACCGAGCCAGTGCGCCATGACCCCGCTCTCGAAGTCACCCAACTCGTTACTGGAACTGACAAATATGGTATTGACCGAGGCCACGCGCCCCCGCATATGGTCGGGTGTAACGAGTTGTAATATGGTACTGCGGACGACCACGCTCACGGCATCGAACATCCCCGAAAAGAGCAGCAGGAAGAATGAAAGCAGGAAGTTGGTCGAGAGGCCGAACCCAATGATGCAAAGCGCAAAACCGGTTACGGCAATGAAAAGCTTTCTTCCCGGATAGGTTTTGAGCGGCAGGAAGGCCAGCAGGACAAGCGTAACCAGTGCCCCAACACCAGGTGCCGAACGCAACAAACCAAAGCCCACTTCATCTACATGCAATATTTCCTTTTGATAAACCGGCAGCAGCGCCACTGCCCCGCCAAACAGCACCGAAAACATATCGAGCAGCTGCGCGCCAAGCAATGCCGGGGTTTTCATTACAAAGCGGATACCCTGAGTAAGGCTTTGCAGTATTGGTTCCTTCTCTTTTTTGAGGATAGGCTTACGCTTTATGGTAAGTATTGGAAAGAGCAACAGCACCTGCAATAAGACAACAGCAAACATTCCCATGGTAATGCTGTTGACAGCGATGGCAACTCCCGCAGCCAATGGGCCTAACATAGCACCCGTTTGCCAGGCCATGCTGCTCCAGCTTGTAGCATTGGGAAAATGCTCACGTGGCATGACCAACCCGAACAGCGAGAATACCGACGGCCCCATGAACGCACGGGTTATCCCGCCAAGAAAAACGAACGCGTAGATGAGGTATTGTGTAGACTCTACTCCAAGTCTGTCAAAAGCAAAAGGTGTAGTGAGCGTGAAGAGGCTACACCCAATGACAATATAGGATGCAATGCAAAAGAGCACCATTTTGCGCTTTTCGCTGAGGTCGACAAGATGCCCTGCAAAGAACGAGCAGCAGATGGCGGGTATCACTTCGGCCAGGCCTACAAGGCCGAGTGCGAGCTTATCGTTCGTAATGTTGTATATCCAGTAAAAAACAATGGTAGACTGCATATTCAGGCTAAAGATGAGCCCGAACCGTATGCTGAGGAAGTACCGGAATTCTTTTATGGAGAGGGATGGGTTCTTTGCCCAAAAGCCATTTTTCAAGGGAGAAAGTTTTGTGCAAAGTTAGTTTTTTTGGCCTGACCCCAGATCTTTTTTAACCTTACCCCCAACCCCTCTCCAATGGAAAGGGGCAGCTGCACTCGTGCCGGAAAAGCATTATGAGGTTATGAAGATCTATATCAGCTAAAAACTGTGACTGTCAACTAAGATCATCCTCCACTACGCAGCCTGTCCAGCAATGTCTTAATATTTACGGTGGCAAAACCTGAACTGTGGTCGGAGAGGCCGTAGGGCAGGATGAGTTCGCCGTTGTGGATCACCGAGCCGCAGGAATACACTACATTGGGCACATACCCTTCGCGCTCGTCGGGGTTAGGTACTATGAGCGGATCCCGAAGCCTGCCGATCTCGATGGATGGGTCATGTATGTCCAGCAGCGACGCACCGATGGTATAGCGTCGCATTGGCCCTACTGCGTGAGTTATAATAAGCCAGCCATATTCAGTCTCTATAGGCGAGCCGCAGTTGCCTATCTGTACAAATTCGAAATGATACTCTGGCTCCTGTATTTTAATAGGATCCTCCCATTCATTAATATTATCGGAATACATGAGGTAATTGTTCCAGCCATCTATACGCGAAAGCATGGCATACTTGCCGTTTATCTTGCGGGGGAACAGTGCCAGGTTTTTATTCTTGGCCCCTGCCCCGTGCAGCGGACTCGTTTTGAATTCATAAAAATCGGTGGTCTTTAGCAGCTTGGGCATGATATGTACGCCATCATAGGCTGTATACGTAGCATAATACACCGTCTTGCCATTATCATCGGTAAATTTCACGAAGCGTGCATCCTCGATACCTTTTGATTCGAAATCGGATATCGGGAAGATAACACGGTCACTGATATCGGTATCTTTAGAAAAAGTAATGCGGCGGTAGCTGTCAGACAATGCCAGCAAAAGATTGTATTGTTTCAGGGTGGCAGGGTCATCGGTTTTTTGCCTCGCCTCAATGACCAGTTTTTTCAATTCTTCATAATCAAAGCGGTCCTCGAGCTTTTCGGTAACCATCCCGAGGAATTCTTCATTGATATCGGCTTCCTGCGCTTTTTTCAGGAACAGGCGTTTTTGGTAAATGATGTTGTGGATCTTTTCGGCCTCATCTATGTAATTCCCGGCAGGGATCACAGTTATATCATTATTGCGGTCAATTAGCGCACGGCGGAACACTACAGACGACACATGACCCTCGCCCACCGCACGGAAACTGATGATGACACGCAACTGGCCTTCTTCCAGGTTATGCTGGTCGGGATCAGGCACGATAGACGGATTAAAGAATGCCGCCGACTCGATGGAATATTCATGCGTAAAGTAGGACCCTATAAGTAGCCGCGTATAGTCGTCAAGCCTCTCGTAGTTGCCACCAGCTTTGTTGATATATATCTTTACACGTTCACAGTGACGGAAAAGCTTGCGGGTAATGCTGCGATGCCTTTTGGAAAAATCCTGCAGCAGCGGCAATACAAGTCCTGCAACCTGTTCTTTATCGAGTGCCAGTATCTTTTTGATCAGCTCAACTGCTCTTTCTTCGCCATTAAAAAAAAAGCGTGCTATTACACGCCTGGTATCGGGCAGCACCTTTGCCGGCTTTCTTTCTACGGTCAATCTCATATGTAAGTCTTTTGCATCCGCCTGGTGCGGATTAGTGAACCTCTAAAATACGCATAATTTGAAACAGGGCAGAAAGCGCAAATGCTAAAATTATGGTAAAAATACTACAGGTAAAATTTAGATTATCAAACTGGCGGAATTGTTTGGGAGTATGGATAATATTACCATAATATCTTTATGCGGGTAATCACTTTTAGTTTATGGTAAACCGGCATTTTCACAACTGCTATTCGTCGATCATACTAAACTGACCTTAACTTTAGTACCTGAAATTCATGCTTTTTACAAAACCAATAAATAAGTATCTTTGGCGTAGAAACAACACACTACAAATGAACTATTTTTCTTCTGACTTTAAACTGGGCATACTGGGTGGCGGCCAGCTTGGCAAGATGCTGCTTACCGAGACCCGGAAATTTGACATACAGACCTATGTGCTCGACCCGAGCGATGAGGCGCCATGCAAAATTGGGTGTAACCAATTCTTTAAAGGTGACCTGATGAATCATGACACCGTATACAACTTCGGGAAACAGGTAGATGTACTTACTTTTGAGATCGAGCACGTAAATATTACTGCTCTTGAAAAGCTTGAAGCCGAAGGCGTAAAGGTATATCCTTCACCAAAAACGCTGAACCTCATCCAAAACAAAGGGATACAAAAAGACTTTTACGCACAGCATAAGATCCCCACTGCCGATCATCGCAGGTTTGAAACGCTTACCGAATTGCGCCTTGCGGTGAAAGACAAAAAAGTCCTCATGCCTTTTGTTTGGAAAAGCACCGAGGGGGGGTATGACGGTATGGGCGTCAAGGTAGTACGCAACGCGGAAACGCTGGAAAGCCTGCCGGACGTACAATGCATTGCCGAGGCCATGGTGCCTTTCAAAAATGAATTGGCCGTGATCGTGGCGCGCAACCCATCGGGAGATATAAAAACGTACCCTGTCGTGGAAATGGAATTTCACCCCGAGGCCAACCAGGTCGAGTATGTGATATGCCCTGCCCGGATCGACCATGTGGTATCAGAAAAAGCAAGGGCGGTGGCGCTGAAAGTGTCACAGCAATTTGAC
Organism: Flavobacterium sp.; assembly: GCF_052437795.1. Lineage (GTDB taxonomy): Bacteria > Bacteroidota > Bacteroidia > Flavobacteriales > Flavobacteriaceae > Flavobacterium. The sequence goes on from NZ_JBQVPA010000004.1 coordinate 511,004, forward strand.
CATGTCGGATTGCTGGCGGTGGAGATGTTCCAAACGATAGATGATGAGATATTGGTGAACGAGGTGGCACCAAGGCCGCACAACAGCGGACATTATTCTATTGAGGCAAGCTATACGTCGCAATTCGAACAGCACCTCAGGGCGATACTCGACCTGCCATTGGGCAATACTGATAGCAAGGCGGCCGGCATCATGGTGAACCTTGTGGGTGAGGAAGGCTACAGCGGAAATGTGGTGTATGAGAACATCGAAAAAATAATGGAACTTGATGGCGTGACCCCACATATTTATGGCAAGAAGCAGACAAGGCCTTTCCGTAAAATGGGGCATGTGACGATAGTGAATAAAGATGTGGAAGTGGCAAGGAAGATAGCGGAGGAAGTGAAAAATACGATACGCGTGATCGCCTGATCTGAAAACCAACAACTATAAGAAATGAAAGTAGCAGTGATAATGGGCAGCATATCGGACATGCCGGTAATGCAGGATGCCATAGATATATTAAAAGAGTTCGGAATCGGGACGGAAGTGGACATTGTATCGGCGCACCGCACACCCGAGAAATTGTTTGAGTTCAGCAAGGATGCACATACCAAGGGCATATCGGTGATCATTGCCGGTGCCGGTGGCGCGGCGCATTTGCCGGGCATGGTGGCCTCTATGAGTCCGCTGCCGGTAATAGGAGTGCCTGTAAAAAGCAGTAACTCTATTGACGGTTGGGATAGTGTGCTCTCCATACTGCAAATGCCGGGCGGCGTGCCTGTAGCTACGGTAGCGCTAAATGGCGCCAAGAATGCGGGGATATTGGCCGCACAGATAATAGGCAGCCATGACAAGCTGGTACTTGCAAAAATAATTGCATACAAGCTGAGTCTGAAGGAAGCGGTGAATAAGGCTTCGGAGGGATTGAGGAATAAGGAATAGTTTTTGTAACGGTGCTGAAATACGAAATTATCAATAAAAAAAGACATCCGTAAATAGTACGGCCAAATATACCATGAACCTACTCACACAAAAATTTACAACAAAGCACGATACTGCGCCATTCAGCGGAATAAGAACAGAAGATTTCATGCCTGCTTTTTTGGAAGGTATTGAAGTGGCGCGCAAAGAGATCGACGAAATTGTTGCGAATCCGCAAGAGCCAACGTTTGAGAACACCATTGAAGCCATGTCTTTTGGTGGCGAGGTACTGGAGCGTACTTCCTCTATATTTTTTAACCTGCATTCGGCGGAAACGAATGATGAGATACAGAGGATCGCTATGGAGGTATCCCCACTCCTCTCGGAATTCGGTAATGACGTGCGACTGAACAAAGACCTGTTTGAAAGGGTGAAAGCCGTTTACGATAAAAGGGATACTCTAATCCTGACATCGGAGCAGCTAACCCTCCTCGAAAAAAAATACAAAGGCTTTTCGCGCAATGGCGCCAACCTGCCGGAAGATAAAAAAGCAAGGCTGAGGGAGATCGACAAAGAGGCATCGAAACTGAGCCTTGAATTCGGTGAGAACGTACTGGCGGAAACCAATACCTACCAACTACATATTACCGATGAGAAAGACCTTTCGGGACTTCCTGAAGGAACCATAGAAGCGGCACGCGAGTTGGCCATGAGCCTCGAAAAGGAGGGATGGGTGTTTACATTGGACCATCCAAGCCACGTTCCGTTCATGTCCTATGCCGACGATCGCGAACTGCGTAAGGAACTTGCCATTGCTTTTGGAGCAAAAGGCTTTCAGGACAATGAGTTCAACAACGAAGAAATTGTATTAAAAATAGCCAGGCTGCGCCACGAGCGTGCCAATCTGCTGGGCTACAAGTCGCATGGCCATTTTGTACTGGAGGAGCGCATGGCCGAAAGCCCTGAAAAAGTAAGATCGTTCCTAAATGACCTTTTGGCGAAGGCCAAACCAGCAGCCGAAAGGGAGTTTGCAGAACTGACCGCCTTCGCAAAAGAAATCGATGGCCTTGACCAATTGGAAAAATGGGACGGTGCCTACTATTCGGAAAAGCTGAAGCAAAAACTGTTCAACCTTGATGATGAAAAGCTGAAGCCCTATTTTAAGCTGGAGAATGTGCTTAACGGCGCTTTTACCATTGCAGGAAAACTATACGGGCTGAAGTTCGAGGAAGTTAAGGACATTGACAAATACCATAAAGATGTTACCACATACGAAGTGAATGACGAGGCCGGCAAACTTGTCGCGATTTTCTACGCCGACTTCTTCCCTCGTAAAGGGAAGCGTAATGGTGCGTGGATGACCTCGTTCAAGTCGCAGTATGTAAAAGACAGCATTAACGAAAGGCCACACGTATCCATCGTGTGCAACTTCACAAAGCCGACTGAGACCAAGCCGTCGCTGCTTACATTTAACGAAGTGACCACATTGTTCCACGAGTTTGGGCACGCCTTGCACGGTATGCTTGCCGATACTGTATATCCCAGCCTTTCAGGCACAAGCGTATACTGGGATTTTGTGGAGCTGCCGAGCCAGGTAATGGAGAACTGGTGTTATGAGCCGGAAGCACTCGCATTGTTCGCACACCACTACCAAACAGGTGAGGTGATCCCGATGGAATACATTGAAAAGATAAAGGAGAGTGCCAGCTTCCAGGAAGGAATAGCTACAATGCGCCAATTGAGTTTCGGGCTGCTGGATATGGGATGGCACAGCGCGGACCCAAGCGGCATTACCGACCTGAAGGCTTTTGAAACGGAACAATTCGCCGCGACAAAACTTTATCCTGATGTAAAGGAAAATGCCATGAGCACGGCCTTTTCGCATATTTTCCAGGGTGGTTATTCTTCAGGGTACTACAGCTATAAGTGGGCAGAGGTGCTGGATGCCGATGCGTTTGAGCTCTTCCGCGAAAAAGGCATTTTTGACAGGGAAACCGCAACTAAATTTAAAGACAACATATTATCCAAAGGCGGAACGGAACACCCGATGCTGCTGTACAAACGTTTCCGCGGGCAGGAGCCGAAGCCGGAGGCGTTGCTGAAAAGGGCAGGATTGGTATAACAAAAAAGAGCTGTTCAAAACAGCTCTTTTTTGTTAATCTTCTTTTTTATCGGTCTTATAAGCACGCTGCTTCGTATATAGGTCGAATAGTGATATGTCTACCACGATGCCCGCGCGCCAGTACCATTCTTTTTCAACAAATTCGGGTGTCCCGTCACTGTTCACTTTTGTAAGTTCCGGCCCCATCTGTCCGCCAAGATTGAGGGATATGGGGCACTTGCCAAACCCAAAAGTAAGGTAGGCTCCGGGCGCAAAGACATTCCCCCACGATACATCGGCCATTTCTGTTTCGTCATCCTGAAGCCTGAAGGCAGTAACCGCTCCCACATCTACTAAAGGAAGAAAGAGCCCAAAGGATTTACCATCGACACCTTTGAGCGGGTTCTCGCTATTTTTGCCAATGTTCCCCCAGCCTGCATATATGCCAACAGGAGCTGTAAAGCCATATATCGTGGCATCATCAGGGCCAAGCCCCGCAAAGCCTCCCGCATATGCGTTTATGGAAATATTAAAGGTTGAATTTCTTTTTATGCGGTAGCTCCCCACAGGATTGGCAGATGTATCGAGGGCATCCATCAGGTCATCTTTACTGTCCGCACTGAGGGCATTGGCTATGAACCCGGCATATTTTTTAAAGCGGGAGAACTTCTCGCTGTCTTTGTCAGCCGGAAAGAATATTACTATTATCTGTACGAGCTCGTTTAGTGCCAGCCCATAGTCTTTCTGCTGTATATTCCTTGCTATTTTTACCACCGAATCAAAATACCCCAGCGCAACTTCAAAATTTCCGGCATCAACTGTAGTATCAATATTGGCCTTATAAAGTGCAATGATCCTTTTGAGGCTGCCTGACACATCGCCTGCTGCTTTTATTACATCAATTGCTTCAAGTTTCCCTGTCGTATTCTTTGCGGCGAGGGTGCTGGCCAACTGCCCTATCAGCTGATATTCCCTGACAGCCTCAGTAACAAGCTTCTTTACTTTATCGGCATCACCTTTTTTAATGCCCAGCCCTTCTACATATTTTTCATTCTGCCTGTAAAGTAAAGCATAATAATGTTCCTGAAAAACAGAATTAGTACTGCCGGAAAAATAGGCCAGGTCCTTTTTATCCATGAACATACCCACGCCTGAGCCATTTTTATTTCCGGCATTAAACACCAAGGCAAGCCCGTAAAGCGACTTTTGCAAAACACTGTCATTCCCATTATAATTATAAGCCATATCGTTCACGACCCTGACTATGTCCTCTGCTATGGCACTGTTAGACAATCTTAACAACAGCATTATCTGGTCTTCATAACCTGCCGTTGCTTCATACTGCTTTAATACGATTGGCAGGGTAATAAATAAGTTTTGCGAATCTACCCGGAAAGCCTGCTTGAGCGCATTCATGAAAACAGGATAATTATAGGGATCGCTGTTTAATAAAACCTTTTTACTTTCGGGAAATAACGATCCTAAATGATATTCATCATTTTCCAACGCTTCCTTGAATTTCTTAAGGAAGGCAATATTTATTTCCTGTTTAAAACGTTCGGCGATAACACTGCCCAAAGCGTCTACTCCCAATGCAGGGTTCAGGATACCCGGTAACGTTCCCGCCTGTGCTCCTGCAATGGTCGCATCCTGCATACCTTTAATACGGCCTTTATCCCCATTCGGGTCAACGCTAAAATCAGCCAGTGTAAATCCGTATTTTTTATTAAATGCCTGTATCTCGGCATTACCGTCAAAGTAGTTCGCCAGTATCTTGTCCCTTTCGGCCGGCGTTGTCTGTATATCTTTAGCATCATTGAAGATGCTCCTGCTGAACATAAGTTCTTCAGCAGGTGTTTGCGAATAAGCCATAAAAGCTGTCACAAAGAATAATACTGTAATGAGGTACTGTTTTTTCATAATGTAGATCGTTTTATACTAATTTGGTTTGCGTGTTGTCCAAGATCGTGTTCATAGGTATCAGATAGGTAAACTGCCCGTTGCCGCCTATTACCATACCTATAGCTACTTTATCCTTAGTCCTGTATACCAGTGCACCCGAGTCGCCCGGATCTGTAAGCGAAACAGGATCGTTGGACCTGTTGGCCGCTATTTGTATCAGCCTTGCATGCCTGAAGGTGCCTCCGTTATACTGAAAAGGAATTTCGTGGCTAGTAAAGCCAATAATGTAGCCGTACTTTTGATTGAGGTTGCCATTTACAAATACCTCTTCATGCTTCATATCTTCCCTGAAGGGTGGTGGATAAGTTGCATTGGGTACCGGGTCTGTGTACTGCTCGCTGTCGATCAGGGCAACATCGAATCCGGAATCAATAACCCCATAGGCCCATGAGCCCAGACTGCCATAACCAATGTCGGCGCTGCTTGCATCATCGGGCAGCGGGCTGGAGAACCAACCTTTGTCAACAGCAGCGCTTACGGAAGAAAGGCCACCGGTCATGACGTGCGCGCAGGTAAGCAGGTACTTTTTATCACCCCGGCTCACGGTACAGCAGATTGTGCCGGACGTTTGTGCTGTTGCAATATTGCACACACTATCGCCTGAGTTGATGTAGGCCCTTGGAATAGTGAACCCATACACCACCTCTGCCTTAACTTCAAAATCTTTCCCGCTGGGCAGTTTAGCTTTAAAAGATGGCGGGTATGTACCTCCCGAGGAAAGTGATGAGTGCAGTATGATCACCGGCCTGCGAAAAGAGGGATCGGAAGAGATGCCAACAAAATAATTTTCTACACCGGGCAGCACGGCGATTTTTTGCTTATTCTGTTCGATGGCTATCCGTGCCAGCTCATTATGATCGGCATTGATGTATTCGTCCAGCTGTTTGGTATTCTCGAATTCGTAGGTATGCTTGTCTACCAGCTTCGCCTTAAGGTTTTTGGCCTCCAGCAGCAGGTCGAGCAGGTCATGCCAAAATTTGGAGCCAAGGCTTATGAAAGAGCCGGTAAGCGCACAGCCGAACAATATCGATACAAGCCGCTCAAATCCACCCTCAGCAAAGATATTCTCATCTTCCCAGCTGAACAGATGATTCCAAACCCCTGCCTCATCCGGCGTAAAAGAGAACATATCAAAAAGGCTGGCTTTCGCACATAGCGCAATAAAAAACCCGACGGTAAGGTTTATGGCCAAAATGCTTCGGGACCGTTTGGCCTCAGCCGCAGCATCATTCATTTTGGCACTTGTATCTACTTCTTTTGGCACAACGAAGAAAAGGAACGTCCGCCCCTCCGTACACCAAAGCTTAATAAAGGTGACTACCCTTTCGCTTATCATGCTCAATATAAAAAGCATTGTAGCAACTGCTGTTAATTTGTCTGAAACTGCCATAGGATCGGTTTTGGTTGTGATAAAATTAACAATTTAAAAGTTGCCCCATTTAGGTATTTCCTACTGTTTTTCAGGAAAATACCTAATAGGTAAAAATACCTGCTAAATTATATTTCATTTATTTTTGAAAGTTTAAAAATAATCTGTAATTTTGACACTATGGAATTCAGGGAAGCAAAAAATAAGTTCGTACAAACCTGGGGTGCACTCGGCTCCCAGTGGGGCATCAATAAGACCATGGCGCAAATTCACGCCCTGCTTCTTATTGCACCCGAACCACTCTCTATGGAAGATGTTATGGAGGAACTTCACATATCCCGTGGCAATGCCAGCATGAACCTGCGCGCCTTAATGGACTGGGGTATCGTATACAAGGAATTCAAGCAAGGGGAGCGCAAGGAGTATTTCACATCCGAAAAAGACCTTGACGAACTTGCCGTAAAAATTGCCCAGGAGCGCAGCCGCCGCGAGATCAAGCCTGCCCTGAAAGTATTAAAGGATGTTTCAACCTCTGTAAAAGAAAGTGATTCGGCAGAGGCCAGGCATTTTACAGAGCAGACCGCAAAATTGTACGACTTTGTACTAAAGGCAGACAATATGCTGGAGAAAGTTACCGAATATAAAGACAACTGGCTTGCCCGGCTTGTAGTAAAGATCATGGGTTAAAAAAATTTAATTAATTGTTTCATTTTTTTCTGAAAGTTTAAAAATAATGAAGGGTTTAAACAGAATGAATTATTTTATGATGGGTGTACCATCTTTATTAGGGTTATTGGGATTCCTTGAACCTGGATGCTGGTTTTTCGGGGCGTTGTTTACCATTGTCACGGGTGGCTTCCAGTTCATTACAGGAACTGGGTTACTTATAGATACCGCAGGTAAACGAATAGAATATGTGATCTACTTTGCCGGGACAATATTATTTTTTATCCTTTGGATGGCTACCGACTGGTTCTGGATCGTCCTGTTGCCACCTGCCCTCGCCCTTTATCTGTCTGTACTCCTTTTTATCGAAACAAAAAAAGAAAAACCATGAACATCACCATCCCCAACTGGCTGATCATCCTCGGCGGCTGTGGCCAGATCTTTACCGCACTTATCTATCCTTATATCCGTCACAAGGTATTCGACTGGTACAATGATGTAAAGCAGCTGAAGCCCCTAAACCAGGAGATCGCCAAAACCTACGGCCGCTACATCCAAGGGCTCAACTTCAGCTTCGGCCTGATAGCAATATTGATACCTGCTGAACTGAAAGACCAGACCCATCTTGCAATAGCGCTTACAGGATTGATAGCTGCCTACTGGGTGGGCAAAGTGGCCACTCAGATCGCTTACTACCCTATGTATGACATTCCTAAAAAGCAATTGTTTAAATGGGGTGGCTACGGCATGAATACATTATTTGTGTTCTTTGCTGTGGTCTACACATTATTACTGATCCATAATTTAAAAGTCCTGTAGCATGAAAACCATCCACCAAATCAACTTCTGGACATGTATAATTAACGTTTTCCTTTTTATAGTGCCCTATTTAGGACTGCTATTCATGACGGTACTGGGTGCCATACAGCTCATATTGGCAATGGCGGTCGTATTTTGCTATTATCGCGAACTGGATCAAAAAATGCGTAAGATGATCATAGGGTACTGGGTATTTGTGGCGATAGACTTTAGCGGACTGGCATTGGCCTATGGACACGACAGTTTTTCTAACGATCTGTTCTGTGTGCCCCTCCTGTTCCTCTTCCCCGCTGCCATAGCCATCTATTTTGTATACACGAGTTATACCATTACCAAAAACCTCAGCCATGAACATGCTGCAACTCAACACTGAACTGCTGCACGCGCAAAACAATCGCAGCACTGCCGACCTGTATAACGAAGCTACCGAAGACTACGAATTCTGGAGCCGCGACTTCAACATGCACTTTGGGTATTACAGTCCGTTGAGCACTGATCCGTTCCGCCGCGACAGCATGCTCAACGAAATGAACCGCCAGATCTACCAGAGGCTCGGCACAAAAGGGGTGCTGTGTGACATGGGCTGCGGAATGGGTGGCACCATGAAATTTGGCCTGAAAAATTACAGGGACCTGAAGATAATAGGTGTAACCCTTTCTGATTTCCAGGCGGAAGAGGGTAACAAAAGGCTTAAGGGAATGGATGGGATAATACTGAAAGAAGACTACAACCATACCTCTTTTGCCAATGAAACATTCGATGGGGCTATGGCCGTCGAGAGTTTTTGCCACAGCGGGCACAGCGCCGATCCGTTTAAGGAAGCCTGGCGCATACTAAAGCCCGGCGCAAAGCTGGTGATCGCCGATGCGTTCCTGAAAAAGGATTACGAAGACCTGTGTATTGGCGGGAGCTATTGCTATAAAGGCTTGTGCAACGGGTGGAGCCTTGAGAAGCTGGGCAACATCCACAGGATAAAAACCATGCTGGAAGAAATTGGGTTCAGGGATATAAATATTGAAGATATTTCGTTCCGCGTGGCGCCATCGGTACTGCATGTGCCGTTCGCCATCAGCGGGTTCCTGCTGCGAAAAATTTATAACGCCGAACCGCTAAAAACCCAAAGCATCAAAAACCTGAAGGGGTCACTGTTCGCGTTGCTATCCGGCGTGCAGCTGAATAATTTTGGGTATTATATCATTACGTGTACTAAATAACTGTAGGACAGACCTCACCCCCAACTCCTCTCCAAAGGAGAGGGGAGCCGGAATGGATACTCAAACTTTCTATTTCCATCCGAGTGAAGCTTCTCCCTCTCCTTTGGAGAGGGCTGGGGTGAGGTCAAAAATCAATCACAATGAAAAAAATGATGATCGCCGCCGGCACCGGATTCTTAGGAAATGTGCTCATTGAACATTTTAAAGGAAATTATAACATTGTGGTGCTGACCCGCGGCAAAGCCGAAATAAAAAACGACATCCGCTACATAAATTGGGATGCCAAAACTATGACCGGCTGGGAAGCCGAACTGGAAGGCATGGATGTACTCATCAACCTGGCGGGGAAGTCGGTGGATTGCCGCTATAATGAGAAGAACAAGAGCGAGATCATGGCATCGCGGGTGGACAGCACCGTGATACTGGACAAAGCTGTAAGCGAATGCACCAACCCGCCAATGCACTGGCTCAACTCGTCTACCGCGACCATATACAGGCATTCGGTAGACAAGCAGATGGACGAGGAAACGGGCGAGATCGGGCATGACTTTTCGATGAACGTAGCCAAGGTTTGGGAAAAGGCTTTCTTCCGTAATGAAACACAGGGAACCATAAAAACCGCATTACGTACCTCCATAGTTTTAGGGAAAAATGGCGGCGCATTCATTCCGCTGAAAAAGCTGGCACAATTTGGCTTTGGCGGCAGGCAGGGCAGCGGCAGGCAATTGGTAAGCTGGATACACGAAAAGGACTTTGCCCGCGCGGTCGAATTCATTATAGATAATCAAATGGAAGGCGCGGTGAATGTGGTCTCCCCAACTCCCATTCGCAATGCCGCTTTTATGAATATGCTGCGCAAAACCGTGGGCATGCCGGTTGGTATCCCCATTGGCACAGGCCTGCTAAAGTTTGGCGCTATGCTCATTGGCACCGAAACAGAACTGGTTTTAAAAAGCCGCAATGTGATCCCAAAACGATTAATAGATGCAGGGTTTACTTTTGGGTATGGGGATCTGGGGACAGCGCTGGGGAATTTGACCTGAAATATCAGAAACGAACGCAGATAAAATTCATCGCTATCATCACGCATACCGTCATTGCGAGGCACGACACCACCTTTCCTCCGGTCCGTCAATACTACTTTTGTTGATACAGAAAGATTGCTTCGTCGTTCCTCCTCGCAATGACTGGGTGGTCATTACAACCAACCAAACAACACCACCGATCCCAGCCAAAATATCGGCACGGCTTCTACCCAAAATAATGTGTAATACTTTGGGCGGTTGGGCGTAGCGTAGATCGTAAATAAAGCGGTAGCGGTTACCATACAGAAGTTTGCGGCCAACTGGCGGTAGTCGATAGTTGTGCGGAGCAATTCCAAAAAGAACAGTACCGTTAAAAGAATGAGGTTGAGGATCTTTGCCTTGCGCACTCCTATCTGCTGGGGGATGGTTTTCAGGTGTGGGTCGTCCTCCCGCAGGTCGATGATCTCGAAGATGGCAATGAGGGTAATGATGAGCAGGAAACGCTGGCAAAATTTTAAATAAACATCGGATGTGATGGGTGCCCCAGCATCGATTAAGGGTAACAATAGCGTTATCCCGGCCCAGCACAGGGCAACAATGTAAATTTTGACCCCGCTCCAGTTGCGCAGGTTCTTTGTTTTCGGGAAGAACGGGACGGTGTACAATGCCGTAAGCCCGAAGGAAAGGACTGCTGTTATTTGCGAGGCCCTTTGTAGGAAAAAGAAGCTTACCCCGGCGATCACCAAGGCCACTGTGCTCAATGCAACGATGATCTTTACCCTTGGCCCGGCGGCCTTTTTTACGCGGAAAAGCCCGTCATACTTCATGAAGTTATAGCTGAACATCGTACCACAATAAGCAAAAGCGGCCACCCATATATTGAAAGGCAGGCCAAACTGATGGCTGGTCATAAGCACAAGTGCCAGCACGCTCATGGCAACGTGCATACTCCCGTAGATATAAAGCGAAAATAACTGTTTAGTGACTTTCATACCGTAAAAATAATGAATATCACAACAGGAGCCGATTTATAATGAAAAATTCACAAAATGTCATTTGCAATAGTATTTTTATCCCAATTAAAATAATTACTTTTGTGCTTCTTAAAACTATACGCAACACACATGAAAACAGATGCTTTTGCATTAAGGCATATCGGACCACGAGAGGCAGATCTGCAACATATGTTTAAGGCCATTGGAGTAGGATCCATTGACCAATTGATATACGAGACCCTTCCGGACGACATCCGCCTGAAAGCCCCGCTAAACCTGGAACCTGCCATGACCGAATATGAGTACATGAGCCACATCCAGCAATTGGGGAACAAGAATAAGATATACAGGTCATACATAGGGTTGGGCTACCACCCTGCCATAGTTCCGGCCCCAATTCAACGCAATATTTTCGAAAATCCGGGATGGTACACTGCCTACACGCCGTACCAGGCCGAGATAGCGCAGGGCCGCCTTGAGGCATTGCTGAACTACCAGACCACGGTTATCGAGCTATCGGGCATGGAGATCGCCAATGCATCATTGCTTGATGAAAGTACCGCTGCCGCAGAGGCCATGGCACTGCTATTTGACGTACGTACCCGTGACCAAAAGAAGAACAACGTAAATAAGTTCTTTGTTTCTGAAGAGATACTGCCGCAAACCCTTTCGGTGCTTCAAACGCGTTCTACCCCGATCAGTGTGGAGCTTGTTGTGGGCAGCCACGAAGAGTTTGGTTTTGGTGATGATTTCTTCGGGGCGATACTGCAGTACCCGGGCAAATACGGCCAGGTATATGACTATGCGGGCTTCATCGCGAAAGCAAAAGAGAAAGAAATAAAAACAGCAGTTGCTGCCGATATCCTGAGCCTTGTAAAACTTACTTCACCAGGTGAAATGGGCGCTGACGTTGTAGTGGGAACCACACAACGCTTTGGTATCCCGATGGGATATGGCGGGCCGCACGCGGCTTTCTTCGCAACCAAAGAAGAATATAAACGTTCGATGCCGGGTAGGATCATCGGGGTGACCGTTGATGCGAACGGCAACCGTGCGCTACGCATGGCATTGCAGACTCGTGAGCAGCACATCAAGCGTGAAAAGGCAACTTCGAACATTTGTACCGCACAGGTACTGCTTGCTGTTATGGCGGGTATGTATGCCGTTTACCACGGGCCAAAAGGCCTTGGCTACATTGCCGATAAAGTACACGCGTCTGCCGTTACGACTGCCGATGGGCTGAACAAGCTGGGCGTATACCAAACCAACACGGCTTTCTTTGACACCATCCTTGTAAAAGCCGATGCTGCAAAAGTAAAAGCCGCTGCCGAAAAGAAAGAGATCAACTTCTACTATGTGGATGCTGAAACGATCTCTATCTCATTCAACGAAACAACGTCTGTAAAAGACATTAACGACATACTTGCCGTATTTGCGGAAGCAACAGGAAAAACTGCTGAAAATGTAACCGAACTCTCAGAAGGCACTGCCGTTCCTGACTCGGTGAACAGAACAAGCGAATTCCTTAAGTATGATGTATTCAACAAATACCACAGCGAAACGGCCATTATGCGCTACATCAAAAAGCTGGAGCGCCTGGACCTGGCACTGAACCATTCGATGATATCGCTGGGCTCATGTACCATGAAGCTGAACGCAGCATCGGAAATGCTGCCGCTGAGCATGGCCAACTGGAACAATATCCATCCGTTCGCACCAATTGAGCAGGCGGAGGGCTACCAGCAAATGCTGAAGAAACTTGAAGAGCAGCTTAACGTTATCACAGGCTTCGCAGGTACTACCCTGCAACCCAACTCGGGCGCACAAGGTGAGTACGCAGGCCTTATGGTTATCCGCGCCTACCACGAGTCGCGCGGCGAGGGTCACAGGAACATTGCCCTTATCCCCGCTTCGGCACACGGCACCAACCCTGCTACAGCCAATATGGCGGGCATGCAGGTGGTTGTGACCAAAACGTCTGAGAATGGCAACATTGACGTGGAAGACCTGAAGGCGAAAGCATTGCAGTATAAGGATAACCTTGCCTGCCTTATGGTAACGTATCCATCAACCCACGGCGTATATGAAGCATCGATCATCGAAGTGACCAACTTTATTCATGAAAATGGCGGGCAGGTGTATATGGACGGCGCAAATATGAACGCACAGGTAGGATTGACTAATCCGGCAACTATCGGTGCCGACGTATGCCACCTTAACCTGCACAAGACTTTCGCGATACCACACGGTGGCGGAGGACCCGGAGTTGGCCCTATTTGTGTTGCGAAACACCTGGTCCCGTTCCTGCCTACCAACCCTGTGATACCAACAGGTGGTGAGACTGCCATCACAGCTATCTCTGCTGCCCCATGGGGATCGGCACTGGTATGCCTTATATCTTATGGCTATATTATTATGCTTGGCGCAGATGGGCTTACAAGCGCTACACACCACGCGATACTAAACGCCAATTATATTAAAGAGAGGCTGAGCGGCCACTACGAAACGCTGTACACCGGTGAAATGGGAAGGGCTGCGCACGAAATGATCATCGAATGCCGACCATTCAAAGCCAATGGCATTGAGGTGACAGATATTGCCAAGCGCCTTATGGACTATGGCTTCCACGCGCCTACAGTATCGTTCCCGGTAGCGGGCACACTGATGATCGAGCCTACTGAGAGCGAGAACCTTGAGGAACTTGACCGCTTTTGCGATGCGATGATATCCATCCGCAAAGAGATCGAAGAGGCAAACGCCGATGACAAGAACAACGTATTGAAAAACGCGCCGCACACACTTGCGATGCTTACAACTGATAACTGGACACTTCCTTACACAAGGGAGAAGGCCGCATTCCCTATTGACTACCTGCAGGAGAACAAGTTCTGGCCGGGCGTAAGGAGGGTTGATGATGCCTACGGTGACCGAAATTTGATCTGCTCTTGTGCGCCCATCGAGGCGTATATGGAAAACTGATCCTGAAGAGGCTGCCGCAGGGCAGCCTTTTTTTTATGGCATCCCTGATGATTGCCGGGGCCATGTCATCGCGAACGAAGACATACCGGAAGAAATGAGCGATAGTTAATGACCCCGATCATTTTTTAAATTAATGAAATTCGCGTAATTCGTGCAAAATATTTTTTATGAAAGAGATTGAGAGCAGGCAGGACCTCGAATTCCTGCTGGCTGAATTTTATAATAAACTGCTTAATGACCCCGTCATAAGCTACATTTTTACCGATGTCGCAAAGATCGATCTGGAGCACCACCTCCCTATCCTCGCCGATTTTTGGGAACTGAGCATTTTTCACACTGGCAATTACCGCAATAACCCAATGCAGGTGCACATGGACCTCAACAATAAGGAAAAGCTGACCGAAGAACATTTCAACATTTGGCTCAGCCACTTTTATGACACTGTTGATGAACATTTTGAGGGATTGAATGCCGAAAAGATAAAAACGCGCGCCATTTCCATTGCGACAGTGATGAAAATAAAGTTAGCATCCTCATAAATTGTTGTATTTCTTAAATTTCTCCATTAAATTTGTTTTTATCAAAATAGTATGCACGCATAATTCCTTGGTGTGGCAATTGTGATATATTTGTTTAACTTAGCTGTAAATTAGAGACCATGAATATTAAGATTACAGGTTCAGGAAGTTATATACCCAATCGTACTGTTACGAACCTTGACTTCGCGCAACACGTGTTTCTTAATGACGACGGAACACCGCTGGCATATTCCAACGAGGTGATCACCGAAAAGTTCAGGCAGATCACCGGTATAGAGGAGCGCCGTTATGTGGAAGATAACCTTCAAACATCGGACATAGCGCTGATCGCAGCACAAAGGGCTATCGAATCGGCAGGGATAGACCCTGAAACCCTCGACTATATTATTTTCGCCAATAATTTTGGAGACGTGAAGAGTGGAACGATACAAAGTGACTATTTGCCAAGCCTTGCTGCCCGCGTTAAACATAATTTAAGAATAAAGAATCCGAAATGTGTTGCATACGATATCATTTTTGGTTGCCCGGGCTGGGTTGAGGGCGTTATACAGGCACAAGCTTTCATAAAGGCAGGCATGGCTAAAAAATGCCTTGTGATCGGGGCGGAAACTTTATCGAGGGTCGTAGACATGCATGACAGGGATAGTATGATCTATTCTGATGGTGCCGGAGCAACAATAATAGAAGCAACAGAAGATGAAGGCGGGATACTTGCCCATGAGACAGCATCGTTCACGTACGATGAAGCTAATTTCCTGTATTTTGGCGGTTCATTCAATGCGACGCATGACCAGGATGTACGTTATATAAAAATGCATGGCAGGAAAATATATGAGTTCGCCCTGAACCATGTGCCGTTGGCCATGAAGGAGTGCCTTGATAAAAGCGGTATACTGATCGAGGACGTTAAAAAAATACTGATACATCAGGCGAACGAGAAAATGGATGAGGCCATAGTGCAACGTTTTTTCAAGCTGTACAACCATCGGTTTGAAAAGGACCTTATGCCGATGTGTATAGGCAAGTTGGGCAACAGCAGTGTTGCTACCATCCCTACACTTTATGACATCATGATAAAAGGCAAAATGAAAGGCCAGCAATTGGATAAAGGCGATATTGTGATCTTTGCTTCGGTGGGCGCAGGAATGAATATAAATGCTTTTGTATATAAGGTGTGATACTGACAAGCCGTAAGATGCCGGATCTTCAAATAAATGAATATATAAAGCCCCAAAGCAGGAACTTTGGGGCTTTATAATTTTTTGCTATAGGGACAAAATTCCAAAAACTATCGCTTTATCTTGCCCAAAAACTTATCTGCAGAAACGTTTAACTGGTAAACGAGCCTTAGCCTGTAAGCGATAATTACATTTACGGCGATGTATAATACCGTTTTGTAAATAAGGGTAACCAGTTGATAGGCATTAGATGGCAGAAAATAAATTATAGTACCAGTAATGGCAAACACCATTCCCAATTGAAGGAATTTTTTATCGAAAGGCAGCAGGCCGAACTTCTTGTAAATGAAGGCCAGCTTGCTGATATTGAATAATGTCATACTGATGAACGAAGCCCACGCGACCCCAACAATGCCATACCCCTGCGCAATGAACCATAAATTAAGTGATATCGTGAGCAATATGAGCAGGAGCACCGCAATGAGGTTAAAGCGGTAATACCTGGAGTAGGTAATGATCTCCCCATTAAAGCCTGTAGCCATATTGATCAGCACACTAAGACCCAGTATTTCGATCATTGGAATTAAGGGTTGCAGTTTTTCATGATCGGGCATTAAATGAAAAAGGTCTTCGAGCCCGATGAAGATACAGCCATACAATACCGCCCCGATGAAGAAAAGCAACCTTGCGATCTCCTTGTATTTAATACTGAGTTCCGATAAATTGTGATCGCGCAGGTAATTGGATATAATGGGCGCGTAAAGTGCGAACATCCCAATGGCGGGTATCTGTAGTGTCGTGGCAAGCATAGCAGCAGTACTGAACTCGCCATTGGCCTCCATAGAGATCATGTTCGGTATCAGGATACCGTCAATGCGGAAGGCCAATAGCGAGCCGAGGCTACCTGCCAGTGAATACAGGCTGTAGCGAAAATACTCCTTCCTTGAAACCTCCCCGAACAGCGTTTTGAAGCGGTAATTGAAACCGGGCTTATATGTGTTAAAAAGGTAAACTGAAGTGAGCAGCAGTATCAGCAGAAATCCGCTCATATACAGCCAGAGGGCTTCATTACGCGATATGCCCGCATACAGGAGAAGCAGGAATGCAGCCGGAAGCACGATCTTTGGAATGATCTTTTCGAACATTGCAGGTATGGCTATCTTTTGCAGATCCTGTAACTGTTTTTTGAAAAGTTCGACAAAAGCCAGGGCGACGGCTATGGGAAAAGCAAAATATACCAGCCCCTTAAATTCCGGCTCGCCATAATTTTCATATAAAAGTACTCCAGACAGTACAAACAGGCTTACTGTGGCGATCGATAGCAGGCTGTATGTAAAAAGCTGCTTTTGCCGCTGCACATCGAGACCCGGGTAAAACTTTATAAGCGCCTGGCTGGCGCCAAGCACCATGATAGGGAACAGCAGTTGCGAAATACTGTCAACATACCGCACCATGCCCATAAACTCATATTTTTTAGGGTATATGAGCAACGACGATACCACACCTAACGCCGTTCCGATGTAGTTAATGATAGCGAACCAAACTACCTGCTTCATGGGTGCTGCCTGCTGCTTTTCCATTATTTGGCACGTTTGCGGGCGGTGGTTACCTGTCCGGGTTTGGTAATGAAATTCCAGTAATAGCCCAACAGGGCCTTTGCCATTTGACCCACTTCTGCCCTGCTGTAAAATTTGCTGAAATATTTTGGCAGGCCGATAGCTTCCTTTAAGCCTTGCATGTAAGCATTAAAATAGCTCCGATTGGGATCTATGAGCGTGGCCAGTATTTTGTATTGGCTTTGGGTAAGGTCTTTGTTATAATTGCGTGTTATAGTGCGGTCATGTACGATCTTGGCATTGGTATCAATTAGAATATGATAACCATGATACAGCACGCGGTCGCAATAGTTACGGTCTTCACCATAGTGGCCAAACAGCGGTTCAAAAAAGCCAACCTTCCCGACACACTTGCGGCTGATCATCCATGCTGCTGCGTTGACAAATTTTGATATAAGAACATCCTGTTCGTCAAGCGTCTCTGAACGCCCGAGGTAAGTTTTAAAATTTGCGTCTAATGTCACTTCATCAGCCATATAATGTGCGGGACTGATAATACCGGCATTTTTATGCGACACCATGGTATCTAAAAGGCTACTAATGGTACTCTGAAAGACCCAGGCATCCTGATTAAGAAGGAAAAGATGATCCGCTCCCTGCTCCAGTGCCATTTGCATCCCGATGTTATTAGCCTTGCCAAACCCAAGGTTTTCTGGCGACTTTACTAATTGTACCTGCGGGTATTTTTCCAGCATCGCAACGGAATTGTCGGTTGAATTATTGTCGATAGTAATGATGCTAACAGGATAAGATGATGCCAGCAGTGATGTGATATTTTTATCTATCCACCTTGCACCATTATAAGTGACAATAATTACAAAAACCTTTTTATCCACTATTCCGCTTTTCTTCAGCAAAAATAAGGATATTTGCACCTACTCCGCCATAAAATGAAATATTACGTCATCATACCGGCTTACAATGAAGCGGCTTTCATCAGGGGCATGCTCGGATCTTTGGCGGCGCAAACCATTTTACCTTCCAAAGCAGTGGTGGTCAATGATAATTCGACTGATGATACTGCTGCGATAGTTACGGAATTTGCCCTAAATAACACCTGGTTATCATTGGTTAACAAAAAGTCCGATGCTGTGCACCTTCCGGGAAGCAAGGTGATCCAGGCCTTTAATGCAGGTTACGAAACTGTGGATGAAAATTATGACGTGATCGTAAAGCTGGATGCCGACCTTATCCTCCCTCCCGACTACTTCGAAAAAATACTGGGAGTGTTCAGGACCAACCCGAAAGCCGGGATGGCAGGCGGCTTTGCCTACATTGAAAAAGACGGAAGCTGGGTACTGGAAAGCCTGACCGACAAAGATCACATTCGGGGGGCATTCAAAGCCTACCGCAAAGAGTGCTTTTTGCAGATAGGAAAACTGCGTACCGCCATGGGCTGGGATACTGTAGACGAACTGCTCTCAAAATACTACGGTTGGGAGGTCATTACCCTCGAAAGCCTGAAAGTAAAGCACCTGAAACCCACAGGGGCGAACTATGACAAAGCTGCCCGGTACAAACAGGGTGAGGCTTTTTATGCCATTGGCTACGGATTTGTGATCACTTCGATTGCCGGGGCCAAGCTGGCCATGCGCAAAAAAAAGCCGCTCCTGTTCATCGACTACGTAAAAGGGTTCCTGAAAGCCAAAAGCCAAAAGGCAGCAATGCTTGTAGATAGGGAGCAGGCAAAATTCATCAGGAAGTACCGCTGGGATAAAATGAAGGCGAAATTATTTAATAAGTAAAGTATTAAAAAATTATTAACTGGTAATGGATACTGGCTGCAATGTGGTAATTTAGCAATTATTTTCAAGCTATAAATGATAAAAGCATTACACCAAATAGGTATCTACTTCCTCATGATCAAAGAGGTTTTCAATAAACCAACCAAATGGAAGGTTATGAAACCCCTCATTTTTAAGGAAATTGATGACCTTATAATAGGATCGCTGGGTATTGTCGCATTCATCTCGTTCTTTATCGGGGCGGTTGTTGCCATCCAAACGGCATTGAACCTTACCAACCCGCTTATCCCAAAAATGCTTATCGCATTTGCCACAAGGCAGTCTGTGATCTTGGAGTTCGCACCTACGTTCATCTCCATTATCATGGCAGGGCGTGCAGGATCGTACATTACATCGAGCATTGGTACCATGCGTGTTACTGAGCAGATCGATGCACTGGAAGTTATGGGTGTTAACTCGCTTAATTACCTCGTATTCCCGAAGATCGCAGCCTTTGTACTCTATCCGTTCGTTATCGCCCTATCAATGTTCCTGGGGATGTTCGGCGGGTATGTTGCAGGTGTGTATGGCGGATTTATCGGTAGTGAGGAATTCATACAGGGAATGCAGACCGACTTTAATCCGTATCACATATTTTATGCTTTCTTTAAAACGTTTATATTCGGTATGGTGCTCGCTACTGTCCCTTCATTCCACGGATTTTACATGAAAGGCGGGGCACTTGAAGTGGGTAAGGCAAGTACGACATCCTTCGTATGGACCAGCGTTACCATAATCCTGATCAATTATATACTAACCCAGTTAATGCTAAGCTAGATGATAGAGGTTAAGAACATAGAAAAAGCTTTTGGGGAAACAAAGATATTGAAAGGGATATCCACGACCTTTGAAACCGGAAAAACCAACCTCATCATAGGCCGAAGCGGATCTGGAAAGACGGTAATGCTTAAGACACTGCTTGGCATACACACGCCCGATTCGGGTACCATATCATTCGACGGAAGGATATATTCTGAACTTTCTCCTGACGAAAAAAGGACCCTGCGTACTGAGATAGGGATGGTATTCCAGGGAAGTGCGCTGTTCGATTCAATGTCGGTGGAGGATAATGTAGGGTTTCCGTTGAAAATGTTCACAAAAAAAAGGTCGCGTGAGGTAAAAGAACGTGTGAACGAAGTACTGGAGCGCGTAAACCTGAAAGATGCCAACCGCAAGTTCCCCAACGAACTGTCGGGCGGTATGCAAAAAAGGGTCGCTATTGCACGCGCTATTGTAAATAACCCTAAATATTTATTTTGCGACGAGCCCAACTCGGGCCTTGACCCGGAAACGTCGATACTCATTGATGAGCTGATCCAGGAGATTACCAAGGAATATGAGATCACAACGGTTATCAATACGCATGACATGAACTCGGTGCTGCAGATCGGTGAAAAAATAGTATTCCTAAAGAACGGAATCAAAGAATGGGAAGGCGACAACGAGCAGATACTCGAAACCCGGAATAAGTCCATTGTAGAATTCGTGTACTCATCCGACCTGTTTAAAAAGGTACGGGAAAGCCTTTTGGCCGAGAGTGAGGACGAGGAGAGTAAGAAGTAATTTCATATATATATCTTAGTTTAAAAGTAAGCCCGCTCTTTCAAACGGGCTTACTTTTTTAGTTTGCCTCCATTTGCAGGTACACCCACCCTGTTACCCTTTTCCCTTCGAATAACGTAACCACGTAGTAATATGTGCCGGTTGGCAGTTCGCCTTTATCCGACTGGCCGTACCACTCGTTTTTATAATTCTCTTTTTGATAAACCTTTAAGCCATGCCTGTTGAATACCAGCAATTCCTGTATGTCGAGATAGGACAGGTCAAAATAATCATTACTCCCGTCATTGTCAGGAGAAATGCCCCTTGGTATGCCGCATAGGGTACTTGTTACAGTTACAGAAGCTTCTGCCGAACAGCCTTCCGGATCGGTAACACTTACCTTATATTCCCCCGGAGGCAATCCACTAATGTCTACAGATGAAGATGAAGATGTCAATGAGCAGGATCACATCTCCCTTTGCAGATACACCCATCCCGTTACACGTTTCCCCTCGGAAAGCGTAACCACGTAGAAGTAGGTGCCTGTAGGCAGCTCGCCTTTGTCCGACTGGCCGTACCACTCATTTTTATAATTCTCTTTTTCATATACTTTCTGTCCGTAACGGTTAAAGATCATCAGTTCCCTAACGTCAAGGTTGGTAAGGTCAAAGCTCTGGTTGTACTGGTCATCATTCGGCGAAATGCCTCTCGGAATGAAACAGTTGGTATTATCAACCGTTACTGTTGCCTGGGCACTGCACCCATCGGCATTGGTTACGGTTACCGAATAGTCACCACCCTGAAGGCCGGTAATATTGGCTGCCTCAGCTGTAGAGCTGTACCCGGCAGGTCCGCTCCATTCAAACGTAGCGCCCGGTATCTCATTGATGTTTAGAATTGATATAATATAATCAAAGTCAAGGCATCCTGCTTCAAGAGTTACATCAAATGCATTCGTATTGAGCAGTACGTCAATTTCGTGTGTAGTGGTACAATTGCCGTTATCTACCTCAACCTCATACAGGGCGGCTTCAAAAATCTCGATACCGCTTGTTGTAAGGGTTGGATCTATAACACCATCTACATACCAGGTGTAGGTAACGTCATTTACGTTGAAGTTGCCTGGAACTACTGATATTTCGCTGCTTTGCCCTTCGCAGATCGCTGTGATGCCATCTATTGTAAACTGTGGCACTGCGTTCACCACTACTGCTACTGTAGATGCCGGAGATGCACATCCGTTCACTGTTACGGTAAGCGAATACGTTCCGCTATCAGCAGCATCGGCCACAGGGATCAGCGGGTTTTGGTCGGCAGATGTAAATCCGCCCGGTCCTGTCCATGCATATACCGCTCCCGGAACCACAGTAGCCGAAAGCTGTACACTGGCGCCTTCACAAACCGGTGCAACTGCTGCCAATGCAGGAGCGCCCGGCCTGTCTTTAAGCGAAATGCTTATAACAGCCGTATCGTCAGGGCCGCACCCCGAAGCCGTATAGGTGAACTGGTACGTTCCCGCAGCAACACCTGCCGCATTGAAGGTGCTTCCCGTAAGTGCGCCGCTCGCACCGGTATCTGTCCAGACACCGCCTGCATCTGCCGTTGCCGACAGGTAGTCAGCAAGGTCTATCGATTGTCCGTCATTACATACCGAAGCTGAATTATCAGCACCGGCATCAGGCGTAGCGCCTATGCTTACCGCAACGGTAGCCACCGGAGAGGCACATCCGTTGAGCGTTACAACAAGCGTATAGTTTCCGCTCTGGGCAACGATAGCATTAAGCAGGACAGGATTTTGCACTGTAGAAGAATAGCCATTAGGTCCGGACCATTGGTAGGTCGCACCCGCGACCGCATCGGTCGAAAGCTGTACATTATCGCCTTCGCAGGCGCCCGGTACCGCTGCTATTACCGGAGTACCCGGCCTGGTTTTAAGCTGCACGGTGATGATCGCCGTATCATCTACACCGCACGCGCTGGTAACGGTGTACGTGAAATTATAGGTTCCCTGGGCTATGCCCGTCGTATTGAATACCGACCCCGTAAGCGCGCCGCTGGCATTATTATCTGTCCATGTCCCGCCCGCGTCATGTGGCGTGCTTAGCAATGTCGCCAGGTCGATGGTCGTGCCATCATTACAGATCGATATAGTATTGTTGCTGCCCGCGTTAGCAAGCACATTTGGTGTTATGGTATAATCCAGGGTCTGGTTGATGCAGGAACCCGGGTTATCCGATGATATGATCACGTGGTAAAGCCCTGCTTCCGAAGCTTCAAAGGCCGGGAAATCCAACACGTTCGTAGTGCTCAGTATCGTTCCCGGTTCGCCATCTTTATACCATGCATAATCAAGGAAGGTAAAGTTCTGAACCGAAAGGGAACTGTCCTGCCCTTCACAGAAACCATTGGCCTCAATTGCGATAGGGTCAAGGGCATTTATATCTAACTGAAGGTTTACGGAGTTGCCGCAAATATCGGTCACTACAAAGTTATAGGTAGCCGGGTCCAGGCCTGAGAACAGGTTGGAGGTACCGTTATTCACCGCGAACGGATCGCCGTTCTTGGTAGTGATGGCATAATTAAGCGGGGCAACACCCACAGCGTCTATGATCACTTCAGATGTATTGTTGGCACAC
The DNA here is from genome assembly GCF_052437795.1 of Flavobacterium sp. Lineage (GTDB taxonomy): Bacteria > Bacteroidota > Bacteroidia > Flavobacteriales > Flavobacteriaceae > Flavobacterium. Next base: position 534,332 of record NZ_JBQVPA010000004.1, read on the forward strand.
GGAAAGCTATAAGCTCCCTCGATCACCGGTACACCTTCAAAGTCAAATTCGTGGATCTCCTGTATGCATCGGAAGTTGGCAGGCATACCATTACTATATACATGGAATACTTTAAGTACCCTGAAGTGTCCTGTATAGGCCAGGTTAATATTGGTCGTATTATTAGTCAGGAAAACAGAGTTCGCGTTAGCGGGTAAATTACCTTCGGTATACGGCACACCTGTTCCCGGATGGCCCCATTGGCCGGTAACTTCGTTATATTTTTGCAACCAGAACGACTGAAGGTTCGAGCCATTACTGGTGTGCTGCATCTGGATGTTGAAAGAACCACAGTTCGCAATTACGTTAACCGTATTGTTCACTATCTGGTATCCCTGTATGGTAAGTGTCCTGTCTCGTGGAGTACCACAGTTATCCAGAGTTTCAAAGGTATAGCTTCCGGCAGGCAGGGAGTTCATGTAAAGGTCGCCGTCGCCCGGGGCAATGTTTGCCGAAACGTTCTGAGGTACCGCAAATCCCGGAGGACCCGCGGTTATTATAACCGACACCAGCGCATTGGTGTTCGCGCCAAGCCTTATCGACCCCTCGCCTATCGCACAGCCGGGACGCTGAAGGTCGGTAAGCTGGAGATCCTCGGGAGATGGCTGAATGGTTTCGGTAACCGTATATTCGTCCCCGCACTCATCAGTGATCACGTAGGTATAAGTACCCATAGGGAGATTGGTCTGTAAAAATCCTACCCCGGGCATAATGAATTCTGAAACATCATCCGGCAGCCCGCCAGGCACCTGATCGATATAATCCTGTGGTGCGGCAGTTATTACAATAGATGTAATAGCCCTGCTGCCTACCGTAATGCCAATTTGCCCCAGGCAGGTCTCTCCACTCACACTGCTTATTACCGATGGCTCGGCACCGTCTATTATTTCGAGGTCCTTGATCATAGTCCGGCCACAAGCATCGGTGATCTGTATTTTATAGATCCCGTGCGGTACCGGATTTGCATCAGATCCGTAATCCGTACTCGGCCCACTGTGCGTTGGAAATCCAGGATTGAAATTGATCGGGTTAAAGCCCGCCGGTGCGATCAGGAACGTTACAGTGTAAGGCGACCTGAATACCTTTGGCTTTAGCGTAAAGTAAAAATTACCGCAGCTTTCATTCTGCGGAAGCGCGTCGAAATCAAACTTCTTGTTGATAATGTTGTTATTGCGTGTAAAAATATTGCCACAGGCATCGGTTACTTTTACATTATAAGTATACTCCTGGTTATGATAAAAAGGAAGTGTGCTAATAATATGATTATCATTATTATTTCCCGAAGCCACTGTTTGTGTTACTATGATAGGTGCGCCGCCACCCGGAGGGAACACGGTATATTCAAAAGTAAGCGGGTAAAATATCTGATTGCCGGTAATAGTGGCAAAAAAATGGTCTATTACGATACTATTACACGTAGGAAGCTCCATATCAGGAAAAGCTACCGGATCAACCAGTACGCTCGTTGATACTTGCGTAAGCTGCACCGTTGTTACCACTATGTTATTGCAGTTATCTACGACCCTCACCGTATAAGTTCCTACCGGTAGGTTATTAAACACGTTCGATGCCTGCGGTGCAGTTGTTACAGGACCCGTTAAGATCTGGTACGTTACTGCCGTACCACTGTTCACAGTAATGGTTATCTTACCATCGCCGGGACAGCGCACGTGTGTGGGAACTGCTGTATAGGTAAGGGTTTGCACCTGGTTGGTAATGGTCACATTCGCCTGAGCCGTGTTAGACTGCCCACCGAGCGACTGAATGGCGATAACGAGATAATCGCCTGCAGGCAGACTGCCAACCGTAGCCGTAGATACCGTAGCGAAAGGGGTGGTCGTATTGGGCAAAAGGTATACCTCATAGGCTATCGTAGCGCCTGTTGCGGTACCTGCCACGGCAAATGACAACGCACCGTTACCAAGGCAGGTTTGCGGAGTTGGCGTAACCGTCAGCGTGAAGGGATCGAGTTGCGCATACGCACTGAAGCCTGAAAACAACGATAGCAAAAAGCATAGTTTAATAAATAGTTGTTTCTTCATAAGATATAAATTGGTAGGTTGGTTTCTTTTAATTCTCCCGCTGCAGGTATACCCAGCCAGTCAGGGTCTTTCCTTCCGGCATTGCAAGCTTGTAATAGTATGTGCCCGATGGCAAGTCGCCAATTTCTGACTGCCTGTGCCATTCGTTTTGTATTCTTCTCTGTCATGATATCAATGCTGCATCGCATCATCATCGAAATTTTGGGGCAAAACAGATAAAACCAAACTTTGCGCCTCACAGAACGTGGTTTTGCCCTCTACCGTAAACTGCGGTACAGGGCTAACCGACATTATAACAGTTGAAACTGCAAATACACACCCTGCAAATGCAAATTTTAACATAAAAATTTTAGAATAATTTTCTTTATACTAAAAATCAACACATTACATCATACGAAATAAACTCATCGATAGGGCACTTTATAAGGCCCACACAAATAGGGGCCAACAGCTTCATAACGGCGTGTGGGGCAGCCCTCGCCCGGTCTCTATATGTCCGGATTGAAGACTTGCAAATTAACAACAGAACTCTAAACACTTCTGAATAAGCAAAATATCGAGGTTTAGATGGTGTACCTTCATTATCAAAATATCCCGAAGATTGTAAAGAGACTTTACAGGCTCCTTTTTTCATAAGCGGTTAATTTACCTGTCTTTGCAAGTATACCCATCCTGTTACTTTTTTGCCTGCAGAAAGCGTCAGCACGTAAAAGTATGTTCCTGTGGGCAATTCGCCACGATGCGACTGGCCGTGCCATTCGTTTAGGTAATTGTCCTTTTCATATACTTCCAGCCCATAGCGGTTAAATATCTTGATATGCTTTACATCCAGATTGGAAAGATCGAACGAGTTATTGTAGTCATCATTGTTCGGGGAAATGCCGCGCGGTATGAAGCAGCTGGTATTGTCAACCATTATTGATGCATTTTCGCTGCATCCTTCGGCATTGGTCACTTCTACAAAATATTCGCCCGCTGCAAGGTTGGTAATTACTGCCTCCTCCCCTATATGGTAGTAACCTTCAGGGCCGGTCCATATAAAGCCGGCGCCGTCAATGTTCTCCAGGTTGGTTATGGTTATCACATACTCCGTATTCCGGCATCCGGCATCAAGCTGTACAGTAAACATTCCTGTACTCTGCGTTACCGGGATCCCGCGTGAAGCCATACATCCGTTATTGGTAACCTCAACTCTGTAATCGCCGGTCTCGAAAACCTCAACTACGCTCTCATCAATGCCGGGCAGCAGGACATTATCATGGTACCATGCATAGGCTACCCCTGTTACAGGAAAGTTTACAGGGATAACACTAAGCACTGTGCTTTGCCCTTCGCAAAAAGAGGTTGTCCCGCCAATGGTAAAAACAGGTACGGCATTAACCGTAACATTTACCGTTGCTACCGGCGACGTACAACCATTCACGGTCGCGACCAGGGAGTAGGTGCCGCTCAGTGCCATTGTGGCATCGGATAATAATGGATCTTTTTCAGTAGACGTAAAATTGTTCGGGCCTGTCCATTGGTAGGACGCACCTGCAATGGCTGTAACCGAAAACTGGACAGCACTTCCTTCACACACGGCAGCCATAGGGGCAATGACCGGTGCTGTTGGCCTGGCTTTAAGCTCGATGGTTATTACCGCCTCATCGTACTGACCGCAAGGGCTTGTCACTTTATATGTAAAATGATAGGTCCCGCCTGCTATTCCTACCGTATTGAAGGTACTGCCTGTCAATGCGCCTGGGGTATCGGCATCTGTCCAAACCCCTCCCGTTGTATGCGGCACCGACAGGTAATCTTCAAGATCGATCTGTTGCCCGTCGTTGCAAAAGGAAAGGCTGCTGTCGGCTCCGGCAAGCGGGGCCGACACGATCGAAACTGCCACCGTTGCAACAGATGATGCACATCCGTTAACTGTAATGGCTAATGAATAAGTACCACTTTGGTTTACCGTTGCATTTGCAAGTACAGGGTTTTGTAGTGAAGAGGTAAAATTACCCGGCCCCGTCCATGAATAGGATGCTCCGGCAACCGCTGCAACCGAGAGCTGTATGGATGTACCTTCACAAACAGCCGGTACAGGGGCAATGACCGGTGTACCCGGTATGTCTTTTAGCTCAACGGTAACTACAGCCTCATCCTCAAGATCGCACGCGGCGGTTACTTTATACGTAAACCGATAGGTCCCTTCGGCAACACCCATTGTATTGAATGCATTTGCGGTAAGCGCACCTGTATTGTCGGTATCTGTCCAAACCCCGCCTGTAGTATGAGGCGCAGACAGGTAACTATCCAGATCAATGATCTCGCCATTGTTACATATAGAAAGGCTGTTATCATTTCCTGCATTGGGGAGCGCGTTGGGAGGCACTTCATATTGCAGTACCTGGTTGATGCAGGAGCCTACAGCAGGCGATGTTATGCTTACAAAATAAGTACCCGCCTGCGTAACTGAGTTGAATGCCGGAAAATTGAGGCTGCCGGTGGTACTCAATATCGTGCCCGGATCCCCTGCCTTCCACCATTGGTAGGTAAGGAATGAGAATTCCTCTACCGAAAGCGAACTGGCCTCGCCTTCACAAAAACCGTCAGCCGCGATCTCTATGGGGTCAAGCGCATTGATGTCGAACTGTATATTCCTGAGATTGCCGCAAAAATCGGTCACCTGAAAGTTGTAGGTTGCCGGTTCCAGTCCTGTAAAATGGTTTGAGGTGCCGTTTTCCACTACAAAAGGTTGGTTGTTTTTTGTGGTAATGCGGTACGTAAGCGGCGGCACGCCTTCGGCTACGATCAGTACTTCGGTTAGCCCACCCGCACACGGAAAACTGTAGGCATCGGTGATCACAGGGTTACCGTCAAACTCAAAATCGTATATTTCCTCAATGCAGCGAAAGTTCGCCGGGCTGCCATTCCCCCAGGTATAGAACATCTTTATGACCCTGAACTGCCCTGTAGCAGCAATGTTGATATTGTTAGCGTTATTGTTAAGCAAATAAGCTGTATTCGTATTGGGTGTTGCTCCTTCTGCATAATCGACCCCCGATATGGGGTGTTCCCATACACCCGCTATGGCATCGTACCGCTGCAGCCAAAAAGTTTGGAGGTTGCTGCCGTTGCTGGTATGGTGCAGGTTAAGATTGAATGAGTTGCAGTTTGGGGTCAGGCCGATATTATTTACGGCAATATGATAACCATCCAAAACCACCTGCTGCTCGGTAAGGGCGCCGCAATCATCTATCACACTAAAAACATATAATCCCTCGGGAAGCGAATTCATATACAAACGCCCATTCGTAGCGATATTAGATGATACGTTAAACGGAAGCATTTCTGTAAAAGCATCAGGAGCATCAATAATTTCCACGAATGTCAATCCTGTAGCAGCAGTGGTTATCCTTATCGAACCAAAACCTTCCTGACATCCGGGATATTGCGATATGGTTAGTGGCGAGGCTGTTGGTGCAAGCTCAAAATCCTCTTCGTATACGCCACCGCAGGAATCGGTGATCATCACGGTATAATCGCCCAAAGGCAGCCCATCCATAAAGAATGAATCTCCTTCGATCAGTTCCGATACATCATGGGACAGGGGGGCGGGATATGTTGCGGGTGCTGCCGTTATTATAACCGATATGATGTTCCTTCCCGGGAACTCTATTGTTAAGTCTCCTGTGGTGGCACAACCATCAACAGATGGTATCACCTGTGGTGTAACCTCGGGGTCGTCTACAACAAATTCTTTTGTAACACTGTGCCCGCAGGCATCAGTAAGCGTAAAAATGTAAGTTCCGTTCGGTACAGAGTTAGTGGCCGCATCGCCATAAGGTATGTTATCAACATCAAACGTAGGATGCTCCGGATTATAGGCTATCGGGTCAAATCCTGCCGGCACGGTAGTAAAATTAATGGTTACAGGCCCTACATAGTATTCGGGCTTTATGACAAAAGCATTATCGCCGCAACCCTCAACGCTCTGCTCCACTCCTGCGATAAGGGTACGGTTCACAATGATGCCATTGCGGCTATAAATATTCCCGCAGGCATCAGTCACCTTCACGTTGTAGGTGTACTGCTGCCCGTAGAAAAAAGGTATATCCCTGGTAAGCGCTATCGAGTTTTGCGTAGTACCATTAATGACCTGCGTAATTACCTGAGGAGCGCCGCCACCGGGAGGGAATACTGTAATTTGGTACGTTAACGGAAAGTATATCTCAAGTGAAGGTGAAGTAACCGCAATATTATGGCCTATAGTGATCGTGTTACAGTCCGGCATCTCCCCTCCGGCAAATACAACGGGCGAAATGCTGAGCCCCGTATTAGCCTGGACAAGTGTATACGTAACAACTACAGCTTCGCCACAGTTATCATGTACCCGTATCTGATAAACACCAACCGGAAGGTTGTTAAAAACAGGCGATGCCTGTGGTGCTATGGTTACCGGCCCGGAAAGTATTTCATAAGATGCTGCTATACCTGACGTAACGTTCACTGTGATCTTGCCATCGGTCCCGCACCTCACCTTTGCAGATGAAAGCGTATAAGCCAGCGAAACGATATTATTTGCAATAATAACAGTATCGGTCGCTGTATTGGACTGGCCGGCGAGCGATTGCGTTGCTACGACCATATAATTTCCCGCTACAAGCCCTCCTACCGTTTGGGCAGTAACAATCGTAACGGGAGTTGTGGTATTGGGCAGGAGATAAACAGCATAATCCATTGATGCAGCAGGGTCATTACCGGTCACGGCAAAGGCAAGAGAGCCATTACCCAGACACGTTTGCGGCATCGGGGTAACATCGAGCGTAAAAGCCGGGAGCTGGGCAACACAATCAAACGAAAAAATGAGTGCCATTATCGCTAACAACACCCTATAGGCTGGTAATCTTATATCCATTGCAATTTTTTGAAAGGACTAAAGATAACCATTCTGCCTTATGACTGTCAGCAGATTACAAAATTTAACAAAATAGACTTACTATTTATTAAGTATTCTGTGTAACGATCGCAGTGATCTTTTTGATCTCCTGTTCCTTTCCTTTTGGATAAATAAGCAATATTCGCTCTTTATCAACAATGATATAATCGTTAAGGCCGTCTACGATCACGATCTTTTCCTTATCGGTCCTGATAATGTTGTTAGATGCGTTCTCTATGAACAGCCTGGCATTCACGACCGTATTATTGTTGGCATCCTTATCTAATTTGTCGTGCAGCGACCCCCAGGTCCCCAGGTCATTCCAGTCAAAGGCTGCAGGCACAACATATACGTTCCCGGCATTTTCCATCACGGCATAATCAATGGAAATATTATCCGAACCAGCATAGTTCTGTTCGATCCATGATCGCTCACTTGGAGTGTTATAACTATCATAGCCGCTCATGAACATGGCGTACATTTCCGGCTGGAACTTTTGGAAGGCATTGGTTATCGTCTTTACGCTCCAAATGAAAATACCGCCATTCCAAAGGAAGTTACCGCTTTCTAAAAACGTTTTTGCAGTTTCGTAATCGGGCTTTTCCCTGAACTGGAATACTTTTTTTATATCATTCTGGTCCTGCGTACCATATTCTATGTAGCCATAGCCCGTATTAGGGAATGTAGGCTTTATGCCAAGTGTCATCAACACGTCCTGGTCCTGCGCATAGTCAAACGCCATTTGCAGGTTATCAATAAATGCCTGCTCATCCTCTATCCAGTGATCGCTTGGCGCTACCACCATTACGGCGTCAGGGTTCTGCTTTTGTATTTTCAATGACGCATACAATATGCATGGCGCGGTATTGCGCATTGCAGGCTCTAACAGTACCTGCTCCTGCTTTACCTGTGGCAGCTGCTCGAGCACCAGGTCGTTGTATAAGGCGTTGGTAAGTATAAGGATATTTTCTTCGGGTATAAGCTTTGAAAGACGGCTGAATGTTTTTTGTATCAGCGTTTCGCCTGTGCCGAGCATATCATGGAACTGCTTTGGGAATTGCTGTGTACTCACAGGCCAAAATCGTGAGCCTACGCCGCCTGCCATTAAAATTGCATAATAATTGTTGTTCATTGGTGATATGGTTATTTGGAGGGTAAAGGTTTTAATTTATCTGTAGAATTCAAAGGCGTTTAATCATCATTTAACATCATGGCAGCAGTTCCACTTCGGCATTGGGGTTGAATAGATATGTGCGGCCGGTACTTACCTCGAGGCATTCGAACCGTTTTATCCGCTGTGCGCCCTTTTTAAATATCTTGCCGTTGTATATCTTGAACGTGCTTCCATAAGGAAGTTCGAAAATGTACGTTTTGTCTGTCGCTTCGTCAAACTGCTTCAAGGCCAGCGACAACGTTGCATCGGTATCGCTGCTGGCTTTTGGGTTCCTAAAATGCCTGGCCAAAAGGGGCAATAGCTGGTTAGGGAATATCTCAGGCCTTATAAAAGGCACCATCAGCTTTTGGAACGTGAGCTTCCACTCGTCACCATGCGGCTTTATGTTACGCCCGTATTTTTCGAAAGCCGCCAGATGGGCTATCTCATGCACCAGCGTCATCAGGAACCGGTACTTGTTAAGACTGGCGTTCACAGTTATGCGATGGTACCCACTGTCATCACGTCGGTAGTCGCCGTGCCGGGTAACACGCTCGTTCACGATCTTCAAGTGTACGCCATACAGTTTTATCAATTCAAAAACCGCATCAGTAGCATGTTCCGGTATGTATCGTGCCAATACGTCCTTCACTTTTTATCCTTATGGTGTGCTGGAGGAAACCTGCAGCACCTTACCGTTGTAATAGTCATTTCCCGTTAGGGCAAAGTTATATATATAATCTGCCATTTGCTTTGGCGAAAGCGGTGCTTCATAACCCGGGAATGCCTCGCGCAGCATTTCGGTATTTACAGCTCCCAGGGCCAGAACATTAAAAGCAATACCTTGTTCTTTATATTCTTCAGCCAGGAGCTCCGACAGTGTTGTCACGGCGCCTTTACTAGAGCTGTAAGCCGACAGCCCGGCAAATTTTACAGTGCCCTGCACACCGCCCATGCTGCTTACGGTAACTACATGCCCGCCTTTTTTCATATAGGGTAACACCAGCCTGTTGAGCGCGGCCACGCCAAAAACATTGACCTTGTAAATGTACTCGAACTCTTCTGAGGTGATCTGCCCGAACGGCTTCAGGAGCAATGCTCCGGCATTATGGATCACGATGTCGGCATGCTGCCAGGTGTTTTCCATAAAGTTCTTAACAGTCTCAAGTCCCGCAGGTTCCGACAGGTCGGCTGACAGGCAGGTAATATTGTTATTATCCCGCAACTCTGTTGGTATTTTGCGTGAAATGGCCAGCACCTTATGCCCTGCTTCGGCAAACTGTAATGCCAACTCATAGCCTATACCCCTGCTGGTGCCTGTAATGATAACGTTCTTCATTATTTTTTCAGTGTGATCTCCTGTGTCCTGGCATTTACCATCTTTTCTACGACCGGTATCATTTGCTGTATGAATGATGTCATGTGCTTCGTATCCATAGCTTCAAATTCGTCATCCAGCTTGTGGTAAAACGGAAAGGTGCTCATCTCTGTCGTACTAAAGGTATGTGAAGGCACATTGAATTCAAGAAAGAAAGGGTAATTATCTGAAAACTTGAACAGCTGATATTTCATCTCGAACTCATTCGACCCGATGATCTTTTTGCCGGCGTACTCATTGAATTTATCAGCCATGTTGCTTCGCCCATAGCCTGTAATGAAAGCAAGGTTGTCGCCACCCAACGGCACACCTGTCATTTCAAAATTAACCATGGTGTAGATATTGAAGCCCTGATCGTGCAATTTCTTCGACAAATGGTAACTCCCCAAAAGCCCGGCCTCCTCTGCAGAGAAAAAACAGAACAGTATGCTGCGCTTGTTGGTCTTGTTCTTGCCATAATAGTTTACCAGTTCTGCTACGGTCGTTGTCCCTGTAGCATTATCATCAGCACCATTAAAAATATCATCACCATTTACAGCTTCTTTAGCCATCCCGATATGGTCATAATGGGCGCCTATAACCACAAACTCTTTTTTCAGCGTAGGATCGGTCCCTTCCAGTACACCTACAATGTTATAGGCCGGTTTCGGGAAATTAGTAAGTGTATCACGATACGTAGCAAAGTAAGGTTTTATACCGTTCTTTTTCAGTATATCTTCAAGATGCGCGGCAGCCAGGTCCATTTCAGGAGTGCCCGGAGCACGCCCCTTCAATTCATCCGAAGTAAGGAACTTCAATGTAGCCGAAACACTTTTTTCATCTACTTTATAGGGTTTGCTTTGTGCACAGGAAAGCGACACAAAACCAAGTGATATCAATAGCAGGAACAATGCTTTTTTCATAAAGGTCTATTTGACAGCTAAAGTAAGAAAAAAAGAATAGTGATACCTATTAAATTTGTGTAAGCGTCCATATCATTCGGCAATAAAAAACCCGTCCTTGTAAGAACGGGTTACTATCATCTGGCAGCGATGCGGGCTTACGCCAGCATAGTTACCGGGTTTTCTATGTACTGTTTCAGCGTTTGCAGGAACTGTGCCCCCGTAGCCCCGTCTACCGTGCGGTGGTCGCAGGTAAGTGTTACCATCATGGTGTTGCCTACCACGATCTGGCCATTCTTCACAACCGGCTTCTGCACGATCGCGCCTACCGAAAGGATGGCCGAGTTCGGCTGGTTGATGATCGAGGTAAATTCCTGGATGCCGAACATCCCTAAGTTAGAAACCGTAAATGTACTTCCGTCCATTTCGGCAGGGGTCAGTTTTTTGTTCCTCGCTTTTCCGGCAAGGTCTTTTACCGCACCGCCGATCTGTGAAAGTGACATCATGTCGGTAAACTTAACTACCGGTACTACTAAGCCATCCTCTACCGCTACGGCAACACCAATGCTGATGTGCTTGTTGTAAATGGTCACATCGTCCTTCCACTGCGTGTTTACCTGCGGATGCTTGCGAAGCGCCATGGCACTGGCCTTGATCACCATGTCATTAAATGACACCTTGGTATCAGGAATACCATTGATCACGTTACGGCTCGCAATAGCACTATCCATATCCAATTCTATAGTAAGGCTGTATTCCGGGGCGCTGTATTTCGATTCGGCCAGGCGACGCGCTATGGTCTTGCGCATCTGGTTATTTTTCACCTCTTCGGTAGCTACTTCACCAACCGGCATGTAAACCGGAGCGGCAGCAGGAGCCGAAGCCTGTTGTGCAGGTGCAGCTTGCTGTTGTGCCGGCTGTGCAGCCTGAGGCGTGTAGTTCTCTATATCTTTCTTTACAATGCGGCCGTTCTCGCCACTGCCTTTTACCTGCTCAAGGCTTACACCTTTATCTTTGGCAATCTTGCGGGCAAGCGGAGATGCGAATACCCTTCCGCCATCATTGGCAGCAGCAGCTTCCTCAGCTTTAGGCGCTTCGTTCGAACCTTCTTTCTTATCTTCAGCAGCAGGCTTGTCCTCGCTTTTGCTTTCAGCAGCAGGAGCGCCTTCTTTACCATAGTTTTCCGCAATACCCGTTACATCCGTCCCTTCCGGGCCTATGATGGCAAGTATGCTGTCTACCGGAGCGGTCTGCCCTTCCTGAACGCCAATGTACAATAGCGTACCGGCATTGAACGACTCAAATTCCATTGTGGCCTTGTCCGTTTCGATCTCAGCAAGGATATCGCCTTCGGCAATTTTGTCGCCTACTTTTTTCAGCCATGTAGCCACGGTACCATCGGTCATAGTATCGCTAAGGCGCGGCATGGTAACCACTTTAACACCGGCAGGAAGTGCGGCAGGAGCAGCTTTCTTCTCTTCCGCAGGCTTGTCTTCTTTTTTATCTTCGGGCTTTTCAGCAGGCTTTTCCTCCTGTTTTGGCTCTTCCTTCTTTTCATTATCACCGGCAGGTGCAGCTTTACCGTCAAGAAGCGCTTTGTAGTCTTCGCCTTCTTTACCGATAATGGCCAGTACAGAGTCAACCGCAGCGGTCTCGCCTTCGTTTATCCCTATGTATAATAGTGTTCCCGCATCGAAAGCCTCAAATTCCATTGTGGCCTTATCAGTTTCAATTTCTGCAAGGATGTCGCCTTCTTTTATCGTATCGCCAACTTTCTTTAGCCACGTAGCCACGGTACCTTCGGTCATGGTGTCGCTAAGGCGCGGCATTGTTATGATCTTTGCCATGGTTTATTGTAATTTATGTGGTAAGAATGGGTAATTTTCCTGATCGTAAACAACGTCATACATTACACTAAGATCCGGGTATGGCGACTCTTCAGCGAATTTCTCGCATTCGTCTACAAGATTTTTCACCCTTTCGTCCATTGCCTCGATCTCAGCTTCGGTAGCGTAGTTGTTTTCTTTAATGACATCAAGCACTTGGATGATCGGGTCGATCTTCCTGTACTCTTCAACTTCCTCTTTGGTACGGTAATGCTGCGCGTCGCTCATTGAGTGTCCACGGTAACGGTACGTTTTCATTTCAAGGAAAGTTGGGCCATCGCCCCTGCGCGCCCTTTCCATGGCTTCATGCATGGCTTCGGCAACTTTCACAGGGTTCATCCCGTCTACGGGGCCACATGGCATTTCGTAGCCAAGGCCAAGTTTCCATATATCGGTGTGGTTCGCCGTACGCTCTACCGAGGTACCCATGGCGTAACCGTTATTCTCTACAATGAATACTACAGGAAGTTTCCACAGCATTGCCATATTGAACGCCTCGTGAAGCGACCCCTGGCGTGCTGCACCGTCACCAAAGTAGGTAAGCGTTACACCGCCTGTCTCAAAATACTTATCGGCAAATGCCATACCTGCACCTACAGGTATCTGCGCACCTACGATACCGTGGCCTCCATAAAAGCCATGTTCTTTGGAGAAGATGTGCATCGATCCGCCAAGACCTTTTGAAGTACCTGTGGCTTTACCCAAAAGCTCGGCCATTACCCTTTTAGGGTCTACTCCCATGCCTATTGGCTGCACGTGGTTACGGTAAGCAGTGATCATTTTGTCTTTGCCCAGGTTCATGGCGTGCAATGCTCCTGCGAGTACCGCCTCCTGGCCGTTGTATAAGTGAAGGAAACCTCTAACTTTTTGCTGAATGTACAGGGCTGCCAGCTTGTCTTCGAATTTTCTCCAAAACTGCATATCCTCGTACCACTTCAGATAAACTTCTTTTGTTATTTCTTTCATTGCTCAATTATTGGTGCTAATGTGATTGTAGTAAAAAAATGTTCTTTTGGCCGCAAAAAGTTTCCTCACACAAATTTGCGAAATGCAAAAATAAGACTTCCCGATTAGAAGTGAAAATTTATAGGAAGTATTTTGATATTTTTTAGAAGCCTCTCCCCAACCCTCTCCAAAAGAGGGGGAGCAGCTACACTCGTACGACATAGAGGTTCTTTCTTTTGCCACGAATTACAATAATTCCACGAATTTCTAAGCGCATTTGCCCAGTACTGTCATGTCGAGGCACGAAACGATCTTTCTATTCCAAAACGATTTGAAGGAAAGATCGCTTCGTCGTTCCTCCTCCTAATGATCCGCCCGGAAGAGCATCGATAAAAAAAGAGGCCCTCGAGCCTCTTCCATTTATAAATAATCCTTATCAAATACCAGCGGTAGCAGGTTTTTCAAGGATTCAGATCTGTATACTTTCCCGGTTTCACCCATAAAGTAGATCTCCATTGGCACGTCCTGCTTCATTTCATATTCGGCGAGGGACTGGCGGCAGGCACCACAGGGCGGTATCGGGCTGTCAACTACTTTACTGTCGGCGGCGGCTGTAATGGCAAGGGTAAGTATCTTTGCCCCGGGATGTGCTGCCCCGGCATGGAACACTGCCACCCTTTCGGCACACAGGCCCGAAGGATATGCTGCATTTTCCTGATTGCTGCCTATCACCACTTCACCGTTATCCAGTTGTATGGCCGCGCCTACCCTGAATTTCGAATAGGGCGCATAGGCTGTTTTTCGAACTTCAACAGCACGCTGCATCAGCATTCGCACCGGCTCGGCCAGATCGTTGACCGAATCGTAAACCGTAAACGTGGTTGTTATGGTTAGTCTTTCCATTAATATTCATCCCACTCGTCGCCAAAGTCGAATGATAGCGAAAAGCGAAGCGTGTTTTCAAGAGGGTTACGTACTTGTGAAGCCGAGAACAGGTAAGACACATCAATTTTGATGGCCGTATATTTAAATCCTGCTCCAAGCGAGAAGAACTTACGGGCACCTTTCATTTGGTCCTCATTAAAGTATCCTAAACGAAGTGCGAACGAGTCCTGGTACAGGTATTCCGCACCTACAGCGTAAGTAAACTCCTTAAGTTCCTCACTAAACCCGTCAGGCGCATCGCCAAATGACTTGAACATTCCCGACACCCAGTTAACATCGTTATACCTCTCGTTGCGGATGATATAATCCTGATTGTCTATTTCGCCGTCATCGTTAAGGTCTTCAATTTTTTGAGGTGTTGGCACTAAAAGTTTGGTCACTTCCAGGTTCACGCCAAGCTTGTTATATTCGTCAAAAATAAAATCAAACCCTCCACCAAGTCTTAAGTTGGCCGGAAGGAAGTTCGAGCTTAATGTCTCATCATTATCATAGCTGATCTTTGGACCCAGGTTCTGGAAATTGAAACCTGCCCTCCAGCGCCCGTTGAAATCGGACATAGCCACTTCTTCAGACTGATAATAACCGGCAACGTCGATCGCAAATGTGCTTGCCGCTTTAGAGTCACCACCGCCAGCAGCTTCAGGTATCCTTAAGTTGGAACGGATATAACGCGCTGCGACCGACATTGAGAATTGCTCATCGAGCTTGAGTGCAAAGGAACCATCGATGGCAAGCTCGTTTGGATTCCTGGTAACCGGTACCTCGTTAGGGTCACCCGTCTGCCTTAATTCAATGTCACCAAGGCCAAAGTAGCGAAGGCTTCCCGCAAATGCCATCCTCTCGTCAAACCTGTTAAAGTAATTTACCTGCCCCAGCGATATGTCATTCGCAATATCGGTAAGGTAAGGGGTATAGCTTACTGCAAGGCCGTGCTTCCTGAGGGCGAAGGCATATTTTGCCGGGTTCCATTGCTGGGAATATACGTCGGATGAAGTAGCAACACCCTGGTCGCCCATACCTGCAGCCCTAGCATCGGCTGCTATCAGTAAGAAGGGAACTCCGGTCGTGATCACTCGTTCACTCTGGGCTTTGGCCATCTGTATGCCCAAAAAGCACAGGGCAACTAAAAGTATTCTTTTCATTAGTATTTTGGAATTAAACGGGGAACAAATATAAGGTTTTTTATAGCAATACAAGTTTTTCATATTTTTCAGCAGTTTTATTTGACGATGCCGACCGGACAGTTAGCTTATAAATATACACGCCCTTACCTATCCTGTCCCCAAAATCATCACGACCGTCCCACTTGATCTCACGGCACAAAAAACCATCGGTAGTTACCTGCTGGTTTATGGTCTTTACGATCTTACCGGTCACCGTAAGCACCTGCACCTGAACATCGAGAGGTTCAAAAGGCCTGTTATGGGTAAACCAGAATTCTGTATAACTCACAAATGGGTTAGGGTAATTTAGTACTTTGTCAAGCTTGAGCACATCATCGCCTATTACAACAAATTGTATTTCCGCCGTAACGAGGTTATTGTATACATCCCAGGCTTTAAAAGTAAGGGTATGCAGTCCTTTTTCAAGATTGGCTAAAGGGAAGCGCAGTTTACCTTTAGTATAATCGTTAAGTTCGGTCTCGTAATAATCGTTCATTATGAACGGGTTGTTCTCATCGCCATCCAGTATGCCAATGATATCGTGACCGATCCCACTCGCGGTGTTAATGCCGTGCTCATCTTCAAGGAAGGCCAGCAATATTGGCGAATCGTTGGTAATACCCCCGGATATGAATGTTTCGTCGTTCATGTACAGCCGCACTTTGGGAGCAATATTATCGGCTGCCGCATTTTGGTTCACCCCACCTATCTTTATAGCAGTGCTATAACCGGTATGGTCTTCAAGGGCGTTATTCTTTTTAGCATAAAAACTTACCCTGCCCTGCCCTATCGGAATGCGGATATCCCTTGGCACGACAAAGCCAAATTCAAACTTACCATTGGTCACAGAAGCATTCCCCCTGAAGATCGTTTCACCTAAAACATCGAACGGAGTGACTTGGCCTACGTTGTCGTTGTCAAGCGTATTCCTGCTCATCTGCTTATCAAACACGGTCACTTCCAGTTCGCCGTTATAATTGGACAGCAGCACATCATTTTCATTGGTGACCTGTCCGGCGAGCTTAACATAAGCCAATGACTGCAGCACATCGGTAGATTGTGCTACAGGGACATCATTTATCTCGGTAAGGACGATCTTAGGTTTTGGGATCGCCATTTTTAAAGCCGGATCACCTATAAAGGCCACACAACGGATCGAAGTATCCGACAAGACGACTTTTGTCTGCCTGAGCGCTTCGGCCATAGACGGATAGTCATTACCCAGTGCGTTATCAAAAGCATATAGCTTAGACGTAATGTTCCTGTTAAGGCTGTAAGCCGCACTGGTATATATAGACCTGGTAGTTGTTATCATTGCAATGGCGCCCCCTCTGGAATTCCAATAGAGGTATTCGCCTGCAGTGGGCCTGTAGGGGTTGTCAAATCGTGTAAGCTCACAGGTAGCTGTTAAAAACAGTGGATATTTGTACCGATTGGTCAGGTTTTGCGCATCGGTCTTTTCAAAAAGGCGCTCACCCGCAAGGCCATCCTCGCCACCATGCCCCAAGTAATTCACCACCAGGCTTCCGTAATTGATAGCCCTTACGATCTGCTCCTTTGCTTCAGGGTAGCGCTGCCCTCCGGCAGATGCCTGCTGCACGAACGCATCGGAATGCACCTTCTTGACATTGATGAACTTCCTGCTGCTACCTACCATACTTTGATAAAGCAGTTCCATTTGAGGCACGAAAGGCCCTCCATTATTATCAAGATCATCAGTGATCATTACATATTCATTACGCCACCTCCCATAGGACTCCGGACTCAGGTAATCGACAACCTTATCTATCATTTCATCTGCCTGGCTTTTCCCGTCAACCAGCATACGGCCAACGGCAATATCAAGGCGCTCTGAACTGTCATTAAACAGCATCCTGCCTTCATTTGGGTCCATATACCCAAAAAAATCGTCTGAAACAAAAGTTACCACATTACTGTAGTTAGCAGTTGGGCTCGAAGGATTAAATCCGTGGAAAGTAGGTACTATATTGGTATTATTAGGGATCCTGTCCTTGTAATCAAATGAAGCATCACCAAAGAGGTTCAGGTATTTCAGTTTTCCCGCTGGGACCGATGCATTATTGTAAATATATTTTACAAAATTTCGAATTGCCCCAATATCCTGCTTGCCGGATGAAAACTCCTGGTAGATATTTTCGAGGGCAACAACTTTTACCGAAAGGCCAAGGTTGCGGTGGATCGTGGCCAGCCTCTCGGCAGTTGAAGTGAGCGAAGCCGGTGTGACAATAAGATAATCGAGATCCTGGAACTGACCCTGGGCATTTTTAAGTATCGTGCCTTTGAGGTTTTGATTAGCCACTTTCGCACGGCCCTCGCGCAATGGGATATAATAGTCATTTGGCACTACGGTAATGTACTGCCTCACTTCTCCCATAGATGCTTTAAAGGAAAACTGGCCCTGCCCGCCATCATTCACTATTTTTGAAGCGTCATATATATTGGTAACATCCCACACTTCCTTAATGCCTGATGCATTTGAAAGGTTGTATTGAATAACACCTATATTATTTGCAGCATCGTTAAGCCTGAAGCGAAATTGTTTTCCGTTGCCATTAAGGTTACGTTTGGCCTTCAAAATAATATAGTCGAGCCAGGCGTTATTGCCGGGCACACCATTATTATTATATGCAAGGTTTATTGTGATCGCTCCGCCAGAGGGTGTAAAAGTACCGGTAACCATATCCTCAGAGGCGATTATATCATCATTATTATTCGCAAAGCTCATACTACCCACATCGGTGCCATTTGCTTTGACAGCCATTGATGTACTGTTGCGTGAGTTAGATGCCGCACTCACTGTTATCGTCGCAGGTCCTGGTGCAATGTCGGGAATGTTGAAGTCGAAATCCTGGTCATTTTGCACGTTGAATTCCTCTCCATGCCATTTCCTGCCCAGCCTGGCAATGTTCACCAGGTCCTTTTCATGATACTGGTATTCATCAAAAACAGATGTATTCGTAGTTGCCGCGCCCGAAGGCTGTGGCTGCACAGCGATGCGCTTACCATTGCTACCGCCTGCGGTAACATAATAATAGGACCTGTCAACAAAAAGATTGCTGTGTGTATTGCTGTCCGTATTCCAGTTATCCACACCTTCGGCATAGAATAGTATGTAGTCACCACTACCAAAACTACCATCCTCTTCACCGATGACCGTAATAGCATTCTCAGCAAGGTCTGAAGGATAATCGACACCGTTCAGAAGTGGGAGCATCCTGCCGCCGTTACCATATATTTTAATGGTACGCGGATCTACGTTCACGCTCATGCCCAAACTTTGAAGGAAAGAACGGGTAACTTTATACACTCCCGACTTTTCCACATAAAAGCGATGCCATTCACCAGTTGCCAGGACAGAATTCGAGATCACATTAAAATCTGCCGCGTCCCTTAAAGCTGACCTTGAAGCATCGAAACTGAAAGCATAGCTAAAAGACTTTATACGCTTATAGCCGCTACCGTCCTTTATAATAGGAGAAAGCGCAATGGAAGCATACCATTGATCGCGGGCCCTCGAGGAGGTAAGCTTTGCATTGATAGCTGCCGGAAGGGCAGATAGTGAAAGTGTACCCAACTGTGCAGGGGTAACATTCTCATATAATATATTGGTGATGGCAAGAGACTCAGGGCTGGCAGTAGCGTCTATAACTATACTGTTGCGAAATGATACTTGTTTACCGGAAGCATCGTAGCTGCAATACTCATCCTGGAATTGCGGAATGCTGACAGGCGAAGTGCCGACAAGCACTTTGACATTATCTCTCCATTCAAGAACAACCTCCCCCCTTTGCTGCCCGAAAGACACTAAAGAAGCAAGAAGTATAATAAATAGTAATCTCTTTTTCATCATTGACACAACGCAGATAGCGCCGATATATTACACAGCAAATGCAAAGTTTTTAATTTTGGCTCTTGCAATATTACTTCAATTTAGGCGTTATAGACAAAGACATTTAACTTAATTTTGGAATTTCATTAAAAATTTTCAAAACGTGTTGCAGTTTAATGGTTAATTATTATATTGCGCCACGAAATTTATTTACCTACAGAAAGATGAAAGTTAACAAAATCACGGCTTTAAAATTGTTGGTCGCATTGGCGATAACGGTTGGTTTTACCGGTTGTAGCAAGAAAAACTCCAGCGGTAATACGTCCACGGCTACGGGTTGGAAGATCAATGACAAGAAAGGTGGTTTCCAGCACAATTCAAAGTACAAGGGACAGGAAACAGCTCCGGGCCTTGTTGAAGTGGAAGGCGGAACATTCACCATGGGCAGGGTTCAGGATGATGTTATGCACGATTGGAACAACACTCCAACGCAGCAACACGTCCAGTCTTTCTATATGGATGAAACAGAGGTGACCAATGTAATGTACATGGAATACCTTGACTGGCTAAAAACTGTTTTCCCACCTACAGAGGAAAATTACAAGAATATTTATGTTGGTGCCCTTCCTGATACATTAGTATGGAGGAGCGCACTTGGTTATAACGAAACCATGACCAACAACTACCTTAGGCACCCTGCATACAGCAGCTACCCTGTAGTAGGCGTTAACTGGATCCAGGCTGTAGAATTCAGCAAGTGGAGGACAGACCGCGTGAACGAATTGATGCTTGAAAAAGAAAAATTCCTTAAAAAGGATGCAAAAGTAGTAGACAGGAGTGCGGAAAGCACTTTCAGTACCGAAGCATACCTTGAAAGCCCTACTAAAGCTTACGGCGGTAACGAGGAGATCGTACTAAAAGGTAAAGGCAACAAACTGGCTTCTAAAGAAGATGCTAAAAACGTATATGCACAAAGGTCATCGGGCATCATACTTCCTGAGTACAGGCTTCCAACAGAAGCTGAGTGGGAATATGCAGCTGTAGCACTTGTAGGCAACCGCGAATACAACCTGTACAGGGGTAACAAAAAATATCCTTGGAAAGGCCAGTACACCCGTAACTCTAAGCGCCAGTCTAAAGGTGACCAGCTTGCCAACTTTAAGCAAGGTAAAGGTGACTACGGCGGGATCGCAGGATGGTCTGACGATAATGCGGACATCACTGCTCCGGCAAAATCATACCCACCAAACGACTTCGGCCTTTATGACATGGCTGGTAACGTTGCAGAATGGGTAGCAGACGTTTACCGTCCGATAGTAGATGATGAAGCTAACGACTTCAACTACTACAGGGGTAACGTGTACATGAAAAACAAGATCGGTGAAGACGGAAGGGCTGAGATCGTAACTTCTGAGACTATCGAATATGATACGCTTGCCAACGGAAGGATACAGTACAGGAACCTGCCTGGCCAGATCGCGCAACAGCAGATAACTTCTGATGATACCTATCTAAGGCAGAACTACACCAAGGCTGACAACAGGAACTTCAGGGATGGTGACAAGCAGTCTACACGTTACTTTGACTTTGGAACATCTGAAGAAGAAGCTACACCTTCTGACAAAGAGGTTGAAAGGATGTACCACTCTCCTAAGCACCTTGTGTCTAAAGACAGCGTTGGCAACATGGTAAGGAAATATGACACATCTTCAAAAAGGACTACGCTTATCAATGATAACGTAAGGGTTTACAAAGGTGGCTCATGGAGGGATCGCGCTTACTGGCTTGACCCTGCACAAAGGAGGTACTTCCCACAAGATATGGCAACAGACTACATCGGGTTCCGTTGCGCAATGTCTAAAGTTGGACCAAAATCAGGCAAGAAGACAGCCCGTAACAAATAATATTTCGATTTAAAATATACAATAAAAGCCCTATCTTAGGGCTTTTATTTTTTTACATACTATATGGAAACCGCCGAATTATACAGCCACTTCCTGCAATGCAGCTCCCTATCCACCGACACCCGGAAAATTATGCCCGGGTGCCTTTTCGTTGCCCTGAAAGGCGATAATTTTGATGCCAACACTTTTGCCGCCGAAGCACTTGCTAAAGGTGCAAGGTATGTGGTCATAGATGACCACGAATATAGATCGGATGACAGGATGTTGCTTGTACCTGACAGCCTTGAAGCATTGCAGCAGCTGGCCCGGCACCACCGGAGAGAACTCGGTTTGCCTGTAATAGCCCTCACCGGCAGCAATGGCAAAACGACTACTAAGGAACTCATCAATGCCGTGCTTTCGCAAAAATATACCACTACTGCCACTGTCGGCAACCTGAACAATCATATAGGCGTACCGCTTACACTACTTTCCTTTACCAAAGACACAGAAATAGGTATCGTAGAGATGGGTGCCAACCATCAAAAAGAAATTGAGCTGCTCTGCTCCATAGCTGAGCCCAACTTCGGGTATATTACCAACTTCGGGAAAGCACATCTGGAAGGATTCGGCGGATTCGAAGGTGTAATAAAAGGCAAGAGCGAACTTTATGCCTATCTTGAAAGCCATACCAAAATGGCATTCGTAAACCTGGACGACCCCATTCAAAAAGAGAAAACTGATAAGCTACCCCGATTTACCTTTGCCAAAGAAGAATATAATTGCGATGTTCGCATAGAAGCCGTAGAAGCAGCCCCCATGGTAAAGCTTCAATACAAAGGACTTGATATACAGTCGCACCTTATAGGCATATACAATGCGGCCAACATAAGCGCGGCCATAGCGATAGGCACCTACTTTCGCGTAAGCGATGTAAAGATCAAGGCAGCGATCGAGGGTTATATCCCATCAAACAATCGCTCGCAGCTTATGGAGAAGAATGGCAACAGCATTATCATGGATGCCTACAATGCTAATCCGAGCAGCATGGCGGCGGCGATCGCCAACTTCAGGCAGCTTGAGGGAAACAAGATCGCCATACTGGGCGACATGTTCGAACTTGGTGAAGAAAGCCATGAAGAGCATCAAAAGCTTGTTACCCTGCTTGCAAAAGAAGAGAACATTGAGACATATTTTGTAGGCAAATACTTTTATGCCAATAAAACCAGCGATGCCCACCTGCACTTTTTTGAAAGCTTTGATGCCCTTAAAGGATATATTATTGGCAAATCTTTCAGCAACAATATTATCCTGATAAAAGGATCGCGGGGAATGGCGCTCGAAAGGTTGCTGGATGTGATCTGATATTACATCGTATCAGGTAAAACTCTAACATAACTTTAAAACCTGCTGCGTTTTAATTCGTTATCTTTGATTACCTGCTAATTATATAAATGACAAATTCCGAGCGATTTTATGCTGAGCTTCCGGCTCACCGGATGTCGCTGAGCCAACTGGTTCCGGACGCTTCATTATTCCATCCTGTTCCGGATGACTGGCTTGTAATCATTACAGACATAAAAAACTCTACCGGGGCCGTTATGGATGGCAGGCACGAGGACGTAAACCTTATTGCTGCCGGAAGCATTGTATCGGTCCTTAACATTGCCTACAACAGCGATATTACCCTGCCTTTCTTTTTTGGAGGTGACGGCGCTACTTTCCTAATCCCCTCCATACTGGCCGATGATATTATGAGATCGCTCACACGATACGCCGGGAATACACGCGACAACTTTGGAATGGAATTACGCACAGGTATACTGCCAGTAAAAACTATTTATGATCGCGGCTACGAAATATTGATCGCAAAATACAGCAGCTCCAAGACCTTCCTTGTACCGATAGTTTTGGGCAATGGCCTGGCTTATGCCGAAAAGGTAATTAAGGCTGAAGATCACCTTACAGATCCACCTGTCGGCCAAGCGGAACCCGATCTTACGGGCATGCAATGCCGTTGGGATAAGATACCGCCTCCTATTGATAAGGAAGAGATAGTGAGCCTGCTGGTAATTGCGCGACACGTAACCCAACAGCCGGAAGCTTTAGGCAGGGTACTACAAAAATTAGACGAGCTTTATGGACCGCCTGAGAAAAGACAGCCAATATCGGTAAACAAACTGAAGCTGAAAACCACCTTTAGCCGGCTTGGCACTGAGATGCGCGCCCGCTTGGGGCGGATAAAATGGCTGGAATTATTGAAGACATGGTTTATCACGCTGTACGGCTACATTTGGTTCAACACCAAAAATGGGCAGCGCTATTTGGAACGTCTTGTCGAGATGTCGGACACACTGGTGATCGACGGTAAAATAAACACGGTGATCACGGGGTCGTCGCGCCAACGGGAAGATTTGCAAAAGCTATTAGAAACAATGGAGAAAGAGGGCAGCATACTCTACGGCCTGCACGTAAGCAACGCTTCGGTCATGTCGTGCTATGTACGCGACATGGAAGACGGTCACATTCATTTTGTAGACGGCAGCGAAGGTGGCTATACACAGGCTGCACGAATGCTGAAAGGCAAATTGCACAGCGGGCAACACGTATAACACCGAAAATTCGGCCGGGTGAAATGTGCCTTGCGTCAAAGGCGGTCTAGGTCCAAAGAGGCATGGAAAGCAATATCCGCGCCTTTAGCAACTGAGCATATAGCGCACACCCCGACGCGCAACACAGTGGAAAGGACTCCAAAAAAATTACACTATTTTGACGACTTAGACAGCAGTTTCAGAAGTCCCGCCGTTACCAATGCACCGGTAAGGTAATAGCCCACGGTAAGTGCTTTAGTCTTATTGGTTTGTGCCACAGGTCCTTCATCCAGCCCCAACTGTTTCGGGAGAGTAACTGCCCCTACTCCTGCGGCAAGCCCATAAGCAATAGCCCGGGTAAACAGGTAGTCACGGTCGCCGTTGCCTATCATTCCATAAAACATGGTATTACTAATGATGTCGCCGGCGAGCGTAGCAGTGTAGAGGTTTTTCTTATCATCTATCCGGGTACCGAAATGCTGTAATGTTTTTTGCAGCGCTTCTTCACCCAGCAGGTCAACCCGCGGCATGTCGCTGTCTTTTTTCTTGAGAGATTCGTGCAGTACGTTGAGGGCTATCGCCCCTCCAAGGCCCGCGAGGTAATTATGTACTTTATTCATGGCTATTTTGTTTTAATTCAGATCTATAAAGTTCCGATTAAAAATGAGGCAAGTATGTTAGTAATAGTGTAAAAGCATGGTAAAGGTGCGTTAATTAAGGAAGTCACCGATCATCCCCACTACCCTTTCATACATAGCGGGATCGATCACAGGTGTACATATCTCGCCAATGTAATCGCCATGGCCGGAAGGAAGGATTAGCAGCCTGGCGTTAGGGATAAGCTGCGACAGTTTCAGGGCATGCGTGCTTTGCACTGCCTCCTTATCACCGTTGATGACAAGTGTTGACGCCTTTATGCTTTTTACCAACTCTTCGCTTATGTCTTTAAAATTGACCATACGCTCCACGTCACGGTTGAACA
Organism: Flavobacterium sp.; assembly: GCF_052437795.1. Lineage (GTDB taxonomy): Bacteria > Bacteroidota > Bacteroidia > Flavobacteriales > Flavobacteriaceae > Flavobacterium. The sequence goes on from NZ_JBQVPA010000004.1 coordinate 558,988, forward strand.
TTGTAACCAGACCTTTACTATTTCCGGGACTTGCTTTAAGGTAGGCATCTTTGAGTGGTTGCGGCATGTCGTCAAACTTAGCGCCTTTCATATAGTCGAAAAAACCGGGGAACATCCCCTCACGGCTGTAAACGGCCGAAGCCAGGATAAGCCTATCCACAATTTCCGGATGGCGAATAGCTACTTTCATTGCTGTAGTGCCCCCATTACTGAAACCCATAATGTGGGCTTTGGAAATGGAAAGTTTTTTCAATAGTGCGGCTACATCATCGGCATCCTGCTCAAAGCTCAGTGGCTGGCTGCGGTCGGCTGTGTGGCCGTGCGCCTGCAATTCGATGGCAATGACTTTATAGGTTTTGGCTAACAACGGGATAATGCGCCCGAAATTAGAATCAATGGTCGAGCCGCCTCCGTGCAAGAGAACAACAGGATCTCCTGAACCGTGTATCTCATAATAAATGTTCAGGCCGTTCAATTCCGCATAGCCGCCCTTTTCCTGAGCAGTAATACCGGTAGTTATAGTAAGGATCATTGCTGTAAAACTATTTCTTGTCATAAGATCGTATTTAATATCGTAAATTTAGTAGATCATTAATTTAAAACAGGGGGCATCTGTGCCGATCACAAGGGGCGAACGGGGCAATAATGCGTAGCCTGATCATTGAACTGAAGAAAACAGACCTGACGAACAACGCATTTTTCCTTATATTTGATTTACGCAAACAAGCAGATGGAAACAGCATCATTACGTGACTTTTACCGGGAAATGGGATTTACAGATGAGAACGAATTAAGCATCATACTTCCCGAGGGCATCAATAAAGAGATCGGACACTTTAATGTATTTGGTACCGCAGCTATGCGCAAAAAGGTAAAGCAGACCAAAACCATGCCTTACAACCGGCGTACCTATTACAAGATCAGCCTCATTAACGGGCACAACCGCGCCGAATATGCCGATAAGATCATCGACATTAATAAGCACGGACTCCTTTTCGCCTCCCCCAAGATCCCATACAACTATATACCACAGGACGACGAGCAGTCAGGCAGTTTTTGCATTTTTACCCACGAGTTCCTTGCATCATCCCATAATGGTGTGCGCCTGGATGAACTGCCTATCTTCAAACCCGGCGGTTACCCTGTTTTTCAATTAACAGGACCACAAGCCAAAGAAGTTGAAGCCATTTTCGAAAAGATGTTTTCTGAGCTCGATTCTGATTATGCATTTAAATATGACCTGTTGCGCAACTATGTAATGGAACTCATCCACTATGGACAAAAGCTGCAGCCGGACATTACGCTTTATACTACCCCCACGGCTTCGGCCCGCGTTACAGGACTTTTTATCGAGTTGCTTGAGCGGCAATTCCCAGTTACTTCTGCAGGACAGCAGCTGGAGCTCCGAACCCCGAAAGACTATGCAGAGAAGCTTGCCATACACGTAAACCACCTGAACAAGGTACTACGTGAAAGTACGGGCCGCACAACATCCGACTTCATCAGCAGCCGGATCGCCCAGGAAGCCAAGATCCTTCTACGGCAAACAGATTGGAATGTTTCGGAAATAGCGCGTTCACTCGGCTTTGAGGAGGTAGCACATTTCTCAAATTTCTTCAAAAAGCTGGCAGGTGTATCACCGCTTGCTTTTCGCACATGACACATGCCTGAGCCTTTGCTTCAGATAAATGAAATTTGATTCTTGCAAAAAACAGATTGATTACGGCAAACTGCACCTAATAGGTTTGTACGAAATTTGCCGTATCAAATTATAAACGTTATGAATTTAAAGAACAAGATCGCACTGGTAACCGGCGGCAGCCGCGGATTGGGCAGGAATATGGCATTGGCACTTGCCAAAAAAGGGATTGATGTGGTACTGACCTATCATACTAACAAAGACGAAGCCGATAAGGTAATTGCAGAGATACAGTCCGTTGGGCAAAAGGCAGTGGCCTTTCAGCTTGATGCCGGAAACATAGCAACGTTTGACAGCTTCTTCAGCAATGTAACAGCACATTTAAAAGAAAAGACGGGCAGCAGCAACTTCGATATCCTTATCAATAATGCGGGCACTGCGCTTTATGCACCGTTTGCAGAAACAACCGAAGAGCAGTTTGATAATGCGATGAACATTCACTATAAAGGTGTATTCTTCCTAACCCAAAAGGCCCTGGCTTTCCTGAATGACGGCGGGCGGATCATCAACATTGCATCAGGCTTGGCTCGCTTTTCATTTCCCGGCTCATCTGCCTACGGATCAATGAAAGGCGCGGTAGAGGTACTTACGCGTTACTTGGCAAAAGAACTGGGACATCGTGGCATTGCGGTCAATGTGGTAGCGCCTGGTGCCATAGAAACCGATTTTGGCGGTGGAAGGGTGCGCGATGACAGGGAAATGAACAATCATATAGCCGGTATTACAGCTTTGGGACGTGTAGGGCTGCCGGATGACATTGGCGGTGTTGTGGCTTTCCTTTGCACGGATGAAGCCGGATGGATCAACGGCCAGCGGATAGAGGTATCGGGAGGCATCTTCCTGTAAACTGAAAAGCCCTGGGCATTGCTCCGGGCTTTTTTATTATTTTACTGAGCCTTTTAAATACTTTATAATGGCCTCGCTCCTGTTCTGTACGTGGAGCTTGCGATATATGTTTTGCGTGTGTTTTTTTACTGTCTCCAGGCTTATGTTATGGCGATCGGCAACTTCCTTATACAGGAAACCCTGGGCCAGTGCCGAGAGGATCTCTACTTCCCTTGCGGTCAGGTCTTCAAAAGCCGCCTTACCATCTGTTTGTGGCTCTCTCATTGACTGCAACACTTTACGGGCAATGAATGGACTCATAGGCGAACCTCCGGCAAAAAGTTCATGCACGCCGTCGATCATTTTGTCGATACCAGAATTCTTTAGGAGGTAACCATCGGCGCCAACCTTTAGCGCACTGAATATTCTGTCGTCGTCATTATGCATAGAGCAGACCAGGCAAAGGGTGTGCGGATACATTTGCTTTATTTTTGGTATATATTCAATACTGCTTCCGTCGGGCAGGCTGATGTCAAGCCAAAAAAGATCCGGATAGAGATCTGGCAACTCGATCATCAGATCTTTTATTTTAGAGAATGCGCCAATGGTTTCCAATCCTGGAGTTCTCGCAATAGCCTCAGAAGCGCTTTCGCGAAACACGGCATCATCTTCTAATAATACTATGGTTTTCATTTATTGTTGTGGTATTTGGTATTGATAGACATTGACAAAGTAATGACAGTCCCTGCTGATGAAGACCGGATATCTGCATCACCGTCAATTTTAGCAAGCCTGTACTTAAGATTTTTAAGGCCTTCCCCGCCACTTTTGGAACCTATGTCAAAGCCCTTGCCGTTGTCGGATATTATGAGGGTAAGCCGTTCATTAAATTCGGCTTCGCAACGCGCAGTATCCGCATCCGAATGTTTTACAATGTTATGAAAGCACTCTTTAACCGCTAAATAGATCTGCCGCCTGGCATATCCGGGAACATCTATCTTTGGAATGTCGAGGGGTAGTATCATTGAGAAATTAATTCCTGTCGCCGAAAAGTGATCTTTACCTTGCTTTTGAATAAATAATAAAAGGTCCTCGAGATTATCGTGCTCCATATTTAGTTCCCAAATTACCTCACTAAGCCTGCGGCTCACCTTTTGGCTATTTTCTGCTATCTTAACAGCATCACGTCGTATCTCATCAATGTCCTGGCTTTTTGCAAGGAGGCCGGTAGCGATCGCTAAGCCCGCAATGCCCGAGCCAAGATCATCATGCAGGTCCGCCGAGATACGGCGTCGTTCTGATTCGGCGACATCAAGGGATAATTGTTTTTGCCGCAAGAGTTCTTCGGTTGCCTTACGCTTCTTGTAAAAATGAAGCCAGATGAAAATGAATATCAGTATCAAACCGGCAATAGCAGCTGTCGAAATAAGTATGATGGTATTACGTTTTTCATTCGCTTTGGCTTTTTGAATCATCAGTGCTTCCTTTTTATCATACTGATATTCGAAATCCCTTTCGATAAGCTGTTTTTTATTTTGTTCATTAGTAATGGAATCATCCATTTTGTTATACAATTTATAAAAGAAGTAGGCATTTTTATAATCCCCATTTCGTTCGTATGCATCATATAAAAGTAACGAACTCGTTTTAAGGGATTTTGGAAAACCAACTTTTTTTGCAAGCTCATAACTTTCCTGACCGTAGGATATGGCTTTAGCAATGTCGCCACGGTTTAAAAATACCGTACCTATATTTTTTAGAGTAATTGACTTGCTTTCCCAATCTTCTTCTTCATTCCATATCGCAAGGCTTTTTTCAAAATTTTCTATTGCCTTATCCAAAAACGCTGTTTCTCTCTTTTCAAGTTTGTTATACCGCTGGAGATAGTTATCACCGATATTATTCAGCACCAATCCTTCACCATAACGGTGTTTCATTCTAACAAATATATCAAGCGCTTGCTTGTAGTATTCCTGGCCCTTTTCAAGTTCTCCTTTTTTATTATATACCAAACCAATGTTATTGTAACACATAGCGAGATTTGGATCCTCCTTTCCATTAAGCGCTTGCTTTCGGATTTCAAGGGCTTCAAAAAAATACTTCAGGGCTTTATCATAGTTCTTTTGGGACTGATAGGTATATGCAAGGTTATTGAGCACAACTGCTTCGAGTAGCTTGTCATTAACCTTTCGGAATATTTTCAACGCTTTATCATAGTAATCGATAGCAAGCCGCAGGTTACCCTGATCTTCATAAGCAAAGCCAATGTTGCAGTATGACGAACCGATGCTCTCTTCATCACCGATCTCCCGACTTAGCTTTACACTTTCCAGGTGGTATTTTATAGCCAGTTCAAGTTTGGGGAATTTAGCATTTTGATAATAGTAGCCATAAACATTTAGAACATTTGTTTTGTGATGTATGAATAGCTTTCGCTCTGCCTCATTTAAGTCATTATTCGAAAGATTCTTTTCAACTATTTTTTCGAGTTCAAGATTATACTTTAATTTATCGTCGAGATCATAAAGTTCAGAAATATATTCGTGTATCAAACGGCAGCGGACGGTGTCGTGGCTGGCTTGTTTCAATGCAAGTTCCAATGACTTTCCCTCTTGGGAAAAGCTCTTGCATGCTACTAAGCTCATCAGTATGAAAACCAGGTATCTTATCATATGGTGTTTATATCGTGGCTATAAGCAGCCGCTGAAATTTAGTGATTTTTAGACACATATCCTCCTATATAAAAATCAAACTCCAGATTTATGACATCAAAAATATAAGAAAGGATGAGTATTGGAAATACCTACTTATAGGTATAATATACATCAACATACTGAGACGCTACCAGTATCTATAGCCAATTTAATGACAGTATTATTGTAATACATATCAACAAAGGGTGATTTTCCTAAACTTCCCAAAACAAAAACCCCTTCATCGTTATGATGAAGGGGTTCTAAAAAAAGGCGATGACATACTCTCCCACAAGATGCAGTACCAT
>NZ_JBQVPA010000005.1:0-293668 GCF_052437795.1 Flavobacterium sp.
TTATTGAAGTCACACTCTTCTATCGGGGCAAGGTCAGGGGCTATCGGTGCAGGAAGCACTTCGAGATCGGCAGTAGTAATAACAACACACTCGGTGTTCACGTTCTCCACCCTGGCATAGATAGTAGTATTAGGAGAGAGGTATGGCGTAGGAAGATAGTTGTTATCTGTCGGGTTTTGTGCCGCATCAAGCGTTGCGAAATAAGCCACAGTATAACCTGAAGCACCATTAGTGACAACAGTATCTATCTGGTCAAGGTCAAAAAGACCCTGCCCCGGCTCTTCCTCACAGGCATAGAAAGGTTCCATGTCTGTATTCACCACAGGAAGTGGGTTTACAACAAGTTCAAATGACGTAATATTTTGGCAGCCAAAACCATTAGCTACCCGTACCCAGATCGTGGTGTTGCCGCTTTCGTATGCCGTTGGCGCATCAATGTCCTCTTCACCCTCTTCGGCATGGGATTGCGAGGTATAATAGGTTATAATTGCTCCAATAGATGTTGTTATCTCATCATTTTTTAAAGTAAGGTCGAAAACCTCAATGCCATCGCCTGCAGCATTGACATCGCACAGCAAATAATCTGTGATGGCATGGCTTACAATCAGCAACGGGCTTACCTCAAGGCCCAGCTCACCAGTGCTGATGCAGTCCGGCGCTGCAGCCTCATAGGCTTTAAAAATAATGGTGTCACTGTAGGGCGTTACATTGGCATAAGCCGTAGCGCCTACGATCGGAAAATTATTATTAAGGTCTGTAAAGTCTTTGTAAAAGGTCACCTGCATGTCTGTATTATCCCCGATGATCTGCGGAATGGCTTCGGTAAGGTCGAATTCGGCAATGCCTGTCCCCTCCTGCTCTTCACAAGCCAAAAGGTTATCAGGATCGCCTGTAACCGGTAAGGGATGCACGATCAGGTCGAACGACGTTGTGTCAAAACAACCTGTAGTATTATTTGTTACACGAACATAGATTGTTTGCGGGCTGGCCGTATTGGTAAGATCAAACGGCTGCGTACCTTCGTTATTGATTGCTTCTTCTTCTGTCAAGTGGTAGGTTACAGTATATTCATCAGGATCCTGTACACCTAAAATAGCTGCCTTCTGCAAATCGAGGTTAAACTCCGAAAAGCCGTCATTTGGCAGCACATCGCACACTACCATATTGGTAGGTTCGTTGGCTACAGGCAGCGGCAGTATGATAACGGTAGTGCTAACCGTGATAATATTCAACCCGATGGTTATTTCCAATGTCACGGTGTAGGTTCCGGCCTCAGCATAGGTGTGTACGGGCGCTTCGTCTGTAGAAATTGTGCCATCGCCAAAATCGTATTTTACCGTCCAGTCCGGGAGTACGCCACCATTAAAGCAATAGGTGAAATTTATCGGGTCTTCCGCACAAAACGTCTGTACATCCTTTGAGCCGTTTATAAAAAGGCTGGCATTATAAAATGGCTGGGGAAAAGCAGGTAATCCAATGGCGTGGCTTTGCCCGTTCAAAAACAGTCCGAACGCATTGAAGCCAGGCGCATCAAAATTATTGGGATCATTAATTACGGCAAGATAATAGGCACTGTTCAAGCGTGCGTAGTATATCTTTCCGTCGAGGCCGGTTTGCAATGCCCCGCTAACACCATTGCCGGTAGTATACATTATAACTTCTGAACCGGGTATCGATGCCGCCGTAAGGTCATAGCGGACCAATCCACTATATGTGGCATAAAGCACGTTGCTGTCAGGCGAAAATTCCACACCATAGTAAAGCCGCCCGCCAGGAGTGTCCGGAGCAGATAGCACCGCTCCACCCGAAATACTTCCGTCATTACTATTAAGATCGTATAAGATCAAACTGCCTGTATAATCTTTTTTAAATGCCGCTGCAAGCTTGTTTCCATCGGGGGATACTTTAATATATCCCTGGATGCCATCTTCATCTGAAAATGGCGCTGCTTCGCTTACTATAGGGTTATCAATATCCAGCCCGTCCGCGGTTAGTGAAAATGTATAAAATTTATTCTTGTAATATGTAATGATCCAATAGCCCGAACAGTCAGCTTTTGCAACTGCCGCTAATTTTTCAGAAACGCCCTGGAGTCCGCCCAGGGGCACAGGAATATTTTTTTGGGCCGGCAGTACCTCTCCTTCCGTACCCAATGCCATATCTACCACAGTGTACCTCAAGCCATATTTCGGACTCATTTCGACAGCGTCCGTTGTAAAAATATAAAACAGTTGCGAAGGCCCCGGACCGGGTACAATTAGGGCCGACTGGGAACTGGAACTTTTACCGTATAACCCTTCACCATTCGGCATGACACCATGGCTTTGAGTATAGACCGTAACACCATCAGTATAAAACTTAAGTTCGCCAAATTCGTCTGATATTGATGAACTGCCTTCCGCCGTAGATAATGCGCCGCCGGGTACAGGGACCGGGGAACCTGATGAAAAATCCACTCCCGCATTAGCACCAAAATACCAATGTGCGGTATTCATCTGGGCTTGTAAGCCCAAGACCGGAAAGATCAGTAGTACTATAAAAAATATTCTTTTCATTTAGTTTTTGGGATCATGTCATTCGCCATAATTATCTTACTGCCTTACGTATTGAAAACGTAATGTATCATCCAACGAAAGCGCTAAAAAATCTACCGGCCGAATTACCGGCCGGCAGGTCCCTGCTTTTTATTTACTTGCCCTGTTGATGTAGATCCAGCCTGTTAGCTGTTTTCCATCGGTCCTGCTTATTGAATAAAAATAAGTTCCGGTAGGCAGCTCATTTCCATTCCTGTCCTGGCCCTGCCATTCCTTTACATAGTTCGAGGCGCCATATACTTCCTGCCCGTAACGGTTGAAGATAGCAAGCTCCCTAACCCCCATTCCTGTCAGGTCGAAATACTGGTTGTACTCATCCCCGTTAGGAGATATTCCCCTTTGTATATCGGCACAGGGATCAATGGTGACCTGTGTTTCAAAGCGGCCGTACAGCAGGCACGAATCTTCATCGTTCACTTCATATACTACAACATAATTGCCCGGCTGGCTGGTGCGTATATTTATTTCTCCCGTTTCGCCATCCAGAGCCAAACCTGCCGCTGCGCTAAATGTTCCTCCCTGGGTGAACCCCGGAGCGAATACAGGTATTGGATCAGCAGCAGTAAAGCAATATGTCGCTTCACCATAACTAAATTCGACCACAGGGGTTGTATTATCATTTACTGTCACTGTGTAGGGTACTTTAGCGGACTCGCAATGCGTTTGCGGATTGTATGCCGCCACCCAGTAAGATGCCGATGCGGACAGTTCCTGTGTAGTATAGTCCGCACCGGTGGCAATTGGTTGCGTTGCCGTTTCACTATCAAACCAAACTACAAGGTTGCTGCCTGTCGCAGCAGCCGAAAGCACCGCCGTATTGCCCGCGCAAATGGTAACGCTTGTATCTCCGGCACTTATTACCGGAAGTGGTTCTACCGTAACGTTGGCCTGCACCCTTGCCGTACTACATCCCTGTGCCGACACTGCTTCCACCCAATAGCTTGTGGAGGCAGAAAGCGATGGGGTGGTAAAGTCGGTGCCTGTGAAAAGTATCGTTGTATCGTTCTGCGTGCTATACCAGTTTATAGTGTTGCCTGCCGAAGCTGCCGTGATAGTAGCTGCAGCGCCCTCACACACGTTAGCGCTTTGTACAGTTATTACCGGCACTGTGTTTACAGTTACCGTAACCTCTGTCCTGGCCGATGAGCATCCTTCAGCCGATAGGGCCTCTACCCAGTAGCTGGTCGTAGCAGCAAGCACCGGTGTTGTGAATGCCGCGCCTGTAAAAAGGGGTGTAGTATCTGTGGCAGCAGCATACCAATTGATGGTGTTGCCTGCCGAAGCCGCTGTGATCGCAGCTGCCGTGCTGCCGCATACAGCCGTATCCTGTACTGTTACCTCAGGCAAAGCATTCACGGTAACAGTGATCTCTGTCCGTGCAGAAACGCAACCTTCAGGCGTTATGGCCAATACCCAGTAAGAGGTGTCCGCGGTAAGCGCCGGGGTGGTAAATTCAGTGCCGGAGGCGATAGGGGTTGCAGCACTGGCGCTAATATACCACTCAATATCGTTACCTGCTGTTGTAGCTGCTGTAAGCGTTGCTGTCGCATTTTCACAAATGCTAAGGGCAGTAGCAGCAACCGTTAGTGCAGGTAATGGGTTTACCGTGACAGTGACCTCAGTCCTCCCGGCAGTACATCCTGTGGGAGAAACGGCTTCTACCCAATACGACCCTCCGGCGGTTACGGCAGGAAGGACAAACTCGGATCCCGTGAACAGTATCGTCGGGCTTGCCTGCGATGCATACCAGTTGATCGTATTGCCTGCTGAAGCCGCCGTTAACATAAGTTCGTTCCCTGCACAAACTGTATAAGCGGTATCAATGGCCATAACAGGAACTTCGCAATCAGGCCCTAATTTTACGACCCAGTAATCAAAACCTCCATTATTGCCTGTTATATCGCCATCAACAGACCTGCTGCTCCCAATGGTTATAAATCCACTGTCCGGCGTAAGCGTAAAGTTCCATAAATTATCATTGGAGGTCCCGCCCATCGTTTTTGTCCAGATGATGTTCCCTGTTGCCTGGTCTAATTTCATCAGGAACTCATCAGTGCTTCCCTGTGATGTTATAACATCTCCATTGTTCGATGAAAATATGGCTTGCACAAAACTGCCACCGATCGCATAATTACCATCAGGCATTACTTCAACTGCAACAGCATTTGATGCGCGCCCATACGTTTTCTCCCATAGTATCTCTCCGGCAGTATCCAATTTCAATATCCAGGGCGACATAACATTGTCCGGATCCGGATGTGATGATACATCCCCGTCGCCCGAATAGGTCATTCCTGTTACCACATAGTTGCCAGCGGCATCTTCTACGATACAATAGCCTTCTTCAATATTGCTCCCTCCGTACGTTCTCGCCCACTCAAAAGCCCCCGATGTACTAATTTTAAGTACCCAAAGCCTGCTGACATTATAAAATCCGGGGAAGATCTCATCTTCTGGCGTTACAGCAGAATTATCTGCATTGGTCCATCCCGTACTGATATAACCACCATCTGAAGTTTGTGTAATACTGTACAGGTTTGAGTATTTGTATTCACCCTCCCCATAAGCATTGGCCCATTCTATATTTCCAAGTACATCTATTTTAGCTATCGTGGTATTAAAGATCAGTGTATTATAATCCGAACTGGTGTAGGTCATTATAAAACCACCTTCATTCGTTTCCTTAATGTCAGAAAAATATTCATCTGCATCGGTCCCGTAATTTTGCTCCCATTCAATATCACCCGAATTGTCTATCTTTACGATCCAGACATCAGTTCCACCAGAATTTGCCGATACATCTGTGTCATAAGACATACTGACCCCTCCAAGTATGTAACCACCATCAGAAGTTTGATGTATCCGCGAAGTTTCGATCCTCAAGCCGCCTGCCGCGTCATAATCGGTGCCGCCATAAGTCCTTTCCCATTCCAGCGTACCGTCGGCGTCTAATTTTGCGACCCAGTAATCGGCAGAGCCATAGTGGGTGGTCACGTTCCCTGTACCGGCAAATACATTTCCGTACACTATGTAGCCTCCATCTGCTGTAGCGGCAACGCCTGCTGCAGTATCATTAGATTCGCTCCCTAAAGATCTTTCCCATTGTATTTGCGGGATCATTTGGGCATTGGCGCATAGTGCTGTACAAAATAGTAATAAAGTAAATATTTTTTTCATTGGCTTAATGGTTTAATAATGTTCATAGTTTTGATCAGGTCTAGCATTTGCCAAATCTAATATGAAATCACACGATCAGCCGAATATTTAGGGGTACAACAGGTGCATAACGAAGTAAATTTAACCTTCACAACACATACATAACGTAGGTTGAAAAACAGTTAAAAACTTATTAATTAATGTTTTATAAAGTTAACCTTGAAATGTGTTATATTTTTTTGACAGAAAAATGTAAAAATCACAAAAAAGGCAAAGGATCTAGATGTTAAAGAAGAAGGATGCACACTCATTATTCCGTCCTTAATTAAGATCGAAGCTACAGCTGGTTAAAAAAATAATACAGCTCAACATCGGCAGGAATAGTTAGCCTTTTCCTGATGCGGTTCTTTTTATTTTTTACGGTAGCAGGCTCAATGTTTTGCACCTGCGCGATCTCCTTGGTAGAAAGTTTAAGTTTAAGGAAAGCGCAAAACTTTATTTCAGACTCTACAAGCTTTGGGTTTATTTCAAGCAGCTTTTCATAAAACCCGGGGAACTGGTCATGGAAGGCTATGATAAATGCCTGGTCATCAGTGCGTGCCAGTTCGGCAAGGCGTTTGTAGGCATCGATATCCTGCACCTTCGCCGGCTGGTTTACCCGGAGATAAGCCTCATCTGCCCGTTCCTGTTTTTCCAGGAGCCTGTTCCTAAGATAGAGCCTCAGTATGATGCCAAGGCTTATGAGCAGCATTATGGCCGACGCTATGCCCACATATACAGTATAATTCTTTTCTTCCAGCAGCTTGTCATCTATTATTTTATGAAGGGACCTGTTTTTATTTTGCTCTTCCTCTAAAAGGCTGCTTTGCGACTTTTCGAGATAATGGTTCGCCTGCTCCAGGCTGTCGGTAGCTTTGTATATTTCGTAAAGATTGACATAGATCGAATTAATGCTCTCACGGCTCGGGTTGAAATAGGATATCTTGCTCTCAGCTGTTTTATAGTGGCTTATTGCTTCTGCATACTGCTTTTTCTCCTTGTTAATATAACCCAGGATCATGCTTGTATTAAAGTGTATAATATCTGTACTATCCTTCTCCTGGCTTAGCTTAATGGCCTGGTGTACAAAATTTTCGGCAGAATCAATATCGACCCTTGAATAGATCTCCCCGAGATTTGAGTAATTGATACGAAGCAAAAGTCTTTTATATTCAGAATCTTCGAGCTGTTTGATGTCCTCATTTGCCTTCAGGATCATTTTTGCAGCCTCACGCGGTTTATTTAGTTCCCTATAGGCACTGCCCGCCGCAGAATAGGCATTTGTCCGGAGGATGCAGTCATCATGCTTGCTTGCTTTGTATCCTGCTTTCCCCATGTCTTCCATAACAGCCTCAAATTCCTCCAATGCCTTTTTTGGGAGGCCACTGTTCAGGTATATATTGGAGAAATGGTTATGGGCGGTAGCTGTAAAATGCAGGTCTTTATATTCTTCGGCCTTTAGCTGGAGCTTTTTTGTCGCGTCAATGGCTTTTTTTAGGTCGTTATTGGTCAGGTACCAGCAACGGCGGGATAATAATAGTAACTCGCTTCGCTTATCACCTTCTTTTTTCGCCCTGTCGAGCAGATCATCAATATCATAAAAAGCTTTATCGGGATCTTTCATCAACAGGCCGTGGTTTTCAACTACAAGCTGCTCAAGGGTTTTAGCCCCAATGCCATTACTTTGTGAAAGCCCGAAAAAAGAAGTAAAAAATATATAGATGAATATGACGATCCTATGTGCCCTTATCATTGTAAACCTTGTAAAAACATTAGCTTTTGGCAAAGTTATACTATTTCCCGACATTTCAATATAAATTGATTTTTAACTATCATGTTGCTTATAACTAGTAGTTTTTTCAAGTTATATATTATGTGCTTTGATCGATAAGAACTTCCGACGATCAGGAGGCCAGCGTTGTTTCTGCACGGCGATGACAGATAGTATTGCAAACCTCAGTTCGCTCATCATCCCATCGGTAATGTCGTTCAAATAACTTTTGATGAATTGACGAGCGTCCCTTTCAGGTGTCGTATGACTTCGTGGCTATTTGAATTTTAGAGGTTGTCGTAGCCTTTAAATTTCCTGCTCACAATACGCTTCCAATCCGGGTGCTTTTTTATGTACGCAAATACGAACGGGCAAAACGGGAGCAGTTCCATCTCGTTGTCTTCAAGGTAGTGCAGCGTCTTTTCTACCACCGCACCCGCGGCTCCTGTCCCTTCCAGTTCCAGGTCGGCTTCAGTATGCACCAACGCTACCTGGTTGCCGAACTCCCCATAATTGATGAACGCATAACTGCCGTTCATCTCAATTTCAAAACGCTTCTTTTCTGCATTCTTTACCAAAGATATGCTTTCAAATATTGGCTTCATTTTTTCGCTTATAAGATCATAATTCTTTCATCAGGTCAATAAGGTCAAGCTTATTGCTATACATTTCTACTGAGCCGTCTGCGCTCCCTGGCCACTCCTCCATGGGCTTGTCCCAATACAGCTCCACCCCGTTATCGTCGGGATCATGAAGGTAAAGGGCTAACGAAACCCCGTGGCCGGCGAATCCTGTAAAAGGATATTCTTTATCCATTTGTGTCAATTAACAAATTATGATCCGCGATAACTCAAAGCTCCTGAAGGGCACGCGTCTATCTGGGCTTTTAGCTCGTCTACAGAGGCATTATTGCAATTGACCCATGGGGTTGCCTTTGGGTCGTATACTTTGGGAAGCGTCTTTACGCATATGCCCGCATGTATGCATTTTTTGGGCTCCCAAATTACGGTAAGGTTGTCCTTTTGGTATTCTTTAATAGTTGCCATTATCGCAGGGTTTATAATTTCAATACGTCTTTTATGTCTTCCGACCTTTTGAACATCGCTGCCGCGAACGGGCACAGGGGTATGATCTTCAAATTTTTATCCCTTGCCATATCAACTAGCTTATAGAGTAATTGCCTCCCTATGTCCTTGCCTTTATGTTCTGCGCCTACCTCGGTATGGTCAATTATTATCAGGTGCTCACCTGCGACAGAGTAGGTCATTGCCCCTGCCCTTTTATCATTCTCCAGCGCCAAGGCATAACCTTTGGCACCGCTTTCCTTCAATACTATGTCCATGATCTTTATCCTTTAAAGAGTACTTGATGACTTTTGTACAAGCGGGATCACTTTCGTGCCTATCAGTTCTATGGCCTGCAGCAGTTGGCTATGCGTTAACCCGGCATTATCCATCTGGAAGGCAAACCTGTCCACACCGCCCAAAGCCTCGCTGTGCCTCAGCAATTTTTCAGCTACCTCCTCCGGTCCGCCTACTACCAGCACGCCACGGGGTGCGATCAATGCATCGAATTTTGCACGGGTTACCGGCGGCCATCCGCGCTCTTTGCCCAGTTTTGTCCACAATTCGGCATACCCGGGGTAATAATAGGCAATTGCCTGTTGGGTGGTTTGTGCTACATAACCGGGCGAGTGCAGCCCTACTTTCAGCTGTTCCGGCGAAAAACCGGCCACACGCCCCGCTTCCCTGTACAGGTCAACAAGAGGTCGAAAACGTTCCGTTTCGCCACCTATTACAGCTACCATCAGCGGCAGCCCTAACGAGCCCGCGCGAACGAACGATTCAGGCGTACCGCCAACCCCCAGCCATACCGGCAGCTTTTCCTGCAATGCCCTGGGGTACACCGGCTGGTTGTCCATTGGCGGCCTGAACCGGCCTGACCATGTCGTATATTCGTTATCCCTTACCTGTAGCAGCAACTGCAGCTTTTCTGCGAACAGCGCGTCATAATCCTTGAGGTTAAACCCAAAAAGCGGGTAGGCTTCTACAGATGATCCACGGCCCACAGTGATTTCGGCACGCCCTTTCGATATCAGGTCGAGCGTGGCAAAGCTTTGGTACACGCGCACGGGGTCATCGGTACTCAGCACTTTTACCGCGCTTCCCAGGCGTATCCGTTTGGTGCGTGCGGCCGCGGCGGCCAATATCACGTGGGGTGCCGAGTCCAGGAACTCTTTTTTATGGTGCTCCCCGATGCCAAAAAAATCAAGCCCCGCACCATCGGCGGCGGCCATCCGGTCCAAAAGCTGCTCCATTGCTTCTACACTGCTCAAACTGTCGCTCCCGTACATGGCCGACGCAAAACTGTCTATCCCTATTTCCATATATATTTCTTAGATCATCATAAATTTAAGCATAAATCGCCATACTCCGGTTAACCCTGTGTAAGCAATGATAAGCCGGATGCATACACAAAGTTCCTTTTTTCGGTAAAAAGCAACGATGACTTTTGACGAAAAAAGGGGTATACAAATGTCTACGCGATACTGAATAGCCTGCATGTGGAACAGTTCATGGCTACCAAAAAAAATGCTAAATTTGTTGTCAGGAGAAAATAATGAAACAACTATTCGACTACATCAACAGTTACTTGCCCAACGGCATCTCAGAAAGCGACTTTGAGGTCGTAAAAGGCTACTTTACCTATAAGCGCCTACGCAAAAGACACTATTTTTTGCAGGAAGGTGAAATATGCAGGCAGTACGGCTTCATCCTTAGCGGCGCTATGCGGCAATATACCGTAGATGATAAAGGCACCGAATATATAGTGCACCTGTATATTGAGAACTGGTGGGTAGGCGACCGCGAAAGCTATACTACAGGAACACCGTCGGTTTACAATATAGATGCATGGGAGGATACCGAACTCTTACTTATATCGCGTCCCGATGTGCTGGAACTGATACAGCGCTGCCCTGCTTTTGCAGAAATGATAAGGATGATGGATGACCGCAACAGCATTGCCAACCTGAAAAGGCTCACCTCCTCCATTAGCGGCGGGGCCGAAAAGCGGTACATCGATTTTGTTGCCGCGCATCCCAGCCTGTTGGAGCGTTTCCCGCAGCACATGATAGCCTCCTACCTGGGCATTACAAAAGATACCCTAAGCCGCATTAAGCGCCAGCTGCTACTGAAAGAGTAATGTTCCGAACAGTTTATATTTCAGCAGATCCTACCCATTCGATACAAGTGGAAGGGTAATTTCGGTTTTGCTTCCTTCACCAATTTTACTCTGCATGCTTATTTTGCCGTTAAAGGCTTCTACCCTGTGCAGTATGTTTGAAATACCAAGGCCTTTCCGCTTCTGTTTTACATCAAAGCCTTTCCCGTCATCCTCTACAGAAATATATGCCCACTTATCCTTTGCTTCCAATATTATGGACACATTCGATGCCCAGGCATGCTTCCTGATATTGTGGAGGTGTTCCTGGACGATCCTGTAAATGGTCAATTTAAGATCGTCGGGGATATCAAAAGGAATGTCATAAGAAAAATTTATGTTCAAAGGGGTTTCCGTATCGACATTCAGCTTGTGGATCATTTCGTTTATGATATCCTGCAGGTCTGCATCGCTTAGAGGCGCTACCAGGTTATGGGAAAGCAACTGGATCTCGCGCATAGCCTTACTGACCCCTTCTAACGGAATGCTGACCAGTTCCTTTACTTCGTCGCAGTTTCTTGCGGCAATGCCAAGGTGGAACCTGACCCCGAACAGTATTTGGTTTATATTGTCGTGCAATTCCTGTCCAATATAATTCTTGTGCTTTTCCTGTGTTTTGATAATGGCCTTCGAAATTTTTTTCTGTGCCTGTACTTTCTGTTCCTTGATCTTGGATTCAAGCAGCTTGGAATTTTCTTCGGCAACCTTGCGCTCGGTAATATCCTGCAAGGTCCCAAAAAGCCTTATCGGAATATTGTCAGAATTTCGATAAAAGCGCCATTGAATGCTTCCATACCTTTTTTTGCCCAATGATGTATAAAACCGGAAGTCAATGCCGGATTCAGTATAGCTGTTAAGCGCCTGGCTGATGATCGCTTCTGCCACGACCTGGTCCTCAGGATGGATAAATGAAAGAAAAAGTGCTTTGGAGGGGCCCGTTTCCGGCACTTCGGTGCCGAATATACTATATAATTCGTCAGACCATGAGTGCGTTCCTGTAGTAAGGTCAACATCCCAATACCCCATACGCCCGATCGCCTGGGCCTCCTTTAGCCTGGCCTGATTCTCCATCAGCTTTTGTTCCATGATGGTTTTTTGGGTGATGTCGTTAACGATCACCAAACGTACCGGACGGCCATCGTGGGCAAAAGAATGAGCCGTTGCCTCCACAATTATTATATCGCCGTCCTTTTTGCGGTGCCTCCAGCTGCCGTGGCTGGAACCGGGATGTATCTTTACCCTGGCAATGTCTTCAAGAAGCGCCGCTATTTCCTCCTCCGGCCTTATGTCCTTTATGGTCATTGCCAAAAATTCTTCACGAGTATATCCGTAGTGATCCACCGCCGCATCATTCACTTCTATGAAGCCGAGGCTTTCAAAGTCATATAACCATGCAGGAAGCGGGCTTTTATGGAACAACGCTCGGTACTTCTCTTCGCTTTTACTAAGTTCCTTGCCGATCGCTTTACTTTGCGTAATATTTTGGTAAAAGATCGTAAGCCCCGTATCCGATGGATATATTTTGACCGAGAACCATTGGCTTATCGAAGCATAGTGACTGTCGAACTCCACCATTTCGCCCGTTTTCATTGCTTTATAATAGGCTTCCCAAAAAGGTGTACCTACTGCTTCAGGATGTACATCCCAGATCACCTTGCCCAGCGTTTTTTCACGACCGAGCGGATGTGTTGCCAGCGCGGCATCATTTAAAAATGTATATCTTCCCTTTCTGTCAATTGATATTACCGCATCATTAATACGGTTGATGGTCAGGTCAGCTTTCCGCTTCTTCCTTTTATATTTCATTATGTACCAGCCTGCTGTAAAAGAAATAAAGATCAGGTAAGTTATATGTATAAAGATGGTCATGCCTTTTGTTCAGTTTTTCATAATATCTTGCGAGTATACCATTAAAATCCCAACATCTTATTGATAATATCATATTTTACACAAAAAAAATAAAAACATTATTATTACCCTATTCATACTGCATTATTATATAAATATCTTATAGCGTCTATTTTCAAAGCTTGCTGATATTAATAATTTTAAGAGCTCCGATATATGCCATGATAGCAAAGAATGTAATAGCAGCGGAAAGACTGAACAATATCCGTCACTGGCTCTCCAAAATAAACTAATTTTGCTTAAAATCTCTTTCCGTGAAAACCATACTTGTTATTGATGATGAGGAAAAACTAAGAGGCCTGCTGGTACGCATACTGAAGCTGGAGGGCTTTGAGCTTTACGAAGCCGGGGATTGCAGATCGGGATCAAAGCTCCTGTCACGCCAGCATGTAGATATAGTATTGTGCGATGTAAAGCTGCCCGACGGCAGCGGCGTAGAACTTGTACTTGAAATAAAGAAAGCCTACCCCCACATAGAGGTCATACTCCTAACAGCTTACGGGAACATACCCGATGGCGTTCAGGCCATTAAGAACGGCGCATTTGACTATATTACCAAAGGCGATGACAACAACAAGATCATACCACTGATACACCGTGCAATAGAAAAAAGCAGTCTCAACGAACGCATTTCAAAACTGGAGCAGCAGCTTGATGCCAAATTCTCGTTCGAGGCGATCATCGGCCATTCCAATAAGGTTCGGGAGGCTGTAGAGCTTGCCCAAAAAGTCGCCATTACCGATACTACCGTACTGCTTACCGGTGAAACGGGTACGGGCAAGGAAGTTTTTTCTAACGCCATACACCAAAACAGCTCCCGCAGGGAAAAAAACTTTGTAGCCATCAACTGCTCTGCCTTTAGTCACGACCTGCTGGAGAGCGAAATGTTCGGGCACAAAGCCGGTGCATTTACCGGTGCCAATAAAGATCGTAAAGGACTATTTGAGGAAGCGCATAACGGAACTATATTCCTTGACGAAATAGGCGAAATGCCTGTTGACCTGCAGGCGAAGCTGTTGCGTGTGCTGGAGTTGGGCGAGTTCATAAAACCTGGCGAAAGCAAAGTAAGCAGGGTAAATGTACGCATTATCGCCGCCACCAACCGCGACCTGATGAAGGAGATCACCGCCGGGCATTTCAGGCAGGACCTCTACTACCGCCTGTCCATTTTCACGATCGAATTACCTTCGCTTCGCGAAAGGGTTAACGATATTGAATTGCTGGCAGCGCACTTCCTGAGATCATTCGCCCTGAAGACCAATAAAAAGATCATGCGGCTTTCGCCGGATTACTTACAGGCGCTCAAACTGCACAACTGGCCCGGTAACATCCGCGAACTGAAGAACGTACTGGAACGCAGCGTGATCCTGGAGAGCAGCGATACATTGTCCTGCGGCAGCCTGCCCCATGAACTGAAGCAAAACGCATCTGCGGGCACCACCGACGGGGAACCTAAAGTACTTTCAGCTTTTTCGCTGGCATCTGCCGAAAAGCTGCACATACAAAAAGTGCTCAATTATACTAATGGTAACAAGACCGAAACGGCAAGGTTGCTGAATATCGCCCTAACAACACTTTACAGGAAGATAGAGGAATACAAGATCAGCTGATCACGTAAGTGCTTAACAAAAAACTCCCCGGAATGCTATTCCGGGGAGTTTCGTATGATCTATGACCATTTTTTTAAAGGCTTCCATCTACATTGAGCCTTCCTTCTACGCCGCCATCATTATCCATATCACCGGTAACGGCACCATAGGCCCATTTGATCATCGAGATCATTTTGCCATACTTCGTGTCCCAGTAGTAAGCATCTACCGGCTCTACTTTGATCACCGTAACATCCGGGTCGTCCTTACCTTCCTCGAACCAGGCTTTGGCAATGGGTGTCCAAACCTCATCAATATGTGCCTTGTCCTTGTAAATGATCGCCTTTCCAAATACCGAAAGAAAGTGCGCATCGGAATTCTTGGCGAATATAAGCTGCACTTCGTCATCGTGCTTTATCTCGAAATTCTTATTGCTTTTTTTAGAAGAGATGAACCACAGTGAGCCGTCATCATCTACATCTACCACGCTCATGGGGCGGGTAGGTATCGGCCTTACTGATAGTTCTGTGCAAAACATGCACATCCCGATATCGTTGGCCATTTCTTTGATCTTCTGTCTTGCCTCCTGGCTGAAGAGATCCTTAAAATTGTCTTTCGACGTGCTTGATCCTGACATAGCTTTTTATATTTTAGTTAATTGTTGTATGATTCGTCTTCGCTTCGTTCCGAAACCCAGTCCACAGCATTATCATATTGTGCGTGCTTGTAAGCCCTGAATTCGCCCGGCATCACTTTACTGAATACGTCGGTAAAAGTTTTCAGCGTATCACTGTCGGATAGGATGGCGGCCCGGTTCCATTTCGTGATATTTTGCAGGCCGAGGAGTGCATCCTGTAACCACGCCCCAAGAGTGAAGTCGGCGGGAGAGTTATCCAGTACCAGCATGTAGTTGAGTTTTCCGGTCTTCTCGACAAGATGGCTTACCTGCAATTTTATGATCTCAAAATCCTCAGCTGTAACTTCTCCGTCTGCACGGAATCCTACCATGTTGTGGGGAAGGTCTGGTATCTGTATGATCATGGCAATTTGATTTAAATTAGCTTTAAACCAAAGTTACCGCCAATACCTTTAAACGTATGTTATTGGCATCATAATAATTACAGAAGATTTTGGTAAAATATAGCCGCAGGACCTATTAGCATGCAAATAACTAAGTAAATTCATTCAAAAGTTGAAATACGTGAAGTAAAGCGGCTTCAAACAGCAATGCCCTGCGGTTTTAAAGATATTGATCGGCTTGGACAGTGATGTCCTGATGCCCTTGTGAAATGTAAAATATGAATGACCCCTGTCTTAAATTACCTGATCGCTTTCCTCATTATAAAATCCTCCATCAGGTAGCCGTTACCGATGTTGATATCCTCCTGCCCAGCCTTCTCAAAACCCGCCTTTTGGTAAAAGTTGACGGCTTTATTAAAACGGTTCACGTTGAGCACGATCTTGTCATTGCTGTTCTTAAGCGCTTCATTCTCTATGTGCGAAAGCAGCTTTTGGCCCACGCCCTTGCCCTGTGATTCGGGAACGACATACAATTTATGTATCTTGGCGGTTTCGGAATGGTAATTAAGCTCATAAGAGGCAAAGCCAAAGAACAGGCCGTCCTCCGAAGCAAGCAGGAAATGATGGTTCTTTACAGATATCTGTTCGGTAAATGCCGCCGGGCTGTACATCATCTCCATCATATAGTCCAGTTGCTCCTGCCCGAGTATGGAATGATAGGTGTGGTACCAGATACGGTCGGCAAGCCCACGGATGATCTCATAGTCTTCAGATGCCGCTTTTCTTATTTCGATCATTTTTATTATTGAAAAAAAGCCGTAATTGCTGGCTTTTAATATTACGTAAATGTACAAAAAAATTATTGGCACAGTAATTGGATAATCCTGATTAAGTAACAATTTTTATTTTATCAGGCATTAATCATACGCATCATGAAAACTAAAATATTCCATACAGTCCTTTTCGCTCTTGCCGGCATCGGCGGGATATTTGCCCAGGACATGACCACAGTAAGGGCCAAGTCCGACATTAGCGATAACCTGGACCTTAAAGCCGTGGCTTCGATATTTGGTGATTCACGCGACCTGGAAGATTTTGAGCGCAGGCTCAATGATCCGGACATACAGATATCTAACCTTGACCTTAACGGCGATAATCGTGTGGACTACCTTAGGGTGATAGAGGCGTCCGAAGGCAATACTCACGTTATAATACTTCAGGCGGTGCTGGGCGTGGATACTTTCCAGGACGTAGCTACTATTGAAGTGGAAAGGGACCGCAACAATAATGTACAGGTACAGGTAGTGGGTGACGTTTACATGTATGGCAGCAACTATATCTATGAGCCGGTATATGTAACAAGGCCGGTGTTGTTAGATGTGTTTTGGGTTAGCAGCTACCGTCCATATTACTCACCATGGTATTGGGGGTACTACCCGCGCTACTACAGCTACTGGGCACCATACCCAGTATACCGATACAGGAATAATTGCCATGTTCATATCAATACCAGGAATACCTATACTTACGTGAACACAGGCAGAAGTAACCGCGCCGTATCAATATACAACGGCAGGAGGTCTAACGATTACGAAAGGCAGAACCCCGGGCGTGGTTTCAGCACAAGGAACAATGGCATTGCCAACAGGCGCGTACTTGAGCAAAGCCGTGGCGGCTCAAGATCGCAAAGCACTGTGGGCGGAACAAGGAGCTCGTACAATAACACATCAACACGTTCATCATCTTCGAGCGCTGTGAGGAACACGAATATTAACACAGTAAGAGGCAATAGCAGCAATGCTGTGAGGGCCAATAGTACCAACGCTACGAGGAGCAATGACAACAATATGGTGAGGAACAGTTCCCCTACAAGAGCAATGTCAACGCCATCAAGGTCAAATGAAACCGTAAGATCTGCTGGCAGCACACCATCAAGAAGTAGCACTACTGTAAGGAGCACTGGATCAACAAGGAGCGATATGCCTACACCTGCCCGGAGCAATTCATCTTTCGAGAGGAACAATGCTCCTGCTGCAAGGGCACAAAGCACGCCATCGAGAAGCAGCTCATCAATGAGTTCACCTTCAAGGAGCAGCAGCCCGTCTATGTCGCCATCAAGGAGCAGTGGCAGCTCGGTAAGGAGCACACCGTCGGCTCCATCAAGGCAAAGTTCTCCCGCGCCATCACGCTCAGGCGGAGGTAATTCGGGGGGAAGATCAAGAGGTTAAGTTACGTTATATATTGAGAAAGAGGTCGCCATGGTTAAGGCGGCCTTTTTTGTTTACACTGTCCGCTTTGTCCTGATCGCCTCTACCCATTCATTTTTTGCACATACAGAACAAGTACCCGTTGTTGGCTCCAAACGTTGGGTATTGGCACAAAACGTACAGGCGTATATACCTGCTTTGGGTATGTTGGTGCTCTTAAGGTTGAAGAGCTGCGGACGTAAGGGAAGGCCGTATTTTACATTTTCATCATCATAATAGAATACGCTTATGGCGCCGTTGGTCTCTACGTAGGCATTACGTACCTGCCCGAGATGTTCGATAGATTTGAGTCGGAGTTCGGCAAAAAATTCATCCTGCGCGAGATCTTCCCGCTCAAAGCTTGATATGGAGAACTGTCCATCTTCGATCAGGCAGTGTACTTTGCCTTCCATAAAATTCTCGAACTTTTTACTTTTACCCAGCAGCCAGGTTACCGAGCGGTACATGAAAAGGATGATGACGAAAACTAATATGGCCGGGATAAGGCCTACATCCTCATAGAACATAGGGTCGCCTGCCGCAGAGCCCAGTGATATGATAATGACAACCTCAAAAACAGATAATTGCTTTACCCCTCTTTTGCCTGCAAATTTTAGCGTGAGCAGTACGACCGTAAACATGATCACGGTACGGAATGCTACCTCAATAAGGAATTTAAAAGGCAGGTCATTGAACAGCAGGCGTTTCCATTCGAATATATCTTCCATGGTTATAAGAATAATCATCCTAAATTAGATCATTTTCCCGACGTCCTGATTCGACTTAACAAACTTTGGCACAACTTTAATATCGCATTGTATGTAGGCGCACGGTATGGGTCGTAATTTTATAGTATTCAACTAAAACATAATAAAAACAATACATTATGAGCAAGAAAGTAGCCATACTGGCAACCAACGGTTTTGAGGAAAGTGAATTGAGATCACCAAAAGAATACCTGGAGCAACAAGGCTGGACAGCCGAGATCGTGAGCCTGAAGAGCGGCACCATCAAGGCATGGGCTGACGGTAACTGGGGTGGCGACTACAAAGTAGACAAAACACTTGACGAGGTATCGTCAGGAGATTACCACGCACTGGTGCTTCCCGGAGGCGTGATTAACCCCGACCAGTTGAGGAGAAGCGATGATGCGGTGGCCTTTGTGAAAAGCTTTTTTGACGAAAAGAAGCCCGTAGCCGCGATATGCCACGGCCCGCAAATACTGATCGACGCCGAGGTGGTGGATGGCCGTGAGCTGACATCATTCTCTTCGGTCAAAAAAGACCTTATGAACGCAGGTGCCAACTGGAAAGACGCCGAAGTGGTGGTAGATAACGGCCTGGTAACGAGCCGCACCCCGGATGACCTGCCTGCCTTTAACAAAAAGATGGTAGAGGAAATTAAGGAGGGGAAGCATGAATTGCAGCATTCTTAATTTTTACTTCCCATAAAGTATGACTAAGGTCTGTGCCTGAACCACCAAAAGCCTTCATGCCATTGCGCATGAAGGCTTCTTTTTTTAACTTTATAAAAAATATCCGATAATGAAGATCAAACTTTTAGTGCTTGCCATGATCATGGCAGCGAACGCGAACGCGCAACTGAAGGCTGTCGCCTACAAAGAGGGTACCCAAAAGCTCAACGGATTTGCAGGTGTGCCTAAAAAGCCGCTCAGGCAAAAGCCGGGCATCCTCATTCTCCCTGCATGGATGGGTATTAACGTCCATACAAAGGAGGTTGCCGCAAAACTAAATGCTCTGGGTTACTACACGTTCGTGGCCGATATTTACGGAGAAGGAAACGCCCCATCCTCACCGCAGCAGGCAGGTGAAAAGTCAGGATATTTTAAAAGTGATCCTGAACTTTACCAAAAGCGTATCAAGGCCGCGCTTGATGCCCTGATAGCCTCAGGGGCAGATAAAAATAACATTGTGGTAATAGGGTACTGCTTTGGCGGTACTGGCGCATTGGAAGCGGCACGCGGCGGGCTGAATGTAAAAGGTGTTGTTTCCTTCCATGGCGGTTTGGGAAAGGATGCCTCAAGAGTGAACGGATCAATAGCGACTAAAGTACTGGTACTGCATGGTGCCGACGACCCTTATGTACCGCAAAAGGACATTGAAGCTTTTCAAAAAGAGATGAAAGACGCCAAAGCCGACTGGCAGATGGTGTATTATGCCAATGCCGTTCATGCCTTTACTGAAAAAGAAGCGGGAAATGATAATTCAAAAGGCGCGGCATACAACGAAAAGGCCGACAAGCGCTCGTGGGAACACTTTATAGTATTTTTAGAGGAGATCTTTAGTAAGTAGACCAGTTATTTTAGCCACGAATTTTACTAACTACGCTAATTCAATTGGTGAATTTTTGTAATTAGCAGCTAAATTTTATTTCCTGTAACAAAACACTATATTTACACTACTAATACCGAAAACAAACCATCTGATGAGAAAAACACTTTTATTAGCTTCACTGTCGCTGTTCGTGCTCTCGTGCAGCACCGGCAAAAATACCAAAAAGGACTACGCCAAGGCCGATGTAGCTAAATATATGAACACCATTACGCCTGCAGATCTAAAAAAGCACCTGTACATTGTAGCCGGTGACGAAATGCAGGGACGCAACACGGGTGAGCCCGGCCAAAAAAAAGCAGGTGAATACCTAATAAAGCAATACGAAGCAGATAAGATCTCTTTCCCGAAGGGTGCGGAGAACTTTTACCAGAAAGTACCCGCCGCATATATGTCGAAGTCTTTCAGTCCCAAACTGGGCGACTCAGAAAACATTTGGGCTTACATAGAAGGAAGTGAGAAACCTGAGGAGGTGCTTGTCATTTCTGCGCATTATGACCACGTGGGCATGAAGAACGGTGAAGTGTACAATGGTGCCGACGACGATGGTTCAGGTACGGTCGCGCTTTTGGAGATCGCACAGGCATTCATGAAAGCCAAAGCCGATGGTTATGGTCCGAAACGCTCTATACTATTCCTGCATGTTACCGGCGAAGAGCACGGTCTGCATGGTTCGCGTTACTATTCGGAAAATCCGCTGTTCCCGATCGCCAGTACGATCGCCGACCTTAACATCGACATGATAGGCCGCAGGGACGATGAGCATAAGGATAATGGCAATTATGTATATGTGATCGGCTCGGACCGCCTTAGTACCGACCTGCATAACATCAACGAAGAAGCCAATAAAAAATACACCAGGTTGAACCTTGATTATAAATACAACGACAGGAAAGACCCTAACAGGTATTACTTCAGGTCAGACCATTACAACTTTGCAAAAAAGGGCATCCCGATCATTTTCTACTTTAACGGTGTGCACGAAGATTACCACATGCCGGGCGACGAACCGCAGAAGATCGAATACGACCTGCTGGCGAAACGGGCACAGCTGGCATTTGTTACCGCATGGGAGCTGGCCAATCGCGATAACCGCCCCGTTGTAGATAAGGATGGCAAATAAAAAGATCAAACTCCGGTACCTCCGGAGTTTTTTTATGCTAATTGCTAAAGCTGGTAACTTTTCCTTAACCATTGCTGAAAATTAATTTTTAACTTTGTGGTTGGCCTGTGCCACAGGCCGTCTTAAAACCATTTTTATGCAAAACATCCCAAGTGTGGACCTGCGTGATTTCCTTTCGGGTGACCCGGAACGCAAACAAAAATTTGTAAATGAGATCGGTAAAGCCTATGAAGACATAGGATTTGTAGCATTAAAAGGGCATTTCCTCGACGATGAGCTCGTTGGCGACCTGTATGCAGAAGTCAGGAATTTCTTTAACCTCCCTGTAGAGACCAAAGAGAAGTATGAAATTCCCGGGATAGGCGGCCAGCGTGGCTACGTGTCTTTCGGTAAGGAGCATGCCAAAGGACGAAAGGCGGGCGACCTCAAGGAATTCTGGCATTTTGGCCAATACCTTGATGAAAGTTCAAAACGCCAGGGAGAATACCCGGACAACGTAGAGGTGAACGAACTGCCTAAATTCAACAGTGTGGGCAAGGAAGCTTACCAAATGCTTGAAAAGACCGGCGTGTATGTGCTTCGTGCACTGGCAATATACCTTGGCCTTGATGAGTTTTATTTTGACAAGTATGTATTGGAGGGCAACAGCATACTGCGCCCCATACACTACCCTCCCATTACCGAAGAACCTAAAGATGCGGTACGCGCAGCAGCGCATGGCGACATCAACCTGATCACACTGCTTATGGGGGCACAGGGCAAAGGCCTGCAGGTGCAAAACCATAACGGCGAATGGATCGATGCCATTGCCGAGCCGGACGAGCTCGTGATCAACGTAGGCGACATGCTTAGCCGCCATACCAATAACAGGCTTAAAAGCACTATCCACCAGGTGGTGAACCCGCCAAAGGAACTGTGGGGAACATCGCGCTATTCTATCCCGTTCTTCATGCACCCGGTAAGCGAAATGAAGCTGGACTGCCTGGAGAATTGCATTGATGCTAACCATCCAAAATTATATGATGACATCACTGCCGGCGATTTCCTTCACGAACGTTTGGTAGATTTGGGATTAATCAAAAAATAATCATTATTTTTATACCTTTTAAAGGCATTGGGTGTAAAAGCCTGATGCTTTTTTTATTGATGGGATATTCCTGCTGACTGTCATTGCGAAGAGGCACGACGAAGCGATCTTACCTGAGATCGCCACGCTCCGTTTCTCTCCGCTCGCAATGACAGTCCGCATAATACATAACGGATATTATGGCAAAAAGATCAAACAGTCTTGAAGACCTTGGAGGGTTCGTCTTCTCCACCAATAAAGATTTTGAGTACGACAATAACGACGAAGGAACAGAGACCCCCGCCAACGGCGAACAGCGCCTCGAAGCACACCTGGATAAGAAGAACCGTGGCGGCAAGGTCGCGACCGTTATCAAAGGCTTTGAAGGTACCGATGACGACCTGAAAGCATTGGCAAAACAGCTGAAGACACTGTGTGGCGTAGGCGGTTCAGCCAAGGATGGTGAGATCATCATACAGGGAAATTTCAGAGATAAGGTAATGGATCATCTTACGAAACAAGGATATAAAGTAAAAAGGGTGGGCGGGTAAAATTCCCAAACTTTAATATCCAAATAACAAAACCAATAACAAACTTCGGATAGCAAAGAAACTTCGGACATCCGACATAGAGCATTAACCATGAAAATAAAAGAATCAGAACTCATACTCAACCCCGACGGGAGCATTTACCATCTTAACCTTAAGCCGGAAGACATTGCACGCGACATCATTTTTGTTGGCGACCAGGACAGGGTAGAAAAGATCACCAAACATTTTGACAGCATTGAATTCACCAAGCAGAAAAGGGAGTTCAAGACCCAGACAGGTATCTATAAAGGCCGCCGTATAACGGTGATGTCTACCGGGATCGGGCCGGATAACATCGATATCGTTATTAACGAACTCGATGCATTGGTCAACATAGACCTTGGAACAAGGCAGATCAAAGAGCAGCATACATCACTCAACATTATACGCATCGGAACTTCCGGAGCATTGCAGCCGGACATTCCTGTAAACAGCTTTGTTCTCTCAGAATATGGCCTGAGCCTCGATAACATGCTCCGTTCCTACCCTATAGACACCATTAGCGACAAGGAAGCAGAGCAGGCTTTCATCGGCCATACTAACTGGGACCTTCGTAAAGGCCACCCGTGCCTTGTACGTTGCAGTAAAAAGCTAGAGCAAATGATATTCAGCGACAGCATGCATAAAGGGATAACCGCGACCTCAGGAGGTTTTTACGGTCCGCAGGGACGTGTATTGAGGATCGCATTACAGGATGCGGAACTCAACGCGAAAATGGACAGCTTTAACTATAAAGGCGACAGGATAACCAATCTCGAGATGGAAACCGCAGCTATTTACGGTCTTTCGGCTTTGCTGGGCCACGAAGCACTTTCGCTGAACGCGATCATTGCCAACCGTGCCAATGGGACTTTTAGTGAAGATCCGTATGCCGCCGTGAACAACCTGATAGAATATACTTTAAATAAGATCGCAAACAGCTAATGACAGCATTAAAGATAGCAGGGGTACCGGAACATTTTAACCTGCCGTGGCACTTGTGCATTGAGCAAGGAAAATTTGCTGGCGTAGGGCTGGATGTGGAATGGACGGATGTGCCCGAAGGTACCGGAAAACTCTGCCAGATGCTGCGTGACGGCAGTACCGACATTGCCGTGATATTGACAGAAGGCATCATAAAAGATATTGCCGCCGGGAACGAAAGTAAAATAGTACAAGTATATGTGGGATCGCCTTTAATATGGGGTATCCATGTTGCGGCCGGACCTAATCACCGATCACTGCAAGATCTGCAAGATGGCAAAGTAGCTATAAGCCGTTATGGCTCAGGTTCGCACCTGATGGCTATCGTGAACGCGAAGCAGCAGGGATGGGACACCACCGCCCTGCGATTTGAAGTTATCAATACACTTGACGGCGCCGTGGAAGCGCTGAGTACCGGGAAAGCCGACTACTTTATGTGGGAAAGGTTCATGACCAAACCGATAGTTGATGCAGGGGTATTCCGCAGGGTTGGCGACTGCCCTACTCCTTGGCCATGCTTTGTGATCGCTGTGCGGAATGAAGTACTGGAAACGCATGCGGATGAAATCGGTACGCTTTTGGATAGTATTAATCAAATGAC
Source organism: Flavobacterium sp. (assembly GCF_052437795.1). Classification (GTDB taxonomy): domain Bacteria; phylum Bacteroidota; class Bacteroidia; order Flavobacteriales; family Flavobacteriaceae; genus Flavobacterium. The sequence continues at coordinate 24,240 of NZ_JBQVPA010000005.1, forward strand.
CACAGGGTTTAAAGACTTACCGGATATTGATCATATTCTCGCAGAGCGTTATAACCAGCAGACCGAAGACATCAGGGAATGGCTTAAATTAACCGAATGGTCACAAAAGACACTGGACAGTAATACGTTTGAAAAAGTACAGGACCAATTGTTCGAACTGAAAATCATAGAAAAAAAGGCTGCATTTGAAACTGCAGCGGGATAAAACAATTTGTTTTATTTTTATGCACGATGATAAAGCCGTACCTCGCAAAAATAGAAACGATAAAAACGAAGCTCCAGGTTAAGAAGCCATGGGATTCCGTTATCATTTTTGCGCTGAACATACTGATCGCGATACCGCTTTTCATTATCATCCACCAAAACCTTACAGATCCGGAATGGCCTTACCAACTTGACCGTATCCTGATATTCATCACGTTGGTGACAGCCATCCAATTGATACTGCGATTGCTTAAAACCATACTGATCGTTTGTATCGCTTTATACCTGCTGGCGCTGCTGTATGGTACGCTTTTCGGCAATTATGGCTTTAACGCGGTGTATGAGGACTACAGGTCGATGGTCTACAGCATGGCGGAGGACCCCAACCCGCAGGACATTATCATCTCAAAGCTGTTGCCGTTCCCTAACAAATCGAAGATCATCGATGCGGTAAATTACACAAATCCCGATGTGCGCAACTTTGCCGTAATGGCGACCACCAAATATTTCAGGAACGTACCGGGGTACAAGAAACACCGCAGGATGATACAATGTTTTGCAGTATTCAAGGAAGTGCGCGACCGTTGGAATTATGTAGACGATCCAAAGCACAGCGAATACATTGCGCATGCCAGTGAGTCGGTACAGCATTTTTCGGGCGACTGCGATGACCATGCGATCCTGATGTCGGCGTGTATACGTGCTGTGGGCGGCACACCCCGTATCATCCACACAGGGGGGCATTTGTACCCTGAAGTGCTCATAGGAAGCAAGACCGACCTCGAAACGGCCAACTACCTCATTAAAGAACTTCTGTTCGTAGAAGAAAGCCGCGGAAAGGAGATCCATTACCACATCGACGAACGAGGACAGGTGTGGCTCAACCTCGACTATACTGCTAAATTTCCCGGCGGGCCTTTCATGAGCGAGGAGATACTGGGCGCATTGACGTTCAATTGATAAATATTCCTATTGCAGGTACATCTCCAGTTCCGGGCAGCTGAATTTTTTAAATGTTTTAGTATTTTTAAAGTCCTTATAAAAAACCCTTACCCATTTATCGGCCTGTAATTTACGCGGCCCGTCCCATGAATAGTACGGTGAAAAGTCAGTATGTCTTTCGCAAACGTGCAGCATGAGCGCAGCCATGGCTTTTTGCTCCTTATTTACTGCTACCTTATAAGCTTTGTTATACCAGTATTTAGCTTGGGTTAATTCGGTATAGTTACCCCCCGAAAAAGTTTTCTTTGCTTTTTCCATATCGCCATACACCGCATCGTAGTAAAGGTTTCCCTGAAAATAGCTAACCATAAGCCAGTGGCTGCCGCGATAGCTCAGGTTATAATAAGCATGCCCCAGCTTTAGGTAGCTTTCAGGGTCGTTATTTTTTCTTAGGGTGAGGATCTCCTTTATGAACGCTGCCTTACTGAAATCATGATCTGCTTTCTTTTCGGCATCGGTCTTTGCATAGTATAGCACATCGGGGTAGAACGGATCGCTGTCGAGTTCGGCATAGTAAGGATAATCCTTTTTATAGTAGCGATCTGGGATCTTTTTAAATATATCGTATGCCAATTGAAGGTTGTCCTGCCTCAAAGCGATGGCACCTTTCAGGTCGAGATAAAAATTGACATCCGTTGTGGTACCTTCGCAAATGAACTTGTGGAACGCGCTTTTATTTTTTGCCCCAACGATCTTCACCACATTGTCCATATCTTTCAGCGTAGCCAAACGGTCAAAATATGCTATCTTTTCGTAATCCGGCGACTCGGCATCTTCACCCCATCCATAACCGTCTGTGGAATATTTAAAATTCTCAGCCTTGAGGAACAGCAGCCCGGCAGTGGCCATATCGCCGGCCTTATTATATTCGGCGCTCAAAATTTTAAGCAGGCTGTAGAGGCTCTTGCCATACGACTCATCTTGCCCCGCAAGCACATATAATTGCTGGATGGCATCGTAAAACTGCTGCTTCACAATGCTATCTGAAAGGTTCCGCTGTTTTGAAGCTACAAGTGCCAGCTCGATCGCCTTTTGTGCCCTGACCGATGCAGGCGCATCATTGCTTATAGCATTCGCATATTTGTAGCCGCCTTCCAGGTCATCATCCATAAAGCACAGGTGCGCCAGGCACGACATAAGGTAATCGTTGTCCTGCGACCCTTTGGTACTTATGTCTTTAATGTAAGATTTTAACTCCCTAAGGTAGGCCATATCCTTTTGCAGGTTCTCCGTGCGGGCTTTGATATATTCCTGGCTCCAGGCATACTCCGAACCCGCTTCAGGCCCCGCCGACATCATTTCGGGGGTGAATATCCAGTTCTCCAGCTTATTGATCTCGCGGCCAAGCAGCATGTTCACATAATTGCTGCCCGGAGAAAGATCGTTGATCCTAATTATCTCCTGTAATGCAGGGCCCGGGCTGCGCATTGCTTTTATTGCCAGTATCACAGCCTTTTCGTGGTCATTTTTTGCGAAAGCCAGTGTGCGCTCCACTTCGTCATGGTTGAACCGCTGCATCACGGCAATTACCTTTTCATCGCACAGGTCGAACACGCGGCTCAGGTAGTAATTTTGCTCAGCCTTGTCTTCAGTAACATATGCCCTTAAAAGCAATGCCCAGGGCTGCAGCACTGTACAGTTGCCATCGTTGGCAAAATAGCGGTCATACAGCTTTATGATATTTGACCAATTACCATAGCGTATTAACATGAAGGCATAGCGCTGCTGCAGGAAATGGTCTTTTTGCTGCTCAAGTTTTTTCTCGATATGCACCAGCGAAACCGACTGTGGCTCATTCTGTTCCCAATTATCGCGACGGCCTGTATCGTCCCACGATTCCCACTTTGAATTTTGCGGATTCTGGTAGTATTCCATTTCCTTGGCAAAGGCAAAATACTCAAGTAATGGCTTATTTTTGGCAAGCAGCAGGCTTTTTATAAAAGAATTCTGCGGAAATGCAGTCCCAAGTGTACGGGTTTCATAAGCCAGCTGGAACTTTTCGGGATCGGTTTTATACTGCAGCTCATAGATGTGGTCGAGGCTAACAGATGCTCCCAGCTTTTGCTGCCATTCGCGGCAATTACGCCAACGGTCCTGCGTGCTGTGTATTTCGTATTGGTTAAAATAATGCTCGGAATAATAAAATGGGCTGAATTTGGCCATGCCGCGTGCTTCGGCCCTGAAAAAAGCAAGACGCAGGGTTTCGGCATCATCGCCCCAACCACAGGCACTTGCTGTTGAACTGTATAGAAAAATGATGCTAAGAGCCAAACAGGCTGTAATATCTTGAAATGTTTTTGATGCCATAGTCTTTTATAAAATTTTCATCCCATGAAAAAAAGGTAACCTTCGAGTTTTCCAGATCGATGTGATCTTTGAGTATCGATATCATTTCACGCATTTCAGCATCGCTCACCTTTTCAATCCTCACTTCATCGCCATTGCGGTAAAAGGTTTCGCCTATAACCTCATCACGCGTAAATACATAACGATTTTCATCGATCTTTTTAAATCGTTTACCATTCATGTCGATCATATCGCTATTGGCAAGGATGCCTAAAAACTGTCCGCCCCGGAATACGAGCGACCAGTTGAAGATCGGCAATGCCGCATTGAGCTTAAGCGGGTAATCATCATGGTTCACATATTGCCTTAATATCTTTGGAGAGCCTATTGAGTTCTTATTCTTATGATCGGTGGGGCTTTCCATATTGTAGCACATCAACAGGCCGTTATCTACAGGTGGCACACCGGCCTTTTCGTGATCCCTGTACTGCCAGAGGCGTATGGTCGCGGCAACTTTATAGGCCGGTATCTCTTTTTTAAGTTCGGATAAAAAATAGAAATAATTATCACGGCTTCCCTGGGTCCAGTCGCAATCGATAAGTATCTCTTTTATCCGGTTATCGAACATAGTCGTTTCATACCGTTCAAGGGAGTCCATATCGCCTTTGTAAACGCTGTCATTCACTTTTTTATAGGCCGTATACCGTGCAGTCTTGCTCCGGGTTTCGTTGAGTATGGTGTTCATTCGTTCACGCACATCTTCCGCAAGCTTTTTAAGTTGGGGGCGGGTGCTTTGCTGTATGGCATCGTTCGTAATGTAGATACACGGAGTCACCTGCATTTGGTTGACATCGTCTGAAAAATCCCAAAGCGTAGCCATGGGCGCGGCGCTTTTTGCATAGGGGTTCCAGCCCACGTCGAACAGCCTGAGATAAATATGCTTTACCCCAAGCGAATCGGCGGTCCTCTGATCGATGCTATCGTTCCAGTATGTGGTTTTCCAGTAGCAGAATGACCGCTCCACGGTATATTCTTTTTTGCAGGATAATAAGCTGCAACATATCAGGAGGAGCAGTATTTTTTTCATGCCTCTAAGGTGGTTTTTGCTTTAACGAAAGTACTATTATTCTTGTTGCGCCGGCACAAAAATATTTTCGTTCAAGCAAAAAATATAAGTGCCCATCACAGCATCTTTCCTATCAAAACATTAGGCAAAAACCGGTGGTCCCGAAGTCATTACCACTCGATCAGCTTCTTGCCTTTTGATGCCAGGAACTCATTTGTCCTGCTGAAATGCCTGTTACCGAACCAATGCCCTTTATTGGCACTCAGCGGCGAAGGGTGGCCCGACTCGAGTACCAAATGCCTGCTCCTGTCTGCACGTGCGCCTTTCTTTTTGGCTGGCCCTCCCCATAGCAGGAACACCACATCCTTTTTTTCATCAGAGATCTTTTGGATCACGGCATCCGTAAAAACTTCCCAGCCTCTGCCCTGGTGGCTGTTAGCCTCGCCCCTTCTCACGGTCAGTACTGAGTTAAGGAGCAGCACTCCCTGCCCTGCCCAACGCTCAAGATCTCCCGTCGGCGGAAAAGGCTTACCGAGGTCGGTCTGGATCTCGCGGAAGATATTCTGTAATGACGGAGGCATGGGAATGTTGTCATTGACCGAAAAACATAAGCCGTTCGCCTGCCCCGGACCATGGTACGGATCTTGCCCAAGGATCACTACCTCCAACTTATCGAAAGGGCAATGGTCGAATGCCGAAAATATCTGCTTACCGGGTGGATAACATTCCGATGCGGCATATTCACTTTTTACGAATTGTATGAGGCTTTCAAAATAAGGCTTTTCAAATTCGGGGGCAAGGACTTCCTTCCAGGAATCGTGTATGGCTACGTTCATTATTCTTCAATTATATGCAAATATAAAGAACGTGGCGTATTGCCCGTATATAAAGCCATCTTAAACTTTACTGCCAAATGTACAGTCCTGCTCAATATGTAGTATTTTTGCATGGAATTTGCTTTACGAAAAGAATGATCACAATTACAGATAAAACACTTAAAGACTTAGAATTCCATACCGTGCTTGAAGCAGTGGCATCGGGCTGCACGACAGAACCCGGCCATGAGAAGGCGATGCTCATAACTCCTTTCAAAAACAAGGAGGAACTGATGGAGGCGCTTAAGCAGACATCGGAATATGTATCCTCTTTTGACAATAACAATGCGCTGCCAAACCATGGCTTTGAGCCCATAACCAACGAGATAAAGTTCCTTGCCATTGAGGACAGCTACCTCGATGCCACGGCGTTCAGGAAGATCGCCAGCCTCTCGGACACGGCCAATACGCTCATTAAATTCCTTGAGAAGTTCAATGACTACTATCCCAACCTCAACGCAAGGGCATTGCAGGTAGAATACACTAAGGAGATCCTGAAAAGCATTGATAAGGTGGTAGACAAGTATGGCGAAGTAAAGGACGATGCGTCTCCCGACCTTGCCAACATCCGCCGCGAAATGGGCATGGTAAAGGGCCGCATCAACCAAAGCTTCGCATCGGCACTCAGCCAATATAACGGCATGGGGTACCTGGACGATATTAAGGAAAGCGTTGTAGAGAACCGCCGTGTGCTTGCAGTCCTGGCCATGTACCGCCGAAAAGTGAAAGGCTCCATACTTGGCAGCTCCAAGACCGGAAGCATTACCTACATTGAGCCTGAGGCGACGCTTAAACTATCGCGTGAGCTCGCCAATTTTGAATATGAAGAGAAAGAAGAGGTCAAGCGCATACTCAAACAGTTGAGTATCGTGATAAGGCCATTCGTCCCGTTATTGTACGACTACCAGGAATTCCTGACCGATATTGACGTAGTGTCCGGCAAGGCCAAATATGCCCGAAGGATCAACGCGCTGCTGCCGGCCATAACTAATGACAAGCGATTGTATTTCAGGGAAGCTTTCCACCCTATCCTATTGTCGAACAACAACAGGAAAGGCGAAATAACGTACCCTCAAACCATTGAGCTCACACAGGATAACAGGATCATTGTCATATCCGGTCCCAATGCCGGCGGTAAGAGTATCACGCTGAAGACAATTGGCCTGCTGCAGCTTATGCTGCAAAGCGGCCTGCTGATACCGGTGCATGAACGTAGCGAGACTTTTTTATTCGACCGCATCATGACCGATATTGGCGATAACCAGTCGATCGAGAACCACCTGAGCACCTACAGTTACCGATTGAAGAACATGAACTACTTCCTGAAGAAGTGCAACGATAAGACGTTATTCCTGATCGATGAGTTCGGTACAGGTTCGGACCCGGAACTCGGCGGCGCTTTGGCAGAGACCTTCCTTGAGGAATTTTACCACAGGGAGGCTTTTGGCATCATCACGACGCACTACACCAACCTGAAGATACTGGCCGACGAGTTGCCATATGCCACTAACGCCAACATGCTTTTTGACGAAAGATCGCTGGAACCGATGTACAAGCTGATACTGGGCCAGGCCGGAAGTTCCTTTACTTTTGAGGTGGCGCAGAAGAACGGGATACCGTATGGGCTGATCAACCGCGCAAAGAAGAAGATAGAAGGCAGCAAGGTGCGTTTTGACAAGACCATAGCCAACCTGCAAAAGGAGCGTTCCAAGCTGGAAAAAACTTCGCAGACACTTAAGGAAGAAGAAATAAAGGCACGCGAGGAAGGAAAAAAGATGGAGAACATCAATACCAAGATACAGCAAAAACTGGAAAGCTACCAAGAATTGTACGATGCCAATCAGCGCCTTATTTACATGGGCCAAAAGATCGAGGACATCAGCGAGAAGTACTTCAACAACAAAAATAAAAAAGACCTTATAGGCGAATTCCTGAAAATGGTTGAGATAGAGAACTCCAAGCGTAAAAAGGCTACACCGAAAGAAATAAAGCAAAAGGAAATAGTGCAAAAGCAGGTAATTGCCGAAGTGCAGGTAAAGGTGGAAGAGATACGCCAGGAAAAAAAAGAAAAGAAGATAAAAGAGAAGGCTGTGGAGAAGCCTAAAGCGATACTTAAGGTAGGCGACCGTGTGCGGATGCTGGATGGCAGATCGGTCGGGACGATCGATGTGATCGAGAAGAAAAAGGCAACGGTAAACTATGGTATCTTTACTTCAAAAGTCGACCTTGAATCATTAGAACTGGTAGAAGCCGCAAAGAAATAACATGGAGAACCTGCCTAAAGATAAAAAGATCATATTGTTCGATGGCATTTGCAACCTGTGCGATGCCACGGTACAGTTCATTATAAAAAGGGATAAAAAGGACATATTCCGCTTTGTAGCATTGCAGTCGGATCTTGGACTGCAGATCATTAAACACATTGGCATCGATACTTCCAAAACCGATTCCATAATACTCTATGAGCCCGGCCATGCTTACTATTACAAAGCGGAAGCCGCCATAAAGATAGCAAAGCAGCTGGGAGGCATTTTCCCTATGATGGGTACATTTTCCATACTGCCTTCATGGCTATCCAATAAGGTATATGACTATATAGCTAAGAACCGTTATAAATGGTATGGCAAAAAAGACGAATGTATGATACCTACGTATGAGATGAAAGCGAAGTTTTTGTAACTGCTTATCCATATTTATTCAAACTATTTTTCCTGACATATATAAAAATAAAAATCCCCCCGCTAAAGCGGGGGGATTTCTTATTTTTATGGAAAACTGTAATTAGTTTTTCACGATCTTTTGTGTCATTGTTCCTTTGTCTGAAGATACAGTCATAAGGTACATACCGCTTGCAAGGTCAGAGATGTTAACCTGAGCCTCTGTAACACCTGCGAATTTCACAGTTTTTACAGTACGGCCGTTAAGGTCAGTGATCTGGATACCGTTAACAAGGATACCATTGTTGTTAGCTACGTTGATAACGTTAGTAGCAGGGTTAGGGAATACAGATAGTTGCGAAGCAAAATCTTTTGTTCCTGCAGTTTCTCCTGTTACGCTTACAGCATCAAGCAATATACCACCTGCAGTAGCGGCTGTCTGGATACCTGTTGTAGCGTGGAAGCCAAGGTAGTAGATACCAGATGTAGGCACGTTGTAAGTGAAAGTCTGCTGAGTGTACTCAGTTTCTTCGATACCATTGTGCGTAGCGATAATAGCTGTTTGCGCAGCAGCAGTTTTATCTGTACCGATAGTAACTGTCATGTTGTTGTTGATGCTTTCGCCTGTACCAAGATCAGCTTTCCTCAACCAGTAAGAAACTGTGATCTGGCTTCCGCCTACAAGGTTAAGGCCCCTTGAGAACAACCATGAGTTAGTAACAGCGCCAGCACCTATAGCACCTGCAAAGTTACCACCATCATATTGGAATGCTTCAGGTCCGTTGTAAACACCCCATACACCACCGGTAGTTCCGTTAAGTGTAGCCCATCCTGCAGTAGCATTGTTGAAAGCTTCGAAATCGTAGCTGTAAGGAAGTGTAGCAGGCGTAGTGATAGGCACACCTATTGTGTAAGGGCCATCCCATGCTCCTGTTGCGCCAAAGTTACAGTCAGAACGGAAGTAGAAAGAGTAAGCCTGACCAGCTGTAAGGTTTGTGAACTCGTAAGCTTCAGTATCTGTAGTTACAGTTCCTGTACCGTTACCTTGTGTAAATCCAGCCGGGCCGTATTCGATCGAGTAGCCTGCAGCTGAACCTTCCCAAGTAAATGAAGGGCCTCCTGAAGTAAGTGCTGCAAGTGTAAGTCCTGAGATAGGCGCACATGCTGTAACGCTTACGTCATCAAGAACAACAACATCAGAATCAAGAGCAGAATAATTGAATTTCACCTTTACGTTAGTCTGGCCGGCAGCGATAGCGCTAATGTCGATCCTCTTGTAGATAATACCTTCGTCGAAAGTAGCCTCATCTTCATCTTCCTCGTTCCAAACCTCTTGCCATGCACCGTTGTTAACTGAAACGGATACAGTAAAATCACCATTATCGTTAGGTGCTACCATATACGTATAACTTCCATAAAAGCTGAAGTTCAGGTAAGCTGACGAATACCCAAGCAGGCTAAAGCCAGGTGTGATCAGGCTTTCGTCTGAAGCGATAGGTGTGTCCCACATAACATAAGCAGATCCCGTACCTGTAAGAGGAGGGAAATCTGTAAGTGTAGTTTCACCCATCCTTGCCCAGTTCTTTGTAGGGTGTGTATTTTCTACTGTCCATCCTGTAGGAGGGAAAGTCTCACTCTCGAAACTTTCAGTTAAGGCAACCTGTGCCATAGAAATTTGGGAAAAGGCAACCATCCCCAAACAAAGTAATAGTTTTTTCATGATGATAATTTTAATTTTTCCCAAAAATAGGAAAAAATAATTCACGTCCAACTTATCAAATGAAAATTTAGCAAAAAAAATGGGCTATTACAGCGCGTTTCTTCTATAATATTGAGAACTAATTAGTTTTTTACTATTTTTTTTGTCATACTTCCCTCATTTGACAAAATCGTCACTATGTACACGCCAGGCTCAAGGCCGGACAAACTGATCTGTGTTACATCAACATTCCCCGAATTCACCTGTTTTACCAAACGGCCGTTAACATCGGTAACACTAACATTACTAATAAGGACGTCATTTTTACCGGAAATGTTCACCACATTGGTAGCGGGATTTGGATATACTGAAACCAGCGATGAAAGACTATTGTTAACACCCGCAGTTGTAGCTGTGGTGACCTTAAAGTCGTCAACCATGAAAAAATACACGTTCTCAGATATGCAATGGATGCCTATCCTTATGGTCTGGTTGGCATAGTCATCCAGTGAAAACGTTTTTAATTCCCATTCTGGATAAGGTGCGTTAAGGTCGCCTGCTCCCGGCAATAACGTGAAGTCAGAAGACCCAACAGGCACTCCATCACCCGAATATATACCTACCTGATAATTTTCAAGCCCATAACTGTTCGAAAGTGATTTGACCCAAAAAGTAACCTCATTCCCGGAAGCCCCAAGCTCCAGCGGCGGGCTTATAAGCCAGTCGTCATTCGGGCCTGCACCGCCTTCATCATCACCCGGCATTACAGCCGCCCAGGACCCGGCATATTTTTGCCCTCCATGAGGATCAAAATTCCTCACCTCGTCACCTGTTTCAACATTTTCTGACATGGCAGCCACGGGATTGAAAATTATGAATGCCTGCGGGTCATTGCCATTCTCCCACGGTATTCCCCCGCCACCGGTATAGGTTGTTGAACCATCAAGATCAAGGGTGATCCATCCACCAAAACCAGAAATAGCAAAATCCTCGTAATCCTCAAAACCATCTTCGATCAAAACAGTTTGGGCCTCTGCCGTAAAAATGGAAAATAGCAGTATTATTGCCAATAGTAGTTGTTTGTTCATGATGCTAGCTTTGTTTCCTTCAAAGATAGATTTTTTTCGATCGAAAGTCAATAAACACTATATATTACAGGTAAACGAGACACAAAGATCAAACAATAAATCAAAAATTAACTAAATAAACTTAAAACACTAATTGATAAAATATTACAAAAATTAATACTATACTACATTAGTGAAAAGTCAGTCAATACGAGCGCGGCCATGGCCTCTACGATAGGTACTGCACGAGGCACTACACATGGATCATGTCTTCCCCTGCCCTGCATTTGTACAATGTTCCCTAAATTATCAATGGTTTCCTGCTCTTTCATGATAGTTGCAACCGGCTTAAATGCCACCCTGAAATAAATGTCCATACCATTGCTTATACCGCCCTGTATGCCTCCTGAAAGGTTTGACCGGGTATTACCATCAGGATTGAACAGATCGTTGTGCTCACTGCCCTTCATCCTTGCGCCGCAAAAGCCGCTTCCATACTCAAACCCTTTTACCGCATTAATGGATAGCATCGCCTTGCCCAACTCGGCATGCAGTTTATCGAATACAGGCTCTCCCAAACCGGCAGGCACGTTCTGCAATACGCAGGTTATGGTCCCGCCCACTGTATCGGCTTCTTTGCGTACCTCCTTAATATATGCCTCCATTTTTTCTGCCGTTGCCGGGTCCGGGCAGCGTACTGCGTTATTATCTGTTAGCGAAAGGTCCAGCGCCTGGTACGGCTTGTCTATGAATATATCGCCTACCGACGACACGAACGCATTGATCTTAATATCGGGAATGATCTGTCGCGCAATTGCGCCCCCCACTACCCTGCTGATGGTTTCGCGCGCGGAACTCCTGCCGCCGCCACGATGATCCCTAATGCCATACTTTTTGTCGTAGGTATAATCAGCGTGAGATGGTCGGTATACATCCTTAATATGGGAATAGTCATCCGGCTTGTGGTTAGTATTATTCACAGCGAACGCTATGGGCGCACCTGTAGTTTTACCTTCGAAAATACCCGACAGGAATTGCACTGTATCATCTTCCTTCCTCTGTGTTACGATCGACGACTGTCCTGGCTTCCTCCTGTTGAGTTCATGCTGTATCGCATCGAAGTCCAGTTCGATGCCCGGGGGGCAGCCATCAATAATGCCACCTATTGCCGGTCCGTGCGATTCGCCAAAAGTCGTAAGCCTGAATAAGGTGCCAAAAGTATTTCCTGCCATTGTAGTGAAGTGTTTCCACAAAAATAAGGGTTTCTTCACTATTAATACCATAATCTTTTGGGCGTGCCGCTTCCGCAAGCTACAGCGTCAGGCTGTCCGCTGTATCCACCGCCGAAAAAAGCGGTGGGATGCCGCTCCCATCCTTCACGCAATTCGTTCCGCATCATACAAAAAAATAAGTATATTCGCAGAAACTTATACTTAACTGACCTATGAAAAAAATCGGATCATTACTTATTTTACTCGGCTTCTTTGTCGTATCCTGCTCCAGCGACGACAGCAATGGCAACAACAATAATGGCAATGCTACCAATTTCCTCCCTGTTGCCACAGGCAATTACTGGGTGTACGATGTACAGGGATCACTGCAGAATGGCAGAGATTCGTTATATGTAGCCAACGATACCGTGATCGGCAACAATACGTACAAAAAATTAAAAACCAAATTCCTTGCTTCAGGTTTCTTTTCAGGAGCTTTGAGCAATAACGGCACCCGTATATCCGGCGACGAACTTTTAGTATCAGGTTCGGCGACCATTCCTTTTTCTGAAGAATTTCCGGTGAGCATTGCCATTTCCGACTTTAAAATATTTAAAGAGGGTGCAGCCAATAATACACAGCTTGACAATGTTAGCGGTACCATCAACCAAACATATGAAGGCGTACCACTTACCATTGATTATACACTTACGACCACAGCCAAAGAAAACCTGGCCACCTATAGCGTGGATGATCAAACTTATACCAATGTTAAACGCATTGAGACAAAACTTTCACTGGCGATCTCTGCCAACTTTCAGGGATTGCCTATACCACTCATGAGCGACCAGGATGTATTAATTTCAAGCCAATATTATGCGGAAGGGATTGGGGTTGTATATGTAGACACCCGTTTCCAGTATGAACTGGGACCATTTGGCGCGCAATTGCCAATACCGCAAAGCGGATCAGAAACCCAGGAGGAGATCTTGATAGACTACGAGGTAGAATAGAAATATAATAACATTCAATAAGTGCCCCAAAGGTTTTAAAACCTTTGGGGCACTGCCTTTTAGAATTAGTAAGATTAAGTTTAACAAAATGATAACTGTTAAAACATTAACAATAGCATATTCTTACAAAAATGACCTTTTTAAATTTGCCTCAAGTAAACAACTAATGGATCATTATGAAAAAACTATTGTTATCTGCTTTCATGCTAATCGGATTAGCATTTAGCTCAAACGCACAGGACAGGAACGCACTTGGTTTACGCCTTGGTGACAACGACGGATTTGGGGGTGAATTATCCTACCAGCGCCTATTGGGCGACAACAACAGGCTGGAGCTCGACCTTGGATGGCGCGACTCAAAAAATTATGATGCTATTAAACTGGCTGCCCTATACCAATGGGTATGGAACATCGAAGGTGGCTTTAACTGGTACGCCGGTGTAGGTGGTGGTGTAGGTTCATGGGAGTTTGACAACGTGCCTGCCTATTATGATGGCGATGATGACAGTGGTACCTTCCTTTTTGCGGCAGGTGACATTGGTATCGAATACAACTTTGACATACCATTGATGCTATCCCTTGATTTCAGGCCTGAACTTTATTTTGGTGATGATTTCCGCGAAGATAATTTCGGCCCGGACATCGCTCTTGGTATCAGGTTCAAATTCTAACCTAAGAACAGACAAAGAAAAAAACAAGCCCACGCATTGCGTGGGTTTTTGCATTCCCATACATTCTTGCTCATCATAAGCTACTGCAAAATTTAATACATTTGGCAGGAAATAAAGACGATGAAAATAGTAAAGGCATTAGCAATAGGATGTGGAGGGTTTATTTTACTCAGTGTGATCATCCTGATCGTGTGGTTCCGGTTCATCAATTCGACAATGGACCAAATGGAAGAAGCAGCTAATGATAAGTTGACAGAAACCATACGGCTGGAAGAACTCCCGTTACTGAAAGGTACAATAACATCCAACAAGATCTATACTGCCCCATTTTCGGGTGATAGTGCGGCCCTGTGCGTACTTAAAGTTGGTGTGCGGGTAACTCATTACGGCAGGGTGCGTGGCGGCAACAGGAAGCGAAGGCCAAAATGGGCTTTTGACCATGTGAATACCGTGATCCCCAACCCTTCCGCTATTATAAAAATTGGGAACGATGTTTATCCTGTAGATTTTAAGGATGCTATCTTCAAAGGTATCGCTGTGGAGAATGATCATCGCTATGACGATGCTACATTTGCTACCAACAGCCATCCCGACTATTACGATATTTTGCGCGAAACTACAGATATCGAATCAGAAGTGCGAAAGCCCGGCCCTGTCGAGAAAAAACAATTTTTAAAGAACATTAAGATGCTCAAAAGCCTTTATGGACTTAATCGCCACATTGACAAATATATTGATTCAGCGCTTAAACAAAAACCCATATACGACCCTGTAAATATTGAGGAAATAATCTACCGGAATGGCGACTCCATCAAGCTTAAAGGAAAAATAGAGAATGGCAGGATAGTGCCGCTGTTTTAAAAAAAAAGCCCACGCATTGCGTGGGCTTCCATCTTATCATCGTATAAGCTTTTTATACTTGATCCTCTTTGGTGTAAGGTCACCGCCAAGGCGCTTTCTCTTATTCTCTTCATACTCCGAGAAGCTGCCTTCAAAGAAATATACTTCAGAGTTGCCCTCAAATGCAAGTATATGTGTACATACCCTGTCCAGGAACCACCTGTCGTGGGAAATAACCACCGCACAGCCGGCAAAGTTCTCCAAACCTTCCTCGAGCGCACGAAGCGTGTTGATATCAAGGTCGTTGGTAGGCTCATCCAGCAGCAGCACGTTGCCTTCTTCCTTTAGGGTTATGGCAAGGTGCAGCCTGTTGCGCTCACCGCCCGACAATGCTGCCACCTTTTTATTCTGGTCGCTTCCGCTAAAGTTAAAGCGGCTAAGGTAGGCGCGCGAGTTCACCTGGCGGCCACCCATCATGATAAGCTCCTGCCCGTCGCAGAAATTCTCCCAAATGGTCTTCTCAGGGTTAATGTTGGAGTGCGACTGGTCTACATAAGCGATCTTCACGGTCTCACCTACGGTAAATTCCCCATTGTCAGGAGTCTCCTCACCCATGATCATACGGAAGATCGTGGTCTTACCTGCGCCGTTCGGCCCGATGATGCCCACAATTCCCGCTTGTGGCAGGGTAAAGTTCAGGTTGTCATAAAGAAGTTTATCCCCATAGCCTTTGGCTACACCATGCGCTTCGATAACGTTGGTACCCAACCTGGGCCCGTTCGGGATGTATATTTCCAGTTTCTCGTCGAGTTCCTTCTGGTCCTCATTCAATAGTCGGTCATAATTTTGGAGACGCGCCTTCTGCTTGGTCTGGCGGCCTTTGGCTCCCTGGCGTACCCAGTCAAGCTCTCGCTCAAGGGTTTTGCGGCGCTTGGAGGCGGTTTTCTCCTCCTGCTCCAGGCGTTTGGCTTTTTGGTCAAGCCAAGACGAGTAGTTGCCTTTCCACGGAATGCCTTCGCCCCTGTCAAGTTCCAGTATCCATCCTGCTACATTATCAAGGAAATAGCGGTCGTGCGTTACGGCAATAACAGTTCCTGCATAATGTTGAAGGTGTTGCTCCAGCCACAGTACGCTCTCGGCATCAAGGTGGTTGGTAGGTTCATCAAGCAAAAGTACGTCCGGCTGCTGCAATAATAGTCGGCAAAGTGCCACACGCCTTTTCTCACCACCCGAAAGCACCTTAATGGGAGTATCCGGATCCGGTGTGCGAAGGGCATCCATCGCGATCTCCAACTTGGTATCCAGTTCCCACGCGCCTGATGCATCGATCTTATCCTGAAGGTCGGCCTGGCGGTCCATCAGTTTTTGCATCTTGTCGGCATCCTCATATACTTCCGGGTCACCAAAGCTGTCGTTGATCTTATTGAACTCATCCAAAAGTGCTACGGTTTCGGCAACGCCTTCGCGCACGATCTCGATCACCGTTTTGGTCTCATCCAGTATCGGCTCCTGTTCAAGGTAACCTACGGTGTAACCAGGTGCGAATACCACATCGCCCTGGTAACTCTTGTCTATCCCGGCAATGATCTTCAGCAATGAAGATTTACCCGACCCGTTAAGCCCCAGGATACCGATCTTAGCGCCATAGAAGAAACTCAGGTAAATATCCTTCAGTACCGGTTTTTGAGCCCCCGGGTAGGTCTTCCCTACGCGGGACATCGAAAATATTACTTTCTTATCGTCTGCCATTTTTATTTATTTGTTGATTCGTTTATCAGTTTTGTTACACCCTTCCTTTTAGCGAGCTAAACACCCACGCTATCGCAAAAAAGCCCAATCCCACTGCGCTAAATCCCCATCCGGCCACATCGGCGTAGCGGTACACACCCAATCCTATGAGCAACAGCCCCATCAATATCATTATAAAAGTTGCCCACCCAAGGATAGTATTCTTATTCATTCCCATAATTATCTTTTCATTTAGCCTGCAAATATCGGGATTATATCTCTAATTAAAAATCTTCACCAGCATCTCTTTCAGCAGGTCAGCTTGTGGGATGTTGCCTGCCCCAACACCCTTGCTTTTTACGTCGATGTCCCGAAGTGTGGCTACGATCGCACTCACTTTGCGCATGGGGTAATTGCGGAGGGCAATATCGTAATCCTTCAAAAAATAGGGATTCACCTTTAATATCTTAGCAGCGTTGAAAGGGCTTTTATCCTTCAACCCGTGGTATTGCAGCAATTGCGAAAAGAAACCGAATACCAGCCCCACGGTCATTACCAGCGGATTATCCTTAGGGTTTTGAGAAAAATATTCTGCTATCTTATAGGCTTTCAGTTCATCGCGTTCGCCAATGGCCTTACGAAGCTCGAAAACATTATAATCCTTACTGATGCCGATGTTGTCCTCGATGAGCTTTGGCGTAATGGCATTGCCTGCCGGCAGGATGATCATGAGCTTGTCTAGCTCATTGCTGATACGGCTCAGGTCGTTGCCTAAAAACTCGACCAGCATGGCCGCGGCTTTAGGCTCAATGGTATAGTTCTTTCCTGAAAGCACACGCTTTATCCAGTCGGCCACCTGGTTTTCGTACAGCTTTTTGCTTTCGAAAACCACGCCGTTCTTTTCGATGAGCTTGGTTACTTTCTTGCGCTTATCGAGGGTTTTGTATTTGTACGCAATGACCAAAACCGTTGTAGGCTGTGGGTTGTTGGCATAGCTCTCCAGCTTTTCGATGGTGCGGGACAGTTCCTGGGCCTCTTTTACGATCACCACCTGCCTGTCAGCCATCATTGGATAGCGTTTGGCATGAGAAACAACTTCGTCCACACTTACATCCTTCCCGTACAGCACCATCTGGTTAAAGCCTTTTTCATCTTCCGAAAGTATATTGCCTTCAATAAAATCGGTTATCTTGTCAATATAGTATGGCTCTTCGCCCATCAAAAAATAAATAGGCTTAATGTTGCCCTGTTTTATATCATTTACAATTTTAACAACTTCGTCCATTGGCTTTTAAAAACATTTATGGTGGTATGTCTAAAAATCTTACTTTTGCGCGATGCAAAAACTGAATTTTCCCGACTATAGTTTCCGTTTCAAAAATAGTGAAAATAAGCCCGCTATTTTTGACTGCATACGCAAAAAGTTTATCGTCCTCACACCCGAGGAATGGGTACGCCAGCATGTAGTCTGCTTTTTGCTGGAACAAAAAAAATACCCTAAGTCGCACATCAACGCAGAGAAGATCATTAAAATAAACGGCCTTACCAAAAGGTATGATGTGGTCGTTTTCAGGCCCGACGGAAAGATACTGATACTCGTGGAATGCAAAGCACCAGAAGTACCGATATCACAAAACACTTTCGACCAGATAGCACGCTACAACCTTACTGTGGATGCTGAATACATGATGGTGACCAACGGGCTAGATCATTACTTTTGCCAAATGGACCATGAGGCGGAGAAATACATTTTCCTGCGTGACCTGCCCGAATATAACCCTGCCCTATGAAAAGCATTGCTGTCGTAATACTGAACTGGAACGGAAAAGGACTGCTGGAACAATTCCTGCCATCTGTAACGCAATACTCGCCCGAAGCAACGGTATATGTGGCCGATAATGCTTCAACAGATGATTCTGTGGCATTTGTCAGGGTGAATTATCCGGAAGTAAGGATCATCCAAAACACCGGGAATTTTGGTTATGCAAAGGGATATAATCTAGCTTTGGAAAATGTTGAAGAGGAAATATATGCACTGGTCAATTCGGATGTGGAAGTGACCGAAGGCTGGCTGGCACCGATCATTGAACTATTTGAGACCGATACTGATACCGCCATCATACAGCCAAAAATACTGGACTATAAGAATAAAAGTTACTTTGAATATGCCGGTGCTGCAGGGGGATTTATCGACAAGTATGGCTTTCCGTTCTGCCGTGGCAGGATATTCGAGACCATTGAAGAAGACAAAGGCCAGTATGATGATGCTACCGAAATATTCTGGGCATCCGGGGCATGTTTTTTCATAAGGAAAGAAGCTTACCGTACACTTGGAGGTTTTGACGAAGACTTTTTTGCCCACCAGGAAGAGATCGACCTATGCTGGAGGGCTTTCAACCATAACTACAGAACGCGCTATTGCCACAGTTCGGTCATTTATCATGTGGGCGGGGCAACGCTTAGCAGCAACAACCCACGCAAAACGTTCCTCAACTTCAGGAACTCCCTTTGGATGATGGTAAAGAACTTACCTGCCGGAAAATTGTTCCCGATACTGTTTGTTCGACTGTTTTTGGACGGCGTAGCGGGTATGCGCTTCATTATGTTGGGGAGATTTCCCCACTTTTTTGCAATTTTAAAAGCGCACTTTTATTTTTATTTAAAATTATTTTACTTCTTAAACAAAAGAGAACCAAAACAGTACAAAAATTACTACAAGTCCAATAGTATCGTTTGGGACTATTTTACTAAAGGCGGCAAGGTTTTTGACAAAAATTTTAACAATAGTTTATAGACAAATTCGTTATTATTTAGTCTTTTAATCCCTAATTTTGTTAAAATTTAAAACTTTGAACGTATGAAAAGAGCCATTTTATTATTGACTTTAGCCAGTTTGACGCTGACTTCATGCGGCGCGAAAAAGAAGATCGCCGAGCTTGAAGCCAAGAACAAAGAATGCCAGGACCTGCTAAATTCAGCAACCGTAAAGCTAAACACTTGCCTTGCTGAGAAAGATGTTATGGCTGCCCGAATTGAGGACCTTAAATCAAGCAACAACCAGCTGATCACTACGAAAGACCAAATTACCACGCTTTCATCAAAAGGTGCAGAGAACCTTGAAAAAACTCTTGAAAGCCTTAAAGAAAAAGACATCAAGATCACGCGTTTGCAGGATGCCCTTACACGTAAGGACTCTGTAACTATCGCGCTTGTATCAAGCATTAAAAGGGCTGTTGGTGTTAACGACCCGGACATCGAGGTTAACGTAGAAAAAGGTGTTGTCTATATTTCTATCGCTGACAAGCTTTTGTTTAAAAGTGGAAGCTATGAAGTTACAGACAGAGCTAAAGAAATACTTGGCAAAGTGGCTGCTATCGTGAAAGATAAGCCAAACTTTGAGTGTATGGTAGAAGGCCACACTGATAATGTGCCGATCAAAAACCCTGTGCTTCAGGACAACTGGGACCTTAGCGTTAAGCGTGCTACGTCAATCGTAAGGGTTCTGCAGAAAGATTTCGGTATAGAACCGCAACGACTTGTAGCATCAGGCCGTGGGGAATACGTTCCGCTTGAAGCCAATACAACTGCCGAAGGAAGGGCCCGTAACAGGAGGACAAGGATCCTTGTACTGCCTAAGATCGACCAGTTCTACGATATGATCGAAAAAGAAATGAAAGGCCAGAAATAGTAGTAAAGCATTGAATAATTATAAAAGATCCGGTTCCCTTCAGAGCCGGATCTTTTTTTATACGACTAAAAGCATTAAACGACAACGCAATACCTCATATCATCTATGCCCGCAATAATGATAAATTGTTAAACATCAAGCAATACATGGAGTTACATGAATGGCAAGCTATTTCATGAGATGAAAGATTTGGTAAAACCCTAAGTAGACCGATAAAGGATATATATAAAGAGTTAAGGAATAGCAGAGGAAAATAAACTTAGGAACAGCTTACATTTTATTTTTATATACCTGGGTCATGGTAAATATCCTGTTAAGGTAAGCATCCATACAAAGCAGGTCTTTATTTGCTATCTCATCATGCTTTAACAGGCCCTTATCGAGAAAATACTTTTCAGCAGCTGTCTTTTTATCTTTTGAGGTATGATATACGATATTATAGACCGTTATCCTGTATTTTCCTTCGCCTGATTCTATCTCAAAATCAAAACTGAATTCAAAGTCCATGAATGCTGAAGCGCCAGGACAGGTATTCTTGAACATTGTACCTGATCCTTTATGCAGGGTTTTATGAGAAGATGTAATAGCAAGGCGCGGATGCCGAGCTATAAGGGCTGGGATATTTGTTTCATTGGTAATAACAACACTCTCCCAAACAAGGTCTTTATGGCGTGCCACAAATCCGGTTGTCTGTGACCAACAGGATACCGAAAGAAATAGGAAAAGCATCAGTTTTTTCATAGAAACCCAAATTTTTATACGACGCATAAACGTCACAAAGATATATATTTTAAGTATTACACTATTAGGCCTGCCTACATTTACATTCATTTTAATTACAAAATTTATGGAACTTTTATAACGGTAGAAATTACCTGTTTTTACAAAACAGGTAATTTCTACCTACCGTGCATAACTATAATAAATTATTTTTGACCTGTAAATGTTAATCAACCCTTAAAACAACAAATAAGAAAAATATCACAAATTTATTTAGTTAAGAAATAAATATGCATTTTATAAATAAAATAGTTAAAAAATTATTACATTTACACAAATTATAACCCTAACGAAATTTTAATATTTAATTAATTAAAACTCCTTATAATTTTCTGAAACTTGTATCACGTTAAACAAGGATTAAAAACAATGCCATGACCTGGATCAACCTAAAAAACCGAGTAAGGCAATTCATACACGCTGGTATGAAAAGCTACAGACAACGAAGGCTAAGGAGGTACTTTACTTCCTAATTGACAAACCACATTTTGTTCTCCATTAACCAAACCCCCTGAAAGATCCTGTCGCTCATTCAACCAATGCCGACAGGATCTTTTGTTTCCACTCGGCAAGTTTTTCTGCAAAAGACTTGGTGGCATTTGCACCGCTTGGCGATGGAAGTGTTCCATAAGCGATCCCCTGCTTTCTCCCAACGTATTTATCATAGTAGGCAGCAGCATTTTTACTTGAAAAGAATACATGTCTTATATTAGCATGGCGCTCGTAAAATCCTTCAAGATCATTAGGTATTTCCTTTTTTATATTGCTGTCAAGGCTTCCCTCCCGTTCGCACCCTGCAAGCACATCCCAGACAGCGATCCTGTGCCTTTTCAGCAGATCAAGTTTCAGGTCGTAATCCTGCGTCAGCTCTTCATTAAATAAGGTAAAGAGCAGCTTCCAGAACTGGTTGCCGCGGTTGCCGTAATATTCCTGTAGTTCCAGCGACTTCTCACCCGGCATAGTACCGAGGATCAGGATCTTGGAATCATCATTTACCACAGGATCAAAAGACATTATCATCAGGATGTAATTTTTTTGTTTAAATATATAACGTTCCGATATTATTTTAATATCACTGTAACACAGATGGTTAAAGTATTGTTACAAGATGATCATTTAAGTTTTCATTAATACCTCACGGTTATTCATTACCTAATTTTGTTAAGAGCAATAAGCCAATTTATCAAAAATACTAATAACATCATGAAAACTGTAACTAAAACAACTGCCAAAGGATCAACTGCCGCTTCAAAGGCAAAGGCTACCGGCACAGCATCCAGATCGGCAACCCAAAAAACAGCCGCAGCCGCTTCTAAAGCCAGTGCTGCAAAAAGCACAACCGCAAAAGCACAGGTAAAAGCAAAACGCACAGCTGCCGAAGGCCTTCGCGAACTTTACATTGATAGCCTGAAAGATATTTACTGGGCAGAAAAAGCGCTTACTAAAGCATTGCCTAAAATGGCTAAGAATGCTACAACGCCTGCCCTGAAAGCCGCTCTTGAAGAACACCTGACCGTAACCGAAGAGCAGATCGCACGGCTTGAAAAAGTATTTGAGCTTGCGGGCAAAAAAGCTGTAGCCAAAAAATGCGAAGCAATGGACGGCCTGATAAAGGAGGGACAGGATATCATGGAAAGCACAGAGCCGGGGCCTGTGCGTGATGCCGGTATCATTGCTGCCTCACAAAAGATCGAGCATTACGAGATCGCTACTTATGGTACCATTTGCGCCTTTGCCAAAACCCTTGGAGAGGAAGAGGCCGGAGCACTTTTACATACAACTCTCGAAGAGGAGAAACAAGCTGATCTGACACTTACGGAAGCCGCCTATAACACCATAAACTTTGATGCTGCTGATGCAGATGACAGTATGATGGAATAATGCAGCAGCATTCTTGCAAGATGGGGCCCGAAAGAGCCCCATTTTTTTATAGCCTGAAGATCCCTCCTACAGAGAGCATCTTTTGAAAATAACCGAAATGCTGGGATGCCCTGTCGGCTCCCTGATGAGTGGTACGGATATCGGGCATATTGATATATCCTGACCTGAACTCACCCAATATGAAAAAGTGCCTGAACAAGGTTATATTAATGCCTGCTTCTACCGAGATGCCATAACCGGATACATGGAAGTCATCGTGGCGGGTCTTGCTCATCACTTTTGCATTCGTCTTAGGGTATAAAAAGCCTCCATAAACACCTTCAGTGAGGTTGAGCTGGACAATATCGGTATTGTTTATGCCGAGATACTTTGAAAGATCATCTATCCGTGATATGCCAACATTAACAAAGTTCAGCCCGTCGGTGTGCTCAAAAGTCAGGAAATCCTCGGTCAGTACTCTGGGCACATTATTGTATGTACCGTTGAACTGCGAACCGGCCTCATCTTCCGGCAGGTCGATATAGCCATTCATCCTCACGGTCTTGTTCTGTGTCATTACATATTTCATATGGTCTACACCAAGGCCGATACTGTAATGATCGGAAATGTAATAGCCGATACGCGCATTGGTTTGCGGGATGGTCATGCGGCATGGATTAATATAATCAATACTCCATCCTTTCGGCTTATCATGAGCTTCAACATTGTAAAGCGTATAATTGTAGCCATTACCGGTAAAATTGATATCGGACTTTGTATAGCTCTCCCGGTTACCGCCCCAGTAAATGAAGAATTTACCTTTATTATGTGCTGTATAAAGTTCGTCGGGATCTTCTTTAGTACCCTGCGCTAATGCAGGGATCGTCATTGTAATTAAAAGCAAAAGTGCTTTTAGAATTCGGAAGTACATCTCTAAGCGGTAAAATTATATAATAATATAGGTAAATGATGTAACATCTTACCTTTTAATTTTCAGTATGCAAATGTCGATAATAATTCTGTATTAACAAGATATTAATATTAATAAACTGACAATTAACATTTCATGAAGAATTTATGGCGATCGGTGTGAAAGGAGTATTAAAAGCCTTGCAATATGCATCATTACTATATAACTTTAAGAGTCATAAACTTAAATAAAAGACTATGAAAGCATTATGGAAAGGCAGCATCTCCTTTGGGTTGGTGCACATACCCATCAAATTATACAGCGGTACACAGACCCACCGCATCGCGCTGGACATGGTGCGCGAAAAAGATAAGTGTGCCATCCAGTACGTACGCGTTTGCAAAAAGGACGGCAAGGAAGTCCCTTGGGAAGATATCGCCAAAGGCTACCGCAAGGAAAACGGTGACTATGTAGTATTGGATAAAAATGATTTTGCCAAAGTACTGCCTGAAAAAACGCAATCGCTTGACATATTCGAGTTCATCAATGAAGATGAGATACCATCAAAATACCTTGAAAAGCCATATATCACAGAACCTGCTAAGGAAGCAAAGAAAGTGTATGCATTGCTGAGGGAGGCACTGCGCAAATCCGGAAAGGTCGGCTTATGTAAATTCGTGATGCGTACCACCGAGCATTTAGGGATATTGAAAGTGGAGGACGATGCCATATTGCTGATACAGATACGCTTCCAGGATGAACTGCGTAATCCGGATGAAGCTGAACTGATCCCTAAGGACATTAAGATCACCAAGAAAGAACTGGACATGGCGATGAGCATTATCGACCAGCTGACGGATAAATTTGATCCGTCCAAATATAAAGACACCTACAAGGCTGAGCTGATCAAGATGATAAAGAAAAAAGCATCAGAAAAGCCGGGTAAAAAAGAGCCCGCGCCAACCAAACGCAGAAAAACGCCGGCCGCCAAGGACGACCTGCTGGAGCAGCTGAAAGCCAGCCTTGCCGCGATTAAAAATTAAAACATACTTTCACTGCGAGCGCAGTCGAGAAGCATAAATAACAAAACATGAAACTAACCGAATACAACCGCAAGCGCGACTTTAAAAAAACGAAAGAACCCAAAGGTGAGGTTAAAAGTTCGGGAAAAGAATTACGCTTTGTGGTGCAAAAGCACAATGCCTCCCGCCTGCATTACGACTGGCGCCTGGAGATCGATGGTGTTTTAGTAAGCTGGGCCGTACCTAAGGGGCCTATTGCAGACACCTCGGTAAAACGCCTTGCGATGCACGTAGAGGACCACCCTATGGATTACATTGACTTTGAAGGCACGATACCGAAAGGCCAGTACGGCGGTGGTACGGTAATGGTATGGGATACGGGCACCTATCTCGCTGAAGGGTCAGATAATGTGGCAGAAAGCGAAAAGCTGCTTAAAAAGATGCACAAGAACGGCAACATCAAAGTGGTGATGCAAGGTAAAAAGCTTAAAGGCTCTTATCATTTGGTACGGATGGGCGGTAAGCAGGACGAATGGCTCTTGCTGAAAGGTAAGGATGAATACGCCGATGAAAAAGAATTCGATCAGCATTCTGTCCTGACAGGAAGAACGTTGGAAGAGATAGAAATTGATAAGAAGTCGGATATCTGGCAAAGCGATAAAGAAGAAAAGAAAAGCTTTCACGGTGACTCAGACCATATTTTGGATGAAGTACCTACGGACAATTCAAATTTGAAGTCTCACGCACCGGCTTTTACTGCCGAAGACGTAGCTGATGCCAAGGTGCGAAAAACATTCCCAAAGGATTGGAAGCCACAGTTGGCTACGCTTGCAAATGAAATTTTTGACAGTGAGGACTGGGTTTTCGAGAACAAATATGACGGCTATCGTGCCCTTATACAAGTACATAAGGGGAAAGTAGCGCTTGTTTCGCGCAATGGGCTTTCCTTCAATGCAAAATACAAAGGATTGGTCGAAGCTTTCGGCATCATTAAAGATGATATCATACTGGATGGTGAGATCGTAGTAGAAGATGAAAAAGGCCTCAGTCATTTCCAGTGGCTGCAGTACTTTGCAGAAAACCCCGACCGTGGCAAATTAAAATGCTATGTGTTCGATATCCTTTACTACAATGGCTACGACCTTACGTCCCTTGAACTCCTGCAGCGCAAGCGGATATTGGAAGCCGTGCTGCCGCAAACGGATGAGATCATATACTCCGGGCATATTGCAGGCAACGGCACAAATGCGCTTAAGGAAGCCAAAAAAAGAGGTGGCGAAGGGCTTATTGCCAAAAAGATCACATCACGTTACCATGTAGATAAACGAAGCAAAGACTGGCTTAAGATAAAGGTGACCAAGGAGCAGGAAATGGTCATAGGCGGCTTTACAGAGCCGAAGGGTTCGCGCAGCGGGTTTGGATCACTACTGTTGGGATATTATGAAGATGGCAAGTTGCAATATTCAGGGAAGGTCGGTACAGGGTTTAACGAGGATTCTCTAAAAGATATGTACAATAAGCTGGTAAAGCTGGAGCAGAAAACCTGCCCATTTGCCGTGAAGCCTAAAGAACCGAAAGTCCATTGGATAAAGCCGGAACTCGTAGCACAGATAAAGTACTCCGAATGGACAGAGACCAACAGCCTGAGACATCCTGTGTTCATTGCCTTGCGTAATGACAAAAAGCCAACAGAGGTTACCCGGGAAATTCCGAAACAGACAGAAGCCATTGTCCCTGAAAAGGATATGATCCCTAAAAAGGCAACTTCGGCGAAGGCCAAAACAAAAAAAAAGATGCAAAGCAAAACAGGCTGGGACACGGACAAGGTAGAGATCACAAACCCTGACAAGATCTTTTGGCCGAAGGAAGGCTATACCAAGGGTGATGTTATTGCGTACTATGATGCAATGGCCGACTGTGTACTGAAATACATACAGGACAGGCCACAATCATTGCGCCGTACGCCTGACGGTATCAAAAGCGAGGGTTTTTTCCAAAAGGACATGGCAGGGAAAGCGCCATCCTGGGCTAAGACTCGCAAGATAAGATCCTCTTCTAAAGGAGAGTCGATAGAATACCTGATCTGTAACGATAAGGAAACCTTAATGTACATGGCCAACCTGGGCTGTATCGAGATCAACCCCTGGAGCAGCCACGTGGGCACCATAAACAACCCTGATTATATCATCTTCGACCTCGACCCGAACAAGGCAACGCTAAAAGACCTCATCACGACAGCCAACAAAGTAAAGGAAGTATTGGACAGCCTTGGCATAAAAGGTTACCTGAAGACATCAGGCGGCAAAGGGCTGCACGTATTTATACCGATCATGCCGAAATATACCTACGACCAGACACGTGATTTCTCACATTTGATCAGTCAGGCCGTAAATAAGGCATTACCTAAGATCACCAGCCTGGAGCGCATGCCAAAGGATCGTGAAGGCAAAGTGTACCTCGACTTCCTCCAAAACGGAAAAGGCAAGACCATGGCTTGCGCATACTCCCTACGGCCACGTGAAGGCGCTACCGCAAGCGCGCCATTAGAATGGGAGGAACTCAATGAAAAAGGTTTTGACCTGAAGAACTATAATATCAAAACGCTGCCGGAACGCGTGAAGGAAAAAGGTGACTTATGGGCAGATCTATTTGATAATGCAGTTGATCTGAAAACGGTACTGGAGAAGCTAGGGTAATTTGTGAACCCGACCAAACTGATCATAGTGTATGTAAATACCAGTACATTATCTTTTGTATTTTCTTACATTTGCTAAAAAAGCAATGCGCCCTGATAAGCTACTCATCTTTGTCATACTCCTGTTAGCCCAAACACTTTTTGCCCAAAGCAAATACCATGAGGATTTCCTGGAGTTTTGGAACGACTACGATAAACACTATGCCTATTTTGAAAAACAGGGCATCGACTGGGATAAGGTAAAGGAGATCTACCTCCCTCAAGCCGATACGATAACGCACGACTGGTATTTTGTACAGTTTCTGGAAAGTGTGGTGAATGAGCTCCACAACGGCCATGTATCCCTAAATCTTAGCCTGCCAATATCCAACAAGATCATTCCCAGTGGTGCTGATATTTTTGCTGAAAAGAAAGGTAATAGCTTTTTCATTGCTGATGTAAAAACTGGTTCCAATGCAGGGTCCTCAGGGATAAGACCCGGTATGGAGGTGGTAAGATTTAACGGTCGGCCCATACTTCCACAATTGCAGAAATTCCTGCCTAAGTTTACCAACGAACATAACGAAGCGATGTATTCTTATGCGCTTAATATGCTGCTGGCGGGAAAGCACGATACCAAAAGGGTATTTACCGTTATTGCTAACGGTAAAGAAAAAGAATTCCAACCCGATAGCGAAACGATACGGCCAAGCACAAGTTTATTGCAATACGAGATACTGGATGGCAACATCGGCTACATAAAGATCAATAACTCCCTTGGCAACAATGATCTTATAAAAGAATTCGATATCGCCCTAAAAGCATTAATGGGAACAAAAAGCCTTATCCTTGACCTGACCGACACACCGGGCGGCGGCAATACAACCGTGGCGCGCGGCATCATGGGGCGCTTTACCGATAGGGAACTACCCTACCAAAAGCACGTCATTGATGAAAAAGAATTTGGCACAGTACGTTCGTGGGTAGAGTATGTAACCCCGCGAGGCAGCACCTACAAAGGCAAATTAATTGTAATGGCCGGCCATTGGACGGGCAGCATGGGCGAAGGCATGGTGATAGGTTTTGACGCCATGGAACGCTCGCAGACCGTAGGGACAAGGATGGCAGGGCTGCTTGGCGCGATCTATACATTTAAAATGAAGAATACCGGCTATGGCTACCAGATCCCTTATGAAAGAATGTACCATGTGAACGGTACGCCAAGAGAGGATTTCGTACCAGCCTACCTGACCAAAAATAGCATCGAAACGAAGGATAAAGCTTTGAAACTGGCAAAGTGATACTGGCATAATATACATTTTCACTCTTTAGGTGCTGGCCTCTGCAAAAAGTATAATTCTTATGGTTTAAGGGAATGCAGCTACGCTAAAGCAACCCCTCAAGGATTACCTTTTAGCCCGGAGCATCGCTTCCTGACTAAGGGGCATCTTGATTAGCGTAGTCCTTTTAGGGTATTACCTAAGCCTCAATAAAAAAGGCCATCCTTACGGACAGCCTTTAGTTATCTTGGACCGGGAAAATTATCCCAATACTTCTTTTACTTTTTTGCCTATTTCTGCAGGAGAGTCAACAACGTGGATGCCGTTTTCCCTCATGATGCGTTTTTTGGCTTCAGCTGTATCGTCAGCACCGCCCACGATAGCACCCGCGTGGCCCATTGTACGGCCTTTAGGAGCAGTTTCACCGGCGATGAAGCCAATTACAGGCTTGCGGTTACCGTCAGCTTTTACCCACTTGGCAGCATCAGCCTCAAGCTGTCCACCGATCTCACCGATCATGATGATAGCTTCAGTTTCAGGATCGTTCATCAAAAGCTCAACAGCTTCTTTAGTCGTAGTCCCGATGATAGGATCGCCACCGATACCTATAGCCGTTGTGATGCCAAGGCCCTGCTTCACCACCTGGTCGGCCGCCTCGTATGTAAGCGTACCTGATTTTGAAACGATGCCTACTTTGCCTTTTTTGAAAACAAAGCCCGGCATGATGCCAACCTTAGCTTCTCCCGGAGTGATAACGCCCGGGCAGTTAGGGCCTATAAGTCGGCAGTCTTTTCCTTGTATGTAATCATAAGCTTTGATCATGTCCGCAACAGGGATACCTTCAGTGATGGTTATGATCACTTTGATGCCTGCTTCGGCAGCTTCCATAATTGCATCGGCAGCAAAGGCCGGCGGAACGAAAATGATGGTAGTATCAGCGCCAGCGATCTCAACAGCGTCCCTTACGGTGTTGAACACCGGACGGTCAAGGTGCGTAGTCCCGCCTTTACCAGGGGTAACGCCGCCAACAACATTAGTACCGTATTCTATCATTTGGGTAGCGTGGAATGTACCTTCGCTTCCTGTAAATCCCTGTACAATTATTTTGGAATCTTTATTTACCAGAACACTCATGATATGTTTTTTAAATTATTTTTAAATGGTGACGCAAAAATAGGACTTTTGCAATATATAATATAGCTTTTAAGTCGATTTTTATAAAGATATTTTTACGAAAATGGTATTTCGCTAACCTAGCTGGCTCATCAGGTAGCCGTTGTACAGCTTACCGTCCTTTACCTCCCATATAGCTATAAAATGTGCCAGCACCATCTCCTCGTGGGGGTTTTCGAAAGCGTTCACATAATGCGTATAGCGCACCGATACCGCATCGCCATCAGCAATGATGTGGGTGATGTCCAGCCTGGAAGCACAATAAGATTTTTCAAGCTCTGCCGTAAGCGCCAGTATGTCGCTCTTTTCAAGCTGCAGGTAGCCCTTGGAGCTGTGCCACTTCAGTGTCATTTCATCATGAAGGAAACGCGCAATGCCTTCCCTCGTCCTGGAGGCACCGGACTCATAGTATTCGGTTACAAGCTCTTTTGCGGTCATGCTTATTTCAGTTTTTCGAATAGTTCGGGAATTCGTTTTACGTTGGCCATTTGCTTCAGGGTCTCGCGCGATTCCTGTGCCGGTGTGCCCCAGTAGGTCTTGCCACCTTCGATCGACTTGCTAACACCTGCCTGGGCATGTACAATGGCTTTGGTACCAATGGTAATGCCGCTGGCACTTCCTACCTGCCCCCAGATGGTCACTTCATCTTCTATCACCACACAGCCCGCAATGCCGGTCTGTGCCGCGATAAGGCACTTTTTGCCAACTACGGTATCATGGCCAAGGTGTACCTGGTTATCAAGCTTTGTCCCTTCGCCAATAATGGTATCGCCTGTAACACCCTTATCGATCGTACACAGTGCACCAATGCCTACATTATCGTGGATCACCACACGCCCGCCGGAAAGCAGCTGATCGAAGCCTTCAGGGCGTTTTTTGTAATAAAAGGCATCTGCGCCAAGCACAGTGCCAGCATGGATCATGCAATTGTCGCCAATAATGGTGTTATCGTAAATGGCTACATTGGAATGGATAAGGCAATTCTTGCCGATCTTTACATTGTTGCCAATGAAAGCATTGGGCTGTATGATCGTCCCCTCTCCTATCTCAGCTGATGGCGAAATGGAGGCATTGGACGACATGAATGGCCTGAAATGCCTGGTCAGCTTGTTGAAGTCCCTGAATGGGTCGTCCGAAATGAGCAGCGCCTTTCCTTCGGGGCAGTCAACCTCTTTATTGATAAGCACGATGGTCGCTGCCGACCGCAGTGCTTTATCGTAATATTTAGGATGGTCTACGAACACGATGTCACCTGGCTCCACCACGTGGATCTCGTTCATGCCGTGTACCGGAAAGTTATCATCGCCTACATATGCTGTACCAATGATAGCCGCGATCTCTTTTAAAGGATAGACTTTTGGAAACTTCATTTTTCTTTTTGTGGATTTGGTTATGTGTGGATGCGGTAATTCGTTTATTCGTGGATCCGGTAATTCGATCATCTGTGAACAGACATCCTCAAAGCCAAATAACCAGATCCATAAATAACAAAATAAACTATTCCTTAACGCGCTCCATATAGTGGCCGGTAGCCGTATCGATCTTGATCTTGTCGCCTTCGTTGATGAAAAGCGGTACGTTGACCGAAGCGCCTGTCTCTACCTTTGCCGGTTTTGTAGCATTGGTCGCAGTATTGCCTTTCACGCCCGGCTCTGCATAGGTAACTACAAGTACTACAGAAGCAGGCATATCTACTGATAGCGGCGCATCTGTTTCAGTATTCCATATTACCATTACGTTCTCGCCTTCTTTCAAAAGGTCCGGAGCGTCAAGAATATCTTTATGCAGCGATATCTGCTCATAGGTCTCAACATGCATGAAGTGATATTGGTCGCCTTCAGGATAAAGGAACTGGAACTTATGTGTCTCAACCCTTACATCGTCAATTTTATGGCCTGCAGAGAAAGTATTGTCAAGTACTTTACCATTAGTAAGGCTCTTTAGTTTTGTCCTTACGAACGCCGGACCCTTACCCGGTTTTACGTGTAGGAATTCGATGATCTTATAAATATCATGGTTAAATTTGATACATAACCCGTTCCTGATATCTGATGTACTTGCCATTTTTCTTAGTTTATTTGTTTTTTCTGTTAATTCGGTTATTTGATAATTCGGTTATTTGGATTCGAATCAACAAATCAACAAATAACCAAATCAACTCTTTTTATTCTTTATTTCCGCCTGTATAGCCTTTCATTACACCGCGGGGAGAGTTGCGTACCGACATGATTATCTCGTCACGCTCAGGTGTTGCCTCCATCTCGGCCTCGATGATCTCAAGCGCCTGCGATACGTTGTAATTTTTTTGATACAAGATGCGGTATATGTTCTGTATCTCGGTAATTTTCTCAGGTGAGAAACCACGTCGGCGAAGCCCTACGGAGTTAATACCCACATAGCTCAACGGCTCGCGCGCGGCCTTTACATACGGCGGCACGTCTTTACGTACAAGCGAACCGCCTGTCACGAAAGCATGATTGCCAATGGTAGAGAACTGGTGTACGGCCACCATTCCTGCAAGTACCACATAGTCGCCAACGGTGATGTGGCCTGCCAGATTGGTATTGTTGGAGAAGATGCAGTAGTTGCCCACAAAACAGTCGTGTGCCACGTGCGAGTAAGCCATGATGAGGCAGTTCTTGCCAATAATGGTCTTCATCCTGTCGGATGTTCCCCTGTTGATCGTAACGCACTCCCTGATGGTAGTGTTGTCACCTATTTCGGCAGTTGTGTCCTCTCCCTGGTATTTAAGGTCCTGTGGTGGCGCGCTTATTACGGCACCCGGAAATATGTTGCAGTTCTTACCTATCCTTGCGCCTTCCATGATGGTAACGTTGGATCCTATCCAGGTACCTTCTCCGATCTCCACATTATTGTGTATGGTCGTAAAAGGCTCGATCACCACATTTTTGGCGATCTTAGCGCCCGGATGTACATATGCTAGCGGTTGGTTCATTTACTTTGCTTTTAGTTTGTTCTGGCAATTTGTGCCATTAGTTCTGCTTCGGCAACGAGTTTGCCATTGGCGTAGGCATGGGCCTGCATGTGGCAGATGCCCCTGCGTATCGGCGATATAAGGTCGCACTTAAATATGAGCGTATCGCCCGGAAGCACTTTATGCTTAAATTTCACATTATCGATCTTCATAAAATAAGTCAGGTAATTCTCCGGATCCGGCACAGAGCTCAGGATAAGGATACCTCCCGTTTGGGCCATAGCCTCGACGATAAGAACTCCTGGCATTACCGGTGCACCCGGAAAGTGGCCCACGAAAAAGCTTTCGTTCATGGTCACGTTCTTAAGGCCTACCACATGGCTCTCGTTCATTTCAAGGATCTTGTCTATCAAAAGGAAAGGCGGTCGGTGCGGCAGGATGCTCATGATCTTGTTTATATCCATCAACGGCTCCTTATTCAGGTCATATGTGGGCACGTAATTACGCTGCTCGATCTTGATGAGTTTGGACATTTTCTTAGCAAATTGCGTGTTCACAAAATGGCCCGGCTTGTTGGCTATCACCTTTCCGCGGATGCGGGTCCCTATCAGGGCAAGGTCGCCAATTACGTCAAGCAGCTTGTGGCGTGCGGCCTCGTTAGGGTAATGCAGCGTCAGGTTATCAAGGATGCCGTTAGGTTTTACCGTGATGCTTTCCTTTCCGAAAGCTTTCTTGAGGTTCTCCATCGTATGTTCAGAGATCTCCTTATCAACATACACAATGGCATTGTTAAGGTCGCCGCCTTTTATAAGGCCATTATCCAGCAAAGCCTCTAATTCATGAAGAAAGCTGAAAGTCCTGGATTCTGATATCTCTGCTTTAAAATCGCTGATGTGCTTCAGGGTAGCGTTTTGTGTGCCCAATACTTTAGTACCAAAGTCAACCATTGTAGTTACCTGGTATTCATCGGCAGGCATCACTATTATCTCGCTGCCGGTAGCCTCATCTGTATAAGAGATAACTTCCTTCACGATATATTCGATACGCTCTGCATTTTGCTCCACTACGCCTACTTTCTCTATGGCTTCCACAAAGAATTTAGACGAACCGTCCATGATCGGCGGCTCAGATGCGTCAAGCTCTATGATAACGTTGTCCACGTCGCAGCCCACAAAAGCGGCAAGTACGTGTTCTGAAGTCTGTATCTTGACACCTTTCTTCTCAAGGTTGGTGCCTCTTTGGGTATTGACAACATAATTGGCATCAGCCTCTATAACGGGCTGACCTTCCAAATCTACCCTAACAAAAGTATACCCGTTATTTATTGGAGCCGGTTTAAAGGTCATTGTTACTTCCTTGCCTGTGTGCAGGCCGACACCCTTGAGGGATATTTCACTTTTGATTGTGGTTTGTTTAACCATTACCTATACTGTTTATTGTTTGTTTATTTTCTGTTTGATATCTTCAATGTCCGATACGATCTTAGGGAAATTCCTAAAGTGCACATAGGATTTATTGAAGTCGTTGTACGCCAGTGCCGGGCTTCCCTGAATAATCTCGCCATCAGGAATGCTTTTACCCACACCCGATTGCGCCTGGATGCGTACATTATTGCCTATTGTAATGTGCCCGACAATACCCACCTGCCCGCCAATGACACAGTTCTTCCCGATCTTGGTAGACCCTGCCACACCGGTTTGCGAAGCAATTACTGTATTTTCACCTATGGTTACATTATGGGCTATCTGTATCTGGTTGTCAAGCTTAACGCCTTTCTTGATGATGGTCGAACCCATTGTGGCCCTGTCCACTGTTGTACACGAGCCAATATCAACGTTATCCTCAATGATCACGTTGCCTATCTGTGGTATCTTGGTATACGACCCGTCCTCGTTCGGCGCAAAGCCAAAACCGTCCGACCCAATGATAGAGCCGGAATGTATCGTGCAGTTGTTGCCTATTTCGGTTTCAGAATATACACGTACGCCGGCAAACAATATGGTATTGTCACCAATGACCACATTATCGCCCACAAAAGTATTAGGGTATATTTTTACGTTCTCGCCAATTTTTACATTCTTTCCAATGTAGCAAAAGCTGCCAAGGTAGAGCCCGTCGCCATAGGTAGCGCCTTCGGAAATAACCGATGGCTGCTCGATACCGCTCTTCATCAGCTTGACCTGGTTGTAGTACTCCAGTAATTTTGAGAAGGACTGGTAGGCATCATCCACCTTGATAAGTGTAGTGGTAAGGCCGTTCTCAGGCTCAAAGGACCTGTTCACAATGGTAATGGTCGCCTGTGTGGAATATATATAGGGCAGGTATTTGGGGTTGGCCAAAAAGGTAAGCGACCCATCGGTGCCTTCCTCTATCTTGGACAACTTATAGACTTCTGCCTGCGGATCACCCACAACATCGCCTTCCAGTATGCCTGCTATCTGTTCTGCTGTAAATTTCATCCCGACAAAAATATAAAATTAAATTAAATTGCCGCTTCTTCCAAAAGTACTTTTGGAAAACACAGGTAATACTTGGTCACGGGCTTTGAGAGTGCTTTCAGGTTCAGCTGGTCAGAAGCTTCTACCACATCCTCAATGGTCTTGTCTTTTTTCAGTATATGTATCGGCTCGCCGGTCTTATTATAGGCCTGGTTCTTTATCTTTCCTTTAAATACAAAGTACTCCGCCTCCTTATCCGTAATACCCAGCTTCGTGATCAGCTGCTCTCGCAATACTTCCACCTGTGCCTTATCTACTTTTTCAGCACGCATTTTTATTTTTAAAAGGTCGCGGTTAATGATCATGCGGCTCAGTTCGCTCAGCACATGGTCATTGTGGAACTGCCATGACTTGATGGCACACATAATATCGAAATCGTCCAGATAAGAGAATTTCCTGAGGACATCATCATTAAAGTCCTCCAGGCTTATCTTATTCTCAAGGAAGAACTGCAATGGCGTGCTGGCTCCCAAATGCTCCCCTTTTTGCGTAAGCTCTTTGGCACGCTTTAGTATTTTAGTAAGGATAAGTTCTGCCGCAACACTTGTTTTATGCAGGTAGCACTGCCAGTACATAAGCCTGCGCGCCACAAGGAATTTCTCTACCGAATAGATCCCCTTTTCCTCGATCACCAGTGTATCGTTATGCACGTTGAACATTTGTATCAGGCGCTCGCTGTTGATGTTGCCCTCGGCAACACCGCTGTAAAAGCTGTCCCGCTTCAGGTAATCCATCCTGTCCATGTCCAGCTGGCTCGAAATGAGCTGCAGCATGAACTTCCTGTCATATTCACCTCTGAATATCTTTATGGCAAGGTCCAGCTTTCCGCCAAATTCCTCATTTAGCCTGTCCATGAACAATAGCGATATCGACTCGTGGTGCACATTCTCTACAATGCTGCGCTCCATGGCGTGGGAGAATGGACCGTGGCCAATGTCGTGGAGCAATATGGCAATGTCGAGCGCGGTCTCTTCTTCCTGTGATATTTCTATACCCTTGAATTTTAGCACCTGTACCGTACGCTGCATGATGTGCATGCAGCCCAAAGCATGGTGGAAACGCGTGTGGTGCGCACCGGGATAGACCAGGTAGGACAATCCCATTTGCGAAATGCGGCGCAGGCGTTGAAAATAAGGGTGCTGGATAAGGTCGTATACCAGCGGATTGGTTATGGATATGAACCCGTAAATAGGGTCGTTGAGTATTTTAAGCTTGTTGATCTCGCTCACAGGAAGGCAATTTATGGCAAAGATAGTAATTAACCCCGCGCGTAGCGAGGATTTTTAACAATACCCGTAAGGATAGTTAACTTAAATTATTAATAGGCGTTAAAATGAGGTTAATCAATTGATTAATAGATAGACATTACATAAAGATCGCCTAATTTTACTAAACAAACAAATGACGCTATGAAAAAGCTATTAGTCACATCCGCAGCGTTCCTTGCCTTTACGGCACTGGCAATTGCCCAGGAAAAGCAGGACGTGACCCAGCGCATACAGCCTGTCATCACCCACCAGCAGGTAAAAAATGATGAAAAGGCAGCAATTGAGCAGCGTAAAAAGCTGGAAAAAGAGCGTCATGCCCAACTGGAAAAGCAAAAGCGTGAGGAGAGCACAAAAGTCACAAGCACAGATAATGATAAAATACTGCCTAAGAAAACTTCAACAACTGTCGGAGAACAATAATAACGTTATTTTTTGTTACTTAGGTTATTGAAGGAGAGCCTTGCAAAGGAATTTGCAGGGCTTTTTTTATTAGCCGTTGCCCAAAGGAGTACTTCGCGCCCCTACCTTCCTCCTTCTAAAAAAGGAATTTAGCCAACATCTGCCGGTGTGGACTTAAGAATAATCCTTATTTTTGAGAAACAAACACTCTCAAGACCATGACAGACAGATCCCAACTCCGCAGTTCTATTTTCAGGCACCTCGACGGATTAGCCGTTGCACCGGTAGCAATAGCACTGAAGAATAAAGGCATTTGTGACCACATACTGAAGGAAAAAAAGCTACATCTGTCTGAACTAACAGCTTACGGATCCAATGAAGGCTACCTCAATGTAGGTCTGAGGGTGCTGGCATCGCAGGGATTTATAAATTATGAAGTGGATAATGCCACACAGGAGATCACCATTTCGGTCAATGAAAAAACGGATACTGCCTTTTCACTGTTCTATTTATACGAAGATGTGGTCGACCTGCTGCAATTCTCCACGCAATTCCACCCACGGTTGTTCGAGGACGCCCCGTTCGAAAAGCTTAACCTCATTTTTGAGAAGTATAAAAAAAATTACGGCATTGACTTTTCGGAAGACAGCCTTATCAATACGCTACAGCATCAGGTCTTAAAGCATGTCGAAGGTTACCTCATAGGGCCAACGGTCGTACGGCTGGCCATGAACGGGATGTTCCATAAGTATTTCATGGAAACCTCGTTCAGTCCGGAGGAGTTCCACAAAAGCCCTGAGAATTTCAAGAAGATACTCGATTTTTTTGTGCATCTTGGATGGTTTTTGGAAAAGAACGGCAATTACCAGTTTACTGAAACGGGATTGTTCTATGCCCGGCGAGCGAGCGCATATGGCGTTACGGTCTCTTATCTGCCTACATTTGCCCGGATCGAAGAACTTATGTTCGGCGACCCGGCAGCCCTGCGCATGGTTGCCGATGGCGAGAACGAGATACACGTAGACCGCGAAATGAACGTATGGGGAAGCGGCGGAGCGCACGATACCTATTTTAAAGTCATCGATGAGATCCTTGTAAGATTGTTCAACCTACCCATCGAGCAGCAGCCCAAAGGCATACTCGACATGGGCTGCGGCAACGGGGCTTTCCTGCAGCACATTTTTGAGGTGATCGACAGGCAAACCCTCCGTGGCAAGATGCTTGACGAGTATCCGCTGTTCCTTGTGGGTGCCGATTATAACCAGGCGGCATTGAAAGTGACCCGCGCCAACCTCATCAAGGCCGATATATGGGCGAAAGTGATCTGGGGCGACATTGGCCGTCCGGACCTGCTGTCGGATGACCTGATGGAAAACTACAACATCGACCTAAAGGATCTGCTGAACGTGCGCACGTTCCTGGATCACAACCGCATTTGGGAAGACCCAAAGAACTTTAGCGAAAGCAGGGTAAGCCAGTCGACCGGGGCGTTCGCGTACAGGGGCAGGCGCATCAGCAACAACCTTGTAGAAGATAACCTGCTGGAACATTTGCAAAAATGGTCGCCGTATGTGCGAAAGTTCGGCCTCCTGCTGATCGAGCTGCATACTATCGACCCAAAACTTACCGCCGCCAACCTTGGCCGCACCCCCGCCACTGCCTATGATGCCACCCACGGCTTCTCCGACCAGTACATTGTCGAGATCGATGTCTTCAATCGCGTTGCCGCCGAGGCAGGCCTGTTCCCCGACCCGGCCATCTTCAGGCGCTTCCCTGATGCCGATACGGCTACGGTGAGTATTAATTTATTGAAGGGGGAGTGATATTTTTCGGAACACGGATGACGCGGATTGGGCGGATGGTCGCGGATTTTCAGGCATGAGTGAAGCTGTCATTGCGAGCGGAGGAACGGAGCGCGGCAATCTTTATTCCTCAATCGTAGCAATCTTCCACTCGGAACCATCAAAAGTCAAAAATATTTTGTTATAGTAAAAAGTCCCGTCAGGGTACGTTACTTTTTCATTTAAATAAAACAGATCACCATCAGCTTTAGAAATTTCGGAAAACTCAACTTCTACTCCCTCGAAATTCGGAAAGCCGTTTTCCTGTATCGACCTGATCAATGAAAGTTTTAATAACTCAGCTGTTTCAGAAATCAGTTCTTCGTCATTTGGCTCAAAACCAAGAGAGACCTTATCTAAAATTATCTTTGCCTCAGCAATGAAGTCTTTTGAATTTATTATCGCCTCCATATCTCTATTATTATATGCGGATTCTAAGGAAAGGATGGCGTTTTGGGGGGTATTGTAGTTGTATGTCATTGCATTCTAATATGTCCTCCTTTTACCTTACGAGCAACATGGTGTGTCAATGCTATTGCGCTATTTTGCTTTCAGGATTATATTTGATTACACCTCAAGCTAGTTGTGATCTTGGAGATTATTAAAAATAATTTAATTTCATATATTAATATTACTTTTTTCTAATATAGATTAACTTTCCAGTACCTCCATAGGCAAGAATCTTAGAGTAAACATCGTCACCTTTTTGTAATGATTTTTGAAAATTAGTATGTCTAATTCTTTTTGCTTGTTCTGACATTTTCCCTTTTCTTTCAAGAGCATGGAGGAAACTACTCAGCATATTTTCTGTACATATAAATTCCTCAGCAGACAATAAATCACTAGGACTGCTTAAATATTTGTTTCTGCTGCAATAGATTTAATAATCGTTCAACTCTTATTTCAAGACTATTTGCAATATTTTCAATGCTAAAATTTCTAAGATACGATAGCATTGGATGATGATTCGAATTTAAATTGTTTTTTATCTTTATTGGTTTAAATTTCTTTACAATATTTTCGGCCTTAGTCTCCTCTTTGGAAAACGTTTCATATTGCATAATTTTTAATGCAATTAGTCCATGAATATATCTTCTATCTTTTTTATCCTGATATGTTTTATCTATATCAGTAAGAAAAGACAAAAGTTCTCTATCATTAAAACTTTCATTGCTGAAAAAAATTTCAACTTCAGGAAATGCAGATGTTAAATTCATAATATAATATTAACCAATTTAAAAGTATAAAAATTTTATTATCTTAATTAAATTTATACAATTCAAAACTTTATTTTAACATTCCCTTATCCTCCGCCCCCACCTAAACTCTCCCCAAAAATCAGTAGCTTTGCGGTTTGCACAAAAATGCTATGCCAGATACCGATTTTTCAGAAAATATAGAAGTGTTGGGCGCCCGTGCCCACAACCTCAAGAACATAGACGTTACCATTCCGCGTGAAAAGCTTGTAGTCATTACCGGGCTTTCTGGCTCGGGGAAATCGTCGCTCGCGTTCGACACCATTTATGCCGAAGGGCAGCGTCGCTACATCGAGACGTTCTCGGCCTACGCACGCCAGTTCCTGGGTGGCCTGGAGCGCCCGGATGTGGACAAGATCGACGGACTCTCGCCCGTTATCGCCATCGAGCAGAAAACGACCGGCAAAAGCCCGCGCTCGACCGTAGGCACCATTACCGAGATCTACGACTTCCTGCGCCTGCTGTATGCCCGTGGCGCCGATGCCTACAGCTACAACACCGGCGAAAAGATGGTGAGCTATACCGACGAGCAGATAAAGGAACTCATCGTAGAGAAGTTCGACGGCAAGCGCATTACGATACTGGCACCGATCGTGCGTTCGCGTAAGGGCCATTACCGCGAGCTGTTCGAACAGATCTCCAAGCAGGGCTTTCTGAAGGTGCGCGTGGACGGCGAAATAAAGGACATTGAGAGCGGCATGAAGTTGGACCGCTACAAGGTCCACGACATTGAAACGGTGATCGACCGCATGGCGGTGGATACCACTCCCGAAACCGACACCCGTCTGGCCAACAGCATTAAGACCGCCATGTACCACGGCGAGGACGTGATGATGGTCATTGAGCACGAAAGCGGCGAGGCGCGCTACTACAGCCGTAACCTTATGTGCCCGTCATCGGGCATCTCCTACCCCAACCCGGAACCGAACAACTTTTCATTCAACTCGCCTAAGGGCGCGTGCGACTACTGCAACGGACTGGGTGTCATCAATGAGATCAACCTTAAAAAAATAATCCCGAACCCGAAACTGTCCATCAAGCAGGGCGGGTTTGCGCCGCTTGGCGAATATAAAAGTTCCTGGATATTCAAGCAGCTGGAGACCATCGGCGAGAAATTCGATTTTAAGAATACTGACCCTATAGAGAAAATTTCTGCGGAAGCGATGGAGATGATACTCAACGGCGGGAAGGAAAAGTTCACGGTCTCCTCCAAAACACTTGGGGTGAACCGCGAATATAAGATCGATTTTGAAGGCATCTCCAACTTCATCAAGAACCAGCACGACGAGAGCGGTTCGGCCTCCATAAAGCGCTGGGCCAAGGATTTCATGGACGAGGTGGAATGTCCCGTTTGCCACGGTTCGAGGCTGAAAAAGGAATCGCTCTACTTCAAGGTGAACGGGCAGAACATCGCCGAACTTTCGGCCATGGACATATCCGACCTTGCCGAATGGTTCGAGAACCTGAACGACAACCTTTCTGAAAAGCAGAAGGCCATTGCTTCGGAGATCGTAAAAGAGATCAAGGCACGCCTTAGCTTTTTGGTGGATGTTGGCCTGAACTACCTATCTCTTAGCCGCAGTTCGCGCACGCTTTCGGGTGGTGAGGCACAGCGCATCCGGCTGGCCACACAGATAGGATCGCAGCTTGTGGGCGTACTGTATATTTTGGATGAGCCGAGCATCGGCCTGCACCAAAGGGATAATGAAAAACTCATCAAATCATTAGAACAACTGCGCGACATAGGCAACTCGGTAATTGTGGTAGAACACGACAAGGACATGATAGAGCGCGCTGATTACGTGATTGACATAGGCCCGGCAGCAGGGCGTTTCGGCGGGCAGATCGTCAGCAAGGGAACACCCGCAGAACTCCTGAAAGAACATACGCTTACGGCGGCCTACCTAAACGGCGAAAAAGAGATCGCGGTACCCAAAAAACGCCGCGAAGGTAATGGCAAGTTGCTGAAGCTGACAGGCGCTACCGGCAACAACCTCAAAAACGTTTCCATTGAATTGCCTTTGGGCAAAATGATATGCGTTACGGGTGTGTCGGGTTCGGGGAAATCGACACTGATCAACGAGACACTCTACCCTATACTTAACGCGCATTTCTTCAATGGCGTAAAGAAACCCGCACCATACAAAAAGATCGAAGGCCTGGAGCATATCGACAAGGTGATCGACATCGACCAGTCGCCTATTGGGCGCACGCCACGTTCCAACCCTGCAACATACACTGATGTATTCAGTGAGATACGCTCCCTGTTCACGCAAACGCCGGAGGCCATGATACGCGGCTATAAACCGGGAAGGTTCAGCTTCAACGTAAGCGGCGGGCGCTGCGAAACCTGCGAGGGCTCAGGTTTGCGCGTCATTGAGATGAACTTCCTGCCGGACGTATATGTGGAGTGCGAAACCTGCCAGGGCAAGCGCTTTAACCGCGAAACGCTGGAGATACGCTACAAGGGCAAGTCCATTTCGGACGTGCTGGACATGACGGTTGATGATGCGGTGCCGTTCTTTGAGAATATCCCCAAGATATACCGTAAAATTAAAACGATACAGGACGTTGGACTGGGCTACATCACGCTGGGGCAGCAAAGCACAACGCTTTCCGGTGGCGAGGCACAGCGTATCAAACTGGCATCGGAACTGTCAAAAAAAGATACAGGAAATACCTTCTACATACTCGATGAACCAACGACCGGACTTCACTTTGAGGACATCCGTGTACTGATGGAGGTCATTAACAAGCTTGTGGACAAAGGAAATACTGTACTGATCATAGAGCATAATATGGATGTGATCAAACTCGCCGACTACATCTTAGACATTGGCTATGAGGGTGGTAAAGGCGGAGGACAGCTTGTTGCGAAAGGAACACCCGAAGAAGTGGCGAAAAACAAAAAAAGCTATACGGCGCATTTCCTGAAAAAAGAACTATCTTAGGCGCCGTTTGTTTAAAATTTTAAGACGATAATTATGGCAAAAGAAAAATATAACAGTGAAGACGAATGGATCCACGAAGGGCTGAAGCAAAAGCCTTGGAATGAGATCCGGAGCAATGACTCGTGGGCGATCTTCAAGATCATGGCAGAGTTCGTGAACGGTTTTGATACCATGGCAAAAATTGGCCCGTCGGTATCGATATTCGGTTCGGCCCGTACCAAGCCCGATGACAAATACTACCTGCTGGCAGAGAAGATCGCCGAGAAGATCGCAAATGCCGGTTATGGTGTGATCACAGGCGGTGGCCCGGGTATCATGGAGGCCGGGAACAAAGGCGCAAGCCGTGGTGCAGGCCCGTCGGTGGGGCTTAACATCGAGCTTCCGTTCGAGCAACATTTCAACCCGTACATCGACCATGACAAGAACCTGAACTTTGATTACTTCTTTGTAAGGAAAGTAATGTTCGTGAAATATTCTCAGGGATTTGTCGTAATGCCGGGCGGTTTCGGTACCCTGGACGAGATGTTCGAGGCGATCACGCTCATCCAGACGAAAAAAATAGCAAAGTTCCCGATCATTCTTGTTGGGCGTGAATTTTGGGGAGGACTGATGGACTGGATCACTACCGTAATGATCGAGCGTTACCACAATGCCAGCCCGGACGACCTGAAGCTGATAAAGATAGTAGACACAGAGGATGAGGTGCTGGAGGTTATTGATACCTTCTACAAGAAATACAGCCTGAGCCCGAATTTCTAATGTGTATTAACCACATAGATACATAGGCATAAATTGACCGCAAGGATTTTATAGCAGCACAAAGTGAAGCGTTGCTTCATTCTATGTGACATTATGATCCCTAAACTCAAAAACTATGGAAAGTATGTACCTATGTGGTTAAACTATTTTCGGACAGTGTTGTCCTTTTAACACTCCAAAAAGCAACCCAGCGCACAATTTTACATCTTTAAAAAAGTTATATACGCCTAACAAATCCATGCAGCAACAAATACCGTAATCTATAACGTGAAGTTTACAAAGTCTTACCTATTGCTTTTATTACTGTTTTCAGGCTTTTTGCATGCCCAGCATCAAAACCGCCTGCTCGCAGAGGTGGACTTTGAGGCCAAAACAATTACGGTCCGGCAGGAGATCGTGTTCCGCAACACATCCGCTGATACCCTGCATGAGTTCATACTCAACGACTGGAATAATGCATATTCCGGTAAGGAAACACCACTGGCGAAACGCTTTTCTGACGAATACATCCGCGCCTTCCACCTGGCAAAGGATAACGACCGCGGTAGCACTACGATAACATCTGTAACAGACAACAACAACCGCGCCCTGAACTGGAAGCGCCCCAAGGGCCATCCAGACCTGGTAGAACTGCAGTTAGCCAACCCCATTTATCCCGGCCGTACGGTAAGCTTTACTTTTGAATATTTGGTA
Source organism: Flavobacterium sp. (assembly GCF_052437795.1). Classification (GTDB taxonomy): domain Bacteria; phylum Bacteroidota; class Bacteroidia; order Flavobacteriales; family Flavobacteriaceae; genus Flavobacterium. Next base: position 68,546 of record NZ_JBQVPA010000005.1, read on the forward strand.
AAGGTCCCCAATGACCGCTTTACAAAATACGGCTTTGACAACAATGGCAGCTTCATGCTAAAGGACTGGTACCTGGCGCCTGCAAGACTGGAAGGTGATAAATTCGTGCGCTACAGCAACGAGAACCTGGATGACATTGCCAATTCGCTTTCCGATCACGAACTGACACTGACCGTACCTAAAGGCACATTTGTAGCCTGTGAACTTTATCAGGGCAACAAAGTTGATAAAGGCGACCGGCAGGAATATTACTTCATAGGAAAAGCGCGAATGGGCTTCATGCTGGCACTGGAAAAGAAAAACACTTTTGAGATCCATTCCGGCAGCCTTGCGGAAGTAAGCACCAACCTGAAGAACAATGGCGTGCCGGATATTCAGAGGGCAGCGCTGATCAGCGATATCGTGCAATTTACCGCCGAAAATCTTGGTCCTTATCCTCATGGCAAAATACTGATCACACAGGCACAATACGACCGTAACCCTGTGTATGGGCTTAATCAGCTCCCCTCCTTCCTGAGGCCTTTTCCGGACGCGACCATTTATGAGTTGCGCTTCCTGAAGATCTATCTGGACATTTACCTTAAAAATACGCTGAGGCTCGACCCAAGAAAAGATAACTGGATATACGATGCCATCCAGATGCAGCTGATGATAAAGTATATGGACCGGTACCACCCCGACCAGACGATGATGGGTACACTGTCGAATGTAGGCATCCTGAAGGGGCACAATCTGTTCAACATACAATTCAACGAGCAGTACAGCTACCTGTGGCTGCTGATGGCACGGAAGAACCTCGACCAGCCCATAGGCGAACCCAAGGACACGTTCATTAAATTCAACGAGCAGATCGCGGGAAAATACAAGGCCGGGCTTGGCATTGCCTATTTAGATGATTATCTGTGTAATGATGCCGTAGAGCATTCAATTGCGGAATTTTACAAACTGAACACAATTCAGGCGGAAACCGACCGAAAGGACCTTGAAACCATCCTGAGATCGAGAACGGACAAGAATATTGATTGGTTTTTTGAGACCGTTGTGGACAGCCGCAAGCTTATCGACTATAAATTTGGCGATGTAGACCGCACCAAAGATTCGATCACTGTGACCATAAAAAATGTTACAGGTACCAATGTGCCTGTATCAGTTTATGGGATCAAAAAAGGCAATGTGGTATTTAAGCAATGGCTGGAAAATATCAGCACCGACAGTACGTGTACGTTTACCTTTGCCAGGCAGGATGCCGACAGGCTGGCCATTAACTACAACAATGAGATCCCGGAGTTTAACCGACGTAACAACTGGTACAGGCTGGGCGGATTGTGGCCAAATGACAAGCCTTATAAATTCACCCTCTTCCAGGATATTGAAGACCCCAGGTACAATCAGCTTTTTTATGTGCCGAGCTTCATTTTTAACCTGTATGACGGTATATCGCCCGGACTGCGTTTCCATAACAAGTCGATGCTGGATAAGCCGTTCATTTTCGACCTTAACCCGGTGTACTCTATCAAAACCGGGCAACTGATAGGCTCGTTCTCGATGATGTACAACCAATATATACGCGAGCAGGAGCTGTTCAATATCCGTTATGCTGTAGGCGGCTCGACGTTCCATTATGCACCTGATGCACGCTATATAAAATTCACCCCGTCTGTGCAGCTACGCATACGCGAGGAAGACTACCGGGAGAACAAAAGGCAAACGATAATGCTTCGCCAGGTATTGGTCAACAGGGAGGATTCGAAATATGTAGCCACTACCGACCAAACCGAAAACTATTCGGTATTCAACGCACGCTATAGCAAATTTGAGTCGGAGATCACACGCCACTATAATTTCTTTACTGACCTTCAATTAGCCGGACAATTCGGGAAATTGTCAGGAGAGATACAATTCCGGAGGCTTTTCAACGACAACAGGCAGATCAACCTAAGGCTGTTCGCGGGAACATTCCTGTACCGCAGCACTTCATCGGAATTCTTCAGCTTTGCGCTCGACAGGCCAACCGATTACATGTTCGACTACAACTTCTACGGGCGTTCGGAAACTACCGGATTGTTCAGCCAGCAATTCATCATGGCAGAAGGCGGCTTTAAATCGAAGTTCGAAGACCGCTACGCCAACCAATGGATGACCACGGTGAACGGTAGTTTCAATATCTGGAACTGGGTGGAGGTATATGGCGATGCCGGACTTTTCAAAAACCATTTTGACGGCGCCCGGTTTGTATACGACAGCGGCATACGCCTGAACCTCGTACCTGACTATTTCGAACTGTATTTCCCGGTATACTCTTCTAATGGATGGGCCTTCAGGGGGCCGGATGCCTACAGCGAAAAGATACGCTTTGTGGTAACCATCAGTCCGGGTACTCTTATTAATTTGTTTACGCGCAAATGGTTCTGATTTGGGTCAGCACGATATGCGAAGGTCTTTATCATCCCTTTTACTTTTCTTTAAATACCATAAATATCTTTAAGATCGCAAAATAAATGTACTATGTGTAATTTTTATTTTGTTTCACTGCAAAAATATCATTCAACACTCAGTTATTTCTGTTTTCATTATTAATAGTGAAATCAAATTTCGATCCACTTTTTATGTTATCTCATTCTTTTAATTACATTTGTATCCTTACAACACCAATTTTATGACGGAGACAGAAACTAAAAGATCGCTTTCTTTCGAAGATTTCAGGGCCGAGGTGCTCAAAGATTATACGCTTGCCGTAGTGAGTCGTGAGTGCAGCCTGCTGGGCCGCCGCGAAGTGCTTACCGGAAAAGCCAAATTCGGCATATTCGGCGATGGTAAGGAAGTGCCACAGATTGCCATGGCGAAAGCCTTTAAAAATGGCGACTTCCGTTCGGGCTACTACCGCGACCAGACCTTCATGATGGCTATAGGCCAACTCGACATACAACAATTCTTTGCCGGGCTATACGGCCACAGTGACCTGGAGCATGACCCTATGTCGGCAGGCAGGCAGATGGGTGGCCACTTTGCCACACACAGCCTTGACGAGAATGGTAACTGGAAGAACCTTACGCAACAGAAGAACTCAAGTGCCGACATATCTCCTACCGCCGGGCAAATGCCAAGGCTGTTAGGATTGGCGCAGGCCTCTAAAATATACCGCAACGTAACGGGGATCGAGAACAAGACCAACTTTTCAATTAATGGAAATGAGGTGGCCTGGGGTACGATAGGAAACGCCAGTACATCGGAAGGGCTTTTCTTTGAGACCATCAATGCAGCAGGCGTACTGCAGGTACCGATGGTTATGAGCGTATGGGATGACGATTACGGCATCTCTGTACACGCCCGCTACCAGACTACAAAAGAAAACATATCAGAGATACTGAAAGGCTTCCAACGTGATGAAAATGCCAAAGGATATGAGATAATAACAGTAAAAGGATGGGATTACCCTGAGTTGGTTTCAGCTTATGAAAGGGCTTCGGAAATTGCCCGTAACGAACACGTTCCGGTACTCATCCACGTATACCAACTGACACAGCCGCAGGGACACTCAACCTCCGGGTCGCATGAGCGCTATAAAAACACTGACCGCCTTGCATGGGAGACAGAATACGACTGCCTTGCACAAATGAGGAAGTGGATGCTGGAGAACAACATTGCAGGCGAAGATGCTCTGGTCGCGATAGAGGAACAAGCTAAAAAAGATGTGCTTGAAGGAAAGAAAGCTGCCTGGGCCGCTTACGTAGATCCTATTAAGGAGGAACAGAAAGAACTCGTTGCCGTGCTGAACGCAGTGGCTTCGCAAAGTGCCAATAAAGTATTCATCGAAAAATACATAAATGAACTTTCATCCATAAAGGAGCCAATACGCAAAGACCTTTTGATAACTGCGCGTAAAGTATTGCGCATGGTATCGAAGGAGGACTGCAAGGGCGCACTATCACAATGGATCACTGATTATACCGAAAAGATACAGCCGAAGTTCAGTTCGCACCTGTTCTCACAGTCGGACAAAAATGTATTTGCCGTTAAAGAGGTCGCCCCTCAATATGACGAGAATGCCGAAGATGCCGATGGCCGCATGGTAATGCGCAACAACTTCGACGCTATTTTTGCAAAGCACCCCGAGACAATGGTCTTTGGTGAGGATTGTGGCAACATAGGCGACGTGAACCAGGGCCTTGAAGGCATGCAGGAAAAATACGGCGACTTCCGCGTCTGCGATGCGGGCATCCGTGAAGCAACTATACTGGGACAGGGTATTGGGATGGCGATGCGCGGCTTACGCCCTATTGCAGAGATACAATACCTTGATTACCTGTTATATGCCATCCAGATAATGAGCGACGACCTTGCCACCCTGCAATACAGGACAGCGGGCAGGCAGAAAGCTCCGCTGATCATCCGCACGCGCGGGCACAGGCTGGAAGGAATATGGCACTCGGGCTCACCGATGGGCATGATCATTAACGCCATCCGCGGCATACACGTATTGGTACCAAGGAACATGACCAAGGCTGCAGGTTTTTATAATACATTATTAGAAACTGACGAACCGGCACTGGTGGTGGAATGCCTAAACGGTTACCGCCTGAAGGAAAAAATGCCTACTAACCTTGGGGAATTCAAAACCCCTATAGGTGTGGTGGAAACAATAAAAGGAGGTTCGGACATCACATTAGTATCTTACGGCTCAACGCTGCGCCTTGTGGAGCAGGCCGCAAAAGAGCTGTTGGAGGTCGGCATTGATGCCGAGATCATCGATGTGCAATCGCTATTGCCATTTGACATAAACCACGACATTGTAAAGAGCGTGGCTAAAACCAACAGGCTCCTTGTGATAGATGAGGATGTACCGGGTGGCGCGTCGGCATTCATACTACAGCAGATACTGGATGAGCAGAACGCTTACAAGCATTTAGACAGCAAGCCGGAAACGCTTACCGCCAAAGCGCACAGGCCATCGTATGGAACTGATGGTGACTATTTCTCGAAACCGTCTGTCGAAGATATTTTTGAAAAAGTATACAGCATAATGAGCGAAGTGAAACCGAATGACTTCCCCGAACTTTATTAAGTTTTCACCACGGTTAACGCCATAAATGAAAGCCGCCCGAAACTATCGGGCGGCTTCTTTTTACTATATGCTTAGCTTTTATAGAAAAGCAATTATAACGGCAAATACCAACTGTAACAGTACCAGTACCCACAGAACGGTTTTGTTTGGAGCAACGGCCTCCTTTAGCGCACTGATCGCCCTTTGCTTTAAAAGTTCGTACACATCCACATTACCCTTAAGGTCATCATCCGTTATCTTGATCTTTCTAAGTCCATACCCCAATGCCCTCCGCACCCATGCATTTTCAGAACTGTCTTTAACAGCCTGCAGCATCCGCAATTTTTCGCCGGCGTATACTTCTACGGCCCTGCCACGGTGGTTAGCGGTAGTCCTCATCCTTTCGATCACTTTATCTAACACCGGATAAAGCAGTGGTTCGGCTTTATCGCTTACGAGCCGGTGGATCACTTTACTCACGACATATTTATAGCCGAGCGTAACCAATACCACCGAGCAGCAAAATATAAGGAATATCAGCAGGCTTTCCCATGGCTTTGCTATTATTATTCCTAATAATCAGGGCTTTCCCCCCACATGCGGTGCGACGGCACCCGGGCCATCTTCATTGAGCAGGAAGATAAAAGCAATAGTTAGACTGATAACGAGGGTAGCTGCTGCCAGGTCATAAATTTTTAAAAGTGTTATGACAGCCATCGATGAAACTTTGGCGAAGTATTTAATTTTATCTAACATACCTGACAGTTATTTTATATAAACAGTTTTTACATTCACAAATTCTTTCAGCCCGTCCTCTGCAAGTTCACGTCCAAAGCCTGAGTTCTTTACGCCACCGAATGGCAGTGCGGGATCCGACTTTACCATCGCGTTGATAAATACGGCGCCTTCATTAAAAAGGTGCGCTTTTGCAGCCACGCCTTTGGTATCCTTCGTGAATATGGAAACGCCAAGCCCAAATTCGGTAGCATTGCTAAGCTGCACGGCCTCTTCAAAAGTACTGAATGTCGTTACCGCGGCAACCGGGCCAAAAACCTCTTCCCTAAATACAGGCATATCAGTTGTAACGCCTGTTAATATTGTAGGTGTATAAAAAGCATCCTTCCGCTTTCCTCCGGTAATTATCTCAGCTCCCATTCCAACCGACTTTTCAACCTGCTTTTCTATTTCAATGGCAAGGTCCTCCCGCGCCATCGGACCAACTTGCGTCGACTCATCCATGGGGTCGCCGGCCTTTAGCGTTTCCACTCCTTTTTTGAAACCATCAAGGAAAACATCGTATAGAGTGTCATGAACTAAAAAACGCTTGGCAGCAATGCAGCTTTGTCCGGTATTCTGCATCCTTGCATTTACAGCTACAGCAATTGCATCTTCAACGTCAGCATCTTCGCAAACAATGAAGGCATTGCTGCCGCCAAGTTCTAAAACTGCCTTCTTGATCTGTTTTGCTGCCGCTGAGGCTACCGCAGCGCCTGCCTTTTCACTTCCGGTAAGTGACACTGCCTTAACTATCGGATGGCTGATAACAGCCTCTACCTGTTCACCTGAAATGAGCAGGTTCGAATAGATCCCCTCGGGAAAACCTGCTTCCCTAAAAAGTTCTTCGATCAATATCCCGCAACCGGCAACATTTGATGCATGCTTTACTACCACCGTGTTCCCGGCAATAATAGCCGGTATGGCAAAGCGAAAAACCTGCCAGTAAGGAAAATTCCATGGCATTACACCTAATATAACACCAAGCGGGTCATATCTCGCATAACTCACTGCCGCATCGGTAACGATCGTTTTAGGTTGCAGAAAATGTTCGGCGTTATCAATGTAGTACTGGCATAAAAGAGCACATTTTTTTACCTCTGCCACGCTTTGCGCGACGGGTTTCCCCATCTCAACAGTACACTTTTCTGACAATAAATGTTGGTTTTTTGTTAATGCAAATACTAAAGTTTTAATAAAATCAACCTTCTGACCCACTGGTAGTTCACTCCATCCTTTAAAAGCGTTATCACCCCTTGTAAGCACCGTATTTACCTGTGATTCAGAAAAATAATCGTATTTTGACAAAAAATATTTGTTAAAAGGATTGGTTGTGAAAAACATTTTCTACTTTTGTTTAAAATTCTGTTATAAAAATAACACAATTTCTTAAACTAAAAATAGTTACTTTTGCCCCAAAATAAAGTATCTTTAATTAACGACAATACTGATAAACAATAAACAATTATTATGAAGAAAGTTGTACTCCCATTATTAATGCTATGTCTTGCCCCGGCGGCGTTAAGAGCCCAGGAAGATACTAAAGTCAGCAACGACTACAATAAGTGGTCGATAGATGCCAACTTTGGTACCAACAAAGCTGCTAACCCACTTACAGAAGGCTACCACATGCAGGTAACGAACCTTTTCCACGCTGACCTTGGATTCAGGTACATGTTCAATACTAAATTTGGTCTTAAGCTACACGGTGGTTACGACGTACTTAATGACGATGGTGACGGAAGTCTTGAGTTCCAGTCAAAGATCATCAGCATCGGACTACAGGGATATGCCAACCTTGGGCGTATCATGGAATTCGAAACATGGACAAAAAGGCTGAACCTGTTAGGCCACATGGGGGTTGGAGTATCTCAATTCACTAATGATAAGCGTGAAGGCGATACAGCATTTGAAGGTGAAGACCACCTTGGTAACTTTATAATAGGTATGACAGGACAGTTCAGGATATCTGACAGGGTTTCCCTAAATGCCGATTTCACTATGATAAATAACTTCTCACAACACAAAACGTGGGATGGTGGCGAATATGATCAAACGTACCAGGGCTTTGACAGTACTCTGTACAATGCAACTATCGGTCTTTCTGTTTACCTTGGTAAAAACCAGAAACACGCTGACTGGTTCGTTGAAGAAAAATCAAATGAGCTAATGGATCTTGAAGATCGCCTTGCAGAACTTGAAACAATGATGAACGACACCGATAAAGATGGTGTGCCTGATTATCTTGACAGCGAGCCGAACACGATCACAGGAGTTGCTGTTGATAGCAAAGGAAGAACTATTGACAAGAACCAGAACGGTGTTCCTGATGAGCTTGAGTCGTACATTGAGAACAACAACAAGCAAATGGAGCAGAAGATCACACAGGTTGGTGCCGGAGTTGAACAACTTATCAATGATGGTTACGTGAACGTATACTTCGACTTTAACAAAGATACGCCGAACGCACAGTCTGTAAATGGTATCAACTTCCTTATCACATACCTGAAAGAGAACCCTGGAAAATCTGCTGACGTAATTGGATATGCTGATGAAGTTGGAAATACAGATTACAACAAAGACCTGTCTGAAAGAAGGGCCAAAAACGTTAAGCAAATACTTGTTGATGCTGGCATCGATGCAGGAAGGCTTAATATAGTTGGTAACGGTGCACAAAGCCTTGGAAATGATTCTAAAGCTGTTCGCCAGACCGTAAGAAGGGTTACCTTCATACTGAAATAGTAAGTAGTTAATAACTATATGAAGATCCCCCGCCAAAAGCGGGGGATTTTTTTTATCTTTAAAAGAAACAAGCATAATGAATGATCGCGATAAAGGATTGATAGCATTACGAGGTAATGCCATAGGCGAGATATTACCTAACTCAGGCAGGGAAGAGATATTCCAAAACCAAACCATAAGACCCATACTCAAGCTGCAAAACGACATTTTTGTAGAATCCTTCCTCAATTACGTGAACAAGTCGAAAAGCGATTTTTACGGGTTCTCAACAGAAAAAAAAATGCAGTTCATAGACAATGCTGTCCACAAGGATATCAAGTTCAGGAATGCTTTAAAAGGAATGGTAATGGCCATGTTTACCGTAGAGGAATTCAGGGAGTACACACTAAATTCATCCAACCTTAACAAGCGTATGATGAACATGCTCATAGAAAGGCTAAAGGACCAGATACAGCTGCTGGTAAGGCAGGAATAAAGAGATAGCCACGAATTGAATGAATTCCCGAACTTAGAGAATATCATCACAATTGGTGGCTATTACTTACTATTCAATAATGCTTTCACCATTAAGATCGGTAGAAAGCACATCGCTCATATAGTCAAAAAAGGGGCGCATAGCCTCAAATGTGGCGATCACTTCCTCTTTAAAGTTTTTAGAAAGCACTTCCTTATCGGAAAAGTTTCGCACCAACAGGAATTGCTTCTTTTTGATCAGCTCGATGGCAGGATGGTTTTTATCAAATCCTTTGGGCGAGGTCTTTACCCCTTCGCCCCTAAGTTCACCAAAATACTGAATGAATTGAGCGTCGGATGCTATAGCCTTTATCTCGCTGTCATCCATCTCAAACTCTTTGCGTATGCGAAGCAGGTCGGGGGCATTGGGTTCCCAAAATCCGCCTTCCACAAAGCTGTTGCCTCCCGGCTGTATGTGCAGGTAATAGCTTCCCCGCAAGGCAGGCTTAGTACGTGAGAACCATGCGCTGAAATGATTTTTATACGGTGTCTTGTCTTTTGAAAAACGGATGTCGCGATATATGCGGAAGATCTGCATCTTGTCTATAGAGTCCAGTTTGCGCAGTTCTTCATCTACTTCATTAAAAAAAGACTTTACCAGCGCATCATTTGCCTGGAAAGCCTTTTTGTTATCTGCGAACCATTCCCTGTTGTTATTCTCTGTAAGGTCCTTTAAAATATCGAGAACGGGTTTTGTTATCATAATTATTTCTTCGGCACGAAGACAAGGCGCTCATCCACCCCTTCCATTAGGGTAAGCTTGTCCTTCTCTACTTTAGCCGTATTTATTTTTTCAATTGCCTTAAAATATTCGTTCTCAATGCTGCCCTCACAATACATCTTGGTCGCCATTATCTGGCTGACATTCATTCCTCCTTCATCATTCAGGTTGTACGAGCCTCCATAGCCATTGCAGCTACTGTTACCTGAGATCTTGTGCTCCTTGTCGAATATCGCGGTCGGAACACCATTCGGCAGGCTGGCGGCATCCACTTTCTTTCCGTTAATGGAAGATAGCTCCCACGCAGTTTGTGTAAGCAGGTCCATGGGCTGTGTTGCTTTGGCACTAAGGCATCCCGTAAGCCCTAAAGCAACTATGCTGAAAATTGCGAAGATTTTTCTCATGTGTTTTAAATTTAGTTATTTTACCAAATTTAGTCACTATTACGGTAAGAAAAATAGCATTTATAATAACTTTAGTACTGCCTACAGCAGTCCGTTGTACTTGCGTATGAACCATTCCGCAGCAAGAGATACAGCAAGGATGACCAGCAGCCACACCCAGTCGATGAGTGGCGATCTTTTAATTATCTCTTTTTGTGTGGCTTTATAATCCTCATTTTTCAGGAGGAATTCTGCCAGTTGATCTGCCTGTGCCGGGTAGTAGACCGCACCGCCTGTATTGGCAGCTGTTTGCTTCAATCGTGCAAGGTCAGGATTTACGAATTGTTTCTCTATCTCAAAATCAAGTACTTCAAACGCGCCATTGTAGGAAGTGTTGGATGAAGCTTCTCTTACCGTAAAGCTGTACTGCCCTGCGGCAAGCCCGTCGAGATTTACTTTATACTCATTGCTGCCTTTAAGGAAATCATAGTTTTTAGACGCTCCTGTCAGCTTATTTTTCAACTGGATGGAAAGGCGTGCATTCTCCTCAAACTCATAGTTCTTATTAAAATACTGGGCCGTGACCTGTATGACTTCACCCGAATTGTAAAAGCTTTCATGGTTTACTACCAATGATCTGCGTTTCGAGTTCGATGCCAAAAACTGTATCGTCTTATCCATGAAAATATCAAACTGCTCGAACGACTTTGTGTTCTGGTGGCTTTCCATCCTCCATTTCCAGATGTTCTCTCCCAAGAGGTATGCACTGCGCTGTGGCCCGTTCTCCGAGAAGACCATAAGTGGGTTCTCTGTACGCACATTGCGTATTCGTGCCTGCAAGAGTACGTTCGTATTCTCTCTTGGCGTAATTGTCCCAAAAGGGTGCTGTAATGGCGGGAACTGCCCGAAACCAATATCGGTGGCCGCAAACAGGTTGAACTGGCTTTCGAAGTCGGCAAGGTAGTCCTCCCGTTGCGAGCTCATCCTGAAATTCAGTTGATCTTGCGTTTGGTTCAGCAAATTAAAATCGGTAGAAAGGCCGGTAATTGTAAAAGTATTCAATCCTGTGGCCTTGTTCATTTCCAAAAGCTGGCGAAACGATGCATCCGGCTGGTACAGTATCAATATATTGTAATCCTGCAAGGACGTAACTTCATTAGGCTTCAATACTGTTACCTTGCGTTGCTGGTTGGTTTCTATCGAACGCTTCAGCGCACCTAAGTCAGGGTGGTTTACTGATGCTACCAACGCTACTTCCGAACGTTGGTCGATAACCTCCACCGCAAAATTCTTGGTGTTATTGTATTTGTTCTTTTCCATTTCCGCAGAAGAGATCACCGCGCGGAACGTCTGCACGCCCACTTTGGAGGCGTCTAAAAGCACAGAGAGCGACTGTGCCTTCTTATCTTTGGAAAAGGCTACGCTTTGCTTATTCAATACTGAATTGCCCTGCATGATGCTAAAAACAGCATTCACATCCTTGTTGCCGCTGTACTGCAGGAACACTTCCACAGGGAATTTGTTCTTTAAAAAGGCATATTTGTTCACATTCACCTGGCTCACGCGAAGGTCAAGAAATGTAGTTGTGTCGCCCAATACAAGTGGGTATACCGAAGTATTTTCGCGGAAACTGTACACATAGTCGTTACCTATCGTCTGGTTGCCGTCTGACAATAACACCACAGGATAGGCAGCATTGCGGTACAATTGCTTCAGGTTCTGCGCCGCCTGGTCAATGTGTGTCTGCTTCCCTGTAAAGTCAGGAGTTTTACCCGATTCAAAAGTTTCATCAAAGGTATAGAGCTGTACATCGAATTTGTCTTTCAACGCACTGTTCGAGGCTAGCTTTTCGGCCAATTGTTTTGCGAGGGGATCCTGCCCCAATTCCTTTATGGATAGCGAATTGTCCAGCAATATGGGCAACGGTGTTTTTACCGTTTCCAGGTCCTTGCGCGTGATCACAGGGTTGATGAGCAGTACGAAAACCGAGAACAACGTTATAAAACGAAGCAAAGCCAAAAAGATATGCAGCCTGCTTCTCTTTTTGGCTTTAAAAAGATATTGGTAAAACGATAATGCAAATGCTGCCAGTGCCGACAGTAGTAGCCATAAAACAGTGGATGCAGTCATTCTATAGTATCGTCAGTTTTTGATTTTTATTATGTAAGCATTCCGCCATCCACGTTAAGTGTCTGTCCGGTGATGTAGGCCGACATTTCCGAAGCAAGGAATACGCAGGCATTCGCAACATCTTCAGGAGAGCCGCCACGTTTTAGCGGAATCGCATCAGCCCAGCCTTTTACTACATCTTCAGGAAGCTTGCCTGTCATTTCAGTTTCAATGAAGCCCGGTGCGATCGCGTTGCAGCGAATGTTCCTTGAACCCAGCTCCAGTGCCACCGACTTTGTGAAGCCGATCACACCTGCCTTAGATGCCGCATAGTTGGTCTGCCCGGCGTTACCCTTCACACCTACTACAGAGCTCATATTGATGATAGATCCGCTGCGTGCCTTTAACATGGTGCGCTGTACTGCCTTGGTCATGTTGAAAACCGATTTTAGGTTCACCTCGATCACTTTGTCGAAATCTTCTTCCGATATCCTCATCAGGAGATTATCTTTTGTTATGCCCGCGTTATTGATAAGGATGTCTACCGTACCAAAAGTCGCTACAACATCGTCAACCAGTTTTTGCGCCTCATTAAAATCGGCCGCGTTGCTCTGGTAGCCTTTCGCCGAAATGCCATAGCCTTTAAGTTCTTCCTCAAGTGCCTGTGCCGCCTCGACAGAAGCGCTGTATGTAAATGCCACATTGGCGCCGTGCTGTGCAAAAACAACAGCAATGCCACGGCCTATGCCCCTGCTCGCGCCGGTAATGATAGCCGTTTTTCCTTGTAATAATTTCATGTTCTGTTTCGTTAGTTTTGTCTGTAAGAACAGCAAATATAATAAGAGTATATTTAATTTACCTAAATACGGATATTAGATTTCCTAATAAACTTATGTGTCGGATCTTTTCAGATCTTACCCCCTCCCCAATAGCTATCGGGAGGGGGCGAGGTTAAACATTAAAAAACCTGACAGGCTAATAAAACCTGTCAGGTCTGATGATATTTATAAAACTCATGTAGTTACTCCGCAGCCTCTTCTTTCTTTTCCGGGAATAGGACCGATGCCAGTACCGAAAGCACCAATACGCCGCCCACTACCATCAATGAGTGAATAGATTCGATATGGAATATAGGCGCAATGACCATCTTAACCCCAATAAACGCAAGGATAATCGCAAGGCCGTATTTCAGCTTGCTGAACAGGTGGATGAAGTTCGCCAACAGGAAGTACAGCGCCCTTAGTCCCAATATCGCGAATATATTCGATGTATACAGGATGAACGGATCGTCCGGTGCGATGGCGAAAATAGCCGGAATGGAATCTACCGCGAACAAAAGGTCGGTAAACTCGATAACACCCACCACAACCAATAGCGGCGTTGCAAGTTTCTTACCGTTCTCGATTGTAAAGAATTTATCACCGTCATAGTTCTTACTCACTTTAAAGAACTTATGTACTACCCTTGCTCCCGGGCTTGTATTGAAATCCTTTTCTGCGTCGTCATCGTCTTCGGCAAACCATGATTTGATACCGGCATAGATAAGGAAGATACCAAACAGCGTCATTACCACGTTGATCTTAACCATATAACCAAGCACCTCCATTTCAGGAAGATAGGTCAGCTTTATCAATCCTACTCCACTGAAAATGAATATTGCACGGAGCACCAATGCCCCTATGATACCCCAGAATAGCACCTTATGATGATTTTCCTTAGGAACATTGAAGAACCCGAATACAAGGATGAATACAAAGAGGTTATCTACAGAAAGCGCCTTCTCGATCCAATAGGCCGACTGGAATTGAGAGAATTTCTCAATACCCATGTAGTAATAGATCACACCGCTAAAAGCCATAGACAACGTGATCCATACCAGCGACCAGGCGATGGCTTCTTTATTGGTCACCGTGTGGCTCTTCTTATTGAATACCCCAAGGTCAAGCAATAGCATCAATATGACGACGACTGAAAAAACGGATATAATACCCGGGTGATTAATTAATGAGTCTACTTTCTCCATCTCAAATTTTAGTATTAATTGTTATTAGTAATAGTGATCAGTGCAAGCCTGCCTCCTTCCTGCGAAGATAGCAGTATTTTCTTTCCGTTGGTCAATTCTACCATCGAACCTGCCGGTATATCCTTTCCTTCGCTAACATCCTTCATGTGTTCCAGTTTTTGGTTCACGAAAACCCATTTGCCTTCAAAGAATGTAAAGTACCCTACCGGTAACTTCTCCCTGGGGTCAAGCCTTTCGTTGCGCACAATATTCCGGTTCACGTGCCAGTTGAAAAGGTACTGGTTATTATACACCATCAGCCTTTGGTTGTCGGGCTTCCACACCCCGGGGCTGAACTCGTAATAAAAATCCAGCATCGGGAGCGTCCCCTGGTGCTTGGTCCCGCAAAATGGGCATTTCGGAACGCTCGAGTTGTCAAACACATACCATTGCTGGGTGCAGTTGGCATTATCGCATTTCTGCATCAGGTCAACGGTCTTCAGCAAGGCCTGCTCCCATGCTTCGGCAGGTGGCCGCATTTGGGGATCGTGCAATCCTTCAATGAACGCGCGGTTGAACATTTCCGTGAGGTACGGCCCCAAAATGGTGTATGGCAGCGCGTTGATGTCGGCCCACGGCATATCCCATTTCGAGAACCTGTTGGGCTTCGGCCTGTTGGTCTGGTCGGTAGGGTGTTCAATGAACAGCGCCTTCTCCCCCATCGACAGCAGGTCGTCTTTTTCAGTGTCCAGATCATGCACCTTGCCGCCCTTTAGCGGGTGGCGGTGAAGCAGGAACATATATATCAGTACCGGAAGCGCGTGCAGGTCGGTTAGCCTGCTGGGTAATTTCCGGTTAGGGTCATTCTTGTTTAAATGTTTTGTCGCCAAAACTTCGGGCGCGATAAATTCGGCAGTGCCAATTACTTCGGCAGGGAACAATCCCGGCACCACCAACCCGTCAAGGTCGATCATGCAGGCGGCCTTTTCTACCGGGTCGATCAACACGTTGTTGTAAGAAAGGTCAGAGTGTGCTAGTCCCATCGCGTGCATTTTCTTTACGCCGCGCACCAGGTTCACGCATATCTGGAAATAGCTCAGCCAGTTGCCAAGTTCCGATCTGGCCACCCTTAACGGGAACTGCTCATTCCTGAACTTAGCGGCGGCAAACCATTTACCGTTCTTCTCCTTGCCTTTAATAAGGTCGCCCGTTTCATGTCCTTTCGCAAAAAAGAACTTTCCTTTGTAGGCCGGCACGATAATACCTGTGAACCCATTCTGTTCTACTACATCGGTTGGCCAGCGGAACACTTCTTCAAGATAATAATCCGCTGCTTCCTTATTCTTTATCTGCGGGAGGTAATAGCCGGTAATGCGCTTGAGGCGTTCCTTTTGGTTATCATCCAGCTTATCGCGAAAAAATGCCACCACATAACTCTTGTCGGGGCTGAAGTACACATCTTTCATTCCGCCGCGCATCGGTTCGCCATTATCAGCAAACTCATACGTTTTATTAGGGTCGTTCACCGAACGTACAGTTCTTATTTCCATTATACTTTTAAAATGTGGCTGCTATCAGGCCAGATGTTGAAAACAATTTAACCACATAGATACATAGCCTATGTTTCTCAATACATTGTTGTCCATCAATCAGGACACATAAGTTTGAAGCTTTGCTTCATTCTATGTATGACTATTCAAAATGTAATGCCTTCCTAACTTTTTAACCACACGGAAAGCCTATGTCCCTATATGGTTAAAAAATAATTCAAGCGACAAAGCCATTAACAAATCAACCCATCAACAAATCAACTTTTTCTCAAAATAATATGGCCAGCGTACGATCATCATGGTTGCCGGGGCTCCAAAAATCCATCCAGGTGGCAAGCCTGTCCCGTATACCATCATTGCCCCTCCTCATTCCGATCAGCTCTTCGTGATGCTGGCTTTCAAGGTCAATATCCTCAAAAAAGCTCCGCCACTTCTCTATTTTAACAAGGTTGGCCTCCACTTCAAATTTCGGGTCGTATATCCCGTCTGTCATTAGTACAAAATATGAGAGATCTGTTACAATTTCAACGTTAGATCGCTCATCAAAATCATCTGCCCTGAAAATTTCGGGCATAGTGATGAAGCGTGTCCCGCCACCAAATTCGCCCACGTCCAGTTTATTCATCAGTTTCACTTCCGTCATGTCTTTATTGATCAAAGCCATCGGACAGTCGCCAACGCTGAAGGTCATGAAAACCGACCCCTCAGGGTAGTGCTTTACCAACGCAAAGATGAGTGTGGCATGAAAGGCATTGAGTGGCATCTCCGCTTCACGCGAAAAATCCTCTATTTCCTCAAAAGCATAGTTAGCCGCCCCCGAAAGGTACGGCAATGCCAATTCTTTTATTTTTTCTTTGGCATTCGACGAAACTGCTTCGTCAATTACTACCGACTGTGCAGCAGTAAACCGCTGCTTCAGGTAGTAAACTACAGCATTGCAGGCGATCTCCGAGCCTTTTCGCCCTGCCGGTGCCGAACCTGCGCCATCTGAAACTGCGATGACATTCCAGCCATTCTCCAGTTCTGCGTAATCGTAATCATCATCGCGATAGCCGCCTGTATTGGCGTGCGACCTGCCGCGCCAAGAGGCTACAACAAGCGTCTTGCCACCCAACTGAACTATTTCAGCTACATTATCAGGTTTGGCATACAGCCCGTTGGCATCGCTGGGAATATCCTTCCATAGCGACTTTGGGTCGGCATTGATGATGATCGAAAGCTTTTTGACATTGGGCTCCGCGCCTTCTTCCTCGCCTTCAAAGTTATAAGAGAGTTCGATCGTTATATCGCCTGCCTGTTCCGGTGTTCCTGATATTGTGCCTGAAGCCTTATCATATTCAAGCCCTGATCCTTCAAAGCCCGAAAGTGAATATTCGGTAAGGTCATTAAGGTTTAAGGCATCTAGATCAAACACCGCAGTGTATGGCTTGCCTGCCATCCCGTTAGGGAAAGTAATGTACTGTCTGGCTATGTCCAGCCGCCTTGCCCTAATTTGCCATGCCTGTGTCATTTGTACCTGTAGTTGCCTTATGAGGCTTACGTTCTTAATGTTTTCCTCCCGCGCGGCAAATTCAAGGAACTCCTTTTCAAATTGCTGCGGGCTGTGTATGCCCTGGTTGCCCAGGAGCGTAAAAATGTATTTCTGGATGTCGTTCATTATCCCTGCGCCCTGCCAATGTTGAAGCCGCCATTGCCTCCTCCACCAGAGGTATATTTACCCTGGGATCCGCACCACGGGCACGTGCTCACTTCTTCCTCACCTATGCAATGTATCTTGCGGCAGCAGCATACAGCCAGTCCGTACTGGTTGCCACAGCAAGGGCAGGTAGGCGCGCCTATCAGTTCGTCGCTGCTAACATTGTTCTCGTACGACTTATCGGCCAGCTCATAGTAGGAATTGTCCACAGGATACGCCCCCATCAGCCTGAACGCCCGGGTCTCAAAATTCATCCCGCCAAAATTAGAGGGTTGGGAAACTTTGCCATACTTCATCAGGTAAGGGCGCTTGGTGTTTTGGCACTGCGCGGCAAATACCACAAAATTATCGTCAACATAGCCGCCTCGGTCATAGTCGCCGGGCTTACTCAGGTCGATCTTCGATATTGTCTCATCATCCGTCTTGGCAAGTTCAAAGCCCGTGGAATTATTCTCCACACTGATGCTACTTGTCTTGATAGAATCGGTAACCCATTTAAAGAATGCTTTATACGACTGTGCACTGGTGTTCTTAAAATGCATCACATCGTTGCTCAGTTCGCCCAGCAGCCTCATGTCGGTCTCATCCCCAAAAGAAATGGAAACCATATTGGCCGTGCGTGCCCAGTTCTGTTTCCATTCGGCAATAGCAGCCGAGGTATCATCGGTAGGCACGCCATCGGTAAACAGGAACACGATCGGTTTCCAATCGCCTTTCTGCTCATAGGTTGTCTTTACAATATTGCTGCGAAGCTCGTACATCAGGTGGCCTAATCCTTTGCTAAGGGAGGTGCCACTGCCAATGGGGAACTTCGGCGGGTAAAAGCTCACGATCTCCTGAAGAGGGACCAGCGTTTTTGCCTGCCCGGCAAACACGATGATAGAAACCCAAACGGTTTCCAGCGCATGCGGATCTGATTTTAATGCCTGTATGATGGTGGCAAGCCCTTCCTCCACTTGCTGGATGGGTTCGCCTACCATGGACTCTGAAATGTCGATCAAAAAATATATCGGAAGCCTTCTCATAGTTTTTTGTTTAACCTCACCCCCAGCCCCTCTCCAAAGGAGAGGGGAGCAGGGCAACGTTGATTATAATTAAATAACAACCGTAATTTCATCAGGTGGTGGCGGGAGGCGTGTTTCCTCGCCTGTACCTTGGCTCTTGTTGCCCTGCTCAATGGTTTCAGACACCCATTTGAAGAATGTCTTCAATGTTTGGCTATCTGCCGAATCAAGGTGTACCACATTATCGGTCAGTTCCTTCAGCATGGCATCATTGGCCAAATGCCCGGCGGCACAGCCTACTACCGCTCCAAAGTTGTACGCACGCACCTGCACCGTTTTTTCGCGGTACAGTTGTATGTCAGACGGTTTGCCGTCGGTGAACAGGAACAATAGCGGCTTCCAGTCGCCCTTTTGGGTTTCTGAGCTTTTGATGATGTCCTGCTCCACTTTATTAAGTACGAAATCAAGCGCCGCGCCGGTATTGGTCGGCCCGCTCTGAGGGCAGGTGATCTCCGGCAGGCGGAACTGTACCAGCTCTGTGAGCGGCACAACTTCCTTCACCTCTCGGTCGAAGGTTATGATGCTCAGCCATAGCGAATCCAGTGCCTGGGCGTCGCTGCGCAGCGTATTTACCATCCCGCTAAGGGCATTGTTCAGGGCATGTATGGGCTCGCCATACATGGACCCTGATGTATCGAGTAAGAAATAGACAGGTAATCTTCTCATGGTCGGAGTATTAGTTCCTTGGGACATTATAGGTAGGCTGGTCGTCGTTTTTCGGCTGCGTGTTGTATGAAACATTCCCGTTAATGTTATACGTAGACGTATCGGCTTCCGGATCGTTCTGTATCAGGTCGCTCATTACGGCACCGGTCACATCCTTGCCGCCGCTAAACTGGTTGTACATCGCCCCTATGGTGTAGATAGGACCCCATGGGATACCCCACCAGCCCACTACAGCATTAACGGCCACATGCTTGTAAGAATATTTGAAAGTACCTTCGCCCGGCCTTATAAAATAAATGGACGACGGCCTTTTAAATGTCGCCAATACAACAGATATAGTGTAAGGAAAGTAAACGAATTTCCCACCCTGCCCTACCATTTCCTTTATCTCGGAAACGCGCAGGCCTTCAATATTTTTTATTTTCATGGCTTACAGGTACGACTGTACGATCCTTTTGATGGTCTGTCCGAGGAATACATCCTCTGTAGGATCGCCTATCGCACTGAATTTCCATTCATTGTTCCTCTTGTACAGTTTGCCCATGATTATCGACTGCTTGCCTGCATATTGTCCTTCGGCAGAAACGTTGTATTGCGCAAATACCGAGTTTACCCTTGTAGGTGTGCCTTCATACATCCTGATCTTTGAATAAGGTATCTGAGAGAAGTCCTCGCGCCCTGCATTATTCAGGAAGAAGAATATCTGGTTAACGTTCGCGTTGATACGTGTAAGATCTACTGTAATGATCTCATTGTCAAGGCCGTCATCGCCGCCGGTATCACCCTGAAGGTCATCACCCGTGTGCTTAAGCGCATTGTCAACAGATACGAGCTTGCCTTTAGGAAGGCCAAATTGCTGTAA
Source organism: Flavobacterium sp. (assembly GCF_052437795.1). Classification (GTDB taxonomy): domain Bacteria; phylum Bacteroidota; class Bacteroidia; order Flavobacteriales; family Flavobacteriaceae; genus Flavobacterium. Next base: position 88,669 of record NZ_JBQVPA010000005.1, read on the forward strand.
TACCTCAACCCTGTAAAGCGGAGAGTACAGGTGGTCGCATATATTGTTCTGCTCATCGATCATGATGCAGCTAAGGTCAAGGTCGATATTGGTTACTTTTTTGCCAAGGCCAAGGAAACCGCCTTTAGTTTCGATAGCACCCCAGTTCACACCTACGCAGAAGTTGGTAAGGCTTTCGCCCGAAGATTTTCTAAGGTCAATTTTTTGGCCTTTCGTTAAATTAATTGCCATTTGTTTTATGTTTTATTGGTTGATAATAGCTTTATAATATTTCAAATTAACTGACTAAATAATCTCTCCAGCCAGCTACAATATTCCTGAAGTCGATTGTTGCTACTTTAGGATAATCATCTGTATTTTCTATATAAAAAACGGTAAAAAGAGGGTCGACTAAAACCAAAAACCTGTCGGATCCAGTCTCAAATTCATGAATCTCACCCCTTAATACAGCTTCTATGCCTGGCAATAATGCTTCGTTAATCATTTCAACATCTCGCCAATCAATTAAAAAACTTGAAAGATAAATATTATTTGTTTCTGCGATTTTTACCTTACGGGAAGGATGGCCTCCTTGAAAAATGAGCAACTTTTCGCGAAAAACAATCTCATATTTTTCTATCAATGACGAATCCATTTTAAAGAAATGTTATTTCTAAAATTGAATATTTAATTGTATTTACCCAAAAAGTCCTGCAGGCCGCCTTTCATACCATTGCCTACAGCTTCGAATTTCCATTCGTCGTTCCTTTTGTAGATGCGGCCAAACTCCACCGCTGTCTCTATAGAGAAATCTTCATCCAGCTCATATTTCACAAGCTCAGTACCGTTAGTATCCACGATCCTGATGAACGAATTGCGTATCTGCCCGAAGTTCTGCCTCCTGTCCGCAGCCTTGTGGATGGTTACCACAAAACATATCTCAGCAACATCCGCCGAGATCTTCGACAGGTCTATCGTTACGGTCTCGTCATCACCGGCACCTTCGCCGGTAAGGTTGTCGCCCGCGTGAACCACAGCGCCATCGGGAGATGTGAGGTTGTTATAGAATACGAAATGGCTGTCGCTAACCAGCTTGCCGTTCGCGCCCAATATGAATACCGACCCGTCGATGTCATAGGCTTCACCGCTGCCGGTATTAGAGTCCCATCCAAGGCCCACAGTGAACTTTGGGGCCGATATATTTTGTCTTTGTCCTTTTTCTAAATTAATTGCCATTGGTTATATTGGTTATTTCGAATTAATATTAATATTCAGCATTGCTCTTAAAATGTTGGTCTGCTCGTCTACGTTCTGTAACTCATCAAGAAAATCTACCCCGGATATTTTTTCAAGGTAGCCTTCCAGCACTTCTTCCACATTGGCAGGAAGAAACGTTTTTACAGTTGCCTGCTTTTCCTTGAGCGCATCGGTCTTTGCCTTCAGGTCGATAATGATCCTCGTCTTGGACGAAAGGTTCTTCGACAGGTCAAACCCCTGTGCCGTCTCAGTGTCCAGAAAATAAAATGCCTTGGCACTGCCTATGAAAACGAATTTATCATTCGAGTCTAAAAAATCATATACCTCAACGATCTCGTTCCCGTGCACCAGCCCGCAGGCGAACTTTACCCTGAAGCGGTTTTTGTTGAGGCGGCCCAACAGCTTTTTCTCTATACTTGCGAACTCGTTGCGGTAACAGCTTCTTGCATCCATGTCGGTCAGTGCGAGGAACTGCGATGCATCGATCTCGCGGTAAAACTCCCCTGCCCTTTTGGCGGCGAACAGCATGACATCACCCCACCCGAACACTACCTGCTCGCCTGTAGCAAGCATACTGTATAGCTGTTGCAATTTGGCAGCCATATTGGCCGAATGCTCCCTCACTTCTGCGGTGAAGTCAACAGCTATAGTCTCACTTTGCAGCTTGCGTACGATGTCCTCATTAATGTAGATCTCGTCCGAGATAAGCAAATACTGCTGCTCTTTGGACTTTTTCAGCTTTTGGAACAGGTCGATCAAACTACTTGTATACTGCACGTGGAACAACTCCAGCTTGTGCGGGTCGAGGTTCCTGTTACCGTCGAACAGATTGTGTATCACCTGCGTACGGATAAAAACAGCAAAGAGGTCCTTGTGGCTGAAAAAGTTCGATAGCGTCTTTAAAACCCTTAGCCTCTTACTGCTGTCCTTAATTATTTGTGCATATATTTCGTCCTGCTCCTGCGTCATCTACATTTTATCTTCACCTCATGATAAAAGTGTGTACATATTTTAACCACATAGATACATAGCTTTTTGTAGCTATTGCATAAAGCGGTATAGTCGATCATAGAATGAAGCTTTGCTTCATCCTGTGTGTAACTATCCAAAACTATAATTTCACACTCCACACTATGTATCAATGTGGTTAATAATTTACGTGTTTAGCTTACAACACCTTTTTTCAATTCGGCCTCCAGGTTTTGCAGCCCGGCATCGAGCTCCCTGCGTGTCTGGTTGCCCTGCTCGTGTATCTGCTTCACTTCGGCAAGCGTATCTATAAGCGATTTTGTGGTTTCCCTAAGTGTATCAAGCGACACTATGGTATTCTCATTCTCCCTTGCCACCTCAATGCTGTTCTGCTGAAGCATCTCGGCATTTTTCCTGAGAATGGTATTTGTCGTTTCCGATACCTTGCGCTGCACCTCAATGTTCTGCCTTTGCCTTTGCAATGCTACTGCAAGCGTAAGCTGGTTTTTCCACACCGGCATAGTGGTGGTCAGTATCGACTGCGCTTTTTCAGCCAGCGACGTATTGTTGTTCTGTACCACGCGTATCTGTGCCAGCGATTGTATCAGGATAAAGCGCACCACCTTCATGTCGGCCAGCCTTTTATCAAGCCTGTTAATAAAGGTACGCTTGTCAGATATTTCATAATCCTGGTACTGTGAAGCATTGGCCTCCATCTGTGCCAGTTCTTCGTTCAGTTCCTTGTAGCGGATCTGCCCGGCGATGATGAATTTTTCGATCTCCTTAATAAGCTGAACATTCCCATCGAACATGGTTTGCAGCGAAGTATTATCTTTAACGGAATTGATCATCCCGGCCTTTACCTTGTTGCTGATCCTGTCTACGTTGGCTGTGATCTTATCATATTTCTGGAACAGCTTCTTCACATCGGTCACCATCTTACTAAGCAAAGGTATCTTCGAAATGAAGCGTTGGAACGCGTTCTGGTTCAACTCATCTACATCAATGTAATTCAGTTCGGCCAAAAGCTCGTTGATAAGCGTGCCTACATCACCAGCCTGCTGTGCCCTAACATTACTCAGGAAGGTATCACTCTGTTTTGATATGGTATTCTGTATCTCAGCCCCATAGTTCAGTATCGAATTGGCATCCTTTTCATTCAACTGGTTGGCAATAGGCCTGTAATCGGCCATTTGCTGTTCGGTAATGGCAGCAAGGTTCACATTCCCTTCCTTATCCATTGGCCCCGAAAGGGCTGTTACCGTAACTTCGTTATTTTCCATTGTTTTGGTTTTACAGGTGGTTTTGCTGTATCGTTACCACGGTTTCCTCAAGTTTCCTGTCGCGTGTAGGCACACCCACCGCGTTGAATTTCCAGTCGCCATTCCTTTTGTAGAATACACCTAACACCATCGATACGCTGCCTTCAAAAGCCTTATCGTTGGCAACGTCATACTTGGCAAATACCTCCTGCACACGGGTTGGCGTACCTTCGTAGATCCTGATGGACGCGAAGGGGATGTCCTTAAAGTCCTGGCCGCGGAAGCTGTTGATAAAAAAGCCCAGGTAATGCGCGTTTGGCGACACTTTAGAAAGGTCTACCGTGATCACCTCATTGTCCAGGCCGTCATCGCCGTTAAGGTCGCCCGTAAGGTCGTCACCGCTGTGGCGGATGGCCTGGTCGTTGCTCTTCAGCTGCCTGAAGCTTACCGTATCAATGTTCCTTTTATTTTCGTCATATATGGCGCAGCTCGCGTCAAGGTCTACCGGCTCTTTCTTGGTACCGAATAATCCTTTTTTCTCGATCGCGCCCCAGTTAATGCCTACGCAAATGTTCTGCAGTTTAGAGCCGTTACTCTTTTCGAGGTTGATGCGTTGCCCTTTTTCTAAGTTTATAGCCATTTTATTAGTTGTATTTATTTAGGTATTCCTGAAGTCCGCCACGCTGTCCTACTCCTACCGCCTCAAATTTCCATTCGTTGTTCCTCTTATAGATGCGGCCGAATTCTACGGCAGTCTCGATAGAGAAATCTTCTTCAAGCTCATATTTTACAAGTTCTGTACCGTTGGCATCTACTATGCGTACGAATGAGTTCCTTACCTGGCCAAAGTTCTGCTTGCGCGCCTCAGCATCGTGAATGGTTACTACTATGCATATTTCAGAAACCCTTGGGTCAACCTTTGACAGGTCAACGTTGATCGACTCATCGTCGCCATCGCCATCACCTGTAAGGTTGTCGCCCGTATGCTCTACCGCTTCATCCGGAGACTTCAGGTTATTATAGAATACAAAAAACTCATCGGCAACAAGCTTCCTGTTCTCATTCATAATGAATACAGAGGCATCAAGGTCAAATGACGCACCTGTAGATGATGTGTTGGTGTCCCAGCCGAGGCCTATTGTAAATTTAGGTGCGTTCAGCGTTTCACGCTGGCCTTTCTGTAAATTGATAGCCATAATTATTCGTTTTTTTATTGGTTAAACTATTGTTGATATGATCAAGATTAATCTTATACTCATCTATTGTATGGTAGTTATTGCTTACTGCGAGGGCAAACAGCATTTGCCGCATTTTTTTCTTCATGGACGATAAAAGTAGCGAAAAATCGTTCTCCTCCAACTTCAAAATGTATTTTACGATACGGGTATTGAACTCAAAAGTATCCGACCGCATTACATCCATAAGGCTTTGCACATCTTTAACAAAAAAATAATTATAGTAGTTCTCAATGTTGGGGTGGATGTCCTTATTGATAAGTTCGGCAAAATAAAGGAATACGAATGTCCCCTCAACTTCATACTGGTCAAGGATCTTTTTCACGATGTGCTCATGGCTGCCGGTTATCTTAATATCGTCCAGCAGCAGGCACAGCTTGTTGCCAATATAATTCCTGTCGATGTAGTAGGTATCATTCCCTATCAGCCTTACCCTCTCGGCATAATCAAGATTGCCGTAATCAGTAGTATAGGTCTGGTTGCGGTATATTTTTGATTCCGAAAGCGCCCTCCTTCCATTCTCGTAAAGGAAATGGTTCATGCGTAATTTGAAATAATGGCACAGGAAGTTGGAAGCCGTAGGTATCGCGTGGTACGGGCTGGGCAAGATCACGATGTCGGTATGCGACAGGATCAGGTCCTTATGCTGTGCGATGAATCCTTCGAACAGCTCATCGGCAAATTTTTCGGCATAAGCATTCTCCCCGAACTTAAACCTGCTGTACTCGGCTTCGCTAAATGGGCAATCGTTCTTATCGGTAATTTTATGCAGGCTGTAGGTGTGGTTCATTAACTGGTGTATTGGTTACTAAATAGGCATCGAAGCCAAAGGCAAGCGCCCCGTTGTAGTCGGACACTTTATTGTCGCCTATGTGGAGAACTTCGGATCGTGAAATGTCACCGATAGTAATGATCTCGTTATATGCCAACTGGTACATATCCTGTGAAGGCTTGGAAAACCCTGTTTCATCAGAATATAACTGGAAGGCGAAATATTTGTCCAGTCCGTGATGGGCAAGGACCTTGCGCAAAGCACTGCCTTTAATGAAAGCCGTATTGCTGAGGATATTCATCGTGATACCTTCGGAATGCAGCTTTTCTAAAAATGCCGGAATGTATTCGTGCAGCACTACGGGCTTGTATCGCATTAGCAGGTCTTCGGTAAGGGAATAAAATTCGGCAAGCCGGGTACTTTCGAACAATTCGATGTCGATACCCAAATGATCTAAAATAAGGTAGTAGATCTCGAAGGTATCGAAATTCTTGCCTGCCTTTTCGTTGATGGTGTTGGTAAGGATGTCGAATTTGCGGATCGCGGCCGCGACCTCCTCAATAGGCTTATCAATATTGAAATGCTCTTTGAATAAGAGATCCCTCCTGTTCTTGAATTCGAAATTCGACTTTATCAGTGTGAGCCACAAGTCAAAAGATATATGTTTGTATTTATATAAGTCAGGTATCCTCTCCATCTAATTATAACATTTCGATATATAAACGATGGTAAATATAAAAATTTAATCTTTTTACAACAATTTAAAATACGATTTACAAGGTTTAAGCGAAATAATTTAACTTTGAGGTAATCAAAGATCAATAAAAAATGAGATCAGCAATTCTTGGATTAAGGACAGTGGGTTATAAGGTGGGCGATCTTGAAAAAGCGAAGGCATGGTACGCCGAAGCCTTTCAAACCCAACCCTATTTTGACGAGCCTTTCTATGTGGGCTTTAACATTGCGGGCTACGAGCTTGGACTGCAGCCGGACGAAGCCATTGTGGGGGATAATACCGTAACCTACTGGGGTGTGGATGACATTGAAAGTGAATATAAACGCTTCCTCAGCTTGGGCGCTACAGCTCACGAAGCCCCGCAAAATGTGGGCGGAGAGATCGTGGTTGCTTCTGTAAAAGACGAGTGGAGCAACATCATTGGGTTGATATATAATCCTGAATTTAAATTGCCTTAATGAAGATAAAACCCATGATCCGTTTTACGGCTGACGGTAAGGAGATCACCATCCGTGAGGCAGTGGAGGAAGATGCGCTGAGCCTCATCGAACTGAAGAAAAGCTATATTAAAGATACCCGATCCATTCCGTTATATGAGTTCGAATATAAGAACGACATAGCAATGGAGAAGGATCTGATAAAGCGCTTTGCGGATGAAGAGAACAGCCTGCTGTTAGTGGCTGAACATGGCAACCAACTCATAGGCAACATTGACCTTTCAGGCAGCCAGCGCAAAAAACTGTTCCACACCGCCATGATAGGCATGGGCATTGCGTACGAGTGGCAAAATCGGAAAGTAGGCGGTTTTCTAATGGAAGCTTTGCTGGACTGGGCGGCAAAAAGTTCTCCGCTGAGTATCATCTGGCTGGACGTGTATTCTACCAATATAGGTGGGCAAAGGCTCTATGAAAAATATGGTTTTGAAAAATGCGGGATGATAAAGGATTTTTTTATGGAAGAAGAGCCCGCTGATAAAATAACGATGGTGAAATACTTATGATACGATCAATGCTGCTTGTGGGTTTGGGCGGGGCGACAGGAAGCATACTGCGATACCTGTCCGCAATGCTTGTAAATAAGTACTGGAACAATGCCTTTCCGCTGGCTACGTTCCTTATCAATATGTTAGGCTGCCTCCTCATTGGCATGCTTATGGCATTCATCGAAAAACAGTCGGGCATTAGCGATAATTTCAGGCTGTTCTTCATTACCGGATTCTGCGGAGGCTATACTACCTACTCCGCTTTTGCGTACGAAAATACCACACTCATGACCAATGGGCAGACCCTTATCGCCTTTGCCTACATTGCTGCCAGCGTACTTGCGGGGCTGCTGTTCGTATGGCTTGGGATGATGGCAGGCAGATGGTTTTAAATTTCATTACACGAAATTCCCTTTTCACTGCAAAACAACTGTTTAAGTATTAAAGTTTTGCTAATAACCGCTATCAGATCTACACCTGTTTTGTATTTTTGTGTCATAGTAAGGGCGAAAAATAAATATTCGTCAAAAAATGCAACCCTTAAAATAGCACACCATGAAATTACTTAAATTTTTATTCGCAGCGTTGGCCGGATTTGGCATAGTTAAGTTATTCGGATATGTAACCGAAGCAGAACTTGAGGAAGGCGTTGAGTATGACATTTACGATGAGGAAGACCATCCACTTTTCGTGTAATGATAATACTTTAAGCCTTTAATAAACTAAAATATATTAGGCTACTATACATGCCTTATCTTCTATAATATTGACCAAGATCCTCCGCACAAACGGGGGATCTTTTATATACTGTAGGTTGTCAAATGTATATAATAGTCACCCTTTTAACCGTGCGTCATACTTTCCCTGAGGCCAATACAACTGAGTAGAGATCGTGATCAGATCTTCAGTAATTAAAGTATTTATTCAGATCGCAAAAGTGACAATTCCCAATTCCTTTAACAGCATTTCTTCGTTTTCACAACTTAAATATAAAGCCGCGTTAAATCCTTCTTATAATGCCAGATTTTAAGATAATGTTAGCAGCAACAGGGTTTTACAATGATTAATTTAGTAAAAGAATTGAGAGGCATACCATTAATGATAAATGAAAAAAGCCATGGGAACGACACATCAAAATACGGACTGCACAAGGGAAAAAGGCTGCATCGACAAAAATGATGCGACCGGCACAAAACCAAACAGGAACAATTACGAAACAGCTGCCTACACTTCGTATAAGCAGAATTTTACAATGGTCCCTGACAACCATACAGCGGCAGGTGAAAGGCTGTTGCACCCTGACAAAGGAGAATTACATAATTAACCTAAAATACAAGATCATGGTACAATCAGATAACAGGGAATACATTCCTGGGGAAAATGGTGACCAACCTAATACACCTGCCCCACAGCACAACATGGGTAAAGGCTATGAAGAGAAAGCCAACGCGACCCGCAATTACGCCGAGAACATGAATGAGAACGAAAGGCGTAACCTTAATGCCGACCAGGAAAAAAGGGACAACAAAAAATAATATCCAATAATTTAAATAATTCACTAATTCTAATTTAACAGGTATGAGTAACAAAAAATTGATCATTGGGATCGCAGCGGGAGTTGCAGCCCTTGCAGTAGTAGGAATAATCCTTAAAAGAAAAGGGTATCTTGACGGAGTTATCAGCAAAGCAGAAGAGCTTGGGAGCGACCTTGCCGACAAGTACGAAACAGTTAAAGAAACTGCTAAAAAGAAATTTGACGAAGTAGTGCAAAAAGGTGGCGAGATCGCTGAGAAGGTATCAGGCCATGCGGCGGATGCAGCTTCAAAAGCCAATACTACTCCTCCTGCCACAGGAAGGGCATAAGGTTTCCGATCATGGAATAATAAAGGCACCGGATGTGATCATTAGGTGCCTTTATTTTTTAAATTTATATCCTAATAACTTCATCCCATGAAAGCATACGTGATCGTTATCTTCGTTATATTAGGCATAGCAATAGGATGCGGCGCGAAGAATGATGCCCTTTACACTGCCAATGGCAACGCAAATGCAGCAGGAACTGCCGTCGCGGGTGCTGCTGGTGACACCCTGCGTATTGCCAACGACTCCCTTGAATACGAGGTGATCATTATCGATCCCGGATTTAACAGTTGGCTCGTATCGCGGGCAAGGCAGCGGGGTTACTACAGCCAGCAATACCTGGAAGCCAAGAACCGCCTGTGGGTGATGGAATGGAACAGCCGCGTACTGCAGGCACAGCGCTATGGTAATATGTATCAAATGCATATCGATTATGAGCCTGGCGTAGATTATGGCTATGAAGTAAATTATTTGCTTTATAATTATTTGGTCTATTTCCAGATAACTAACAATCAAAAGCTCGGCGGGGTTGTTCCGTTCCCATAAAACCGGTATATTTGCGGCAGCAAGCCGATATGGAAAAACTAAAAAAACGATGGGGAATAACGAGTAACTACCAATTGGTGGTCATCTTTATCGTTTTTGCGGTTACCGGCTCCTCCTCCGCCCTCGTATCTAAACCCGTGCTGGCATACTTCGGTTTTACTAAGGACCTGCTTTCCCCATGGTTGTACTGGCCATTGTACCTTATACTAATTTTCCCTATTTACCAGGTGCTCCTGGTTTTCTTCGGGTTCATTTCCGGGCAATTTAAATTCTTTTGGGCTTTTGAAAAAAAGATGCTGAGATCAGTTGGATTGGGTTTCCTATTTAGAGATTAATACCCTTTTACCTCCCGATCATGAGTATCCCTATGTACCATCGCTAAGTATAAAAGCAAAGATCTGGCTTTTGAGAATCCTTAATGTATATTTTACAAAACGCAATCATATAATTTTCAGTAATTTATAAATTAATTTTAAATTTTAAAAAATAAATTTGGAAATTAAAAAGTTTGTCCATTACCTTTGCTGCAAGTTCTTTAAAAAAGTATTCTTATCCAGAAAGACCGAGGGAATTGACCCTATGACGTCTTGGCAACCTGTCGCTTCATTGCGATAAGGTGCCACATTCAACCCCCTGCGTTGCGGGGAAAGATAAGCTTAGAAAATAGTAGATAATACATCAAAATATTATATGCTCTTCTGACTTGTCGGGAGGGCATTTTTTGTTTTAATGCCCTTTCGATACAACTGGTTTAGGATTTTTTTTATTGACTAAAAAGTTTAATAATTTAAATCAACAAAAATGAAAGAGCAGACACAAATTTTACACAGCATTCCGGTAGATCCGTTAACAGGCAGCATCTCCACCCCGATTTACCAAACATCAACATTCGTGCAGGATGCGCCTGGCGTACACAAAGGGTTTGACTATGCCCGCAGCAACAACCCGACACGCAAGGTGCTTGAAGATTCGATAGCCAAACTCGAGAACGGTACCAACGGCTATGCCTTTGCCAGTGGCCTTGCAGCTATAGATGCAGTGATAAAACTTTTGGAAGCCGGTGATGAAGTCATAGCTGTTGACGACATTTACGGCGGCGCGTTCCGTCTGTTTACCCACATTTACCAGAAATTCGGTATCAGCATAAAATACGTGGATACGACAAATGCCGCAAATGTAGCCGATGCCATTACTGCCAAAACAAAGCTTATCTGGATCGAGTCGCCTACCAACCCTACTTTGAAAATATCGGACATTGCCGCTATAGCCGGGATAGCAAAAGCTAACAACCTGTTGTTGTGCGTAGACAATACCTTTGCCTCGCCGGCAGCGCAGAAACCGATCAACCTTGGTGCCGACATCGTGATACACAGTGCTACCAAGTACCTTGCCGGCCACAGCGACCTTATAGCGGGATTGGTGGTAACAGCAACAAAGGAACTGGGTGACAAGATAAAGTTCATCCAAAATGCGTCAGGGGCTATTTTAGGGCCGTTCGACAGCTGGTTGGTAATACGCGGTATTGAGACGCTTACCCTTCGCATAAAGCAGCATTCGGAGAACGCGCAGAAGATCGCCGAATACCTTCTTGAAGAAAAGCTTATCAGGAATGTCTATTATCCCGGGCTTCCTTCACACCATAATCACGAGATCGCCAAAAAGCAACAAAAGTACTTCGGTGGCGTGATCGCGTTCGACCTTGTGGTGGATGATAAGGACCTGGCTTCACAGATAGTTTCGTCAACCAAATTATTCAAGTTGGCCGAAAGCCTTGGCGGCGTAAAGAGCCTGTGTTGCCTGCCGTGCGAAATGACCCATAAATCGATTCCCGCAGAGAAGCGTTACCAGTCGGGCGTGACCGACAGCCTTATACGGCTATCGGTCGGGCTTGAAGATGCCGATGACCTGATCGATGACCTGAAGCAGGCTTTTGTCCTGGCTTTCGCCGATAATACAATAGCTGATACTGTAACTGCCTAATTCAAAATGTAATGTCAAGAAAAACTTTAAATATCGGATTGTTCGGATTTGGTTGTGTGGGACTTGGACTTTATGAAGTGCTTCAAAAAACACCGGCACTGAAAGCCAGCATTAAGAACATTTGTGTAAAGGACAGAGAGAAAGAGAGAGCCATCGGGAAGGAGAACTTTACCTTCGACAAAAACGACATACTGGATGATGAAAGCATCAATGTAGTGGTAGAGCTCATTGATGATGCCGATGCGGCTTTCGAGATCGTTTCGGCAGCATTGAGGAAAGGTAAGGCAGTGGTATCGGCCAATAAAAAAATGATCGCTGAGCACTTTGCCGAACTGCTTGAATTGCAAAAGGAATATAATGTCCCATTACTCTATGAGGCAGCGTGTTGTGCCAGCATGCCAATAATTCGCAACCTTGAGGAATACTACGACAATGACCTGCTGGAGTCGATCGAAGGGATAGTGAATGGGTCAACCAACTATATCCTGACCAAAACTTTTGAAGAGGACCTGTCCTATGATGAGGCTTTGCTTCAGGCACAGGAAAAAGGCTTTGCGGAGAGCAACCCGATACTCGACACAGGTGGTTTTGATGCCAAATACAAACTTACGATACTGCTTGCCCACGCCTTTGGCCATGTGGCGAAACCTAAAGACATCTTCAATATAGGCATTGATAACATAGGTGAACTGGAACTTAAATATGCAAAGGAAAAAAAACTGAAAATCAAGCTGGTAGCACAAGCCTATAAACAAAATGATGGCAGTATTTCGGCCTATGTCATACCTAAATTCATAACGCCGGATGACAGGCTTTATAATGTTGATGATGTGTTTAACGGCGTGATCACCAAGACCAGCTTTGCCGATACCCATTTCTTTGTTGGGCGGGGTGCGGGTTCGCTGCCAACGGCTTCGGCTGTGCTGTCGGACATATCGGCGCTGAGCTATGATTACCGTTATGAATACAAGAAAATATATCGTGAAGAAGACACGAACCTAAGCAACGAGACTTTGGTAAAGGTACTACTTCGCCACAAGAAAGCCGACTCGGAGGCATTGAAGGATTATTTTGAAAATGTGGAAGAATCGTACAGCAACAACGATCTGGGATATATTACCGGCACCATTTCCCTGAACAGCCTCATTGCTATCCACGGCGGCAATACAGGCGACCGATCGTTCATACTGATCGATGTGGAAAAAGAAGCAACGGTGGAAAAAGCTTTTGCATTGGTTGATTAACTACCCCTAAGCCCTGAAATTCTAAATTGAATTTCGGGGTTTATTACTTTATGGAATACTTCGACATCCTGAATAAATCCCCTTAATGTCGCCGTGAAGAGCTTGAGGATGAAGCAAAAAAAAAAGGCTGCCTTACAAAGACAGCCTTAAAATAAGGGTGAAAGACGGGGCTCGAACCCGCGACCTCCGGAACCACAATCAGGCGCTCTAACCAACTGAGCTACAATCACCATTTGTTTTTCGTGTGCAAATATAGGGCATTTCCCCGTTTTTGCAAATAAAAAAATATCTTTTTTATATCAAATCTCCTAAGCTGTTCACTGCCAAATACCTTTCTACAGTAAATCCTTCGGCATACTCCGAATTTATGAGCCTTCCGAGGTCGGCAGCACGGTATAGTATGCTCTCCTTAAAGTTCTTTGTGGCGATTGGGGTAACCGGTTCATCACTGTTCGGGTCATAGAATTGCGACTTGTAGGCCATCAGCGAGGCCACTTTTACATCCATGAATCCCGTAACATCTACAACAAAGTCGGGTTCAAGATTTTTCCATTGTATGTAGTGATACACCAATTTTGGCCTCCATGCTTGCTGTGCCGTGCCCTCCATTTGTGTCTCTATCCTGCGAAGGCCGGATAAAAAACAAGCATCAGATACCAGTTTACTGCCCTTACCATGGTCGATATGGCGGTCATCTACAGCATTGCATATTACTATCTCAGGTCGGTATTTGCGGACCATTTTAATAACCTCTATCTGGTGGGCTTCATCATTTGTAAAAAATCCATCGCGAAAACGCAGGTTCTCCCTTACCGAAACACCTAATATTTCTGCCGCGTCGGTTGCTTCCTGGTCACGGATCTCCGCCGTGCCGCGCGTACCGAGCTCACCACGGGTAAGGTCAATAATACCGACTTTTTTGCCAAGGGAGATTTCCTTGGCTATGGTAGCGCCGCAGCTCAATTCTACATCATCAGGGTGCGCGCCAAAAACAAGTATATCTAATTTCATGTAAATGTTCGAATGTTAGTACAAAGGTAGCAAAGTTTGCGGTTAGGAAGATCGCACTCCTGTAAGGTTTTCAAAGTCTTGTAGGTGTTTATCAAGGCCTACAAGGCATTAGTAACCTTGCAGGTCGGTCGTGTCCAAAAAATAAACATCTACATTTATAAAATATTTAGGAAGAAAATCGTTTAATAGCCATAACTTGCAGGTAGCAATTTACGAACGAAAATACCTCATAAAATGAATGAGATAAAGATACTTTGGGTGGATGACGAGATCGACATGCTGAAGCCCCATATTCTTTTCCTGGAAAAGAAAAACTACAAGGTGACCACAGCCAATAATGGCCAGGATGCGCTTGACCTGTTTGACGGAGAGAACTTTGACATAGTTTTCCTTGACGAGAATATGCCGGGCCTTAGCGGGCTGGAAGTGCTGGGAATGATGAAGGAACGGAAATCATCAGTACCCGTTATCATGATCACCAAGAGCGAAGAGGAATACATCATGGAAGATGCCATTGGCTCCAAGATCGCCGATTACCTGATCAAGCCGGTAAACCCTAACCAGATATTGCTTTCGCTGAAAAAGAACCTTGACCATTCGCGTCTTGTTTCGTCTAAAACCACGCTGGACTACCAAAAGGAATTCCGCAAAATATCCATGGATATGGGTATGGTGAATTCATGGGAAGACTGGATCGATATGTACAAACGCCTTGTATATTGGGAAATGGAACTCGAAACTATCGAGGATCATGCCATGGTAGAAATACTGGAATCGCAAAAGGTAGAAGCGAATAGCCAATTCGGCAAGTTCATCGAGAAAAATTATGAGGATTGGTATGAACCTAAAGCAGATAAGCCGGTGCTTTCACACAACCTGTTCAGGGAATTGGTGGTTCCTGAGATACAAAAGAAACAGCCCATACTTTTTGTGGTGATCGACAACCTGCGCTACGACCAGTGGAAAGCATTTGAAAGCGTTGTAGCCAACCATTACAAGCTGGAAAAGGAAACTTCCTATTACGCCATCCTGCCAACGGCAACACAATATGCACGTAATGCGATATTCTCGGGCCTTACGCCTTTGGAAATGGAGAAGAAATTCCCGCAATATTGGAAAAATGACGTTGACGAAGGCGGTAAGAACCTTTATGAGGGCGAGTTCCTTACCGAACAGCTGAAACGCCTTGGCCTGCAGAACCTGAAGCAGGAATACTACAAAATAACCAACTTCCGCGACGGGCAAAAGCTCGTGGACAATTTCAAGGGATTAAAGGGCAACGACCTGACAACGATAGTATACAACTTTGTAGATATGCTCTCGCACGCCAAGACCGAGATGGATGTTGTGAAAGAACTGGCCAGTAACGACAAGGCCTATCGCTCCCTTACACTGAGCTGGTTCCGCAATTCGCCACTGCTCGAAATGATCCAGCAGGCACAACAGATGGGCTTCAGGCTGATCCTGACCACCGACCACGGCACCATCAACGTGAAGAACCCTAGCAAGGTTATAGGCGACAAGAATACCAGCCTTAACCTACGCTACAAGACCGGCCGCAGCCTCACCTATGAGGATCGCGACGTATATGCAGTACGCGACCCGAAACGCATACAGCTACCGTCCATCAATATGAGCAGTTCCTACATATTTGCCAAGAATGACCATTTCCTGGCCTATGTGAACAACTACAACCACTATGTGAGCTATTACCGCAACACGTACCAGCACGGGGGCATTTCGTTGGAGGAGATGGTCATCCCGTTCCTGGTGTTCAACCCTAAATAACTGGCTTAAAATATATGGAGATCACATTTTCCCTTGAGGAAATAGACACCGCAGCAAAGCAGGTACTGGCGCAAAACATAAAGAGCATCATAACTTTCCATGCTACTATGGGGGTAGGCAAGACTACCTTCATCAAAGCATTGGCAAAGCAGATGGGTGTAGGGGACATGACCTCAAGCCCCACCTTTTCATTGGTAAATGAATATGAAACAGAGGACGGCAGGACGCTGTACCACTTTGACCTGTACCGACTCAACAGCGAGTCTGAGGCTTACGACATGGGTATTGACGAATATTTTTATTCAGGTAACCCGTGCTTTATAGAGTGGCCCGAAAAAACACCTAACCTCATACCACTGGACCATACCGCAATAACCATAAAAATGCTGCCCGACGGCAGGAGGCAGCTCATTGTAAAATAGTTGCTGCCGTTCCGATTCTTTTTGTAAATTAGAGCCAAATATTCGATACCTGACCATGTCCTTAACACCTTTTACAAAGCAGCAGCTGCTCCCGCAGGAAGAGAAACTTGAAGTAGCCCGTCAAAAGAGTGAACTTTTTATCGGCATGCCTAAAGAAACCTCCTACCAGGAGCGAAGGATATGCCTTACGCCCGACGCGGTAAACTCACTCACAGCCCACGGACACAGAGTAATGATAGAGGCCGGCGCCGGATTAAGCTCCAGTTTTAGCGACAGGGATTACAGCAACGCAGGCGCCGAGATCACACAGGATACAAAAAAAGTTTTTGGATGCCCTGTAATACTTAAGGTAGAGCCGCCATCCGTTACAGAGATCGAAATGATGAATCCGGAGACTCTCATCATTTCGGCGATACAGCTAAAAACTCAGAGGAAAGAATATTTCGAAGCGCTTGCCAGGAAAAAGATCACTGCTCTTGCATTTGAGTTCATTAAAGATGAAGACGGCTCCTACCCTGCCGTAAAATCATTGAGCGAGATAGCAGGCACGGCATCGGTCCTTATTGCCGCCGAACTCATGATCAACCAAAAGATAGGTAAAGGACTTTTATTAGGCAACATTACAGGTGTACCCCCTACAGAGATCGTGATCATTGGCGCAGGAACAGTAGCCGAATTCGCTGCCCGTACAGCTTTGGGGCTGGGTGCAAGTGTTAAAGTGTTCGATAACTCCATTACGAAACTGCGCCGCCTGCAAAACACACTGAATCACCGTATATTCACGTCGACAATACAGGAAAAATCATTGCTTAAAGCACTGATGCGATGCGATGTAGCCATCGGCGCCATGAAAGGCAAGAACCGTACACCCATCATCGTCTCTGAAACCATGGTGGAACACATGAAAAAAGGTGCTGTGATCATTGACGTATGCATTGATACCGGCGGCTGCTTTGAAACCTCCGAAGTTACTACCCATGAGAAGCCCACGTTTGTCAAGAACAATGTGATCCATTATTGTGTACCGAATATCCCGTCACGTTACTCTAAAACGGCATCAATGTCGATCAGCAATATCATTAGCCCATTTTTATTGCAAATGGCCGACGATGGTGGTATCGAGAGCGCCATACGCTGCAATGCCGGACTTAAAAATGGTATTTATTACTACCATGGGTTATTGACGAACCGCTCGATCGCGGACTGGTTTTCGCTGTCGTACAGGGATATTAATTTGATCGTGTTTTAGGTCTACCGAAATTAATTCCCTAACGGAAAATTGGAATTAATGCGCTATATTATTCTACCGAAATGGAGAAATTGGCATTGATGCGCTATATGTTCAATCGAAATTAATTCTCTAACGGAAAATTGGAATTGATGCGCTATATTATTCTACCGAAATTAATTCCCTAACGGGAAATTGGAAACCTTTTACCCACTTGCTACCGAAATTGATCCCCTAATGGGAAATTGGAATTGATGCGCTATATTATTCTACCGAAATGGATTCCCTAATTTGAAATATATCGGCATTACTATCCCGTAGGGATTAAATTCCGGTAGAAATTTCAATTCAGGTATTCGATTTTCCCGTTAGGGAATTAATTTCGGTTGGTATATTTATTATGTGTGTCAAAACAGCAATCAATAACAAACACCTACACCCAAATACATATACAATTCGTCTTCCCGGTAAAATACCTATACGGAATTATTGCACTGCAATGGAAAAAGGAATTGAATTCTTATATTTCGGGGATAGTAGAAAAACAAGGACATAAGCTTTTGGCAATAAATGGCATGCCAGACCATACATATTTTCATTGGCATGTGCCCAAATCAACCTGTTTCAGACTTATTACAGGATATAAAGAGAAACTCTTCTCTATGGATCAATCAAAAAGGATTTGTCAACGGTAAATTCGAATGACAGGAGGGCTACGGGGCATTCTCATACAGCAAATCGCACACCAAAGCTGTCATTGAATATATTGAAAACCAGGAAGTAAATCACAAAAGGAATACCTTCAAAGAAGAATATTTAGACTTCCTTCGGAAATTTGAAATTGACTATGATGAACGATACATATTCAGTGACCTGATCGATTAACAATAATCATCAGGGCATCACACCATCTCCCCAACCTTCCCCGCGTCTATGTCCCCGTGCGAGGCATGGTAGATCACCACACCGTCTTTTAGCACAAGTAATTGTGGCGACTGGTGCTGCACATGGAATATTGTTGCTATCTCGTTCGAAATGTCGCGGTGCTGCAAAAGATCGAGGAAATACGGCTTAGCGCTTTCAGCATCTATAGCATACTCCTTTTCAAATCCGCTCAACGCCATACGGCTAATACCACAGCGTGTGCTGTGCTTGAAAATGATTACCGGCATTTCTGCTGACTCCTGTATAATGTCATCAAGCTGTTGAAGAGATGTTAAAACGTTCCATTCAATTCGTGAAGATGACGTACCTTTAGTATCAGATTCGCCAAACATATTATTAAAAAAGCCCATAATTGTCGTTATTTAGGACATTTTGTCATATAAATCTACTTTGAATAGTGATAAATAAGACAATTTGTCGGTTTCTTAATTGCGGAATATAAATTGAAATAGTCTTATCAAAAATAATAATTAGATATATGAATTTTGCCAATTTTACGATAAAATCACAAGAAGCGATACAGAGGGCGCAGCAGATCGCTCAAAGCTTTGGCCACCAGCAGATAGAGAACGAGCACATCGTGAAGGCTATACTGGAAGTGGACGAGAACGTAACGCCTTTCCTCCTTAAAAAACTGAATGTAAACCTGCCCATTTTCCAACAGGTGCTGGACAGGGTGATTGATGGCTTCCCAAAAGTTTCGGGTGGCGACATGGGACTTTCGCGCGAAGCGGGCACTGCATTGAATGAAGCCTCCAACATTGCCCGCAAGATGAACGATGAGTTTGTTTCCATCGAGCATTTGCTTTTGGCCATATTCGCCTCAAAAAGCAAGGTAGCCCAGATCCTCAAGGACCAGGGCGTAACAGAGAAGGCCTTTAAAGCCGCCATAGAGGAGCTGCGCAAGGGCGAAAGGGTAACATCCGCCAGCGCGGAGGAAACCTACAACTCGCTTAATAAGTACGCTAAAAACCTCAACCAGCTGGCCAACGACGGCAAGTTGGATCCGGTAATAGGCCGTGACGAGGAGATACGCCGCGTGCTGCAAATATTGTCACGACGCACCAAGAACAACCCGATGCTTGTGGGCGAACCCGGCGTGGGTAAGACCGCCATTGCCGAAGGCCTTGCACACCGCATTATACAGGGCGATGTACCCGAGAACCTGAAGACAAAGATCGTGTACTCCCTCGACATGGGGGCGCTGATCGCAGGTGCCAAGTACAAAGGCGAATTTGAGGAACGCCTCAAATCTGTGGTTAAGGAAGTGACATCGGCAGATGGCGACATCGTATTATTCATCGACGAGATACATACTCTTGTAGGAGCGGGTGGTGGCGAGGGCGCCATGGATGCCGCGAACATACTTAAGCCAGCCCTGGCCCGTGGCGAACTGCGCGCGATAGGCGCTACCACACTCGACGAATACCAGAAATATTTTGAAAAGGATAAAGCCCTCGAGCGCCGTTTCCAAAAGGTAATGGTAGATGAGCCGGATACCGAAAGTGCCATCTCTATACTTCGTGGTATCAAGGAAAAATACGAGACCCACCACCAGGTACGCATTAAGGACGATGCTATCATTGCGGCAGTAGAGCTTTCGCAGCGCTACATAACCAACCGTTTCCTGCCCGACAAGGCGATAGACCTTATGGACGAAGCAGCATCAAAGCTTCGCATGGAGATCAACTCCAAACCAGAGGAACTGGACGTCCTGGACCGCAAGATCATGCAGTTGGAGATCGAGATCGAGGCCATCAAACGTGAGAACGATGAGCCCAAGCTGAGATCACTCGGCATGGAGCTTGCCAATATGAAGGAGGAGCGTAACGAGATCTATGCCCGCTGGAAAAGTGAGAAGGATGTGGTGGACAACATCCAGGCTGCCAAGACCGAGATCGAGAATTTCAAGGCTGAAGCCGAAAAAGCCGAACGCGAAGGCAACTACGGTAAGGTAGCCGAACTGCGTTACGGTAAAATAAAAGAATCTCAGGACAAACTGGATACCCTTGAAAAACAATTGGCCGAAAGCCATAAAGGACAAAGCCTGATAAAAGAAGAAGTGACCCACGAGGACATTGCCGAGGTAGTAGCCAAATGGACCGGCATACCGGTAACCAAGATGCTGCAAAGCGAGCGTGAAAAGCTCCTGAACCTTGAAGCCGAACTGCACAAGCGCGTGGTAGGCCAGGAAGAAGCCATCGAAGCAGTAAGCGATGCCGTGCGCCGCAGCCGGGCAGGCCTTCAGGACCAGAGGAAGCCAATAGGTTCGTTCCTGTTCCTTGGCACAACAGGTGTGGGTAAGACAGAGTTGGCGAAGGCCCTTGCCTCCTACCTGTTCGATGATGAAAATGCTATGACCAGGATCGATATGAGCGAATACCAGGAACGCCACAGCGTCAGCCGATTGGTGGGTGCGCCTCCGGGTTATGTGGGCTATGATGAAGGCGGGCAGCTTACCGAAGCCGTACGCCGCAAACCCTACTCTGTTGTACTTCTGGACGAGATCGAAAAAGCACACCCGGATACCTTCAATATATTGTTGCAGGTACTTGATGAAGGACGTTTAACGGATAATAAAGGCCGTGTAGCCGACTTTAAGAACTCGATCATCATCATGACCTCCAACATGGGAAGCAGCATCATACAGGAGAAATTCGCAACCTTTAAAGGCAATATCGAGAATGCCATTGAAGCCGCAAAAGTAGAAGTGCTGGGACTGCTGAAACAAACGGTCCGTCCCGAATTCATTAACAGGATAGATGACATCGTAATGTTCACCCCGCTAAGCAGCGACAACATCAAAGAGATCGTGGGACTGCAGGTGAAGTCGGTAACTAAATTGCTTGCAAAGCAAAACATTACGCTTGATGCTACGCCCGAAGCCATCAGTTACCTGGCACAGAAGGGATACGATCCTGACTTTGGCGCAAGGCCGGTGAAAAGGGTGATCCAGAAGGAAGTGATGAACGAGCTTTCGAAGCAGATACTTTCAGGCAAAGTAACGACTGACAGCATCATACTGCTCGACAGCTTCGACGGGCAGCTGGTGTTCAGGAACCAGGGGGATCTGGCTAAGAACTAAACATTTACATACAACAAAAAAACGGATGGCATCAACCATCCGTTTTTTCATCCTATTCCTATGTCAACTACAGCATGAAATTCACACCAACATTGAATGCGCTCCTTGAGTTGAGCACAGGATCAAAACCGGCACTATCTTTAAAGATATCAATAAAACCTGCCTGTTCCTGATACTCAATGAATATTTTTATAAAATTGTTTACCGGTATTTTTACACCTATTCCCAATGCAAGCCCGGCATCTGTGGTATTATAAGCATCTTTAAGGTCGGCCTCAAACTCAGTATCCTTTGCACTCATCAAAAATCCAACATATCCGCCAAAGTTAAGGTACCAGTTCCTTTTTGCCCCAAAATGCCAGTTCGCCATTACCGGAATGGTAAGATAGTTCAAATTAATGTCGGTTTCGAAAGACTGTCCGGTCTCAAGATCAGTGATGTAACCATTGTCCCAGCCTTTCCTGTCATACATTAGTCCTGCTTTGATACCCCATCGGTCTGAAAAATAATATTCCGCAGAACCATTGAAGTTAAAGCTCACATTTGTGTCGGGATTGCCGTAAAAGTCAGAGCTGCTTATGGTAGAAAGGTTAAGGCCAGTACCTAAACCAAATTCAACATTTCCTTTCGACTGTGCATTTACAGCAGAAATTCCCGCCATCGCAAGCAGGGTAAAGATAATTTTTTTCATGTGTTCGTTTTTTTGGCAAACGTAACAAAATTTATGCCACCAAAAAATTGACCTTAACAATTTATCTTAAGTTCACACCGTCTTCAGTGCATCGATAAGCAGATCAATATCTTCTTTGGTATTGAAATGACTTAGGGATATTCGGAGCGAAGGCCTCCCGATCTCTTCCTCCGGCAAGATCTCCTTCAGTACGTGCGAAGGCCTGATGCTACCCGACTGGCATGCACTTCCCCTTGATACGGCAACGCCCTTCATATCGAGATGGAACAGTATCATAGCGGTTTTCTCTTCGCCCAAAGGCAGCAGCACATTGACAATGTTATAAAAAAGTTCTGTGTTCGCCAACTGCCCGTTCACTTTAAATCCGGGAAAATTCGATTCGAGCTGTTCGAGTAGATAGGTTTTCAACGAGGTAATATGCTCCCTGTCATTTTCAAGCGACTCGTAAGATAGCTGAAGCGCTTTAGCCATTCCCGCAACCTGGTGTACTGCCTCAGTACCCGCACGAAAGCCCTTTTCCTGCTCACCGCCAAATATCATTGGTTGTAAAGCAGTATTCTTTCGTACAAAGGCAAATCCCGCACCCTTGGGCCCGTGGAATTTATGCGCGCTTGCTGTCAGAAAATCAACATCGAGGTTTTTTAAGTCCAAATTCACTTTACCTACAGACTGTACCGCATCAGTATGGAACAGTGCCCCCCCCTGTTTGCAAATGCGCGCTGCCCTTTCGATGTCAAGCACACCGCCCGTTTCGTTGTTCACGTGCATGAGGCTAACGAGCGTGGGTACGTTTTCCGACAGTAGCTTCACAAGATGCGTAAGGTCGGCCGTGCCATCCGGCAAAAGGTTCACGTACTGTATATCAATGCCAAACTCTGAGTTCATCATTATGACCGTATTCAAAACCGAATGGTGCTCAGCCCTGCTGCTGATGATGCGCTGCACCTTCAGGTCTTTTACGGCACTGCGGATGACCCAGTTATTGGCCTCGGTACCGCAGGACGTGAAAATAATTTCGCGTGCTTCGGCGTTAATGAGTGAAGCGATGGTTTTGCGCGCCGTTTCCAGCACCACTTTGGCATTACGCCCCGTGGCATGGGTAGATGACGGGTTGCCGTAGTTATCAGACAGTACACGCACCATTTCGGCTATCACTTCAGGGTGGATGGCAGTTGTAGAGGCATTGTCGAGGTAAGCTTTGTTCATGGTGCAAAATTACAGAAAAATGGCTTTCAATCATATTTTATGCAATGACGCTCAAAACCCGCCAAAAACATTATTTTTGTTGAAAATTACTTTTGTATGAAAAAGATATTCGGCCTTATAGCCGCTTTGATACTGGTCATGGGATGTGACGATGGAGAAATGAGCTTCAATTCGTTCGACTTCTCAGCAGGGACCCCAAGCCTTTGCTCACAAAGCAATATTTATTATAAGATAAATGGCAGCGAAGTGCTGTTGATCGACCTTTCCGGAACACCACTTACCAATGTAGCTACGCAACCCGGCCAACCCCGCATGATAACCATCGAAGGTGGCAACAGTATCACTTACAGGAATTACAGCGACACACCCTCTTCAGGTTCTATCTGCTCCTTCCCTGCCCCGGCATCACCTACTGTACTCGAGGAATGGACAGGTGAGGGAACGATCAGTGTAATTACGACCGTGATACGAAATACAAGTGATATAGTTACCGGCTACAGCCACAAGATAACACTGGTCGACCTTTCCTTTAGCAAAGACGGCGAAACCACGCGCATTGTCAATAATGAGTTCGGATCGATCACGATACCAATCGGGTTTACTTTTAATTTTGGTATAGAAACAACCGACCTCGACCTGAGATCATGTGATGAGAATGACCTTGTTTATAAAAGGAAAGCAGGCGAAGTGCTTATCCTTAACCTTGACCCTTCACGATATCCATCATCTGTAGGGACAACAGGGCCAATTGATGTTGCTACCCTTACCGATGAAGGTGTATTGTTCCTTGTTTATAACGGCTCTATTGGCGATGGGCATATATGCGATGTGATCGCGCCTGTAAGCCCTACCATAAGGGAACGCTGGGAAGCCATAAGCGGCACTATAACCATTATAACCGAAGAAGTGCCCGGCGGCACCGGGGCATTGCAGTATAAGATCCGTTTCAGTAATAATATGGTCTTTGAAAAAGTTTCCGACACTACTGGCCAGACATTTATACTATCTGACCTTGTAGTTCCAATATCCGGGGAAACTGATTATTACTTTGGCTTGTACCAAAATTAACACAATAGATATATAGTACGAATCCCGACACTTACCTGTCGGGATTCTGCTTGATATAGACTTCAGTAGCACCGAGGCCGTATTTTTGGTAATCGGCGTCCTGAAATGAGATACCTTCATAGCGGCCCAAAAGGAAATCGAGCTCTGCTTTTAAGATCCCCTCTCCCACCCCGTGAATGAGGACTACTTTGGGCATCCGGTTGCGAATGGCAAATTCTATCTGGCGTTTGGCAGTTTCAGCCTGTAAAGTTAGGATGTCATAGTTGGACATTCCTTTTTTGTTAGGCACCAGCTTTTCGATATGCAGATCGACCTCCAGTACAAACCCATCTTTTTTAGATCTCTTTTCTTTTACGAAACTGCGTTTTTTGGGCTCTTCCTTTTCTTTAAGGATGCGCCCCAGCGACTGGGAAGAGACAAATGAACTGATGTCGGTCGAGTTGTGCAGCTTCACCAATTCATTTTCGGCAAATTCCAATTCGAAGCCTTCAGTAGTTTCAATGATAACACTACTGCCTTTATAGCTTTTTACCCTGCCGGAAAAAGAATCGTCCAGCACAGCCACCTCATCGCCCGGTTTAAATGTTCTCATCGTCATTATCTTCTGCATTACGTTCACCCTTGCCGGGCACTTTCGACATAAGCCTGCTGAGGCCGTACACAAAAGCCAGCATGGCAGCTATCATTATATACTTATTAGGCTCAGCCCTGGACTGCTCGAACAGGGCTACGAAAGCAAGTGCGAATATCAATAGGATATAAATGGTTTTCATGGCTTCAAAAGTAATAAATGTAAAATAAAAAAGCCCCGCATTGCGGAGCTTTGTATGCTAACAACTTGTTGATGTGAACAAATTAGAATTGAGAAGCTACAGTTGCAGCCATCACAACCACAAATATGATCGTCGTTACAAATATCACGATCACAGCGATAACTGCCGACATAAAGTGGTTCTTGAGGTTTTTGAACGAGTCCGTAAGCTGCTGGTTATTGTTCTCGTCGAGCGCACGCTTGGCGTTGTTAGAGAACTTGAGCAGGAAAAGCATAGGCAGGAAATACATTACCCCCATTATAAGGTAAAGAAAGCCCATTGAAGCGGTAGGCATGCCAGATTGTGTCCCTCCTGTCGCTATCAATACCAGGGACATAAGCAATATAAGGCCGGAGCCTATAAAACCAAGAATGGCAAAGCCCATGCCCCAGCTTGCCGCTCCCCTGAGGAATTCTTTGGCATCGTTGTTAAGCTGCAATTCAAAGGAATCGAAAGTAGAACTCTGTTGTTCTGAAAATGGTGATTTTTCTAAATTCATAGATGTTTTTGGTTATAGATGTTCAAATGGTTTATTTCTCAAACGCTTTAAGGGTTTTCGTAATGATCGCAACACAATCCGTCAGCTGCTCTTCGTTCATTACCAACGGCGGCGCAAAACGAATGATATTGCCGTGCGTAGGCTTGGCAAGCAGGCCGTTGTCCCTCATCGCCATACAAATGTCCCAGGCCGTCGAGCTGTCCTCGCTGTCGTTGATCACAACGGCGTTCAGGAGGCCTTTACCCCGCACGAGCGTAGCGATATTACTCGTTGCAATATACTCATTCATTTTTTCACGGAAGATCTTTCCGAGCTTTTCTGCGTTCTCCGCCAGCTTTTCGTCTGTGACTACTTCAAGTGCGGCTATGGCTACCGCAGCAGCAACAGGATTTCCTCCAAAAGTGGATCCGTGCTGGCCCGGCCTGATCACGTTCATGATCTCATCATTGGCCAATACCGCAGATACGGGGTATGCACCACCCGATAATGC
Organism: Flavobacterium sp.; assembly: GCF_052437795.1. Classification (GTDB taxonomy): domain Bacteria; phylum Bacteroidota; class Bacteroidia; order Flavobacteriales; family Flavobacteriaceae; genus Flavobacterium. The sequence continues at coordinate 114,736 of NZ_JBQVPA010000005.1, forward strand.
TTTGCCAAGGATAAGGATGTCCGGCTGCACATCCTCATGGTGTACCGCAAGCAATTTGCCAGTACGGGCAATACCAGTCTGCACCTCATCGGCAATGAAAAGTACATTATGGCTTTGGCACAATTCCTTCGCTTTGGCGAGGTAGCCTTCGGCCGGTACATATACACCTGCTTCACCCTGGATCGGCTCAACAAGGAAACCGGCTATGTTATTTTCAGTTTTGAGGACATTCTCCAGCGCGTCGATGTCATCGTAAGCTATCTTTATGAATCCGGCAGTATACGGGCCGAAGTTCTTACGGGCATTCTCATCATTAGAAAAAGAGATGATGGTGGTCGTCCTTCCGTGGAAGTTGTTCTCGCACACGATGATCTTTGCTTCATGCTCTGCGATGCCTTTGCGCTCATAGGCCCATTTACGGCACAGCTTAATCGCGGTTTCAACAGCTTCTGCACCGGTATTCATCGGCAGCACCTTATCGAACCCAAAATAATTGGTCACGAACTCTTCGTACCTGCCCAGTTGGTCGTTATAAAAAGCCCTTGAGGTAAGTGTAAGGGTTTGCGCCTGCTCCATCATGGCTCCAACTATCTTTGGGTGGCAGTGCCCCTGATTTACCGCAGAATAGGCCGAAAGGAAATCAAAATACCTTTTACCTTCCACATCCCATACATATACGCCTTCGCCCTTGCTTAATACCACAGGCAGCGGGTGATAGTTATGCGCACCGTGTTTTTCTTCGAGTTGGATGGCATCCGCCGAGGTTAATTTTTCTAAAACTGACATTGTAATTTAATTTGATCTTGATAATCAGCCATTCCTTCTTTCGGAGAGAAATCATCCGTATAGCGGTGCAAATTACTAAAAATAAAATTATTCGCCCCAAAATGTGGAAATTTGACAAGATCCAGATCACAAACCCTACAAGGATGGGATCGCATTTGGCAATGGGTGCCTTTGGATGATATTTTCCAACAGTTGTGCAATGGCATCTTTCAGCAATTGCGGCTCTACCACTTCGCATTTGTCGGCAAACATCAGGAACCACCTCGCCAGCCCTTCTTCCATCGACTGCGAGAGGAATGTCATTTCTATCTGTTCGCCATCGGCAATTTCCGAAACGAAACCGAAGTAATGCTTTTGCTCCTCCATGTATTTCGCAACTTCTCTGTGCACGCGTATCACGGCTTTTTGTACAGGGATCTTCGCCACAGCTTCTTTTTGCTGCTCGTAATATTCTTTTAACGATGTGCGTTCCTGCTGAGGTACATCGGTAATTTGGGCACTTATCATCCTGTCCGCGCGGAACTGTCTGTACGTTCCCCTCAGGTGGCACCAGGCAATGGTATACCAATTGTTATGCTCATGGAAAATACCAATGGGCTCAACCAGTCGTTCGCTGGTCTGCTCATTGCCAAAGGCGCGGTACACCAGCTTTACGGCTTTTTTGTCGGCAATGGCTCTCAGCAGCACATCCAATATGTTACCCGGCGGGAGGGTGTCGCTTTTGCGGTCGATCACAATGATGTTATCTTCCAGCGTCTCAACCATGTCCTTTTCGGTTCCCCGTAAAACGGCTTTTACCTTGAACATTGCCGAACCGAAATGCTCTGTTAAATTATTATCGGTAAATTTTGCCATGAGTTTTTCGGCAGTGAGGAATGCCATCGCTTCCTCCCTTGTAAACATTACCGGAGGCAGCCTGTAACCATCTACCAGCGAATAGCCTATCCCCGCTTCCCCATAAACAGGCACGCCCGCTTCCTCTATAGACCGGATGTCGCGGTATACCGTGCGCAGGCTGATGCCAAAGCGGTCGGCCAGGTCCTGTGCCTTAACTATCCTTTTGGACTGGAGCTGTATCAGAATGGCGGTAATGCGGTCGAAGCGGTTCATGAATGGGAATATTTCAATTCAAAGATAATTGAAAAGCAAACACGGATAGAGGCCATTTTTGGGTGGAGACCGACATCATGTAGATCTGTAAACGCGTTCCAAAAAAAAGCCCCGAAAAACGAGGCTTCTTAATAAATATGAAATCTAATTTTAACTTAACTCCGTACCAGTGTCGCGCTCGAAGTGATCGCGGTGTTTAGCAGCCTTGAGATGGGGCAGGTCTTTTCTGCCTTAGTTACAAGTTGCTGGAATTCGTCCGTCTCGATATCATCTATCCTTGCCACTACTGACAGGTGCGAACCTACAACGCTACCATCTTGGAAGTCGATATCGCACTTGGTCTCTATAGAAGCTACATTATATCCTGCCTCATTGATGTAAGCAGTAAGCTGCATAGTAAAGCACCCTGCGTGGGCGGCGGCTATTAATTCTTCCGGATTGGTGCCGTTTCCTTGTTCAAAACGGGTTTTAAAAGAATATTGTGTGTTGCTTAATACGTTGCTTTGGGTAGAGATCTTGCCCTCACCTTCTTTGAGGGACCCTGCCCAAACAGCGGTTGCATTTCTTTTCATGTTTGATCTTTTGTTGTTGCATAAAGTTAATCAATTGAAAATGAATACTGAAATAAAGAATTGATTTTAACACAAAATTAAAATATCATTAGGATCCACTCATCATTTCTAATAATTTCAATGTCGTGTTCCAGTTGCGGGTAGTAGCTTTCAGCTTCAGTTTGCTCTCGATCAGATTATTGGAAAGCTTTGAATCGGCCGCTCCCATCGCAAGTTTGAAATATAATATATCCTCATGGAGTGCGATCTCATCCTCTCCTATCGGTGCCTGATTCAGTTTTTCCATAACCTCATCGGATGGCTTTTCGCTAAGGAAGGTCACGTATATTTTCTTGGTCCCGGCTTCTTCGGGTGTTTTGCCTTCAACGTAGGGATTATTTTCAACGGCTTTTTCAAGATGCTTTTTGTCAATGACAAATACGGTAACGTCAAAGCCGTACTTATCGTCAATTAGCTTTTCGATAGCTTTGGCAAGCTTATCTTTTGACTTTTCGTTACTTGAAAAAACAACATTTCCGCTTTGGATATACGTTTTTACGTTGGCATAACCAGCAGACCCCATCAGGTTGCGGAGGTCTTCCATTTTTATTATCTTTTTCCCGCTGACGTTGATGCCCCGGAACAGGGCGAGGTAGGTTGTCATATATTTAGATTAAGTCTATAAGCAAATTTATCCAATTTTATAATAATAACATTATTTTTGCCGCATGGGAAAAAGGAAAAATACCGACAAGATAGTATTTGATAATGTAGAAGTGCTGGATGCCGGCGCAAAAGGCGTATCGGTAGCCAAAGCGCCCGACGGCAAGGTGATATTCATACCAAATGTAGTGCCGGGCGATGTTGTAGACGTGCAAACCTTCAAGAAGCGTAAAGCCTATTATGAAGGCAAGGCCATACATTTCCACGAATATTCTGCCGACAGGGTAATACCGCCGTGCCAGCATTTTGGCGCTTGTGGTGGCTGCAAGTGGCAGAACATGAACTATGATAAACAGCTTTTTTATAAAAACCGTGAGGTGTACAACCACCTGAAACGCATCGGTAAAGTAGAATTGCCGGAATTCGAGCCTATCAAAGGCAGCGAGAAGCAGTTCTTTTACCGTAATAAAATGGAGTTCTCCTTCTCCAATGCCCGCTGGGTAACCGAGGAGGAAGCCCGCAGCGGCGAGGAGATCGACAACCGCAACGCCCTTGGTTTCCACATCCCGCGCATGTGGGACAAGATCCTCGACATTACCATGTGCCACCTGCAGGAAGATCCGAGCAATGCCATTCGCAATGCCGTGAGGGATTTTGCCAATCAGCACGGACTGGAGTTCTTCAATCCACGCGAACATTCGGGATTGCTGCGTACACTGATGCTGCGCACGGCCTCAACAGGCGAGATCATGGTGCTCATCCAGTTCTTCGACGATAATAAGGAGCAGCGCGAAATGCTTTTGGATTTCCTTGGCGAGAGCTTCCCGAGCATCACCTCATTGCAATATGTAGTGAACCAAAAAGCCAACGACACCATTTACGATCAGGATGTCGTGTTGTACAAAGGACGCGACTACATACTGGAATCGATGGAAGGATTGAGCTTTAGCATCAATGCGAAGTCATTCTACCAAACGAATTCGGACCAGGCATATGAGCTGTACAGCATTACCCGTGACTTTGCAGGGCTTACCGGCAATGAGCTTGTATATGACCTGTATACAGGCACCGGGACCATTGCGCAGTTCGTATCCCGCAAAGCGAAAAAGGTAATTGGCGTAGAAGCCGTTCCCGAAGCGATCGAAGATGCCAAAGAGAACGCGAGGCGCAATAATATAGACAATTGCGAGTTTTTTGTTGGGGACATGAAAGTGGTGTTCAACGAAACATTTATTGCCACACATGGAAGACCGGATGTAATTATTACAGATCCCCCGCGCGACGGCATGCATAAGGATGTTATCGACCAGATATTGAAAATAGCGCCTCAAAAAGTTGTTTACGTGAGTTGCAACTCGGCTACACAGGCGCGTGACCTTGCCCTGATGGACGAGGTATATAAAGTAACCCGCGTGCGACCTGTAGATATGTTCCCGCAAACGCACCATGTGGAAAATGTTGTACTTTTGGAAAAAAGATAAAAATTAAAGGCATTGCCTCTATGAAAAGATTAATTGGATCTGTTGCCGTTTTAATGGTACTCACCTACATTTCGCTCAGCTGTGAAAAGGATGATATTTGTCCTGAAGGGACGCCGACCACACCGGGCATCATCGTAGAATTTTACAATAAGGACAACCCGGAAGAAGCTGTAAACCTTATCAACCTGAAATACTACGCTGTTGGAGAAACCGACACCCTGCCTGACGTAGAGGATGATGTTACCACAACTGTCAACAAGATCGAACTGCCGCTGCGCACCAATGCTACCACGACCAAGTGGGGACTAATGTACACGCGCCGGCTATCCAACGGTACGTTCACGCCTTATAATACTGACTTTATAGAATTCAACTACACCACGCTCGAAACCTATGTATCCCGCGCCTGCGGCTACAAGACCACATTCGAACTTGATCCGGACGATCCGCAAGGATCTAATCCTGAACTATCAGATAATGCCGATGGCTTTTGGATAGACCGCTTTGAAGTAATGACCACTAACATAGAAAACGAAAATGAAGCACATATCAAGATCTATCTGTAGCTTATTGTTGTTAGGGTCGCTTTCGCTTGCCGCACAGGAAAAGACCATTGCCACCGCCCAAGATACCGTTGCCCCCCCCGTAAGGTCAGACCGCTACGGATTGCGCGTTGGCGTAGACCTGCACCGCCTTTCAAGATCGTTTTACGACGATGGCTTCAGGGGCATTGAGGTCGTGGGCGACTACAGGCTTACTAAAAAATGGTATGCCGCCGCAGAACTTGGCAATGTAGACTATACTGTTGATGAACCGCAACTGAACTTCACCACAAAGGGCAATTACATTAAGCTGGGCTTTGACTACAATACCTATGAGAACTGGCTGGACATGGAGAATATGCTTTATGTGGGGCTGCGCTATGGTTTCACCACCTTTAGCCAAAACCTCAACTCTTACAAGATATATGATAGTTCAGGCTACTTTGACGAAGTAACGGCTTATCCTGATAAAGAGTACAGCGGCCTTACCGCGCAGTGGATCGAGGTAGTTGCCGGGCTTAAGGCCGAGGTTTTTGATAATATATTCGTGGGGTTCTCGTTCAGGCTGAACAACCTTATCTCCGACAAAAAACCTGAGGGCTTTGACAATCTTTATCTGCCCGGTTTCAACCGCACCTATGACGGTAAATTTGGCGTAGGTTTTAACTATACGGTTTCCTATTTCATCCCGCTTTATAAAAAGCAGGCGGCTGTAAAAAAAGCCGAAAAGTAGTTTTTGTTAAAAGCTCAGGGCAGAGATAAATAATGATCAAATAAAACACTATTAATTCGATTACATAGCGTCCTGCCAAAAATTGTCTGTTAGATAAAAGACCGTATCTATAAAATATAGCACACTATTTTGGGTTAGTACATTTTCATCATGGAGGTCTTCCAAAATTATACCAACGTCCCTATTGATATAGTCATTATTCCTATTATTCTCAAAACCGTTGGCTGCCATGAAAGCTTTTACAGATGCCAGATCAGTATCTTCCGTACTTGATACGAATGCTTGCTGAACGACCGCATAAATTGTATGGTCATGTTTTGTGAACCCTAATAATTCGTATGCCGTATCAGAAAAGAAATAATTGTGTAGTGTAAGATTATAGAGATAGTCTTTCCATGAGCTATAGTAGATGGCGTCATTAAGTTTCAGGACATGTTCTGAACCATTCAGATAAACTTTTTGCTCTGCACCTTCACTTACATATTGTGAAAGATCAACTGTGTCGATCCATAGATCATTAAGGGATAAATATTCACTCAGTCTCTGCTCTTCCTGTTCTTTGAAGTGCTTCGGGTCTTCAATCGCTCTGCCTGGCTTCTCGCCATTGCTAAGGTAACCGGCAATTGCCTGGATAACTGTTCCAAACCTAACTTCGCACGCTCCTGAAATGATATTGTGTAGTTCATTTTTAAGTTGATTAACCATTTACAAATATATAACTTTTAAGTTGATAGCCATAATGGCTAAAATCTACATTTTATAACAAAAAATGCCGCAGATTATCAAACTGCGGCATTTTCATTTCAACTATAATTTTCTAATTCACAACAAGCTTTTGAGTGGACATTTTGCCGTCGGCATTTACCGTTACGAAGTAGACACCGCTGTTCAACATTGATATGTCGATGTCCGACTGTGTGCCTGTAAATGTGCTTTGCCCTACCGTTTTGCCCAATACATCGATGATCCTAACAGACGCGTTGTTGGCTTCGGCGGTCATTTGCAGGGTTATTTTAGACGATGCAGGGTTAGGGTACATTACAAAGCCTTTTGTAGAAAGATCATTTACTCCTGCCGGTGGCACTATGGTAGTTGTAATGGTATTGGTGATTATCGGTGCATTGAAGTCAAAATAAATACTTGCCTGCCCTGACATCGAATCGCCTACTTCAACCGTAGTTTTCGGTTTGATCCTGTATATTACAAATCCGTGGCTTTCCTGTTCGTTCACCTGTTCGCCCGGAAGCTGGATATCATCAAAATTGAATGTTACATTATTCCCGCTGCGGTTGGCCTGGAACTCATGGCTGGCAGATATCGGCATGAAAGTCTCCCAGTCGAGGTTGTTGTCAAGCGTTGTAAGGACGTTGATGAATTGCGCGTTCGCGTTCCCTGTATTCTGGAAGCGGATAATATAGTGCAGGTAACCGTCGGCCTGTGCCTCGGTAATTTCCGCGCCCTCACGCACGTTGATGTCGTTAGGGTCAAATGAATTTACAGAAACCTGATCAAACACATAAGTATTGTTGTACATGTAATTATCGGTTCCTGCGTTAAGGCTTATGTTAGATGTGAACGTGATCACATCACCAAGATCAACTATGCCAGGCTGTGCTACAAGGAACTCAAGGTAAACCACCTGGTACCCATAAGGCTGCAAATTAGTATAGCTTGCAGTTAGTGTATTACCGCTTTGGCTCATTGCCGGCCATGACTGTGTAAAGTCTAGCTGTGTATCATTAAACTCAAGCGTAATAGTACCGTTCGCAGTAGTATTACCAAAGTTATTGATCACCAAGGCATAAGTTGCCGGGAAGCCCGGCTGGGCAGCGCTTGTAGGGTAAAGATAAACCGCAACATCGTTAACCGGCGGCGGCGGGGTGAGGCAAAAGTTGATATCTTCAAGGTTTACATCAGCTATTGTAAGCACGTGGTTAGATGGCGTTGCTGTAACATTGGCCGGATAGTAGGTATTCACAAATACACTCACAGCGCCTGTAGGAACATTCTGAAAAATGTAATCACCATCGGCATCAGTATACGTATAGTTGGAATAGTTGCCGGAAGTGTAATATACCAATATGCCTGCAGAGCCAGGGTCGTTTTCGGTACAGCCATTGTTGTCTGCATCATAGGCTACATGGCCGGATACACTAATGCCTGAACATTCGTTCACTATCAGCTGCACTTGCAGTATCCAGGTGCAGGTAGCAGTTTCTACCCTTATGTAAACCGATTGCTGGCCAAGAACGCTTGTATAGTTGTTGATATCGTATATTTGGTTTTCTGTAGCATTGGCCTCTGCATCTGCCATATTCGTATATATAGCCATGTTCATAGTATCAGGGAACATTTGATAGGCCTCGCCCATTGATGGCTCGAGCTCGAAAGTTGCTACACCATTAATGGCACACTCCATCAGCGGCTCCATAAGCATTATATTAGAGCTGTTTACAGTAACCATGAACATGCTTTGGCTACTGCATCCTTCATCAGCGGCGTAAATGTAGATGATCTGGGATGTTGTTACTACAGTTCCCGCCGGCAAGATGGTACCTGTACCACCAGGGCCTGTGAAATAATTACCTACCGCCAGCGCCGGAAGCGTATAGGCTGTACAAGTCATAACATCATTTACAGGCTGCAGGATCGGACCTCCCCACATACCTATAACAAAACTGGTAGTATCAAATTCACCCGTGGCATTATTGGATACCCTTATGTACAATGCCTGTTCAATATTGCCTGTAGTGATCATGAAGGCAGTAGGGTTTGCTATGGCATTCATGTTGTTCTCAGCATCCTGCCATGTAAGATGGTAGGTCACGCTGTAATTGGCAGGCGACTGGTTACCCAGCGTAATTGGGGTTTGTACGGTAAGGTCAAAAACCTCGCTGTTACACTGATTGATATCCTGGACCGGGTACGCTTCAGCCTGGGCAAAGCCCTGAAAGCAGAACATTATCAGCAAGCTTAAAAAGAGTAGTTTCTTTTTCATGTTCGGTAGATTTATTTGTTATGTCATTGAAACAGTACAGATGTTAAATTCCCTACCACAAATTCCCTAATTCTCATAAAAAAGAATTCTGGTTTACCATATTTAAATAAAAAAGCCTGAAAAATTCAGGCTTTACACGTTAGGCTACTTATTTCTTTCCCGCCAGTTCTCGGTAATGGCATCATAATCGATCTTAAATGCGGGTTCCTGCTTTACCAGGCGCTTTTCGTCAAATGCCTTTATGAGATACCCCTCAATGGCATAATCCTCGGTTACATTAGCCGGATTATACCTTTCTTTCAGGTTGATATCGAATAGTTTTGCCATGCGGTTGGCCCAAAACGCCTTCCACCCGCTCTTCTGCTCTTTTATCAGGTCGAAAGTAGTATGACCTGTTTGCCTGTAGATCAGCTTTACAAGTATTTGTCCCTCTTTACGGGTAAGCTTTTTCAACTGACCCTCGAACTCATTCTCAAGGTATTTCTCTACGATCTTGGAATATTTCTTTTTTTCACGGTCGGTTTTTAGCTTGTCCATATTGTTGGCAAGCATCGTTAGCTTTTCGGCAGCCAGCTTGGCATACGGGTACACCTTGAGCACCCTGCGCCTTAGGAGTAGCAGTTGTTTCTTTTCATCGGTGCTCATTTTGCTTCCGCCAATAACAAGCTCTTCAAGCTCTGTATTGAAGGCTATCGAGTCGATCTCAATGCTATCAGTCTCCTTTATCTGAGCATTCGCCCCAAGGCTTATTAATAACAGGAATATTAAAAATATCCTCACTTTCATTGTTACGAAATTTATCCCAAAATTATGCATATTTATATAACTCTGTAATGTAATTTATATTTTAGCCAAAAATTAAATTCATGTCAGCAAAATCTGTACTTACTGATGCCTCCATGGCGTTCCTGGAGCAATACCTTAACAACCCCTCGCCTACCGGATATGAGGCCGGAGGGCAAAAAATATGGATGGACTACCTCAGGCCGTATGTCGATACTTTCATTACCGATACTTACGGCACTGCTGTAGGTATCATTAACCCCGATGCACCTTACAAAGTGGTCATCGAGGGCCACAGCGACGAGATCTCGTGGTATGTGAATTACATTACCGATAACGGCCTCATTTATGTTATCCGCAACGGCGGGTCTGATCACATGATCGCTCCATCCAAGCGTGTCAATATCCATACCAAAAATGGAATAGTGAAAGGCGTTTTCGGCTGGCCTGCCATACACACCCGTAACCGCGGCAAAGAAGAGCCTGCCAAGATCGAGACCATTTTCATAGATTGTGGCTGCTCTACCAAAGAAGAAGTCGAAAAACTCGGCATACATGTAGGATGTGTCATTACCTATCCCGACGACTTTATGGTGCTGAACGAAAATAAATTCGTGTGCCGTGCGATCGATAACCGCATTGGCGGCTTCATGATCGCCGAAGTGGCACGCCTGCTTCATGAGAACAAAAAGGAACTGCCGTTCGGTCTCTACATAACCAATTCCGTGCAGGAAGAGGTGGGACTTCGCGGTGCCGAGATGATCACCAAGACTATCAGGCCCAACGTTGCCATTGTTACCGACGTGTGCCACGACAGCACCACGCCTATGATAGACAAGCGCATTGAAGGCGAGACCCAGATAGGCAAAGGACCGGTGATCACTTATGCCCCTGCCGTGCAGAACAACCTTCGTGAACTTATCATCGATACCGCCAATAAAAATGAAATACCCTTCCAAAGGCTGGCTTCGTCCCGTGTTACCGGCACCGATACCGATGCTTTTGCCTACAGCAATGGCGGCGTGGCTTCGGCGCTTATTTCACTGCCATTGCGTTACATGCACACCACTGTTGAGATGGTTCAGCGTGAAGATGTTGAGAACGTGATAAAGCTTATTTACGAAACCCTGATGAACATGGAAAGCGATGCTTCTTTCTCGTATTTTAAATAATTTCGGGTACGTTTAATAAAATAAAAAAAGCATCTGCCTCGGCGGATGCTTTTTCATTTAAGGCGAAGGGTCAGGTTAAGCGTTCTTAGCAGCTTTAAGGATCTCAACAGCTTCTTTAGCATTTGAAAGCTCAGCATACTTTTGTGCGGTAAAGCCTTTTTCGTCCTTAACCTTCACATCGGCACCTTTTTCAAGCAGCAGCTTAATGATCTCTGTGTTGTTGTAACGGGCAGCGATCATAAGTGGTGTCATACCATTCGATTTCTCGTGGATCGACGCACCATATTCAAGAAATTTCTTAACAGCCTCAACATCTCCTTTAGAGATAGCGATCCCAAGAGGGGTTGTTGATCTGAAAGTCCAAACAGTTTCAGTTGAAGCAGTTTCAACAGTTGAAGCCATTGTTACATTACTGAATGCTACAAGAGCCAGTCCAAGATAAATGATCGTTTTTTTCATGATGATTAAATTTAATTGATGATTGTTATTTTTATTTTTTGATTTAAGTTTTATCGGATGATTAGCCCGCCCCGGATGATTAGCCCGTTTGAAATAATAGACGCTTGCAATGAGGTAAACGTTACTGTAAATTTTCCACTTTAACATTTAATTAACAGATTTTTCTTGTTATGCGCGCCTAATAAAACAAGAAAACCACCTGCGTTAACAAGTGATTTAAAAGAAATAATCTTGTAATTATTTTTTCATGTATTCCTCAACATTTTTTTGGATCCTGTCATGGATCTTATCGATGTCAGCCTTTGCAAACTTCTCGCCAATGATATTCTCATATAGTTCTATGTATCTTTCCGATACGCTTTCTATATAATCTTCGGTCATTTCAGGAGTTTTTTGGCCCTCTTTGCCCTGGAATCCGTTAGTAATGAGCCACTGCCTTACGAACTCCTTAGAGAGCTGCTTTTGCTCCTCCCCTTTATTTTGGCGCTCACCATAGCCATCGGTATAAAAATAGCGTGATGAATCGGGCGTGTGTATCTCGTCGATAAGTACGATCTTGCCCTCCTTCGTTTTGCCGAACTCATACTTGGTATCTACCAGTATCAGCCCGCGCGACGCAGCGATCTCAGTACCTTTTTCAAAAAGGGCACGGGTATATTTTTCAAGTTGGGCGTAATCCTCTTCCGATACAATGCCTTTGGTGATAACCTCCTCGCGCGAAATGTCCGTATCATGCTCACCGCTGTCGGCTTTTGTCGTTGGGGTGATTATAGGAGCAGGGAACTTGTCATTCTCCTTCATTCCATCCGGCAGTTCAACACCGCATAATGCCCTCCGGCCTGCTTTGTACTCGCGGGCAGCATGTCCGGACAGGTAGCCGCGTATTACCATCTCCACCTTGAACGGCTCGCACAAATGGCCCACAGCAACGTTAGGATCGGGTGTGTCAATGAGCCAATTGGGCACAATGTCGTGAGTAAGGCGCATAAATTTGGTCGCGATCTGGTTAAGTATCTGCCCCTTGTACGGGATCCCCTTCGGCAGCACCACATCAAAGGCCGAAAGCCTGTCGGTGGCTACCATTACGAGCAGCTCATCATTGATGTTGTACACATCGCGTACTTTGCCGCGATACACGGACTTTTGCCCCGGGAAATTGAAATCGGTGGTTGTTATGGTCTTTTGTGCCATGTATGGTTGTTGTTGTTTTGTAGTTGAGGTGCAAAAATAAGAAAGTTATTATCAGCTCACCTGTTTATCTCTTAATTTATATCGAATTGTAAAAACAGTATTTACTATAAAGGTTACTATTACTCCCGATGCGGTCAAAAAAGTGAACGTGCTTTCAAAATTTATATGTTCAATCGTCCAGATCACAGGGAGCATTAATAAAAGGCACAGACCTACAATAGAAACTATCCGGTTAAGATGCATCCTTAATATCCATAAAATAACATATCCTAACACGAATATTATGATCGAAAATACTGCCGCTACAGTTGCCATATCACTAAACTCATATCCCCATCCGATAGTTTTATTAATTCCATAAGTTCCGATAAAACCACTGCCTGTTAAAAATAGAAAAGCAATTAGCAATACAGCAAAAGATGCAGCTAATGCGATCAGAGGTGATAGTAAGAGTGTTTTGGGTTTTCTAAAATCCATGGCTATAAAATCAAGCACCCGGTCATTCTGCCGGGTGCTATACTCATTTAATGATGTTTAAACACTATATGCACTTACGGAAATTCAGTATTGCCTTTACATAGTTATCATCGCCGTAGGTGATATTGATCAGACCGTCGGTGACTACACGCTCGCTTCCGCCGTTCATTATCACCCCCTCAAATGTAGCCTGTAAGCCATCACTATCATTTTTTGAAAAAGTAATAGACCAGGGCGCATCATCCGCCATAGACCATCCTTCGCTATAATAGGTATCTTCCACCACCAATGATGCCAATCTCAAATTATTATGGACTGCACCATCACGGTAATACCTCAGCACAAAGTGTTCCCTATGCTCCGGCGAATTGGCCACAAGGTCGCCCCTTGTATAAAGCGAAAGTGCGGCGGTACCGTTAATCAGTTATTGTATGGAAGTTTTTAAACTCATAATTCACCCCATCAATTTTCATTGTGGCATGACTGCTTCCTTTTTTAAAGCCATCGTCGCCAGAACAGCCCGATAGGGCAAGTAGAAGAGAGGACAGAATAAGAATAGATTTACTCATACCCTTGTATTAAACACGTGACAGGTTGGAAAAACCTGTCACGTGTAGTTTTCTAAACAGTTTTTTAATCTATTTCTTTTTATCGTTTTCTCTCTTTGCCTTAAAATAATTTTTTGATCTCACCTTTAGACCGTCTGAATTATTGATGTCAGCATGAAAATTTTTTATCGACTTAATAAACTCTTCAATATAGCTTGAATCGTAGATACCTTCCTTTTTTAAGTTTTCCAAACTTTTTATAACGCTTTTACAATCGCTGTCAATTGCTCTTATTTCTGTTTCGATTTGTGCTTCACTCTTTGCCATAATATTTTATTCTATGTTAAATGGTTAAAATTCTGCCATCATCTTAATCATGGTTCTCAATGCTCTTATATGCATCGATAATTTTCTTCACAAGGCGGTGGCGCACAATGTCCTTATCATCAAGGTAAATGATGCCCACGCCCTCCACATCCTTCAATATCAGTATCGCTTCCTTAAGACCGGAAATGGTACGGCGCGGAAGATCCACCTGCCCGGGGTCGCCCGTGATCATGAACTTGGCGTTCTTGCCCATACGCGTCAGGAACATTTTCATTTGCGAATGCGTTGTGTTCTGCGCCTCATCGAGTATAACAAAGGCGTTGTCCAGCGTACGCCCCCTCATGAAGGCCAGCGGCGCGATCTGGATGATGCCTTTCAGCAAATAGTCTTCCAGCGTTTGTGGCGGTAGCATATCGCGAAGCGCATCATACAATGGCTGCATGTATGGGTCCAGCTTTTCCTTCATGTCGCCGGGAAGGAAGCCCAGGTTCTCCCCTGCCTCTACTGCGGGGCGCGTAAGAATGATGCGTTTTACCTGTTTCTCTTTCAATGCTTTAACAGCTAATGCTACACCTGTATACGTTTTACCCGTGCCGGCAGGACCAATGGCGAACACCATGTCGTTCTTTGCCATATAGTCCACAAGCTTTTGCTGGTTGGGCGTCATGGCTTTTATCAGCTTGCCGCCCAGGCCGTGCACCAGTATCTTGTCGCTCGGGTCCATCTGCTCCACACGGGAGTCGCTCTGGATCACGCGCTCTATCACGTTGTCGTCAATGGTGTTGTATCGTGTAAAGTGGAGCATCAGCCTCTTGAAACGGGTCTCGAACTCGTCGAGCATTTCCTTTTCGCCAAAAACCTTCAGTGTGGTGTCGCGTGCCACGATCTTCAGCTTGGGATAGTATTTTCTTATGGTTTCAAGATGGGAGTCCTGTGCGCCCCAAAAATCTTTCGGGGCTATGTCGTGCAGTTCAATTATTCTTTCGTTCAAAAGCAGTTGTTTTTAGTTAGAAAAATAAGCCATATAATTAGTAGCTTTGCATTCAAATTTAGTGATTTTAAGCACGACTTTATTTAAAGTTTTAAACAATTTTATGTCAATAATTACCCTGACCACCGACTTTGGCCTGAAGGACCATTTTGTAGGCGCGCTGAAAGGAAAGATCCTTTCGGAGTACAGGGAGGCGGCCATTGTTGACATTTCGCACCACGTAGACCTATTCAACGTATCAGAGGCCAGTTATATAGTTGGCGCGGCATACAGCAGCTTTCCGCAGGGAACGGTACATCTGGTGGGTGTTGATTGTGAACTCACGACCGAGTGCCGCCACATCGCCATGCTATGGAACGGCCACTACTTCATTTGCGCTGATAACGGCATCCTGAGCATGCTCACGCAAAAAATAGTCCCTGAAAAAATTGTTGAGATCAACATCCATGACCGCCTGCCTGAGGGCGCGACCGAAATGGACGTTTTCGTGACCGTGGCCTGCCATCTCGCTAAGGGCGGCCTGCTGAATGTGATCGGGCGTGAAATAAAGGAAATAAAGGAAATGCACGATATACAGGTAAGCGTCGCGGCCGATGGCAGATCGATAAAAGGCAACGTGGTCTACATTGACCATTTTGGCAACTGCGTGACGAACATCTCCAAAAAGCTGGTTAAGGAAGTAGCCAAAGGAAGGGATTTTGACATTGCCTTCAGTACAAAAAATATTAAGTCGTTTAAAAAAGGCTATTCTGACTTTACAGTTAACGACCGATTTTCATTAAAAGATTATGAGGGCGAAAAGCTGGCCATATTCAATGAGGCAGGCTTTCTGGAAATCGCCATATACCGCAGCAACCCGCTGACCGTGGGCACAGCAAAGACACTGCTGGGGCTCAAGTTCAGGGATGTGGTGAATGTGGTCTTTAGGGCCCCCTAACCCCAAAAGGGGGAATTAGCCCGGGTATTAAAATATAAAAACAAAAAACAGTATGTTTGTACGCATTGTAAAGATGGGCTTCCGGGAAGATAAGATCGAGGCCTTTCTTGAAAATTTTGAACAGGTTAAGCAGGATATACGAAATTTCCCCGGCAACCGTTTCTTAGAACTGTACAGGGACAAAAATGACCCTTCGGTATTTTTTACCTACAGCTACTGGGAAAATGAAGCCGACCTGGAAACGTACCGAAAGTCGGACCTGTTTTGCGAAACATGGGCTATTACCAAGCCGATGTTCCGCCATAAGGCTGAGGCATGGAGCGTGGATAAACTGGTTTCGCTGCCTTAACTTTGAACTTTAAATGTTTAAACTTTAAACTGATCAATGAAAGCATTATTATTACGTGAGATCAAATCCTTTTTCGGTTCGCCGATAGGGTATCTTGTGATCGCTATCTTCCTCCTGCTCAACGGGCTGTTCCTTTGGGTATTCGAGGGTGATCTCAATATACTGAACAGCGGCTTTGCCGATATGGCGCCATTTTTCACGCTGGCACCATGGATACTCATTTTCCTTATACCCGCCGTGACCATGCGCAGTTTTTCCGACGAGAAAAAGCAGGGCACGATAGAATTGTTGTTCACCAAGCCGCTTACGGTGTGGGAGATCGTTAGCGGCAAATTTTTCGGCGCACTGGCATTGATCGTAATGGCCATAGTCCCTACGATCATTTATGTTTTTGTGCTGTCAACCTACGGTAATCCACAAGGCAATATTGACATGGGCAGTACGATCGGATCCTACTTCGGACTGCTGTTCCTTATTGCAGGATACACATCTATAGGCATCTTTACCTCTACGTTTTCAGACAACCAGATCGTATCGTTCATCGTTTCAGTATTCCTGTGTTTCTTCATTTACTTCGGGTTCGAAGGCATTGCGGGATTTGCGGGCGGCTTCAGCAGCTTCATCGGCTGGCTGGGCATGGACTACCATTTCAAAAGTATGGGACGTGGGGTTCTGGACACGCGCGACATTTTATATTTCGTGAGTGTGACCTTACTGTTTTTGTCGCTTACTGTTTACAAACTTAAATCGATGAAAGGGTAATGGGAACAGTAACAAATTCACCGGAAACTACACCGAAAGACCCTAAGGGCATTAAAAACCTCAAAGGGCTTGCGATCACCATCATTGCTCTCATTGCAATGAACTTTGCAGGTAATTACTTCTTTAAACGCTTTGACCTTACGCACGACAAGCGATATACACTTTCAGATGCTTCACACAACATTATTGACGAGGCAGTTGAACCTGTATATGTAGAGGTTTTCCTTGCCGGGGATGTAACAGATAATTACAAAAGACTGCAGGATGAGACCCGCCAGATACTGGAGGAATTCAGGGCGTACAGCTCCAACATAAAATTCAGCTTCTTTAACCCTATCGATGAAAATGAAAGCGATGCCGCCAAGCGCGACCTGATATACAATATCTATGTCATGGACAACCCGCAGTTCGCCGCAAAAGAGAAGGAGATCAAGCAAAGCATTTCGCAAATAACCAATGTGGACGAAGCTGTGATGGAGGGTTTTGTACGAGCCAACATGCAGCCGGCAAGCGTATCGGTTATCGACAAGGGCAAGCAGTCCGAAACAGTAATATTCCCATGGGCTATCGTAACAAGCAACGGCAGGAGCGTGAAGATACCGCTATTGAAAAACCAGCGTGGGGCAACGGCACAGGAAAACATAGAGACTTCTGTACAAAATCTGGAGTATGCCTTTGCGGATGGCTTCAAAAAGGTGATAAAGGAAAAAGAGAAGAAGATCGTGGTGCTTCGTGGCAATGGCGAAATACAGGACAGGAACCTGAGCAGCTTTTTAAAGCAGCTGGGCAGTAGCTACATGATGGCACCGTTCACGCTGGATTCGGTTTCCAAAAACCCGCAGAACACGCTCAAATTATTAAAGGGGTACGACCTTGCCATTATCGCAAAGCCACATGAAAAATTTACAGAAGAAGAAAAACTGGTACTGGACCAGTACATCATAAATGGTGGCAAAACATTGTGGATGATCGATCCGGTAGAGGCCGAAATGGACAGCCTGAACACTACGGGCACAGCACCCGCACTGGCGCGCGACCTGAACCTGAATGACATGTTCTTTAAATACGGTTTCCGATTACCACCTGTATTGATAAAGGATGAGATGGCAACACCGATAAAATTAGCCACCGGCGATGAAGGCAGTGGCACGCAGTACAATCAGTACCTGTGGAAATTCGCGCCCTTTATTTATCCGGACTCTGTAAATACCAATCCCATCGTAAAGAACCTTGGCGGAATAAAGCTGGATTTTGCGGGAGGTATCGATACGCTTAAAAACGGAATAAAAAAGAATATCCTACTGGCATCTTCCCGCTATTCGACCACAGTGGGTACGCCAACACTGATAACGCTTGATGCGGTAAATGAGGAATTTGACCCTAAGCAATATCCTAAACCCGGCTTTATTCCGGTGGCGGTGCTTTTAGAAGGTAATTTCCGGTCGATGTATGAGAACCGGGTGCTTCCATTTGAAGACCCGTCGTATAAAGTTACCGGAAAGCCGGGCAAGATGATCGTGATCTCCGATGGCGACATTGCAAAGAACCAGTTTGACAGTAAGGGCAACCCATTGGAATTGGGCTTTGACAAATGGACCGGGGAGATGTACGACAACCGCGACTTCATGATGAACTGCGTGAATTACCTACTGGATGACACGGGACTTATCAACATACGCAGCAAGAGCGTGAGCCTGCCAATGCTGAACACACAGAAAGTACACGATGAATATGCTACCGCACAACTGATAACTGTTGGTATACCATTGGCATTGCTGTTGGTATTCGCGGTGCTGTTCACATGGCTGAGAAAAAGGAAATACGCTAAGTAAAAAATTTAACCACATAGGTACATAGCATTAAAAACGCAAGGATTAAATGTTATCTGATAAAGCCTCAATTATAGCCCACATTGCTGAAGCGACGCTTCAGTATGCTTAACTATCCGGAGCTTCATTAAGCTATAAAGCCTATGTCCCTATATAGTTAATTAAAATTTTTAGTGTTGATAAAAAATTTTCACTATTCCATTTGATTACGATATATTTGTGCGACGAATGCTTATCGGCACTTGTAAAAAACTAAACGAAACACATGAAATTTATAGTATCCAGCTCATATTTGCTAAAGCAGCTCCAGGTATTGGGCAGCGTTATCAACAGCAGCAACACCCTGCCTATCCTTGATAACTTCCTGTTTGAACTGAACGGTACCGAACTTAAGGTTTCGGCTTCCGACCTTGAGACGACCATGTCGGCCACGCTGGAGATCGATTCTGAAAGCAAAGGAAGCGTTGCCGTTCCCGCAAAACTGTTGCTGGAAACCCTTAAAACGTTCCCTGAGCAGCCGCTTACCTTTACTGTTGAAGATAATAACACTATCGAAATAAGCTCTAACTCGGGTAAATATGCTTTGGCGTATGCTTCAGGCGATGAGTTCCCTAAAGCCGTAACGCTTGAAGATCCGTCAGTAACGGTTGTACCTGCCGAAGTTTTGGCGACCGCTGTGAGCAAGACCATCTTCGCTGCGGGTAACGACGACCTTCGCCCGGTAATGTCTGGTGTGTTTTTCCAGTTCTCACCGCAGGGTCTTACATTCGTAGCTACCGACGCGCACAAGCTGGTTAAATATGCAAGGACTGATGTGACCGCCTCGCAGGTAGCTGATTTTATCATGCCAAAAAAGCCGCTTACCATCCTTAAAGGAATATTGGCTACATCTGATGCGGAAGTGAAAATTGAGTATAATGACTCAAATGCTACTTTCTCTTTTGACAATTACATACTTACCTGCCGCCTTATCGACGGGAAGTACCCTAACTATGAGGCTGTTATACCGAAAGAGAATCCTAACAAGCTATTGATCAGCAGGACTCAGTTCCAGAGCTCAGTGCGCCGTGTGGCTATATTCTCCAACAAGACCACGCACCAGATACGCCTGAAGATCGCCGGTACCGAGCTGAACATTTCTGCCGAGGATATCGACTACTCCAACAAGGCCGAGGAGCGTTTGACCTGCGATTACCAGGGTGACGACATGCAGATAGGCTTCAACTCAAGGTTCCTTACCGAGATGCTGACCAATCTGCAAAGCGACGAAATAATGCTGGAAATGTCGCTGCCGAACCGCGCCGGCATCCTTACCCCTGTTGACGGCCTCGACGAAGGCGAAACAGTGACGATGCTGGTAATGCCGGTCATGTTAAATAATTAAAGTTCCAAATAACAAATCTCAAACATTTGGAATTTGTTATTTATCATTTGGAATTTGAACTTGCTATTTGATCAACCCTTTATAAAGAAACCCGTAATGTTATGCATTACGGGTTTTGATCTTTAACAATACTTGCGATCCCCGCAAGATTTCAAAACCTTCAGGTATAATATCCACTATCCCCCAGCAGACTAACGAAGTTTCAAAACTTTAGAGGCCATAAAAAAACCGCAATTGCATAATGCAAATTGCGGTTCGCTCCCGATATAAAGTCATTTACGAGTTGACAAAATTGACAATATCCTCGTTAAACTTGTTCTTGTGGGTATAATAAAGACCGTGTGGGGCATCGTCATAAACAATGTATTGCGCATGCGGCACGATCTTAATGGTCTCCTCTGCAGAAACTGCGATCGGCACGGTCTCATCAGCTTTGCCGTGAAGCACCAATAGGGGAATCCGGATATTGCGCAAATCATCCCTAAAATCGGTAGTAGACCATGCCTGCATGGCCTTAATGGTTGAGTAACCCGATGCCTGCATTGCTAAGTTAGCATCGTGCTGCAATATCTCGTCACTTACGGGCTGGCTGAACACCCCTACGCCATAGAACATTTTGCCGAAAGAAGTCAGGAATTTAGCCCTGTCGTCCTCCAGTTGTTCCCTCATGCCATCAAATTGTTCCTGTGGCACGCCGCCCGGATTGTCGTCGGTCTTCAAAAGGAATGGTGTCACTGATGAAATGAGCGCCGCTTTGGTCACACGCCCATCATCATTGTAACGTGCAAGGTAGCGAGCTACTTCGCCACCTCCCATGGAAAATCCCACGAGGGTCACATCGGTAAGGTCAAGTTCCTGCAATAGCGTTTGCAGGTCCTGTGCAAAGGTATCATAGTCATAGCCATCCCACGGACGTGACGACAGGCCGAAACCACGGCGGTCGTAAGCAATGACACGTATGTTATTTTTAGGCAGCTCGTTAAGCTGGTACTCCCACATTTGGTAGTTGAGTGGCCATCCGTGTATAAGCACTACAGGCTTACCACGGCCTATGTCCTGATAAAAAATATTTACTTCTTCGGACACGCCTGAAAAGTTTACAGAATTGGTTGTAATAAAAGGCATATTAGGTTCATTTTAAATTTAAACCTAAATTACTAACTAACGAATAGCTCAAGTGCTTTATTAAGAAAGCATTGGCTGTTAATCAAAATACAATTCGGAATTGTTTTGGAGGGATCGCCTTGCAGTAAATTACTTTCCTATACAGAAATTCGCAAAAATATTCCCTAACAACTCATCATTAGTAACCTGGCCTGTTATCTCCCCAAAATAATACAGCGCCTGGCGGATGTCGATGGCCATCAGGTCGGCAGGCAGGCCCGAGCGAAGCCCCCATTGCACCTTTTGTATTTCTTCCAGAGCTTTTAGCAGGGAGTCATAATGGCGTGTATTGGTCACAATGGTTTCGTTATTGCGAAGCGCGCCGGTATTTACAAATGAGAGGAGTTTTTCCTTTAGTTCCTCAATACCTGTATTTTCTTTAGCTGAGATAAACATTAGTCCCGGAATTTCAGGTTCAATAGCATCGATCTGTTCCTGTGTGTACAGATCTTTTTTATTTGCTATTACAATGAGCGTTTTATGGGGATATTGGTTTTTTATCTTTTCGACTTCAACTTTCACGTCATCCATTCCCCCATTGGGGGTTAGAGGGCTTAAATAGATAACGACCTGCGCCTGCTCCATCTTCTCGAACGTCTTTTTGATGCCGATGCTCTCCACCACATCCTCCGTTTCGCGTATCCCCGCCGTATCTATGAACCTGAAGCCAATGCCGTTGATCACCAATTCGTCCTCGATCGTGTCGCGGGTGGTACCTGCAATGTCGCTCACTATAGCGCGTTCCTCGTTCAACAGGGCATTCAGCAGCGTACTTTTGCCTACGTTCGGCTCACCCACAATGGCAACGGGGATACCATTCTTAATTACATTCCCCACCGCGAACGAATCGATCAGCCTTTTCAGCACAAACTCAATTCGGTTCAGCAGTTCATGGAATTGCGTACGGTCTGCGAACTCTACATCCTCTTCCGAGAAGTCTAGTTCCAGTTCTATCAGCGAGGCAAAATTGAGTAACTCCTCACGCAGGCGGGCGATCTCATTGCTAAAGCCACCGCGCATCTGCTGCATGGCGATCTGGTGCGAAGCTTCATTGTCTGATGCTACAAGATCGGCTACAGCTTCGGCCTGGCTCAGGTCCAGCTTGCCGTTCAGGAAGGCGCGCAGGGTAAATTCACCCGCACCGGCCATGCGGCATCCCTTCCGTAATAAAAGCTGTATGATCTGCTGCTGTATATAGACCGATCCGTGACAGGAGATCTCCACGGTGTTTTCACCGGTATAGGAGTTCGTACCTTTAAACAGGGATAACAGGACCTGATCGTATATTTTATCGCCGTCAATGATGTGGCCCAGGTGCAGCGTGTGCGTTTTTTGTTTGGTAATGTCTTTGCCCGAAACCGATGCGAACACTTTTGCAGCTATCGTTATGGCATCGCTGCCCGAAATACGTATCACGGCTATGGCACCCGCACCCGAGGGAGTTGCCAGCGCTACTATGGTATCCTGTGGGATCATTCTTTGTTGTTTTTGCAAAGATAGCCGATCCATCGCAGTTTCAGTGGCAGTTACAAAACCAGTTGCTACTAACAGTGCGATCGCGGCTGATGACTTAAAATCTTTGTTAAGACTAACCTAAAAGTAGGAAAACACCATCGATCTTTATATCTTTAGGCTAAATCTGAATCCTTATCAGCCATGAAACAGATACTCTTCCCCACCGATTTTTCCGAAGCTGCCAATACTGCCTTCATTTATGCACTGCGGTTCGCCGATTCCTTCAATGCCCAGTTGGTGATACTCCATGTATACGACCTGCCTATTGTAGAAACCCCATCAATGCCCGAAACGACTGCGGAGATCTTTGACATTGTCGAAATGAACCAGTTCGAGAGCTTCAGGGACGAACTGCCAAAACTGCACAGTATCGCCGAAAGCCGGAACCTTGGCCACGTACAGATGCGGAATATACTTTTGTATGGTGACCTGGTTTATAACATCAACAAGGTTTGCTCCGAAGAGGAGATCGACATGGTGGTGATGGGGACCAAAGGCGCGAGTGGATTAAAGGAAACATTCATTGGGTCAGTAACGGCATCGGTCATTGCGAATGTAAAAGTACCGGTATTGGGAATTCCTGTCGAGGCAGAATACCATCCTATTAAGAGTATCGCATTCACGACCCAATATAAGGATAAGGATAACGACTCACTAAAACGCGCTCTGGACATCGCAGATAAATTTGGCGCGCGCGTGCAATGCATTTACATTAAAAATCCTGACGACCCGTCTGACCTCGAAGAAAAGATCAACGAATGGAAAGCATACTACCGCGGGCGTAACATCGATTTCTTCAACATTGCAGGCGACCACATTGAGCAGACACTTCTCGACTTTATAGAAAACCAGCACGTTGATCTATTGGTCATGCGTACCCACAAGCGGGGGTTCTTTGAAGGCCTGTTCCATCGCAGCCTTACCAAAAAAATGGCCTACCACAGCAAAGTACCGCTGCTGGTATACCACGAAGATTAATGATTGTCCCGATAAACATCGGGATCTTTTATGCGTATATTCGCCCTCCATGGAAAACCTTTCATTTTATAAAGAGCGTGAAGCAGCGTTTACAACAGAACTGGCTGCACTAACCCGTCGTTACAATGCTATAAGCATTGCCCGATTTGCCGTTGCCATTATTTTCATAGCATTGGCCTACTGCTGTTTCCGGACAGATGAAATAACGAACCTGATGGTTGGGATGGCTGCGTGCTCCATCATATTTTTTATACTGATGCATTATCATGGCAAAGTGGTTCAGGCAAAAAAACGCGCGGGTACCATTTTGGACATAAATACTGATGAAATACGCTTTTTGACAGTGCGCTATTTGCCATTTAACGATGGTTCACAGTTTTGCGATACATCGCACCCGTATACACACGATCTTGACATTTTTGGACAAAGATCGCTTTTCCACAACCTCAACCGGACGGCATCTTTTAAGGGTGAAGGCAAGCTGGCCGGATTCCTTGCCAAAACCGCGGCGCCAAATGAGATACTGCTTCGCCAGGAAGCGGTATGGGAACTGGGTACGATGCCGGGGCTTCGACAGGAGCTCATGGCCATAGGTAAAATGAACAAGGACAGCGAGGCTGCGTACGACCGGCTCATTAATTGGTCCGAAAGGCAGGGTGTAAAGTTTACGATCGCCGAAAGGATGATCGCGACCGCTTTGCCGGTATTGCTAACATTGTCGCTTATTGCACGCCTTGTTACCGGAAACGGCATTTATACCGATATCGCAGGGTATATTTTCGGGGCCAACCTGGTCTTCCTCCTCAGCTTTTTAAAGCCCATTAAGAGTGAAACTGCCGAGACTTCCGAAATTCACACTATTACCAAAGGTTACGGACAGTCGATAAAGGAACTGGAAAACGCAATATTCACATCGGCCAAACTTAAAGCCCTCCAGGAAGTACTGATGGGTAACCAGTACAAAGCCAGTACCGCTTTTACAAAACTGGCCGTGCTCTTCGCAAGGCTGGACAGCATTTATAATGGCTTTGGGGCAATAGTGTTCAACGGGCTATTCCTGTTCCACTTCCACGTGCTCTATGCGCTCATGGAATGGAAAAAACGCAATGCTCAAGACATAGTACAATGGCTCGATGCCGTAGCAGAATTTGAAGCTCTTTCAAGCCTGGCAAATTTCTCTTATAATAACCCGGGTTATTTTTTCCCTGAACTTAATGAGGAGCGTTCCGTAAAGTTTACCGGCCTTGCGCACCCTCTCATAAAAGAAGAAGGCCGCGTAAGCAATGATGTAGACCTGACACAAAGCTTCATGATACTTACAGGGTCTAACATGTCAGGCAAGAGCACCTTCCTGCGTAGCCTGGGCATCAACATGGTGCTGGCAGGTGCAGGTGCACCCGTGTGTGCTGCTGCTGCCAGCGTACACCCAATGCAGGTATTGGTATCCATGCGGTTGTCAGATTCTTTGTCGGATAGTGAATCTTACTTTTTCGCCGAAGTTAAACGACTGCGGTTCATAATGGATAAACTCGAAGCCGGGCCGGGATTCGTGCTGCTGGACGAGATATTGCGCGGCACCAATTCTGAGGACAAGCGAACCGGAAGCATTAAGGTCATAGAAAAAATGGTAGCGCTCAATGCTGTGGGCGCGATCGCTACGCATGATATTGAAGTGTGCAATATAGTAGACCTTTACCCCGGAAAGCTTTCCAACCATTGCTTCGAATCCCAGATCGTCGACAATGAACTGTTTTTTGACTACCGCCTTCGAGAAGGGATATGCCGTAATAAGAGCGCAACGTTCCTCATGGAAAAAATGGGAGTTATAACACCCTAAAGACCAACCCGGAAAAAAACTTCAAAAAAATTTGCATGGTAAAATTTAATTGCCGTAAATTTGCCTAACGGTGTTAAGTGATTTAAACACTTACAGATCATGGGAAGTAAAGAGCGCATTATACGTCAGAAAGAGCAAACCCGTGCCAATATCCTGAAAGCTGCAAGGCAGATCGTAAAACAGGAAGGATGGCAGGGGCTCAGCATGCGTAAAATTGCCGATAAGATAGAATATACCGCCCCGATAATATATGAATACTTTTCCAGCAAGGAAGCCATATTACAGGAACTTACCTGTAAAGGATTCCAACTGTTGTCTAAAGACCTTGATGAGGCGAAGAAAAAATATGATGATCCGGTAGAACAACTGGAGTGTATGTGGATGGCCTACTGGGATTTTGCCCATACCAATAAAGAAATGTACCAGCTGATGTATGGCGTGCAAATGACCTGCTGCACTCAGTCAACACCCGAAAGCGACCACCCTTATGACCTGATCACCGAAGTGATAGGCAAAATTATGAAGAGTGAGGATGAGGATGTGATCATGCAAAAATACTTTACGTTCTTCTCCGTGATACACGGGCTGATCTCGATCAACATGTTAAGCCAGGGGCTGGGCGATGACATGAACAAACAAATACTTAAGGATGCAATAACCGGCATTACACGTACCCTGGACCCATAGCTTTTTTTTGACCTTTTACTTAACACTGTTAAACCATTTAAATCCATTATATGAATGCCGCACAAGGCATATTTTTTAAACCATTCACTTAACACCGTTAAATACTTTTATCACGTTTATTTAAATTTTTTTGAACATTAAGTTAACACCATTAAATAATTTAAGATCATTATGAAACCAGTTAATCAGATTTTGTCGCTTGCAGTGATCGCGTTGCTTTTCGCGTGCTCAGGCAAGCAGGAACAGCCCGCCCAAACAGCACAGGCCACACCTGTACCCGTATATAGCATAACGCAGCACGATGCCTTTACCTGGCAGGAATATCCTGTAATGCTGGAAGGGCGCACAGATGTAGAGATCAGGCCGCAGGTAGACGGCTACCTTCAAAGCGTGTTGGTGGACGAAGGCGCTTATGTAAAGGCAGGACAAGCTATTTTTAAAATACAGGACCACCGTTACCGCGAGGCGTATAATAATGCCTCAGGTAGCCTGAATGCCGCCGAGGCCGCGCTCATTAACGCGAAGCTGGAAGTTGAAAAACTTACTCCATTGGTTGAAGGCAAAGTGATCTCTGAATACCAGCTGAGATCAGCCAAGGCAGCGCTGAAGATTGCAGAGGGCAACAAAAAACAGGCAGAGGCCGCCGTGGCTTCGGCACGCATCAATCTTGAGTTTACAACAGTTAAGGCTCCGGTGAGCGGCTACATTACACGCCTTCCGAAAAAACAGGGAAGCCTTGTTTCGGCAGCAGATCCGCTACCCCTGACTACTTTGTCTGACAATGCCGAAATGCATGCCTACTTCTCGGTAAGCGAGGCCGACTTCATTGCTTTCCGCGATAAAAATGAGGGTGCTACGCTGAATGACAAGCTGGCCCACCTCCCGGCCCTGTCGCTAATGCTTCCCGACGATACCGAGTATGCACAAAAAGGAAAGATCGACATGATAGACGGGCAATTCAACAAAACTACAGGTTCTATTACCTTAAGGGCAAGTTTCCCTAACGTGCAGGGACTGCTCCGTGCGGGCAACACAGGTAAGGTGAAGCTTGGCCTCCCCCACGCCGATGCGATCTTGGTACCCCAGGCCGCCACGGTAGAGCTGCAGGACAAAATATATGTATACACCGTTGACGCTTCCAATAAAGTAACTAAGACACCTATAGTCATATTAGGCAGATCAGGCAACGACTACATCATAAAGGAGGGTGTGAAAGCCGGCGACCGCATTGTATACAAAGGCTTCGAAGGGCTGCAGGATGGCGTGACCATCGCCCCGGAGAAGGTCAAGTCCGAAATTGCCGCTAAATAATTACAGTACAAAAACTTAACACTTAACAAACATGCTTAAGAAATTTATAGACCGGCCGGTCCTGGCTACGGTCATATCCCTTATTTTGGCTATTTTAGGGACAATAGGGCTCGCCTCGCTGCCTCTAAGGCAGTTCCCTGACATCGCCCCGCCGGCCGTCCAGGTAACGGCGCTCTACCCCGGAGCCAATGCCGAGACCGTACTTCGCTCGGTAGCACCATCGCTGGAAGAATCCATCAACGGTGTCGAGAACATGAGCTACATGACCTCTACCGCCAGTAACGACGGATCGCTTGTGATCTCGGTATTCTTTAAACTGGGCACCGACCCCGACCAGGCAGCCGTAAACGTGCAGAACCGTGTAGCACAGGCTACCAGCCAGCTTCCGGCCGAAGTGATACAGGCGGGCATTACCACGGCCAAGCAGCAGAACAGCCTTATCATGGTGGTTGATATGTTCAGCGAGAACGAATCGAAATACGACCAGACGTTCCTTGCCAACTATGCCCAGATAAATATCATCCCCGAGATCAAGAGGATCCCCGGCGTGGGTCAGTCGATTATCTTCGGTGGAAATAAAGACTACTCGATGCGTGTGTGGCTCAACCCATCGCAAATGGCATCGTACACCATTACGCCACGCGAAGTGATGGCAGCCATTCAGGACAAGAACCTCGAGGCCGCCCCGGGTAAGTTCGGGGAGAACAGTACGCAGTCATTTGAATATGTGATCAAGTACAAAGGCAAGCTCAACAAGCCCGGCGATTATGAGAACATTATTGTGCGCACTAATCCGGACGGTACTATGCTGCGCCTTAAAGATGTAGCGAAGATCGAGTTCGGTGCCTATTCCTATGGTAACTTTACCCGAGTGAATGGCAAGCCGGGGATCAACATTGCCGTGATGCAGCTGCCCGGTTCTAATGCCAACGAGATACAGATCGCCATTGACGAGCTGATGGAAAAGGCTTCGCAAAAATTCCCGAAGGATGTAAAGCACCTGATACTTTATAACACCAAAACGATGCTCGATGCCTCAATAGCGCAGGTACGTTCTACACTTATTGAAGCCTTTATACTTGTATTCATCGTGGTATACCTATTCCTTCAGGATCTCCGGTCAACGCTTATCCCGGCCATTGCGGTGCCGGTGGCATTACTGGGTACGTTCTTCTTCATGTCGATATTCGGGTTCTCTATCAACCTGCTTACACTATTTGCATTAGTACTGGCTATTGGTATCGTAGTGGATGATGCCATAGTCGTCGTCGAGGCCGTCCATGCCAAAATGGAGCACAAGCACCTTTCGCCCAAAGCGGCTACCACATCGGCCATGAGCGAAATAACAGGAGCGATCATTTCGATCACGTTGGTAATGTCAGCCGTATTCCTTCCGGTAGGTTTCATGGAAGGATCTACAGGGGTGTTCTACAGGCAGTTCGCCTTTACTCTGGCCATAGCCATCATCATATCGGCAGTAAATGCGCTTACACTCAGCCCTGCCCTTGCTGCCCTGTTCCTGAAACAGCATAACCCGCATCCGGCGAATAACAGTGAAGGGCAACCTTATAAAGCTCCTACTTTTAAACAGCGTTTCTTTGCCGGCTTCAATGCTAATTTCGACAAGCTGACCAACCGTTATGTGGGAAGCCTGCGTTTTTTAGTACGTTACCGCTGGGCAACACTGGCCAGCCTTACAGGATTGATCGTACTTACCGTATGGATGGTACGCCGTACCCCATCAGGATTTATACCAAGTGAGGACCAGGGCTTCATTGCTATATCACTGTCAATGCCTGCGGGCAGCTCGCTCGACCGTACCACTGCCGCCATGCAGGAAGCCGAAAAGGCATTGGAACCAATGGCCGCCAAGCGTACGCTGATGGGATTGTCAGGATTTAACATACTTACGCAATCGTCCAGCCCTTCATTCGGTGTAGCATTTATATTGTTGAAAGAATCGAAGGAACGTGGCGAAATAAAAGACATTAACGCCATTATGAATGATGCGAGGCAGCGGCTTTCGGCAGTAAAGGGAGCTAACTTCTTTGTGTTCACCTTCCCTACCGTGCCGGGATTCAGTAATGTAGATGGCCTTGACTTTGTGTTGCAGGACCGTACCGGCGGGTCATTGGGCAAATTCAGTGAAGTCGGCAACAAGTTCATTGGCGACCTTATGAAGCGCCCTGAGATAGCAGTAGCCTTTACATCTTTCCGTGCCGACTACCCGCAGTTCGAAATGGAAGTGGACGATGTTAAGGCAGAACAGCTTGGCGTAAGCGTAAAAGACCTCATGCAGACAGTACAGGCGTATTACGGCAGCGCGCAGGTGAGCGACTTTAACCGCTTCGGTAAATACTACCGGGTAATGGTGCAGGCCGATAAAGGCACCCGTGCTACACCGGAATCGTTGGACGCCGTATTCGTGAAGAATAAAAATGGGGAGATGGTGCCGATAAACACGCTGGTAAAACTGGCAAGGGTATACGGACCCGAGAATGCCTCGCGCTACAACCTATTCAACTCGATGGGGATAAATGCCATACAAAAGCCGGGCTACAGCTCGGGCGACGCGATACGGGCCGTTGAGGAAGTTGCCGCACAGTCACTGCCGGAGGGATATTCGTACGAATTCTCCGGAATGACAAGGGAAGAAATATCTTCTGGCGGACAGTCAGCAGTCATCTTCGGGTTGAGCCTCATCTTTGTGTACTTCCTGCTGGCTGCACAATATGAAAGCTACATCCTGCCTATGGCCGTGATCCTTTCGATACCTACGGGCATTTTCGGGGTGTTCGCCGCTATTGGCATGACAGGCATTTCGAACAACATTTACGTACAGGTAGCACTGGTAATGCTTATTGGCCTTTTGGCGAAAAATGCCATCCTTATCGTAGAGTTCGCCGTACAGCGAAGGCGGGCAGGCAAGTCACTGCTCTCTTCTGCCCTCGAGGCTGCCAAATTAAGGCTAAGGCCGATCATCATGACATCGCTTGCCTTTATCGTAGGGCTTATCCCGATGATGGGCGCGACGGGGCCGTCTGCTCAGGGTAACCACTCCATTAGTATTGGTGCCGCGGGAGGTATGATATCGGGCGTAGTCCTTGGCCTTTTCGTTATTCCGGTATTATTCATCGTATTCCAGTACCTTCAGGAAAAGGTTTCACGAAAAGTAGAAGAACCCCAGCCTGCCCTTGAAACTGAACTTATAAAATAAAACAATGAGAACATTTAGTTATATATTCCTTCTGCTAATCCTTATAGGCTGTAAAGTCTCGAAAGACACACCTTTACCGCAGCAGGAACTTCCGGAAGCATACCGCAATGCGTTCGCAACTGATACTACAACTATTGCCGACCTGAAATGGGATGCCTTTTTTACCGACCCGCAACTGCAGGAACTGATAGGAAAAACCATCAAAGGCAACCTTGACCTGCAGATAGCCGTGAAGAGCATTGAGGCATCGCGGCAAATGCTGCGCCAAAGCAGATGGGGACAGGTGCCACAGCTTAATGCGTATGTATCGGCCAGCAGCAATATACCCAGCGAGAACAGCCTGAACGGATTGAGCCTCAACAACTTTTTAAAAACCAGCCATATCGAGGACTATAATGCCGGGCTGTCACTTTCCTGGGAAGCCGACATTTGGGGGAAGATCAGCAGCCGCAAAAAAGAAGCGCTTGCCAACTATCTTAAAACCGAAGAAGCGAAAAAACTGGTGCAGGCCAACCTTGTAGCCAGTGCCGCGCAGGGCTATTACAACCTGCTGATGCTGGATGCCCAACTGGAAGTTGCACTGAAAAACCGGGCCCTGGGCGAGAATACCGTGAACATGGTCACCCGCCAGTTCGATGCCGGGCAGGTGACCCACCTGGCGGTAGAGCAGGCTGAAGCGCAAAGGCTGCGTGCCGCCCAGATCGTTCCGCAGCTGGAGAAGGAAATATTGCTTCAGGAAAATGCGCTGAGCTTGCTCACCGGCACTGTACCGGGAGCGATAGAAAGGTCGGGGACTCTTGCCAATACCGATCTGCACAGCGACCTGCCAACGGGAGTACCTGCCTCTATACTGAGCCGCAGGCCCGATGTAAAGGCACAGGAGCATGAACTGGCCGCTGCCAATGCCCGTGTGGGTATAGCCAAAGCGTTTATGTACCCGGCACTGAACATTACGGCCAACGGAGGACTGAACTCCTTTAGATCAGACAACTGGTTCAACATGCCGTCGTCGCTGTTCGGTTTGGTAACAGGGAGCATTGCACAGCCACTACTGCAGGGGAGAAAGTTGAAAACCCAGTATGAGATCGCCAAAACCGAACGTGAAAAGTCCGTGATCGGCTTCCGCCAACAGGTGCTGATAGCAGTGGGTGAAGTATCGGATGCATTGGCTGAAATAGAAAAATTGAAGGAAGAAGTGGATCTTGCCGGACAAAGGGTAGCCAACCTGCAAAAAGCCGTGAGCAATGCCGATAAGCTGTTTGCCAGCGGACTTGCCACCTACCTTGAAGTAATAACCTCACAAAGCAACGTATTACAAAGCGAGCTGGACCTTGCTGCTGTAAAACGAAACCAGCTGGCCGCCGAAGTAAAGCTCTACAGGGCACTTGGCGGCGGCTGGAAATAAAGATAGATCGTTTGTTTCTGTTAACTGGGGAGGCTGTCACGGAGAGATCTGTGGCAGCTTTTCGCTTTTATGTGGAGTGTTGATCATTTGAGTGTATACGGGAAATATAACTTTTTACCATAATAATTAATATATACATAAATATTACCTATTTTTAAATTCGTAAGGCCCATCCACTATATGTATCATATCATTTATAAAACAACTTCATGCCACGGCAGGTATCATCTTACGCTGTTACGTTTGATGTGTACTCTGCTTTTTATGATCGCCGTTATTTCCTGTACGGATAAAGCCGCGCCCGAAGCTAAAACACTAACAGCGCAAAACACTGCAGCCTTTCGGTCTGAAGCCACCGGACAGAAATATACACTGGATGAGCTTGATAACTCAGCGGGTTTGTCTAACAGTTCGGTAAACTGTATTTTTCAGGACTCGCAAAACCTTATATGGATCGGTACCTGGGACGGCCTGAACCGTTATGACGGCAGCAGTTTTAAGATCTTCAGGCCGGAACCGAGCAATGAAAATTCGCTTAGCAACCAGGTTGTCCTGAAAGTACTGGAAGATAAAGAAGGGTATATTTGGGTACTTACCATGCACGGTATAAACCGGTATGATAAGGCAACGGATAAATTCCAGCACTACTTCTTCTCATCCGATACCACTTCACCATTGTCGGAATCTCAATTTAACCTTGCCATCAACAGCGACAAGCAGGTTTTTTGCGCGGTCAAGGGCTGGGGTATTGGCTATTTTGACGGAAAAGGATTCCAGCTTCTTAAAACACCTGTACCTGACAATGATAGCATCCGCCGATTCGGTTTCAGCGGCAGCAAAATGCTCGCCCTTACCGAAGGCAGCAGGCTTTATATTTTTGATGCGTTAATTTCTGACGGAAAGCCCTTCACGGCGACAGTAACCAAAACTTATGACGATGTAAGGACATTTGATGTAATGCCAAATGAAAGCATTGTTACTGTTGGGTCGAATGGCGAGGCGATCGTAACATCGGCAGACCTGAAAAAAGATATGCCAATTGCCGGCCATGTAGAGAACATTACGGCCATAACGCAAAATGACCTGATCTTTTTTAGCAAGGATGGCTATTGGGCAGTTGATCATTCGGGACAAATGACAGAAAAGCCATGGCTGAAATTCCTGTCGAAATATAAAGTGACCTCCATCATTAAAGGTAGCGAGAACACTGTTTGGATAGGCACAGACGGCGATGGCATACTAAAGGCGTCACCCCAGGAAAGGCTGTTTAAGACCGTTTCTAAAACTCAGGTCCCAGAAATGGATGGCGCTATAGTACGCTCGTTCCTTAAAGACGATGACAATTCGCTTTGGATAGGCACCAAAGGCAAAGGCCTGTTCCATATAACTTCCGGACTTTATGGCGACTCCCCAGCCCCATTGCAGTATAAAAATTTCAACGAGGCCAACAGCCCGCTGGACAACGCCGTGTATGCCCTGTGCAAAGGCCACGATAACCTGATCTTTATTGGTAGCGATGATGCCGGGATAGGCGTGTATGACGGCAACACGTCCCGCCCCGTATCGTGGAAAGAGATAGAGGGAAGCGGCAAGTGCGATAATTTCAAGTCGGTATATGCCATTTACCAGGATGGGAAAAATAACATCTGGCTCGGCACCAATGGCTACGGTATGATCAGGCTGAATATCGTAAGAAATGGAAGAGGGCTTAAAATTACAGGATTTAAAATATTTACCGCCAAAAGCGACAGCCGGAATGCCCTGAACAGCAATATCATATTTTCGATCGTTCCGAAAAGCGATAGCGAATTATGGATAGGCACGCGGCTTGGCGGGCTGAGCCTTTTTGATACCCGAACCGAAAAGTTCCTGACTTTTAAGAACAAGCCCGGTGACGGCACAAGCCTTTCCAACAATGACATATTGTGCCTTGGCCTTGACGGCAAAGGAAAATTATGGATAGGTACAAGCTATGGCCTTAATACGCTGCAAAGCCTTGGGATCGATGGCCAGGCATCATTTAAACACTATACTGTTAATGACGGCTTGCCAAATAATACCATTCACGGCATTGTGCCTTACAATGGCTCCGGGCTGTGGGTGAGCACCAACTTTGGCCTCTCTGACTTTAATACCAAACAGGATAAGTTTACCAATTATATTAAAAGCGACGGGCTGCAAAACAACGAGTTCGCCGATGGAGCCTTTTATCGCGATCCGCAAACAGGGCATGTATACATGGGAGGTATTAAGGGGTTCAACTACTTTTTGCCGCAGAGCATTAAGGAATCGGCCGTTCTGCCTGACCTATTCATCGACAGGGTAAGCGGACACAACCAGACTGTTCCGTTCTTCCAGGGGTTGCTGGTATCGCCGGACTCTGATAATGCCCCGGCCATAACCCTTAAGCACAACCAGAACTTTTTTGACATTTACCTTACCGCACTCACCTTCACCAATAACGAAAAATGCCGCTATGCCTACCAGCTAAAAGGCTTTGATAAAAGCTGGAATACTATAGACAACCGTAAGATCATTTCGTTCACCAATGTGCCGCCCGGCAATTATTCGCTGTACATGAAGTGGAGCAACAGCGATGGCGTGTGGACAGATCCTGTTCATACCGCCGACATTAAGATAAAGCCGGTTTGGTGGCAGTCGAACCTGGCGCTGGTACTATATACGGTATTGGGCATTGGGTTCGTACTATTTGTACGGAGCTATTATTTAAAGAGGCAGTCGCTTACCCAGAATATCCTTTTCAGGCAAAGGGAAGAAGAGTTGCACGAGAACAGGCTGACGTTCTTTACCAATATTGCCCACGAGTTCCTTACGCCGCTAACACTAATTGCCGGGCCGGTGCAAAAGCTTAACGAGGCCGGCAACCTGGACGACCGCAGCCGCAAGTTCATAAAAATGATACAGCGCAATGCCTCACGGCTGTCGTTCCTTACGCAACAGCTATTGGAGTTCCGAAAGGCAGAGCATGACCATTTAGAAGTTCGCGTAAGGCATTTTGACATGGTAAGCATACTGGAGCAGATAGCCGAACTGTTTGACGACTGGGCCATTGACAAGAGCATCCATTACCAATTGCAGATACCTAACTCACTGGAGGGCTGGTTCGATAAGGAAAAGATAGAGAAGATACTCTTTAACCTCCTTTCGAATGCTTTTAAATATACTCCTGATGACGGAAAAATAAGCTTTGCCTGCGAGATCGACCATGGCAAGGGCGAAGCGCTAAAAATAACCGTTACCAATACCGGCAAAGGCATACCGAAAGAAAAGCTGGAATCGCTATTCGACCGTTTCTTTTTATCAGATCCCAACCAGGTTTCGGATACCGAGATGTTCCGAACAGGCATTGGGCTTGCATATGTAAAAAGGCTGGTAACGGTATTGCGGGGCGAAATACTTGTATCGAGCGTGCCCGATGAGGCAACCATCTTTACCATAATGATACCATGTAGCAAAACAGCCTTTACAGAAAAGGAAATTGACAACAGCGGTACATCAGGCCTTATCTCGAGGCACCTGAAGGACATTTTGGAAGAACCCGCCCAGACACAGGAAACGGTACATGAAAAGCTTTCGTTTATCGATAAAGCAGAGGATAGCCGAAAGAAACTGCTCATTGTAGAGGATGAAAAGGAAATACATACCTACCTGAAGGATCTGCTGGGAGAAAAATACAGTTTAATCTTTGCACTGAATGGCATTGAGGCATTGGCGTTAATAGAAAAAGACCTCCCCGACCTGATCATCAGCGATGTGATGATGCCGGGAATGGACGGTGTGGAGCTGTGCCGCACCATTAAGACCGATGTGCGCACCTGCCATATACCATTTATAATGCTTACCGCAAAAAGCTCGGTAGAGCACAGGATCGAGGGACTGGAAAGCGGCGCCAACTCCTACATACCGAAACCGTTTTACCCCGACCACCTGATGGTACGGGTGCAAAAGCTGCTGGAGGAAAAGGAACTTATCCTGAAACATTTTGCACAGGATACACTTGTAGAAAGCCTGAGCGAAATGCCTCTGGACAATGAAGAGAAGGTTTTTATTAAATTGGCCATAGACATCATCCGCAAAAACATCGACAGCGAAAGCCTGGACAGTGCTTTCATAGAAAAAGCGATGGGCATTAGCAACTCCCAGCTGTACAGGAAAACGAAGGAGTTTTTCAACCTCTCACCAGGTGACCTGATCCGTACCATCAGGTTAAAACATGCCGCCGAACTGTTGCGTAAAAATGTGCTCACGGTATCGGAAGTATGCTACAGATCGGGTTTTAACAACCGTTCCTACTTCTACAGGGAGTTCAAAAAGCTATATGGCACCACACCAAAGAACTACCAACTGCAATTCAGCGTCAAAAAAGCGACGTTAAAATAATTTTGAAAATCAGGTATTTACATACAGTGTACACTTTTGAAGAAATAGTGTACACTGTTTTTTTATGCGCTAATTAAATTTACAACGTTTTCGTAACCCAAATTTTTAAACCTATCCAAATTAAAACCATCAACGATCAACAACATGAAAAAAAATTATCCAAACCTTAACAAAACAACATTAAGAATATGAGCAGGAAAATTATTTACCAGTTGCTCCTTGTGTGGGCAATGTTATCGGGCGGGACATTGTTCGCCCAGACCGTTTCGGGTACCGTAACCGATGTTAACGGCCCGCTGCCATCGGTGAGTGTTATCATCAAAGGCACGACCACAGGTACGACCACCGATTTTGACGGAAACTATACCATTAATGCAGGCCCTAATGATGTACTTGTTTTTAGCTTTATAGGCTATTCGACACAGGAAATACCTAACAACGGCTCGGGAACTATCAATGTTATTTTAGCAGAAGACACCCAGCAGCTTGATGAAATAGTAGTAACAGGCTATACCGGCCAAAGAAAAAGCTCAATTTCGGGCGCTGTGGCGCAAGTGAACGTACAGCAAATGGAACGCACCAGGATACCTGATGTGGCCCAGGCCCTGCAAGGACAGGTTGCCGGTGTATTCGTGGCGGCTAATACCGGTGCTCCCGGCGACGGCATTAAATTACGCATTCGCGGTGAAGGGACTCTGGGCAATAACGATGTGCTCTATGTTGTAGACGGTGTACCTACACGTGATATATCGTTCTTAAACATGAACGATGTAAAGAATTTGACCGTTTTGAAAGATGCTGCGTCGGGTGCGATCTATGGGTCGCGTGCTGCCGGTGGCGTTGTGCTTATCACTACAAAGCAAGGTGTTGAAGGTAAGTCGACCCTGGATGTGGATATCTTTACAGGTATGCACTATGCTACCAACATGCCCGATATGCTTAATGCCGACCAGTACCTTACCGTAAAAGACAGGCAATGGCACGGTACAGCCGGTAATGCTGCAGATGCAGAGAGCCCTTATGCCCGCGACAGGAGGCTAAGGACAGACCTTGCCGATACTAACTGGCTCGACGAGTTATTTACTACCGGAATATCAAACAATGTGCAATTATCGCTTAGCGGCGCTACAGATAAAGTGCAGTACCTTATATCTGGAGGGTATTACGGAATTGACGGTATTATAACCGAAAGTAATGACAGTTACAAACGCGTGAATTTCAGGACCAATGTGAATGCACAGCTTACCGACCGCTTTACCGCCGGTGCAAATGTGCAAAACAGTTATTGGTCGCAGGACAAGCTGTCATCCAGCGGCGATGCACCGGGGGTTATCAGGCATGCCCTTATTCGTCCATCGGTACTTGGAGTTTACAAAGACCACAATGACCCAACGTGGTCTGCAAGGGACCCTTATACCGACCTTCCGTTCTACACAGGCCCTAATACAGGATGGAGCCAGGACTATGAATATAGCTCCAACCCATTGGCAATTGTACATTTTACCGACGACAAGAGAAACATGTACCAGACTTTTGGAAATGTGTTTGCAGAATATGCTTTTTTGGGTGACAAATCGTTAAAGCTAAGAAGTAATCTTGGTGCGGACATAAGATTTTCCCACAATAAAATATTTGCAGAGAATTATGGTGACCCGAACATTAGTAATCCTGACGATATGTACTATGGACTGGGAAGGAACAACAGGCCTAATGGACTTAATGAAGACAGAGGGCAAGACATTACTTTTACATGGTCTAACACGCTTAACTATGTAAAAACATTTAATAACACTCACAATATTAACCTTTTGGTTGGTTCGGAATTTATAAAGAACAACCAGGCTGGAATAGGCGGAAGCCGTCAGAACTATGATATTTACAGCGATCCTTACAGGTACCTTGATTATGGAAGTACAACAAACCCCTACCCTCACAATTCAGGCTCTGCTACAAGTTGGTCATTAATGTCCTATTTTGCCTCGGCCACTTACGGTTATAAAGATAGATACAATGTTACAGGAACGGTTAGGGCAGACGGGTCTTCGCGATTTGGTCCTAATAATAAATGGGGATACTTCCCATCTGTAGGCGCTAACTGGGTTGTTACTAACGAAGATTTCATGAAAGATTCGTCATGGCTTTCCTATATGAAGGTCAGGGCAAGCTGGGGTAAGGCTGGTAATCAGGAAATACCAAACAATGCTTATCAGACATTTGTAGGGATGAATGAAAATGGTGTTACCATTAACCGTTTTGGAAATGATGATATCAAATGGGAATCAACTACACAAACAAATTTTGGTATTGACCTATCCTTCCTAAATGATAAACTTTCATTCTCTGCAGACTACTTCCACAAGCAGACCGATGACATCCTGCTTTCTTTTGATCTTCCGGCTCTTGCAGTTGGACAAATTGACAGGACGTATATAAATGCGGGATCGGTAGTCAACAAAGGGTTAGAATTCGCACTTAGCTATAGGAACAACGATAATGAGTTCAAATATGGTATAAGCGCTAACATGGCTACCCTGGATAATGAAGTTACAAAGCTTTACGAAAGGGTTCCTACTATTGATGATGGCTACTCGCACACACGGACATCCGTAGGTCAAGCTATTAGCTCCTACTATGGATATGAATTTGTCGGTATTTACCAAAATCAGGCTGAAGTTGATTCGTACTTGTATGCTGATGCGAACGGCGCGCAGCCGGGCGATATGAAGTTTAGGGACACGAACGGCGACGGGCAGATCAATGCTGATGACAGGAAATTTATAGGCAACCCGATCCCGAAAGTAACCTATGGTATAAACTTCAATGCTTCATACAGGAATTTTGACATTTCATTCCTGTTTCAGGGAGTAAATGATGTGGACCGCTACAATGACCTTAAAAAGATACTCGACTTTGACAGCCGTCCGTTCAACTCAACCACCGCTGTACTGAATAGTTGGACGGGTGAGGGCACAAGCAATTCGATGCCTCGCCTTACCCGTAATCCTAACGGAAGTGAAAGGGTCTCAAGCAGGTTTGTTGAAGATGCATCGTACCTGAGACTTAAAAACATTGAGATCGGCTATACCTTCAACAATTCGCTGCCGGGTATAAACAGCCTGAGGATCTATGCTTCGGGACAAAATCTGCTTACGTTCACAAAGTATGATGGCCTTGATCCCGAATCGACCTCGCTCATAGACATGGGAACCTACCCGCAAACATCTGCAATTATTTTCGGAGCGAAAATTAAACTTTAAAAAATTGAGTATGAAAAATTATATAAAAATTGGATTGCTTATAGGTGCTATAAGTATTGCAGGCTGTGAGGATGAACTTGACCAGACACCCGTAGGCGTTATGCCTATCGACCAAGCCGATACTACTCCGACACTGACAGGTATAGAGAATACAGTGCGCTCATCATACGACCTACTGTCCAATAGGCTAAATATACTTGGTAACTGGGACTGGACCAATGGATTAGTATTTCAAAATGATTATGTGTTACAGGACATTGCATCTGATGACATGGAAAAGAAATGGAGTCCTGATGGCGACCAGCCATGGATGGATGACATTAATAATTTTACATTCACTTCAGAAAACGGTGGGCCAAACGGATTATGGAAATATAACTATGAGGCCATAAAGAGGCTGAACATAGCCATTGAACACCTCGTAAAGCCGGATATTGAGGCAATAACCGGAATAACTACAGAAAGGAAAAACCAGTTATTAGGCGAAGCCTATTTTTTAAGGTCCTACTATTACTTTTCACTGGTAACTAATTTTGGAGATGTGGCCCTGATACTATCTCCGGTTAAAACTTTTGAGGAGGCGTTTGAGGTTGCTGTGCGGGTACCGAAAGAACAGGTATGGGAACAGATAAAAGCTGACCTTGTACTTTCGGCTGGGTTGCTTCCTAACAGCAAATATTCTTCTGAAACCGAAAAATGGCGTGTACCAAAAGGAGCTGCCATCGCGTTGCTGGCAAAATCAGAGCTGTATACCGAAAACTGGTCGGCTGTACCGGGATTGGTAGATCAGCTACCGGGTCTTGGTTATGCCTTGAACGACAATTATTTCCAAAACTTTACTGCCGAATATAATGATTCTGAAGTTATATTCTCGTATGACCATCAGACGAATGCTACTCCAAGGCGTGGTAATGGTATTTGTGCGCCCCTGGGCTGGGGCTTTTTTGCACCAAGTACCGACTTCCTGAACACTTTTGAAGAAAATGACCCAAGGTTGCTGTTAACCGTGAATGTGAGCGCCCAAAATGTAAACAAAATGCTTGGAAGCCTTAATGGTGCTAACAAAGGCAACGACGACGCTCCAAACAATAAAGTATACATACGCTATGCCGACGCATTGCTTTGGAAAGCCGAAGCACTGCTTAACAATAATGACCTTACCGGTGCAATTGCGATCATCAACCAGGTAAGGGAACGAGCAAGGACTACTGTAACTGCTGCCGGGGATTTTGCACCTGCGGGTACACTGCCGGACAGACCTGCATCCGGAGATGCCGCGACCATAAAAAATTGGCTTATCCACGAAAGAAGGGTGGAACTGGGCTTTGAGAACCAAAGGATGCTTGATCTGAAGCGTTGGGGCATTGCAAAACAAGTACTTATAGCACACGGAAAAAACTTTCAGGATAAGCATTACCTCTATCCTATACCACAAAAAGAGCGAGATGCTTCGGCGGGTACGCTTACACAAAATCCGGGATACTAAAACTTATTAAAATACGTGTTTGGGTTAGTGCCCGGGACTGTTCGTAATCAGACCGGGCTAACCTGATCACATTACCAATGCAAATGAAAGATCTGGCAAAACGCTTTCCACAAAACCCATTACTATCTCCGGCCGACCTTGCCCCAAGCAGGGACGGGCTCGAAATTACCTGCCTGCTTAACCCCGGCGTATTTACCTTTGAAGGAAAAACATGGCTTATAGTGCGCGTGGCAGAAAGGCCCAAACAGGCCGATAACGTGATCTCCTTCCCTATTCTGACCGATAACGGGAGCATAGAGATCAAGGAGATAAATACCAATGATCCCGACCTCATTGCTGATGACGCGAGGGTTATTAACTACAAAGGCGAGGATTACCTTACCACCCTGTCGCACCTGCGCCTGATGTGCAGTGATGACGGTATTAATTTTTATGAACCGGATGGCTACCCCGCGCTTGTAGGGGAAGGCATCATGGAGACATTTGGCATTGAGGATTGCCGCGTTGCCGAAATTGACGGCACATATTACCTCACATTTACTTCTGTTTCGCCAAATGGCGTAGGCGTTGGCCTGCGCACTACCAAAGACTGGAAGAACTTTGAGAAACACGGGCTTATATTCCCGGCGCACAATAAGGATTGCGCCATTTTTGAAGAGAAGATAAACGGCCTTTACTATGCCATACACCGCCCAAGCAGTGTTGACATAGGCGGCAACTATATATGGATCGCCTCATCGCCGGACGGCATTCACTGGGGCGGCCACAAATGTATTGTGAAAACCCGCAAAGGCCATTGGGACAGCAAGCGGGTAGGCGGTGGCGCTGCCCCGATAAGAACCGATAAAGGCTGGCTGGAAATATACCACGGCGCCAACGAGGCGCACCAGTATTGCCTGGGGGCGGTACTTTTGGACCTTAACGACCCTTCCGAAGTGCTGGCCCGTACCGAAGAGCCTATTATGAGGCCGCTGGAGGACTATGAGTTGAAAGGCTTTTTCGGGCATGTAGTGTTTACCAACGGGCACATCGTGGGACCGGACGGTAATACGGTGACGGTTTATTACGGCGCGGCAGACGAGTTTGTTTGCGCGGCGGAATTTTCTATTCAGGACATACTTTCACTTTTAAAATACGACTGATGCTGAAAAAACTAATTACAGAGGTCGACCATTTTAAAAGCCAGTCGCATAACTTTAAGATACTGGTCCTTACCAATTTGGTTTACGCATTGGTACAACCGGTGATCGACATATTCGTGGCGGCCTATATCATGCG
The DNA here is from genome assembly GCF_052437795.1 of Flavobacterium sp. Taxonomy (GTDB): domain Bacteria; phylum Bacteroidota; class Bacteroidia; order Flavobacteriales; family Flavobacteriaceae; genus Flavobacterium. The sequence goes on from NZ_JBQVPA010000005.1 coordinate 157,345, forward strand.
GAACTCCGATGATACATCCATGGTGGTCACTTACCAGTTGGCTATTTATACGGGTATCCCTCTTACGTTCCTTATCAATGGATTTCTTTTAAGGTACGTGAGCATCAGGTTGCTGTACTCCATCGGCATGATGATGAGCGGTGTTTCGATGATCATTATGATGTCACTTACCACACTAACTATTGAAGGTATAGGAGTTGCCGGTATTACCATGGGGCTGTCCTTCGGACTCTACTGGGCCAACCGCGACTACTTGGCCATATATACCACCAATGACGACAACCGTAATTATTACTACGGCCTTGAGACGTTTTTTTATACCCTTATCGCCATCATTATCCCCGTAGCTATCGGTTGGTTTATCCAGTCGAAAAGCGGCGCGGAGGGCAAGCACGATGCTTATGTGATAATTACCTGCATTGTGTTCGTGATAACCATCTGTGCTTCGGCGGTATGCTTCAGGGGCAGGTTTGAGAATCCTGTACAAAAAAAATATATCTTCTTCAAATTCCACCCACTGTGGTACAAATTGCTTTCGCTTGCTTCCTTCAAAGGATTGGCACAGGGCTTTTTAGTAACTGCTCCCGCCATGCTCATCTTTAAGATACTGGGCGAGGAAGGAGCATTGGGCAACGCTCAATCTATCGGGGCGGTATTGGCGGCGATCATCATTTATTTTGTAGGGCGTTTCTCGAAACCATCCGACAGGATAAAGACCTTTACGGTGGGACTGGTGCTTTTTGCGATAGGCGCCTGCGCCAATGGGATCCTGTTCAATGAAACGGGTGTTATCGTGTTCCTGCTATTATTACTTATGGCAAAGCCACTCATGGACCTTGCCTACTATCCTATACAATTGCGCGTTATCGACATTGTATCGAAGATCGAAAGGCGCGGTGAGTTTGCGTATATACTTAACCACGAAGCCGGGTTGTATCTTGGCAGGCTATTGGGTGCGGGAACGTTCCTTATGCTGTTTTACTTTGTATCCGAAGACTTTGCGCTCCAGTATGCGGTGGCCATCATTGCCATACTGCAATTATGCTCTATATTCATCAGCAAGAATATCATTGCCCACGGCAACAGGATCGCGACCGAACCTGATACTGTGGAGCCTGAAAAGGTAATGGAGGAAGCAGCATCTAATTTAGTATAAAATATCATCTATCAAAAAATGAACAGTTTATTAAAAGCCTCTTTATTATTCGTATGTGCCTACAGCCTGCAGGCGCAGGTTAAACAAACTTCTATTCCCCGCGTTGACCAAATGCCGGACATGCCATCGCATTTTGAGATCATCGACTATAACAAGCTGTCTCACGACTTTAATACCGTTGTTTTCGACTTTAATGCCAAAGGAAAGCACTGGCCTATCGTATGGATGGACAAGTCGCAAAAGAATTTCCCACAGGATGTTGTGGGCATGTATACTGCCATGGGCGATGTAAGGCAGGGTCCTAACAATAACAAAGGCATGTTCCATGAAGCGCTGGCGAGCATGGGCGCAACTTACGGCGCTACGCTGGTGGGCATTGACAAGACAAAAGACCGTGGCCACAACTATGTTGCCATGCTGAAAAACTACTTTAACAGCGAGACCGGCTGGGACATCATGATGAACAACACCTGCCCCGAAGTGGCGCTGCTTGGCGGTGGCTATGGCCGCGACTGGTGGTATGATGTGTACCCCAACGTAATGTTCTTTGCCATTTATGAAAAATATCCCAATGAGCCGGGGCTTGAGCAGATGGCACGCAAGATTGCCGATAAATTTTATGAAGCGGACAAGATACTGAACGGCAATTACGACTATTCGTTCTTTGACTACGGCAAGATGCAGCCGATGAAGAACAATATTTGCGCACAGCCCGATGCGGCGGCAGGGCACGCATGGGTGTTGTATTCAGCCTATAAGAAATTCGGTGACAAGAAATACCTTGACGGGGCAATATCGGCGCTGAATGCGTTGCAGGCGCAGCCTGTAAACCCAACGTACGAATTGCTGATGCCTTTTGGAGCCTACCTTGCCGCAAGGATAAATGCTGAGCAAGGCAAAACCTACGACATTGACAAAATGCTTGCCTGGAGCTTTGACGGCACCGCGATTTGCCGTGAAGGCTGGGGTGTGCTGGTGGGCAACTGGAACGGCTATGACATATCGGGCACCGTGGGCAGCACGGTAGACCGCGGTGGCTACGGCTTCCTGATGAATACCTACGACATGGCATGGCCCATTGTACCTATGGCGCGTTACGACCAAAGATATGCCAACGCCATAGGCAAATGGATGCTGAACGCAGCCAATGCGTCAAAATTCTTTTATCCGCAATACATGCCGGATGAGCACGAAACCATACCGGAACTGGCCGATGCCGGCAAGAATGTAATTGCCTACGAAGGCATCATCAAACGCTCGAACATGGACCAGTACCAGCACGTTAAAGCCCCTGTTGCACAAGGCGATGGACCACTTTGGGTGCCGGGTCAAAATCCGCCGGAATCACAACTGAGCGTTTATGGCAGCGGGCACGTAGGGATATTTGGCAGCATTATAAAAAAAACAGATGTTGAAGGGATACTGCAGCTTGACCTGTTGGCGACCGACTCGTTCCATGACAAAGCGTATCCTTCCTATTTGTACTACAACCCGCACGGGGATACAAAAACCATTACTATAAAAACCAGAAAGGGCAAAAAGGTTGACCTGTATGATACCGTTTCGGGCAAATTCATTGCAAAGAACGTGAGATCATCAGCAAAAGTGTCCATCCCTGCAAAAGGGTCGGCTGTTATTGTAATGGTCCCCACTAAAGGCAAAGTGACCCACTCGGGTTCGAAAATGCTGGTGAACAATGTAGTGGTTGACTATAATGCACAAAAATAATGCGGTGCCCTTTCACCAATATAGTGATCCTGTTCATGGCATTTTGGGTTAATATTGCAAGTGCACAGGAAAAGAGTTGGTGGAAGGAAAGCGTATTTTATCAGATATACATGCCCAGTTACGCCGACAGCGGTGGGGACGGCTACGGCGACTTTAAGGGGATCACACAAAAGCTGGATCATCTTAAAGGACTGGGCATTTCTTGTATCTGGCTTACCCCTTTCCTTAAATCGCCCAAGGTAGATAACGGCTATGATGTAGCCGATTACTATGCCGTTGACCCTACTTACGGTACGCTGAACGATTTTAAAAACTTTTTAAAGGAAGCACATAACCGGGACATCAAAGTGATAATGGACATGGTGGTGAACCATACCTCAACCGAATGTGAATGGTTTAAGGAAGCACAAAGATCAAAGGACAACCCCTACCGTGATTACTACATTTGGAAAGACCAACCAAACAACTGGGGATCGTTCTTTGGCGGTACAGCCTGGCAGCTGGACAAAACCACCAACCAATATTACTACCATAAGTTTGATGTAACAATGGCCGACCTCAACTGGTCGAACCCAAAAGTTGTCGATGAAATTGAGAACGTACTGAAATTTTGGCTGGAGCTGGGTGTGGACGGATTTAGGTTTGATGTCATCAATTTTCTTACTACTGATGGGATTACGCAGAATAATCCAATGAAGGATGGTAATCAGGAGCATCGTTATGATATAGACCAGCCAGGCATAAAAAATGCGCTCAAGAAACTAAAAGCAGTTGTAAACAGCTATCCCGGACGCTTTACTGTGGGGGAAATAGGCAGTGATAAAATAGATGTGCTGAAGCAGTACCAGTCGCCCGAAATGATGGATGTGGTATTCAACTTTAACTTTGGGAGCATCCCGGAATTTTCGGCCCAAAAAATATTCAACGAGCTGCAAGCCATGGAGAAAGAAATGGCGGGCTATCCTACCCTTTTCTTTGGCAGCCATGACATGCCGCGGATGATAGACCGCCTGGCAGGAGGCGACAAGGATAGGGCTTTGGCTTTGGCCGCACTTATGCTTACAGCCAAAGGCGTTCCGTTCATTTACTATGGCGAAGAAATTGGCATGAAAAATATCGTTGCCAGATCGTATGATGATATTGTAGACATACAGGGCAAAACCCATTACAGGCTGGCAAAAGATAATGGTAAGACCGATGCCGAAGCCCTTAACATGGCCAATAACCACAACCGTGACAAGTCGCGAAGCCCGATGCAGTGGGACGCTTCCGCGAATGCGGGATTTACAACCGGCAAACCGTGGATTAGAGTACACTCTGACTACAAATCCATCAATGTAGCGGAACGATCTGCGGATAAAGCCTCGATCCTTAATGAATACAAAAAACTGATCGCACTGCGAAATAGTGAGCCTGTATTGCAGTACGGCAAATACACCCAATTGGAATTTGCCAATGACAGGATCACTTTTACCCGCAGCTATCAGGGCAGCAATATAACTGTCATTATCAATTTTGGAAAGATCCATGTCCCGGTCCTTCCGCCAAAAGCCATAATTTTAGCAGGAAATAAAAAAATGACCGCTAACAGTTACCTTGTTTACAAGCTTTAATCGCTTTTCCTCAACCTGCTTAACAGCAAATAGCCCGCAGCTCCAGCCAAAATCGAGGCTACGAGTATGGCAAACTTAGCTTCATCCTGGTGGGCAGCATTGTCCTCAAACGAGAGCAGTGCAATGAATATCGACATGGTAAACCCTATCCCGCCCAACAAGCCCAGCCCGAGTATATGCATCCAGTTGGTATTTTCCGGAAGCTCGCAAATTTTCGTTTTTACTGATAGATACGACATCAGGAAAATGCCAACAGGCTTACCTAAAAATAAGCCCAGCACTATCCCTAAGCCAAGGCTGCCTGTCAGCCCCTCTACCATGCCGCTTTCGAAAGTGATGTTGGTGTTGGCCAATGCGAATATCGGCATGATGATAAAGTTGACGGGGCGGGTAAGGAAATGTTCCAGCTTTTCCAGTGGCGACTCTTCATCAGTTTCATTGGTGGGCAGGGTTATGGCCGTAAGCACACCGGCAATGGTGGCGTGTATGCCCGAATGGTGAATGAAATACCACATTACGGCGCCGGGGAGCAAGTAGGCAAGTATGTTTTTCACCCCCGATCTGTTGAGGATGATCTGGAAAATGAATATTCCCGCGGCATAGCCAAGGTAGTCAAAGTGCATTTCTGACGAATAGAATATCGCGATGACCAGGATCGCCATAAGGTCGTCTGCAATGGCCAGCGCGGCAAGGAATATTTTTAAACCCGAAGGAACCCTGTTCCCCAATAGCGATAATATCCCCAAAGCAAAAGCAATATCGGTAGCCATGGGTATGCCCCAGCCTTTGGCATATACGGGACTGCTGCCGTTAAACAGGGTATAAATTACCGCCGGCACTGCCACCCCGCCAATAGCTGCCAGGACGGGCAGCGCGGCCTTTCGGGCAGATGAAAGTTCGCCCTCCACTATCTCCCTTTTTATCTCGAGGCCAACAAGGAGGAAGAAAACCGCCATGAACCCGTCGTTTATCCATAACAGGACAGGATAACGCAGGTGGATGTCTCCGGTTTCAAAACCTATTGTTGTATTGAGCAGGGAAGAGAACCATCCTGCCGCACCGGAATTGGCAATGATGAGCGATAGCGCCACGCAAAGCAGCAGCAGGATACCGCCCGCCGAACTTGATCTGAAAAAATGGGAGAATACTTTTAAATTGATGCCTTTTGCCATATTTACAAAGTTAAGGCTCCGAAACCTTTGAAACAAGAAAAATCGGGCGGCCCAATGCTAAGCCGCCCGAAAACCCACCCTTAAATTATTCTGTTACTTCTACAGCAAGGCCGCTGTTCCAGTTCTTGTGCTCATTGTTGTAATACAGGTAGGCCGATGAGGCAATACCCAGATACTGCCCCGGCACCTGCGCCTTCAGGTCAATATTTATCTTCCGCGTTTCCTTAGGCCCCATCTGCCTGAAGTACAGTACCAGTTCGCTGCCAAATATCTCATAGTAGTCCACCACCTCTTTTTCCACCAGTTCCTTCAGCTGCCATGGTTCGGGCGACATCCCTCCCGGTATCCCGATGCGTACCAGCGGATTGTTCACCACATTTCTTGAAGCATTGGTCACCTCAGCATGCATCCTGGCGGTTTCGCTTATTTTAACTTTTGCGGTACTCAGCGATGTTTTCAGCTCAAGCAGGCATTCGGGTGAATTATTAGGCACATAACTCATGTGATCCACATAAAACAGGAACGGTACCATCCTGCCCTCCTCTATGATTACGCTAAAGCTGTTCTTTCCTGTGGCAATATTCTCTGTGGTATTTACCGCGATGTTACCCGAGGCATCAAACCCGGTATTGAGAGTTGTGCCGTTCACTACAGCTTTCACTTCGGGCTGCGATGGCGTATGCTGTGCGATCTTGGCGAATGAAGTAACCGCCTTCAGTGCCAGTGCTGTGGCCTGCGTAGAGCCGAAGCCTCCCCTGTTCTTGCACGACTGGATGTGATCGAGCGCGGCGAGCAGCTGCTGTGTGACCTTGCCTTCCTTCATGATGGCCAGGGCATAGAGCGACAGCCATTCTACCGTTTGCGATGTACCGTAGCTATGTACTACCGTTTGCTCTACTTTTATTTTGTTGTAGTCTTTACCGTCTGTATCCTGCCTGATAATGCCCATCAGTTTTTTATACATTGGGATATCACCAAGGTTATAAGCTGATAATGCCATGAGCGACATCCGGTACACATCGCGGCTGTCCTGTGCTTCGGCAAGCGCGGCCTGGTATTCTTTTTCAAAACCCTTTTCACCAGTTTCCGAAAGTACATATACAATGTAGGCATTGTTCACTACATCTTTTATCGACGAAAATCCATACTTGCCCTGGTGTTGCTTAAAGCCGCCTTTGCCATCCTTACGGGAGTTGAGCCATTTTACAGAGCGCTTTACAAGATCTGTATCAATATCAATAAAACCCTTCATTTCATGGAACTGCAGGAGCCCGTAAGCCGTGAGCGCCTCATGCCCAGGATCGCCGCCATACCATTCAAAGCCTCCGCCTTTTGACTCATAATCCTTCAGCTTTTTGTAGCCGTTCTCCAGATAGCCCATTGCCCTTTTACGGAAATCCGCATCCATGCCCCCTTTCGCATCAAGCAGCTGCAAAGCCATGATGTTGGGATAATTGGACGATGACACCTGTTCAAAGCATCCTGACGGTTCCCGAAGCATCGATTCCAATCCGTTGGAAAGTTCGTTGTACGGGTTCACTATAAACTTCAGGCCCGACTTCAGGCTGTTTTCCAAAGGCTTTGCTATGGTAAAACTACCCGAAGTACTTTTGGTGCCTGAAAATGCAACGCTCACAGGGAAGCCCTTGCCATATACATCAACAGGCTTTTCAATGGTGGAAGTATGGCTGCCCGACGTTATTTTTACTTTTACGGTCAAGGCATTACCGGTTTTTATCACGGTTACAGGAAAATATACGGTGCGTGCCTCATGAACATCGAGGGTAATGCTTTGCCTTTCGGCGGAAGCGCTAAAGTGTGGATCGCTTTCCAAAACAGCTTCGATCGTGATCGCTTTTTCCGAATTGTTCTTAAGCCACAGCGGTATCTTTATAATATCTTCTACAGTGGCATACAGTGGCAGCTTAAGGTCCGACTGCAGGGCTTCCATCACGGTATACGATCGCTTAGCCTGCCCAAGATCGCCTTTACCCGAAGTGCCCTCAGCAACTATGGTAAAAGTGGTCGTATCGTCTGAATTATAGTAATCAAACTTGGCCCTGCCTTCAGCATTGGTCTGCACCGTAGCATTCCAGTAAAGGCAGTTCCTGAAGTCGGTTTTCTCATCTGTCTCCGTAGTTTTGTATACGGGCACATAGAAAGTTGCGGGCACCGAGAGTTTTTTGGAATTATTCCTTGCAATGTTACGATAGCTGTAACGGTTGGTCTTACTGAGCATTATGCCATTGCCACCGTTATAGCGGCTGGTCCTGACTATAATAACGCCATTTGCCCCGCGATTGCCATATATGGCTGTTGCCCCCGCGTCTTTAAGTATTGATATCGATTCGATGCTTTGTGGCGACAGGCTCCTGAAATTATCAGCGCTCAGGGGTACACCGTCTATGACGAACAGGGGTTCAACAGCACCGTTAAGAGAACCATAGCCCCGTAATATAACCGTGCTGTTGGCTCCAGGCTGCCCCGAACCTGTAGAGATCGTAAGGCCTGCTACCTGTCCCTGAAGGGTTTGCATGAAGGAAGCATTGGGCCTGCCTTCGATAGTTTTTGAGGTAACTGTAGTAACAGCTACATTAGAAAGGGCGCGTGATGTTGACCTGTACCCAACGACAACTACCTCATTAAGTTCGTTACTATCCGATTCCAGGCTTAGCGCCGCTACCTGCTGCTGCACTTCGGGCGGTACGTTCTTTGGCCTTTCCAGTGGCGCAATTTCCCTGCTTTCGGCAGCAGCCAGCTTTAAAGAGCCCTTGCGCCCTGCCACTTCCTTAAGGTCGGTAACCGAGTTTTTTATAGTATACTCCCTATTTTTCCTGCCCTCGGCTACCAGCCACGCATCCCTTTCAAAATGGGTGCGGGTAAACTTGAAATAACCCTCCTTGTTGCTATAGGTCTCATATACTTTGCCCGTATCGGCGAACAGGTATACTTTCAATGCGGCGGGCCTGCCTTTATTGTCCAGCACAAATCCCTCCACATCCGAACTTTTCTCGGGTATGGCCGCGGCCTGCTTTCCGTTAAACACATTTACCTCATCTTGCGCGTAGCGCCTCCAGCCGTGGGTATTAATGAGCAGGTCGAGCGCGGCCAGCCTTTTCTCCAACGATTCTTTTTCATCAAAATAAAATCGTGGCTCGTGGATGCTGCCTTTCAGTTCATGGCCAAAAAACATCCAGGTAAGGAGGTTATACTGCTTATCATCAATGTAGCTCAAGATCTTTTCATCCGCCACCGAAACGGAAAGGCTCGACGCTATGGGCTTGCCATCCTTATCTTTGGTCATTACCGATACGTTGACTTTTTCCCTTGGCAGGTATTGTTCCTTATCGGTTTTAAGCTCGATCTTCAGTCCGTCTTTATAATTGATGAACACGAGCCTTTCAGCGACTATCTTATCATTTACAATTAACGATACCGCATACATTCCCGTAGGCAGGCCTCTACTATTAACTTTCAGCTCGTTGTACCCTTCGGATGCTTTTATGGTTAAAGATCCATGTTTATTATCGCCATTACGCAGCACTATCTCACATTTTTCCGTTGTGGGCGAGTATATTCCTATTTGCAATTCATCTGCATTTTGCTTAACTGTAAAACTATAGCCCGCAGTAAGCGCAGCAGGTAATACATATTTATTTTTCGCTTCGAAAGGCGAGGTAATTACGGCTGAGTACAGTTTGCCTGTCCCCGGCGTAAAGGCAACCTTCCCCATCCCATCATAAAAGCTGGCAAAGTCGGCTACCCTGTTGCCATACTGGTCAACTATATAACCTGCCACATCCAATGGCTTTCCAAACTCATTCTTAGCAATAAAAAAGATGTTTGATGGCTGCCCCGCGATGTAGTTGCCACTTTCGGGCAAAAACTGCAGGTCGGCAAAGTTGAGGCTTATGGGGATGGCCCGTGTAACCGATTCGCTTATACCATCATACTGTACCCGCAAGTTAACAATGCCGTCGTTGGACTGTAACGCTTCGGGCAGCCTGAACTTAATTACGGCTTTGCCATTGGCATCGGTAGTCCCGGATAGTTTACTAATATTTTTTCCCTCCACAAAAACATCATACTCAAACTTATGATTTGCTAGTGGCTTGTTATCGTTACTTTTCAGCGAAAGATCTGCTTCGCAGGTTTCGCCCGGCCCGTAGCCTTTTTTACGGAGATCGAGCGTCATCAGCAGGCGGTTCGCGGATACTTTCTGTACAAAAAAACTCTTTTCAAAAGCCGGTTCACCCAGCTGCTCCTGCAATTTGGTATAGGCTTTAAGGCGGTACATTCCCCCGGGATGGTTGGCCGTTAGCGTAAATGAACCTGATCCCCCACCCTGAGCCACGATGTAGCATTGGGTGTCGAGTTTTTTGCCCGCGCTGTCATAAATTTCAACATATACGTAGTCGCTTTGCTGTGTGGGACTGTTGTCGGCACTGGTAACATACAGCTTGTAAAAAACGGTCTCCTCCGGCAGGTACAGCACATTGTTGAGGTGGGCATATACTTTTTCCGACTGCTGCTGTTTGTAAAAAGCTTTTAAATATGAATGATCAGCCTGCGCCGAAGCACAATTGGCTATTAAAAAAAATATGATGGTTGCTAAAGTTCTCATGCTTGAAATTTTAAAATTTTACTGCTACCGAAAGCCCGTACATCCGTTGCAGGGGCGCGTTGAAATAATCCAGCCCGGAAGTATCGGCCGAATTGAACAGCGTATTGTTGGCGAAGGCCGTATCACTTTTGGAAAGGATGAACACATTGTTGACAAATACCGAGACTACCAGTCCCAACGAACTTTTGCCATAAGGTATCCGCCCATTGTATCCAACCGAAATATTGTGCAGCCTGAAGAAGGTAGCATCTTCAATGGCATCCTCGGCTACGCCGCCCACACCATAGCGCACCCAACGGTTTTGCTCCACGGGCAGCGAAGGGTCATAAAAGCTTACCGGTTGAGTGTTGGGCTGTCCGGTTTGCGTAACGCCATTAAACACATAGCCCGTAACATCGCGCTGCTGTGCAGTGCCCTGCGACACCCCGTAATGATCCAGCGTTTGCGAAGTGCCGTTCCACAGGTCACCGCCTTTGCTCCAGTCGAAACCCACCCTTACATAGAGATCCTTGTAATTGGCCTGGGTGCTAAGGCCCAGTACAAAATCGGGGTTGGGGTCGCCGATAACGGCAGGCGACCCGGCCACCAACGGAAAGCCATCAGTACCAATTACCTTATTACCATAAGCATCCCTTTCGTAAACACTCCCTACAATGGCACCGACCGGCTGTCCTTCGATATAGTTTTTATTGACATCGGCAAAGCCCGCAAAAGGAAGGCGATCCAGGTTGCGCGACAAGCCGGTAACTTTGTTCTCATATGCTGTGAAATGAAGGTCGTGCGAAAAACTGAAGCGTTCGCGGTCATTTCGGGGATGATCATACAATACCGAAAACTCCAATCCCTTTTGCTCATAGTTTACAGAAGGAAGCCATGAGAACGTACCTCCGGTATTTAGCGGGGCATACATGTCGGCCACTTTCTTTTGGTAGAGTTCCAGGTTCATGCGTAACGGCCAATTATCGTAGCTAATACCAGCAGTATATACTTTTTCACGGGTCGTTGTGGTAGCATTCGGTGCAAAGAGTTCCTGATGGTTGCGCATCAGTTTAAGATCTTCAAGTGAATATGCCAGGCTATTAAAGTAAAGGTTGTTGTTTTGAATGATGGGCTCATACTGGCGCGCTATTGCGCTTCCGTACAGGCTAAGCCGCCTGAAAAGAAGATCGTTCCACCTGAAATTACCCGATAAACCACCATAAACCATGCCTGTGTACGTAGAAGATGCAGCAAAATTCCCACCTACGGATACCTTCAGTTCATCGTCATACCCCACAATTTCACGGAGATTATGAGCTAAATTCAGGTTCAGCGCGGCCTCTGCCCTGTCCTGAGTTTTTGAAAGAGTATATTGATCATTGGCTGCTCCCGGATAGCTTTCGGGGCCATCGAAACCCAGGCCGTATTGCCTGCTGAGATCTCTTTGCTGGTATTTTAAATTCAGTCCTGCACCAAACTTGGTATGGTCCTGATCGTCATATTCAAAAGCATCCTCAATGGATAACAGCGAATATTTTTCTCTCCTGTCGGTATAGTCCGGCACTGCGACTTGCGCCGCGAGCGGAATGTTGCCCCCGGTAGTGCGCCTATCCGAATATTGCGACAGCAACCGAAGGTCATTGGTTAACCGGTCATTCACATACCAGTCTGATACTGAAAGCGACATTGCCGTATTTTCGCTGGCATCACGGTTATTTTGCAACAGGTAATACGGATTATTTTCCAGCCGGCTAAAGCTGCACGGCGTACCGTCCGGTAACACTATTCCTGCATTGTTGTCAAAATGCGGGGGGGTAACGGCATTGGCAAAAACGGCTTTATTATGTACAAAATTGGCATTGCTCAGCTTGTCTTCGAAGCGATTAAAATTGAAAGTGCCGTTAAAGCGGTGGTTGTTATGGTTCCTGCTGTAGGACAGTGTAGTTGCAAGGTCATTGTTCTTCACTTCCGGCAGGTTGCCTGTCGCGCTCCTGTAGGTTAAGTTCAGCTTCAGGTCGCCTTTTTGATGCATGTCCAGCCTGGCGGTAAAGGAGGTCTTGTTCTCTGTCGATGTACGGAAAAAACCGTTAGCCCCAAAAACAGGTATACGGCTGCCGATACCCGGTACAATGTCGCCGCCGGGATACCATGGCGTTGCGTTATCACTAATGTGCAACGTGCTTAGCTGCGGGCCCCAACTGAAAATTTCGTTGGTTTCCGGCCCGCGGTAAGCCAACTCCCCCCCAATGCTGCGGCCCTGAGCAAAACGGTTTTGGAAACTGCGCTCCCGCATGGGCACACCGGCAAGAAATTCGGTATACAGGTCTATGTAGAGCCTGGTCTTATCATGCCCGTTCACAAAGCTGTATACATTATTACCATCTTTCTTTATGTTGACAACGTCCTGAAGGTAATAAGTGTTATTTGAGTAGGATGCCGTGCCCGATGGTCCTGTGGCCTGTAGGGTATCATTTTCCTCTTTGATGCTGTGGGCAAAATCATTGCTCAATATGGGCTGCACTTCCTCATTGCCAAACGGACGTCCGCTGCCCTGCGTAATTTTTACATAACGCGTCTGCATGCCGATATAGCTAATCTCGAGTTCCTGGCCAACGCGTACCTTTATGTCATAATTACCATCGAAGTCACTTTGAACGCAGGTATTTGTTCCCCGAATGCAAATGTTCACGCCGGGTATTGGCATTCCCATGTCATCCGTCAAAACTCCCGAATAATTCACGATCTGGCTGTAACCTGAAAATGAAAAGAAAAATAAAAGTAAAAGATATCTCATGTGGCTGGCTTTACACATAAGGATAGCATTATCATGAAAAAGGTTGGAAATGGACGCGTAAATAAATTTTGAGTTTAATTATACCTCATCAATAACTCCACTAATACCCTAGCGAATTTAGACATGTACGGATCGGGCATTCCACCGAATGCAGGATCGAAGATGCAATGCTAAACCTAGCAGTCCCAACAAAAAGTTAATGTTAAAAACTAAAAACGTAAGCCCGGAATTGCTTTAGGGTTTTCTGTTATTTTGCATTTTTCAAAAAACTAGTAAAATCCAACAGTATTATGGGGATGTTCGTGATCAGCAAGCGCGATAATGGTGATTTTAAATTTACGTTCAACTCCCGCAGGGGTAAGACCATATTTACGGGAATGGCCTGTAAGGAAAAGGAATTCTGCCACCTGATGATCGCCGAGATACGCGAGAACATCGCTACCCTTGTACTTACAAAGAACAAGACCGCGGCGGGCAAATATTTTTTCAGGCTGTCGAAGGACGGGCTGGTGATCGCCACAAGCCGGAAATACGGATCGGAATACGCTTACGGCAAAGGCATCAGTGAGATAATGAAGTATGTGACGCACGCCGATACACTGGATTTTTCGGAGAACGAGTTTGTTTTCCCCGATGCTGAGGAGGTTTTTTCGGATGCGGAATAAGGGTTTGATGATTATGCTTTAATTATCTATTTTCGCATTTTATAACCAACCGATGAACAAACCTATACTTTTGCTTTTTGCACTTGTTGGCCTATTGTTTGCGGGCTGCTCCCCTGCCGCTTTAGCTGTTAATGATGATATCGACAAAGAACTACGTGCAACATTAAAGCCGCTTAACCGATCGCTCGTGGCCGCACTCTGGAAGAACACATCCCGTGGCTACAGGAGGCTGGGCACAGAACGATTTGGCAAAAAGGAGGACACAGCCCTGATGGAACTGGTGAGCGAAATTTATTTTAACCCACAGATGCCGCAAACTTTTGAAGTTGTGGATGAATTTTATTCGGAAGACGGCGGCTCCGGACCGGTAACCGTCACTTCGGGAAAGCATGGCTACTCTGTCAGTTTCCACAACAATACACCGGAATATTATGTGTCGGTCCTGCAGATCCAGCCAAATGAGCAACAGCATTACCTCGTAGCGGCAGTATATAACGTGGAAGACGATCAATGGCTGCTGGATAATGTATTCCCTGTGCGGTATGCCATGTTAGGCAAAACCGCTTCGGATATGTTTAAAATGGCTAAGAACTGGGAAAGCCGCGGCTTTATGATCGATGCCTATGTACATGCACACGGCGCACGCAACCTTGTGGAGCACAGCGGCGACCACATTATATATGAAGAGAAAAGCGAGATACTCAAATACCGCGACCAACTTGCAAAGAAGATCGAAGCGCAATATGGCAGGTACCCGATACGAATTGGCGCCATCAGCTCCAGTCCTCAGATATTTGACTTTGACATGGGTTTCCATGAAAAAGGGCTATATCCCTCTATACATTATATATCAAACGTACCCGGAAGCGACTATGAGGCGCAAGTTCGGGAAGCCAGAGACCTGAAGGAATATATGACGAAGCACATCCCCGACCTGGCCCAGAACCAGGGCTATGTATTTTACCGGCGCTTTACCCTGGACACCCGTGTGGATACCGAGCCCTATTTTTCAAATACTTTTATCGATCATAATAATAACTTCGGCAAATAACCGGCGGCTCCCTTCGGGGAGTTTTTTATTACCCTAAATTTCGCTATATTTACCTGTACCCATAAATATTATATGATCAGCGAAAAAGACACCAAACAGATAAGCAAGTTCCTGAGCTATGTCCTCAGACATGATCCCGGATCCCTTGGCATTTCCCTTGATGCGAACGGCTGGGCAAATGTGGCGCTCCTTATAGAGAAAATGAATGAGAACGGGAGAAAGATAGACCGCGAATTGCTGGACCTTGTAGTTGAGACCAACAGCAAAAAACGGTTTGCCTTTAATGATGCTAGAGACATGATACGCGCCAGCCAGGGTCATTCGGTGGAGATCGAACTGGGCTACGAGCCACTTTCCCCTCCGGAAATATTATATCACGGCACTGCCGCGCAAAATGTAGATGCTATACAAAAAGAAGGCATCCACAAAGGCAGTCGCCACCATGTACACCTGAGCCTCGACAAAGCCACTGCTGCCAACGTGGGTGGCAGGCACGGCAAGCCAGTGATAATGGAAGTGATGGCGTTACAGATGCATAACGACGGATATGAATTTTTCCTTTCGGAGAATGGTGTTTGGCTCACGGATGGTGTTCCCGCAGGGTATATAAAATAAACAATATGAGGATCCCAACAATACATGGCTACATCGACAGGCGGATACTCATCAATTATACGATCGATGCAGAAGTGGCACGCAAGATCATTCCACATCCCTTCCTCCCAAAACTCCACGAAGGAAAAGCTATCGGCGGCATATGCCTTATCCGCTTAAAGCATATAAAACCAAAAGGGCTGCCTGACATGATCGGAATTGGGTCTGAAAATGGGGCGCACAGGTTCGCGGTTGAATGGGAAGAAGGCGGCGAAACAAAAGAAGGTGTATTCATTCCAAGACGTGACACCTCCTCTTTTACAAACGCAATTGCAGGCGGACGGATCTTTCCGGGAAAGCACCATCTGGCAAAATTTGATGTAAAAGAGGGGAACGGAAGTTATCATGTAGCATTTAAAAGTGATGATGATACGCAAATTGCGATCACAGCACGGGAAATTGGAGCCTATCCTCAGGGATCGGTATTTAAATCTTTGGGTGAAGCATCGGGATTCTTCGAAAAAGGCTGTATTGGCTATTCCCCCAACAAAAATAATTTTGATGGTGTACGCCTCAATACCTATAAATGGGAAATGATTCCTTTGGAAGTAGCTTCGGTAAAGTCATCATATTTTGAAAATGAGGCATTGTTCCCGAAAGGATCGGTAGTATTTGACAATGCATTATTAATGAAAAACATAGAGCACGAGTGGCTCAACGTCGCCGGTAAGTAACCAAAAACACGAAAACAATTTCGCAAATGTAATTTTTTTCAATTTAATATGCATGCATAATAATTTTTTGTATATTTGAAATAATCAAACGGATGAAAGATAAAACGATAGACTACGCACTGAGGGCCACATGGCAGGCAGTATCGCGAATGTATAATGAAGAGGCCTCGAAATACGGTGCCAGTATGTCGGTAGGATTTGCGCTCCTTTCTATAGATAAGGACAACGGCATACCATCGACAGCACTAGGTCCGCAAATGGGAATGGAACCTACCAGCCTTACGCGCACGCTGAAGTCGATGGAGGAAAAAGGGCTGATAGTACGCAAGAAAAACCCGGTTGACGGCCGCGGTGTCCTGATACACCTTACCAAGCTCGGTAAGGAAAAGAGGGAACTATCCCGCGACAGGGTGCTAAAGTTTAATGATGTGGTACGCCAGCATGTATCGGAAGAAAAGCTCGCCCACTTCATGGAAGTGGCCGGGACCATCAACGAACTGATAGCTGACAAATTGATATTCAATCCGGACGAACCGGATACAAACAAATAACAATGCATTAGCATTACCAAAAAACTTACTATACATAATGAAACGCACTATTAAAAAGGCAGCCGTAATAGGCTCCGGCATAATGGGGTCTGCCATAGCGGCCCACTTTGCCAATATAGGCGTGGAGGTGCTCCTGCTGGACATCGTGCCCAGGGAACTCACCGAAGCGGAACAGAAAAAAGGTTTGACATTGCAGGACAAGGCCGTGCGCAACCGCATTGTGAATGAGCATTTGGCCAATTCGCTCAAATCCAAGCCCTCCCCTATCTACCACCAGAAATTTGCAAGCCGCATTAGCACTGGTAACACAGAGGACGACATGGCAAAGATCGCCGATATGGACTGGATCATTGAGGTGGTCGTAGAAAGGCTCGACATAAAGCAAAAAGTATTTGAACAGGTAGAAAAATACCGCAGGCCGGGCACGCTTATCACATCCAACACATCAGGTATTCCTATACATTTTATGAGCGAAGGCCGCAGCGATGACTTCCAGAAGCATTTTTGCGGAACCCACTTTTTCAACCCGCCGCGCTACTTAAAATTATTCGAGATCATACCGGGTCCGAAAACTTCTCCTGAAGTACTGGACTTCCTTAATAACTACGGTGAGCAGTTCCTTGGCAAGACTTCGGTCGTTGCCAAAGATACACCGGCCTTCATTGGCAACCGCATTGGTATTTACGGCATCATGAGCCTTTTCCACCAGGTAAAGGAAATGGGGCTTACCATTGAAGAAGTGGATAAGCTTACCGGACCAGTTATCGGCAGGCCAAAGTCGGCTACCTTCCGTACCGTAGATGTTGTGGGACTTGATACGCTGGTACACGTTGCGAACGGCATTTATGAAAACTGCCCGAACGATGAAGTACATGAGTTGTTTAAACTGCCGGGCTTCATCGATACCATGATGCAGAACAAATGGCTGGGTAGCAAAAGCGGCCAGGGGTTTTATAAAAAGGTAGACAAGGACATCCTTTCGCTGGACCTGGACACGATGGAATACCGCGCCGCTAAGAAAGCTTCATTCGCTACACTGGAACTGACCAAAACCATCGACAAGCCCATCAACAGGTTTAAGGTATTGGTTGGAGGAACAGACATGGCAGGCGAATTTTACCGCAAGAACTTTGGGGGAATGTTTGCTTATGTTGCCAACCGTATCCCTGAAATTACCGACGACCTGTATAAAATTGACGATGCCATGAAAGCCGGTTTTGGCTGGGAAAATGGCCCGTTCGAGATATGGGATGCCATCGGTGTCGAAAAAGGCATTGAGCTAATCAAAGCCAACGGCGCAGAGCCGGCCACATGGGTAAATGATATGCTCGCTAGCGGCAACAAAAGCTTTTATGCCATAAAAGACGGTCTGAAATACTTCTACGACATAGCTTCAAAATCCTTCAAGAAAATCCCGGGACAGGATGCATTTATCATTCTTGACAACATTCGCGAAAGCAAAAAAATATGGAGCAACAGCGATGCTATCATCCAAGACCTGGGCGACGGTATCATCAACCTGGAGTTCCAGAGCAAGATGAATACCATAGGTGGCGGCGTGCTTCAGGGCATCAATAAAGCCATTGACCTTGCCGAAAAAGAATATGACGGCCTCGTAATAGGCAACCAGGCCGCGAACTTCTCCGTAGGGGCGAACATCGGGATGATCTTCATGATGGCAGTGGAGCAGGAATATGACGAGCTGAACATGGCCATCAAGATGTTCCAGGATACCATGATGCGCGTTCGCTACTCCTCCATTCCGGTTGTGGTGGCACCGCATGGCATGACCCTTGGCGGCGGCTGCGAAATGAGTATGCATGCCGATAAAGTTGTTGCGGCGGCAGAAACGTATATCGGACTGGTTGAATTTGGCGTAGGCGTGATCCCGGGCGGCGGCGGATCGAAAGAAATGGCGCTACGGGCATCGGATACCTTCCGTAAAAATGATGTGGAACTAAACGTACTGCAGGAGTATTTCCTTGCCGTAGCTATGGCGAAAGTATCGACATCTGCCTATGAAGCTTTTGATACCGGAATACTACAAAAAGGAAAAGATGTTATCGTGGTGAATAAGGACAGGCAGATCGCCGAAGCTAAAAAACACGCAAAGCTAATGGCCGAAGCCGGTTATACCGCACCGATACGCCGGAAGGATGTAAAAGTACTGGGCAAGCAGGCATTGGGAATGTTCCTTGTAGGTACCGACAGCATGGAAGCAGGGCACTATATCTCGGAACATGACAAGAAGATAGCCAACAAGCTGGCCTACGTTATGGCGGGTGGTGATCTGAGCGAACCGACTTTGGTTAGTGAGCAATATCTATTGGATCTTGAGCGTGAAGCTTTCCTTTCATTGACAGGAGAGCGCAAGACATTGGAGAGGATACAATTTATGTTGACTAAGGGTAAGCCTCTCCGCAACTAATTCACATCAGAGTGGAATCTGAAATCTAAAATCTGAAATCTGAAATGAAAACAGCATATATAGTAAAAGCATATAGGACAGCCGTTGGCAAAGCCCCGAAAGGCGTATTCCGTTTTAAACGTCCTGATGAGCTCGCGGCCGAAACCATACAGTTCATGATGAATGAGCTGCCGGAATTTGACAAGACCCGTATTGACGATGTAATGGTGGGCAATGCCATGCCGGAAGCTGAGCAGGGACTCAACTTTGCGCGCCTAATTTCCCTCATGGGGCTTAAGGTAGACGATGTACCGGGCGTTACGGTGAACCGTTATTGCGCCTCCGGACTGGAAACCATTGCAATGGCAACTGCCAAGATACAAAGCGGCATGGCCAACTGTATTATTGCCGGTGGCGCCGAAAGTATGAGCTTTATCCCGATGGGCGGTTACAAACCGGTACCCGATTATCAGGCGGCAAAGGCAGGCCACGAAGACTACTACTGGGGCATGGGCCTTACCGCTGAAGCTGTTGCAAAACAGTTTAAGGTGTCACGAGAGGACCAGGATGAGTTTGCGTACCATTCCCACCAAAAAGCACTAAAGGCACAGGCGGAGGTTAAATTTGACCGACAGATAGTGCCTATTACTGTGGAACAGGTCTATGTAGACGAGAACGGAAAAAAAGCTATTAAAAGCTATACCGTGACTAAAGATGAAGGCCCGCGTGCAGATACATCAATAGAAGCATTGGGCAAGCTGAAGCCGGTTTTTGCCGCAGACGGCAGCGTTACGGCAGGCACGTCCTCACAAATGAGCGACGGCGCGGCCTTTGTACTGGTAATGAGTGAAGACCTTGTAAAAGAACTAAAGCTTGAGCCTATTGCCCGTCTTGTAAGCTATGCAGCTGCCGGTGTGGAGCCAAGGATAATGGGTATTGGCCCGGTAAAAGCCATTCCGAAAGCCGTGAAAATGGCAGGTCTTGAATTGGAAGATATCCAGTTGATAGAGCTTAATGAAGCCTTTGCATCGCAATCGCTGGCGGTAATACGCGAACTTGGCATCAATAAAGACATTGTAAACGTAAACGGTGGTGCCATTGCCATGGGACACCCACTGGGATGTACCGGTGCAAAACTATCGGTACAGCTGTTTGATGAAATGAAGCGTCGCGGCAACAAGTATGGCATGGTGACGATGTGTGTGGGTACAGGCCAGGGAGCAGCGGGAGTTTTTGAGATCGTTTAAGACGAAGAGATGATAGACGGATAGATAATAGACTGCTTAATATGGCTGAATTTAAAAGACATAATTTCAAGAAGTTGAAAATTTGGCAGTTGGGAATGGAAATAGCGAAGGATATATTAAACATGACTGACAGTTTCCCTACTCATGAAAAATTTGGGTTGAAGAGCCAAATGGATAGGAGTTCGACATCTATTCCCTTAAATATTGCCGAAGGTTCAAGCAGGACAAGCAAATCGTTCAGGCATTTTATCGACATATCGTTAGGTTCGTCTTTCGAATTACAAACGCAGCTCTTGTTGGCAAATTATAGAAAATATGTATCAGACGGGGCAACACAAGACCTCGAAAATAAAATAGAAGAATTTCAAAAGATGACGATGGGATTCCAAAATACTCTGTCGGAGTAAGGTCTATCATCTCTCATCTATTATCTTAAATCTAATTATGGAAACAGAAGAGAAACAACTTGCCCGTGGCGGCCAATTTTTGGTTAAGGAAACGAGATCGGAAGACATTTTTACCCCCGAGGATTTTACGGAGGAGCAGATCATGATGCGCGACAGCGTGAAGGAATTCATTGACCGTGAGATATGGCCGAATAAAGACCGTTTTGAGAAAAAAGATTATGCCTTTACTGAGGAAACGATGAGCAAAGCGGGTGAACTCGGTTTTCTTGGTGTTGCTGTACCGGAAGCGTACGGCGGGCTTGGAATGGGCTTTGTGGATACGATGCTTGTGTGTGATTATATTTCGGGTGCAACGGGTTCGTTTTCTACGGCATTCGGGGCGCATACAGGGATTGGCACCATGCCAATAACACTTTATGGAACCGAAGAGCAAAAACTAAAATACGTACCGAAACTCGCTTCAGGCGAATGGTTTGGCGCATATTGCCTTACTGAACCGGGTGCGGGTAGTGATGCCAACTCCGGAAAGACCAAAGCGGTTTTGAGTGAGGATGGCACGCATTATAAAATTACAGGGCAGAAAATGTGGATATCAAATGCAGGGTTCTGCAGCGTGTTCATTGTATTTGCCCGCATTGAGGACGATAAGAACATAACGGGGTTCATTGTAGAAAATGACCCTGCCAATGGCATTTCGCTGGGTGAGGAAGAACACAAGCTGGGTATAAGGGCTTCCTCTACCCGCCAGGTTTTCTTTAATGATACAAAAGTACCTGTTGAAAATATGCTGTCGGAGCGCGGCAATGGGTTCAAGATAGCCATGAATGCCCTTAACGTGGGCCGTATCAAACTGGCCGCTGCCTGCCTTGATGCCCAAAGAAGGGTAACAAGCGGTGCGGCGAAATATGCCAATGAAAGGATACAGTTCAATACGCCTATCGCGAATTTTGGCGCCATACGCGCCAAACTTGCCGAAATGGCGACCAATTGCTATGCCGGGGAAAGCGCGTGCTACAGGGCTGCTAAAAACATACAGGACCGTATTGAGGCACGTGTTGCCAATGGCGAATCGCACCAGGATGCAGAATTGAAAGGTGTTGAGGAATTTGCCATTGAATGTTCGATACTAAAAGTTGCTGTGTCGGAAGACATCCAAAATTGTTCGGATGAAGGCATCCAGATCTTTGGCGGCATGGGCTTCTCTGAAGATACCCCGATGGAAAGTGCGTGGCGTGATGCGCGTATTGCCCGTATCTATGAAGGCACGAACGAGATCAATCGTATGCTGTCGGTGGGAATGCTTATCAAAAAAGCGATGAAAGGCCACGTTGACCTTCTTGGCCCTGCAATGAAAGTGGCTGAGGAACTGATGGGCATTCCATCGTTTGACACACCTGACTATTCGGAACTGTTCGCTGAAGAGAAAGAAATGATCGTGAAGTTGAAAAAGGCATTCCTCATGGTAGCCGGATCAGCAGTACAGAAATATGGCCCTGAACTTGACCAGCACCAGCAATTGCTTATGGCTGCTGCCGATATCCTTATTGAGATCTACATGGCAGAATCTGTTGTGCTGCGCACAGAGAAGCTTTCGAAAAACAAAGGTGCTGAAAATGTAAAAGAGCAGATCGCGATGGCACAGCTGTACCTTTATAAAGCAGTGGACATTGTTACAACCAAAGGCCGCGAGGGTATTGCCTCGTTTGCCGAAGGCGATGAGCAGCGCATGATGATGATGGGCCTCCGCCGATTTACCAAGTACAATACCATGCCGAATGTGGTTGCGCTTCGTGAGACGATCGCAGCGAAGATCGTTGCTGAGAACGGCTACGTATATTAAGAATTTTTAGTTTTTAAGTTAAGATAAGCCGCTGTGAGGAAACTCCTGCGGCTTTTATTTATACCTGATATATGTCTATACTTTGAACCCGAACGTCCGCGTGAGGGATAGAGGCGATATCCTGCGGAGTGCAATGGAGCAGATAAAGCCGAAAGCCCGGCACCGTAGCTTGCGGAGGTGGCACGCCAAAACATCTAACGGAATGCGTAATACAGCGTAATAAAAACCAGAGAAAACAGTGATAGCCACAAAAACGCTTTGAGTACCAGGCGAAGGCGTGTTTTGAGGTTAACTGACCTGCTGAATGCGAGGTCCATCACAAAAAGGAACAGAAGGAAAATGAAAAGCACGGCCTCGTTGAACACAATGCGGGCAAAGATGAATGTCCAACGGTCAGCAAGCTGTGCCTGCATTTGCTCTTTCCCGCCGAGATAGAACAGCGAAGTGAACAGCAACAATATACCTACACAGATGAAGTAGGTGTAATTGATGATGTAGAAGGTGTTTTTCATCGCATTAATGCGGCAGTTTGTTCTTCAACAAACCGTAAATATAGGTTCCCAGCAATGCGCCTAACAGCACCACGCCTATTCCCCAAAAACCCGCGCCGATAAGGATGTAAATAGGTCCCGGACAGGTGCCAACAAGCCCCCAGCCAAGTCCGAAAAGTATCCCGCCCACGATATAGGCTGTAAAACCTTTCTCTTTGTCAGGGATCACAATGGGCTGCCCCGTGATGTCTTTTAAATTTTTACGCTTTATGACCTGGATACCTATAAGCCCTGTAAATACTGCTACTCCAATGATCCCGAACATGTGGAACGACTGGAAGTGGAACATTTCGTAAATGCGGTACCACGATACAGCCTCTGATTTTGTAAGAACGATGCCGAACACAATGCCGACCAAAAGGAATTTTATGAATTTCATGATACTGCTTAATTAAAGATAAGGGGTAACAGGAACCACGACATGACAAGTCCCCCGATGAAAAAACCGATAACGGCAATGAGCGAAGGCAATTGCAGGTTGCTCAGGCCTGTGATGGCGTGCCCCGAGGTACAGCCGCCGGCGTAGCGCGTGCCAAAACCCACGAGTAAGCCACCCAACAGCAATATCCCTATAATCTTTGGTGTTTGCAGCGCTTCAGCACTTGTAAAGGCATCCGGCAGCAATTCGCCCTTTGTAGGTGTATCGATGTGCATTTGCTGCAATTCGGTTACGGTTTTGGGGTTGAGCTGCACACCCGTACCATCGCTCAGGAAGGTTACGGCCAGCCATCCTCCTATCATCGCGCCAAGGACCACAACGAGGTTCCAGCGCTGGGCTTTCCAATCGAAGCGGAAGAACTCTGAGGTTTTCCCCGCGCCCATTATCGTACACAGCGTACGCAGGTTAGACGACATGCCAAAGGTTTTGCCGAAGTAAATGAGCGCCAGCATGACCGCCCCTATGATAAAACCCGAAATGTACCAGGGCCAGGTTCCGAAAAAGCTATACATGATCGTTATTTGTTTATTTGTGTATTAGTTGATCTGTTAATTCGTTCAGGCAAAAATAGGGATTTATATTCATTACCTGCATTGGCAGGAAGGCATAAAAAAACAGCTCCCTTACGGAAGCTGTTGTCTGTTCAATTTTATGTATTAATAGAATTCTTTGAATTCCTGATATTACAATTTAATGTGCTTAACATCTTTTTCTTTCAGGCCATAACGTGCAACCACCGAATCGTAGCTCATATTCATCCTTGCACTGTTATCATAGGCCGGCACGATCACTATCCTGAACGACTGGTTAAGTGAGAAATCCTGCCTTAGCATAGGATCAAATTCCGACTCAAGGTAAAGTACAACATCATCTACAGAAAAATCAAAGAAGAAGCTTAATTTGCCTTCGTCCAGATTATAGGTATTCGGAACCGGCTCCCAAATGTCGTGGTTAAGCGAATTCACACCTGCCCACCTGTATACCAAGATCACGTCGGAAGAATAAATAGCCGGGTTCAGCGGTACCAGTGCACGATATTGTCCCGATGCTACAAAATTCACATTGTCCACATGGAACATTTCGCTAATAGTATCATTATCCGGCCTGTCATCATCTACATTACAAGAAGTAAGGGCAAATGTGCTTACAATGCTAAGGAGTAAAAATATCTTTTTCATAAGACTCAAAATTTAATGTTATGTTTTACTTTTTAAAGGTAGCATTCCAAAAACTGAACCAAAAATATAAAATGGTAAAAAAATATTAAACTTTTTTTGAATATCTTTATGGCACGATGGAAAGAACGCCCAAACTATACATGGTTTTACTGGGTTGCACACCCAGAGGAAGGCTTACGGAGCAGCACGATATTTTTTTCGGGACCGGCAATTCGGTAGCCGGACTGAAGTCGGATATATATGCATTTTGGCCAGACGGAGGCCCGCTGCATGTAGACTCCTGGCGCGAGGTAACGCAGGTGGGGGCCTACTCCATCAGCATTGTGCCGAAAGCGGAAGCTGTGGAAACACCCGAAAAACTATTCTTCCTGAACCTGGGCGGCTATCGCAGGGGTGAGTTCGAAGAGTACCATTTTAAGATGCTCGTTGTAGCTGCGACCATGGGTAAGGCGATAAAGGCCTCTAAACAGACGGAATTCTATAAGGAATGGGGCTTTAAGGGTGCGGAATCGCACATTGACGAGAAATATGCACTGGGCGTTGACGATATGCACAAGGTTGAAGATCTGCTTTCGGACGAATTTAAGCAACACTACGCCATTAGGATCGAGCTTAATGATAGTATTGAAGATGAGATGCATATCGGGTATTTTAAGCTGGGGAAGCAAGCCTTACCAAAACGCCCACTGGACGAAATGGAGTAGCTTCGCTCATACTATGGAAAGCATTTGAGCATGGCAGGGTCTAAAAAAATCTAGTATGTTGCTACACCCTGAATTATTTTCACCCTATATTTAGCTTCTAAATTACATCATCAATGGCGAACAGAAGTTACATTTACGGCCTTAAAGAAGGCCGCTACACGAGTATTGGCGAATTTCCCTATGGCATACCCTACGCCTACCGCGTACTGGCAGGCTTTGGACCCGAACCTGTGGAGTCGGCATTATTTGACCCAAAGGTGGGCATAAGGGCGGATTTTGCAAAAGGGAAAGAGGCACTTTACTTTATCCTCGATCTTTTGGCAGCAACAAAGCAGATGGCCGACCAGCAGGAATTTGAAGCTTTTGTGGCTGCGACCAAAGCTTTTTTAGATTCTATAGACGCTCAATATACCCAACTTGAGAACGGCGAGATCTATTCACTTTATACCGATGATAACGACGAGTATCTTTCTGCCGAAGGGCTGGAGGAAGTGAACGTGCGTGAAGCTAAAAGCTGTTTTTTCAGGGGCGAGGAGATCGATGTCATCAGGGAATACGGTATTGGCCCGGAACATATCTTTAACCTCGAAAATGAACAGCTTAAAGATATTTTAGCCGCTGTGATCATCTTAAAGGACGAATGGAAAAACAGGCTGGCCGAAGGCTGCTGGAGCAATATTTTGTATTTCCAGTTCAACTATAAGGACAAAGAATAATTACTGATGGACATCGTAGAAAGATTGCAGAAATATTCGGGCGCCGATCTGAAAGCGTGCGAGGCCCAACTGGCAAAACGGAACGGCAACTTTTGGGAGGCACTGTTTGACCTTACCACATCCCTGAACGAAAAAGATATCTTAGTCCAAAAGCTATTCACTACAGATACTATAGAAGAATTAGTACCGATCCTGAAAAGGCTCAGGGAAATATATGGAGGCTGGGATCTTTCTGATGTAAAGATACGGGTGGCTGACGATGATGAGGCATTTTTCATGGCAAACCGACCCACCGGCGAAGAAGGACTTTACAGTATCATTCCTGGACCTGAAGAAATGGAACAATACTGTATGCTGCTTAAATCGACCGAAGATGCTATTGTTACTGAAACCCTGAAAGTGATCGGCATGATAGAGGTGAAGCATTTCAGCAATGGCATCATTGAAAATATTAAAAAACTTCTTACGGGAAAAAATGTCCATCTGGCTAACGAGGCGATGGGAAGCAATTGCGCCGACCAACCCGAAAAAGCAGCGCTGTTTTTCGACGGGCTAAAGTTCAATTTAAAAACCAACCGCAGCCAGAACCACTTTAAGGCGATCAGGGCGTTTTGGAGTAAGGACATACCGGTATATCCCGAGATCACAGACGATATCCAGCGGCTTACCCGATCGGGTAACAGCCAGGTTAGGGACATGGCCCGTGACCTGTTAGTGCGCTACGGACAGATAAGCCCCGAAGAAAAGGCAGCTGCTGAACTCAGGTTGCGTAAAGCAGAAGTCGCAGGC
Organism: Flavobacterium sp.; assembly: GCF_052437795.1. Lineage (GTDB taxonomy): Bacteria > Bacteroidota > Bacteroidia > Flavobacteriales > Flavobacteriaceae > Flavobacterium. The sequence continues at coordinate 184,284 of NZ_JBQVPA010000005.1, forward strand.
ATTTATTATAAGGTTGAAAAAATAAGATCGGCGAAAGCCCTACAAACCTTTGCCGATAAATTCAACTGGGATGAGGATGTGGAGCATATGTTCGCCGTGATCCGTCATGAACTGTGCGAAGCCGCTATCGCAAAGCTGGTGTACTGGCGCAGTGAGCCGAATTACTACCAAAAATTCACAGCCATTGAACAAGTGGAAGAATACCACCGCGATATTTACCGCTTACAACGTGAAATTGAGGAGGGAATGACGGGTGGGAAATATCCTGTGGGTACGCTAATATACGACCCTAAGGACGATCATGGATCTGACAGGGCGGAAAGCAATGTTGCTGAAAATGAAATAAAAAGGCCGATACCTGAGTTTATGTATTAATTTTATCGCCATGAAAAACGCCCTCCTCCCCTTCCTGCTCCTCATTGCTTCCATAGGCAATGCGCAAAAGTATTACCCTAAGCTGGACAATATTTTCCTGAATGATGAAAGTTTTAATGAAAGCGTCTTTTATGAAGATATCAAATGGTTTAAGGAAGGCCTGCGCACCGCTACTAAAAAAGTCTGGATGAACGGATTGCAGACGTCTGTAAACGGTAATTCAGGATTTTACAGCTTCGACCTGGTACCGAAATGGGTGTATGACATCAACTTCCTGGATAGCGGAATGATACTGAAATTCAACCATGCAAAGGAGGATAAGGTTTCGTATATTCCCATTACCTGTACCGAAACTATCGAGCGCGGGGACGAGGATGGATACGGTGAAGGAAGGATCGAGTTTTTACAGAAAGGCGGCGTGGCAGTGGAGTTCCCGGTGGAAGTAATGGTTCCCTACAATGCTGAGTTCAAAACCACCATCCCCAATGCCAAATGCCTGTTCGAACCCGAAAGGGCCAGCTACGAATTTGACCCGGCAACAAAAAGCCTTTTCATAAGCCTGACGGGTGACTTTACCACTGCTGTAAAAGTTGGAAAAAATACGGTCAATAAAGATGATATAAAGGGGATCTCCATTAAAGCTTCAAAAGGCCTTCTGGCTATCGACCTGCGTTATACCGATAAGAAGAAAGGCGAACAGGTGATAAACCTCATCAGTAAAAAATTCTAACGGTATGGTATTTCGACCAAGAAATATGGCATTTAGCATTTTACTCCAGGCAATGCTGTGTGCGGTAGCCTTTGTAGCCTATTCAAAATTCAATGACAGGGAAAATTTCTTTTACCTGTATGATGAAGATGGCCCGTCATCAGCATTTGTACTTGCCATGGGGTATTTTACAAAATTGCTGGTGTATGGGCTGCCTGTATTTTTAAGCAATTATTACTTTGCCCAGCTTTGCTTCAAGTCACGACTTCCTTCTTTTACAATGATCGCAATAAATATCCTGTCGATGTTCGCGTGCAATGCCCTATATCTCTTTATCATCTTTAAAGTAATTGCGGGAGAGGCATTTGATACAAGTGCTATTATTTTGGCAATTACCGGGATAGCTACCGCATTTATTATGGAATGGGTACGTTATAAGATGTTCAGGAAATCCGCTTAATCCCGCTTAACCAACCTATACGAGTAATCAGGGAAGTCACTAACCCTGATAACATGTACACCCGACCGCAGCCTGCCTATGTCGAGCCTGTTCCGCTCGCTGTTTAATGTCCCGCTTTGGGCATTGCGCCCGTTCATGTCGATGAAGCTGTATTGAATGCCTACGAGCGATGGCTCGATTTCTATGTAAAGATGATCTCCTGCGGGGTTCGGGTAAACCCGTATCCTGTTCCTGATGTCATTATGGGAAGTCATTAATGGCAGGTTTTCCAGATATTCCTGCAAATAAGGCCTTAGGTCGAACTTGTGCAGTTTTTGGGAAACGTTGACCAATGGCACGCGTACAAAATGTTCATTCGACACAAAATAATCCAGCCCATTAGATGTAGCTATTCCCTCCACCTGGTGGAAACCCATAGATGACATGCTGATCTTCCGTTTATTCCCACTGAAGAAGCTGTGTCCGCTAAAATCATAGAGCAGGTAAAAGAAGGGCTGCAGCAGAGTACTGTAGCCCGTGAGCACGACGAGCTTTTTATCTTCCATATATGTCGCACCCGTAATGAGCCCGCTTACGTCATAAGTCGTTTTAAATTGCGCTATGTGGGTGCCCGGCGTTTTGGGCAGGGCATACACACTGGTCTTTTTACTGACCCACTGCTTAGTGAACAGGTAAATGCTGTCGTTGGACACGATGAATGCCTCGCAGTCAAAATCGGTATTGTTGCCGCCCGTTGCGGTAAAATTTATTTGGTTAGAATAGGAAAAATGGATGGAGTTGGCCTGGAGATCACCTGACAGCAATTCTTCTTTACTGACCCTGATGATCCTAAGATTGGTGCGGTTTCCATTGCCGTTATTGCCAAAGTCGCCAATGTAAATGTGTTGCCCGTCCTGCGCTATTTCTTCCCAATCGGTATTGGATGTTCCGGCAACGGTAAATGTTTGCAGCACGGCTCCTGAAATGCTGTCCAGGGAGTACAGCTTCAGGTCGGTATTATCATTATGGGTGAGCAGTCGTTCTTCCCATTTGACAAGGCCGGAGGTCTCGTTAACCGCATCGGGCAAGTTCACCGAACTTACTGGAGCCACAGAAGACGGACCATAACTGCATGTACCGTTGTTTACAGTTGCCTGCGGGTTATAGTTGTTGGAAAGCGGGTCGGTACAGCCCGACACTTGTGCGTGTAGAGTAAATTGCAGGAACAATACGAAGGTGATCAGTAGCGCTTTCATGGCTGTAAGGTATGTATTTCAATATAAAGTTAGGGCTAACCATAATGCAATAAAAATAGGGATACTGTAATTTATGAGAATTTTAAAAATTTAACCAATTGATATTAGGCTATTTAAATTTTAAACTCTTACCTGAAATTTGTGATATATGATCTTGATCTTAGAATTTCCTTTACCAAAAGTTAAATGGCTTCCTTTTGAAAAACAGGCTCGCTAATTTTAGGTAAACAAAAACCATACACCATGAACAAATTGATAAGGGCCCTCATAGCGGGCTGGGGAGCAAAAAAATTAGGAGGAGGATGCATCGGTACCATCATCGCTTTTGTAGTTATCTATTACCTGCTGGGGTATTGCGACAGGATCTAAGATCACGTCGCTGCCCCCGCTGCCGCGTTCTGCTTCTGCATAGCGCGGTAGCAATGTGTGGCAATCAACACCAGTAGCAGGCCGTCTTCGCCTGAAGTTCTATCATCGAAAGTAATTGTATAACCGGAATAGAAACTCTTCCAGCTGTATACCGACTTTATTTCCATTACTTCTTCCCCTTTGTAGGTTTCGAGGACATAACCTGTCTTGAACCACGCCTTCATCCTTAACTTATAAAAGTGGTGTTCTTCCTTTGCCCTACTGATGATCGTGCCGCGCCAGTTACTCTTAATATTATAAAGAGGCTTTTCGTCCAGCAATACTTCAGAACTCGTTTTCCAAAAGCCTATTCCTTTTATTTGATAGGTAACCCCACCCAGTTCTATCTCCGCATCCTGCGAATACCATTTAGGATAATGCACTGTCGCAAAATGCTTTCCGTCTGCGGAAGCGGTATAGCGGTGGTCTTTGTCAGAAGCAATGGTTATCGTTTGCATAGCGATGTGATTTGTAGTGCTAAGTTACCACATACTTTTCCTGAAGCCAAAAATGTTGTTGCAGATGATGGCGGGGTTGTTACAGATTTAGTCTGTAGTTAAGTGAGATAATTCTTTAAAAATTCCTTTAGCGGATTCCCATATTCAGCGTCAAGGTTCCAACAGCCAAGAGTATAGTCTCTTACTGGTTCTTTAGCTTCTAATTTTTGAAATGACAAATAGGAATAAATCTGGATTTTAAGGTCAGGAACTTCATAGTCATCATTCTTCGATGTCAGGCATTTGTCCAAAACGTCAAAACATTCAAATATACCTTGATGTTCTTCAACAGTCATACTTTTTAGCAATTCTTCTAAAGCACCAGTATCAAAATTATTAGGAAAAAGAAAAATTTCAAATTCGACACCAGCCTTTTGTTTCTGCTCGTTAATGTTATCCATCGCAGCCTGAAAATCAGAGTCAGCATCAAAGATTAATAGGTTCACCCCATTTTGATCTGAATTCTGTTTAAAAAAATTTTCCGCTAATTGTATACTATCTTTTCCTTTGACATCAATATATTTTATATCCTCAATTCCAAAATGGTACTTAATATAATCTTTCAGAAATTTTTCATCGGCTTTACCTTCACCGAATAATACTACAGGTCTCTCCATCACCTTAATTCATTTTCCTGCTCAATGGCAAATTCAAATTCTTCAAAATCATAGCGATATGCCTTGACGTTTCCATTAGGAAGTTTTTTTAGTGTAAATGATTTGGTTTCATTTCGGAAGCTGAGAAATTCCTCTTCTTCCAAGACTTCTTTAAATGACTTTAAGAATTCATTATTATGAGTTGAAATAAATAACTGAACATTATTGGCTGCCGCAGTTTTTAAAACGATTCTGGAAAAATCTTTGTACTTGCTATAATGGATTCCAGTATCTATTTCATCAATGCATAAGTATTTATTCTTCGAGACAACTATTTCTAATATCATTCGAAACAAACGAATAGTACCATCACCAAACATGGGAAGAGGAATCAAGCTATCAGTATTATCTAACCAAATTCCTATTATTGGGATATCACCTATGAAATTTATCCCTAACTCAATGTCTATTATATTTGGAATAATAATTTTCAACTGTTCAGTTAGACTTCTCTTTTTTTCCTTACTATCTGTAAAATAATCTGAATAATAAGAAACAAGGTCTCTTGCATAAAATATTGATGGAGACATTATAGGCATCATAATATCATAATTTTCTACATTTTTATGAATATCAAAATTTCTATATTGAACATCATCATCATTCAATACCACTTTTAAAATTTCTTTATCTTTTTGAGAAAAATTTGAATAATTATTAGTTAGCTCCTTCCTTACATCTTCTTCAATATCTGCTAATTGTTGAGTTTGGTAAGTAGCATTAAACTTCTTTCCATTTTCATAAGATATTGTAACTTTAATACGATTATCTTTTTGAAGTTTATTGATGAAAAAACTTAAAGGGTTAATCGTGTCAAAATCAATCTCGTTATCGTAAGTTATTCTTCTTGACTGCAAAACCCCTTGTAAATTGGATATCGTTTGAATTATGTTTTCATCAAACAATAAGCCCTCTAGAAAACTGGTTTTACCAACATTATTGTTACCCAAAATAATATTAAATCTACCAAATCCCTCAACCGAAAAATAGTCAAAGCATTTGAAGTTTTCTATTGAAATATTTTTAATATGTTTTATTTGCTCCATGTAACAAAACTACGTAAAAAGTATATTAATCAATATAACTTTACATAAATCAATATTATTTTCTTTACCAATTACTAAAATCAAAAAGCCTCCCATCCGGAAGGCTTCTATCTAAAAATCTAATGATCTAAAATCTAACAATCCAAAAGGATTACATATTCCTCCTGTACTGCCCGCCCACTTCAAACAATGCCGAAGTGATCTCGCCAAGCGAGCATACCTTGGCGGCATCCATCAGCTGTTCGAAAATGTTCTTGTTTTGTACCGCGGCATCCTGGACCAGGGCAAGCTGCTTCTTAACTTCTGATTCGTTGGCCTTGTGCAGGTTTTCGAGGGTTGCGATCTGGAAAAGTTTTTCTTCTTCCGTTGCACGGATAACCTCAGCCGGAACCACCGTTGGCGACCCTTTCGAGCTTAGGAACGTATTCACGCCTATGATCGGGAACTCACCTGTATGCTTGAGTGTTTCATAATAAAGGCTTTCCTCCTGTATCTTGCTGCGCTGGTACATAGTCTCCATGGCGCCAAGTACTCCGCCACGCTCGGTAATGCGATCGAATTCGGCCAGTACGGCTTCCTCGACAAGGTCGGTCAGCTCCTCAATGATGAACGATCCCTGTATTGGGTTCTCGTTCTTCGCAAGGCCCAGCTCTTTGTTGATGATCAGCTGTATCGCCATCGCACGGCGCACGCTTTCCTCGGTCGGGGTCGTGATAGCCTCATCATACGCATTGGTATGCAGCGAGTTACAGTTATCATATATCGCGTACAAGGCCTGTAGCGTAGTGCGTATGTCGTTAAAGTCGATCTCCTGCGCGTGCAGCGAACGTCCCGATGTCTGGATGTGGTACTTCAGCATCTGCGCACGCTCGTTAGCGCCGTACTTGTTCTTCAGGGCTTTCGCCCAGATCTTACGCGCCACACGGCCGATCACCGCATATTCAGGGTCAATGCCGTTACTGAAGAAGAACGACAGGTTAGGCCCAAAATCGTTGATGTTCATGCCACGGCTCAGGTAGTATTCTACATAAGTGAATCCGTTCGACAATGTAAAGGCCAGCTGCGTGATCGGGTTGGCGCCCGCCTCGGCAATATGGTAACCCGAAATGGACACCGAATAGAAGTTCCTCACGTTATTCGTAATGAAGTACTCCTGCACGTCGCCCATCAGCCTCAGGGCAAATTCGGTAGAGAAGATGCAGGTATTCTGTGCCTGGTCTTCTTTCAAAATGTCGGCCTGTACCGTACCACGTACCTGTGTAAGGGTACGCACCTTTATTTCATTATATACATCGGCAGGCAGTACCTGGTCGCCAGTCACGCCAAGGAGCATCAGTCCCAGGCCGTCGTTACCCGCAGGCAGGTCGCCGTTGTAACGCGGGCGGGCAAGCCCTTTCGCTTTATATATTTCGTTTATCTTATTGTCAACGTCTTTTTCAAGGCCGTTCTCTTTTATGTAAAGCTCACACTGCTGGTCGATGGCGGCATTCATGAAGAAGCCCAGCAGCATCGGCGCAGGCCCGTTGATGGTCATACTTACCGAAGTAAGCGGGTGCGCGAGGTTGAAGCCCGAATACAGCTTCTTCGCATCGTCCAGGCAGCAGATGGATACCCCTGCATTACCGATCTTTCCGTAGATATCAGGACGAATGTGCGGGTCATTGCCATAAAGCGTAACGCTGTCAAATGCTGTCGAAAGGCGTTTTGCAGGCAGCCCGGCACTCACGTAATGGAAACGCTTGTTGGTGCGCTCAGGGCCACCCTCTCCGGCAAACATCCTGGAAGGGTCCTCCCCTTCACGCTTGAAGGGGTACAGCCCCGATGTGAACGGGAACTCACCGGGCACGTTCTCTTGCAGGCACCAGCGTAATATATCGCCCCATGCACTATATTTCGGCAGGGCAACCTTTGGTATCTGCGAATGCGAAAGTGATTCCGTATGCGTTTGTATATTGATCTCTTTGTCCCGTACTTTGAAAGTGTAGACAGGGTTCTTGTATTTGTTCACTTTCTCATCCCAGGTGAGGATAACCTCCCAGTTGTGCGGGTCAAGGTCCATTTTCACACGATCGAACTCGGCAACCAATAGCTTTACCAGGTCGGCGTTCGTGCCCGACTTAGGCGTTACCGGTTCTATGCCGAATTTTGCCAGTTCCGGCTTCACGCCGCCAACGGTCTCAATGGTTTTAAATATGCCGTACAGCTTTTGCGCTACTTCCTGCTGGCTGGCAGCAGTTTCATCATACTTACGGTTGTTCTCTGCGATCTCGCTCAGGTAGCGGGTACGGTGCGGTGGGATCACATAGATCTTCTCGCTCATTTCGCGGGTGATCTGGAAGGTCGAGTTCAGGTCAGCGCCGGTATGCTCCACGATCCTGTCCATTATCTTTTTGTACAGCGTGTTCATGCCCGGGTCGTTGAACTGCGATGCGATCGTACCAAAAACCGGCATATCGTCCGGGTTCTTATCCCAAAGGTTATGGTTGCGTTGGTATTGCTTTTTCACGTCGCGGATGGCATCCAGTGCGCCGCGCTTGTCAAATTTGTTCAGGGCTACCAGGTCGGCAAAGTCGAGCATGTCGATCTTTTCCAGCTGTGTCGCGGCCCCGAATTCGGGTGTCATTACATAGAGTGAAACATCTGAATGGTCGAGTATCTCCGTATCGCTCTGCCCAATACCTGAAGTCTCGAGGATAATAAGGTCATATTTCGCGGCCTTTAGCACCTGTATGGCTTCGGCAACATATTTAGAAAGGGCAAGGTTGGACTGCCTTGTGGCCAATGAACGCATATATACCCTCGGGTTGTTAATGGCGTTCATGCGGATGCGGTCACCTAATAAAGCCCCGCCCGTCTTACGTTTAGATGGGTCTACCGAGATAAGTCCAATAGTCTTTTCGGGGAAGTCGATCAGGAAGCGGCGCACCAGCTCATCGACCAATGACGACTTGCCAGCGCCACCGGTACCGGTAATACCCAATACCGGAGGCCCCCCAACCCCCGAAGGGGGAGTTTGACGCCCATCGTGGAAAAGCTGGTCGAAGTTCTCAGGGTTATTTTCCGCAAGGGTAATTAGCCTTGCCATTGTATTGACATTCCTGTCGTTGAGCCCCTCCGCAACTCCCCCTTCGGGGGCTGGGGGGCTGTAATCCGACTGTTTTACAAGGTCGTTGATCATGCCTTGTAGACCAAGTTCACGACCATCATCCGGCGAGTAGATCCTGGTAATGCCGTATTCGTGCAGTTCCTTTATCTCGTCAGGAAGGATAACGCCGCCGCCGCCGCCGAATATCTTTATATGACCTGCACCTTTTTCTTTCAAAAGATCGTGCATGTACTTAAAATATTCATTGTGCCCACCCTGGTAGGAGGTCATCGCGATCGCGTTGGCATCTTCCTGTATGGCGGTGTTCACCACTTCTTCAACACTGCGGTCGTGCCCAAGGTGGATCACCTCAACACCTGTTGCCTGAATGATGCGGCGCATGATGTTGATGGCGGCATCGTGCCCGTCAAATAGTGACGCGGCTGTAACGATTCTTACTTTATTCTTAGGAATATAAGGTAGGGCTTGTTCCATTTATAGATTATCTTCAATTTGAGCCGCTAAAGATACGAATATTCCAAAAAAACAATCCCTAAATACAATAAAACATAAAAAACACAATTGCATCTCATTTTGTTAAAATTATTGGTAGTTTTGAATACCATACATCATCTTTCTAACTTATCAAACCACCTCAAAAATGAAAAATATTACCATGCTCATACATTGCCGCGATCAAAAAGGCATCATTGCACAGGTAACGGCTTTTTTCCTTTCTGCAGAGGGTAATATCGTTTACATAGACCAGTATGTGGACCGCGAGAACAATGAATTTTTCATGAGGCTGGAATGTGAATTGCCGGAAACTGTGCTTATAGATACCGTACGCAGCGATTTTGAATACAAGGTTGCCAAAAAATTCAATATGCTATGGAAGCTCTACACACGATCAAGGAGTTTGAAGATGGCTCTTTTCGTTTCTAAATATGAGCACTGCCTGTACGACCTGCTGTCGCGTTGCAGCGTGGGTGAGCTCAAGGTGGATATCCCGCTTATTATCAGCAACCATGATGACCTTCGTATAGCCGCCGAACGGTTTGGGATACCATTTTACCACATACCCGTTACTGCTGCCACCAAGCCCGACGCTGAGGTACAGCATTTGCGCTTACTGGAAGAACACAGTGTTGACTTTATTGTACTGGCACGGTACATGCAGATCGTTCCTCCCGCGCTTATCGAACGTTATCCTAACAAGATCATCAACATCCATCATTCTTTCCTGCCGGCATTCCCCGGGGCCAAGCCTTACCATTCGGCATTCAGCCGCGGCGTTAAGATCATTGGCGCTACCAGCCACTATGTGACCGAAGAGCTGGACGAAGGGCCGATCATAGAGCAGGACACCGTACGGGTATCGCACGTACACTCTATAGACGACTTTATAATGAAAGGAAAAGACCTGGAGCGCATTGTATTGTCAAGGGCCATTAAGCTTCATGCTGAGCGCAAGACCATGGTGTATGGGAATAAGACCATCATTTTTTCGTAGATCAGGTGCCCGATAAGATAAATTTGATCAATATTTCTTCACTTTGGCCTGAATTAAAGATCAGGTTAGATGGTTCCATCTAAAGTACGTGAACAATTCCCTACATTTGCGGCAAATTATACTATCGCCATGCGGTTCTCAAAATACTATGCTGCCGGCATTACCGCCTTCCTCATCTGGGGGTTCTTCAGCTTCGGCCTCAGGCCCATAAACCACTACCCGTCACTCGACATACTTTTTTACCGATTGTTCTTTTGTGTCCCTATAATGCTCATCATAACGCTGGCCTTCCGGAGAAAAACCATCTCTGAAACGCGCGAAACAGTTAAGGCGATGGCAAAGCCCGAAAAGACAAAACTGCTGTGGCTTACCCTTGGCAGTGCGTTGCTGCTGGTATCCAACTGGTTCATTTTCATTTATGTCATGAACCACATCAGTGTCAACGCGGCCTCGTTTGCTTACCTGGTCTGCCCGATACTTACCACGGTGCTGGCATACCTAATCCTTCGCGAAAAGCTTACACCCTTGCAATGGTTCGCTGTTGGCCTAAGCGCAGTGGCTTGCGGGCTTTTATCGTATAACAATTTCATGTCGATACTGTATAGCCTCATAGTTGCTGCTACCTACGCCCTGTACCTCATCATCCAAAAAAAGATCGTTGGTGTTGACAAGTTCCTTCTACTAAATGTACAGTTGGTTATCATTGCCATCATCCTCGCGCCATTTTATCCCTATTATAGCGGTCCGGTGCCTCAGGAGATCTCGTTTTACGGATACATCGGCATCATTGCAGTACTTTTCACCATTATTCCGTTGTTCCTCAACCTGTACGCGCTCAAGGGCATCAGTTCCTCATCGGTAGGTATATTGCTGTATATCAACCCTATCATTGGGTTTGTGCTTGCGGCCGTGTATTATAATGAACCCATCACGCTGTTCCAGGTCATGGCCTACTCGCTTATTCTGATCTCGATAGTGGTTTTTAATTCAAAGGGGTTCATAAAGAAAAAGACGGTTTAAAAGAGGCGTTCACCGCTCGTAACCGCCTTTTCACCGAATGCAGATAATATTTCGGAACGGTTTTTGTTTTGCCTAAGAAAAATCTCAGATCAATGAAAAAAATACTCTTCGCCCTGTTTATCATCACGGCAGTATCTACCGGCGCCAATGCACAACTGAAAGACCTTGTAGGTAAAGGTAAAGAAATGCTTTCGGGCGGATCATTAAGCAATGCCGACATTGGCAAGGCACTGAAGGAAGCCCTGAATAATGGCGTGACCAGGGAAGTGACAAAACTGACTGCCGAGGATGGGTTTTATAAGAATGAAGCCGTTAAAATACTACTGCCACCCGAATTGCAGAAAGTAGACAAAAAACTAAGGCAGATGGGAATGTCGAGCCTGGCTGATGAAGGTATTAAAGTGCTCAACCGTGCCGCCGAAGATGCGGTAAAGGAAGCTACCCCGATCTTTGTGGATGCCATTACCAAAATGACCATTACCGATGCGAAAAAGATACTGATGGGCGCGGATAATTCGGCAACGTCCTATCTACAGAAAACTACTACTACCCCACTCTATGGCAAATTCAGCCCGGTGGTAAAAACGTCGCTGGACAAGGTAGGCGCCGATGCGGTTTGGGAAAAGATCATCTCAAAATACAATTCACTGCCACTCGTAACAAAAGTAAATCCTGACCTGACCGATTATGTGACCAATAAAGCACTAGATGGCGTATTCAAAATGATCACCGTTGAAGAGAAAAATATTAGGACAAATTTATCATCGCGCACTTCCGATTTATTGAAAAAAGCATTTGCTTTACAGGATAAAAAGTAAAGACATTTTCCTATGAAAAAGCTTATCCTTCCCCTTATCGCCTCATGCTTCCTTTTTTCAGGCTGTGCAGAGCTCCAGCAGGTTGCCTCACAAATACCGCAACTTGGCACGCTCAATAACGCGGACATCGCCATGGGACTTCGTGAAGCGCTTGATAAGGGTATCGAAAGGCAGGTAAGCAAGCTTACGCAGACCGACGGGTTTTACAAGAACCAACTGGTAAAGATATTCCTGCCCGCCGAACTGCAAAAGGTAGATAAAACCCTGCGCGACATCGGCCTGGGCAAACTCGCCGACGAAGGACTAATGATGATGAACCGCGCCGCCGAGAATGCGGTAAAGGAAGCCACACCCATATTCGTTTCGGCTGTAAAGAACATTACCTTTAATGATGCTAAGAACATATTGATGGGCAATGATGAGGCGGCTACGACCTACTTAAAAGGGCAGACTACCTCGCAGCTTTATACCAAGTTCAATCCCGTAATAAAGTCATCGTTCAGCAAAGTGGGTGCCGATAAGGTTTGGACCAACATTATTACCCAATACAACAAGGTACCGCTGGTAACCAAGGTAAACCCGGACCTTACCGACTATGTGACCAACAAAGCCCTTGAAGGCGTGTACAAAATGATCGCGGTCGAGGAGAAAGAAATACGTAACAACGTTAGTGCACGCACCTCAGAACTGCTGAAAAGGGTGTTTGCGCAACAGGACAACAAGTAGCTAATTTCCAATAGTATAGAAATAACATAGCCTTAACACTGGAACCAAATATTTTTGAGTAATTTGCATCTATAAATGGTTTTCTCACATTTGGTTAGGGTTAGTTAGAAGAATGCCGGTATGATGAATACCGGCATTTTTATTTTTCGAAAGGGAACGCAGATCTTCTGCAGAACCGTCATTCCGAGGAGGAACGACGAAGCAATATTTCCAGGCCTAATGATTAACATTTCGAAGGAAAGATCGCTACGCTCCATTCTTCCGCTCGCGATGACAGTGATCACCAATAAGATCTTAAAGTGAATTCAGGAAAGCCAGCAGTGCCTCCCTGTCCTTTTTAGAAAGCGCCTTGAACTTATCTTTTGCCTTCTGCCCCTCTCCTCCATGCCACAAAATAGCTTCGGTAAGGTTGCGTGCACGCCCGTCATGCAGGAAGTTAGTATGCCCGTTAACAAGCTCGGTAAGGCCTATGCCCCATAACGGGCGGGTTTTCCATTCACGTCCATCCGCAAGGAAATCGGGGCGGTTATCGGCCAGGCCTTCGCCCATGTCATGCAGCAGCATATCGGTATACGGGTAAAATGTCTGGTTGCTTATCGCGCTTATCGTGCTGTGCCCTGATCGCTGCTTTGGCGTATGGCAATCAATACACCCTATGCGCTCAAAGACCGCGGCGCCATCCCTTACCTGCCTGCTTTCTATGCCACGCGGAGCAGGTACGGCGAGTGTTCGGCAGTACAGCACCGTTTGGTCGAGTATATTGTCAGGCAGTTCCGGGTCGTCCGGGAAGCCGTCGTGCCCGTTGCTTTGCCCATGGCCGGTCTCCAAATGGAAGATGTTGTTGGTTATCCCCATATCCTCCACATAGGCAGCGGCGCATTGTGTCCTTATAGTCCCTGTATTGGCTTTCCACCCAAAGCGGCCCAAAACCGTTTGCCCCAAAAGAGGGTCCCAAACATAGTTGGCCTTGCCGGATATGCCATTCCCATCACTATCAGAAATATCCTGTCGCGCGATAATGTCAGCCTCAGGGATCGCTTCAAGGAGCCCTAAACCAAATACCGGCGGCCCAATACGGGGTGATGTCATCATGCCTGAGGGAAATGCCACATAGCCTTCGCTCAGTGCTATGTTCGGCCTGCGAAGGGTTATTACAGTACCATCGGCAAGCGTTTCGGTGGTTTCGGTAAACGTTACGCCATAACGCGCTTCGGGTACGTAGCCAAAAAGTGACTGGTTTTGCACCTGCAATCCAAATCCCGGAGCGGCAAGCGGGCCACCGTGCTCATCCTGCCCGGGAATGCTGGCGCGTATCAATAATCCGCTGCGGGCTATCATGTCGGAAGGAAAACCGGCACGGCCATCGCGCGGATGGCATGATATGCACGACGAGTTATTGAATATAGGCCCCAGCCCCTGGTTAATGGACGATGGTGCGGTAACGAAAACGGACTCAAAGTCCACATCGCCCATAAGGTGAATGGCAAGGTCTTCTGCCGTAAGGTTGGGCGCGGGAGTGCGGTAGGCGTTACTGGTTACGGTAAAAAGCGTGGTCGCCCCACCGGCATACAGCCTTTCGGAAAGGTCAATGGGTTCATAGCCGGCGGAGTCGTCCGACTGGCAGGATAAAAACGGCAACGCTAACAGCGTAAAAAAGGTCTTTTTAAACATTGGTCGTTATAAATGGGAAAGGAAGGGCACCCCGGGAGGTCCCCTTCCAACTAACTATTAAACGCTATAATTACAATATGTTAACGTACTGTTTCATGCCTTCAAGCAACAGCTGGAGCTCGGCAACCTTAGCCTGGGCGTTGCTTACAGCAGGCCTGTTGTTATAAATGGCATCACTAAACGTGCCCGGTATCGCCTCTATAGCATTAATGGCAGCCGTGATCTTTGCCTTTACTTCGGTGTCAAGGGTTTGATTATGGTGTGCAATGATATCGGTTATGCCGGCCCCATCGTTTCCGCCAAAGTCACCAAGGTAAATGTTCTGGATGCTGCGCATGTTGTTGGCGAAGTCAAGCTTTGAGTTATTACTGAAACGCGACTCTTCGAACTGTGCGTTGGGAGTACCGCCTTCTGAATTCAGCGGGTCTTCTATCTTACCGTTGCCTACTTCATCAGCTATCGTGATAAGGCCTTCGATGATCTCTTCCAAAGCTGCTTTTTTAGACGGGTAAATGTTGCTTGTAGTACCGGCATTGATAAAGTTCGAGCCATAGTTACCACCTGATACTTTCCATCCGTCATACAGCGTCTGGGTATTGTTCTGCAGGTCGGTAGCAGCAGCCTGAAGGTACTGTAATTGCCTTGGCGTAAGCTGATCTGCGGTCTTGTTGCCGTTCTCGCCCCATACCAGGAACTCGATAAGATGGAAGCCGCGCGCCTCATTGTTCGCAGCGATAAGCGAAGCCGTAATGGCCTGGCTGCTGTTCAATATGGCGTTCATGGCGCTCACATCTACCGGCCATGTGTCCATTGCAGGGTCGATACCGCCTGTATCTACCGGGCCGTAAAGAAAGCCTTCGGATTCTTCCCACGGTGCCCTGGTAGCGCTCCATGCTGTTCTTACCGCCTGGAGGTTGGCCTCATTCGGCGTTGCCGCCAGCGTATTGATAGCTCCCTTAAGTGCGGTAGCTTTCGTATTCAGATCTTCGTACGTTACCGTGATCACATCATTGGTAATATCCGTAAGGGATGCTGCAAATAGTGCGTCGTTTGGGTCAGCAGAATTTGAATCATCGTTATTGCTGCAGCTTGCTACTGCCATTGCCATTGTCAAAAGGCCAATGCTTAATACTCTTTTTTTCATAGTCTTATATATTGATCAGTTTAAAGTTGTTTCTTAAAATGAAAAGCCGATACCTGCCACAAAGGTGTTCTCCTGCTGTCTTTTTCCTGTATCAAGAGATGTAACGGGATCGATATGCGTTGAGCCCAGCATGCGGTTCTGGTAATGCGCCTTCAGCACGATCTGCGGATGAGGAAAGTAGTTAACGCCACCCATCATGGCACTGCGTTCCCAACGAGGCTTGCGTATCACGTTGCCCTCTACTTCGTGCATGGTATCGTAATAGTCATAGCGCAGGAAAGGGTAAAGTTTCTGTTTCGTACCGTCTTTAAAGAAATGCAGCACTTCATACCCTCCTTCAAAAGAGAAGCCCAGCATGTTCTTTCCTACCGGTGTCCTCTTTACCCCAAGATTATTGGACAGTGTTGCATTTTTGCGCGACACCACATCGGAGTTCTCAAGGTTGCCCCACATTACTACCGAGTTGAAGCGCAGGTAGTCCTCATCATAAGTAATGTGCCCTTCCAGAAGCGTTACATAAGCCGAGTCATCCATGTCTTTCTTAGGGCGGTTGGCGGCAGCATCGTTAAGGTAGGCCGACATCCCCACATAGGTATATTTATTCTTGCCGAACTTATAATCCAGTCGCGCCGTAAAGGCGAACGAGTCGCCATTCTTCATCTCGAAACGCGTCTGGTAGCCGTCCTTGATCCAGCCGCGGGAACTGAAGCCTGATGCATCGAGCCCGTTGGTTATGGAAACTTCATACTTAAGCCTTTTCAGGAATGTTCCATGAAACTGCACCCCGGCCTCATACCATCCCAGCGGGATGATCTCGTTCTCCATTTCCTGCCTGTGCGCGGTAAAGTAGTTTATCGGCCTGTCAAGGTCCTGCGCGAGTCCAAAGTGGATCTTCATCCTTCCCGCCCTTACGTTAAAGTAAGGCCTTATGGCAAAGTTGATGTGTATCTGCTCGATCTTTACTTCTCCTCCGGCTTCTACTTCCTGTTCGTACTCACCAAACTCTTCCTGTGTATCCAGTTCTACTGTTGAACCTGTTCCGCCATGCTCAAATTCGATCTCGGACTTGAATGTGATCCAGTCGTTAAAAATGTAACCCAGGTACATGTTAAGCCTTTCGGCATCGAACTTATCACGTATATTTGGGTCGGTATCGTACTTGGTATACTTATAATAATTAACAACGCCATAGCCGCTCAGGGTGATCTTGCTCCAGTCGAACAGTGTCTTGTTCTCCTTTGCCAGTTCAGCTTTTACTTCGGCCTTCATTTCCTCCTTAAGCTCTTTTTTGATCTCGTCCTTCAGCTGTTTTATGGCTATCGAATCCGCCGTTTGCGAATACGAAGGGACAGCTGTTAATAATATTGCCCCTAAGGCCCAGTGTAGTTTTAGCGCCATCGCTTTCTAATGCTATTTTAATTTGGCGCAAAACTATAAAAACTTTTTATTTTTACTCAGTCTAAATAACTTTTATTTTTAACTATTTATTAATAGCTTTGCCCTCACAAAAAAACCGATCATGAGGTCTATCACATCCATTGTTATTACTTTACTGAGCGCGGCGCTCGGCATCTTTTTTGTTTATAAGGGTCTGGACAAGCATTTCCTTTCGGAATGCAAGGTATACGGGCCGGACAGTACCCTGCCACAGGATTACCAAAACCTGATGACGGCATTATGCAGTTCTGGATTTACAAAAGTCGTAGGCTTTATCGAAGTGCTTTCGGGGTTGCTTCTTATATTCCCCCGTACAAGGCTGATAGGGGTCATATTCTTCCTTCCTGTGATTATCACTATATTCCTTTTCCACCTCCTGATAGACAACAGGCCGCACGAGCTGGTGGAAACGGGGATACCATTGGCGATAGCCTTACTTATATTCGGGTACCACTACAAAGACTGGAAAGTGATCTTCTTTAAAAAGTAGCCTTTAGAAAACTTACTTTTGGGGTATGGATATCCGCCTTAACCAACAGATAGACAATTCCCCACTGATCGCTTTCCGAATCATGTTCGGCTTTATTATACTATGGCAGGCAACAAAGCATATGATCTACGGATGGGTAGAACGGTTGTTGGTACGGCCAAAATTCACATTCTCGTTTATTTGGATCGAATGGCTGCAGCCGCTGCCGGGCAAAGGAATGTACGGGTACTATGGTGTAATGTGCGTGCTGGCGCTAATGGTGATAGCCGGTTTCAGGTACAGGCTGGCCATAGGCGGATTCACGATCTTATGGACAGGTGCCTACCTGATGCAGAAAACGGTTTACAACAATCACCACTACCTCCTCATACTGATATGCTTCCTCATGTTCCTGATGCCTGCGAACGCGTATGCTTCAGCAGACAGCCGGTTAAACCCATCTATTAAAAGCCTTACCATGCCCTCCTGGTGCCGCTATGCCATGCTGCTGCAAATAGGCATCGTTTATTTTTACGCGGCCATTGCCAAGCTTTACCCCGACTGGATGGACGGGACATTTACAGGCATCCTGCTCAACCCTAAGGCTACAGCCTACACATTATTTTTCAGGGAAAAGTGGTTTCATATCGTGTTCGCATGGGCGGGCTTCCTGTTCGACCTGCTGATAGTGCCACTGCTCCTCTATCGTAAAACCCGCACCATAGCGCTTATTGGGGCTGTCATTTTCCATACGTTCAACTGGTTCAGTTTTGAGATCGGGGTATTCCCTTTGTTCTCGCTGACCATGCTTGTATTCTTTTACCCACCCGATGTTATAAGGAAGCTATTTTTCAGGAGGAAACCAAGGATTGCGGGACATGAAGAGACCCCATCAGTTCAGGGCAAGCGAATCATCAGGTATGTACTTATCCCCTACTTTATTATCCAGATGCTCCTGCCGCTACGGCATCATTTCATACAAGGCGACGTGCTCTATACTGAAGAAGGCCACCGCCTGAGCTGGCGCATGATGCTGAAGACAAAGAAAGGCGGGACCGACTTTTATGTGACCGACCTGGCTAAGGGCAAAAAAATCGTTTTTGATAAGAGTTCGCTACTATTAAAAGGACAGGTCTCGGCCATGAACGGCAAGCCTGACATGATCTGGCAGATGGCGCAACGCATCAAAAAAGAATATGAAAAGAAGGGTATCGGGGTGACGGTGCATGCTGAAGCCTGGATATCGGTAAATAATGGACCAATGCACCTGCTCATTGACCCTAATATTGATCTGGCAAAGGCGGAATGGAAACATTTTACGCACAACGAATGGGTTCTTTCACCATAACATATCCTGTTAAATAAAAGTTAACAAAAATCTTTGCAGGAAGTAAAGCTTTGCGTACTATTGCATTAGAATTTAATTAGAAAATAATTAAAATGAGATCAAAGACTTTTATAAGCCTGCTCTTTCTGGCGATGTCTTTAAGCCTCGCTGCACAGGAGTGGAATACCAGCCTCGATAGCGCAAAGAAACTGGCTACAGAACAGGATAAAAACATCATACTTGTGTTCTCCGGGTCGGACTGGTGCGCGCCGTGCATCAAGCTGGACAAAGACATCTGGCAGTCGGAAGCTTTTAAAGCTGAAGCGGCCAAAGAATGGGTGATGGTCAAAGCCGATTTCCCAAAGAAGAAAGGCAACCGGCAAAGTGAGGAACTGAGATCGGCTAATGCGGTGCTTTCGGAAAAATACAACAAAGAAGGCGCTTTCCCGCTGGTGGTGGTGCTGGATAAGAATGGAAAAGTACTCGGCAAGACAGGTTTTAAAAATGTTTCGCCCGAAGAATACATTAAACTTTTGCATTCGTTCGAAAAGAAATAATGAAGAAACTCGCATTCATAGCGCTATTGATAAGTTCGTTCTGCCAGGGACAGGTATTGCGGAACCGGACCGTAAAGCTAATGGGCAGCCGCTTCGACATTACCATGGTGGCTAAAGATGCCGCTGCCGCAGAAGCAGAGATCGACACTGCCATAGCAGAGATAAGCCGTATCGAGCACCTAATTTCCGACTGGATGCCCGGCACACAGATATCCGAAGTGAACCGAAATGCAGGGATAAAGCCCGTAAAGGTAGATAAGGAAGTTTTCGACCTCACCGAAAGGGCATTGCAATTCTCTAGGATCACCGATGGGGCATTCGACATCAGCTTTGCAGCCATGGACAGGATATGGAAGTTCGATGGGTCAATGACCGAAATGCCATCACCGGAGGCTGTGAAAAGGTCGGTAGAGAAAGTAGGGTATAAAAATGTGATCCTCAATAGGGAGGACCAAACCATTTTCCTGAAAAAGGAAGGCATGAAGATAGGTTTTGGTGCGCTGGGCGAAGGCTATGCCGCTGATAAGGTTAAGCAGATGATGATAGATAAAGGGGTGCAGGCCGGAATTGTGAATGGCTCGGGCGATATGAATACCTGGGGCAAACAGCCCAACGGCGAGGCCTGGACGGTGGGCATTACCAACCCCATCAACAAAAATAAAGTATTTGCGGTGGTGCCGCTGCACGAAAGCGCGGTAACGACATCAGGCAGCTATGAAAAATTCGTTGTCTTCAACGGAAAGCGCTATGCCCATATCATCAATCCGGTCACAGGCTACCCGGCTTCGGGATTATGTAGCGTTACCGTATTTGGGGCAAGTGCCGAAATGTGCAACGGATTTTCGACATCCATAATGGTACTGGGCAAAGATGTAGGGCTTAACCTCATCAACCAGATACCCGGCCTTAGCTGCATTGTGGTAACGGACGAAGGCGAAGTATTCGCATCTAAAAATATCGACTTAAAAAAATATACGAAATAATTCATGGAACGGATCACCTGCATACTACTCATTACAATTGCGCTTGGGCTGGGCTCGTGCTCATCTGTAAAGGAATACGAGAAGCAATACATCAACGACCCGGAAATGGCGCTGAATGCCAAAAGTTCCGAGCGTTACGAAACCAATTTCCAGGTATACCGCGAAGGGGCTTCGGGCGCTAACGGTGGAAAGACAGGCGGAGGCTGTGGCTGCAATTAGGTCATGGGCAAACATCTCTTACTATTCACTTTATTATTTACGATAACTGCTTTCGCTCAGGGAACAGACACTATCCCGGCTACAGATTCCACCGAAGTGGTATTTAAAAAGCGCGTGCTTGAAACCATCGAGGTAGATATCCTTTCCAGCTATTACAAGCAGCAGGGCATACACTCCGCCGTGGGTGGCGGCACCGGTACCGAAGAACTTACCGATGCCACTGCCGACATCATCATTGCCATACCTCTTAATGACGATAATGTGCTTACCGTAGACGCGGGATTTTCAGCATATACATCGGCTTCATCAGGTAACATTAACCCCTTCTTTGGAGGGAACACAGGCGCATCACGCAGGTATGGAAACTTTCGTGATGATGATGACGATGATGATGATGATGATGATGATGACTACGGGACACCTTACGGCAGCCCGTGGGTAGCATCGACAGGAGCTTCCCAAAAAGATGTGCTGACATCCATATCCGGTACGTTCAGCCACAGCTCAGACGACAGGAACACCGTGTGGACGGCTAATGCATCCGGATCGATAGAATATGATTACCACTCTGTTGGCTTCGGCGCCGGCCTGGCAAAGCTTTTCAATAACAAGAATACGGAGGTAAGCATAAAAGCCAATGCCTACCTGGATAAATGGAAGCCGATATACCCTACAGAGCTTCATGAATATGGGCTTTACGGCTCCAGCTTCCTGAATAACGGCTACTTTAACGGTGTGCCGGTACTGGACCAGTACGGGGAGGGGTCATCCAGCTACCTGCCAACTGCATTCAGGCCATTCACCAACAGCAACCGGAATTCTTACTCCCTTTCTTTTGGGTTCTCGCAAGTGCTTACGCAAAAATTGCAGGCAAGCATTTTCCTTGATGTACTGTTGCAGGAAGGGCTGCTGTCAACCCCTTATCAAAGGGTTTATTTTGCCGACAAAGCGAATTACTATATTGGCAAGCCACAGTACATACCAATATATACATCGGCTGAAAACAAGGGTGTATACAAGCTGGCCGATGACGTGGAGCGCCTTCCCGGAAACCGCTTTAAGGTCCCTATTGGACTGCGCCTGAACTATTATGCCAACGACCTTCTCGTAGTACGCACCTACTACCGTTATTATACGGACGACTGGGGACTGCGATCGCACACGGCAAGCGTAGAGCTTCCCGTAAAATTGGGCCAGCGCTTCACCGTTTACCCCATGTACCGTTTTTATACCCAAAAGGCTTCGGATCATTTTGCACCGCATGACAAGCATTATTCATTCGAGAAATACTACACGTCAGATCACGACCTGTCATCCTTCGACAGCCACCAATATGGCGGAGGCTTCAGTTATACCGATATTTTCCAGTCGTTCCGCATCCTTTATTTCGGGCTCAAGAGTGCCGATATCCGCTTTAGCCATTATGAGAGGAGCGACAGCCTTTCATCGAACATCATCACCATTGCATTAAAATTTGTTCAATAAACCGATCGATCATGAAAAAAACATTATCAATATTTATAATCGCACTTATCGCATCATTGGCTTTTATTGCCTGTAATGACGAGAGCGATGAAACGCTCAATAGCGACCCGATCACCGGTACGTGGAAGCTTATCGCCATGCACACCAACGGACAGGAAACACCTGTTAGCGAATGCGGCCTTATGGAAACGTATATTTTTGGAGAAGAGCAATTCTCGCACGAGCTGTTTAATGGCAGTGACAACGATGAAAGTGAAGATGAAAGTGAAGATGAAGGTGAAGATGAAAGTGATGACGAGAACGATGCGTCCGAAAATGATGAAACGGAAGTTGATGACACACCCGAAATGGATGATACTCCAGAAAGCGATGAAAATGATGATGAGAGCGACGATGACCCGGAGAATGGCAGCAACTGTACATCTGCAGGCGCCACGGTAGGCTTCTGGTCTACGCAGGACAGCCAGGCATACACACTTACTTCGGCCGGTGGTAATACAGTGCTCGTTGTTTATTTTGAGAATGGCGGGAGTCGTTTTTACTATGACCACACGGTTATCGAGAACGGCCAGGAAATAACCCGGAGGTATTATTTCCAAAAGCAATAATATACGCTTACAATAGTTTTTAGCCACGAAGGGCGAGAATTCCACCATGTTAAAATTGGTGTAATTTGGTGCCATTCGTGGCTAACTTTTTGATACTTTTGCAAAAAATCAGAATACGTGAAAAAGATCTTTGTGCTGTTGTGCCTGATGGTAAATGTTGTTGGATCTGCGCAGGAATGGAATACCGAACTTGAAGCCGCAAAACGCAAAGCGGTAGCGTTCAACAAGAACATACTGCTGGTGTTTTCTGGTTCCGATTGGTGCATACCTTGCATGGAACTGGAGAAGAAGGTTTGGCAGACGCCCGAATTCAAGGCCGCGGCCCAAAGTGACTGGGTGCTGCTGCGTGCTGATTTCCTTGAAAAGAAGGGCGACCCGGAGCCGGTGAACGTCAACGATCCCAAGATGATCCTCACCGAGAAGTACAACCGCGACGGCTTTTTCCCATTTATTGTAACGCTGGACAAATACGGAAAAGTGATCGGCAAGATCGGTTATGAGGATTTTGATACAGCGGATGAGTATATTTTCCTTTTCAGGAAAATGAGGAAGTAAATATCTTTCTATGCCGGCTCCTCTATCCTGTCCTGCAACTGCTTAAAATACGCGAACGCCTTAACCATGCGGCTGCCGTACCACGAGAACATCTCCCCATCTACAAAAACGGTTTTGGCGTGATGGGTATGCCTGCCGAGCTCAAAGGCATCCTCGTCCTTAAAAGGATAGGGTTCAGAGGATAACAGCAGTAACTCAGGGTCGCCCTGTATGCGCATTTTTTGCACGATCACTTCGGGGTAGCGGCCCTCCCTGTTTTCGTAGATGTTAGTAAAATGATTGAGCTGCATCATCTCGTTGATGAACGTTTCCTTACCCGCCACCATGTACGGCTCCTTCCAGATAAAATATACCATTCTGAGCCACCCCTTCCCTGCCATGAACTTTTTGAAGTCCGTGATGGCAAAATTGATCCTGTCCGTCAATTGCGCGGCTGCCGTGCGTACCGCGAATATCTTCCCGAACTCCGATATCATATCTAAGCTGTCCTGGATCGTGATAATATCGCTCGTCCACACCGGGGCGATCTCCCTGAGGTTATTGACGATCTCCTCGGTATTCTCCTCCTTGTTGGCAATGATGATGTCGGGCTGCAGCAGGCGTATCTTTTCATAATGCACCTTCTTGGTCCCTCCCACGATCTTTTTGACCGACTTCAAATGGTATGGGTGTACGCAAAACTTGGTAATCCCCACAAGACTATCCTCCAGCCCCAGGTCGTACAGCAGTTCGGTTTGCGAAGGGACAAGGGAAACAATGCGTTTAGGCGTTTCAGGAAGCGTTATGGTATGGCCGGTCTGGTCGGTGTAGGTTTTCAAGTCGTAGCTTTAAATGATGTTCAGTGCCTTTGCGAGTTGGGCATCCAATAATATCGTCTCCATTTCCTGCTGCATTTTTTGCGCCTCTTCCCTTGCTTTTTCCGCGAAGTCTTCGCCTTTAGAGGCATAAATAATGCCGCGAGACGAATTCACCAGCAGGCCTACGAAGTCGTTCATGCCATAGCGGCAAACTTCCTTGAGGCTGCCACCCTGCGCGCCAACACCGGGTACGAGCAGGAAGCTGTTGGGCACGATCTTCCGCACCTCGGTAAAATACTCTGCCTTGGTCGCACCGATCACATACATCAGGTTGTCGCTGTTCTCCCAGTTGCGGGAAGTTTTGAGCACAGCTTTATAGAGTTCACCGTCGTCGGTCTTTTGGGTCTGAAAATCGAATGCGCCACCGTTGGAGGTCAGTGCCAGCAGTATCGTGAATTTGTCCTTAACCGCAAGGAAAGGCTCTACACTGTCCTTACCCATATACGGTGCCACGGTAACGGAGTCAAACGCCAGGTCCTCCAGGAACGCCTTGGCATACATGGCCGAGGTATTGCCTATGTCGCCGCGCTTGGCATCGGCGATAGTGAAGATCTCAGGGTGCTTTTCGTTCAGGTAATTGATGGTTTTCTCCAATGAATGCCAGCCTTTCAGTCCATACGCTTCGTAAAACGCGGTATTGGGTTTATAGGCCACGGCCAGGTCATGCGTGGCATCGATGATCGCCTTGTTGAACTCAAATATGGGGTCCTCAGTGGCAAGGAGGTACGGTGGGATCTTGTCGAGGTCGACATCGAGGCCAATGCACAGGAATGACTTTTTGCTCTGTATTTCAGCAACCAGTTGTTGTGTTGTCATGGTAGTTGTGTTTGTACAAAAATAGGGAAATTTTACGTGGATTTACTTTCGAGCCGTCATTGCGAGGCACGAAGCAATCTTTTCTTTAGCTCAATGAGCCAAATAAGTAATAACATATAATCGCAAAGTTGAGCAGTAGCTAGCTTTAGTGCAATTGATGAGTTTGATACATTCCTATTTATTCATTAAGCGCCTACTCGCTTTTCTGTAGTGCATATTCGTTCAAAAAATTTTGTGGAGTAATAGCTAATATTTCATTATTTCTATAAAAAAATGTATTTATAAAAAACACAATATTATTTACAGTAATTGGAAATGTAAAGTCAGCTAAACTCAAAGTCGATAATATCATTGAGCGATTTATTTTAGTCATGTATTTAGCAAAATTTCCATCATTATCTATTGCAGATATAATTTCAGGAATTAATGCTCCCATATGAAAACGCAATCTGAATTTATTTCTAATTAACGCTTCCCAATTTTTACTTACATAGTGCTTGTATGCCAATTCTTCAAATAGATTTTTTAAAACAGAATCATTTATTTCAAGATTAGCATAAATACCATTTAGCATTCGTTCATCTTGGGGATAATTGAGCCAATCAGATTTACATTTATATCGTAAACCGTGATCAATCTCATGCCATCCTTCTGATAAAATTGTTCTTAATTGCAATTCAAATGTATAATCAATAATTTCATAGTAATTCTTATTCGAAGATTTAGCAACCTCTTTAAAATTGTTTTTTTGAGTGTTTGAAAATTCACATATTATATTTGTCCGCTTTGGCTTGAATACTGTAAGTTCATGCTCATCTATCTCTTCATCAATAAAAACTATTTTACCATCCAAAACCTCCTTAACCAATTCTATATCGTCTTTAAAATAAGTAACAATCCTAACGCCCAATATATCTTGAATCAGTTTTCCATTCTTGCAATATGGATTTCCCTCTTTTTCCTTTCTTTGAATTTTCTCTAAAATAGATCTTTCATCTTTAACCCTGCTAAATAAACGATATAAAATTCCGATTTTATCAAGTTCATCGGATAACTTTTCACAGACATCTCTTTCTATTATACGTAAACCTGGATTCATAAAACTTCAGTTTTTAATTGATTATAGTAAATTATGCCTTGTCGCGAAATAAATCCAACATCATCTTTAAAATAAAGCAAATCTTGACTTTTAAGAGACGATAAAATTTTATTTATTTCTTTACTCGAATAATCTGAAAGTTTTTCTCTGACATACGAAATCTTTCTGGCTCTAGGAGTTTTACCATCAATATTAAAGAAATTTTTCAGCACAATCACTTCACTGAGTTCATCTTCAAACTGTACATCTTCGACATGTTCGACTTCATCTGCCAAATTCTCAATAAAATTATTATTTGAATTACAAGCAAATAAAGCAAAGTCATTAAATGTTTTATTATGAAGTGAGATTTCATAATTACAATCATAAAATTCACAATTTTGAAATGTACAATTGATAAAATTATCTATTTGAAAAAAACAGCCTTTAAATGTAACATTTGAAAATACAGAATCTCTAAAAATTCCTTTACCATTAAAATTAATATCCCTAAATTCATAATCGCTTAGAAATAGATTACAGTATTCCCTTGTGAATAGTTTCAAAAATGAGTAGTCTAAATCGAAATAAAATCTTACATCATAATTAAAACGGTTAGAAAAAGTATCAAAAATATCCCACAAAGCTTTTCTTCTCTCAAAGGTTTGAATTTTAAATGATTGAACTGCTTTAACCGCAAAGTCTTGAGGTAAGTTATCATAAAAATTTGGATAATATTGTTGATACTTTTTTAGAATAAGATTCTCACCAACCAAGAAGCCAAAAATAAAATCATTTATGATACCTACATAACCATTAGGCTTTCTGTCTAAAAAAACATGATTAGACAATGTTTCAACTAAGTCTTCAATTGACGGCCTTTCCTCAACAAGGTACAATTGTAAACTTTCCTTAATTATCTTGCGATTATATTCTTTAATGAAGTCCTTTAATGTATTCTTTGTTTCTGCAGTAAAATTATATTCAGTCATAAACCTTACTAGCTTTCTAAAAACTCTCATTTGATTTTCAGGCGTCAATTTAAGATTTTGCCTAATTTGTTCCCGTGTAAGAAGATACTTCATATATGTATCTACTAATGATATTTGAGAATCAACTTCTAAGTAACTCTTTAATTTCTCAAACGAAATATTTCTTACGTAGGCGAGCAATACCGGATTTGCAAGCTCATCAATAGGGAAGTCCTTTCGTCTGAAGTAGTCCAATTTGTCAATATCTAACCAATTCTCAACAGTTGGCTCTTTAATTTGAAATCTAGCAACAGAGAAGTGATTTTTTGAAGCTATAATCGAATTATGAAACTCGTCACTATTAAATATCGCTGTTTTTCTTGAAGTTATTATTATTTTCGCTTGTCCTTTTAACAAATCAAGGATAGTAGTAAACATACTCTCTACCTCTTCTTTATTACTTTCTTTAGTAATTAACTCGTCAAATCCATCAATAATTAGTGGAATTCGTCCTTTAGCAATCTGTTCAATAACAATATTTTGTTTAATACCTGTTGGAAATTGCTCATCAATTTCATTTAATAAAATATGCTTAAAGACCCTTGCTTCCCTATTTCTAGATAATTCAGTGAAAAAAGGCAATTTTTTACTATTAGATGAAGATAGGGAATTAAGAACTTCATTAGCCGTGCAAGTTTTACCAAAACCTGCTGCAGCCTCAATAACAATGAATAATGAGCCATGTGTGTCATGCAATAAATCATTAATTTTAGTGACAATAGAACCATCGACTATCGAATCATGATTTTCAACCACAACCCCCTCTTCATTTTGTAACATAAAGTCGTAAGCTCCCTCTATATATTTATACGTACTTGATGGTGGTAAGTTTTGAAGTTGCTTTTGGACAAAGTGTGAATATCTATTTTTTAATTCATTTCCTAAAGGAGTTTTTATAAAAAAGCCTTCAAAAAGATATTCCTCAATGTTAGAAATCGAATCTGCTTTTCTTACTTCGGTTGCATAACCCGATTCTGAATATTCAGATTTTACCTTTGAAGAATCGAATTCATCATTCAAAATTATAAGCTCAGCTGCATGATACATGCCATATCTTAAAGTATAAATTCTAACATTATGATCTGAATGATTAGCAACTTGATAATTATAGGACTGAAAGAGCCTATCTAAATTTTCTATAGATATCACCATTAAATTTTAATTATATCGTAAATATAACAAAAATTTAACTTCATGAATGTAAAAATTGTTCATACTTGAATAATGGTAATTCTAGTATCCGGTGTGCTCTACTCTAAATGACACAACCGTACGAACACATTAGAGCAAAAAAATCCCGATTTACATCGGGATCCTTTATTAATATACTTCGCTTTCTTTGAGCTTTTCGGTGTTGTTGACCAGTTGGAGCTCTTCGATCATTTTCTGGATGTTGCCGTTCATGAAGCCGTCCAGGTCGAAGATGCTGAGGCCGATCCTGTGATCGGTGATGCGACCCTGTGAATAGTTGTAGGTGCGTATCTTAGCCGAACGGTCGCCGCTGCTTACCTGCGACGAACGCTTTTTGGCGTCTTCCTCCTGTTTTTTTGCAAGCTCCATTTCATACAGGCGCGAACGCAGTACCTGCAACGCCCTGTCTTTGTTCTTATGCTGTGATTTTTCGTCCTGGCACTGTGCCACAAGGCCTGTTGGCACGTGCGTCATACGTACGGCCGATTTGGTCGTGTTCACCGACTGCCCGCCCGGCCCTGAGGAACAGAAGTAGTCGATACGCACATCGTTCATATCGATCTGCACGTCGAATTCTTCCGCTTCCGGAAGTACCATCACAGTAGCCGCCGAAGTGTGTACGCGGCCCTGTGTCTCGGTTTGCGGCACGCGCTGTACACGGTGTACGCCGGCCTCGAACTTAAGGGTGCCATATACGTCTTCACCCGTCACTTCAAAGATAACCTCCTTGAAGCCGCCCGAAGTTCCTTCATTCATATCGACCACGTTGGTACGCCATCCCCTGCCCTCGCAATACTTGGTATACATCCTGAAAAGGTCGCCCGCAAAGATACTGGCCTCGTCGCCACCGGCACCGGCACGGACTTCGACCATTACGTTCTTCGCGTCCTCTACATCCTTAGGTATCAGCAGGAACCTGATCTCGTCCTCCAGTTGCGGAAGCCTTTCCTTAGCTTCGTCCAGCTGCATCTTGGCCATTTCGACCATTTCCGCGTCGCTGCCGTCGGCGATTATTTCCTGTGCCTCTTTCAGGTTGCCCGTTACGGTAAGGTATTCCTCACGTTTGTCTACGAGTGCCTTAAGGTCTTTATATTCTTTATTGAGTTGTACATAGCGCTTCTGGTCGGCAATGATGTCCGGTTGGATAACGAGGTCGGATACCTCGTCAAAACGCTGCTTTATGTATTGTAGCCTGTCTAACATTTTCTTTCTCCTTATTTCGAGGTGCAAAATTACAAAAATTGTTCCAATTCATCTTCTTTTGTCTTGAAACAAAAAAAGCAAAAATTCAAGGCTCCAAATTTTTCACTTAAAATCTACGCAAAGCTTCGTCTCTAGCAACCCGAGCCGCTCGAACAAGTTCTTCGCTCGCGGGTCGCCCTCCTTCTCCCAACGCTGAACCTTTCCTTGATTTTTACGCGAAAATTTTAAGGCCGAGCTTCACTCAAATCCGCTCACTTTATACTAATTGTACTACAAACACATAGCACAATACCCCGTTACCCAACTGCTGATGCTTTCTTTCCTGTAGCCTTGCGGCAACTGCACCGTGACCTGTTCTTCAAGGCATTCTACCTTTTGGCACCCTACGCAACGGAAATGGAAGTGATCATGCGTGTGGTGCGCATGGTCGCCGCAGTCCAGGCAGAGGGCGAAGTAGTATTTGCCTTCGTCACTCAGGATGCGGTGGGTCACGCCGTCCTCGCAAAAGCTGTTCAGCACGCGGTAGATGGTCACGCGGTCCATTTCGCCCTTCACTTCGGCTTCTATCATTTCCTGGCTCAGTGCATTGCCCGCGTTTTTCAGCAGGTTGAGTATGGTGTTCTTGGCGGGGGTGTTGCGGCGTTTCATAATTAATGCAATTATGTTGCAATAATACGGATTTAATTTATATTTGCAAAATAAAGTTTGTCCTCTCCCCGGCCCTCTCCAAAGGAGAGGGAGACGGGACGTGCTGACTCTAATGTGCCAGGTTTACTTTATATACTTAATCTCAAATCATCATGAAAAAATACGACATTATCATCATCGGCGGGAGCTACAGCGGGCTGTCGGCGGCCATGGCATTAGGACGGACACTGCGCAACGTGCTCATTATCGACAGCGGGAAGCCATGCAACCGTTTTACACCGCACTCGCACAATTTCATTACGCACGATGGCGCCGTTCCGGGCGATATTTCGGCCAAGGCTCAAGAACAGGTATTGGCTTACCCTACAGTGGAATTCATCACCGATACCGCAAAGGAAGCCATAAAGAAAGATGGCGGATTTGAAGTAATAACGGCATCGGGAATAGCCTATAATTCAAAAAAACTGCTGGTGGCGACAGGTGTGATCGACATCATGCCGGACATTAAAGGCTTTACGGAATGCTGGGCGAAGTCGGTCGTGCATTGCCCCTACTGCCACGGCTATGAGGTTCGCGGCAAAAAGACAGGAATACTGGCGAATGGCGATGCGGCATACCACTATGCTCTGCTGGTGTCGCAATTGACGGACGACCTCAGCATTTATACCAATGGTAAGGCAGAATTCACAACGGAACAATTAGAGAAGTTCGCTAAAAATAACATCAGCATTAATAACGTGAAGATCGCCGAACTGGATCATACCGATGGCTATGTGAACAGCATTGTTTTTGAAGACGGCAGCCGCCAAAGCATGGATGCGATCTATTCGAAACCTGTGAATGTGCAGCATACTGACATTCCCGAAAAGCTGGGGTGTACAATTAATGAATTTGGCCTGATACAGGTGGACGATATGCAGCGTACGAACGTTGCAGGAGTATTTGCGTCGGGTGATTGCACTAATGGCCAAAGGGCGGTGGCGATAGCCGTGGGATCGGGGATGAAAGCAGGCGCCATGATCAATGCAGAGCTGGCGATGGAGGTGTTTTAACTATCATAAACAAAAAATCCCGCACAAGGCGGGATCTGGTGTATATTGATAAAGCAATTAGGCGCGTTCTTTAAGCTTTTTCTCAGCTTGTTTCTCTTTGATCAATTCAACTGCCGCACCGGTAACCCAGTAGCCAACAAAACCTACGAGGAACATCATCAGCCAAAAACCTATGGTGGCGATAGTAAGGAAAGCAAGAAAACCTAAATATTGTGAAAATTCCATAATGGTGCTTATTAAATTCAGGTTCAAAGATAGTGGGAATATTTTTTTTGACCAACACCCAGGCACAAAAAAACAGCAAATTTATTTACGAAATCATTTTTTATACATTTGGGGAATGCTTAATTTTGGCAGGCTTTCATGATCGCCGCACACTTTGTCAGGCAATTAGGAAACTATAATATACAAACAAATACAACAATAAAACATTCTGAAAAAATGGAATACAGGATCGAAAAAGACACTATGGGTGAAGTGCAGGTGCCTGCCGACAAGTACTGGGGCGCGCAAACCGAACGTTCAAGGAATAACTTTAAGATAGGCCCATCGGGTTCAATGCCAAAGGAGATAGTGAACGGTTTTGCCTACCTGAAAAAAGCGGCTGCCTATGCTAACCACGACCTTGGTGTACTTTCTGCCGAAAAGCGTGATGCCATAGGCCAGGTATGCGACGAAATACTGGAAGGCAAGCTTGATGACCAGTTCCCTTTGGTGATCTGGCAGACAGGCTCGGGCACGCAGAGCAACATGAACGTGAATGAAGTGGTGGCCAACCGCGCACAGGTCTTAGCCGGAGGCAAGATCGGCGAGGGCGAACCTGTACTGAAAGCCAATGACGATGTGAATAAGTCGCAATCCTCTAACGATACTTACCCTACAGGAATGCACATCGCGGCCTACAAAGCCGTTGTTGAAATAACTATACCGGGCGTTGAAAAACTTCGCGATACGCTGAAAAAGAAGTCGGAGGAATATATGAACGTGGTTAAGATCGGCCGCACGCACCTTATGGATGCTACTCCCCTAACACTTGGGCAGGAACTTTCGGGCTATGTGGCACAGCTGAACTACGGCCTTAAAGCCGTGAAAAATACGCTGGCACACCTTGGCGAAGTTGCCCTTGGCGGAACTGCCGTAGGTACAGGCCTTAATACCCCTGACGGTTATGATGTTAAGGTAGCAGAATACATTGCTAAATTTACAGGCCACCCGTTCGTGACCGCAGAAAATAAATTTGAAGCGCTTGCCGCACACGATGCCATTGTAGAATCGCATGGCGCGCTGAAGCAGCTTGCGGTATCGCTTAACAAGATCGCCAATGACATCCGTATGATGGCTTCGGGGCCGCGTTCGGGCATTGGCGAGATATATATACCTGAGAACGAGCCGGGATCGTCTATCATGCCGGGCAAGGTAAACCCTACGCAGTGCGAAGCATTGACCATGGTATGCGCGCAGGTAATGGGTAACGATGTTGCCATTACCATAGGTGGTACACAGGGGCACTATGAGCTTAACGTATTCAAGCCGCTCATGGCTGCCAACTTCCTCCAGTCGGCAAGGCTGTTGGGTGATGCATGCGTTTCGTTCGATGAGCATTGCGCACAGGGCATCGAGCCGAATTACACACGCATTAAAGAGTTAGTAGACAACTCACTAATGCTGGTCACAGCCCTTAACACAAAGATCGGCTACTATAAAGCCGCTGAGATCGCGCAAACCGCCCACAAAAACGGCACTACGCTAAAAGACGAAGCCGTGCGCCTTGGCTATGTGACCCCGGAGGATTTTGATGCCTGGGTGAAGCCTGAGGATATGGTGGGTTCATTGAAGTAATCCATTTCAAATGATATAAGAAAGGCCGTCTTGCGACGGTCTTTTTTTATATGAAGATCATTCAGAGCTTAACAATTATTGTATTTCGCAAATTGGTTACTACCAAAAAACCGAATTGAGTATATTTGATCATGGAAATTAAAATTCTCTCCGCTACCTTCGCCGACCTCAACGGCATACTCGAGATCGTCAACCACAATATCCTGCACAGCACGGCACTATATGATTATGACCCCAAGCCCTATGAGTACATCGAAACGTGGTTTGCCGAAAAACAGGATGGCCGCTGGCCGGTCATCGTGGCTTTGGAGGGTGACCGAGTTGTAGGGTATGGTACGTACGGCCCGTTCCGGTTTAAGCAGGGCTATCGGTTTACAATAGAGCACTCTGTGTACGTCGCGCCGGGGCACGAAGGCAAAGGCATCGGCAAATTATTACTGACTGAGCTGATACGGCTGGCCAAAGAAAGCGGTTACCATTGCATGATAGGCGGCATTGATGCGAATAATACAGGAAGCATTGAGTTCCATAAAAAATTCGGTTTTGTTGAGACAGGGGTTATCAGGGAATCCGGGTATAAATTCGGGAAATGGCTTGATCTGATGTTTATGCAGTTGCTTTTCGAATAGGTTATTAAACGATCCCGATAGCCATAGGGATCGTGAAATGACTTAAAACCACTTCTTCCGCCTGAAATAGATCACCATAATAATCGTTATCGCTACCATTGTACCCCACACCCAGTAGTAGCCATGCTCGCTTTTCAGTTCGGGGATGTTCTCGAAGTTCATACCATAGACGCCTACAATGAATGTAAGCGGCATGAAGATGACCGAAAATATAGTGAGCGTCTTCATGATCTGGTTCATGCGCTGGCTCTGCAATGAAAAATGGAAATTGGACGCGCTATCCAGCGATGTCATGTCGTATTCCACCTGATCGAGCAGCTCAAGGCATTTTTGGTGCAGGCGTGCAAAGTAAGTATGCGTGTGCCTGCCAATGGTCTCTATCTCATCTTCATCCTTGGCGCTTTTCAGTTTATAGAGGGCATCTCGCAACGGCGTGATAGAGCGCTTAATGAAATTGAGGT
The DNA here is from genome assembly GCF_052437795.1 of Flavobacterium sp. Taxonomy (GTDB): domain Bacteria; phylum Bacteroidota; class Bacteroidia; order Flavobacteriales; family Flavobacteriaceae; genus Flavobacterium. Next base: position 218,092 of record NZ_JBQVPA010000005.1, read on the forward strand.
TGTCGCGCATTTTCTCAATACCTGAAATGAAATCTGCCTTATAGCTTACCTTGCCGTCGACACTCAGCGCCTCTACCCTGTCTTCATAATTTTCGATGGTAATGAAGAAATTCTCCATTATGGCATCGAGCATCAGGTACAATAGATAGTCGTTTTTCTTTTTACGGACAATGCCCGTCCCTGTACGGATGCGCTCGCGGATGTGTGCAAAATAATCGCTCTTTTTCTCCTGGAACGATACGATGACCATATCCTTAAGCAGGAAGCTAACCTGCTCGGTTTTTACACTTCCTTCTTCTTCTTCCGGCAATACCGATTTTATGCTGAAGAAAAGCACATCGCCCAGTTCCTCTGTACGCGTCCGCCGTGAGGTATTCAGAATGTCGCCCACTATCAGGCTGTCCACATGAAAAAGGTCCCCTATCTGCCTGATGAGCTTTGTATCGTGTAGGCCATGTACATTTAGCCACTTAATATCATTGATCTGGCGTTCGTCCTTACACTCCTGTATCACCCTTTCCAGCGATACGTCGCGGTATTCTTCATAGCCTTCCTCATTAAAAACGAACAGCTGCATTTCTACAGGGTCGGCCTTGTATTCGCCGGTATATTCAAAGTAATCGGGCTGCACTTTGCGTACGTGCCGGTATTTTATTCGCTCCACGTTGTATTTCTTTATATAAATATAGGAGTTTTTTAAAATCCATTCTATTTTTACAAAAAGTTTAATTCATGGCTATCTTAATTACGAATATCAAGGACCTTCTTCAGGTACGCGAAAGCGGTATTACAAAAGTTTCAGGGAGCGAAATGGCAAATTTGCCTTTACTTCAAAATGCCTGGCTTTTGATCGAGGAGGATCTTATTAAAAATTTCGGCACAATGGACAGCTGCCCACAGATCGAAGGCGTGCAAATTATCGATGCCACCGGAAAGACCGTCCTGCCAGCGTGGTGTGATAGCCATACGCACATCGTTTATGCCGGTAACCGGGAACAGGAATTCGTAGACCGTATCAATGGGCTGAGCTACGAGGAGATCGCCAACCGCGGCGGGGGAATATTGAACTCTGCCAAAAAACTGAATGAAACCACTGAGGAAGAAATATACGACCGATCGCGCCAAAGGCTGGAAGAAGTAATGCTTCAGGGCACGGGAGCGATCGAGATCAAGTCGGGCTATGGACTTACTGTTGACGGCGAGCTCAAGATGCTGCGTGTGATAAAGCGCCTGAAGCAGGAATATCCTATTGCCATCAAAGCTACATTCCTGGGCGCACATGCCTTTCCGAAGGAATACAAAGAAAACCACAGCGGCTATATCGACCTTATCATTAATGAGATGCTGCCAAAGATCGCCGAAGAAAAACTGGCCGACTATATTGACGCTTTCCTTGAAACAGGCTATTTTTCTGTGGAAGAAACAGAACGCATCATGGAAGCGGGAAAACACTACGGGCTTCCGCCCAAGATACACGTAAACCAGTTCACCGCGATCAATGGCATTGCGGCCTGTGTAAAACACAACGCCCTGAGCGTTGACCACCTCGAGATCGTGACCGATGAGGATATTGAAGCGCTGAAAGGCAGTGATACCATGCCCGTAGCACTTCCTACATGCTCGTTCTTCATCAGCATACCTTACACGCCTGCGCGGAAAATGCTCGAAGCAGGGCTGCCATTAGCGCTGGCTACCGACTTCAACCCCGGCACAACGCCATCGGGCAATATGAATCTGGTAGTTGCCACTGCCTGCATTAAAATGAAGATGACACCTGAAGAAGCCATTAATGCCGCAACCATCAACGGGGCGTATGCAATGGGATTAAGCGACAGCCATGGAAGCATTACCAAAGGCAAGCGCGCCAACCTTATAATCACCAAGCGGCTAACGTCCTACTATCAGCTGCCGTATGCATTTGGCAGCAATTTGATCGATAGCGTGGTTATTGATGGAAAATTGGTTTAATAGTCTAAATTAATTTAACCACATAGATGCATAGGATAAACAGCTAAGGCAGTACGGCCAAAGGATACATATTCCCACATAGCTAAAAAGCGAAGCTTAAAACTTTGTATCTCTATGACCAACAAGCTATCGATCCACTAAAAGCTATGTATCTAATATGGTTAAAATAGTTACTATTTGCATGTATAAAAAAAGGGAACCTTTCGGCTCCCTTTTCCCCCTTTATGAAATTGCGTCTTATTTCAGTGTGAATGTAGTATTGGCTACCAACTGGCCTTTGTCAAAAATGTTTACATGGTAAAGCCCTTTTGCAAAGTCCTTGCCTGATATAAGCTCGTTCACAGTGATCGTCTTATTTTCAAAGGCGGCATTGGTTATAAAACTGTAGGTAAGGTTGTAGTCACCAAATGTTTCATTGGCCTTATCACCTATCACGTTGTTTTTAGGATCAATGATCTGAACATAGTATGCCCTTGTTCCCGCCGGCGCTACTTCGTTCGCTGCAATGGTAAAGGTAATGCGTACTTTGTCAACCCTGCTGGCTTTGTCGGTCTGGATCAGTTTACCTGAACTCCTCTCTTTGTAAGGCTGTGTATGCACGTTGATGATCTGTAGCTTTTGCGCTTTTTCAACCGTTTTGCTCAGGTTATCATTCTGGTTAACCAATGTATCGTTATACCTCTTCGAATCGTCAAGTGCGGTCCTTGTACTGTCACGCTGTGTAGTAAGATTTGCGTTCTCTTCTTTCAGTTTATTATTCTGAGCCATCAACTCATCATAATCCCTTTTTAACCTTCTGTAGTCATTCTTGAATTTATTCAAAGATGCAGCATCACCTTTTGATTTTTCAACCTGTGCCAAAAGGTCAACGATCTTCGCCCTCTCTGCCTCCAATTCACCTTTAAGCCCTGTATTCTCTGCTATTGCAGCATCATAGCTCGCGATCTTGTCTTTTAGTTCTGCTTCAAGCTCACCCTTGGTGGTGATAGTCTTATCCAGTTCTGATTGCACTTCAACTTTATCAGTGCTCATTTTGTACATAAATGCCAGACTACCAACCAATAATATAGATAAAACTACTATGATAGCCTTTAAACTCGAATTGCTTTTCTGATTTTCCATCTTATAATATTTTTCCCAAATTTATATATATTTTAATTTAACCTTCCCTTTTTAACTCAAAATTAAGTGAAAATACTATTTTTGGAGGCAAGAAAACACCTATGGAAAACATCGTCCTCTTCACGGTCAATGACCTGACAAAGTATACCTCACAGCGTAGTGGCGAGGTAAAATTCGGTGAGAGAATTCATACAGCTCCCACAGAAACAGATATTTGGGAGCATATCAAGGCCGACGAAGCGGAGTTTGTCATGTTCGGCATACCCGAAGACATTGGGGTGCGTGCCAATTACGGCAGGCCGGGCGCGGCATCAGCGTGGGAGTCGGCACTAAGAAGCATTGTCAACCTGCAGCACAACAAGTTCCTTAAGGGCAACAAGCTGCTGATATTGGGCCATGTGGATGTTGCCGAAGCCATGCAGGAAGCCACAATGCTGGATGCTGCCACCAAAGAAGGACGCAAAAAACTGTCGGAACTCGTTGTGCGCATCGACAAGATCGTATCGCACATTGTATGCAAAATATTGCTTGCCGGAAAGACCCCCATTATCATTGGCGGAGGCCACAATAACGCCTATGGCAATATTAAGGGTACCGCGCTTGCCAAAGGAAAACCGGTAAATGCCATCAATTTTGACGCGCATACCGACTTCAGGATGCTCGAGGGCCGCCATAGCGGCAATGGCTTTACATATGCTTATGAGGAAGGGTTCCTGAAGAATTACTTCATCTTCGGGCTGCACGAGAACTATACGTCCAAAGCCGTGATGGAAACCATTAAGGAGAACCACACGCGCATCAAGTTCAATACCTACGAGCAGATCGCCATACGCGAGGAGAAAAGCTTTACTGCCGAGATCATCCACGCGCTCAACTTTATTGGCGATGCGCCTTTTGGTGTCGAGATCGACCTGGATTCGCTGCCAAATGTAGCCAGCAGCGCCATGACGCCGGCGGGCTTTAGTGTAGAAAAGGCCCGCAAGTTCATACATTTCATGGGCGAGCAGGAAAATGCCGCCTACCTGCACCTGTGCGAAGGCGCGCCAGATCTGGGCAGCGACAAGAACAGCCACCTTACAGGGAAGCTCATGGCCTACCTGGTGACCGATTTTATGAAGGCGAAGAGTAAAATGTAGAGAGCGTTACTACAGTTGGGCAATGTCCTGATCTCCTGTTAATAGCACACACTCAAATATAAATCGTATCTTTGCCGATCGTTAGCACATTAATTACAAGTGCTTATTTAATTTACAATGAAATTCGAAGACCTTAATTTACTTAAAAATATACAACAAGCCCTGGCCGATGAAGGTTATGAGGCTCCAACCCCGATACAGCAGCAGGCCATTCCCATCATTCTTGAAGGGACCGACCTTGTAGGCTGTGCACAGACCGGTACCGGGAAAACCGCAGCGTTTGCCATCCCAATCCTTAACTCGCTGCACCGCATTGTTGGTTCGGCTAAAAAGGTAAAGTACATCCGCACGCTGGTAGTAACACCTACGCGCGAACTGGCACTACAGATAGGCGAAAGCTTTGAAACCTACGGGAAATATACCAATATCCGCCAGCTGACCATATTTGGTGGCGTGAACCAGGTCTCTCAAACCGACCAGCTCAAGAAAGGCGTTGACGTGCTCATCGCTACGCCGGGAAGGCTTCTCGACCTGCACAAACAGGGGTTCATAAACCTGGACCACCTGCATACGCTGGTGCTGGATGAAGCCGACCAGATGCTTGACATGGGCTTTATCAACGATGTTAAAAAGATCATCAAGCTTACGCCCGATAACAGGCAGACATTACTGTTCTCGGCTACCATGCCGATAGCGATACGCGAACTGGCCGACAGCTTCCTTACCGACCCTAAATACGTTTCGGTAACACCCGTATCATCTACTGCCGAAAGGGTAAAGCAACAGATCTATTTTGTGGACAAAGGCGATAAGCGCAAGCTGCTTTACCACCTGATACGGAACGAGAACCTGTCGAACGTACTGGTGTTCACCCGTACCAAGCATGGCGCCGATAACGTGGTAAAAGCCCTGAAGAAGAACGGCGTGCATGCCGAGGCCATCCACGGTGACAAATCGCAGAATGCCCGGGTACGCGTACTGGATGGCTTTAAGAATAAGGAAGTGTCTGTACTTGTAGCCACCGACATCGCGGCACGCGGCATCGACATCGAGAGCCTGCCTTATGTGATCAATTTTGACCTGCCGAACATTCCGGAAACTTACGTACACCGTATAGGCCGTACCGGGCGTGCAGGGAATGAAGGATTGGCCATATCATTCTGTGCCAAAGATGAGCAGCCATACTTAAAGGACATTGAGAAGCTTATCCGCCTGAAGATAAAGGTTATAGACGGGCATCCTTACCCGTACGGAATGGGGGAAGAAGCTTCAGAAAAACCGGATGCGGAAAAGAAACCCGACCTTCGCAACAAGAAAAAGACGGGCCAGGGCAATTCCAGAAAATCGGAAGCCTCCAAACAAAATAAAAAACGCTGGTACTAACCGGCGTTTTTGCTTTTCTGGTTAAATAGATCACCGATCAATGGCACAGAGTTTGAAGTTATGTGTGCTTAACCATTATACCAAACCCTATGTGCCAATGTGGTTGAAATTTACCAAGATCGTTTGCCTTAAGATCATACTGCTGTTCCTACCGCTGTTTTCCATCGCGCAGGAAGGTTTTCCCTTACAGCAAACGGAAACAAAACCAGCCATCATTTACTACAATTTTTATAACGGCACACAGATCATAAAGGTCGACATGCTTAACCATTCCCGTATGCGGGTCGCCCAAATGCCTCCCCGCGCCCTTACGCCCGACATGATATTGCAAACGATGCCTACGGCCAACATTTATTTCATCAGGGATACATCGGGAAAAATACTGCAACGCTTTTGCCCATACCCTTTTGACGAATCGCAGCTGCTACCACCGGGAAAGGTCAAAACTATACCGCATTCATTGAACTTTGGCTCCGGGATAATGCGGACACCACACGGCATGCTGGAGCCGGAAGAACAACTCCCGAACTTTGTCATAAAAATATACGAAAGTGGGAAAAAAGGCCTGATGGATACGCTGGGTAACATATTACTTGAGCCAAAATTCGATCGGCTGCAATATGCAGGTTCAATGTATTTCGTGACGCTAAACAACCTGCACGGGGTATATGGGGAAGATCTCAAGGCGCTGTTGCCGACAGAATACAAAATACTTGAGTACAAAGGCAATGGTTTATTTTTTGGCTATAAGGACGGACAATATGTGTTCATAGAGAGCAATGGGACCATCCGTCGGAAAATGGACTATGATGCTATTGAACGTGTCTATTATCCCATTGCAGACCACCATTACATTTACAGGAAAGGCGACAAGTTCGGGCTGCTCGATACGTTGTATAAAGAAGTAACGCCGCTGCTGTATGATGCGATAGAACATCAGGACGATGGCTTTTCAGGTATGAACAGCGACCGGCTTTGGGCACTGATGGATAAGAACGGTAAGCAGATCACCGATTTTAAATATTATGAAGTTCACAATTCCATTAAAGGCGATATACGCCTTGCCGCAAAAGAAATTAATGGAAGAAGGGCGTTTGGCCTGGTGGGTGCGGACGGCCGTGAAATATCAGAATTTATTTATGACAGGATCGAAACGTTCAGCAGTACGCATTTCCTGGTAGCCATTGACAATATGCATGGGCTTATGGACAGTAATGGGAAGGTTACCGTGGCAATGGCTTACGATAAGATAAAGCAGTTGGACGATCACATCATTGCAGAATTGCCCGATGGCAAGTATGGTCTCATTGATGCGAATGGTATAGAGCTTTTATCTTTTAAACATCAGAAGATAACCAGGGTGTACAACGGTTATGCACAGGTCATGGCGGATAATAAAGATGCACTCGTCGATCTCAAAACAAGAAAAGAATACTTCTTCCCTACCGAAAGTATCATGTGGTTTGAAGGCAGCCTTGTAGGTGTGTACCGCGAACGCAAAATGGGAGTATTGACGCTGGATGGCAAGGTAGTGATACCGATAGAGTACCAACAGGCAGGCCATTTTAGTAATGGGTTGGTACAGCTGGTACAAAATAACAAGTACGGCTATGCCGATGCGTCCGGTAAGCTCATTGTCCCTGTTATATACGACCAGGCGCACAACTGGCCGGAAAGGCCAACAATAATCGCAAGCCTTAATGGCAAATGGGGAAGCCTCGATCGTAAGGGTAAGGTGCTGGTGCCGTTTGAGTATGACAATGTCCACTTCACCGAAAAAGGGAACATGAAGTTCAGCAAAGGTGAGGATACATTTCTCGTTAACACCAAAGGTAAGTTTATTGCGCTTGAGTAGTTCTCTTCAAATTTTTTACCACAAATAATAACCTCCGTGGTTGATCAAGTTCACATTTTGCATTCACAAAATAAATCCTAATTTTACCGTTTTATAGTAAAAGCCAAAAAGCAATGAAAAAACTCACCCTACTGTTTTGCCTTTTAATTTTCTGCGGCAGCCACGCCCAGCAGAACCCGGCTCCCGTGAAAGCTACTACCCAGGCTGAGTGGGATGCACTGGACAAGAACTTCATCGCGGTTGTGGATGCACTTCAAAAAGGCGATAAGGCAGCTTTCCTCGCACTTAGTTGTAAAGAACTGGATTGTGTGGATTGTGTGGGATCGAACGAATCGGCTAAAGGCGCGGTATTCGTTCCCGCTGAATTTTTCTTTGTAGTGATCTCGCAAAAATTTACCGAATCACCAGTGTATAAGGCGATGTCTAAAAAAGGCTATTCCTTCAGTTCGGTTATCGTGGAAGACTTCAAACCAAAAGTTGTTCCGAAAGACTACCCAAAAGACCTAAAAATATATGAGGTTTGGGTCGAGACCTACAAGAAGGGAGAGCTCTCTAAAAACCATCTTGGCACCAGCCACAGCTTCCGCTTCATCAAGATCAATGGAAAGTTCAGGTTTTACGGAATGACATCGATACCATAGCCTATGCGTGCTTTTCGGCATTATTACCTAACGCTGTTATTGTTTAACCTGTGCTTTACCGCTGTATCGACAGTGTTTAGTAATTTCATGCTTTTGCCCGCCATCTTCTGCACAGCGGGCTTTGTGTTTAGCCTTTATGCCTACAATACTTTTTTCAGTAAGCAATATTACTTTTATAACAATATCGGCTTCACACGCCAAAAACTGGCCGTCATGACATTTACAGTTAACCTGATCCCTGCTAGCCTGATCTTTAGCAGTGCCCTTATAGTTTCGTGAACATGAACACTCTTTTTGTAAATGGCCTTACCAGATCTTTCGGCAAACGAACGCTTCTTGACGATTTGAGTTTTAGCTGCCAGACCGGAGAGATCCTTGGCATTTTCGGGCGCAACGGATGTGGCAAGTCTACATTGTTAAAGGTTATCTTTGGTACGCAAAAGGCAAAGACAGCTGCCATATCCATTAACGGAACGGCTATTCCGCAAAATAAGGTTATCCCTGATGGCCAGATCGGCTACCTGCCACAAGACCCTTTCCTGCCGAAGAACCTAAAGGTGCGCGACATCATCCCGCTTTACTACAACGGCGACGAACAGGACAAGGTCTTCCATTCGCCCGGGATCGAAAAGATGGCCAATACCCGTGCCGGTAACCTCTCTATGGGCGAACTCCGATACTTTGAGCTGCTGCTTGTGGGCCACCTCCCGCACTTGTTCCTGATGCTGGACGAGCCTTTTTCTATGGTTGAACCATTATACAAAGACCTGATCAAAGATCTCTTATTTGAACTGAAGGCAAAAAAAGGTATAATTATTACCGATCATTATTATAATGACGTATTTTCGGTAACCAACAGGAGGCTGCTGCTGAAGGACGGCAAAATGTTCAATATCAACGACAGGAGCGACCTTGCCGCCCACGGCTACCTGCCTTCTGAAACCGAATAACCATGAAAAACTACTTTCTTATCCTTATGCTTGCAACACTCGCAGCCACCGCACAGACCTCTTACAGAATGATGACCTACAACATACGCCTGGATATTGCCAGCGACGGAGACAACCGTTGGGACAACCGTAAGGAATTATTGGCTACTCAGGTGAAGTTCCACGATCCGGACTTCCTTGGCGTACAGGAAGCGCTGCCGCAGCAAATGACGCACCTGGACAGTACACTTACCGATCTCAGGCACATCGGCGTGGGCCGCGATGATGGTAAGGACAAAGGAGAGTACTCGGCCATTTTTTACAAGGATAAAAAATTTAAGATGTTGCAGCAGTCTACTTTCTGGCTGTCGCCAACGCCCGGCGTGCCGTCAAAAGGCTGGGATGCGGCCTACAACAGGGTGTGTACCTATGGGCTTTTCGAAAATAAGGATACCAAACAGAAAGTTTGGGTGTTCAACACGCACTTCGACCATGTGGGCAATGTGGCGCGGGTGGAAAGTGTAAAGCTGATACTGAGCAAAATAAAGGAGCTCAATAAGGAGAACCTGCCGTTCGTGGTGATGGGCGACTTTAACCTCGAACCGGAAACCGATGCAGTGACCGAGATTAAAAAGGAACTAGTCGACACACATGATGCCGCCAAGCTTAACTTTGGCCCAACCGGAACGTTCAATGCCTTTGAGTTCCACAAGCCGGTAACGAAACGAATTGATTACATTTTCATCCCGAAGACAGGCCTGGAAACTAAAAAATATGCCATCCTGAGCGACTCAAAAGACTGCCGCTACCCAAGCGACCATTTGCCTGTATTTGTGGAACTTGTTTTAAAGAAATAAATGGAAAAAATAAACCCCTGATAAAACAGGGGTTCTCTATTTCTACGCAGACTGTTATCAAGCCCAATGTCTAAAACTATTCCACGATCACCTTCTCCGTTTTAGGGATCAAAGCAATGCAGTAGGGATTTGTAAGCGCCATCGTGGCCATTCCGGATGGTGAGGTTTCAAGCACTTTTATATTTGCAACGTTATTCTCTATAGTAATGCTCTTTACGCCGATGCTATAGCCACCGGAATTCTTCTGCCCCATGAACAGCGCTACAATGTTATTCTTTTCAAAATCTACCGTAGGCACATCGCTCCATCTAAGCTCGTTGTAAAGGCCATTAAGCTGGCTCTTTGATGTGATGACCATAGTCGATTCCTTATCGCGCCCACCATAGGCTTCCTGTTTCAGGATCTCGAAGGTAATGGCATTGTCTACGGCAATGTGGTTCACCACATTGATCTTACAGGCGGCAAGCACTAGGGCCACTACCGCAAGGGTAAAAAATTTCTTCATAAATGTCGTTTTTAATGATCGTTGCGAGGAACAATACAAATGCAATGCCAAAAATTTCTGGTTAATGCAACTTATGCTTAACTATGCATCTTCAACGCCTTTTGGTACAATTTCTCATACATCGGCATAATATTCTGGATATCGAATTCCTGCGCAACTTTAAGGGCATTTTCCTTAAATTCCAAAAGTACCTTATCGTCTTTTAATATAGATATTGCTTTTTCAGCCATATACTGTACATCACCTACATTACCCAGGTAGCCCGAAAAACCTTCACGATTCACTTCAGGAAGGCCGCCGCTGTTAGTCGAAATAACCGGTACGCCGCTTGCCATGGCCTCCAGCGCCGCAAGCCCGAAACTTTCGGTTTCCGAAGGCAGCAGGAACAGGTCGCTGAAACACAATATCTCACTGATCTCATTGCTGTTGCCAAAAAAGATCACCTTATCAGTTATGCCCAGTTCCTGACACAGCTGTTCGGCGCGCGGCCTTTCGGGTCCGTCGCCCACCATCATCAGCTTGGATGGGATCTCCTTCTGTATCTCGTTAAATATCTTTATGATGTCCGGTATGCGTTTTACCTTGCGGAAGTTGCTGATGTGCGTTACGATCTTCTGCTTCTCGGTCGCCATCATTGAACGGTGGCAGTCGGAATTCTTGTCGATCTTGTTGTTGTCGATCTCAATAAAGTTGGGTATCACGTAGATCTCGCGCTTGATGTCGAACAGCCTGTAGGTCTCATCCTTCAGGTCCTGCGAAACGGAGGTCACGATATCCGAGTGATTGATGCTGAAACTTACCGCAGGCTTATAGAACGGGTGGTTCCCTACGAGGGTAATGTCGGTGCCGTGAAGGGTGGTTACCATTGGTATCCTGATGCCCTGCTCCTTTAGCATTTTCTTGGCCATATACCCCGCATACGCATGCGGAATGGCATAATGCACGTGCAGCAGTTCGATACCGTGCAGCTTCACCATGTCTACCAGCTTGCTCGAAAGCGCCAGCTCATACGGTTGGTAGTGGAATAATGGATATTCAGGTACGTGTACTTCGTGGTAGAATATATTGGGGTTCAGCAATGCCAGGCGCACAGGCTGGCTATAGGTTATAAAGTGTACCTCATGCCCTCGGCGTGCGAGTTCCAGCCCCAGTTCGGTGGCTACTACTCCGCTCCCGCCAAAGGTTGGGTAGCATACTATTGCGATTTTCATATAATTCCAAAAATAAAGTAACGAAATTACAGAAAAAAAGCAGGCGAAATAGTGCCTTAATACGAATTAACGTAATAATTATCCTTACATTTAAAGTTATTGATAAACAGCCGGCTAAGCACATCCCTGCCATCTTTAGTCCCGCTATCCGTTCTATCTCCTTCGCCGAAAAGGCTAAGGAGGATGCCACTACTATCGGGGTTAAAGGGAAATAACGTTTTGTATTTTAATGTTTTAGCTTTGAGTGAACCTGCTCCTCTATTTTGAAGGGTCCCGATAGCTATCGGAAGAGGAGAGGCCCTACCCTTTCAAATTCCTCTCATACAATTCGATCCAGCCTTGCACTGTCATTTTAGAGGCCAATTCGCCGATCAGTTCAAAGGGTATCGCCTCCGGCTTCTTGAAGCGAATACAGCTTTTGCCCATGTCAAGTTTGGTCTTTACGTGTTTGGGGTATTCAGCTGTGAACCAGTTAAGCAGTTCAGGACTGGCATACATTCCCATATGGTATACTGCGATAAAGTTCTTTTGCGAGGCAATGCTCAGGAACGGTAGCGGCAGCTTTGGATCGCAGTGATAGCCCGGCGCGTAAGCCGAATGCGGCACCACCCAGCCTATCATGCCGTAACTTATACGTTCATCAAAGCCTTCCGGTAAATTTTTATTGATAACTTCTCTAAGCTTCTGCATAGGAGCCTTCCTGTCCTCTGAAAGTGATCCTATATATTCACTGACCGTTCCCATTTTTATCGATTATATTATTCATAATTTACGATCGAGCAGGAGTGAAGCTCGATCTGAGATCTACGTTCGGAGATCTGAAATGGCTATTCTATTATCGCCTCCTGTATCACCTTCTGAATATCTTCCCTGATGTTCTCTTTAGACAGGCGGTTCTCCCCTGCCTCAGGATACGTCCTGTTGGAGAGGAAAACATATACTAGTCCTGTTTCCGGGTCGGCCCACGCCATCGTTCCCGTAAAGCCGGTATGTCCAAAGCTTTCTTTAGAAACGCACCCACAGGTCGGGCCCGGGTTGCTGCCTATTTGCGGCTTGTCGAAGCCCAGTCCGCGGCGGTTGCCCTGCTTGCAGGCATGGCAGGTATTAAAGGTTTCGAACGTCTTGGCAGAAAAATATTGCTTCCCTCCATAGTTGCCCTCCTGCAGGTACATCTGCATGATCTTGGCCACATCCATGGCATTGGAGAATAACCCCGCGTGGCCCCCTACCCCGTCCTGCATTGCGGCGGCCATGTCGTGTACATAGCCCTGTATCGTCTGGTAGCGGAAATAGTTGTCTATCTCAGTTGGCGGAATGTCGTCCATGTCGAATTTATGCAACGGGTTATATGTCGTAAAGGCAGCTCCCAACGGCTTGTAGAACTGCTGTTCGCTAAGCACGTCTATCTTCTTTCCTGTGTGCTTCTCCAAAAATTCTTTAAGCAGTATAAATGAAAAGTCGCTGTACTTGTATTCTTTCTTTTTCAGCAGCTTGCTTTGTGCGATCTTCGCAATGATGGTATCGGGGTAGTCCCTGCGCAGGTAAAGGTTTTCGGCCACCTGGTGTGGAAAATCATCACTAAAGCTTTTACGATAGTACATAGTATCGGGGTGCTTTCCGGCATCCAGCGTTTCCTGGTAGAATGGCATCCACGCCTGGAACCTCGCCTGGTGCAGCAGCATGTCCTTAAGGATTATCTTTTTCTTATCGGTCCTGGCAAATTGTGGCAACATTTCGCCCAGCTTATCGTCAAGCTTTACCTCGCCTTTATCATACAGCTGCATGATGTTAGGCAGGGTCGAGAGCACTTTCGTTAATGAAGCCACATCATAAATATCCGAATCCTTTACTTTGGTCATGCCGTCGTATGTATGGTGGCCAAATGATCTTTGGTACACTACCTTACCGTTTCGCGCTACCAATACCTGTAAGCCCGGGGTCATTTTCTCATCGATGGCCTTTTTCGCAAGCAGGTCGATCTTGGCAAGCACCTTCGAGCTCATCCCGGCATTCTCAGGAGTGGTAAAGCCCAGGCGGTTGGTGGTACCCGTCATGATACCGTGGTTTACCATGAACGCCGTACCTATAGATACCGGCAGCTTGCCTTTCGCAGCAAGCGCACCAAAGACTATCTCCGCAGCAACGGTTTGCGACATGGCGTTATTTTGATACGCCATGATAACACCCTCTATATTTGTATAATTTTTTATGGCACTCATGGCATACGGCTTGGCAAAAACCGTAAGTATCACTTTTTTGTTCTTTGCTATGGTATCCAGCCAAACCAGTTCTTTCGATGAAAAGTCGTGTTTCTTCCACGCGCCGTCGGCTTTATGATAGCCAACGATCACGGTCGAATATTCTTTCAGCCTGTTGCTCAAAAGGTGCAGGCTGTCCTCCTTCACTTCGGTAACATCGGCATATTTTTGAAGGGTGTTCAGGTAACCGGTGTGGTCGTCATCACCCATTTTTACAAAGGCTATCTTTTCGTTCTCCAATGCCATTACAGGCACGATCTCCTGGTCGTTCTTCAACACAGTGACCGCATTTTCATACAGTTGGTAGTTAAGGTCGTCGTACTCGTGGCCGTTAAGCTCCTGGTACAAGTTATTCAGGTCGATAGGCTTATATTTGTTCAGCCCGCCCCTGTATTTGTAGGCCAATATCTTCTTTACCGAATACTGCAGCCTTTCCTCGGACAACACACCATCCGTATAGGCTTTCCTGAATTTTTCTATCGCCACAGGAACATTTTCTGCGAACAACAGCACGTCATTCCCCGCAAGGAAAGCCTCAAGGTCTACATCGCCCGGTGCCATATAGCCGCTTGCCCCCTTCATGTTAAGTGCATCAGTGAAAATAAGCCCTTTAAAGCCCATTTCTTTTTTAACGATGTTGGTTACTACATTGTACGACAGTGAGGTCGGATAATTTGGCGTAGGCTCTATGCTGGGCACGTTCAGGTGTGCCACCATAATGCTGGACATCCCTTCGGCAAACAATTTTTTGTAAGGATAGAATTCTACATCCTCCAGCCTTTCCCTTGAAAAAGGCAGGTACGGAAGCGATGTATGCGAGTCGGTCCCGGTATCGCCATGGCCGGGAAAGTGTTTGCCCGTAGCAAAAACCCCTTCGCTCTGTATGCCACGCATCAGGGCCAGCGCCCTGTCGGTCACGTTAACCTTATCTTCTCCAAAGGAGCGATTCCCGATGATGGGATTGGCAGGGTTGATATTGACATCCAGCACCGGGGCAAAGTTGAAATGGATACCCATCCTGCGTGCCTGTATCGCCATCTGTTTCCCTTGCTTTTCGATGAGCTTCATGTCCTGCACCGCACCCAGCGTCATATTCCACGGATAGCGGTACGTAGAGTCCAGCCTCATGCTAAGCCCCCATTCGGCATCAATGCCAATGAATAAAGGCACTTTGGCTTCAGACTGGTAACGGTTGGTAAGCCTTGCCTGGCGCACCGGACCTCCCTGGAAAAAGATGAGCCCGCCCACTTTATAATCCTGTACCAGCTTGTCGATGCCTTTTACGTGCTCTATGTCTTTATTGGAATAGGCCGCGACCATGAACAGTTGTCCCACCCGCTCGTCAAACGAAAGGCTGTTGTATATGCTGTCCACCCATTTTTGCTCACCAGCATCGGCGTGCTCTTTAAACCCCACTGTCTTCTGTGCCGATGCAAATGCCACGGCGAACAGTAAAACTAAAACCAAATATCTCTTCAAAACTACTCTGTTTATTTAAAATGATAAAATCACCACTACCTTTTACATAATGATGATTCCTTGTTTTGTCCCTATGTGCGGTACGTTTTAAAAAAAACGGCTGTGCCAGCTTTCACCCGCCGGGACTTCCCAGTACTCCTGCCACTCTCCTACAGTGTTAACCAGGTTGTTGAATACAATGGTATTGGACGAGACCGATCTGTCTTTTACCAATTTCTTAAAATCGATGAGCGGCTTATAGGCAATGTGCTCACCGTTCTTAAAGGTAACATTCATCTTGTCCAGCAGGTCTACGCCATACTTTTGCTCCAGTGTCTGTATGAAATGTACCGAAGCATCTATCGAGCAGCCCGTGGCCGCTTGTGTATCCTGGTTAATGGCTATGATGATGAACCTGTTATACCTCAGTTGGTACGAAGCCTCAAGCCCCGCGCCGTGCGCCGTCCACTCCTCAAGGAAGTTTTTGAGCGCTGTCTCTATCTCCGCCATCTCATCGTCAGAAAATTTCCTGTTCGACTGGTAGATCCATATCCTGGATTCTTCGGGCAGTGTATCAAATGGAACGTACATAATCTCTTTTTCTTATAAATCTTTTGCATTGGCGATCAGTTCCGCCACATCCATAACTTTAACGTCGTGCTCCCTGTTCTTAGCTTTAACACCATCGGTAAGCATTGTATTGCAGAACGGGCATCCCGCCGCAATGATGTCGGGTTGTGTTTCCAGGGCATCTTCAGTCCTTTCCACATTCACATCCTTATTGCCCGGTTCCGGCTCCTTGAACATTTGCGCGCCACCCGCACCACAGCAAAGGCCATTGGCACGCGAACGCTTCATCTCCACCAGCTCGGCATCCAGCTTCTCCATCAGGTCACGCGGCGCTTCGTATATATTGTTTGCCCTTCCTAAATAGCATGGGTCATGAAAAGTTATTTTCTTGCCTTTAAATTGCCCGCCCTCTATCGTAAGCCTGCCGTCATCCAGCAGCGACTTCAGGAACTGGGTATGGTGTACAACTTCGTAAGTACCGCCAAGCCCCGGGTATTCATTTTTGATGGTATTAAAGCAGTGCGGGCACGCCGTTACTATCTTCTTTACTTCATAAGCGTTCAGTACCTCAATGTTGGTCATGGCCTGCATCTGGAACAGGAACTCATTACCCGCCCTTTTCGCCGGATCGCCGGTACAGCTTTCCTCAGTGCCAAGCACTGCAAAAGGAACATTGGCACGGTTTAATATCCGTACGAACGCCTTGGTTATCTTTTTGGCCCTGTCATCAAAACTACCTGAGCAGCCCACCCAGAACAATACTTCCGGCTGTTGCCCTGTAGCCATCATCTCGGCCATTGTAGGAACTTTCAAATCCTCACTCATATCTTCTGCTTAATCTTCGTCGTGTTTTCCGTCATCAAATACCTGTATGGTCACTTCTTTTTCGATCAGGTCGGTAAATTTACCCCTGTAGCGCGTTGCCTTGACCAAATGGTTGTCTATCCAGTGGTAGTTGCCCCCTCGCGGCTTGCCCATTACCATACCATGGTACTTAAAACCGTGCCTGTTGAGCCATTCTTCCGTAATTTCCCTGTGCGCTTCGGTACGGGAAGTAAAGAAGTAGATCACATGCCCTTCGTCATACCACCTGTTCAGTGTTTCAAGCGCATCGGGGTATATCTCAGCTGTAACCATCCTTTCGGGCTCCTCGTTAGGAATGTCATCGCAAATGGTCCCGTCAATGTCTATCAGGTAATTTTTGATATCCGGCGGGAGTATAGGGCTAAGGTGCTCACCATTCTCTGTTATTGGCCGCAGGTTCTTTTCTATGTCTTCTGCTTTCATTATGCTTCGTCTTTCCAGTTCAACCTGTCCATCTGGCTGTATTGCCATGGTGCTCCATTGTTCTCAATATTGGTCATCATCCCGTTAAGTTCCATTGGTGCCGCACTTTGCTCCATTACCAAATATCTTCTCATGTCCATGATTATGGACAATGGGTCAATATTCACCGGGCAGGCGTCCACACAGCCATTACAGGTAGTGCATGCCCAAAGTTCTTCGGGTGTTATATAGTCGTTCAGGAGCATTTTCCCATCATCGACAAATGTCCCTTTATTCTTATCGATATTGCGCCCAACCTCTTCCAGCCTGTCGCGTGTGTCCATCATGATCTTCCTCGGAGAAAGCTTTTTGCCTGTCTGGTTAGCCGGGCATACCGATGTGCATCGTCCGCATTCCGTACAGGTATAGGCATTCATCAGCTGCACCCAGTTCAGGTCCTGTACATCGCTTGCGCCAAACTTAGCAGGCACTTCACCTTCAGCAGCAGGCGGGGCCGCTGCGAACGGGTCTGCATTCGGGTCCATCATCAGCTTCACCTCATTGGTAACCGACTCCAGGTTCTCAAACTTGCCTTTAGGCTTCAGGTTAGCGAACCATGTATTCGGGAAGGCAAGCAGGATATGCAGGTGTTTTGAAAAGTAGAGATAATTCATGAACGCCATGATACCTATGATATGTAGCCACCATGCAGCCCTTTCGATAATGATCACCGTATTGATGCTCATGCCTTCGAATAACGACGACAGGAAGCCTGATACAGGAAAAGAACCCGCCTGTGCATAATGTTCCGCACCCTGCGACTGCAGGTAACCGTCTGCCCCGTTCATAGTAAGGAACAGCAACATAAGCACAGTTTCAAAATAGAGGATGATATTGGCATCGCTCTTTGGCCAGCCTTTGAGGTCGCTGTGCACAAAGCGCCACATTTTAATGACGTTCCTGCGGATCCAAAAGACTGTTACAGAAAAAATAACGCCAAAAGCGAGTATCTCGAAAAAGCCGATTAGGAAATTATAAAAACCACCCATGAAGGAGAAGAGGCGGTGCGTACCGAAAATACCATCAATAATGATCTCCAGCAGCTCAATATTAATAAGCACAAATCCCACATATACAATGATATGCAGGATACCCGATACAGGGCGTTTTACCATTTTCGACTGGCCGAGGGCTATCATTGCCATATTGGCCCAGCGTTCACCGGGATCATCGGTCCTGTTGATGTCGCGGCCCAGATTAATGTTGCGAACCAGTTTTTTTACATTGAATGCAAAGTAGCCAAATCCTAAAGCAAGGACTATAACAAAAAGGATATTATCTATATATGCCATACAATAATTGTGATCGGTCTGTGCGATGCGTTATTTTTTCTTAGGAGTTTCCTCATAAGGTGTGCCTTTTTTCCCGAATACCGAGAAATGCACATAGCGCTTCGGATTTCTCTTAAGGTCCGCCAGCAGTTCCTTCAGCTCGTTCGATGCATCAGCCAGGTTATTGTACATAGCCTCATCCTTAAGCAGTTTACCAAGCGTACCTTTTCCGGACTGTACTTCAGCCATCATCTTATCAACTTCTTTCATAGAATTCTCAAGACTGTTAATGGCAGATGCTATCTGTTCCGGATCGATCGAATCTGATATCTCCGCAAAGTTAGCAGAAGTCTTGTTAAGATTAGCCATTGTGGCATCAATATTTGTCTTATTCCCTGAAATCGTCGCATTCAGTGTTTTGGCAGCTTTGCTGAATTCAGACATCGTAATCCTCATCTCGGCAATACTGGCGCGGAGGTTTTCCTGCGTTTGCTTATCAACCACATTATTCAGGTTATGCAAAAGGCTGTCGGCGGTCACTACCGTAGCCTCAACCTTGGTTTGGAGCGGCGAAAGCTTCTCTCCAACTACAGACAGCATACCGGGCTTTAAGCCGGCTTGCAGCCGGTCGCCGTCCTCTGCAGGTGCCGGGTTCTTAAGATCGGGAACGATCGCGATCTGCTTTCCGCCAAGTAGTCCCGGCTCATACAAAGTGGCGTAGCTTGTTTTCGAAATGGGAAAATCTGTTTTCACCTGCATTTCTATCTGTAGCTGCCCGGTGGTGTGGTCGGTAAAGGTTATACCTGTAACCTTACCCACTACAAGCCCGTTAAGCGTGACAGGTGCAGAAGGAGAAAGCCCTTCAACATCCTTGTATATCACATAATAGGTTTTGTAAGAATTAAAAAGGTCCCTGCCTTTTAAGAACATATACCCCCAAATGAACAGAAGTATTGATCCTATTACTAAAATTGCCGTTTTTGCTTCTCTTGTTACTTTCAAAATCAGTATATTTTTTAACAAATGTAGGGCAAATATAAGTATTAGAATGTGAATATTATTGTAAAACAATGTTTCATATTCCCATTTATTCCCAACCAATTTTAACTTATGGGATATTCGGGGCATGCGTGCTTTGATGATCGCTTATTAAAACCCAGCCAGATCTCGAAGTTATAAAGTCAATACTCATAAAAAGGCCGCGATAACGCAGCCCTATATCTATCTGTTAATAACATCTAATTAACTCTTTTACCATCCCTGAAGGTGGCGATAAATGCCGATGTATATCCCTTAGCCTTGGCTTCGGCGAGCAGTGTTTTTGCTTTTTCACGATCGGGAGCTTCGCCATAAAAATATTTAATGATCGTACCGCCTTTTTCTTTGGTAATATTGCTTAGCCCATTAAAGTTTGCCGGCACAAGGTCGAGGTCCTTGCCGCTGGCCGCTATCTGTATCCTGAAGCTTTCGCCCTTTGACGAAGGAGCCGCATCGGTTGCAACAGGTTTTTTCTCAGGTGCTTTCTCGATCTTCTTCTCCGGTTTATCTGCCTGCGCTATGATCTTTGGCTCTTCTTTCGGCTCGGCATGATCTACGTTACCCGGAATAAAATATTCTTTCTTATAGGCAACAATGGCCTTGGCTATCGATTCAGCTAACTCATCCTGCCCGTCATCAGAATTAAGATATTCGCCTTCCGGCTTGTACGACAGGAATCCCAACTCGATCAGTATGCTTGGCATGGCAGTGCGGTGCAGTACCCAAAAAGGTGCCTGCTTCACGCCGCGCTTCTTCCTCTTAAGGTCATCGGTAAAGCGCTCCTCTACCCTGCTGGCAAGGTCGATGCTCTGGTTGAGGCCTTCTTCGTGCTGTAGGGTAAGCCCGATAAGCGTCTCCGGTTTGTTAGGGTCAAAGCCCTGGTATTTCTGCTTGTCCGATTCAAGATTGATCACCGAGTTCTCGCGTTTGGCGACTTCGAGGTGTGATGCGTTCTTGGTAGGCCCCATTACAAAGGTTTCGGTGCCGTAAGCTTGTTTTTTGGCCTCGCCATTACAGTGAATTGATACAAATACATTCGCGTTGGCCTTATTGGCGATGTTGCAGCGCTCGTCAAGTTCAATGAACACATCGGTCTTGCGGGTGTAAACCACCTGCACCCCTTGTTTTTCCAGAAGCTTGCCTACTTTTAGCGCCACATTAAGCGCAATGTTCTTTTCTACAAAACCGTGGTACACAGCACCATAGTCCTTAGCACCATGCCCCGGATCGAGCACAACACGAAATTTTGAATTGCCCTGCGCAAAAGCCGCGCCACAGCATACTATGAATACCAGGAAAGCCTGTTGTAGTTTTATCATCCCTTTCATTGCAATATCTTTTATCCTCAGGTTACACATATAGCAACGCCAATACGGTCATTACTTATATGCCGGACTCCAAAAAATAAGCCACTTTTTTACAAAAGTACTATTAATACCCTTGTTTGCAAACCCGGCTCCTACCTATTTATCATCAAATCCTCCAATGATACCTAAAATTTAACTCCCCTACCTTTTGATTAGCAGCAGTATAACGCGAATAGTACAAACACCAAAAAATTATTGTATTTTTCTTCCGTTCTTAAATATCACGATGAAAGCTTCGGCATATCCTTTTGCTTTGGCCTCAGCCAAAAGCCTGTCGGCCTGTTCTTTGTCAGATGTGTCTCCGTAGTAGTATTTAATGATGGTCTTGCCTTTCTCCTTTGTAATGTTCCTCAACCCTTTAAAGTTTGACGGCTCAAGTGCAAGGTCTTTACCGCTGGCTGCGATCTGCACTTTATACGTCTCCCCTTTTTTTGTTGCGGCAGGCTTTTCCTTTACAGGCTTTTCGGCAATGGGAGTAACATTTTTTTCCTTTGGCGCAGGCTCAGTATATTCAGTATCGCCCGCGACAAAATACTCCTGCCTGTACGCAACGATGGCTTTGGCAATGGAGGCCGCAAGTTCATCCTGGCCTGCTTCAGAATCGAGGTATTCGCCTTCAGGCTTGTACGAAATGAAGCCCAATTCGATGAGTATGCTTGGCATGGCTGTACGGTGCAATACCCAGAACGGGCCCTGCTTCACTCCCCTGTTCTTGCGCTTCAGGTCGTTAGTAAAGCCATCCTGTATCATGCGGGCAAGGTCGATGCTCTGGAATGCAGACTGTTCGTGCTGGAGCATCAGGCCTATAAAAGTTTCCGGTTTGGATGGGTCAAAGCCCTGGTATTTTGCTTTATCAGATTCGTAGCTTATAACAGAGTTCTCGCGCTTGGCCACTTCCAGGTGCGACGCGTTCTTGGCCTGTCCCATTACCCAGGTCTCGGCTCCCGAGGCTACATTTTTTGCCTCGGCGTTGCAATGTATCGACACGAACAGGTTAGCATTCGCCTTATTAGCAATGTTGCAGCGCTGATCCAGTTCTATGAACACATCGGTCTTGCGGGTATAGATCACCTGCACGTCCTCTTTGTCTAAAAGTTTACCCACCTTTTGCGCCACGCTCAGTACGACATCCTTCTCCTTAATGCCATTATAATGCGCGCCCGGATCCTCGCCGCCATGGCCGGGATCGAGCACTACCCTGAACCTGGCATTACCCTGCGACCACCCTGAGCCACAGCATACAATAAATACAAAGAAAACCAGTTTTAGCTTGATGTTCGTTGTGAATGCGATACCCATAATATACTTTTGTTATAATTACTTTTAACGGTTAATTTTGATAAATTTATTGTAAGTTTGACACTTCAAAAAATAGGCCATACTTTCTCAAAAATAGCATTAATGCGGGTGGATAGAAACGTACTGTACATAATTTTATCAGCAATTTTCCTAACAATTGGGACCACTGCAGTTTCTGCGCAGGAAGTACCCTCTAAAACCGCATCCAAACCTAACGACAGCCTTGTGCTGACACCTGCAGTCCTCGCTGTAAAAGATACTACAAAAACCGACTCCATCAAGCCAAAAAAGTCCGGGCTCGATGCGGTGATAAAGCGTAAAGCGAAAGGGTATGAAAAACTAGACCAGCGCAATAAGCTCCTCCTGCTTCATGATGAAGCCGAACTGTACTATAAAGATATAGAACTGAAGTCGGGCCAGATCACAATGAAGTACGAGAAAGATGAGATATTTGCAGGCAGGCTGAAGGACTCCACCGGAAAATATACACAATACCCTTATTTTAAACAAGGCAGTAATGTGGTAGAGGCCGACTCTATCCACGCCAATATAAAAACAAAAAAGATACGCATTTGGAACTCGCGCTCAGACCAGGGGGAATTCAGGATACGCGGCGAGCTTACCAAAAAGGAAAATGACTCCGTATATTACATTAAGAACGCGCGCTTTACCACATCTAAGGACATCGATAATCCTGAATATTTCTTTTTGACCGACAAAGTTAAATTCGTACCGGGCGAAAAGGCGGTCGTTGGCGTAACCCAAATGTGGGTAGCCGATGTGCCAACACCTTTAGTACTGCCATTTGGCTTTTTCCCGATGACCGATACGGCGGAATCAGGATTTATCGTCCCCACGTTCGGGGATAACACACGGCAGGGCTACTTCCTGCAGAACGGCGGATATTATTTTGCGCTGAGCGATTACTACGACCTTGCCATTTTAGGAGATTATTACACAAACGGCAGCTACGGGCTCCGGTTCCAGTCGAGCTATGGCCTGCGCTATAAGTTTACAGGCAACATGAACTTGCGTTTTGAGAACAACTTGCAAAGCGAAAGGGGCTTTCCTGACTATGCCCGATCCAAGCAGTACAACATACAGTGGTCACACAACCAGGACGCCAAAGCCAACCCCAACTCGAGGTTCTCTGCAAGTGTGAACCTTGGCTCGAGCCAATATTACAGGCAGTCGCTAAACATGAACAACGTTGGGGCAAGCCTTAACAACACCATGCAGTCGTCGGTATCCTACTCCAAGACGTTCCAAACGGTACCGCAGGTTAACCTGTCCCTGAGCGCTACGCACAGCCAGAACACCAATACTGAAAAGATCAACATGACCCTCCCTACCCTACAGGCGAGCGTGGACAGGATATTCCCCTTTGCTCCGGCAGATGCCCCGAAAAAAGGCATCATAAAGAACATCAACCTGCAGTACAACCTGCGCGGGGAGAACAGGGTCGAGACCTATGATTCACTATTCTTCAAGCCTGAGATGTTCCGTGACGCGAGGAGCGGGTTACAGCATACCATACCACTGAGCACCAACTTTAAGGTCTTTAAATATTTCAGCGTTTCGGCGAGCACCAATTACCAGGAAACATGGGTAATGAACACCATACGCAGGGAATATAACGCCGACAGCGCCGCGGCAGTGATACGCGATGTAAAAGGGTTTGACGCCTTTCGCACCTATAATTTCGCATCGAGTATAGGTACTACGATATACGGTACTTTTAATTTTGGACAGGATAAGAAGATCCAGGCCATTCGCCACGTTATCCGTCCGTCGGTATCTTATAGCTATGCACCCAGTTTTGACCAGTATTACGATTATTACCAATACGATGCTGCCGGCACGATACGCCAGTATACCCGTTTTGAAAGCGGCCTTTTCGGGCAGCCGGGACAAACGTACTCCAGCCAGGTAGGCATCGCGGTAAACAACACCTTTGAGGCCAAGGTACGCAATGACGATACAGACAGCGCCGATGCCGAACCTAAAAAGGTCATGCTGCTCAATAACCTGAACTTTTCCACCAGCTACAACCTTGCAGCCGACTCATTGCAGTGGGCCCCATTGCGGGTATCGGCAGGTACTAACCTTTTCAAGGAAAAAATGAACATTAACTTTGGCGCGACGCTAGACCCCTATGCCATTAACAATGCTGGGAACCGGATCAATACCTATAACATGGATAATGGCGGCAGCCTTTTCCGGATGACGAGCGCCAACGTTACCCTCAACTACTCGATAACCAGCGAAGACGGTAAATCGGGCGATGGTGAGGACAAAGATAGCCAGACCGCGAAGAATGGTGGGCGCGAAGACGACCTCTTCGGGCAGGCGACCGACCTGAGTGACCGCAGAAAGAGCATGTTCGACGAGGATGAGGACAGCACGAAGGAAGATAAGTCAGAAGGCGGGTTCTTTAACGCAAAGTTACCATGGGACCTGCGATTTGCCTACTCCCTTACCTATGCCAATGACCGCAGGGAACGAAAGATAGTTGGCAACTCCATCATGGTCTCGGGTAACCTCGATATCACGCCAAGGTGGAAAATGGGCTTCTCGTCGGGTTACGACTTCGTTCTGGATGGTGTTACCTTTACCCAACTCCGCTTTGAGCGCGACCTCCTCAGCTGGAGGATGGACTTCAACTGGATACCTTTTGGCGACAATACCTCATGGGGCTTTTTCATTGGTATAAAATCGTCGGTGCTCAGCGATATCAAGTGGGATAAGCGCAGGGTACCGGACAGGGTGATCAGGTAGCATGGAACGAGTATATAAAGGAAATATATACCTAAATGGCAACACGATAGTTATTGCCATTACCGGGATCTTATACTTATGGCTCCTGATATTTATTCGTACCACCTTAATATCTGTCGTCATTTTTTCTACAGCATGGCTTTACATTTTTATAAAAGTGAGCTTTCAGGTATATTACTTCATATTAAAGGATAATGTTTTAATGATCAGGAACCATTATTTACCTTGGATAGAAGATATTTTCCCCATAGAAGAGATACAGGGATCGAGTTTTGAAAAAAGGTTTAAAATGGCATATTCCCTAGAGATAAGCACCAAAGGCAAGTTGAGCAATTATTGCGGAAGTACACTTACAATAAGGAACTGGCTAACGCTAAAGGCCGATCTGGAAAGCAAAGGGTTGCATGTGAATAACGAATATATATCAGAATAATTACCATATCATGAAAAGAGTGATTTTTACCGAAAACGCGCCTGCACCCATCGGGCCATACAGTCAGGCCGTAGTGGCAGGGAGCATGCTTTACACATCAGGGCAGATAGCCCTGCATCCTGAAACCGGCGAACTTATTACCAGCGATATTGAAACCGAGACAAAGCAGGTAATGGAGAACATGAAAACCGTACTGGAGGCAGCGGGCACTAATTTCAGCAATGTTATAAAGGCAACCATATTCATCAGCGACATGGACGACTTCGCCAAGATCAACGGGGTTTACGGAAGTTACTTTGACGAAGCGGACGCACCCGCACGCGAAACCGTACAGGTAGCCAGGCTGCCTAAGAATGTGAACGTGGAAATATCAATGATAGCGATCGTATAAACATCATCATCCTAAAAAAAGAAAGGCCTGCATAATGCGGCCTTTCCTTATTTATATAAGCATATCGTGCTTAGTTGAGTTCGTGGTATTCGATAAGCCCGTCTATAGGCCTTCTCAAAACGTTGCCCAGCTTCAGGTTGTTCCTGCCTAAAACTTCAGCCAGTTCAGCCTTCAGATAGAAAGCTATCGATCCTACAAAGTGTACTGGCACCTCATGCGCGTTATCATATTGAGTAATGTAGTTATCCACAAATACCTGCATGGCATCTATAATAAGGGCCTTAATGAACGGCTCCTCGCGATTTTGTATCAGGAATTTGGCGAACGTAGCCAGGTAGGCGTTCGGGTTGGGTTCCTTGTACAGGTTATGTTTGATGGTATCCGGCTCAAGATCGTATTCCGACTCAAACTGTGTTGCTAAATGAGCAGGCATTTTATTAAAGTAGTAAGCACGTACAAGGTCGCGGCCAAAACGGTTGCCTGAACAGTCGTCCATAGCAATGTAGCCTAATGACTGCACTTTTTGATGAAGTTCCTCACCATCAAAATAGCTGCAATTTGATCCCGTACCTAATATACAGATGATAGCTTTATCGTTAGTTGGGTTCGTAGCATAAGCAGCCGCATAGGTATCTTCCTTAACAACCACAGAAGCATTCGGGAAAAATTCTTCGAATATCTCCTTCATGAATTTCTTCATCCTGTCGGTACCGCATCCGGCACCGTAAAAATACAGGCTGGTAACATCCTTGCGGTTATTGTAAATATCAAAGCGGGCCTCAAGCCTCTCTATCGCCTCTTCCTTATTGATAACTTCGGGGCTAAGGCCAAGTGTCTGCGAAGTAAAAAGCCTGTTGCCATTATCGTCGAGGGCGATCCAGTCGGCCTTGGTAGCACCACTGTCAACTAATAATTTCATAATAAATTTGGGTTATTTGGGTTAGTTTGGGTATGCGTTTGTTAGTATTGGGTTATGCTTGCGCGAAGTTAGTGTTAACTCCGCTTATTAAAAATAACATGTCCCGATCTTCACAGGAAAACCGGGACATATTATAAAATATTACAATGATGCGATGTGCACCGAAAGGTCGATAAGCTTGCTTGAATAGCCGTACTCGTTATCGTACCATGATACGATCTTGAAGAAGGTCGAATTAAGCCCGATACCTGCTTTGGCATCAACAATGCTCGTCCTTGGGTCAGAGATGAAATCCTGAGATACCACATCGTCTTCCGTAAAGCCCAGGATGCCCTTGAGTTCGTTCTCAGACGATCTTTTAAGCACAGCCATTATATCGTCGTAGCTGGTCTCTTTAGCTACTTTTACCGTAAGGTCAACTACCGATACGTCGGCAGTAGGTACCCTCATCGACATACCCGTAAGTTTGCCGTTCAGTTCCGGGATCACCTTGCCCACTGCTTTTGCAGCACCTGTACTTGCAGGGATGATGTTAAGCAGTGCAGCCCTGCCGCCACGGAAGTCTTTCCTTGAAGGCCCGTCAACCGTAAGCTGTGTGGCTGTAGTAGCGTGTATCGTGGTCATAAGTCCTTCCACGATCCCGAAGTTGTCATTGATCACCTTGGCTAGCGGCGCAAGGCAGTTTGTGGTACATGAAGCGTTCGATACGATCTTGTCAGAGGCTGTGGCTTTGTCATGGTTCACACCCATAACGAACATCGGCGCATCGGCAGATGGTGCAGAGATAACCACTTTTTTAGCGCCGCCTTTAATGTGGGCTTCGGCTGTTTCTAGGGTTGTGAAAATGCCTGTGCATTCTGCTACCACATCTACACCAACTTCGTCCCACTTAAGGGTCGATGGGTCTTTGGCGGCAGTTACCCTTATATGTTTACCGTTCACATAAAGCTGGTTGTCTTTAACCTCAACCTCGCCTGCAAAACGGCCGTGTACCGAATCATATTTTAAAAGGTAAGCCAGGTGATCTACATCAAGAAGGTCGTTTATGGCTACCACTTCAACATTATCCCTGTTGAAGGTTTCGCGGAAAACGATGCGGCCGATCCTGCCGAAACCGTTTATTCCTAATTTAACTTTAGTCATTGTAAATAGATGTTTTTTGGATTTGTTATTTGTGAATTTAGATGGAAACGATGTCCGATACGCGGATGAGCTCTTTGTCAACCTGCGTTTTGCCCTTCACGGCCTGCTCAAGCGGCGTGAGCACTATTTCGTCTTTTATTAAACCTACCATATAGTTGGAATTGCCTTCGATGAGGGTTTCTACCGCCCTTACACCCAGCCTTGAAGCCAGTACCCTGTCAAAGCATGATGGCGAACCGCCGCGCTGCATGTGACCGAGAATGGATACACGCACATCATATTCCGGCATGTTCTCCTCTACATAATCTTTCAGTTCAAAAGCGTTCTTGCCTATTTTATCGCCTTCAGCGATCACTACAATGCTCGATGATTTGCCGGAGGCCTTACTTTTCCTTAATGAATCAAGCAGCCTGTCAAGCCCCATATCTTCCTCAGGGATCAATATCTCTTCCGCGCCCGCGCCTATACCGGCGTTCAGTGCAATGTGGCCTGCATCGCGACCCATAACTTCTATGAAGAAAAGCCTGTTGTGCGAACTTGCCGTATCCCTTATCTTATCGATAACCTCAACTACGGTATTAAGTGCGGTATCATAGCCTAATGTAAAGCTGGTACCGAAAATATCATTATCAATGGTTCCCGGTATGCCTATTACAGGAAAACCGAATTCGTGGTTGAATAGCAATCCGCCAGTAAAGCTGCCGTTCCCGCCTATTACCACAAGTGCATCGATACCCTGCTTAACAAGGTTGGCATGTGCCTTTTGGCGGCCTTCGGCGGTCATGAACTCTTTAGACCGAGCCGACTTCAATATCGTTCCTCCTTTGTTGATGATGTTATTTACGCTTCGGGGACCCATTTCTTTAAAGTCGCCTTCGATCATTCCCTGGTAACCCCTGTAAATACCTGTACATTCAATATTGTGGAATGCGCATGTACGTACAACGGCCCTGATGGCGGCATTCATTCCGGGAGCATCGCCTCCGGAGGTTAGCACACCTATCTTTTTTACATTAATCGACATTTTTTAGTATTTGATCGTAAAATTAATAATTTAATATCAATTATATACTGTAGTTTGCTTTCTATTAGCAAATCTGCAACATTTCAATCGTTTTCGTTAATAAGTTTTCCTTATGAAGATGTTAAGAAGAGCAAAAAAAGCAGCTGGATTTGTAATATGCAACCGCTTTTTTTTCAGTATATGGAATTTTAAAGCTAAATATCTGACAAATTAAGATTTCGGATCAGTCAGTTTCCGGTATTGGCTGTGGCACATTGTCCTGAACCGGTGGTTTTTTCCTGCGGCGGCTCTCATCGAACTTGATGTAATCCGGCGCCAAGTCAGAGTCCGGCATATCCGTATCATTGTTACTTTCCGCCTCTTCCTCCTCTTTTTTGCCGAACAATTTACGCACCAGCTCCCTGAATGTATCAAAGTCGACTTCATACGTCAAACCGATGCCCTGTGTATAGTTGATACCTTCTCCCAGGAAATTAATATCGTTCTCCCTGTTGAATGCCCTTGCCTTAAGCGTGCCATCATCATTCACACGATACTGTACCTCGAAATTGCCCACGACAGCAGCATCGCTCACACCGTTTACCGGCACCCCAAGCTGGCCGTTCACAGTGATGCGGTCGTTGATCTGCGAAGAAACCGTAAGCCCCACCTGCGAGTTAGTCTCTACATACGGGTTCCTGTCCGGACCGGTATAGGTCACTCCTACATTCACTTTACCGTCACCATCGGAAAACAGGTCATTGAACAAACTGCTCGCCCTTTCAAAAAGGCTGCCGTATACCGCAGTACCCGTATTTGTCGGGCTGATGAAACCACCTGTTGATAATAATGCCAATGCCTGTGTCTGCCTCATGTCCATGTCGCTGAGCCTGTATTCAAGATCGGCTTTCAAAACAGAGCCTACGCCGGGGAAGCTTATCACAAAATCCGGTTCAGGCGCGGTAAGGTTTCCTGTGAGCACAATAGTTACCTCTGTGTCGATAGGCCTGCTGAAAGTTGGCGCCTCAAGCAGTACCGATGGATTGGCTTTGGTGCGGTATACTGCTTCAAGGTTCAGCCTTGCGCGGGTAGGGTCGCCTTCCCAGTTGATGGAACCACCCGGCTTTACTGAAAATTTCTTATCCAGAAGGCCTGCATACTTAAAGTTATATAAACCATTGACCACACTAAAGTCGCCCCACATATTGAATTTACCCAGCGTATTTATATCCAAAAGCAATGTTCCATATCCCGTAGCAACGAGGCTGTGTCCGGTATTTTTGTCAATGATCACCTCCAGTTTAGCTTCTGGTGTTACATCAAGCTCAAACTTCATCTCCAATCCCTTTACGGTCTTTGTTTCATTAACAATACCTTTCAGTCTGGCTTCCTTTTCCTCCGGGCTCAGGAAGTGGATGAATGCGGCCGTGCTGCCCGAGGCACCTGTATTATTTATCGGGATCTTAATATCAGTCCCCTTTGCCGACTCTGCGTTAACCTCGATATACAGACCGGTAGCCGGGCCGGTTATGGTAGCAGCACCCTTGATGAACGCAGTGCCATAATACATCGCGTCATCAGAATCTTCTGTATCAAGCACCAGGATCCTGTCCGATTCCATTTTAAGGTCGAGCGCCCAGTCTTTGAATACTTTGTGCTGCACACTGCCATTAAGCCTTGCCTTGGTGTCATATCTTGTATCGGTAAGCTCAATATTCCGGAAGAAAATGATCTCTTCGGTCATATCGATCACTGCGTTCTGCTCAAAATTATAATCCGTGTTCAGGTAACCCACCTTCAGCCCCGCGTCTTTCAGGTAGAGTCGCCCATCGATCTCGGGCTGCTTTACATTCCCAACGATCGCGGCACGTCCTGAAGCACGGCCCCGTATCTCAGGGAATACCGATTTCAGGAACACCGCAAGCGGCCCAATATCAAAATCTGTGAACTGCGCATCGAGCGAAAGCAGTGTCTGCTTGTCCACTATCTCTATATTACCAACTGTCGAGAACGTTTCCTTACCATCATTAGACAAAATGGTATTGACATTGAATTTCCTGAACGCCCTGTCTCCCGTTACCTGCAGGCTCATGTCGCCTAATATGAATTTATTCAGGCGGAGGCTGTCAACCGTGATCGAAGATGCCGGCTGGAACTCCTGCTTGTTCTGCTTGAGGCTTACCTCGCCGTTCACCCGTCCACCAAAAGACAAGCTGTCAATATCTGGGGTGATCTTATGCAGGTCAACATCGTTGAACGTAAGCCTAAGGTCTTTATGATCCTTACCTTTAAGCACACCCATCAGCTCCACCATCTGGTCGTTGTGCGACATCGTGAGTTTGTCTATCGAGAAATCCGTCAGCTTTTTATTGAATACTATCTTGTTGTCATCAGTATTATTCTCATTGATGTACCACATGTAATCCTTGAAGTTGATTTCAGACTTCTTGAAACCTACAACAGAATTATTGTTCTTGTCTATCGTATGGTAAAGATCAAGATTAAAAAAATCCTTCTCCTGGTTCCCACCTTTAAATTCCGACCTCAGGAACAGCGTATCATTTTGTGTCACATTGATAAGGCTGAAATCAGATATCTTATAATTCTTCATGCGCACGCTATCCATGCTAACATAGGCATTATAGAGTGGGTTCTTGTTATTCACATCGACCGAAATATTACTGAACTGGTTGTTGTAGGCGCTAATACTCGGAGAATCGAATGCCAGCACGAACTCACCTTTATCAGCATTGATGCGGCCGCTCAGTTTGGTATCCTGCCCCACTACCACATCGGGGAGCACTATCCCAACGATCTTATTATATACCATTAGGTCAAACTCCACGAACTGGCCTTTGCGTACTTTGTGTGGCGAATAATTGGTATAAAGGCTTCCGAGGGCGTTCTCTACAAGCTTCGGCAATTCTTTGGTATCATACTTGCCCCTCACGCTTCCTTCTATAATATCCTTGGAGTTGAAGGTTATGGTACGTACATTCTCTTCGTCAAAAGTCGATTCAATGAAGAAATCCTCGAAATAATAACTGTCGCGGCTGTTTTGGTAGGAAAGCCTGGATATCTGCAGCGTTCCGGCCATGTCGTTCAGGTTGCTTCCCGTGCCATTGAGCATTAGGTCGCCTTTAAAGATGGAGATCGTATCCTTCTTCATCAAATTGAGCATCTTCAGGTCGGCATAGTCGATCTGCGCGTGGAAATCGTAGCTATTGCGCAGCTTGCTCATATTTACAAGCCCGTCAAAGCTCATAAGCAGGTTGGGGTCGTTGCTGTCTATATTACCCTCGAATATTGGCCATTTAAAACGGCCATCAATGCTAATATTCCTGTAATTATAATTATTCAGGGCAAGCCTGGATATTTCTCCCTTTACTGAGGTATTTAACGACTCTTTATTCAGCCCTTTGCCTTTTACATCCAGGTGTAGCGAGGCATTTCCCAGCATCTTTTCATTAGCCAGGGCGCCAATATTAAAATTGTTCAGGTCGATGGTACCCTCATAGGTCGCTTTATCCTTTTGGTTGAAGTCATTCACAACAAGGTCAGCCTCGGCCTCGCCCAGTTCAGACATTACATACAAGTCGGTGGTGAGGTCTTTTTTGGTAAGGATCACTTTGCCAACCAGGTCAACACGGCCAAACTTTTCCAGTATCTCCGGAAGCGATCTGCCTAATATCCTGGGCATAATGCCGCGAAGGTTGGCGTAGTTGGATGTTACCCTGTCAAAATCGCCGTTCATGTAAAAGCCCGGCCCGGCTTTGTCGAACAGGTGGCGGAAGTTAACCGTACCAATGATCTCCGACCGTTCGGCATCCAGCAGCTTGAGATCGTGCAGGACAAAATTGTTCATAGGCCCAGTAAGCCTTGTAGAGAGGTAATATTTTTGGTCCTTCCCGAATTCGTTATAAAAAAGGTTCAGTTCGTTGGAGGATACCGTAGCGCGGTTTACTTTGAAGTCGAACTTCACACGGTTGACGAAGTCCTTCATATCGTCCTTACCATACGTAAGGCTCACCGCTCCCTTAAGCGCCGATTCGCTTGTAGCCAGCTCAAGGTTGTCGAGCTTCATGTGGGTTTTGGTATACGTAAAGCCGCCTGTCAGGTTTTTTACGAAAAGCTTACGGTGGTCCAGTAGCGACAGCTTTTTAATGTTAGCCGTTATATCGCTTCCTTTAATGAAGAAATCCTTTAACTCTCCGTTCAGCTTTTGAAAGTCGAGTATGCGGTGGGTAACGGCATTCTCGTTCGTAAGGCGGTAGCGCCCGTTGCTTACGGCAAGGTCGGCCACCCGCATCCTGAATTTTCCTGAGCCGGGCTTACCATTATCGAACGCTTTTACAAAATGGTCAAGGTTGGAGGTTTTCTCCCCCTTGTAGGTTTTCATGTGGAAGTTGAGCCTTTCTGCCTTTAGTGTGCCAAAGCGCAGGTCACTGTTAGTAGCGGCCCGAAAGCTGAGGATGTTGGTCTGCACCCTGTCGGCTGAGATAAGGGTATCGTTATGGTGGTCGAGTACGAGGACGCCCTTCAGCTTTACGCCCCCAAAAATGGATATGGCGATCTTGTCGATATATATGTTGGTGCCAAAGCTTTTATTAAGTTCATCGGTAGCGTAGTGGGCTATCTTGGTCTGGACAAAAGGCAGGGACAAAGCAATGCCAAGGAGTAGCAAAAACAGGACAATGCCTATCAGCGTGCGTACAAGTATTTTTTTAAGTTTTTTGATACCCCGTAATTGTTTAAATTTGTCCCCCCGGCGTTTTAAGCAATTTGGAACAAAAGTAGGAATTTTTACTCATGTTAAATTTGCTTTAACCCTTTTTTATAACTCAAAATCCGTGCCTTAATTATGTCAGAGGATCCCGTCTACATTTTAGCCATCGAAAGTTCGTGCGATGATACCGCCGCGGCAGTGCTCCAAAACAGTAAAATGCTGTCCAATATCGTGGCACGGCAGGATGTACACGAGCAGTATGGCGGCGTAGTACCTGAGCTGGCGTCGCGCGCGCACCAGCAAAATATAGTACCCGTAATTGATGTGGCATTGCAAAAAGCCGGTGTAGAAAAGTCGCAGCTTTCTGCCATTGCGTTCACGCAGGGGCCGGGGCTCATGGGTTCGCTTTTAGTAGGCAGCTCGTTCGCCAAGTCACTGGCGCTCGCTTTAGACATCCCGCTTATCGCCGTAAACCACATGCAGGCACATATATTAGCCCATTTTATTGATGAGGAAGGCTTCGACAAGCCGGAGTTCCCGTTCCTGGCCATAACCATTAGCGGAGGGCACACACAGATCGTGAGGGTTAGCGACTTTTTCGACATGGAAGTGATAGGCGAAACCACTGATGATGCCGTAGGCGAAGCGTTCGACAAAAGCGCGAAGATACTGGGACTGCCCTACCCCGGCGGGCCATTGGTAGACAAATATGCCAAAGAGGGCAACCCGAAAGCCTTTGCCTTTACCAAGCCAAAAGTACCGGGAATGGATTTCAGCTTTAGTGGGCTAAAGACACAGATACTCTATTTCGTACAGAAGAACATGGCCCAGGATCCCGACTTCATAAAGGATAATATGGCCGACATCTGCGCATCCATACAACATACCATCATCAACATACTTATGGATAAGCTGAAGCTGGCCGTAAAGGAAACCGGAATTAAGCAGGTGGCCATAGGCGGCGGGGTTTCTGCCAACAGCGGCATACGGGGCGCCATTAAGGATGCTGAAAAAAAATATGGCTGGAAAACCTTCATCCCTAAATTTGAATATACTACCGATAATGCAGCCATGATCGGCATTGTGGGCTACCAGAAATACATCCAGGAAATGTTTAACGATGCTTCGGTAGCATCAAAAGCAAGAATTGAACTGTAATGCAGCTATTTTACAACCCCGACATACAGCCCGGCGACAATGCTTTTACCTTCGATAAGGAAGAAAGCCGCCATATTGTAAAAGTGCTTCGTAAGAAAGAAGGCGATAAGATCCATATTACCAACGGCAAAGGCCAGCTCTTTACGTCGGAAGTGATCTTTGCCAATGAAAAGAAGTGTGAGGTAAAGATCACTGCCGAAGAGACTTTCGAACCCACCCCCTACACCCTGCACCTTGCCGTAGCGCCGACCAAAATGAACGACCGGTACGAGTGGTTCCTGGAAAAAGCTACCGAAATAGGTGTACACGAGATAACGCCTGTCATCTGTGAGCACAGTGAGCGCACCAACTTCAAAGCCGACCGTTTTGAGAAGATACTGCAAAGCGCCATGAAGCAGTCGGCGCAGTTTTACATGCCAAAACTGAACGAGCCTGTGCATTTTGATATTTTTGTAAATGCGCAATTCGAAGGCCAGCTGTTCATTGCCCATTGTGAGGAAACCGACAAGAAGCTTTTAAAGAACGTACTTCAACCGAAACAGCAGGTTACCATCCTCATTGGCCCGGAGGGTGATTTTTCGACTAAAGAGATAAAGCTGGCCCTAGATAAGGGTTATATTCCCGTATCCTTAGGAAATACAAGGCTGCGCACTGAGACTGCGGCTGTTGTGGCGGCGCATAGTGCGGCGTTTGTGAATGAGTGATGGCAAGGACGGACAAATAACTTTGTTTTCCTATATTTACATTCCAATTTCCACGTTATCCAACCATGAAGAAACTCCTCTACATATTCCTCCTGTCCCCTGCCCTGCTGATGGCGCAGGAGATCGCCGTGCTTAAATACTCGGGTGGTGGCGACTGGTACGGCAACCCGACCTCCCTGCCTAACCTGGCCAAATTCTGCAACCAGCAAATCCATACCAAAATAAACACTAAGACAGCGACTGTAGAAGTCGGCAGCGCCGACCTGTTCTCCTATCCGTTTATACATATGACGGGGCACGGCAACGTGGTGTTCAGCGATAATGACGCAGCCAACCTGCGCAATTATCTTACCTCGGGCGGCTTCCTGCATGTTGACGATAATTATGGCATGGACAAGTTCATCCGCAAGGAGCTGAAAAAGGTTTTCCCGAATAATGAATTAGTGCAGGTTCCCGTGAGCCACGAGATATACAAAGGGCCATTTGCCTTTCCGCAAGGTATGCCCAAGATCCACGAGCACGACAATAAGCCGCCACAGGCATGGGGTATCTTTGTAGAGGGAAGATTGGTACTGCTATACACTGTTGAGACTGACCTTGGTGACGGCTGGGAAGATGCCGAAGTGCACAACGACCCACGCGAGGTTAGGGAAAAAGCACTGAAGATGGGCGCGAACATCCTGAACTACGCTTTTAATAATTAAGATCTTGAAGCTGTTACGTTATGCAATGTAATATAACATGACCATAGAAAGAGCCATACCAACAGACCATGATGTCCTTACAGCAATAACAAAGCGGTCAAAAGCCTATTGGGGCTACTCGCAGGAACAGCTTCAGGAATGGGACGCGCTCCTTACGTTCACACCGGAATATATTACCAACACCGAAACCTATAAGCTGGTTTCGGAAGGTGTAGCCATAGGATATTATTCTGTTTTCGTGGCCGACCCGCAAACCCTCAAGCTGGACAACCTTTTTATTGTACCGGAATTCATTAGCAAAGGCTTTGGTAAAAAATTGATGGAGCATCTTTTTGAAAAAGCGGCTTTGTACAAATGCGCTGCCATCCTCCTTGATTCCGACCCAAATGCCGAAAGCTTTTACAGCCGCTTTGGGTTCGTTACCATTGGGCAAATCGAGAATGCCCATAAAACAAGGTTTTTACCGGTAATGAAAAAGTCACTCTAGCGACTTTCACCTCGTAAACCTGCATGAAATACAGCTTCCGGCAGCCTTGGCACAACTCTTAATCTTGTATTAAAGGCAGGAGCGTTCCCTTATTTTTTTCTTACATTCGGGAAACCAAATTTTAACAAAACATGGTCACCTCAAAAACTATAGCCAACGGCATACTGCGCGCCGTAGGTATCGGCGCGGCAATTTACTTAGGCTTACTGTTCCTATACAAGATCCAATCGGTCATCATCTATCTATTTGTAGCGCTTATCCTTAGTATGATCGCCAGCCCTATAGTTTATTTTCTGAAACACAAGCTTAAATTTCCGCACGTTGTAGCCGTTATCACTACCCTGTTACTATTCCTTGGGATGCTGGTCGGTTTTGTATTGCTGTTCGTGCCACTTATCGTTTCGCAAAGCGAAAACCTCTCGCTGCTCGACACCGCCCAACTGGAGCAGGACATCAACAGCCTGATGCTGCAGGTGGATAATACCTTTAACATCGATACTAAAAAGATTATGCGGGAGGCAGACTTTACGTCCACGATCGATTTCAACTTCATCCCTAATTTCATTAACTCACTGCTTGGGATATTAAGCGGCTTCGGAATGGGGCTGGCATCAGTACTGTTCATCAGCTTCTTTTTCCTCAAGGACAGGAAGCTGTTTACCATCAATGCCAAAAAAGTGCTGCCGGATGCCCACGAAGAAAAGATACTCGTTTCCCTTCGCAAGATCAACTACCTCCTGAGCCGTTACTTCATCGGGCTTATTGTACAAATGACCATACTTTTCGTAATGTACCTCATTGTCCTGCTCATATTCGGGGTGGAAAATGCTTTCATCATCGCCTTTATAACGGCATTGCTCAATATCATCCCTTATATTGGCCCCATCATTGCTACAGCGCTTGTGGTGGTGCTTACCCTTTTAGGCCACATAGGGCCCGAAGACCAGGCCACAATGTTCTCGACCACGCTATATGTAGTGATAGGCTACTGCGCGGCACAGTTCATAGATAACAATATCAGTACTCCTTTGATATTTTCAAACAGCGTGAATTCGCACCCATTGGAAATATTTATCGTAATTTTGGCGAGCGGGTTTGTTTTCGGTATCCTGGGCATGATCGTAGCCGTACCGGTGTATACCATCTGTAAGGTTGCCGCCAAGGAATTCTTCCCAAAAAACCCGGTAGTCAAAGTACTCACCAAAGACATATAGCATTTTGTTCTCACAGCTTTTAGACCTTAAGGTCCAGCAGTTCATAAAAGACAATACCGGCAGCCCCACAGACAGGCTGGCGCTGCAAAAGAACCCTTTTCCCGAACTACAATGGGCAGATATCCTGAACCAGGTCTCAGCACGGGCTAAGGCTAAAGTCAAGCTGCCAACCTGGTTCGAGACAGAGGGTATTATTTACCCATCCAAAATATCAGTGGAGCAAACCTCATCCGAAACTGCCGCGGAATATAAAGCCGGACTGGTATCGGGCGAAAGCCTCATCGACCTTACAGGAGGCTTCGGCATCGATGACTATTACTTTTCTAAAAGGATGGGCAACGTGACCCACTGCGAGCTCAACCTTGAGCTTTCGGCCATTGCAAAGCACAATTTTGAAATGCTCGGTGCAGAAAATATTGAATGCCTGCCGGGTGATAGCCTTGACATACTCGAACTGTTAGACAAGCAATGGGATTGGATGTATATTGATCCTTCCCGCCGGAGCGATGCCAAGGGTAAGGTTTTTCTGCTGAAGGACTGCCTGCCGAATGTGCCAATGCTCCTCGATACGTACTTTAAATATACCAAAAGGATCCTTGTAAAGACCGCTCCCCTGCTCGACATAAGCGCAGGGCTGGGCGAACTGCATTCGGTTAAGGCAATACATATCGTGGCGGTAAATAATGAAGTAAAAGAATTGCTTTGGATGCTTGAAAAAGGTCATGAAGGGGCACCAATGCTCTATGCCGCTGCCTTGACAAAAGACAGCCTGGAGATCTTTGAATCGGCATACGATGATCCGGATGAAGCTTTTTATGAGCTGCCCCAAAAGTACCTTTACGAACCCAACAGCGCCATTATGAAGTTGGGGGCGTTTGATGCGGTCAGCCGCCACTACAGCGTTGCCAAGCTGCACAAGCATACCCAACTGTATACTTCAAATGAACTTATTGATCTCCCCGGCAGGCGGTTTGTTATCAACGAGACAATCCCATTCCAAAAAGACCTAATGAAGCAGTTTCAAGGTGAAAAAATGAACATTACCGTGCGCAATTTTCCCATATCGGTAGAAGAGCTCCGCAAAAAATGGAAGCTGAAGGACGGCGGGGATGTATATGCATTTTTTACTACTGATAAAAAGGAAGAGAAAGTAGTATTGATGTGTTCGAAAGTTTAGCTTACTACTCTATCGGGACTAACTTATAGATCGCCGCGGCAGGTTGTTCTACAGCTACATAAATAAACCCGTCAGGAGCCATGCGCACATCGCGCACACGACCAATGTTCTTCAGCAGCTTTTCCTCGCCTGTTATTTTTGTACCATCGAGATACGAAAGGTTCAGGTACTGGAAACGCAGTGAGCCCGACAGTATGGCACCCTTCCATGGCTTGTATTTATCTCCTGTAACAAATGCCAGCCCCGATGGCCCGATAGACGGTATCCAGTAATGCTGTGGGTCGGTAATGCCGGGTGCAGTTGTTTTATCGGTAATAGTAGTACCATTGTAATTGATGCCATAGCTTGTTAGGGGCCAGCCATAATTTTTGCCCGGCTGGAGGATATTGATCTCATCACCCCCGCGCGGGCCATGCTCGTTTTCCCAAATTTCACCTGTAAGAGGATGCAGTGCAAGTCCCTGAGGGTTGCGGTTGCCATAGGTATACAGCGAGGTTACCTTACCTGAGCCATCTTTAATTGGGTTATCTGCCGGGATGGTGCCATCATCATTGATGCGGTGTACTTTTCCTAATTGATTATTATCTGTAGCCTGTGGGTTTTCGCGTTCATTGCCGCGCTCCCCAACCGAGATGAACAGGTGTCCTGTGCCGTCAAATACCAGACGGCTGCCGTAGTGGTGGCGGGTAGATTGGTACGGTAGCGCTTCGAAAATTATCTTTTGCTCCGATAACCCTGCCCTGCCCAGTTTGGCACGCATAACGGCTGTAGTAGCAAGGCGTTTGTTATCAGGATGTGGCTTTGAGTAGGAGAAGTAAACCAACTGGTTCTTTACAAAATCAGGGTGGATCGCAACATCCAGAAGGCCGCCCTGCCCTTCGGCAACTACTGGCGGTACGCCTTTGATCTCTTGTTTTTGCTTATTGAAAACTTTGTACATTTTGCCCCCGCGGTCAGTAACCAGCATTCCACCGTCAGGAAGGAAAGCCATACCCCATGGCACATCGATACCGGTCGCAACAATTTCAAGTTTTACCGTCAGCTTTTCTGTTTTAAAAACATCCGATCTTGGCCTGTCATCAAAATCATATTCCCTGCGTTCTTTTATACCGGTAAGGATATATTGCGCCAGTTCCTCGATCTCTTTATCGCTAAAGGTTTGCGCAAAAGCAGGCATGCCATCGTCGGGCCAGCCATTTTTTATGCCTTTTACCAGATCTTTCAGTCCGTTGCCATGTTTCCAGTCGCGGTCAACAAAAGCATTCATCTTTTCGCCGTGGCAGCCTGCACAGTAGGCAGCATAGTTTTCCTGAGGACCGGCATTAACTTCAACAGGGACCTTATCCGCTGCTGTATAGGGTTTATTTTGCTTGATACAGCATATGGCAGTAACAGCGGCGAGGGTAATGCCGGGAAGTAAGAGGTAGCTTTTCATGATAGTGTTTCTTGGCAAGGATAAAGCTACCACATTCCGTTTGAAATAGCAACGACCCAAAAATTAAATTTGTGTTGGCATTACATTTGTACCTATATTTGGAACCTTTACCATAAACGATGAAGAAATTTTTATTATTTGCTTTTACTATCTTATCCCTTTCGGTTACCGCACAGACAGAATGTAAGACCACCGAAGAAAAGAATGATGACGGTACTGTTATAAAGTCGACCCCGGACCACCTGATGTATGAAAAGGTATTTGCGGGATCGTCGCAGTTCCTGTTCTTTTCGCTTTCGAGCCATGACGGCACACCGGTACTCAATTTACAGTTACTCGCTAAAAGCAAGGAGTTCCCCAAAGCCTATTGCCTTGACAAGACCTCCAGGGTCTTTGTACAGCTTACCAATGGCAAGATCGTTACCCTTATAAGCGCGCTGGAAGAGCAATGCTCCGGCCTCGTTTATGACTCGGCTGAGAAGAACAACATCAGGGTCCTTACTGGTATGTTCCTGTTCACCAAAGGATCGTTAGAAGAACTTGAAAATAACCCCATCTCGTTCATCAGGGTAAAATATGCCACAGAAACAGTAGACTACCCTGTAAAGAAGGAACTGAACAGCGAAACCATGGCTGTGAAGTATTATCCGGAAAGTTATTTCATCAA
The DNA here is from genome assembly GCF_052437795.1 of Flavobacterium sp. Classification (GTDB taxonomy): domain Bacteria; phylum Bacteroidota; class Bacteroidia; order Flavobacteriales; family Flavobacteriaceae; genus Flavobacterium. The sequence goes on from NZ_JBQVPA010000005.1 coordinate 259,225, forward strand.
TACGCTAAAGTGTATTAAATAATTAAGAATGTATTGTGCTGACTGCTAAATACTTTAAAAATACATTTCAAAAAAATCAAAAAAACCTTAAAAAATAGTTGCAGATAATAATATCAAAAGTTACATTTGCAACCGCAAAAAAGGCTAAATGCCTTGGCTAGCAGGAGAGGTGCCGGAGTGGTAACGGAGCAGATTGCTAATCTGTCGACGTGCAAACGTCGCCAGGGTTCGAGTCCCTGTCTCTCCGCTTTTTTTTCGGGGTGTAGCGTAGCCCGGTCATCGCGCCTGGTTTGGGACCAGGAGGTCGCAGGTTCGAATCCTGCCACCCCGACAAAAGCCGGACAGTAATGTCCGGCTTTTTTGTTTTTTACAACATACAATATAATATTCACCGGTCTATATATCGCTATAAAAAGTAAAAACATCGGGCGATTTTGCAGAACCTTAGCTTTTATCAAATCTTTTACTATCTTTGCACCCGCAAAACGGTCGCGTAGCTCAGCTGGATAGAGCACCTGCCTTCTAAGCAGGCGGTCTCAGGTTCGAATCCTGACGCGATCACCTAAACCCGTTCAAATGAGCGGGTTTTTTGTTTTTTAATAATTCTCAGATGCAGTTTTAGTCCCAACTACCCCCTGTCATTGTCGCTTTTTCACATAGGCGTATCTTATATACATAATGTACCTTTGGATAAACCAAACAAAGAAAAGATGAGAAAGATAATTTCGTTCATACACATATCACTCGACGGATTTGTGGCAGGCCCCAACGGTGAGATGGACTGGATCACCGTTAACCAGGAGATATTTGACCATGGGGAAAAGCGCATAAGCAAGGGAGATACTGCGTTATACGGACGCGTAACCTACGACATGATGGAAAGCTACTGGCCTACCGCTGCCGATAAGCCCAATGCTACAACGCACGACATCAATCATTCAAAATGGTATGCCGGTGTGCATAAGGTAGTCCTGTCAAGAACGATGGAAGGGGCTGATCTGGATAAAACAACCATAATAAGCAATAACCTTCAGGAGAGGATCAAGGAAATAACGCAGCAGCCCGGCGAGGATATCCTGCTTTTCGGCAGCCCGACAGCCACACATTCGCTGATCGGGCTAAATATGATCGATGGTTACTGACAGTTTGTCAATCCGGTTATCCTTAGCAAAGGCATTCCGCTGTTTAAAGGCGTTCAGGACAAAACAAAATTGAAGCTGCTAAACACCACCAAATTTGATAGCGGGGTAACCGAATTGAATTATATTGTAGAGAGGTAATAAATAGTCTGTGCAAATAGTATAAACCCGTTCTACATTGAGCGGGTTTTGTTTTTAGGGATCATACTATTAAATCTCCGAACAAATACTAGTTACTGCTCCTTTTCATGTATTTTTTCCCATCATTTTCACTACCTTTATTCCTGAAGTTCCGCTTTTTGGGCGGAGCGAATACTAACTTCAAAAACATTTATGGAAACAACACAAGCTAAGGCCTTTGGTACCGAAACGACTATAGCGCCTTTACAACCAATGACCATCGAAAGAAGGCAGCCCACCGCTAAGGATGTGGAGATCGACATACTGTACTGCGGCGTATGCCACTCTGATCTGCATACGGCACGCAACGACTGGGGTGGGTCGGTTTACCCTGTCGTTCCCGGCCACGAGATCGTGGGCAGGGTACTGTCTGTTGGCGGCGGGGTAACAAAAGTAAAACCCGGCGATCTTGTTGCCGTTGGCTGCATGGTCGACTCCTGCAAACAATGCTCAAGCTGCGAAGAGGATCTGGAGCAATACTGCCTAAACGGTTTTACCGGCACTTACAACGGCAACGACAAGCACCTTAATATCCAAACCTATGGCGGATATTCTGAAAAAGTGGTGGTAGATGAGCATTTTGTACTCACCATGCCGGAGAACCTTGATCCTGCCGCAGCGGCTCCGCTATTGTGCGCAGGCATTACTACGTGGTCGCCACTGCGCCACTGGAATGTGGGCGAAGGCAGCAAAGTAGCGGTTGTAGGCCTTGGAGGCCTTGGCCACATGGCGATAAAACTGGCCAATGCACTGGGCGCGCACGTAACGCTTTTCTCGAGGACACCCGGAAAAACACAGGACGCGCTGGACTTAGGTGCGCACGAAGTAGTCATATCTACTGACGCAGATGACATGAAAAAGGTTAACGGCAAATTCGACATCATCATCGATACCGTGCCGTATGTACATGACCTGAACCCTTACGTTGCAACACTGGCCATCAACGGTACATTGGTGGTAGTGGGTTACCTTGGGCCGCTTGAGCACATGCTCAATACCGTGCCTATGATCCTTGGGCGTAAGACGGTGGCAGGCTCTGTTATCGGAGGTATTGCCGAAACCCAGGAAATGCTTGACTTTTGCGGAAAACACAATATCGTTTCGGAGATCGAGACTATCAAGATACAGGACATCAATGAGGCTTTCGAGCGCATGGTTAAAAGCGACGTACGATATCGTTTTGTGATCGATATGGCTTCGCTGAAAGGGTAAACTATCGTAAACAGTTTTCAGGAACCCGTTCGTTATGGACGGGTTTTGTTTTATGTACCATACTATAACCACTGCCTGTAAGTTATTATACACAAACCAACCTAAACGAATGAAAAAATCCCTTACTGTAGTAGCACTACTCCTGCTCCCTTTTTTATCAAGATCGCAAACTGAACATTTTACTTTAAAAGCTACCGTAAAAAATACCGGGCAGGACTATGTTACCCTAAATTATGAACCGCGGTTAAGGGGCACGTTAAGCCCTGAAGGCTATCAGGCAACAGGCGCAGTAATTGACAGTAAAGGAAACTTCAAACTGGGATCTGACAGGATAGCTGATGGCGCCGAATACTACCTTGACTTCAACAAGAAGATCATACGGCTGGTACTTTTCAATGATGATGAGCTGAAACTGGAGGCTGACCTCGATAATTTGCAGGGATCGATATTTGCTACCGGAAAGGGTGCGGGAAAGATCAACGTGATGTACCTGCCACAATTTGAGTACAAGCTAATTGACACAAAACTATCTTTAAATGAGTTTGTTGCCAGGAACGACAGCACCGTTGCATCGCGCCTCACACTGTTAGAAGCTATTCACTCTAAAAACACACTATCTCCAGCCATTGTCAGTGCACCGAATTCACAAAAGATGCAGCGTATCATAAAGGAAACTCCATTATCCCAAAAGGAATATGACTTTTTGAAATTGGATATAGAGGTCCAACGGTACCTGGTATCCGACTACATTTCAGCGACATCAGAAACCGCAAGTTATAGCAATGTAGCAATAAACCCCGAAAGTCAATTCTTTAATGCTTTTAGGAGAGACGATCACCGGAAAATTAAAAACCTCAATCACTATCATTTCGGCAATGCGGCAGAGCAGATATTGAAGTTTGAATTCATAAGGACAAAACTGGAAGCGAACACTACGCTCACTTATAAAGATTGGAACAAAACCATAGTGTGGGAAGAATATAGTGCCTGGATAAAGCAATACCTAAGGGATAATTTTACAGCCGAGGTACACGACAGCTACTATACCGATATCCTTAACTGGTATGCGACCATGGGAATAGATGATGCGTCATTATACCAATATCTCAAAGATAATGCTTACAACAAAGAATGCCTCAACCGTTACGATGTCTTCAAAAAGCTATTGGACAACGGGCTCAATGATGCTAACTACGATTTGAACAAGAAAACAATGATGCTTGATAAACCGGCTTTTGACGCACTGTTGCAAAAACACAAAGGTAAGAGCGTACTGTATGTATTTTGGTCGGCCCAGTTTGCCGGAGCATCGGTACTCAACTGCCTGCCTGCCGTTGCCTACCTTGAAAAACAATACGGGCTTATCGTCATTAACATTTGCGTAGACAGGGCCGAACACAAAAACCTTTGGGCGGCACGCATAATAGATAGCGATTGGAAAGGCAGTCATTACTTCATGCCTGTCGAGAATAATGCCGATACACTGGAAGCTTTCGGGAACAGCAATATCGGCTCATTCTGTTCCGGCGGAGCGGCTTACATCCTGGTAAATAAGACGGGCGATATCCACAAGGACATAACGAGGCCGACGGAACTAACAAGTACTAAAATGGCTTCATATCTAAAATAGCCAATGTACTAATCTAAACCTTGAAAACCACTTTTAACAGATCTCACAAAAAATTGATAATAAAAATTATATTTTATCTATATTTAGCCAACATAAACATACAATCTAAAACAATCGTTTAAATGAGATCTTATTCCATTAAAGAGGTCAGCGATCTGGTAGGCGGAGAAATTGTTGGCAGCTCTGCCGATGCCATCTCCTGGCCCCAACAGATCGAAATGGCCGAACCCGGAAACATTACCTTTATCGGGAATGCTAAATACGAAAAACTTTGGGCGGCCTCAAAAGCATCGGTTGCTATCGTTAACGACAACATTTCCATAGAGCCCGGCGAAGGCAGGGCTTTCATCAAAGTGAAAAATGCCGACCTGGCCATGTCGAAAGTACTGGAGCTGTTCAACCCGGCGCCACCCCGTTTTGACGATGCCATTCACCCCAGTGCGGTGATCCACCCTACGGCCACAATTGGCGAAGGCACAAAGATCGGGGCCAATGCATACATAGGCCCTAATGTACAGATCGCAGAGAACGTAACCATCTATCCCAACGTTACCGTTCTCGACGACTGTACTATTGGCAAAAATACCATCCTCTGGCCGGGTGTCGTGATGCGCGAACGATGCCATGTAGGCGCACACTGCATACTCCACCCTAATGCAGCAATAGGTTCAGACGGTTTCGGGTTTACCCCTTGTGCCGAACGCGGCCTGGCGAAGATCCCCCAGATAGGCAATGTAGTTTTGGGGAATGCCGTAGAGATAGGTGCCAACTCCTGTGTGGACCGCGGCAAGTTCAGTTCTACCATTTTGGGCGATGGCTGTAAGATCGACAACCTCGTACAGATAGGCCACAACAGCGTTCTGGGCAAATTCTGCATCATGGCGGGCAACAGCGGCCTGGCAGGCTCAGTAACGCTCGGCGACGGCGTGATAATCGGCGGAAGTGCATCGATAAAAGACCACAGCACTTTAGGATCAGGCGTAATAATTGGCGCTGGTTCGGGTGTGACGGGCGATGTCCCTGCCGGGAAAACCATGCTGGGCTACCCTGCCGTAGAAGCACGTACCGCACTCAAGCAGTGGGCGGTTTTGAAAAGGCTGGCGGAGAATAAATAATATTTTTGCCACGAATTATACCAATTTTTCCAATTCAGGTTTTGTGAAAATTAGTGTAATTCGTGGCTTATTTTATCCTTTAAGGCCACTTATCGCATTAATAAAATACGGCGAATCGTTCCACTGTATCCTCCGGTAGCGCTTTCCCTGCCGCAACGGTTCAGGAAGTGATCCCCATAGCGATGCCTTTATTTTTTCGAGCAGCAGCTTTCGCGTAAAACTGTCTGAAATTACCAAACTGATCTCACGCGATGGTGCAGGTTCCTGAAATCGTTTGTAAGTCATTGATGCATCATTAATAACTGATAATTCAGGCACAATGGCAAAACCAAGCCCGGCACGCACCATATTCTTAAGTGTTTCCACCGAACTGATATCATAGCTGAATTGCTCAGCAATAGGTCCATTCGCATTTTTAATACCGCAAATATCCAGCAACTGGGCATTGTAACAGTATTCCTGCCGCAACAGCAGGAGATCTTGCATATCGCCTGGGTTGAGCTGGTAGAGGCCTTCAGTAGTTATGGCTGAACTATTGGGCAATGCCACAAAAGGCTCATTGAACACTACATGTTCCCTTAGTTGCGGATGGCCCGTAGGCGTCGCCATGAGCGCGATGTCGATAGCTCCGGTAAGCACGCCTTCCATCAGTTGGCCGGTGTTCATTTCCTTTATGATGAATTGTATTTTGGGTGTTTCAAGGCCGATCGCCTTCATGAATTGCGGGATAAGGTAAGGCGATAACGTACTGATCACCCCAATGGTGACCGATCCTTCAAGGTCATCCTTTTGCCGAATGACAAAGTCGCGTATTCCGTCTGCCTCGTGCAATGTTTTTTTAGCCCGCAAGATGATCTCCCGGCCTGCTTCAGTAGGCTTTAGGGGTACTTTGTCACGATCAAATATCTTGATGCCTAATTCTTCTTCAAGGTTTTTCAGTTGTATGGTCAGCCCGGGCTGGGTAACCATGCAAACCTCTGCGGCTTTAGCAAAATGGCGGTGATCATCCAGCGCGACAATATATCGGAGTTGTTGTAGTGTCATGATCATAAAAATAATTAATAAAATTATAAAATTATTAATTTGATTCAACAATACTTCCTGCATAAATTTGCTTTATAATTCAACGGAATAATAATCTTAAATCAATAACCATGAAATTTACAAGAAAAGCAAATGCCAACTGGAAAGGTTCAGGCATGGAAGGACAGGGAACGATCAGCACACAGAGCACAACGCTTGACAAAGCACAGCTATCGTTCAAAACCCGTTTTGCCGAAGGCGTGGGCACTAACCCCGAAGAACTTATCGCTGCGGCACATTCCGGCTGCTACACCATGCAATTGAGCTTCCTGCTGAGCGAACTTGGCTTTACGCCCGAGAACCTTGACACCGAAGCACAGCTTACTTTTGAGGACGGCACGATCACGAAGATCCACATGAAACTGGAAGCTACCGTTCCCGGAATCACTGAGCAGGATTTTCAGGCGACAGCTCAAAAAGCTAAGGAGATCTGCCCGGTATCAAAAGTGCTAAATGCAGAGATAACGCTTTCGGCAACTTTAGCATAATTTATATTTAGCCATGAATTTCACTAATTCAGAATTGGTGAAATTCGTGGCAAATTATTTTTACCTGTAAACAAACTCTAGCGTAACCACGTCGCCATTGATGGCATAAATCCTGGCCCTGGCATTATTTTGACTTACTTTTGTGAAAAGTTCGTAGTCGGTCACGTTACCGAGGTGAACAGATGTCCACGAGGTTTCCTGCGCATGGATGCTAACAGTTTGTGTTTCGCCGGTAAGCTCGAGCGTTACTGCATCGCCAACGTCTATACCCGATGTTTTTACGGTCTCAACCGGCACTGTAAGGTTGGCCGTAACAAAATATTCTTTTTGCCTTTCCGGAGACTTGTCGCCGCCGCTTACCAGCTTTACGATACCAAGAATGAGGGATATGACAGTAATAACGATCGAAATGGCTTCCATAGGTTGGTTTTTTGATGCAAGTATATGAAGAAATAAAATGCGTTACCCTATCAGCCGGATTATTTTTCAGATGTCAGATCGTATATATTTGTAAGATAAACAGACGTATAATGAAAGGTAATTGGGAAGGATATTACAGATATGACCATAATTGGGTACGCGAAGCCAAAGGCGTTGAAAAGACGGGCTTTAGCATAGAGATAAAAATATTTGACGGTATTAATTTTGAAGGCACTGTTAATGATGATGTCGCCACAGGCGGAATGGCCGAAACGGGCAGGATAATTGGCACTGTATCAAAAAATATTATACGTTTCAGGAAATTCATGCCGGTAGGATCTGAAATACATCCTGACGGGAGCAGCCGTAAAACAGGGAGGGAACACAAGACCATTTATTATTCAGGCATCTTATCTGAAGACGGAACTACTATTACGGGACAATGGAAATTCAGGCGTTCAATAGCTTTTTTATATGGCTTTATCCCCTTCCCATACAGCCCCGGTACAGGAACGTGGCGTATGACCAATAAGCCCTGATCTTTATTTCCTAAAATTCAACAAACCAGTTATTTTGACCAACATTTTTATGTACTTTATTTTTATCTGTACCAAAATTCATTAATTTCGCAACCACAACAAACAAAAGACACATAACATTATGAATAAGAAAGTAGTTATCGTATCGGCAGTACGTACGCCAATAGGCAGCTTCATGGGCGCATTGTCAACCGTTCCGGCTTCACAACTTGGAGCAGCAGCTATCAAGGGCGCACTTGAAAAAATAAACCTTGACCCTAAGCATGTTGATGAAGTGATAATGGGCAACGTAGTACAGGCCGGTGTAGGCCAGGCTCCCGCACGCCAGGCATCACGCCACGCAGGTCTTCCTGACAACGTTATTGCCACTACAGTAAATAAAGTATGCGCATCGGGCATGAAAGCCGTTATGCAGGCCGCACAGGCCATACAGCTTGGCGATGCCGATGTGGTCGTTGCAGGCGGCATGGAGAACATGAGCCTTATACCACACTACGTACAAATGAGGACAGGTGCTAAATTTGGCCCTGCCACAATGATCGACGGCATGCAGAAAGACGGCCTTAGCGATGCTTATGACAACAATGCCATGGGTGTACACGCTGATGCCTGCGCTACTGAATACAGCATTTCCCGTGAGGACCAGGATAACTTTGCCATCGAATCGTACAAGCGTTCTGCCAATGCGTGGGATGCCGGTAAATTTGACAATGAAATAGTTCCTGTAGCCGTACCACAACGCAAAGGTGACCCGATCATGGTAACCAAAGACGAAGAATACAGCAATGTAAAACTGGATAAGATACCTGCACTTAACCCTGCCTTTACCAAAGAAGGCACGGTAACTGCAGCCAATGCTTCTACCATCAACGATGGTGCTGCCGCATTGGTGCTTATGAGCGAGGAGAAGGCAAATGAGCTTGGCCTGAAGCCGCTTGCTTACATCAAAGGGTACGCTGATGCCGAGCAGGAGCCAAAATGGTTTACTACTGCCCCTGCAAAAGCGCTTCCGAAAGCCCTTGACAAAGCAGGCATCTCAAAAGACGATGTTGATTTCTTCGAATTCAACGAAGCGTTCTCGGTAGTAGGACTTGCCAACTGCAAGATACTTGGCCTTGATGCCGGCAAAGTGAACGTGAACGGTGGTGCCGTATCGCTTGGGCACCCACTGGGATGTTCGGGCGCGAGGATCATCGTAACGCTTATCAATGTTCTTGAGCAGAACAATGCCAAAACAGGCGCTGCGGCTATCTGCAACGGTGGCGGTGGTGCATCGGCTATCGTTTTGGAACGTGCTTAAAAATTGATCTTTATTTAATAAAGTTGTTATTAACTTCGGTGAAAACAGCGCTCAGCATATAACGCTGCTTCGGGAATATCCGCTATATTTGCGGTAAACGGGGCAGCGTTAGCTTTTTTACGCAACGCTCAACCAACAGAGGATAGGAAATAATAAATAATCAATCAGAAAATGTTCGGCATTTGCGATCTTGCTATTGTACCCCTTCGTTTAGAGCCAAGTGACAGGAGCGAAATGACCTCACAAGTCCTTTTTGGGGAACATTTCAGGATACTCGAGCAAACCCAAAAATGGTCGCGTATCGAAATGGGCTACGACAGCTACGAGGGATGGATCGATAACAAGCAGTTCCGCATCATTTCTGAAAGCGATTACCATACATTGCAAAGCACCCCGGCAGTACTTAACGCCGACCTGATAGAATATACTACCGGCAGTAACAACAGCCTTATGCCCATTCCTTTGGGAGCTGCCGTTACATTTCTTGACCATCCAGCGCTTAATGTTGATAATTTTGCTTTCGAAGGGCTTAAAGCCAGCGGCATGACCAGCAAGCAAAGCCTGGTCCAAACCGCTTACATGTACCTCAACGCGCCGTACTTGTGGGGTGGCAAAACACCTTTCGGTATCGACTGTTCGGGCATGGTACAGATGGTATACAAACTTAATGGCTACGACCTTTTACGCGATGCATCGCAACAGGCTACACAAGGCGAAGCGCTCAGTTTTATTGAAGAAAGCGAACCCGGCGACCTTGCTTTTTTCGATAATGAGGAAGGCCGGATCATACACGTGGGTATCATCATGGAGGATAACTATATCATCCACGCCCATGGCAAAGTACGCATTGACCGCCTGGATCACCTGGGCATTTATAACATTGACACCAAAAGGCATACGCACAAACTTCGTGTGATCAAAAAGATCATCTAATCCATTGGCCGGGCGCGTAGTGTAATTACCCCTCTACTGTGATCATAGCAAAAGGGCATAAAATTTGCTATCTTTACAGTGCTATGAAAAAATACCTATCACTCCTACCCCTGCTGTTCCTGTTCTTGATAACGGGATGCAGCTCTGACGACTCCACTACCGATGCCCCGCTAACAGCGCGCAATATCCTTAACGTAGCCTATGGGTCCGACGCACAGCAATCCATGGATGTGTACCTGCCTGCGGGACGCGATGAAGATACTAAGGTCATTGTGCTGGTGCACGGCGGCGCGTGGACTTCCGGCAGTAAAGATGATATAACCTCCCTTGTATCTCTATTGCAGCAGCGTTTTCCAAGTCATGCCATAGTGAACATCAACTACAGACTGGCTACTGAGAATAGTCCTGCCATGCCCAAGCAGATCGATGACATTGAAAGCGTGCTAAACCATCTCGAAGCAAGCGATTACCATGTATCGGACGATTATGCCTTTATTGGATTTAGCGCGGGCGCTCACCTTTCTATGCTCTACGCCTATGCTTACGATACGGAACATGATGTGAAAGCTGTGGTGGATGTAGTAGGCCCGGCGGACTTTACCGATCCGGAATACCTGGCGCACGACCTTTACCCGGTCGCGGCATTGTATCTGGTTGGCACGTCGGCTCCAACTACCGCACAAATTGCTTCAATTAGCCCTGCAAGCCATATTACAACACAATCGCCGCCTACCCTCTCCTTTTACGGCGGTGTAGACCCTTTGGTACCCGCAACACAGGGGCCAAGGCTAAAGGCAAAGCTGGACCAGGCAGGTGTGTACAACGAATTCAATTTTTATCCTGATGGTGGCCATGGCGATTGGGACGTTGCCACTTACGCTGAAGTTTACAATAAAGTTGAAGCCTTTTTAATGAATAGGTTTTAACGCAAAATGCTTAACAATTCACAAAGAAAAGTTATTTGGTAAAGATCACGAAACTTATCGTGCAATGATCACGTAGAATAAACAGATCACCTCACTTCTATAGTTATCATATTAATTTTTACCAAAACAAATGCAGAAGTTTATGAAGGCCGAAGTGAAAGCACCATTTATCCAACTATTTTTTTCAACCAGTAAAGAGCATCCAACACATCAAACCCAGGTACTTCTTGATGTTGCCTACGGCAATGACCCGGAACAGAAAATGGATCTGTACCTTCCCATGAGAAGGAATGAGGACACCAAAGTATTCATCCTGCTGCACGGCGGTGGCTGGAGCGGCGGTTCGAGGGACAGGCTCCATTATTTCATCCCGATGCTGCGGGAAGAATTCCCGGACCATGCGATCGTGAACATGGATTATAGACTGGCATCGTTCGAGAGCCCCGCTTTCCCCAAACAAGTGCAGGACGTTGAGACTGCCATTGCTTTCATTGAGGAAGGCAATTATAACATCGGGAACCAATATACTTTTATTGGTATGAGCGCCGGGGCACATCTTGCCATGCTGTACAGCTACAGGCATGATATGCACCGTAATGTGAAAGCCGTTTGCAGTATCGTAGGCCCATCGGATTTTACCGACCCCTTTTATGTGAGCCATCCCTATTACCAGTATGCGGCCATGTACCTGCTTGGGCATTCCAAAAGCCATGAGGATGCTGTATTCGGCATTAGCCCGGCGAATTTCGTAAATCCGTTATCGCCGCCTACCATACTTTTTTACGGCGGAAAAGACCCGCTGGTCCCAAGGTCGCAGGCTGAAAGGCTGAAGGCTAAACTGGATGCGAATGGGGTTTACAATGAATATTATCTTTACGAGAACGGCGGGCACAGCAAATGGGAAGCCTCTATCGCGGAGAATTTCAGGACGAAACTTGTCGCTTTTATCAAGGCAAAATTTTAATTAGAGTAAATATCTGGGAGGGGCGGAAAAATAATTTTCATCCCTCCCAACCTTTTTATGAAAATCGGCCTCTTACTATATATGAAGCCGATACAACTATCCATTCCCGAACCATGCCATGAAAACTGGGCTGCCATGACACCTGTTGATAAAAGCCGCTTTTGTGGGTCGTGCCAGAAGAACGTTCGCGATTTTACTACTGCCTCTGACAGGGAAATATTGGAAGCAGTGAAGATCGGCGGACAGGCCTGCGGGCGGTTCAGGGCATCACAGCTAAACCGTGACCTGGTGGTGTCAAGGGAGAAAAGCAGGTTTTGGGCAGCGGCAAGCGCGGCAGCGATCACATTGCTGACCGTAGGTGTGAATGAGCTCTCGGCACAGACTCCGACAGGCTACGAGCAGCGGGAAAACCAAATTGAAAATGGGTGCAGAAAAATGGAAATGGATACTATAAAAATGATAAGCGGTGTTGTAAATGATGCACAGGGAAACCCAATTCCGGGTGTCAATGTAAAAGTTAAAGGCGGGATCAAAGTTGTACAAACTGATCTTGACGGATTATTTACGATCCAAGCTGAACAAGATGATACATTGGAATTTACCTATGTAGGAATGGTACCGCAAGAAATAAAGGTTTCAGATGTAGTAACATATACTATTACCCTTCTTGATGACCCGACAACTTTAGAGAATATTATCGTAGGTTCCTATAGTTATGGCGACTGGCTTATAGGTGTCGCTCGCGAATTTAAGTTTGACTATTAATCAAAGTTTCAAAATATGAAAAATATTATTTCGATCATTACTATAGCGATCTTCTTTTTAGGTTTTAACGCATTTGCCCAAAATAAGGTCAAACCCACTACCAACGTCGCGCTAATTACCGGAACCGTAACGGATGAATACGGAATGTCATTACCGGGTGCCAACGCGCGAATATTGGGAACAAATTCAACGTATGTACAAACCGACATCGATGGCCAATTCTCACTTAGCGCGAAGGAGGGTGATAAAGTTGAGATCTCATACATTGGGTTTAGGACGGAAATTTATACAGTAAATAAAAATATCGCTTACAAAATTATACTTAGGGAAGAATTTCAGGATACAGGGCTTGTAGTTTATGCAAAATATAGCGGGCGGTTACGCGGTGTTGCTGCCTACTATATGTTTGGCTATTGATAACAGCTAAAGGCATCATCTTTTCCGCACTTTTCATACCTTTAAGGCAAATTATCCAAACATCATTCACAAAATTTGCTTTAACTAATGACAAACAAATTCAAATTGGTATTGCTTATCCTCACGCTTGGCGGATCGCTGGCTTCGTGCAAATCATATTCCACATACGGAGAGAACGGCAAGGTTTACAAGGGCGCCATCCCCAAAACAAAAGGTAAGGAAATACTCGATGCCAATGGCAGCCCCATCACCCTGAAAGGCACCAACCTGGGCAACTGGCTCGTTCCCGAAGGCTATATGTTCAAAATGGGTAAGGTAAGCTCGCCCCGTAAGATCGATGAGCTGCTGCACGAAATGGTAGGCCCCGACAGCCTTACCACCTTTTGGCATAAGTACCTTGATAACTACATTACCCTCGAGGACATCAAATATCTCAAGCGTACCGGCTCTAACCACCTGCGACTGCCGTTCCATTACAAGCTGTTTACCAACGACCTCTATATGGGCAAGCGTAATGCAGGTTTTGAGTATTTTGACCGGGTGATCGAGTGGTGCCGACAAGAAAACCTATACGTGCTGCTAGACATGCACTGCGCACCAGGCGGGCAGACGGGCGACAATATTGATGATTCCTATGGCTACCCGTGGCTGTACTTCAGCAAAACGGCGCAGGACGAAATGAGCGAGATATGGGTGCGCATTGCCAAACGCTACAAGGACGACCCAATAATAATTGGCTACGACGTGATAAATGAGCCGTTCGCACACTATTTTACCAAGGACATACCTGATTACAACCACAGGCTGTTCCTTGTTTATGAACGAATGGTCAAGGACATCCGTACTGTCGACAAAAAACACACCATCTACCTGAACGGTTCGGTTTGGGCAGGTGATTTTGGTGTATTCGAGCGTGTACTGGACGATAACGTGGTCTATGAGTTCCATAAGTACTGGTTCGACATTAACCAGGAATCGATCCAAAAGTACATCGACTTCCGCGACAAGTACAATGTGCCTATATATATTGGCGAGACAGGCGAGAACACCGACGAGTGGGTTATGGAGTTCCGCAAGCTGCTCGATGCCAATCAGGTGAACTGGGCATTTTGGCCTTACAAAAAGATGGACAACCTGCGCGGCATTATGAACTTTAAGCAACCGGAAGATTTCCCGCTCATCACCAAGTACGCCGACAGCGACCGCAGCTCTTTTGAGAAAGTCCGCGAGAACATGCCCGACCGTGCCAAAGTACAGAAAGCCCTGAACGAATACCTTGAAAACTGCAAGTATAAAAATAACTTCCAGAATAAGGGTTATGTAGAAGGATTAGGTTTTACTGTTGAATAGTTTTTTGTTGATGGGTTGATCTGGTTATTTGGTTATTCGGGTGTTGCGTATCAGTCAGAGCGAAAGCGAGTCGAAGGATCTCTTTAGTTCATTGAGATCTCTCCACTCCGTAAGCTCCGGTCAAAATGGAAGACCTCATAAATTATAATAAAAACGCCCCGCAATTGCGGGGCGTTCGTACATATTGGACTATTGCTTACTGCGCGTAAACTGTATAAACCACATTATGGAATTCGCCATTAGTCACCACATAATTTTCAGGCACGCTCATGCCTTCTATATCGCCAACTTTATAATTGGTAAATTCAAAAGTACCCGAAGCCTTTTTATTACTGTCATTGAATGATGTAATAGACACCTCGCCTGATTCCGGGAAATGCACCATATAGGAGTTAGACCCAACCAAATAGCTGTTGCTGAACAGCGCATTACCCGCGGCCTCCTGCTCGAACGTATAGCTTGTCAGTGGCATCGTTACTCCGTAGGGCGCTTCGCAGGCGATCTGAATGCGTTGCCCGTCGCCTTCGGCAGTAATGTCGAAACGCTGGCTTCCCATGCTCTGTACCTTAAGGAGGGTAGCGCTTTTAACGGTACCTTCCCATTCCTCACCATTGATAACAGCTGTAATGGTACCCTGCCCGTTGTTATTGTTGTTGTTCGTCGATTCGCTGCTGTCGTCACCACTGCAACTCATCAGGCTCATTGTCAAGGCTAAAAGCCCAAATCCGAAGATCTTCTTCATCATTTCGATTAAAAATTGGTTAGGCTGCCAATTAACAATATTTAAATTTGATATGCAACAAAAAAACGCCCCACAATTGCGGGGCGTTCTCTATTATCTAAAAGTCTATTATCTCTTCGTCTAAAAAGATTACTTCACTTCCTCAAAGTCAACATCCTGAACGTTGTCGCCTTCTGCCTGGCCTGCTTCAGGCTGTGCCTGTTGCGCACCGCCCTGGTCACCACCCTGCTTGTACATCTCCTCAGAAGCATTTTTCCATGCCTCGTTGATCTTGTCAAGTGCCGGCTGTATAAGTGCCGCGTCTTTAGCTTCGTATGCCATCTTTAGCTCGGTAAGCGCCATGCCTATGGCATCCTTGTTGCCTTGCGACAACTTATCACCAAACTCTGTCAATTGCTTTTCTGTCTGGAAGATCATGGCATCCGCCTCGTTCAGTTTTTCAACCCTTTCACGTGTTGCTTTGTCAGCATCAGCATTGGCCTCAGCCTCCTTACGCATCCTGTCGATCTCTTCCTGGGTAAGACCTGAAGAAGCCTCGATACGGATATCGTGTGACTTGCCTGTACCTTTATCTGTAGCCGATACCTTGATGATACCATTGGCATCAATATCGAACGTTACCTCAATTTGTGGTATGCCCCTTTGTGCAGGAGGTATACCGTCCAGGTGGAAACGGCCTATCGTTTTGTTGTCGGTAGCCATTGGCCTTTCACCCTGCAATACGTGGATCTCGACAGATGGCTGGTTGTCAGCAGCCGTAGAGAATACCTGCGATTTTTTGGTAGGGATGGTTGTGTTCGATTCGATAAGCTTGGTCAATACACCGCCCATGGTCTCGATACCAAGGGAAAGCGGTGTAACGTCAAGAAGCAGTACGTCTTTCACATCGCCTGACAGTACGCCGCCCTGGATAGCCGCGCCGATCGCCACGACCTCATCAGGGTTAACACCTTTTGAAGGCTTCTTGCCGAAGAATTTTTCCACTTCTTCCTGTATCCTCGGGATACGTGTAGAACCACCTACAAGGATCACCTCATTAATATCCGATTTAGAAAGGCCTGCATCTTTAAGTGCTTTTGCTACAGGCTCCATAGAACGTTTTACAAGCTCATCTGCCAATTGCTCGAATTTAGCCCTTGTCAGGGTTTTTACCAAGTGCTTAGGCCCTGAAGCCGTAGCAGTAACGTATGGCAGGTTGATCTCTGTCTGCGATGAGGCAGAAAGCTCGATCTTCGCTTTTTCAGCAGCTTCCTTCAAACGCTGTAGCGCCATTGGGTCTTTACGAAGGTCTACACCTTCTTCGCTGTTAAAGTCACCGGCAAGCCAGTCAATGATCACCTGGTCAAAGTCATCACCACCCAGGTGCGTATCACCATTTGTAGAAAGTACTTCGAATACACCGTCACCCAACTCAAGGATCGAGATATCGAACGTACCGCCACCAAGGTCATACACTGCGATCTTTTGGTCGATACCCGCTTTATCCAGGCCGTAAGCAAGCGCTGCCGCCGTAGGCTCATTGATGATCCTCCTTACTTTAAGGCCCGCGATCTCACCGGCTTCTTTGGTAGCCTGGCGCTGTGCATCATTAAAGTAAGCCGGAACAGTGATAACCGCTTCGGTCACTGTTGTGCCAAGGTAGTCCTCAGCTGTTTTTTTCATTTTCTGCAATGTCATGGCAGAAAGTTCCTGCGGCGTGTACAGGCGGCCGTCGATGTCCACACGCGGGGTGTCGTTATCGCCTTTGGCTACATGGTATGCCACATTCGATGCTTCTTTTGAGCTTTCAGAGTATTTGTTACCCATGAAACGCTTGATCGAAGCTATTGTCTTTGTCGGATTGGTCACTGCCTGCCTCTTGGCCGGGTCACCAACCTTGATCTCCCCACCTTCAACAAATGCAATTACTGACGGGGTTGTCCTTTTACCTTCAGCATTAGGAATAACCACCGGTTCGTTACCTTCCATTACGGCAACACACGAGTTGGTAGTACCTAAGTCAATTCCGATTATCTTACTCATACTTTTCGTTTTATTTTTGTTTTGATTCTATGTTTTGTTAAACCTGCCTCTCTAAAGACAATGATCGTGCCAATATATCAATGTCAGGATTAATATGACAACATGGCACAGTGCAATTATTAACTAATTATTTGTCATATAGATAAATTAGGGACAATAGTGTTATATTACTTAAAAAGGTGATTAAAATTTCGACAGTATTACTACTTTCGTAATATTAACAGTTGTTTACATGCCAATTGTAAAGTCAAAATATAAAAATTATATAGTTGCTGTCTGTATCCTGGTAATGGGATACGGCATTTATGTATGGATATATTGCCTCGGGCTTGATGGCGGTATTTTTAATGTCCGCAAGACAGGCCATCTCCCCATAGCCATCGATGCCGCAAGTTGCTTCATTGCTATCTCTGCATCGTTGCTGCTGCAGGTATGCTACCATTCCCGTATCTCGTTATTGCTTTCAAGAGCGTTAGCCTCAGGGGTATTTACATGGTGCCTGCTTATGCTTATCAGGGACTTCACATCACTCCCTGTCAATTACATAACTTTTGGCATATCACCGCAAACTGCTGTTTGCTTTGTTATTCTGTCAATTGCCTTCTTTTTTATAAGAACAGGAAAGCTCGTCTATGTACGCATAATACAGCTTCTGTTACACATGGTGACCCTGGTAGGGTGCATTGCGACTTTGGGGCATTTCCTGAACATTCCCGAATTTTACGAAATGTCATTCATACCCATGGCCGTATATACCGCTATATCCTTCATACTGCTGTCAGCAGCTGCATCTTTAGTAAATTGCAATACGGGTATTACAGCATTATTTACGGGAAAAATGATAGGCAACATTATGGCAAGGCGGCTGTTTTTACGTCTCCTGCTTGCCACATTGGCGATAGGCTACATTCGGATATTATCCCATCGCAATGACTGGATCAGCCCAGAGCTTTCAATAGCCTTTGCGACATCGGTATATATTATCATCAGCCTGTTCCTGATCCGCAGTACCTCATCAAAACTAAATGCCATTCACCGTAAAAGGCTGATCGCGGAAGAAAATTTCCGGATCGCCGTATATGCCGCGCCTTACGCGCTGATAATTTCCGACAGGGGAGGAAATATCATTACTGTAAACGAATGCACCAAGCTTTTGTACGGATACAGGAAACGGGAATTGATAGGCCGTAATGTAAAGACCCTTCTGCCGCCAATGCTGCATGAAGATTACGATGCAAAAAAACGAGAATTTTATGACACCCTCCGTGTTATGAAGCTTGGTTTTGAAAAACAAATACTGGCACGAAAAAAAGACGGGACCGAATTTCCTGTCGAGATCATACTCACCCCCGTCAGATCATCTTATGAAAATTTTATGCTCGCCACCGTTATCGATATTACCGAGCGCAAGAAACAGGAAGAAATTATCCGTGACCAGCTGATAGAGCTGCAATTAAAAAATGAGGAAATGGAGCAGTTCAACTATATATCTTCTCATGATCTGCAGGAGCCGCTGCGTACAATGTCGAATTACATCGCTATGGTGGAAGAGGACTACTCGGAAAAGCTGGATGATGAAGTAAAGGCACATTTAGGCGCAATGAATAATGCAGTTGAACGGATGACCCACGTTGTACGTTCGCTGCTGAATTTTGGAAAGCTGGGCCGTAAAAGAAAATTGTCGGCAACGAACTGCAACGAGATCGTGCAGGAGGTGATCGCCGACCTCTATGATCTTATACAAAAGAGTGAAGCAGAAGTTAAGATAACCTGCCGCCTGCCGGAATTTTATGCCTTTAAGACCGAATTGAGGCAGGTTTTCCAAAACCTTATTTCAAACGCCATTAAGTTCCAGGCCGGAGATGAACGTCCCATCGTGAAAATAAGCAGTGAGAAGAAAGGGAATTTCTACGAATTTTCGGTTGCAGACAATGGTATCGGAATAGACCCAAAGCACCATGAAGCCGTTTTTCGTATTTTTGAAAGGTTAAATTCTGAAGAGCAATATCAAGGCCACGGCATTGGGCTAGCCAATTGCAAAAAGATAACTGAAATGCATGGCGGAAAAATTTGGGTAGAAAAAAATGCAGATAAAGGAACTATCTTTAAATTTACGATACTGAACCTTGAGCATGAATGATCCTGTAAGCAGCATAATGCTGATAGACGACAACAAGACGGATAACTTTTTCCATGAAAGGGTTATCCTGAAAAATAATGCTTCACAGTCGGTTGTAGCATTGGGATCGGCATTCGAGGCGCTGGAGTATCTTAAAGTTGGCGAAAGGCTTCCCGATATAATTTTTCTCGATGTAAACATGCCGGGGATGGGCGGGTATGAGTTCATAGCCGAATACAAAAAACTTGGCCTTACCATTAAGTGCCTTGTAGTGGTAATGACAGGCGACTATGATGACCCAAAAGACGAGGCCATTGAAGCCGTAAAGGGCATATTCCATGACTTCAGGCCTAAACCGCTTACGGCAGAGATCCTGGATACTGTTTTAGAAAAATATCATTCCGCACCAAAGCCGATCTAAAAAATATCCTTCACAATGATGTCCATCGCCAGGTAATTAGCGTCTGCCATTTGGCTCCCGTGCCCCATAAGGTCATTCATATAGCCAATGTCAAAAGTAACGGGAATGTTCGTAGGCGAAAGGGAATAGTAAAGGCAAGATCTGCTTTCTTTATACCCCATGCCATCCCAACCGTGGTGGCTGTCCCTTGCTGCCGAGAACAAGGCTTCGGCGCTCCATAAGATGGTATTGTGCGATCCATGATCTAATGGTATCACCACCTGTGTCTTTAGCCTTGTGCGCAATTGGAAGCCGTTGTCCACATCAGAAAAGTCGTCGGCATAAAACCTTCTTGCTTCTTCCCTTAAGGTATTGTTCCATTTTAAATTGCCAATTTCCAGGCCATATTGCAACCTGCCATATACCCTGAATTCCTGCTTTATTTCATCTGTTCCGGCCATTCCCGGACCTGCCTCATATTCATGCTGGCGACGATAGCTCAAGGCACCGCTGTATTTCCAATGTGTAGATAACTTATGATAAACCTCCTCATTCACTACGAATATCGATGGCTTATTCATAACACCATCTTCCTGAATGCCACTGATGCGGCCGACGCCAACGTAGGTCATGGAATTATCTATCTCGGTTATCTTTTGGCTTAGCCCAATAGCCGACCAGTAGGCTTCTTTGGTTTCACCCATTCCCGGTGGGCTAAGCTGCGCGGTGGCAGCACCTGCAAAGCAAAGGCATGCCATAATTGCGGATCGTATCTTCATCCTGTTTCATTTTATTGATGCAAGATGGGTAAGGAATTTGGAAAGACTTTGGAATTTTCAGGCTTTAGCAAAAGTTTAGTAACAATGCTGCCTACTCAAAATACTCGAACGCATCAATGATATCCAGGTATACACCATCGAATCCTGCATCAGTAATTTTGGTAAGGTACGAATCGCTATGCCCAAAAATAAGCGCCTGCCACTCGGCATTCCAGTATTTAACTTTGTAATTGCCTGGCCAGTCAGGGTTTTCAGCAGCGATCCACGACGGCCGGTCGTTGTTCCAGCTATTCTGCCAGTAATATCGGTAATCCTCAGCCTCGCCTATCGACATGTAGCAGATCACGAGCCTCTTGCCGCCATTGGCCTTATTGCGCAGCTGGTTCACTTCCGAAGCAGCAAAGGACTCATCGTTCATGAAAAGGTCCATGATCACCACGTCATAATTCGTTGCCGTAACCGCATCGATGAACTGCTGTTTCGTGTTGAAGTTTACCGGATTGATGAAAAAGATATGGTTCTTTGCCTGTGCCAAAGACGTGATCACATCGACATTCTCATTATATGGGGCACTGTCAGGGATAATGGTAAGGTTACGGTCTTCGGCAGCGTAGGATATGTAATCCGCGGCCTGGCTCTTAGTATACGAATCCGTCACCTTATCAGCCGACCAACAGTAGTCCGTCACCAATATCTTTTTACCTGCATTTTTAGATACATCGAGGAAACTCCGCAGGTAGTTTGTTGTAGCCGAAGGTGTAGCCACATTATCATCGTTGTAACCGTAAAACAGGTCTTCCTGCCCATTCCCGTCAATAGCGTTCAGGTAGGCCGTTGCGGGGGCGCCGCCCTGTTCTCCATTGGCAGTGACCAGTTCAATGCCATTTTGGGGAATTACCGCAAAGTTGGGGTTTACCGCTTTTGCCGCCTGGCTGATGCCGATGACAAGATCGCGCATATCCTGCCTGTGATCGCGGTCCTCATTATTGTTTTCGTTAGGGGTATCATCGCTGCCGCATCCTGCCAGTACGAGCAGCAGGAGGCCTGTAAGGAATGTCTTCATGGGTGGGGTCATTTTATATAACTAACGGCAGTAATTTGTTTTTTATTGCAGAAAGTTAACCACATAGGTACATAGATTGGATAGACCGTAAGAGCCGGATAGCGATGCTCTTGGCACATAGCCTGTAAACCTAAAACTATTATTGTGCAGCTATCATAACCTCTGAAGGAACTCCTAAAACTATGTGCCTATGTGGTTAAATGAAAAAAACACTAATCAACTAAAAACAACGCATTGCTGAACAGCAGGTTGCCATTCTCCCAAAACCCACGGAACAGCGGATTGTCGACCATGTAAATGACCTGTCCCCTGCCCTTTTGCTCCACGGCAAAGGTTACGGTGTTTTCCAGCTTCTTTTTCAGGCTGCGGCCAATGAACCCAAAGTTCTTGTACCCCGCAGGGACATACGCCACATTCCAGACATTCTTCAGCAATTGGTAACGGCTGTCAGAAGTCTTGAGGCTGAAATACCTCTCCCCCAAACCATACGACAGCGGGTGCGTTTTGTCCAGCATGTTCTCTACGATCGCTCCCGGAACCGAGCCTGAAATGGCACGCCTTTCGGCATTTTGGTAATCGAAGTAACGGGCCTTCAGGGTTTCCTCGTCGGCTTCGGCAGTGTCTTTATCCTTATCCGAAGGTGTTGCAAAACGCGTAAGGCTGTACCCTGCCCTATCCTCAAACAGGTTGAGCGCGCCACCCATGGCGATAACTTTGCCGCCATCATTTATAAAGGCATCAATGCTGTTCTTCTGTCCGTCATTAAGGCTGTACCACCCGTCGGGCATTATGATCGTACTAAAGTCCGATAGTTTTATCCTGCCCAGATTTTGCGTTTCGACAATAGTTACGGGGTAGTCCACCACCTCATCCATATAGAACCACGCCTGCCCGAAGTCGGTCGCGCTCACATCGCTGCCTGCAAGCAGCAGTACCTTAGGAGCCTGCAATAGCGGGTAATGTTCCCCGCCCAGATCACCACCGCTTAGCGAATATCCGCTCTCGATCACCTCATGGTCAGGCTTGCCATCCAGCAGCATCGTCATTGTATTCTTAAAGTCGTTGATCTGTGGGTTGTCGCCTTTAAGGATAACCAGATCGCCGGGGCTGACTTTTATCCCACGGAAAGCCGAGGCTTTTCGTGCCGACCTTACCTTTACATTGTTCTTAAAAAGCAGCGCCAGCGTTCTTGCCGATGCCCTGCCATTCCACGGCACGTAATAAGCATACACTCTTTCATATTCAAATTTGCCTTTGTACGATGGCTGGGATTTCGTTCTTAGGGAAATATCCCTTTTCACGGCATAGCTTTCAACACCATACGCGTGTGGCAGTGCCCATGCGGTAATGTCATACGAAAGGCTGTCGGTAAGCCTTGGAGATGGCTCGAACAGCACCTGTGTCAATGTAGACTTTGGCTGGTTCGCCGATATGATCATGTCGTTCGGCTCTACGGTAAAATCTCTTTCCTTATCGGTTTGATAATTGTAGCCCGACAGTTTTTTGCTTTCATCCGCGTAAGTGAACTGTATACGGTTACGCTTCAGAAGCTGCGCCAGTTCCTCGTTCTTGCCGCTGTTCTTTACAATGTAAGTTTTATAGTTGCCTTTCGGGCCGTCCTTAAAATAGGCCCTGAAGTTGCGCACCAGCTTATCCTTTTGCCAGGCTGCAGTTTCTACCGCGGTAAGTACGGCTGTGGTATGGTGATCGATCCTGTCTTTCAATGTGAGGACGCTGCCGTTGCGCATAGTTACTGCACGGCCCGCGCCAATGCCACCTTGCTCGTACGTCATGCCGACGGCGCCGTTAAAGCTGGGGTAGGTATCGCCATAGCTGGGGTAAAACAGGTCGAAGCGCTCGCGGGTGTAGTAGTTCCAACCCTGCGCGTCAAATTTTTTGGAGGTCATCTCCCCTATTGCGTTGTGGAAATCCTTTTGCCCCTGCGTAATGAACTCGTGCATCGGCTCGGCGGCAGGCGGGAAAAAATAAGGTTCATTGTAGCCCATTTCGTGAACGTCCACATGTACCATCGGCATCCAGTCGTTGTACAGGATAATGCGTTGCTGTGTCTCGGCCTGCGTTTGCCATGCCCAGTCGCGGTTCAGGTCGTAGGCATAGTGGTTTTGCCTGCCGCCCGGCCACGGTTCCATGTGTTCGCGGTCATAGCCGTTTGGGTTCGGTTCCTTGCCCGATATGTCCCTTAGCCAGTTGCCGTAGCGCGCATAGCCGTCGGGGTTAAGGCACGGATCGAGTATCACGATGGTATTTTTGAGCCACTCTTTTGTGGCAGTGTTCTTTGGATTAATGAGCTCATACGCCACGCTCATCGCGCTTTCGGCAGCAGCGGGCTCATTGCCATGCACGTTGAAGCTGAGCCATACAATGGCTTTTTCCCCTACATTAGAATGCTTTCCTCCCATCCCGATAGCGTACAGGTGGTTGGCACGGATGCTCTCTATATCCTTAATGTTCTCCGGTGTAGAAATGATGTAGGCGTTCAGGCCGCGCTCCTGGTTGGTTTGTCCGTACGCCTTATGTATGACCATATCTGAATTTTGGGCCAAATGCGCAAAATAGCTATCCAACTGGTGGTAATAGCTGACCTGCTTCGCGTAATTGGGCAGGAATTCAGATGGGCTTTTGAGTTGCGCCTGCAACGTAATGCCCGATAAGAGAACAAGTGCGTAAAAAAAATGCTTCATAAGAATTTTTAAAAAATCAAATGTAAGGAATTTAGGGAAGTGGTGACGGGATATTGTTACTACAATTGGCGTTGTTTTTTGTGCAGTTTTCTACAACATTTATGGGAAATAATTGATAGTAAAGTGTAATCCAAAGCCCCCATACAATTATATTGTTCAAAAACATATCTTTGGAAATAGAATTAAATCACTAGTAATTAACTATCAATAAACTCTTGAAATTATCAGAGTTAGTACTTAATATCAAAATAAAATAATTCATCAGTCATGTTTATCCAACACATATTTTCAATTTTCCTTCTATTAAGCGTAAACATTTCTTTTGCGCAACATCCAAAAACTGTTTATTTATTGTTCAAACAAGACTCTTTATGCTCATGTGAACTTAGTATGTATAGGAATGGGGCCGAGAAAGAGAAATTAGAATATATTCAAAAAAAAGAGGTCATTGATGAAAGAGTAATTTTTAGTTTGTGCAGACAATCATTTGAATATTTCTCTAACAAAAGTAAGCTAACTGAAATAGATAATATTAATAGCATTACAATAATGTCAATTAATGACCTATTTAAAAAAGTCGAGATTAATTGGCCAAAAAATAATACCAAAAATTTAGATATATATTGGAAAAGAAAATTGATGGTAGATATCATAAGTATAAAGTAAAATGGCTTGAAATATAGCTGAAGATCTTTTTTGAGAGAAAAAATATTGTTCAATTTTAAGAGGCTGCGGCCTCTTTTTTAGTTTACTAAATTCCATAACAGTTAAGCCGTTTGTAACTGTTCTTTCCCACATAATCATTATCTTTGCGTGCTTTAAAAACAAATTACAAATGCGCATCTCGTACAACTGGCTGAAACAATTCATTAAACTCGACTGGAAATCTGAAGAAACCGCCGCCCTGCTTACCGACCTTGGCCTTGAGGTAGAGGGCGTGGACAAGTTTGAGTCGCTTAAAGGCGGGCTCGAAGGTGTTGTGGTAGGCCATGTGCTTACCTGCATCCAGCACCCCAATGCCGACAGGCTGCGTATTACCACTGTCGACATCGGCGAGGGCACTCCCGTACAGATCGTATGCGGCGCGCCCAACGTGGCGGTAGGCCAGAAAGTTCCGGTGGCAACCATCGGGACAACACTATATGACAAAGAGGGCAATCCCTTCCAGATAAAAAAGGGAAAGATACGCGGCGAGGAAAGCCACGGCATGATATGCGCCGAAGATGAGCTTGGCCTTGGTGAAGGGCACGACGGCATCATGGTACTGAAGGACGACCTGAAGCCGGGTACGCCAGCCTCCAAAGTATTCAGCATTGAGACCGACGAGGTTTTCGAAATAGGGCTTACCCCGAACCGCGCCGATGCCATGAGCCATTGGGGCGTGGCGCGCGACCTGCGTGCCGGGCTTACCCAAAAGAACGTGAACACCGAGCTACTTACACCATCGGTAAGCAACTTCCGCATTGACAAGCGTACCCTGAAAATGGACGTGAAGGTGGAAGACAGCAAGCTGGCGCCAAGATACTGCGGCGTGACCATATCGGGCATTACGGTAAAGCCGTCGCCGGCATGGCTGCAAAACAGGCTCAAGGCTATAGGGCTTACGCCAAAGAACAATGTGGTAGACGTGACCAACTACGTGCTGCACGAACTCGGGCAACCGCTGCACGCCTTTGATGCCGCAAAGATAAAAGGCAACAAGGTGATCGTAAAAACGCTTCCGGCAGGAACGAAATTCACAACGCTTGATGATGTGGAAAGGACGCTGCACGAGGAAGACCTGATGATATGCGACGAGAATGGCCCGATGTGCATTGCGGGTGTATTCGGTGGGAAGAATTCCGGTGTGACCGAAACTACTGCTACGATATTCCTGGAGAGTGCTTACTTTAACCCGGTTTCCATACGTAAAACGGCCAAGCGCCATACACTTAGCACTGATGCTTCGTTCCGTTTTGAAAGGGGCATCGACCCTACCATAACAGAGTACGCACTAAAAAGGGCAGCACTGCTGATACAGGAAACGGCAGGCGGTGAGATCACTTCGGACCTGACAGACATTTACCCCAAGAAAATAGAGGACCATTCGGTGCTTTTAAACTTCGCCAATGTAACACGCACCATAGGCCAGGAGCTACCCAAAGAGACCATCAAGAAGATATTGGTATCGCTGGACATTAAGATCAGTACTATGTCCGACGCCGGGCTTGGACTGGTGATCCCTGCCTACCGCGTAGACGTGACCCGCGAGATCGACGTGATCGAGGAGATCCTGAGAGTTTACGGCTACAATAACATCAACTTTACTACGAAACTGAACGCGTCGATATCCAACTCGTCGCGTACAGAAGATTATAAATTGCAGAACATCATTGCCGAACAGCTGGCATCGCTCGGCTTTAACGAGATGATGGCCAACTCGCTTACTACTCCTGAGTACATAAAACTTTCGGAAAGCCTCAAGGAGGAGTTTAACGTAATGATGCTGAACCCGCTAAGCAACGATCTTGCGGCCATGAGGCAGTCGCTGCTATTCAGCGCGCTCGAGGCCGTGTCGTTCAACATTAACAGGAAAAGGGCCGACCTGAAACTGTTCGAATTTGGCAAAACCTACCATAAAATGCCGGGTGGCTACGATGAGAACAAACACCTGACGCTTACCGTAACAGGCAGCCGCCTGCCGGAAAGCTGGACGTATGCACAGAAACCATCCGACTTCTTTATGTTCAAAGGGTTCGTAAACTTAGTATTGGGTAGGCTTGGCATCACTAAGATGGAAGCACAGCCGGTTGCTTCAGATGTTTTCAGCGAAGGTGTGGCACTGGTATCGGGTAATGAGGTTCTGGTAGAATTCGGCAGCATCAAAAAGAACATTCGTAAGCATTTCGACATCAAGCAGGAGGTTTTCTTTGCCGACTTCAATTGGGGCAATATCATCCGCATTGTATCGTCTAAGATCAGGTATACTGAAATATCGAAGTTCCCCGAAGTGCGCCGCGACCTTGCATTATTGGTTGATATGGCTGTTACATTTGACAGCATTTACACCACCGCAAGGCAGGCCGAGAAGTCACTGCTCAAGGATATCAGCCTCTTCGATGTATACGAAGGCAAGAACCTTCCGGAAGGTAAAAAGTCCTATGCTATAAGCTTTACACTACAGGATAGCGCCAAGACCCTTACCGACGAGCAGATCGACAAGATCATGGGTAAAATAAGGCAAAACCTTGAAAAAGAAACAGGCGCTCAACTGAGATAAACGTTTCTTTACATCATAAAAAACTCCCGCAGGTATACCACTTGCGGGAGTTTTTGTTTTATCTGTGATGTCACTTCGAGCGCAGTTGAGCAGCATCAGGAAAATGCCACATTTCGAGTGCGCTCAATATGACATTTTCTTTCGTGATCGCGTTACCTCAAACTCGCCAGACTCTGCTCTATCGTAGCGATCTTAGCCAGTGCATCGGCCTCTTTCTGCCTTTCGGCTGCTACTGCTTTTTCAGCAGCGTTGTTAACGAATTTCTCGTTAGAAAGCTTCGCCTGTACCGATCTTAGGAATCCTTTATTGTAATCAAGCTCCTGCGTTAGCTTGGCTATCTCTTCCTCCACATTTATCGCGCCCGTTACCGGGATAAAGTATTCATTGGAACCTGCCCTGAACGTCAGCGCACCGTTCACCTTCTCGGCAGTATAATCGAGTCCGGCAATATTGCCTAACTTTTTGATGATACTGTCAAATTCCGTAGACCAGGCTTCATTATTCAATACTTTCATATCGATGGTATCTTTGAACGGGATGTTCTTGTCCTTCCTTATGGTACGTATTCCTGCTATAACTTCAGACGCATTTTCAAACAAACCTATAAGCCTTTCATCCGCCTGGTTGGCAGTTGGCCATTTAGAGATAATAAGTGCTTCATCGGGAGTCCTGTCAGCTATGTAGTGCCAAATGTCCTCGGTCAGGAACGGCATGAACGGGTGTAGCAGCTTCAGGTTGGCTTCCAGCAACTCAATAGCCTTATCGAATGTTGCCTTGTCTATCGGCTGCTGGTAGGCCGGCTTTATCATCTCGAGGAACCAGTTACAGAAATCGTCCCACACCAGCTTGTAGATCGCCATGAGCGCGTCGCTGATACGGTATTTTTCAAAATGGTCCTCGATCTCAGCCAGCGCTTTGTTCAGCTTGGCCTCATACCAGTTTATAGCCATGCGTGCATGGTCAGGCTGGTCAATATCAGCTACCTCCCACCCTTTTATAAGACGCATCGCGTTCCATATCTTATTGGCAAATGCCTTACCCTGCGCGCACAGTTCCTCATCGAACATGATGTCGTTCCCGGCAGCGGCACTCAACAGCAATCCTGTACGTACACCATCGGCACCGAACTTCTCGATCAGGTCCAGCGGATCTGGCGAGTTACCTAACGATTTTGACATCTTCCTGCCCTGCTTGTCGCGTACAAGGCCTGTCAGGTACACGTTGTTAAACGGTTTTTCTCCTGCATATTCATATCCCGCAATGATCATCCTTGCCACCCAGAAGAACAGGATGTCCGGTCCGGTAACCAGGTCATTGGTAGGGTAATAGTATTTAAAATATTTGTTTTCCGGCTCCAATATCCCTCCGAAGACCGCCATTGGCCATAGCCATGATGAGAACCATGTATCCAGCGCATCCGGATCCTGCTTCAGATCGGCAGCGGTAAGGCTTTCATTTCCTGTCTTGGTTTTAGCCAAAGCCAATGCATCCGCAGCAGTTTCAGCCACTACAAAATCCTCCTTGCCATCCCCATAAAAGTAAGCCGGGATCTGCTGGCCCCACCACAACTGGCGCGAAATGTTCCAGTCACGGATGTTCTCCAGCCAGTGGCGGTAGGTATTGTCAAAGCGTTTTGGGTATAGCTTGATCTCTTCTGTTTCAAGCACTGATCTGATGGCAGGCTTTACAAGGTCTTCCATTTTCAGGAACCACTGGTCGCTCAGCCTCGGCTCGATAACTGCTTTTGTCCTTTCGGAAGTACCTACTTTATTAATGTGTACTTCTGTTTTCTCAAGGCTGCCGATAGTCTCTAATTCTTTGGCGATCTCATCACGTACCACAAAACGGTCCTTGCCCGCATAGTGCAGTCCAAAACTGTTAAGCGATGCGTCTTCATTAAATATGTCAATGATCTCAAGGTTGTGGCGTTCGCCAAGTTCTTTGTCATTCAAATCGTGAGCCGGAGTGACTTTCAGGCATCCCGTACCAAACTCCATGTCTACATATTCATCGAAAATGATCGGTATGACACGGTTGGCAATAGGTACAATGGCTTTCTTGCCTTTCAGGTGCGTATAGCGCTCATCATTCGGGTTGATACAGATGGCAGTATCGCCCAAAATGGTTTCAGGGCGGGTGGTGGCTATGGTTACATATTCCCCGCTGCCCTCAATTTTATATTTAAGATGGTAGAGCTTGCCCTGCCTTTCTTCATAATTCACTTCCTCGTCGGAAAGCGTGGTCTTTGCTTCGGGGTCCCAGTTCACCATACGGTAGCCACGGTATATGAGTCCTTTGTTATACAGGTCAACGAACGACTTTATAACCGAAGCCGACATATCCTCATCCATTGTGAATTTGGTACGGTCCCAGTCACACGAAGCACCCAGCTTTTTCAGCTGTTCAAGGATCACGCCGCCGTATTTCTCGGTCCATTCCCAGGCATGCTTCAGGAATTCCTCCCGGGAAAGGTCGGCCTTGTTGATGCCTTCTTCCTTAAGTTTCGCAACAACTTTAGCTTCGGTAGCGATCGAGGCATGATCGGTGCCCGGCACCCAGCAGGCATTATAGCCTTTAAGGCGGGCACGGCGAATAAGCACATCCTGTATCGTGTTGTTGAGCATGTGGCCCATGTGCAGTACGCCAGTGACGTTTGGAGGAGGGATAACTATGGTATACGGTGTCCTGTGATCAGGCTCCGAGTGGAAATAGTTGTGCTTCATCCAGTAGTCATACCACTTGCCTTCAGCGGCTTTGGCGTCAAATTGCGATGGGATCGTCATGTTCTTATTATTAGCTTTTATGCCAACCGAAAAAAATTGGCTTGTTTTTTGTAATTGTATGCAAAAGTAACCATATAAGTACAATTTTGAAAAAAGAAGCATTCAATATTTGTACATTAATTTAAACTGAGTATTTTTACTAAAATCAAATTATTACTGAGATGAAAAGAATTTTAGGCCTTATCGCAATGTTTGTTATCACCGTATCTGCCAATGCGCAGTCGGGTGCTAAGCTTGAGCTTAAGAATGGCGACACGATAGATTATGGTGTGACCAGTAAGGACGAGGATAACGGGGTGCGGGTATTTGAGTTTACCAACACCGGCGATGCGCCGCTTATTATTAAAGAAGCAAAATCTACCTGCGGATGTACGGTGCCCAACTGGCCGAAAGAGGCTATTGCCCCGGGTAAAACCGGCAAGATCGAAGTGAAATACAACATGAACCCAGGCCCTATCCGTAAGACCATTACGGTACAATCCAATGCGGTGAACTATCCTGGCGGTACCGTTGCACTGAAGATCAAAGGTGAAGTAACATCACCTGAGAACACTAACTTGCTTGAGAAAAAGAAGACGATCGTAAACCAGTAATTGCATCCAACATTTATATAATGAGGCCCCGGGAACCGGGGTCTTTTTTTGTACCACGAATTTGTCCTGCACATGCAGGATCACACAAAATCTCATTACTTCAGTTTTTCAGTAAACTTATGCTCCATTATACATATCTGCAATTTGTGATAATTCTTGCAATTCGCAGGAAAAAATTATACCGTCTCTAAAAAAAATCGCAAATTTGCGCCAACAACATAAATTATAAAGACGATGCCTAAAGTATCAAATAAGGGTATGCAAATGCCTGAATCCCCGATAAGGAAACTTGTACCCTACGCTGAAACCGCAAAGAAGAAAGGCCATAAGGTGTACCACCTGAACATTGGCCAGCCTGACATTAAAACCCCGGAAGTTGCGCTGGAAGCTATCAAGAACAATACGATACAAATACTGGAATACAGCCACTCGGCAGGTTTTGAAAGCTACAGGAACAAACTTGCAGCTTCCTACCAGTCACATGGCGTAAACGTAAATACTGAAAATATCATCATAACCACAGGCGGATCCGAAGCATTGTTATTTGCTTTGGGAAGCACTATGGATGCGGGCGATGAAGTGATCATTCCTGAGCCTTTTTATGCCAACTACAACGGATTTTCAGTGGCATCGGGCGTAAAAGTGGTCCCGGTAATCTCTACTATCGACGAAGGATTTGCCCTTCCTCCTATTGCCGATTTTGAAAAGCTCATCACACCAAAAACCAAGGCCATCCTTATTTGTAACCCCGGCAACCCTACAGGTTACCTCTACACACAGGAAGAAATACAGCAGCTTGCCGAACTGGTTAAGAAACACGACCTGTTTTTGATAGCCGATGAGGTATACCGTGAATTTACTTACGATGGCGATAAGCACTACTCGGTAATGAACGTTCCGGGCATTGAGGAGCATGCCATAATGATCGACTCTGTTTCCAAGCGTTACAGCATGTGCGGTGCGAGGATAGGCTGCATTGTATCCAAAAATAAAGAAGTGATGGCTACAGCCATGAAATATGCTC
Organism: Flavobacterium sp.; assembly: GCF_052437795.1. Classification (GTDB taxonomy): domain Bacteria; phylum Bacteroidota; class Bacteroidia; order Flavobacteriales; family Flavobacteriaceae; genus Flavobacterium. The sequence continues at coordinate 291,172 of NZ_JBQVPA010000005.1, forward strand.
AGGCACGCCTTAGCCCGCCAACTTTTGAGCAGATAGCAAGCGAGGCCGCACTTGATACCCCGCAAAGCTATTTTGATGAAGTTATCGGCGAATACAAAGAGCGCAGGGATACCCTGATCGCCGAACTGAATAAGATCGAAGGCGTAAAGGTAGCCACTCCCAAAGGCGCTTTCTACTGCATCGCTAAACTGCCTGTAGACAATGCTGACAACTTTGCGCAATGGCTGCTGGAAAGTTTTGACCACAATGGCGAGACAGTAATGGTTGCCCCCGCGGCAGGATTTTACTCCACACCAAATGTTGGCCTTGATGAGATCCGTATTGCTTATGTGCTGAAGAAAGAAGATCTGGTACGCTCAGTAGAAATACTGAAAGTGGCTCTGGAAAAATACAACAGCAAGTAATTACTACATATAGAAAGCCTTCCATATACGGGAGGCTTATTCATTCTGATCCGGGTGGCGGGCATTACATGAATAATCTTTTACTATGAGCAAGATCCGGAAACTTATACGATATGTTTATTGGTGTGGCGCAAATCTTAACTACAGAACCTTTGGTGAAAGTGGTGACATCGGTAAAATGCTGCTATGTTTGATCTATGCAATGTTTTTGTTAATCACAGTCTGTTTACTGCAGGTAGTAATGATAGGCCATCAAGATGCAAATGAAGTTTACGGAACTGATATAGTGGTCGTTGCTAAATTTGTAATTGTAGGGCTGGCAGGTCTTATATACTATGGGGTGCACAGAAAATTCAGGAATTATCCTATACTTAAAAACCCCGAGTTCATGCATGTAAGCGACAAAACCAGGCGTGTTCATACTGCATTAATATTCCTTTTCCTGGCATTTGAGTTTTATGCACTTTTGGTGATCATGAGCCCCAGTTTTCATCCGTCGCAATTATCCTTTTATTCATCGTTCTATGTACAAAGCCATGAACTCACTGAACCATTTCGCCACATTCTGTATTTTATATTTTTAAATAAATGGATGTAATGCAACAACTTCTCTGTTCCATACAAGATACAGGGTTGGATTGGTCAGAACCAATAGAATTAAAGCGTGGCGAACTGATTTTTCGGGCAGGCAGGGCCGAAGCGCCTGTATACTTCCTGGAACAGGGTGTCATACGTATTATCCATCAAAATGGCGATGACCTCAATACCATACGGTTTGCTTATAAGGGTTCGCTGTTTGCAGCTATGGACTCGCTTATCACTGGACAGCCCACTGTCTATTCGGCTGAGGCGATAAAACATACGATAGTAAGATCCATTCCTAAATTAGAATTCCTCAAATTCATCAATGGCGATGCAAAACATTTAGCTTTATGGAATGCCATTCTGGGTTACATCATTTCCGGGCAACTGGAGCGCGAAACCGACCTGCTTACCACATCGCCCCGCGAACGCTATGAGAGAGTATTACAACGCTCGCCACAACTCTTTCAGGAAGTGCCGCACAAATACATTGCCTCCTACCTGCGTATGACCCCCGAAACACTCTCCCGACTGCAAAAATCTTGAGCGTGATCAATGTTTTGCTTTAGCATGATACCGACCTTTACAGCAAATCATTGATCATGAAAACGAACAGTAACGAACTGCTACACCAACTGGGACTCATCACCCAAAGCAACATGGCAACAGCAACAGCTTTCCTCGATCTGGGTGAGGTGCAACTCAATTACAAAGCTTCTCCAAATTCGTGGAGCATCCTCGAATGTATGGAACACCTTAACCGCTACTCGGCTTTTTACCTTTTGGAAATAGAAAGGCATCTTGTTACATCACCAACGCCGACACAACACGAGTTCAAAAGTGGGGTCATGGGCAACTACCTTGTGAACATGGTCATACCAAAAGCGGGTGTAAAAAAGATGAAGACCTTTGCAAGTATGGACCCGTCCGGAAGCTATTTAAGCAGGGATGTTATCATTGCATTCTTGGCATCGCAGGACAAACTGCTTGAATTGATCAATAGATCAAGATCTGCCAACCTTAATAAAGCGGGCATTGCAGTTACCTTTACAAAGCTGATCAAACTGAAAACAGGCGATGCCCTTCGCTTCATGGCCTACCATAATCAACGACACATACTACAGGCACAGCGTGTCAGCTTCAACACATAGCCTTTTGTTTAAAGCGAATGGTAAGGGTTTACTTGCCATCTATTTTCCCGCTTTCGGCTTTATCCCTCCTTCGTCGGGGATACCGCCTCAATCTGGGCTATTGGGCAATTCTTTTCTATGTTTTGTCCCTTTTAAACATACCTAAAAGTTTTTGAAAACCTTGGAAACAACATATAAAACGATCAGATCAACATCCATAGTATACAAATGCAAAAAGGGCATCCGAGAGGATGCCCTTTTGTTATTCAGGTTGGCTTTTATCGCTTCAATGCGAAGTGAGCCTTGAACTCTTTTGTCACGCCGCCTTCGCGGTAGGTAACGGTGAACCAGTAGTCATCGCCCGGCATTGGCGCGCCGTTG
>NZ_JBQVPA010000006.1:0-176956 GCF_052437795.1 Flavobacterium sp.
GCCTATATCATTCTTAAAAGCAAGCATGAGGTTGAAAAACTTTTTTATAAATATTATTTCAAAACAGCAGATTATATAAAATTGCTCAACAAAAAGCTTGAAGGTATCAGAGACGGAAAGATGATAAGCTACTCATATTTTTCAGAAATAGAATTACCTTATCCAACCATCAACGAGCAGATTAAGATAGCCAGTATGTTGATTTATTTCGAACGAAAAATTGAAATCGAAAAACAGGTATTGCGGCTATATAATAACCAAAAACGATATCTTTTAAAGAATCTATTTATATAAAAAGATTTTGCAAAAGGTATTGCTTCTGTTGCTTAAGTTTTTCTAAAATACTTTTTTCAATGGTTATTCTCATGTTTAAACTTGATAGAAATTTAGCAATTTCAACTTGTTCATTAATCGAAGGAAGTTGAATTTCAATATTAAAAAAATCGCTAACGCCCACATTTAAAAGACCATGATTCCTAGCACCTTCTTGCGCAATTTTCTCAAGTTCATTATTTTGAATTTGTGATTCAAAATAATGTTCCATGAAATTTGGGTTAGCCTTTTCATTAAAACGAAAACAAATGTATAGTGTGGAAATAATTCCTTGACTATATCTACTCAATCTTTTAATAGCCCCCATGGGATAACCAGTCGAGTAGCTTTTGTTATAAGCAAAATCACCCTTTGTTAGTAAATAATAACCTTCGACATTTTTAGCAGAAACTGATTTATTAAAAAACTCAAGTTGACTAATTAAACCATGTTGCGCGGATATAGTTAGAACATTTTGATAATTATCTGAATTTTTACTAACAACTCTTTCTGCTATGTTTTTCAATTTACATATTTCCCAACCGGGAAAATTATATCCATCCCTATCTTTAAAACTAATTTTATGTTTAAATATAGATTCTCTAAGATTTTGGATTAGGGATTGATAATACTGTAGTATTTTGTTTTGGGTTTGGATTCTTTTATCAAGTAACGCTAAAAATGTGGCAATTCTTTTTTGTTCTTATAATGTTGGTAACCTAAGAGATAAAGAACATAGTTGGCTTGAGTAAAGATGTACCACAGAAATACCTTGTGCGAGATTAGCTATTTCAAGCTTCTTTTTACTGTTAAGATAATATGACAAGAATACCCCGTCGTTTTTTGTTTTTATTATATTTAAATCACCTCCTAATGCAACTCCCGACTTCAAAACGCATGATGCTGTGGCAATATCTATCATTGTTTCGCCTGATGCCGGAATAATAACGTCGTTTGCTTCGCTTAATATCAAAGTATCTACACCAACATTAGTTTTTGATCTAACATCATCAATAGTTTCGCCATAATATGTGTAAAGCTCACCGTATCTTATACACTCAGTAATTCCCATTTCATCAATATCATTTTTGGAAATTCCTTTTCCTTTTGAGAACGTCGCAATTTCTCCCAATCTGTAATTGTCCACTCGTCCTCAAACCCGGGAAATCTCAAATTAGGAACCTTACTCGTACTATTATTTTCTTTTGCCATCTCGACTATTCAGTTTTCGTTAGTATTTACATTAAGGGTATTAAAAAACAAGTCCAAGTTCCTTAAAGTACACCTCAATTTCTTTATCGAGTCTAACTCTTTTGGCTTCAAGCTCTTTGATCTCATGCATTACTGCCTGGATATCTATCTCTTCTTCCTCTTCAAAAGTATCAACATAACGCGGAATGTTAAGGTTGTAATCATTGTCAGCAACCTCTTTCAATGTCGCTAGATGACTATATTTTTCTATGACTGTCCTGTTTCGGTAGGTATCAACAATTTTGGAAATATGCTCTTCGCGTAGCATATTTTGGTTTTTTACCTTGTCAAATTCTTTACTGGCATCAATGAATAAAATGTCGTCAGGAGTCTCCCTACATTTCTTAAATACCAATATGCAGGTAGGAATACTGGTGCCATAAAATATATTCGCTGGCAGACCAATTACAGCATCTAAATAATTTTTTTGCTCAATTAAATACTTACGAATGTGCAGTTCCGCCGCGCCTCTAAATAATACACCATGAGGCAAAACAATAGCCATGGTACCATTTTCAGCCAAATGGTAGATCATGTGCTGAACGAATGCAAAATCTGCCTTACTTGCCGGAGCTAATTTTCCATATTGACTGAAACGGTCATCACTCAAAAAAAGAGGGTTTGCACTCCAATTCGCCGAAAAAGGAGGATTAGCCACAATGGCTTCAAAAGGCATATCGTTTAAATGCTGTGGGTGTTCAAGGGTGTCTTCCTGCTTTATGTCAAATTTCAAATAATGTACACCATGCAATATCATATTCATTCTTGCAAGGTTATAGGTAGTACGGTTCATTTCTTGACCATAGAAATTGGTAACATCTTTTACTTCCCTGGCCACACGCAATAATAAGGAACCGGAACCACACGTCGGATCATATACCGACTTCAGTCTGTTTTTACCAGTGGTCACTATCTTCGCCAAGATTTTTGAAACTTCCTGTGGCGTATAAAATTCTCCAGCTTTTTTACCCGCACCACTTGCGAACTGGCCAATCAAATATTCATATGCATCACCTAGTACATCCAGTTCAGTGTGTTCAAGCTTAAAGTCAATTTCATCCAGGTGCATAAGAACTTTTACAATAATTGCGTTTCTCGCTTCAGGCGTGCGTCCCAGATTATTGCTGTTTAGGTCCATATCCGAAAAAAGATCCTCAAAGTCTTCTTCACTTTGTGTCCCCATTGTACTCAGCTGGATATTTATGAGGATTTTTTGCAAATCTTCAAGAATGAAATTATTACTGCCGCTGCTTCCACGTTTAGCAATTTCACCGAAAAGTTCTGAGGGTTTTAAAAAATAACCTAAAGTCTGGAGCGCTTCTTCGCGAATAGCATTGATATATTCCTGGCCTTCGCTCGTATCTTCCTGAATTTCCCGAAACTGAATATTGTCTTCCTTTAAAATAGAATTCGCATAGATTTCCATTTTTTCAGCTAAATACTTATAAAAAATAAATCCCAAAATATAGTCTCTAAACTCATCAGCATTCATTTTGCCACGTAGCGTATTGGCAATATTCCAAAGTTGTTGCTCCAGTATCTTTTTCTGTTCTTCTGACATGAGATAATTATTGTAAGCTGGTTAAGATAAAAAGGAATGTATAAAATTATAATTTCTTTCTGCCAAAGGAAAGGAATTAAATCTTAAGTTAAAAATACCTGCTTCAACCTCTCATAATTAATTCCCACGGCGATGTCTTTTTCTTCTTCTTTGCTTAAGAAAATCTTTGTTTAAATAATCAAAAGTAGATTCAGTTTTACTTAACAAATCTACGATTTTTGTGATGTCATCAATGCTTAACAAGCCTCTGTCCTCTTTAATCATATTAAGTAGATCATCCCTTGAATAGGCTTTCTGAAATTCGCCTTTAAGTTTTTCTAAATTAGCACCACACTTATCCCGAAGCTCTTTCGCACTGTATTCTTTCCCAATTCCACTCCCATTAAAAACACTCTTCGTCTTATGATCAACAAACGTTGCACCATACACTAACCCTTTAGCATTTTGCCGCAGGACTGTATCAATTCCTTCTTTCTTTAATTGTTTTACGAGCTGAGGCAGAATGATAATATTGTTCCTTAGAAGAACATTGTCAATTGCGTTCTTGATCCTGGACTTGTCTGTTTGCCGCTTAATCTCATTGGCTACAAATTTCTTCTCCAGCTTCTTTAGTGTTGGCTTGTCGTGAAATCTACTTGCTTTAATGGGAACGCCTACACGAGTTCCTTTTCCATTTAAGGCATGATATAGCAATCCACTATGCTTCGCAACTCTTGAATTTTCATTTCCTTTATCGGCTTCGATATTGTACAGCTTCAGCACAGCGTTCAGTTCCGGCAGGCTGGTAAATTTGTAGTTATTCACTACAAAGTTCAGCCCATTCTCAATAGCATTTTTTGTTTCTGTCTTACCATATTGGACTCTTACGGAAACAGGTTCCGGCTTGAACTCTTTCTTCTTTTGGTGCTCGGCTTTTACAAGATTAAAAGCCTGTTCAATTTCTTTACGCGCCGGTTCTGATTTGTCCTTACCAATGTTGTGCATGACAATCCGCTTTCCATTTTCTTGTACATTGATTGTAGTTATATGAATATGCGGGTGTCCTGCGTCGTTATGTTTGTAGATTAAGTAAGGTTGGTCTCCAAAGCCAATCTTCTCCATATAACTCCCTGCTATCTCCAATAGTTTTTCTTTTGGCAGGCTTGCCTCGCTTGGGTCAAAGTTCAGGGAGATATGCACCGTGTTCCGTTTTACATTTTCATTCAGCTTGCATTGCTTTTCAAGGCGGTTCAGCTTCATTATATAGGTCAGCCTGTCGGCATCCACAGGAAAATTTCCCTGGCCAATGCATTCGGCTTTGCCTTGCTTTATCTTGTTCTCATTGTAGTTCAGCATTGCCCTGATAGAATGCCCGGTCTTGATTATTGCAACCATTTTTCAGCCAACTTTTGAAGTTGTTCTTTAACCTCGTCAATCTTAGAAAACATAGCTTTCTTTTGGCTGTCAAAAAGCAATAGCAATCCCTTAATTTCGACAGCCTGTGATGACGCGTTAGCCTTCCTAACCAGCTGGTTAAAGTTGTTGCCGATGGCATTCAGTTCCCTGTTCAGATGGCTCATTTGAGTGATGGCTTCATCGGCTGATGCATCCCTGGTAATGGTAGTGATCGGCTTGCTGAAAAGACAGTGCCTCACATAGTCGCTCACGCTGCGGCAGGTGGTGTTCTTGCAGCGGCTTTCAAGGGTTGTAAATTCCTTGTCCGTAAGACGCACATATATACGCTTTTTGCGGTTGTTGTTCTCAGTCTCCATACTATCCTCTTCATTGGTTCAACAGTTGTAAAGCATAGCAGTGTCCCCCCGCCCACGACTCCGGAGTATGGGCGGCAAGATGCCGTTGTCCGACAACGGGACATCTTGCCATTGCCGCAGACCAGGCAATCGCCCGCAGCCTTTTCTATGCTTCCCACTAATGTAAGCTGGTTCAGAGGATAAATACAATCATAAGTAAATTTTGACTATGGTAGCATAAAATATGGGCAGGTTAATTTACCTGCCCTGTTTAAAATTAGTATAATCCTGTATCAGTTTAGAAGGAATATCCCGCTGTCATTCTTGGCAAAACCATTGCACAATTCAAAGGCTTTTTGTGCCCTTGTCTGTGCCGTCCCTCCCATAACAATCGATTGCAATTTGGCTTCTTCATCTTTGTAGTTTCTCACGTTTTGATAGTAGCCAGTCACAGCATTGTAAGCCCCGAATAAAGTGCCTTTGGTGGTGTCCATCTGTTGGGTGTCATTTACCATAGCATAAGCAAATGCATCTTCCACCATGTTCTTAAATGTGGTCGATAATTCATCTTCTGCCCCCTTCTTTAAAAGGTCATAGGTTTCTTTATTCGGGCATAGCGCCAGTTGAATCAATTTCTTTACTTCATCATCTTTTACCCTTACCGTTGCCCACTCGTTAAAAATGTTTTCTAACTGGCTGCTCAGGGTGTTTGCCAGTCCCATAACTTTGTGCGCATCCTCCAGGCGTTGCTTTGCTCCAGAGGTGTGTTTAATGCGTACAACATTGGTCATATTTTTAAGTGACGCGTTAAGCGTGTTCTGGCAGACAATGCGCACGGGTGTAAAGGCTGCGGTAATACTTCCGCTCCCATCGTGCGAGGTGGTCAGGAAAATGTATTTTTCGGTTACATCATCGCTATTGCCCACACGGATATATCCGGGCAGTTTAGTCGTTATAAAAATAAGCTCGCCATTACCTAACGCCCCCGCTGTCTCGTATAAGATTCCACTCCCACCTCCTACAATAGCATCAAAGAAAGCGAACGCATCACGGTTCTGCACGATATGGTAATCCTTGCCCACTACGCCCAAAACGGTATTGCTATCGCTCCGCACATTGGCAAAGTAGTTCGGTACTGTGACAGGCTCGCCAGTAGTTAAACCTGTGGCAGCCTGTACCGTTTCAATACTATTAGTAAACAGCGGAGATTTTACCACTTCATAATCCAGTCCCGCGTGCTTGATTGCCTCTGCGCTTGTTGGGTAGTCGGTTACTACCTGACCTAAATTGTGCCATGCTTTTTCTTTTACGCTGAAGAAAGAATAATGGCCTGTACTTTCGTTGAAATTCAGATTGTGTCCCATGATTTCTAAGATTTAAAAAAAGTTATGTATTACGAATTCATCACTTTCCTTTATAAGCCGTCAGCCTCCATAAATCACATTAGTTTTCCACAAAGAAAAAACGGAAAAAAAGAAAGCAGATAAACCGTGCGGGCGCAGCGGGAAACCAAAAGGAAACGGAATAAGTCCCGCCAGGGTGGCGAGGCACGAGCCATTATGCCGTAGTCTTTTGGTTTGCCAGCGTGAGCTGCGCCCGCAATAACTTTGCTGCCTTTTTTGACGTTTTCGCAGGTGGAAAACAATCAGCAGAAAATAGTAGAATCTTTAGGATATAGAAAGGACAAAAAGTGCATGCCTGAAGGTGCATGCTCTTGAAGAAGTACGAAAACAAATCCTGACGGTGTGCCGGAAGGTTTTGTATAGGTAAAAACACATGCTTGATTAGCCGAAATTTCAGTAAAATAGTTGCTAGCTAGTTATCATAACGTTGTTTCAACATTTCAGCTATCAATGTTGTCTGTTGCTCATTTGAGCCTGTAGTTTGTACTTGCAATGCATATTGTCGATCAGTTTTATGCAAGACAATTTCAATAATACCATTGCTGTGAATTTTTCGAATAAAGTTTTTGCCTCCCCAATCGGTTGACCTCATTTCCACTACATAAGGACTATTCTTAATCCTGTCGCAAAAATCCTGCAACTCTTTCTTTCCATGGTGATCAGCTAAGTGAATTTTTTTTTCTGCCGCTATTCCTTTATATTCTTCAACTAAATCTTCAGGTGTGCTATGAAATTTATAGCACCAATTCATATATGATTCTTCCCCGATAATCTGTTTATTTTCAATAATATTTAAGCGAGAAAAGTCAATTCCTAAAAAGCCATTTCTATCAGACTTACAAAACTCTAACGCATCATTTTCAGTTAGAATATTTTTGCAACAAGGGGTAAGCTGTTCTAAAAATTTATAAATTTCTTGAATTTCATGATTATGCTTTGCAGTATATAAATATTCAACTAGGATTGGTAGCGAATACAAACTTTCGTGCTTAAAAAAAGTGTGGCCCTTTAACTTATCAATTCCAATTAAGTTAGAGATGCCATCTTTGAAAAGTTCAAAATCGCCTATGTCGATCGCTGGATTTTGTAGAAAGAAATTGCTCATGTCTTACGTAACCTAAAAAGTTTAGCATAGTCAATTTGGCTCTGATCAAAGAAACCATTTGGCCACTCACTTAACTCACCTTTAGCTGTAATACCTATAACATTTACAACCGGTTGGTCGGTTTGAGGATCCTGATCAAAAAAATTAATTCCTACTTGAGTACTATCAATTTTTTTTTCTGCGACCGCAATTTGAATACCGTTTATAACATGATCACTATGTGTTTCCAAAATTACATTAACGCCTGAATTTGCAACCATGGCAAGAAATAATGCCACTTTAGATTGCGCTGAAGGATGCAAGTGCGCCTCTGGATTTTCTACTATAAAGTAAGCATTTTTGTTTGCAATTAAACCAGTAGCTATAATAGGTAAGACGTAGCTAATCCCAAAACCAATATTAGTAGCCACCGTTGGATCCCCTTTTGTATAAATATTCTCAATTTGAATTTGTGCGGTAAAAGTTTCAGGATTGTTTCTGACACTTACTCTGACACCAGGCATAATAAAGTTAAGCCATTCATTGACTTGGAACTCTATACCCGGATTAGTTGTGCCAGGAAATAAACGATCATCTTCAATTGGTAGATAGCCACTTCTTTCTGATATTAATTGTGCGACATATTCACCTTGCCAACCTGCGTTTGGATATGTAAAGAATTGGACTCTTTGAGTTAATCTAGGTCCTATTCTTTCAGCATTAAGGTAATAAAAGTCAGCTTTAAAAATTGAGTGCTTTGAAGCATTATAACCACTACACTTAGAAGCAGTTAAATATAGCCTAGGCTGATAACTGTCAGCCAAATACGTCATCACAAAATCGTCTTCTGTATCGGTTATCCCAATCAAAATTTCTTCTTTGTTCGCATTTCTATTTATAACGTATCCACTGTTACCTAATGACAACAGGAATTTATCATTCAAGGCAATATCCTGATTTATGTCAGGTTTTTCTGATACATAATACCCTTCAAACAACTTAAACAATGATTCTATAGAATGTCGTAAATATAGTAATGCGTGAATTGCTGTGCTTTTGCCATTACCATTTCCGCCAGCCATTATTGTAAGAGGACGTAACTCAATGTCGATGTCCTTGAAGCACTTAAAATTATTTATTTTAAGCTTTGTCATAGTATAAGCGGATGTTCGTTTATTAATTCGTTGGCAGCTTTAAACGCAGCTTGAATATTAGCTTTCGAGTTCGTGCTATAAGTAAGATAGCTTAATAATTCATGATCATTTGTAATCTTACTTGCTAAAGGATATGCAAAATCCCCATGATTAAATTGCTGAGCAATTAAATTATGATCAAGATCGCTCAACAAAACAGACCAACTAACAAATAAAGCCTTGTTTATTAGCTGTTTTCTTGCATTTGGTTGAAGATGCTCAATCAAACATTTTCTAAAACTATACGTGCCAAAAAGATATTCGGCATTCTTCATAGCATTATCAAATGAATCTATAACTGCAGAATAATTAAACGTTTTTTCTTTATTTAGAAGTTCAGTTAATGAATTTAGCTCGGAGTCAATATTTCCACTGTAATTATTTAAGGTATTATCACTTTTATACTTTCTACTGAAGAGTATAAATCTCAATGCTAACTCTTGTGCCTCCATTCTAACATCCTTCACACTCCATCCTGTTGCACGTTTATAACTTTCTAAATTTGACATTGTTTTTAAGGCTGACCTTAAATCAATGCTCGCAAGACAATTTCTAATTTCTTGCGCATTTAATGGCTGTCCTCCGGTATTGATTCGCCGGAATATGTCATATTTTAATTTAAAAGGAGATGACGGATCAATTACATTGACTGTAATTTGCGTCATATTGAACCATCTCACGTACTTGGCTTCCAAAGCTTTATCTGGATTCTCGTGTTTAAAAAAACGCCCTCTACACTTATCCTCAAGATATTCCAAATTACTAAGAGCAAATTGGTTATCCATATATTCGCGAATAGTACTTAGGCGTTGAAGTCCATCAACAACAGAAATTTTACCTTCGTCATCTTGCGCAAAGTAAAACATTGGAAGTGGAATTCTCAGAAGAATCGATTCTATAAGCCTGGACTTTCGTAAGTTGTTCCAAACAAGATTTCGTTGAAAATCAGGAGATAAATCAATATCTCCACCTCTAATCATATCATAAATCTGACGCAATGAAAATGGTTTAGTATCTACCCTAATCTTCTCTGGATCATAAGGTGTTTCTTCATTTTCCTCTATTTCATTATCCTCTGTTCCAAGTGATGCTAAGTCAGGATTAATAAGAAGTAGTAATTCATCTAATTTCTCCTGCAATATAACTTCCTCTTCATCGACTTCTTCATCTTTATTAAGAACTATAAATTGATTATTATGAACTCCTAATTTTAAATACACTTTACCTCCCGCGAGTGGGACAAGTCCATATACAGTATTATCTTCACTTTCGAGGGTTATAGGCTTAAGCCTTATTTCTTCGCCGGATACTAGTCTTAAACTTATTTCCATTAATATTGGAATTATTTACTAATTAACTTTTCCAAGTAAGCTACCTTATCCTTTTCAGCCTGTAATAATCTCTCATAAAGTTCTACAACCTTATCAAGGGGATTGAAAGTTGGCTGAACATTGATAGCATTAATTGTTGAACTATCATTACTGGTGAAAGTATTAGAGATAATATTGAGAACAGTTTCCTCATTAAAATTCTTGATACCTTCAACTGAGACACCTAGCGCCTCCGCTATCTTGTTTAAAGTATCTTCCTCAACGATCTCACTCTTTTCAATGTTTGAAACAGCTTGTTGACTTATACCTAAAGCTACCGCCAAAGCCTCCTGTTTCATACCGCGCAGTTCACGGATGCGGCTAATCTTTCTTCCTATGTGATTTTTTGTTGCTGTGCTCATAACTCAAAGATATTGAAAATTCTGTAAGGTTTTATTTAGTTGGTAAAATACAAGTAGTTAGTGGTAAACTACAACCTGCTGTGGTTCGGTACTTTACTATAACTTCATTACTTGCTGTGTAATAGCAAAAATAAGCTTTTTCACCAATGTTTAATTAAAAAGTTATAGTTATGTCAGAGCAAGTTATAAAAAATGAAGAAGATTTTAATGAAGACAAAGGGCTTCAGTTTATCAAAAAGTTCCTTTTGGACAACACAGATTTATCAGGGCTGTATTGCTTTGGGATCCATCACAAAAACAAGATGTACAGCAATGCATTGAATGGCGAAGTAACGGCAAAGCAACACACTCATTACTATTTGTTGGTTTACAGCATGGACAACAAATTAAATGCAGTTGCCGATCTCAGCGATATCATCAGGAAAAAAAGCAAGGGGCAGTACACTGTTACGCTATTTATACATTTGGCTACAACCGTTAGACAATTCACTTCAGAGAAAAGCTATTTCTTTTACCATGCCATGAATAAAGGGATAAATCTGTATGAGCATGAGCTAGTACCGCCATGCATCAGTTTCAAAGAAGAACCACAGCGCAATATTGCTTACATAAAAGCCTATTGGCGCAACCGTAACCGTGTATAGGAAGTATTCCTAGAATCGCAGAGGATGGTAGAAGGCATGGACACCGAGCCTATTCAGGAAGCCATGATGCAGGTTGCTATGGAAAACATTGCCTTGGCTCTTATAGATACGTTCCTCGGCTATCGGCCAATACACTTCCATCTTGGATATCTCTTTGATATCTGTAATTTGTTTTGCCCGTTAGTTCGAGAGATTTTCCCGAGGAATACAGAAGAGGAAATAAAACTGTTTGAGATACTGTCAAAGCACATCAGCAAGCTTAGGAGTGCTAACCTTGGAGCGATTGATTTCTTACATACAGAATTGCTCCAGAGAAGATGCAGGTTATTTCAGGAAAAGGCTATAGTTCTCATTGAAGAAGAAATTCAGAGACTTGAAAGGCTAGGTAAAAATAAACAATCTAAAAAAGAGTAATCATGGAAAATCAAGCAAAAGCAATCGACTTCATTGCAGATCCTCAACACATATTTGTGATGTTTAAACCGATTAATACAAGACGGGATAAATTCGAAGTTATGACTACATGCACAGGCTATAATGATTTGTTTATTATTATCAGTGACCTACTCAAAGTAGCTATATTGGCTTTAGAAAATGACGACGAGCAAGGCCGAAGCATTGCCAAATTGTTGGAGATAATTTACGACCTTGTTCCAATGGAAGAGGGAAATCTCCTTGATATGCTTTATAAACAGTATTTAGAACAAATTAGAGAACCTAAACCTAAGGAAGGTCAAGGGTAAATTTTGACTATGATAATTTCAAATTTGCCGCCTATATTTAGCAGTCGAATACTTAAGACCGGAAACGGTCTTTTTCATTTAACGAAAAAAGGAGGTGAGTTATGGAAAATGAAAAAGACAAAATGACTCCTGAAGCTGCGATGCAGGTACTCAGGAGAAAAGGGCTCATTGTATCAAGGGAGCAAGCAGAAAAGATTCTATGTTTCCTTTATTTGATAGCGGAAGTAGCAATCAGTAAATACTTAAAAATACCCCCATAATACTGGGAGGTAAGAACATTAAAAAATATAATTATGAAAATCGCAGATCTTTACATACGTGTCAGTACAGACGAACAAGCTGATAAAGGCTATTCACAGCGCAATCAGGAAGAAGTCCTGAAAAGGTATTGTGAAATCAACTCAATACAAGTCCGCAACACAATCTTTGAAGACCATTCAGCAAAAACATTTATAAGGCCAGAGTGGAAAAAACTAGAGTCAAGTCTAAAAAAGACTAAGGGTAAAGTAGATTTAGTGCTCTTTACAAAATGGGATAGGTTTAGCCGTAATGCAGGTGATGCTTATCAAATGATAAACAAGCTTCGCTCATATGGAGTGGAACCCCAGGCCATCGAGCAGCCTTTAGTTTATCTGTTCCTGAAAATAAAATGATGCTAGCATTTTACCTTGCTGCGCCTGAAGTGGAAAATGACCGCCGGGCATTAAATACATTTCATGGGATGCGCAGAGCAAAGAAAGAAGGACGATGCTTAGGCATTGCTCCAATTGGATATAAGAATGTTACCAATGAGAATGGTAAAAAGTCAATAATAATTAAGGAGCCGCAAGCATCAATTATTCGATTTGCATTCAAAGAGTTGGCTAAAGGTATTCTTTGCGCTGAAGAGGTGAGGAGAGAAACTAATAAGAAAGGCCTTAAGTGCAGCCGTGCCAACTTTTGGATGTTGGTACGTAATCCTGTTTATTGTGGTAAAATCTTTATACCAAAGTATAAAGACGAAGAAGCACATTTTGTTCCTGGCTTACATGAACCAATAATTACAGAATCGTTATACTACAAGGTTCAGGATATGCTTGACGTTAGGAAACGCAAAGAGCGTATCAGAACGACTTTAGAGGTAAAGGAACAATTTCCTCTAAGAGGATTCCTTGTTTGCCCCAATTGCAGCCGTATGCTGACTGGGAGTGCGTCTAAAGGCATGTATAGCCTATATTACTATTACCACTGCGTATCTCCATGCAAATTCCGCTATAGGGCTGAAAAATTAAATGTAATCTTTGAAGATGAATTAAAGAAGTATGTTCCACATGCGGGTGTTAAGGATTTGTATAAAATAATCTTGAATGACTTGTATAACAAGAAGTCGAAGCAGGTCGAAAACGGTAGTAAGCAAATAGCAGAGCAAATCGAGAAAGTCAATCAAAGATTATCAAAAGCGAGAGAGCTACTATTGTCAGATGGCCTTGATCCAAAAGAGTATAAAGAGATAAAGAGTGATTGCGAGAATAAGGTCAACAGGCTTGAAGCTGAACTTACAGAGGCAAATGGAAGACCGAACAATTCTCGAACTGTCTCAAAATTGCTGGATGCCGCATCATTAGTGCTTTCGCGATTAGATATATTGTATCAGGAGGGTGATATCAGGACAAAAAGAGAAATAATTAGTTCGATATTTCCTGAAAAGATCTGTTTTGACGGAAATGAATGTCGAACTTTTAGAGTGAACGAGGCAGCGAGGTTTATGTTTATGATTAATAGCGAGTTACAGAATAAAAAAAACCGGAAAAGAGGTGATTTATCACTCCTTTCCGGTCTTGTAGCCTCGCCAAGAATCGAACTTGGATCAAAAGTTTAGGAAACTCCCATTCTATCCGTTGAACTACGAGGCCATTATTTTCGAGGTGCAAATATATAGAAATTCTATTTATGTTTGAAAGTTAAATGTGAAAAAAAATAATAGCGATTGATCAGTATTATTCAACCGGGAGGAGTATCGTGAATTCGGTGCCTACGCCCGGTTCGCTGGCAACGTCAATATACCCGCCATGGTTTTCCACTATCTTTTTGCACAGGGCAAGGCCAATGCCCGTTCCGCTGTTATCGGTAAGCCGCTTGAACATTTTAAATACCTGCTCGCCATATTGCTGCTCAAAGCCCACGCCGTTGTCTTTTACCTTTATCTTTACAAATGGGCGCGAGGCATTGAGCCCCGGGTACGCGTTTGCCCCCACAGGGTCTGCCGTGCTGCTGCAGATTTCGATCAGCGGATGGTCCGTGGCAAATTTTATGGCATTGTTTATCAGGTTGGCGAACAATTGGTGCAGCTGTATCGGGATACCTTTTATAACAGGCAGGCCTTCATGCTTCAGCTGTACGTTTTTTTGTTCGATCAGGAGCTCGAAATCGTCTTTAATGGTGCTGATCACGGTATTCAGGTCTACTGTTTCATACATCTCATCGGCACGCGAAAGCTGCGAGTACTTTAATACGTCCTTAATAAGGTTCGACATCCTCTGCGCAGCCGAATTGATCTTTTCGATGTTCTTTTTTACCATAGCTTCGTTGCCAATGTTGCTTTCCAGCATTTCGGCAAATATCTGTATCTTACGTAGCGGCTCCTGCAGATCGTGCGAGGCTATGTAGGCATATTCCTCTAACTGTTTGTTGCGGAATTCGATCTCCATAGCGTAGTTCTTCATCCGGTCGTCAGTAAGCTTCTTTTCGGTAAGGTCGCGCGTAACTTTCGAGAAGCCAATGATGTTGTCATCATCGTCATGCAGTGCCGTAATAACGATGGATCCCCAAAAGGTACTGCCGTCCTTGCGTACCCTCCAGCCTTCGTGGGTGGCCCTGCCGGTATCGTGTGCTTCATTGATCAGCTTTTCGGGGAGCAGGCTTTCGCGATCGTGGTCCTGATAAAAGATCCTGAAATTCCTGCCCACGATCTCCTCATCAGTATAGCCTTTTATCTTTTCGGCGCCCAGGTTCCAGTTCAGGATGAAGCCATCGCGGTCCAACAGGATTATGGCATAATCCTGTACTTCCTCGATCATTTTGTGATAGCGCTCTTCACTTTCCTTCAGGCTGATGGTGCGCTCCGCCACCCTCTTTTCAAGCAGTTCGGATAGCGAGCGGTAACGGTCCTCGTTTTTGTGCAGCAGTTCCTCTTCTATTTTCTTGTCGGTAATGTCGATAGCCATGTTCAGCACGCCCGAAACTTTATTGTTACCATCTATAAGGGGATGCACATTCAGCAAAATATGCCGTTTTGCACCGTTTTTCAGTTCCAGCAGCAGCTCTCTTTCCTTTACGGGCTGCTCCAGTCGTACTGCTTCGGTAACAGGACACTCTTCATACGGCAAAGGCGTGCCGTCGGGCTTAAATACTTTTATGAACCGGTACCACAGGCTCACACCGGGTTCGGGGGTGTCACCCCATAATTCTTCGGCAGCGGTATTAAAAAAAGTAATGCGGCCTTCGTTGTCGCAGGTGTATATGGGTGCCGGTACAGCCTCGAGTAGGGTAATATAGCCTGCCGGGTTGGCCTTGCTGAGCATAGCCGCGGCAAATAACGGATCTGGGGTATTGTTTTGCATGAAATTACAGTAAGATGGCTAAAAAGATACTAAATTTTGCAAATGGTCCTCAATATCAGCTGACGGCAACCGGATCAATAAAATAGGGTTGGACAGTGTTTTGCAGTATCGCCGACAGTGCCTGTGTAAGCGCCGAAATGCTCGCTGGCTTCACCAGGAAATGCGAGGCGCCAAGGGCAAGGGCATCTTCGGCATCTTTGCTGTAGGACGAGGTAGTGTATATAATGGCAGGCACATTGGCCATCCGGGGTATCTGCTTAAGGGCGGCCAGGCATTCCTTACCCGTCATGTAGGGCATATTGAGATCGATAAAAATAAAATCGGGTAAAAAATCCGGATCTTCATCGATGATCTTCAGGGCCTCAACGCCATTTTTAGACGAGATGAAACTGCAGGGATCATCTGTCGCCTCCATTGCCAGTTCAAAGATCTCTCGGTCGTCTTCGTCGTCATCGATAAGGAAACAGGTGCGCTGGGCCATAGGTAAAATTTAAAGAGGGATAAATATACGATAATCCCTAAGCTGGGCTGACCGAGCGCTGTTAAACAGTTGTTAAAAATTTATTATAACTTTTTAAAGTGCCGGCTCTTCCTGATGATGCTTCGATCGTTGTACGAGCAGATCGCTAAAATGGGTAGTGAGTTTTGGGAATTCTAAAATGAATGCTTCAAACGAATCGCTTCTGCTTTCTTCCGTATAATGATGTATGGTCTTCAGCGAAGCAATGGTAAGTGCAAGGTCGAATTTATCGGGAACATCCAGCGCTTTGGTGTATTCCTGCAACTGGCTGACAATGTTATACGATGCTTTGTCCAATCCGTACTTGCGTATGTGTATCCAGGCCAGGCGGATGTGGGCTTCGTGTGTGAACAGGGCAGGTTCGAACGACCGGTTTTGGAACAGGCGCTCAAATTTGGCATCAGTAAAGGAAAAATGGGGTTCCATAGTAACAGTCTTTTATTTATAGATGCAGGATAGTGAAGAAAGGTTGCATCATGAAAAGTTAAACATTCACGAAAACGTTATCATTCCCACATATTTTACCATTTTCTGCATTGCATAAAAAAAATCGTTACTTTCGCAAATTGATTTTTAGAAGGTACTACCAATGAGTAAGAAGTTTACTGAATATAAAGGACTTGACCTTGCCGGACTGGCAGGCGAAGTGCTTGATTTCTGGAAGAAGGAGCAGATATTTGAGAAAAGCGTAACGACCCGCGAAGGGAAGCCGCAATATGTGTTTTATGAAGGCCCGCCGAGCGCGAACGGCCTTCCGGGGATACACCACGTGATGGCGCGTGCCATTAAGGACATCTTTTGCCGTTACCAAACACAGAAGGGTCATCAGGTAAAGCGTAAGGCGGGATGGGATACCCACGGCCTTCCGGTAGAGCTTGGTACCGAAAAAGAGCTTGGCATTACCAAGGAAGACATCGGCAAGACGATCTCCATAGAAGAATATAATGAGGCGTGTAAGCGCACGGTGATGCGCTATACCGATGTGTGGAACGACCTTACTGAAAAAATGGGCTACTGGGTAGACATGGAAGACCCATATGTGACCTACAAGCCAAAATACATGGAGACCGTTTGGTGGCTCCTGAAGCAAATATATGACAAAGGACTCCTTTATAAAGGCTACACCATACAGCCGTATTCGCCAAAGGCGGGTACAGGGCTTTCTTCGCATGAGGTGAACCAGCCGGGCGCGTACAGGGATGTTACGGATACCACGATCGTGGCGCAGTTCAAGACTCTTTCCGATTCATTGCCTGATTTCCTTAAGGGATTTGGCAATGTGGACATCATGGCCTGGACAACCACGCCCTGGACGCTTCCAAGTAACACTGCGCTAACCGTTGGCCCGAACATCGACTATGTTTTGGTAAAAACGTTTAACCAGTATACTTTCCAACCGATAAATGTTGTGTTGGCAAAGAACCTTGTTGGCAAGCAGTTCGGTAAAGGTTATTTTGAAAGTACAGATGATGCCGATTTTACTAATTATAAAGACGGTGATAAAAGTGCTCCATATAAGGTTCTTGCTGAAGCAAAGGGCAAAGACCTGGTAGGCATTCGTTATGAGCAATTACTGCCATTCGTATTGCCGTACCAAAATCCGGAAAATGCTTTCCGTGTAATAGCAGGCGACTTCGTAACGACAGAAGACGGTACCGGTATCGTGCACACCGCGCCTACTTTTGGTGCCGATGATGCCAAAGTGGCGAAAGAAGCCAAACCCGAAGTACCGCCAATGCTCGTATTGGATGAAAATGGCAATCCTGTACCGCTTGTTGACATGCAGGGGAGGTTTACGTCACATTCAGGAAGCCTTGATAATCCTAATGGCAAACCGCTGGAACTGGCAGGCAAATATGTAAAGAACGAATACTATGATGCCTGCACCGCACCGGAAAGGTCGGCCGACGTAGAGATATCAATATACTTAAAGGAAAACAACAAAGCCTTTAAGGTGGAGAAATACTTACACAGCTACCCGCACTCCTGGAGGACGGATGAGCCGCTGCTGTACTACCCGCTTGACAGCTGGTTCATAAAAATGACCGATGTTAAGGAGCGTATGTTCGACCTGAACGATACCATCAACTGGAAGCCCAAGGCCACCGGCGAAGGACGCTTTGGCAACTGGCTGAAAAGCGCCAACGACTGGAACCTGTCGCGCTCCCGCTACTGGGGCATCCCGCTCCCGATATGGAGGACAGAGGATAAAACCGAGGAAATGCTTATCGGTTCAGTAGAGGAATTATTTAACGGCATTGAAAAAGCTATTGAAGCAGGCCTTATGGCAGAGAATCCGTTCAAAGGTTTTGAGCCGGGCAACATGAGCGAAGCCAATTATGACCTGGTTGACCTTCATAAGAATGTGGTGGATAAGATCGTGCTGGTTTCGCCATCGGGCAAGCCGATGCACCGTGAGAGTGACCTGATCGACGTTTGGTTCGACAGTGGCGCCATGCCATATGCGCAATGGCATTACCCGTTCGAGAATAAAGAACTTATCGATAACCACGAGGCGTTCCCTGCTGACTTCATTGCCGAAGGGGTAGACCAGACCCGTGGATGGTTTTATACATTGCACGCCATCGCAACACTTGTGTTCGATGAGGTGTCGTACAAGAATGTAGTATCTAACGGCCTTGTGCTCGACAAGAACGGGCAGAAGATGAGCAAGCGCCTTGGCAACGCGGTAGACCCGTTCACCACCCTTGCCGAATATGGCCCGGATGCTACCCGTTGGTACATGATAAGCAATGCCAACCCATGGGACAACCTGAAATTTGACATTGAAGGTGTGGCCGAAGTGCGCCGCAAGTTCTTTGGTACATTATATAATACGTACTCGTTCTTTGCGTTATATGCTAATATCGATGGTTTTTCTTACGCGGAACCTGAGGTGCCGCTTAACGAAAGGCCGGAGATCGATCGCTGGATACTGAGTGAGCTGAATACCCTGATCAAGGATGTTGACAGCTTCTATGCCGACTATGAGCCTACGAAAGCTGCCAGGGCAATATCCGACTTTGTGCAGGAAAACCTGAGCAACTGGTACGTTCGTTTGTGCAGGAGGCGTTTCTGGAAAGGCGAGTACGCCCAGGACAAGATCGCGGCTTACCAGACGCTGTACACCTGCCTGGTAGCCGTAGCAAAACTAAGCGCGCCAATAGCGCCGTTCTTCATGGACAGGCTTTATAAAGATTTAACACAGGCTTCACAACAAGAAAAGTGCGAAAGCGTACATTTGGCCGATTTCCCTGCATATGCTGATAACTTTGTTGATAAATCGCTGGAAAGCAGGATGCAGAAGGCACAGATCATTTCGTCACTTGTACTTTCACTAAGGAAGAAGGAGATGATCAAGGTACGCCAACCGCTGCAAAAGGTAATGATTCCGGTACTTGACGCAAAACAGAAGGCTGAAATTGAAGCCGTTGCCGAGCTGATAAAAGCGGAAGTTAACGTAAAGGAGGTAACGCTTCTGGACGATGCATCGGGCGTTTTGGTGAAGCAGGTAAAGCCAAATTTCAAGGCTTTGGGCCCAAGGTTTGGAAAAGACATGGGATTGATAGCCAAAGAGATACAGGCTTTCTCTCAGGAGCAGATCAACGCCATAGACAAGGACGGCAGCCTTGATATTGCAGTGTCGGGGAAAAGTATTACTTTAACCTCTGCAGATGTAGAGATTTCATCGCAGGACATACCGGGCTGGCTGGTGGCCAATGCAAATGGCATAACTGTTGCACTGGACATCACATTAACTGAAGAACTGAAGCAGGAAGGCATAGCCCGCGAACTGGTGAACAGGATACAGAACATCAGGAAAGACAGCGGTTTTGAAGTGACTGACAGAATAAAAATATACCTTCAGGATAGTGTTGCACTGGAGGAGGCCGTTAAGGCGAACGAAGAATACATAAAAAGCGAAACCCTTACGGATGAGCTGGTATTCCTGCCGGAAGTTGAGAACGGAACCCAGATTGAATTTGACGAAATAACAACCTTATTATTAATTTCAAAATAGATAGAGAAATGGTAGATGAGCAAATACGATACTCTGACTCAGATTTGGCAGAGTTTAAGGAATTAATTACAAAGAAAATTGACAAAGCTAAGGCCGATCTTGACCTAATTCGCAGCGCCTATATGAACGACCTTAATAACGGTACCGACGACACGTCGCCAACGTTTAAGGCATTCGAAGAAGGCAGCGAGACCATGTCAAAGGAAGCGAACTCGCAGCTGGCCATACGTCAGGAGAAGTTCATCCGTGACCTGAAGAACGCGCTTATCCGTATCGAGAACAAGACATACGGAGTATGCAAAGTGACCGGCAAGCTTATAAACAAAGAGCGCCTGAAACTGGTTCCGCATGCCACCATGAGCATCGAAGCCAAGAACATGCAACGATAAAAATAAAACGCCTTAAGGGGCGTTTTTTTGTCAGATGTCCGAAGTCCGAAGCTATCACGGTGTCCATTAGTAGCCTCGGAGTTCGGACTTCGGACAAAAAAGCTATACTATTACAATATTTTCCATTATTTTTGCGGCTAAAATTCTGTAAATGTCTTTAAAGAAAGCTTACCTTATTGTTATCCTTGTATTGATTATCGACCAGGTATCTAAAATATACATCAAGACCAACTTCATGATCAGTGAGAGTGTTGATGTATTCAGCTGGTTCAAGATACAGTTCATCGAGAATGAAGGCATGGCATGGGGAGCAAAGATACCTTCATGGCTTGGTGGCAAGCTTACGCTGACATTATTCAGGATACTTGCTGTGGCAGGGATAGGATGGTGGCTTTGGGACGCTGTGAAAAAGCACCAGTCGAAATACCTGATCGTTTCTATCGCGCTTATTCTTGCGGGGGCCTTTGGTAATATTATTGACTCCGTTTTTTACGGGGTGATATTCGACCACAGCCACGGACAGGTAGCAACACTATTTGCTGATAAACCTTATGGGACACTTTTTCATGGTAAAGTGGTAGACATGCTGTATTTCCCCATAATAACCGATGCGCAATGGCCATCGTGGATCCCCATCATTGGCGGTCAGCATTTTTCTTTCTTCAATGCTATCTTCAATATTGCCGATGCCGCCATATCTGTTGGTGTAGGTATACTTATTGTTTTCAATAAGAAGGCATTCGCGAAGCAATAGTGATTTGTTGATGCGTTGATTTGTTTATTCGGTGAAACTCCAAGTAACCAAATCCACGAATAACCGAATTACATCTACATATAACCAAATTACCCCATAAACGAATAAACCCTTGAAGGCGTCACGCAAAGATCCAAAGGTACATCAGTATCGTTATGTTCAATAGCTTCATCCTCGGCTTCAAAAAAAGACAGTCCTATCTTTATCACGTCCGGCTTGCATTCGGCAAGGAAACGGTCGTAAAAGCCTTTACCGTAACCCACGCGGTGGCCTCTTTGGTCAAAAGCAAGTAGGGGAACGAATACCACATCTATTTTATTAGACGGCACCTCAATTCCATCTACAGGTTCGGGGATTCCGTACTGGCTTACCATGAGTTTTGTGTTGTCCGTGAGCAGGTAATGTACCATAGTAAAACGCTCAAAATCCGACCGCGATACAATGACCTCTTTATCTTTTCCGGCAAGTATGTTCAGGATGTACTCGGTGTGCACTTCCTTTTGGTTCTCCATCGTCAGGAACAGGTGAAAATACGTCTTGCCCCAAATATCCAGCTGCAGCAGCCGGTTGGCTATGGCGAGGCTTTTTTCTTCGGCCTCTAACGGGGACATGGCCTGCCGGAGGTTTTTGTATTTGAGGCGGAGGTCTTTTTTATTCATGGGGTTATTTGTTGATATGTGGATTTGGTTATTCGATCGCGCAGTACCAAATAACCGCATCCACAATAACCAGATCAGCCGAAATTATACCATCCTCTGCGAGATATGAAATATCGCATCGCCCTGGTAGACTATAGGTGAGTCGTTCGAATTGATGATATACCCTGTATTAGGCGCTTTTACTTTCTTCTCGAATTTCCCGAAAGGGTCGGTGATGCAGGCAATGACCTCGCCTTTTTTCACGAACTCACCAGCCTTGGTCTTATTCTGGAAAAGGCCCGAATTTCGTGCACGTATCCAGGTCGAATTATCAATGTAAATGGTTGGGCGGTCGGCAGGCTGGGCTTTCTTGGCAGGGTCGAGCATCCCGAAATGGGCAAGGAACCTCTTGGCGCCGCGTACTCCGTGCTGGGTGACGTCATCGTTGATGTCAAGTGATTTCCCGCCTTCGAACAGCAGCATCTTAACTCCCAGCTTATCGCAGGAATTTCGGAAGGAGCCGTTGATATTCTTTGAGTATAATGTGAACGGCGCGTTGAATACATCGGACATCTCTTTTAATTCGGCATTATTAGGTACGATGCGTACCTGCGGTGCGTTGAAGCGGCTGGCCCCACCGGCATGAAAATCGATGCAGTAATCCACGTTGGGAATGATCTCCTTTAAAAGATAATAGGCGAAGCGGCTGGCGAGCGATCCGTTCTTACTGCCGGGGAACACGCGGTTGAGGTCGCGCCCGTCAGGAAATTCACGGCTCTTATTAACGAACCCGAAGACATTAATAACAGGAATGCAGATGATGGTGCCGATCTGTGGCTTGTTGATGTTACGGACGATAAGCTGCCGTACGATCTCCATGCCATTGATTTCGTCGCCATGCAGCCCTGCGGAGAAAAGCACTACAGGGCCATCAACATTGGAGCGCTCTACGATTATAGGGATCTTGAGCTTGGTCATGGTATACAGGCGGGCAATTTCCATGTTAATGGTCTTGCTGTCGCCTGGCTTTATCTCTTCGTCCAGTATTACAAGTTTAAGGTAGTCCATAGGCTGTTGCGAAAGGCTAAAAGTAGTGAAAGTTATTGAGATGAAAAACTGCTAACCTTATTGTAATGGCCAGTGCACACGATTGATTTGTTCACTAACTTTGCACCATGAATACCCCTTTAGACCTACAGATACAAACATTACCTGACAGCCCCGGCGTTTACCAGTATTTTGACAAAGACGACAAACTGCTGTACGTGGGCAAGGCGAAGAACCTGAAAAAGAGGGTGATGTCATATTTTAATAAAATGCACGATTCGGGCCGCATCAATGTGATGGTGCGCAAGATCGTGAACATAAAGCACATTGTAGTGCTAACCGAAAGCGAGGCACTGCTGTTGGAGAACAATCTGATAAAAAGGCTGCAGCCGCGCTACAACGTACTCCTTAAAGACGACAAGACCTATCCGTGGATATGCATCAAAAAAGAACCATTTCCCAGAATATTCTCCACACGAAAGATCATCAAGGACGGTTCGGAATACTATGGGCCATACACCACTTTCAAGGTAGTATATACGCTGCTCGACCTGATAAAGGAACTATATCCGCTCCGGACCTGCAACTACGACCTGAGCGAGCAGAACATCCGTTCGGGTAAATATAAGGTCTGCCTGGAATACCATTTAGGCAATTGCAAAGGCCCGTGTGAAGGCCATGAGCCGTTTCAAGTGTACCAGCATCACGTGGATGCGATTCGCGAAATCCTGAAAGGTAATTTTAAGGAGAGTCTCAGGGATTTTAAAAAGCGCATGCAGGAGTTCGCCGTGGATATGCGATTTGAGGAGGCCCAGAAAATTAAGGAAAAAATGGACATACTCGAGAATTACCAGTCGCGCAGCACGGTATTCAATCCTAAGATCTCCAATCTTGATGTATTTTCCATTATTTCTGACGAAAGCATGGCCTATGTGAATTTCATACAGGTATCGCACGGTGCCATTATCCGCAGCCATACCATGGAGATAAAGAAAAAGCTGGACGAGCCGGATGAAGAATTGCTGGAACTGGCCGTGGTTGAATTGCGCGAACGTTTCCACCTGCGGTCTAAAGAAATACTGGCATCATTTCCGCTCGAGCTGGGCGAAGGCGTAAATGTGACCGTGCCCAAGCTGGGCGATAAAAAGATGATACTCGACATGAGCGAGCGCAATGCCCGTTATTTCCGACTCGACCAGCTGAAGCAGATAAAGATAGTAGACCCGGACAGGCATACCAACCGCATCATGGCGCAAATGAAAAAAGATCTTCGCCTGCCCGAAGAGCCCCGGCACATTGAGTGTTTCGACAACTCCAACATACAGGGGACCAACCCCGTTGCGGCGTGCGTGGTATTTAAGGATGGCAAGCCCAGCAAAAAGGATTACCGCCATTTCAACATAAAGACCGTTGACGGCCCTAACGATTTTGCCTCGATGGAGGAAGTTGTCTTTCGCCGGTACAAAAGGCTTTTGGAAGAAAATGAACCCCTGCCGCAACTGATCATCATTGATGGTGGAAAGGGGCAATTATCTTCGGCGTTAAAAAGCATCGATGAATTGGGCTTGCGTGGGAAAATCACTATATTGGGCATTGCAAAAAGGCTGGAGGAGATCTTCTATCCCGGCGACTCGGTACCGCTGTACTTAGATAAGAAAAGCGAAACGCTCAAGATCATACAGCACCTGCGGAACGAGGCGCACCGCTTTGGGATCACCTTCCATCGCGACAAGCGAAGCAAGGGTGCGCTGAAAACCTCGATGGACAGCATTCCCGGCATAGGGGAGAAGACCATGGTAACACTGATCACGCATTTCAAGTCGGTAAAGCGGCTTACGGCAGCGCCCGAAGAGGAGATCGCGAAGGTTGTAGGCCCGAGTAAGGCAAAAAAGATCACGGAATATTATAAGGCGAATACAAAATAATGAACAAATTTTTTCTCCTGCTGTCATGCATGCTTGTTTTCTGCTCTGTGAAAGGGCAGGAGAAGAAGGAGGGCAAACCCAAAGTGGGCGTAGTATTGAGCGGTGGCGGTGCCAAAGGCCTCGCACACATAGGCGTCCTGAAAGTGCTGGAAGAAGAGGGCGTTGAGATCTCCTACATAGGCGGTACCAGCATGGGGGCCATTGTGGGTGGGTTATATGCGGCGGGCTACTCGGCTACTGAATTGGACTCGATATTCCGTGTGCTGGATGCCGATGCGCTCCTCCGTGACTATACGCCTCGCGGTTCCAAGAACTTTTTCGAGAAGCGCAACGACGAGCTGTACGCGCTCAGTCTTCCGTTTAAAAAATTCCGCATTGGCTTCCCTGCCGCATTATCCAAGGGGCTTTACAATTATACCACTGTAAACCGCCTTACCGATCACGTGCGCCACATACGCGATTTCGACAGCCTTCCCATTCCGTTCGTCTGTATTGCGACCGATATTGAAACAGGTCGTGAGGTAGTGCTGCGCCGCGGTGTCCTGCCCGATGCGATCCTGGCCAGCGGGGCATTCCCATCATTGTACACCCCTGTGGAAATTGACGGGCGGCTGCTCATCGACGGGGGCGTGAGCAATAATTATCCCATTGAGGAGGTCAAGAAAATGGGTGCCGATATCATTATCGGTGTGGATGTGCAGGATCCGCTCAAGACCCGCGACCAGATAAAGGGCGCTACGGGTGTGCTCATCCAGATAAACAATTACCAGATGATCCAAAAGATGGAAGATAAGCGCGCTATGACGGATATCTACATCAAGCCCGACATTTCGGGATTTTCGGTGGTGTCTTTTGAAGACGGCATCGATATCATAAAGAAAGGTGAGGAAGCGGGCAGGGCGATCATTGACAGGCTGCGGCCACTGGGCGTTGGGCACAGGATAGAAAAAGAGCGTGTGCCGGTACAGGATTCGCTGTATGTGGAGCAGATCAGGATAAATGGACTGAACAACTATACCCGTGCTTATGTTATAGGCAAGCTGAGCTTTAAGCCGGGAAGCAGGATCACGTACGATATTTTCAATAACGGTATCAGCAACCTCAATGCCACGCAAAACTTTACGGGCATTTCGTATTGCTTCGACAAAGGCAACAGGGGCGAGGTACTCAATCTTAAGCTAACAGAGAACCCGGTAGACCGCTACCTGAAATTCGGCCTGCATTATGACGGGCTCTATAAAAGCGCGATACTGGTGAACCTAACGCAAAAAAACCTGATACGCCGCAACGACGTAGCTTCGGTAGACGTGATCTTGGGAGACAACTTTCGTTATAACCTGGATTATTATATTGACAACGGTTTTTACATCAGTTACGGACTGCACTCTCACTTTAACGGCTTTAACCGCAATATTTCGTCTGATTATGTTGTGGGCGAGTTTAGCGATATTTTGGGTGTCGAGTCGGTAAATGTGGATTATTCCGATTGGACCAACCAGATCTACCTGCAAACCATATTCGCGCAACGGTTCCTGTTGGGAGGAGGCCTGGAGTACAAGCATGTAAAGATAAGATCGGAAACGATCCAGGACATCGACCCGGTGTTTGACGATAGCGACTATCTCTCACTCTATGGCTATCTTAAGTTCGATTCCTATGACAGCCAATATTTTCCAAGCGAAGGATGGTTCTTTTCGGGAGAGGCAAAAGCTTTTGTATATTCATCCGACTATACCGGCGGATTTGACCGTTTTACGCTTATAAAAGGGGAGATAGGCACTGCCAAAACGCTATGCAACGGGCTTACGCTCCAGCTGCAGTCGGAAACAGGCCTTTCACTGGGGGAGAACCAGGTGCCTACTTTCGACTTTATGCTTGGGGGCTACGGATATTATATGACCAACAGCTTCCGGCATTTTTACGGCTATGATTTCCTGACCATATCGGGTAACAGCTACATAAAAGGCATGGCGACCCTCGATTATGAGTTTGCCAGGAAAAACCACCTGAACCTCTCTGCCAATTATGCCAATGTTGGCTACAACCTGTATGAGGAAGGTCTGATGTTCTCCTGGCCAAGCTTTAGCGGATATGCCCTTGGCTATGGCATGGAAACGATCATTGGTCCGTTGGAGCTCAAGCACAGCTGGTCGCCCGAAACCCACAAGCATACTACATGGGTAAGCGTTGGCTTTTGGTTTTAATTGGTTGTTGACAGGTTTATTTGTTCATGTGTTTATATATCCGGGGTGGAATAAAGCAGATCTATTCGTAACAAATCCATTAAATAAACGTATAACCGTATCAACGAATAAACAAATCAACCTTTTACAGTTAAAAACTTCATAATTTTATTAAAAACCCTATATTTGGGACTTTAATAAAACAAATCTATATGTCTAAGTGGAGAGTCAAACCTGTTTCTGCCTTTGAGGCAGACATGAAAAAGAGTGAATTAAAGCGGGTACTTGGAAAGTGGAGTCTTACGGCCATTGGTATCGGGGCCATTATTGGCGGCGGTATCTTCGTACTTACGGGTACGGGTGCCTACAACCACGCGGGGCCTGCATTGGCGCTTTCGTTCGTTATAGCAGGTATTGCCTGTGTATTCGCGGCGCTTTGCTATTCTGAATTTTCATCCATACTTCCGGTAGAAGGCTCTGCTTACGCGTATGCCTATGGTACCATAGGCGAGGTATTTGCCTGGATCATTGGTTGGGGCCTTATCCTCGAGTATGCCATGGGATCAATGACGGTTGCCGTGTCCTGGTCGGGATATTTTAATAAGATGCTCCATATGTTCGGGATATCGCTCCCCGACTACCTCACCACCGACCCTTCAAGTTATACCGGCGAAGGCTTCTCGATGAACCTTCCGGCATTACTCATAGTACTGTTCGTAGTGGGGATCCTTACAAGGGGAACATCGGGTGCCGCAAAAGCGAATAACTTTATTGTAATACTTAAAGTTTCTGCTGTAATATTCGTGATCGTGGCGGGGCTTTTCTTTATCAATATGGACAACTGGTCGCCATTCATTCCCGAGGCGAAGACTATAATGGTTGACGGAAAGCCGCACGAGGCTTATGGTATTGGCGGTGTCATTTCCGGGGCTGCAGCGATATTCTTTGCCTATGTAGGCTTTGATGCTGTTTCTACCCAGGCCGGTGAAGCCATCAATCCTAAAAAAGACATTCCATTTGCGATCATTGCATCATTACTTGCCTGTACGGCGCTTTACATCATGGTATCGTTGGTGCTGACAGGTATGATGGATTACCAGAATTTTGACCCGCAGGGCGCCTATCCTGAAGCTATCAAGGCTCCGGTAGCCTATGCATTTGATATTGCAGGGCAGGCCTGGGCAGGATATATCATCACCATTGCCGCAACTATAGGCTTGATCTCGGTACTGATGGTAATGATCATGGGGCAGTCGAGGATCTTCCTTGGTATGTCAAAAGATGGCCTTATCCCTCCTGTATTCTCAAGGGTCCACCCAATAACAGGCACGCCAAAAAGGAACCTTATCATATTGGGTACTTTCATTTCTATAGTAGCTGCCTTTACACCGATCAGTAAACTGGCCGACATGACCAGCTTTGGTACGTTGTTCGCCTTTACAATGGTATGCATTGCGGTGTGGATATTAAGGATAAAGCAGCCGCACCTGGAGCGCACCTTTAAAGTGCCCGCACTTCCGGTGATCGCGGTTTGTGGCATCGCTATCAACATCTACCTGATGATCAACCTGAGCGTAGATGCGCAATTGCTGTCGCTGTCATGGCTTGTGGTAGGGATATTGGTATATTTCTCCTATGGTAAGCGTAAGAGCAAGCTGGCTAACCCGCCGATCGATAATACAGAACTATAAGATCTTATACAAGCAAACACACCTGAAGTCCTGATAGTGAAAACTGTCGGGATTTTTTTGTTGTGTAAGATGGTGGAAGTACGGTGCCAGATATGAAGGCACACGGATCAGATCGCAAGACTTCAGACATTTTTTTCGCTAATATTCAATCAAAAAACCAAAATTTTCCGATATTTGTAATATGAACTCACAATGGGCCGGTTTATTAGGATATTTAAAATACCTCATTAAGAGAAATCCGGAATGAGGCAATAGTGGTATGCGGACTATTGTTTAATACTAATCATTTCAAATATGCCTATATATCATAAACTGGGAAATTTCCCTCAAAAACGTCACACACAGTTCGAGAAGCCCAATGGCGGCCTCTACTACGAGCAGCTGTTCGGTACCGAGGGTTTCCATGGTCATTCATCGCTTTCCTACCATGTGCACAGGCCAACGCAGGTAAAGGAGATACTGAGATCCTACTCTGTAGAGCCAAAGATCGCGATCGGCAAGAACATCAGATCACTACTTTTCAAAGGCTTTGAGCTGAAGCCTGAAGATGACTTCCTGGACAGCCGCAAAGCCATGCTGGTAAACCGTGACTGTATCATAGGACTGGCAGCTCCAAGAAGATCCCTGAGGGAATATTTCTACAAAAATGCCGATGCCGATGAGATGCTTTTCATCCACAAAGGCAAGGGCAAGCTGCGCACCTTTATGGGCAACATATCCTTTGAGTACGGCGATTACCTTATCATTCCGCGCGGGATGATCTACCAGATCGAATTTGAGACCGAGGATAACCGTATCTTTTATGTAGAATCCATAGCGCCGTTCTATACACCTAAGCGTTATAAAAACAGCAGCGGCCAGCATCTGGAGCATTCGCCTTTTTGCGAAAGGGACTTCAAATTGCCTAACGAACTGGAAACGTATGACGAGAAAGGTGATTTCCTTATCAAGATAAAAAAGGAAGGCATGATGCATGAAGTGGTATATGCCACGCACCCGTTCGACGTAATAGGGTGGGATGGCTACAACTTCCCGTACGGCTTCAGTATCCATGATTTTGAGCCTATTACAGGGCGCGTACACCAGCCGCCTCCGGTACACCAGACATTTGAGACATCTACATTCGTAGTGTGCTCATTCTGCCCAAGGCTGTACGACTACCACCCGAAAGCGATACCGGCGCCATACAACCACAGCAACATCGACAGCGATGAGGTGTTGTACTATGTGGATGGCGATTTCATGAGCCGCAACAACATTGAGCAGGGCCACATTACCCTGCACCCGAAAGGCATCCCGCACGGTCCTGCACCTGGCGCGATGGAGCGAAGCATAGGTCATACTGAAACCCAGGAGCTGGCCGTGATGGTAGATACCTTCCGCCCGCTGATGGTAACCGAAGAGGCCATGGGCCTTGATGACGGGCAGTATTATAGATCGTGGGTAGAGTAACAGACCTCACCCCCAGCCCCTCTCCGAAGGAGAGGGGAGCAGATACATTGCACCGATAAATTATTCACCACGATTTTCACGCTCCAATGCCCCTCTCTTTGGAGAGGGGGTAGGCTTGAGGTCAGAGACAATATCCATACCGTTACCCTCTTCCTTGGAGAGGCCTGGGAGAGGAACAACAACAACACAACAACTGACACCACGTCAGTTAATTAAAACATAAACTAATGGAAAAAGAAGTTAAAAGTGTCGAGTACGGACTCGAAAAAATATTTGAAGGCGCGCAGGATTTCCTGCCGCTTATGGGTACTGATTATGTAGAATTCATTGTGGGCAACGCCAAGCAGGCAGCGCACTA
Organism: Flavobacterium sp.; assembly: GCF_052437795.1. Classification (GTDB taxonomy): domain Bacteria; phylum Bacteroidota; class Bacteroidia; order Flavobacteriales; family Flavobacteriaceae; genus Flavobacterium. The sequence continues at coordinate 30,231 of NZ_JBQVPA010000006.1, forward strand.
TTATAAAACGGCTTTCGGCTACCAGTCATTAGCGTATGCCGGATTGGAAACAGGCCTTAGGGACCGCGCGTCGTATGTGTTGGTCCAGGACAAGATCCGCATCGTTCTTACTACGCCGCTTACTGCCGATTCGCCGCTTAACGACCATCTCGTAAAGCACGGCGATGGCGTAAAAGTCGTAGCCCTTTGGGTAGAGGATGCCCGCAGATCGTTCGAAGAAACGACCAAACGTGGTGCCAGGGTATTCATGGAACCAACAGTGGAAACTGATGAGTTTGGCGAAGTGGTGCGTGCCGGTATCTATACTTATGGCGAAACGGTACACATGTTCGTAGAGCGTAAAAACTACAACGGTGTGTTCCTTCCGGGCTACCGTGAGTGGAAGAGCGACTATAACCCGGAGCCGACCGGACTTAAATATGTAGACCACATGGTGGGCAACGTGGGATGGAACGAAATGAACACGTGGGTAAAATGGTATGAGGAGGTAATGGGCTTTGTGAACTTCCTGTCGTTTGACGACAAGCAGATCAATACCGAATATTCGGCACTGATGAGTAAGGTAATGAGCAATGGCAACGGTAGGATCAAGTTCCCGATCAATGAGCCTGCTGAAGGCAAAAAGCGTTCGCAGATCGAGGAATACCTTGATTTTTACGGAGGGCCGGGCGTTCAGCATATCGCGATCGCTACAGATGATATCATCAAAACGGTATCGGACCTGAAGTCAAGGGGCGTCGAGTTCCTTTCGCGTCCGCCGCGTTCTTATTATGAGGCCATACCGGAACGCCTTGGCAAGCACATGGGTATGATGAAGGAAGATATGGAAAAACTGGAGGAGCTGGCCATTATGATCGACGCTGATGAAGAAGGCTACCTACTGCAGATATTTACCAAGCCGGTAGAGGACAGGCCAACGCTTTTTTATGAGATCATCCAGCGTATGGGTGCCCGCGGATTTGGCGCGGGGAACTTTAAAGCGCTGTTTGAGAGCATAGAACGCGAACAGGCATTGAGAGGAACGCTATAAAAATGTTCTTTTTTTGAAAGATGTATAATTTTCAATCTTCCAAAAGGCTATTTTTTGCATAATAAGTGTTAAAGTATAATTTTTATAAATTATTCTTCAATAAAGCATCTACTTTTGCACTCGAAAATCGGAGGGAGGTCATAGGCCCCCGGTCTTTAAAGTAAATTTTCATAATTTATAGTTTTTTGGTTGGTTAATAGCATAAAAACCCGGTCATTATTTTGACTGGGTTTTTTTGTTTTAGTATTTTTGGAACAGAAATTGCAATTATGGCAGGTATCCACAAAAAACAAAAAATTACCATGAGAAGATTGATAGCAATGATTTTGCTTCTGACGGCCTGCAATGCATTTTCACAGGGGGCTTTTACAACGGGGGAATATTTTAAGTTCCGCATCCATTATGGGGTTGTAAATGCCGGTTATGCGACACTGGAGGTTAAGGAAGCACTGAGGAACGGTAAGAAGATCCACCACGTAGTAGGTAAGGGCTATACTTCCGGAATGACCAAATTTTTCTTTAAGGTAGACGATACCTACGAAAGCTATTTCGACAAAGCGACCAGCAAGCCCTACCAGCACCTGCGCAAGATCGACGAGGGCGGGTATGAGAAACACCAGGAGGCTTTTTTCCAGCAGGCAAATAATACCGTTACCGTAAAGGACAGGAAGAAGAATAAGGAAAAGACTTATTCCGTTCCTGAAAAGGTACAGGATGTCGTTTCGGCATTCTATTACCTTAGGAACCACCCCGCCATCAATACGATGAAAGTCAATGAGTACATAGCGCTTGATATGTTTTTTGACGATGAGGTGATAAAATTTAAGCTGAAATACATTGGCAAAGAAGATATAAAAACTAAATTTGGAACCGTTTCCACGATGGTGTTCAGGCCTATGGTCCAGTCGGGTCGTGTATTCAAAGAGGAAGAGAGTTTAACGGTCTGGGTTTCAGACGATGATAATAAAATCCCGGTACGTATCAAAGCAAGCCTTGCGGTTGGGTCGCTGAAAGCAGACCTTGAATCCTACAGGGGACTTGCCCATCCGTTCACGGTTAAAAAGAAATAAGCATGGAGTTGACAGCCCCGATACAGGAAAAATTAAACGACCTTGATGAAAAATTCCGGGCAATAAACCAAAAGACAGAAACCCACCTCGAAGGACTTCTTTGGGCTAAGCCGATAACGTATTGGGATTACATCCAGACCGATGCACTGCTTAATTTGCAGATACAAAGAACCACACTGCCGGACGAAATGGTGTTCATCATGTACCACCAGATCAACGAGCTGCTGTTTAAAATGATACTTTGGGAAGTGGAGCAGCTTTGCCACAACGAAGCGCCTTCCACTTCTTTTTTTACCGAAAAGCTGATGCGTATCAGCCGCTATTTTGACATGCTGACCACCTCGTTCGACATTATGGGCGACGGCATGCAGGTAGAGCAGTACATGAAGTTCCGCAATACCCTTACCCCGGCCAGCGGCTTCCAGAGCGCGCAGTACCGCCTTATAGAATTTGCCAGCACCGACCTCATTAACCTTATCGATTACCGCTACCGCGCTACCATAGACCGCAATACGTCCTATGAGCACGCGCTGGAGCACCTATACTGGCAGGCGGCAGGCAAGGACTACCACACCGGCGAAAAGAGCTACCTGCTTGCCGAATTTGAGCGCAAGTACAAGGGAGAGTTCCTTCGGCACATGGAAGAATACAACACCATCAACATCTGGCAAAAATTCAGGCAGCTGCCGGAAGCCGATCAAAAAGATGCAATGCTCATAAAAGCCATGCGCCACTATGACTATACGGTGAACGTGACGTGGGTTATGGGCCATCTTAATACCGCAAAAAAATATATTGAAAGCGTTTCCGGGCCGCAGGAAGCTACCGGCGGAAGCGACTGGAAAAAATACATGCACCCCAAATACCAGCGCAGGATATTTTTCCCTGAGCTGTGGAGCGAGGAAGAATTGAAGTCGTGGGGAGAGAATGTATAATTGAATAAACAAGTGAGCACAATTGAAGTACCTGGCCTCCATACTATTACTATTCACGCTATTTGCCTGTAAGGAAGACGAACAAACCACAAAGCCTAAGCCTGTTGCCAAACCTGTCGCGCCCGTGACCAAAGAATTCGGCTTTACGCTCGAAGAATTCAAGGTGGTGCGCGATACCATTAACAATGGGGATACGTTTGGGAAACTTTTGAGCGAAGAAGGGTACGATGGCGCACAGGTACATAAGATCACCGAAGCCATTAAAGATTCTTTCGACCTGCGTAACATCCGCGTAGGCAAGCCGTTCACAATGCTGAAAGACAGATCTGCCCCGAACAAGCTGCAGGTATTCATCTACCAGCCCGACAACATGAGCTATTATGTTGTTGATCTTCGGGACTCCATAGCAAAAGCTACAAAAACTATTAAGCCCGTTACCATTAAGCGCCGTGTCATCGCTGCCGAAATTGAAGGCTCGCTGGCGGAAACACTTTCCAAGGCAGGTGCAACTCCCGCGCTGGCACACGAACTCTCCGAAATTTATGCATGGAGCATCGACTTCTTTAAAATTCAAAAAGGTGATAAATTTGCCGTAACGGTAAACGAAAAATACATCGACGGTACCCAATATGCCGGGCTTGACAACATCGAGGCATCTTACTTTGAATACAAGGGCAAAAAAATATATGCCTTCCCGTTCAAACAGGATGAGAACGCAAAGCGATATGACTTTTACGACGAGGAAGGTAAGGTGCTCAAGAGCATGTTCCTGAAGGCGCCATTGCAGTTTAGCCGTATCAGTTCCCGATTCTCGCCAAAGCGTTTCCATCCGGTACAGCAGACGTGGAAGGCACATAATGGCACCGACTATGCCGCACCTCACGGTACACCCATCATGACCACGGCCAACGGCGTTGTAGAGCGCACAGGCTATACCTCGGGTAATGGTAACTTTGTAAAAGTGAAACACAACGGCACCTATTCTACCCAGTACCTGCACATGTCGAAGATCAAGGTAAGGCAGGGGCAGAGGGTAAGCCAGGGCGACGTTATAGGGCTTGTAGGCAGTACAGGCCTTGCAACAGGGCCGCACGTATGCTACCGTTTCTGGAAGAATGGCGTGCAGGTGGATGCCCTGCGTCAAAAGCTGCCAAGCTCCGAGCCGATGTCGGCAAAGCATAAGCCGCGCTTCGTAGCCTATATGACCCCGCTCAAAAAAGAGCTGGACAGTATTTCGAACATCAAATTCCAAAAATAAATTCACATGGCACTACAAAACATTGATCCGTCCGGTACCGCCGCATGGCAGGGATTGCGCGCGCATTTTGACGAAATGCAGCACGCCTCAATGCCGGAAATGTTCGCGGCAGACAACGGCAGGGCAGAAAAATTCCACATACAATGGGAAGACTTCCTGGTGGATTATTCTAAAAATATCATCAACGAAAAAACAATTTCGCTTCTGCAAAACCTTGCTAAGGAAGTAGGCCTTTCCGGTGCCATACAAAGCTACTTTGGCGGAGAGGCCATAAACCGAACTGAGGGAAGGGCAGTGCTGCATACAGCATTACGCGCGCCTGAGAGCGCCGATGTGAAGGTGGACGGCGTGAATGTGCTTCCCGAAATATATGCGGTTAAAAGCAAGCTAAAGCAGTTTTGCGAAGAGGTCATAAGCGGGAGCAGGAAAGGCTACACAGGCAAGGCTTTTACCGATGTAGTGAACATTGGTATCGGCGGTTCAGACCTTGGGCCTGCCATGGTGGTGGAGTCGCTGAAATTTTATAAGAACCACCTGAATGTGCGCTTCATATCTAACGTAGATGGCGATCACGTAATGGAAAGCCTTAAGGGCCTTGATCCTGAAACCACGCTTTTTGTAGTGGCGTCTAAAACATTTACCACACAGGAAACACTTACCAATGCTGAAACCGCAAGGGGATGGTTCCTTAAGTCGGCGAAGCAGGAAGATGTGGCGAAGCATTTTGTGGCCGTATCGACCAACATCAAAAAGGTAACGGAATTTGGCATTGCCGAAGCTAATATCTTCCCGATGTGGGACTGGGTTGGCGGGCGTTTCTCGCTATGGAGCGCGGTGGGCCTGACAATTGCGCTGGCGGTAGGCTTTGATAATTTTGACGACCTGCTGAAGGGCGCCAACGAAATGGATGAGCATTTCCGTACGGCCGATCATGATAAGAACCTCCCTGTGGTGCTGGCATTGCTTAGCATTTGGTACAACAATTTCTTCGGTGCCGAAAGTGAAGCGCTGATACCGTATACCCAATACCTTGAAAAGCTGGCTCCCTACCTGCAACAGGGTATTATGGAGAGTAACGGCAAGAGCGTTGGCCGCGACGGGGATCCGGTGAATTACCAAACGGGGACCATCATCTGGGGTGAGCCGGGTACCAATTCGCAGCATGCCTTTTTCCAATTGATCCATCAGGGGACCAAACTTATCCCGACGGATTTTATTGGGTTCATTGAACCGCTTCACGGCAACAAAGACCATCATGATAAGCTGATGTCGAACTTCTTTGCCCAGACCGAGGCATTGCTTAACGGCAAAACCGAAACTCAGGTAAAAGACGAGTTTGAAAAACAGGGCGTAACGGGTGACAAAGCGGCTTATTTGCTTCCGTTCAAAGTATTCGCAGGCAACAAGCCGACCAATACATTCCTCATCAAAAAGCTTACACCAAAGACGCTTGGTGCGCTAGTAGCTTTGTATGAGCACAAGATATTCGTACAGGGCGTTATTTGGAATATTTTTAGCTATGACCAGTGGGGCGTGGAACTTGGGAAGCAATTAGCTAACTCTATCCTCGACGAGATAAACACCGGGGAAGTAAAACAGCATGACGGTTCAACGACGCTATTGTTGAAAACTTTTTTAGGTAAATAATTTAGCCCGCACAGACTTTTAAAAATCCCTGTGGTTCATTGCGATCACAGGGATTTTTGTTTATGGTTTGAAGTTAAATTCGAGCATTAAACATCTTACACACAGCCAATAATCCTCTGTTAACAACTAATTAACAGGGGATTTTGGGTTGACTTTCGTACGTAATGTGTTATATTTGCTTTTCCTAAAAATTAGAAAAACTATGTACGAAGGTGTTTTGGGCCTCCATTCTTATTGGGCATACGCGGTTTTAGTATTGCTGGTCATTGCCATCCTTAATGCCTTTTCGGGCCTTTCATCCAAGAGGGCTTTTACACCAAAAGACAGGCAGATATCCATGATCGCCATGGTATTCACGCACGTACAATTTGTAATAGGACTAGTATTGATCTTTGTTTCCCCCGCAATGGCTATCGCCAGATCTGCCGGTATGGGAACAGTGATGAAAGACAGTAGCCTGCGTTTGCTGATTGTAGAGCACCCGCTTGTAAACCTGATAGCGATTACCCTTATCACGATAGGATGGTCGAAGCACAAAAAGACAGAGGAATCTGCTAAAAAATTCAAGAGTATCGGAATATTATATGCTATAGGATTAGTGCTGCTTTTAAGCAGGATACCATACGGACAATGGTTCGATTAAGCTAACCCTACGAAGCCCTCAGTGGGCTTTTTTTATCCGTGGCATATTATTTGTTTAATAAAGGACCAAAATAAACTTATTATGAAGAATAGTAGTCTTATTTTCAGTGCCGCTTTATTATTTATAATAATAACTGGCTTCGCAACTACTGAAACTGTTGCCGTAAGAAAAATTGAAAAACCTGTTGCTGCCATTACTGTGGCAGATACGACCGAAGCGGCTGTTGCCGAAAAACCGGAAACCCCAAAGCTTACCCTGTATAAAAAGAGCGCGTTGGCTACTTACTATGCCGACAAGTTCAATGGCAGGAAAACCAGCAGTGGCGAACGTTTCCACAACAAGCACTATACTGCTGCCCACATGAAGCTCCCTTTCGGGACCATGGTGCGCGTTACCAACGAATCAAACGGTAAGTTCGTAGATGTTAAGGTGAATGACCGTGGGCCTTTCAGCAAAAAACTCGAGATCGACCTTACCAAGACCGCCTTTATGGAGATCGCATCAAACAAAGGATGCGGCTCGTTCAAAGTGAAAATGGAGATCATCGATAAGGAAAAATAATCCCCTATGGCCAAAAGGATCGCCGTACTGCTTATTTTTACAGTCATTGCTGTTGGATGTTCATCGTCTAAAGGTGCATTTGGCATATATGATAAAAATGCCGTTGCCTGCTATTATGCCGATAAGTTCAACGGCAATAAAACAGCAAGCGGCGAGAAATTCAGTAACAGCAAATATACCGCAGCACACAAGAAACTAGCCTTTGGCACGAAAGTAAAAGTGACCAACAAAGCCAATGGCAGATCAGTCGTTGTGATTATCAACGACCGTGGTCCATTCTCTGCAGGAAAGGATATCGACCTTTCCAAAAAAGCTTTTATGGACATTACTGACAATAAAAACCATGGGAATTTAAAGGTTACGCTGGAGATAGCGAAGTGATCTGATTCGATGTAAGTAGACAAAGGCTGTAATGGTTGGAGTGTTTAACCACCTATCTCGTCGACCTTGGACTTATTGTGTTTATGCCTGACATAAAAGTGACCTATCCCTTCATTTTTTTCTAATAAGCTATACAAACTATCTGATCGTTTTAGATCGATCTTTACGCCATAGCCATTTCGGTAAATTTTTTCTAATTCAGCTTGGCAATCAATATCATTTTTTTTGGCGCCCTTAACTAGGTATGACATAGCAAATTCTTTATCAGGTGCATTTAAATTAGCCAACTTTCTTATTTCATACTTAAAATTATTATTTAATTCAACCATAGATCTATAAATTTCATAATATGATCGCTGATTATCGAACTTATGGTTCATAATAAGTGATACAGATAGTTGTTCATATTTTATATCTGCATTTTGTGCAGATTCAAGATAGCTTCCATACATGAAATCATCACCACTTTTTAGAGCTTGAGCCTTTAAATTTTCCCTCCTAAGGGTCTCTTTTTCTTTTTGTGTGTAAATTTCTTCTTTTGATGTACACGCCGTGAAAGAAATAAGTAGTAAGATAAATATCTTCTTCATAAATTGATAAGTTTTAAACTTCATGATCAATAATTTTTTGCCAAATACTTTTATATGCCTAATTTTTCGTTGCCACCGACACTAAGCTCCATTGTATAGAAGTGAGAACATTTGGTTTTTTTGCGGTATAAACGTAAGTATTTTTTTTAAGACTACTCTTCCTGTTGCAAAGTTCTCCCCGCTTCTGCCAGCCCTTTCGGGCTCGCTGGTACCAAGATCGCCTTTCGATCTTACATCGAATTAAAAAGCATCATCTTTTTCTTAACAAATTTTTAACGCAAATTTCAGTTCGGTTGGTTCGGCTCGTAACGAACTAAGTTTTATCTTTGCCAAAAATTTTTAATAAATGTCCGACACCCAGAAAGAGAAGGAAGAGTTGATAGAGATGTTTGGCATCCATTTCGAAAAGTTTCACCATATGCCGCCCCTTGGGGCACGTATTTTTGCCACCATCATATTAGATGCCTGCGGAAAGGGGATAACCTTTGAAGACCTTGTAGAAAGAATGGCCGCAAGTAAGAGTTCGGTGTCAACGAATGTGAACCTGCTGCTTAGCCTCGGAAAGATCACCTACTACACACTGCCGGGCGACCGTAAAAAATATTTTAAGCCATCTCCCTTCAGCGAGCGCTTTAGCAATTACATGAAGATGATCGAGTTTGAAAAAATGATAGTGGACCGTATGCTGGCCTACCGCGAAAAGACTGCGATGTGCGTAGCCGAAAAAGGGGACCTTGAGAAAACGAAGGCGTATAAAGAGCACATTTTACAGATGGAGGAGCTGCTTACCAATACCATCAACAAGTTTAAAGAAATAGAGAACAATAACAAATGATCATCAATCCAAAAAACAAATAGTTACCCCATGAAAAAAAGATCCTTAGCAGGCGCGTTGGCCGCCTTACTCATGATAATATCGTGCGGCAAAAAAGAAGACCAGGCCGCACAGGCTGCCCCACCGCCAATGCCGTTCCCGGTACAGGCGATAGTTAAGCAGGACGCACTGGTGTTTGAAGAATATACCGCCAACCTCGAAGGGCAGCAAAATGTAGAGATACGTCCGAAAGTGAACGGGTTCATCCAGAAGATATATGTAGACGAAGGCCAACAGGTACGCAAGGGCCAGCTGCTCTTTAAGCTGGAAACCCAAACCCTGAACCAGGATGCTGCTGCCGCAAAAGCCAATGTCACTGCCGCACAGGTAGAGGTTGACAGGCTGAAGCCGCTGGTGGACCGCAAGATAATTTCCAGCGTACAGCTGGAAACCGCAAAAGCAAGGCTGGCACAGGCCAAAGCAGCCTACAGCGGTGTTGCTGCCAACATTGGCTTTGGCACCATAACATCTCCGGTAAACGGCGTTATAGGGAGCCTTCCGTATAAAGAAGGAAGCCTGGTAAGCGCCACCAACGAACAGCCGCTGACAACAGTGTCTGACACTAAAGGGATGCGTGCTTATTTTTCGATGAACGAAAAGCAGCTTATCGATTTCAGCAGGAGGTTTAACGGTGCCACCCTTCAGGAAAAACTGAAGAATGCCCCGGCTGTAAGCCTGCTCTTGGTTGACGGCAGCGAGTATGAGCAAAAAGGCAGGCTGCAAACGGTGAACGGACTGGCTGATGAAGCTACCGGTACTTCGCAGTTCAGGGCAGATTTCCCAAACCCACAGGCGATATTGAGGAGTGGAAGCAAGGGTATAGTACGCATACCGATCGAACAGAAGGATGTGATACTGGTGCCCCAGATGGCCGTGTTCGATATGCAGGGCAAGCAGATGATCTATGTGGTGAACAAAGATAATACCGTGAAGTCTAAGATCATTACGACCAAAGGCACGGCGGGGCTTAATTACATTGTAAGCGAAGGCCTTGAAGTGGGCGAGACCATCGTGACCGAAGGCGCATCGAAGCTGAAGGATGGCATGGCGATAGTACCGCAGCCGGCTAAAGCCGAAGATGCTCCGGCCCCTAAAGCCGATACCCTTGCCACGAGCAAGACCGAAACCAAAACAACAACCGTTACAAAGAAATAACCTGAGATGCTAAAAGTATTTATAGAAAGGCCGGTACTGAGTACCGTAATTTCGATATTGATAACCATATTGGGTGTACTGGGCCTCATGTCGCTGCCGGTGGAGCAGTACCCTGAGATCGCCCCGCCAACCGTACAGGTCACCGCGACATATACCGGGGCCAATGCTACCACCGTACTTAACTCCGTGGTAATTCCGCTGGAAGAAGAGATCAACGGGGTGGAGAACATGACCTACATGACCTCTACCGCTGCCAACGACGGTACTGCCACAATTAGCGTATTTTTCGAATTGGGCGTTAACCCCGACATTGCCGCGGTAAACGTGCAGAACCGTGTGTCGCGTGCCACGAGCAAGCTCCCAGCTGCTGTTGTACAAACAGGTGTAACTACCGTAAAGAGCCAGACCAGCGCGCTGATGTTCCTGTCGCTATATTCGACCAACAAGGATTATGACGGGACCTTCGTGCAGAACTTCGCCAAGATCAACCTTGTGCCGAAACTGCAAAGGGTTAAGGGTGTTGGCCAGGTGAACGTATTTGGCGGTAAGGACTACTCGATGCGTATATGGATCGACCCCGAAAAAATGGCCGCTTATAACATTGCCCCAAAAGACATACAAGCCGCGTTGCAGGAACAGAACGTAGAGGCTGCCCCGGGTAAATTCGGGGAGAATGCCGAAGGCGTTTACGAATATGTGATAAAATACAAAGGCCGCCTTTCTAAAGTGGAGGAATACGAGAACATCGTTATCAAATCTACAGGCAATGGGAATTTCCTTAAGCTGAAGGATGTTGCCAATATTGAGCTGGGCGCTTTCAACTACGCGCAGAAGAACTTCGGTATGGGCAACAACGGTGTGGCTATGGGTATATTCCAGGCATCGGGTTCCAATGCCAACGACATCATCAAAGAAGTGATGACTATCATGGAGGAAAGCAAATCAAGCTTCCCTGAAGGCATTGACTACGTAATACCGTTCAATACCAAATCGTTCCTTGATGCTTCGATAGAAAAAGTGGTCTCTACGCTGATCGAGGCCTTCGTACTGGTATTCATCGTGGTGTTCCTGTTCCTGCAGGACCTGCGTTCCACGCTCATCCCTGCCATCGCGGTTCCGGTGGCGATTGTAGGTACGTTCTTCTTCCTCAACATCTTTGGCTTCTCCATCAACCTGCTTACGCTGTTCGCATTGGTGCTGGCCATTGGTATCGTGGTGGATGATGCCATCGTAGTCGTCGAGGCCGTACACGCCAAACTGGACGAGGGCGAACGCTCGCCCCGCAAGGCAACACTATCTGCCATGAGCGAGATCACGGGTGCCATCGTTTCGATAACATTGGTTATGGCGGCGGTGTTCATTCCGGTGTCGTTCCTTCAGGGGCCGTCGGGTGTGTTCTACCAGCAGTTCGCCATTACCCTTGCGGTAGCCATCCTTATCTCAGCGGTAAATGCCTTAACGCTTTCCCCTGCACTTTGTGCATTGTTGCTCAAGCCCCACGACCATGAGCATGAAGGGGAGCATAAAAAGAAGAACCTGAAAGACCGTTTCTTTACCGCCTTCAACGCCGGTTTCGATTCGATGAACAATAAATATACAAGCTCATTGAAATTCCTCGGCAGGAAAAAATGGATAACCGTTATTGCCTTGCTGGTATTCACGGGGATCACATGGCTGCTGTTCAGCACTACGCCGGCAGGGTTCATCCCGAATGAGGATAGGGGTATCATCATGGTCGACCTGACCATGCCTCCGGGTACGACACTTGAGAAAACGCAGGAAGCTGTAAACCAGCTTGACTCGATAATCGTTTCGATGCCTATCGTTGAGGCCAGGATGAGCGTAGTTGGCTTTAGCCTCCTTAACAGGGTCAATGGTGGTTCGTATGCTTTTACCATCATGAAGCTGAAGGACTGGAAGGACCGTAAAGAGGCCAACCAGCATGTGGATGCCGTGGTAGGTGAACTTTTTGGGCGTACCGCAGGCATTAAGGATGCCAAGATACTCTTCTTCACGCCGCCATCGGTGCAGGGCTTCGGTACGGCAGACGGTTTCGAGTTCAAGATACAGGATAAGGGCGATGACGACTGGGCAACTGTGAGCAAGGTGAGCAATGAGTTCCTTGGCGCGCTGATGCAGCGTCCGGAGATACAGTATGCCATTACCAACTTTAACCCGGGATTCCCGCAGTACCAGATGGACATTAATGTGGAAAGGGCGAAGGATGCGGGCGTATCGGTAAGCGACATTTTCAACACCATGCAGGGCTATTATGGCGGATTATACACTACTGACTTTAACCGATTCGGTAAGCAGTTCCGCGTGATGATACAGGCCAAGCCTGAAGCACGGGCTACAGAAAGATCCATCAACAGCATCTACGTACGCAATGCCGAAGGTAAAATGGTCGCGATAAGCCAGTTCATCGATTTTAAGAAGATTTATGGACCGGAAGCCGTATCGCGTTTCAATATGCTTAAGGCGGTGAACGTGAACGGTAAGTCGAAGCCGGGCTTCAGCTCGGGCGATGCCATCAAGGCCATCGAAGAGGTCGCAGCCCAGCATTTGCCGAAATCCTATACCTACGAATTCTCGGGGATGACACGTGAGGAGATCATAGCGGGCAACCAGGCGATAGGCGTGTTCCTGCTGAGCCTTGTATTCGTGTACTTCCTGCTAAGCGCACAGTACGAAAGTTATGTGGTGCCACTGGCAGTACTGTTGTCGCTGCCGGTAGGTATTGCCGGGGCGATAGGTTTCGTGAAGCTGGCGGGACTGGAGAATAACATCTACTTCCAGGTGGCGCTCATCATGCTCATTGGACTTTTGGCGAAAAATGCCATCCTTATCGTAGAATTTGCCATACAGCGGCGTAAGCACGGTATGGAGCTCATGGAAGCTGCTATCGAAGGTGCAAGGGCACGTTTGAGGCCTATCCTCATGACATCGTTCGCATTCATCTTTGGATTGATGCCATTGGCGTTCGCCGGAGGTGTGGGTGCTGTAGGTAACCGCTCGATAGGTATGGGCGCTGTGGGCGGGATGCTTATAGGAACGCTGTTCGGGGTATTTGTTGTCCCGGTACTGTTCGTAATATTCCAAAGCCTGCAGGAAAAAATGACAGCAAAGCGCGTAGCCCGGGAAGCAGCACACGAAAACACTGAAGAATAATCAACTGTCTAAAATATTTTAACCACATAGGAACATAGGATCTATAGTCAAAGGAACAGGAGATCAACATGAGCTCACACAGCTGGAGCAAGCTTCAGCCTTTGTGCCGCTAATTTGAAACTACTGCGAACAAATTAAACCTATGTGCCTATGTGGTTAAATTAACTCAGCGAGAAAACCGAAAAAAATGAAACGCACAATATATAGAATATTGATCATGTCCTTAGGCGGGCTGCTGTTGCAATCGTGTTTTGCGGCAAAGGAATACAGGAAGCCCGACATAAAGGCCGAGAACCTGTACCGTACAGAAATAGTATCTAACGATACCACATCGGTGGCGGACGTGTCATGGGACAAGATCTTTACCGACCCCGTATTGCAGGGGCACATTAAAAAAGGCCTGCAGAATAACTTTGACATCAGGATCGCGATGCAGAATATTATAGCTGCCGAAGCAAGCCTGAAGCAGGGCAAGGCAGGCTATTTTCCTACCCTTAGCCTGGGTGCCGACTGGACGCACCAGGAACTGTCGAAGAACACGCAGTTTGGGCGCATCATCAGCCAAAGTGGCGGAGCGACCAATGTAGACCAGTACCAGCTTACTGCAACATTGGGCTGGGAAGCCGATATATGGGGAAAGATACGCAGTAACAAAAGAGCTTTTGCCGCAGCCTACATGCAGACCATTGCCGCCAACCAGGCTGTGAAAACGCAGGTAATTACTAATATTGCGGCACTGTACTACCAACTGCTTTCGCTGGACGCGCAGCTGAAGGTGGCCGAGTCGACCCTGGTAAACCGTAACCAAAGCGTAGAGGCCATTATAGCATTGAAGGATGCGGGCAATGTGACCGAGGTAGGCGTGAAGCAGACCGAAGCGCAGAAATATGCCACTGAGCTTATTATTGAAGACCTGAGGAACGGCATCGTACTTTTAGAAAATGCCCTGAGCATACAGATGGGCGAACCGGCACGCAAAGTAGAGCGAAGCACATTTGATATGCAGGAACTGAACCCTGAGATAAAGCTTGGGCTTTCTACACAACTCCTCAGGAACAGGCCTGATGTTGTAGCTGCCGAATTTGGTTTTGTCAATGCATTTGAGCTGACCAATGTAGCCCGCGCCAACTTTTACCCGCAATTCAGGATAACCGGTACGGGTGGTTTACAGAGTATTGAGCTGAAGGACTGGTTCAGTACCAACTCACTTTTCGCGAACATCGTATCAGGGCTTACGGCACCCATATTCAATGGAAGGCAGATCCGTACACGCCATGAGATCGCAAAAGCACAGCAGGAGCAAGCCTATGTGAGGTTTGAGCAGGCACTCGTAAATGCAAGTAAGGAAGTGAATGATGCGCTTGCCGACTACAATAATGAGACACGTAAGATCTCGATAAGGGAAAAACAGGTAGATGCCTTAACCAAGGCGGCAGATTATTCCGATGAGTTGCTTACCTACGGCCTTGCCAACTACCTTGAGGTGCTTACCGCCAAGGACAATGCCCTGAACAGCGAACTTCAGCTTATCGACAACCGGTACCAGCAATACCTCGCCATCATTAATATATACAAAGCCCTGGGGGGCGGATGGCGCTAACAGCATAATTGGGAACTTTCCGATTATTTTAGAATTAATTGTTTGTTTTATGTAGACCGCCCGTTGCAGCAATGTACCGGGCGGTTTTGCCTTTGTATTATACAAACCCCTTTGAAGCTTGTGGTCTTGGACTAACATCCCGTATTACCTGCCACGGCATACAATGCATTACTGGCGGCATATATCGTGAATACGCCTTCTTTAATGCCGGGATGAACCCTGCTCCACGTTTTACCCATATCTGCTGAGAGGAATATGCCATCGGGATGGCCGCATACCAAGTAGCTGCCCATTTGAATTATCGACGAGATAGACGAACACGGAGGCAAACCTTTTTCAATGGACTGCCATGTTTTTCCGTAGTCCTGCGAAATAAGGACCATTCTCGAACCGGTCGCGGTGTTATAGGCTATGGCGGCAAACCCTTCCCTGATGTTCTCTACAGCTATGCCCACGCCGCCTTCGCTGACCACCACTTGCCAGTGTTCTCCGTTATCTACTGATCGCAGGATGCCGCCACTGCCTGCTGCAAGGATCACCCCGCCAGACTCTGTGATATCGGTTACCAGTCCATTCTCATACACCTTTTTCCAGTTCTTTCCATCGTCGACCGATCTGTAAAGCCCATAACTGTCATAACCGGCCAGCAGCGTTCCGTCGGATGTTTCAAAAACAGAGCGCATCGAATATTTTTTGAAATTTGTATGCACCGGATGCCAGGCTTCCGTGGTGGGCGCCTTTTGATACATTTGCCCGTTATAGTTGTATGCCACTATCCCTGAGCGGCTGAAGGCAATGGAAGTAGGGGGTGATGAATAGGCACCTTTCAGTTCTGGTACATCTGTTTTTTTCCAAACAGGGGTAATAAGATCGCTTTTACTATGGTACATGGCATTATTTACATGCAGGTACATGTCCGTTCCTCCCACGAAAAAACTGACAGGCTGTTCAGCTGTTGGCATTGTCCCGCTAATGTCCTGCCATGTCTTCCCACCGTCGGGAGATCTTAATATGATGTTGGCAGCACCGGGGTTTTTACTCTTCGCTTTGGTGGCATAGCTTATTGTTTCTTCCGTTCGGGATGCTTTTTGGGCAAAGGAATTCACTAAGAACATCCCCAGGGCAAAGACTGGAATAAATACGATCGATCTTTTCATTTTTTAAAATTTTAAATTAAAACATAGTTGTTAGCAAAGCCGGTCTTCAGGATGCTGAATTCTGACCTTTGTATCATTGCGGGGTCAATTGGCCAGTATGATCACCCGCGAAAAGTTGGTACAGCAAAATTATCTTCATATTTTCGGGCTTGAGGGATATGGATTGTAAATAAAAATGTAAACTTTGTAAATAAAACGCATACAGTATGTTTGATGTCCGAGACCTCTTTTCCGGCAAGCGGCGCTCCATGCCCGTTGTGATGGTACTCTTGCTTATCGCATTCGCCTGCGTGGCTTTCAGTATGTCCGGCGGCGATGATCTTAATGGTGATAGGAGGGAGGTTTTGCTTCGCAAAGTTGGGCATGAATTGCTCCTGCGATCAGGCGACAGTACATCCAGGGTGCTTCCGGTAGAGAAGATAGCCGGGAACGAATACCGGATAGCGTTCGAAAAGGAGTTCGCATTCATGCCGGACACACTTCTAAATATCACAGGCCGGGTGTTGGCCAAAGATCCCGTGGCAAGCGACTATGTAGTTAATGTACATAATTGCGGCAGCACCGGTGTGGTTTACGGATATGCCATATCTAAAGATAAGAAGGACGACATTGTAGCCTGTAGGGGAAGGCTGCAGCCAAAAGGATGTTATACCATCAGTGTAAAATTTAGTTCCGGGGGTATCAACACAGCAAAGAATGGATATCTTTTGGGGAGCCTGCCGTTTTTAGCTTTCGCGGGATTCCTGATCTTCAGGTCGATCAAACCCGGCAAAGCCTCGCCGGGAGCACAACATACCGATGTGCTGGCTTTAGGAGCCGCATCATTTGACCCTAAGAATCGCAAGCTGGTAATAAATGGAACAACCACGGACCTTACCGGCACAGAAACCCGCCTGTTGCTCATTTTTGCACAGTCTCCCAACCAGGCAATAGAGCGAAGCCGCCTTCAAAAAGAAATATGGGAAGATGAAGGCGTGGTGGTCGGCCGTAGCCTGGACATGTTCATTTCAAAACTCAGGAAGAAACTGGAACCTGACCCCAATATTAATATTCTAGTGATACGCGGCAAAGGGTACAAGCTTGAAATAACTCAGTAAATTCATATTCGGGGTATTCATAAGCGTTTCATTTTAGGGCCAGGCAATTATTCTTCTTCGCCAGATTTTTTATGTTGATAATTTTACTATTATATAAGAAAATAATCTAATAGTAATTTTTACCTTTACGCAAAGTGAAGGAACGATGAAACCGGAAAAGATCAGGGGGCAGGGAGCGGTAAGCAATGTGCACAACCATTTTATAAAGAACAGGTATGAGGCCAGCATTTACCAGGATGACTATGAGGAGCAGATCGCCAAAACCGAATTTATTGAGGTATTCCCCAAAACCATTGTAAATCCGGTAAAAAGCCCCGATCTCTCCATGGCCTATTCCATGAACCCTTACCAGGGCTGTGAGCACGGATGTGCTTATTGCTTTGCCCGCCCTACCCATGAATACTGGGGCTACAGCGCGGGCATCGATTTTGAGCGGAAAATAATGGTCAAGAAAAATGCACCGGAATTGTTGGAGCGATTTTTCAAAAGGAGGGGATATAAACCGGAATCGATATTGCTATCAGGCAATACCGACTGCTACCAGCCCATTGAACGCAAACTTCAGATAACACGCAGGATATTGCAGACTTTCCTGGACTACCGCCACCCTGTGAACATCCTGACCAAGAATGCCCTCGTGACCCGCGACCTCGACATCCTAACACAGCTTGCCGAAAAAAAATTGGTAACGGTTTCCCTTAGCATTCCAACCACCAATGAAGAACTGCGCCGTGTGCTCGAACCACGCACATCATCCGTCAATACAAAATTGCAGGCGATAGAAACGCTTTCGCAAAATGGCATACCCGTCAATATCATGGTCGCACCCATCATCCCGGGGCTAAACAGCATGGAAATACTTCCCACGCTGAAGGCCATTGCCGAAAAAGGCGCGCACAGTTTTGGGTACACTTTGGTGCGGTTAAACGATACGGTTGAGCCTGTATTCATAGAATGGCTGGAACAACATTATCCTGACAGGAAAGACAAGGTGCTGCACCAGATCGCCTCCATGCACGGGGGCAAGCTGGGTGAAAAGAAGGTGTACAAGCGGCGCACGGGCGAAGGGAATATCGCGGAGATGATACACACTACCTTTAGGGTGGGCCGCCAAAAATATTTTTCGCACGACAAGGATGAGATATTCCGTCTGCGTACGGACTTATTTGATGGTACAAAAGGGGAACAGCTTAGCTTGTTTTAAGCTCTCCCCAGCCCTGGTAAGGGATGTGGATCAGCTTCACTTGATAATACGGGAATGTACTGTGGAACTATTCCATGATATTGGTCATGATCAACTCCGCGTGCACTCTTGAGTTCTCAATAAACCATTTGTGTGTTTCCATGCCGCCACACACCACACCGGCAAGATATAGTCCCGGTATGTTGGTCTCCATGGTCTCTGGATCGTACTGCGGGGTGCATAGCGCATCGTCACTTATTGCGATGCCGCATTTTTTAAAAAACTCAATATCAGGGCGGTATCCGGTAAGGGCAAGCACAAAGTCGGCCTCAAGGGTCACTTTTCCGTCGGGTGTGAAGATATCCACTCCGTCTTCCCGTATCTCTGTCACCCACGAATAGAAATAGGCCTTGATGGTGCCCTCGGCAATGCGGTTCTCCACATCGGGCTTTACCCAGTATTTTACCCTTGGGTTGATCTCTCCCTTGCGGATCACCATAGTTACATCTGCTCCTTTGCGGTAGCATTCCAAGGCGGCATCTACCGACGAATTGTTGGCCCCGATCACTACTACTTTCCTAAATGCATACTCATGTGCTTCCTTGTAATAATGGCGCACGTGCGGCAGGTTTTCGCCAGGCACAGCGATGGTAATGGGAATGTCATAAAAACCCGTGGCAATAACCACATTTTTAGCCCTGTACCAGCCTTTTGACGAATGGACTATGAATTGCCCCGACTGCTGCTTATTGATCGATATAACGGCTTCGAACAGGTTGATGTTGAGGTCGAAAAGCCGTTGCACATTGCGGTAATATTCCAATGCCTCCTGCCTTCCGGGCTTTGGTGCGATGCAGCTGAAGGGCACATTTCCTATCTCAAGCCTTTCGGCGGTCGAGAAAAAGGTCATGTACAGCGGGTAATTGAAGAGGCTGTTGACCAGTGCGCCTTTTTCGAGGATGAGGTAATTGAGGCCCTTGCGCTGCGCGGCAACACCGCACGCCATGCCGATGGGCCCGCCGCCCACTATAATGAGGTCGTATGGCTTTATTTCTTCCATGTATTGTATGGATGGTTGCTCAGGTAAGCGTTATAATAGCGTTCGTCCCCTGTAACTTCGGTACCCAGCCATTCCGGTCTTTCGTAGTCTTCGTTCTCATCGGCAAGTTCTACTTCGGCAATGATGAGTCCGGTATTCTCGCCAAAGAACTCATCTATTTCAAACGTGTGTTTTCCGCGATCAACTTCATAGCGTACTTTATCGATCGTGCCGTTCTCGCACAATGGCAGCAGCTGTCCGGCATCTGCGACCGATATTTCCTTTTCCCACTCCATGCGGCTGGTGCCGGAGTTATTGCTTTTTCCCTTTATGGTCAGGTAACCGGCATCGCCCTTAACGCGTATGCGTACCGTGCGTTCCGGGTGCGAATTGAGGTATCCCTGGGTAATGCGTTTTTGCGTATGCGCTTCCTTCTTAAAGGCATCGGAAAGCACGAGGAACTTGCGTTCGGTCTCGATCATGGTAATGGTAAATTGTAATGGCAAGGTACGGAATTGGGCTTGAAATCCATTTATTGAAATGCTAACGTTTGTATAAAGTAAGGCGAACGTGCAATGCATTTGGATTGGATTTGTAAATTTACGTTCTAACCTTACTTTTCAATGAAATTCTGGAAGGCCAAACCGAATAGTACAGTTGAGGAATTCTTCAAATTGAATTTTGATGAGAACAGCCTGTGGGAGTACAAGGCCGACGAGGTAGACCTCCTTGCCGAACTTGTTGACCTTTTCCGTCCAAAGGACCTGAAGAGAACGGGCGGGACCAGTATTGAAAGCCTTTTGCAAGTGCTGAGGGATAACCCGCGCTACTGTACGGGACTTTCGCTTTACCTGAAAGGGATATTGAAGGACAAAAGATTCAGCAGGATCCTTACCGACGCGGGGATATTGGCAGATGCCGTTTTCCTGTCGGAGGTAAGGAAACGCCTTTTTGCAAAGCTGATACCCGACCAGCCGCAAAAGGACACGCTTGAATATGTGCTCAACCAGGTGTTTTACCAAAAGACCGACCCTGTTTGGCTAAATTCTATTCCGTATACTCAATTAGAGGAATTTTATATACTGATGAAGTTCCGCTCGCTTTATGTTTCGGCCGAAGCCAAAAGCCCGTTGTCCGAATTGCTGTATGCCATGGAAGTACTGGTGCACCGTATCGCAGGGCGCGCGCTGGAAAGTGAAGTAATAAACATGGTGCCGGAGTATGAAGGGCTTGAAAGCCCGTTCCTAGCCATTCAAAAAGAGTTCGCATTGCTGTCGGAAAAGTTGTTTGCGGAAAGCCGTAATTATATTTCGCCCGATGACATCGGCTACAGGCAAATGCTCATACTGCTTCACCAGTGCGAAGACTATGTGCGGGCGGCTTTTCGCAACAGCGAAAAATATGGTATCTCCATTAGGGTGAACCAAAGCCTGCTGCGCATCCGCCAACAACTGGAGAGGCTTGGGGTACTGTTGCCGATCCTGGCCATTGAGGATGAAAAGGAATCTACGAAAGATTCCATAACCCTGGGGATGAATATCATTGCCTACAACTGCGATAAGAATAATGTTCGCAAGCTCATTAACGAAAGCACTCAACTTTTATCTTACGAGGTAACCCAACATACTGCCGACACGGGCGAGCATTACATAACAAAAGACCGGCGGGAATATGCCAGGATGTTTTGGGCTTCGGCAGGAGGGGGCATGATCGTAGGGATGTTGTGCATCGTGAAGGCTTTCCTTTCAAAAATGGATACCAGCGCTTTTGGACATGCCTTCTTTTACAGCCTAAATTATTCTATAGGTTTCATCACGATCTATGTGCTTGGGTTTACACTGGCAACAAAGCAGCCTGCCATGACCGCATCGGCACTGGTGCGTGCGCTGGAAAGTGGTCGCAAGAGCCAGGTTGGCGAGGACGAAAAGCACCGCGCTTTTGCCGAGTTCTTTGCACGCGTATTCCGGTCACAATTCATTGCTTTTGTGGGCAATGTGTTCGCCACGTTTGGCATGGCGCTGCTCTGCGTTTGGCTCATCGACCTTATTTTCCATTATAACCTCGCCTTGACCAAATGGTACCGCCTGGTCACCGATCAAAGCCCCATACATTCACTGGCGGTGCTGCATGCCGGGATCGCGGGCGTGTACCTTTTCCTTTCGGGCATTATTGCGGGAAGCGTTGCCAACCGCGACAAGCACGAGCATGTGTATTACCGCATACAGGAACACCCGCTGCTTAAAAAAAGCCTGGGCAGGGTAAAAACCAAAAAGCTGGCAGGGCTGTACGAAAAAAAATGGGCAGGCATAATCTCCAATTTCTGGTTTGGCGTGTTCATGGGTACAACGGCATCTATAGGAATATTCCTCGGACTTGATATCGATGTTCGCCACATCACTTTCGCTACCGGAAATCTGGCACTTGGGCTCTACGGCGCCAACTGGAACGTGGCGACCGATCTGATAGTATGGGGGGTCGTGGGAATAGGCATCATCGGCATGATGAACTTCCTGGTAAGCTTTGGGCTTTCATTGGGGCTGGCATTCCGTTCGCGTGCCATCCCGCTTTCCGAGCTTGGCCCCATTTCAAGGTCCATCTGGAGGCATTTCAGGCGAAAGCCGGGGTCATTCTTTTTTCCGGCCTTAGGAAAGCCAAAGCCATAATTTCCGTTAGCCGTAAAATAACTAATTTTACAGTATGGAAGAAGAGGGGCTGCCGGAAATATACCAACGTAAGATCATCCACGTAGACATGGATGCGTTCTATGCATCGGTAGAGCAGCTGGACAACCCTGAACTGCGGGGCAAGCCCATTGCCGTGGGCGGAGGGTCGAGCAGGGGGGTAGTGGCGGCGGCGAGCTATGAAGCCAGAAAGTTTGGGGTGCGCAGTGCCATCAGCGGTTTTTTGGCAAAAAAAAGGTGTCCTGAGCTTATATTCGTCAAGCCGAGGTTTGATAGGTATACCGAAGTTTCGCGCCAGATACGGCAAATTTTCCATGAGTATACAGATAAGGTGGAACCCCTGTCGCTTGACGAAGCGTACCTTGACGTTACCCATAACAAAAAAGGCAACCCCAGCGCCACGCTCATTGCCACCGAGATACGAAAGCGCATTTTTGAGGTTACGGGGTTAACAGCTTCTGCAGGTATTTCCATCAATAAATTCATAGCAAAGGTTGCCAGTGATTACAACAAACCTAACGGACAAAAGACCGTTAACCCCGATGAGGTTTCGGACTTCCTGGAGAACCTGCCTATCGGTAAATTTTACGGCGTGGGCAAAGTGACTGAGGAAAGGATGTACCAACTGGGTATTTTCACGGGTAAAGACCTGAAGGAAAAAACAGAGGAATATCTCTCGGAGCATTTCGGGAAGTCGGGGAGCTACTACTATTATGTGGTGCGGGGCATCCATAACAGCGAGGTGAAGAGTAACCGCATAGCCAAATCGGTAGGGACGGAACATACCTTTTTTGAGAACCTGGTATCAGAAGTATTCATGGAGGAAAAGCTGACCGACATTGCTAATGAACTTGACCGCCGCCTTGGGAAAAAGAAGATCGCCGGCAAGACCGTTACGCTTAAGATAAAGTATTCCGACTTTACCGTACAAACCCGGAGCAAGACATTGCCTTATTTCATATCCGATAAAAGCCTTATCCTGGAAACTGTGAAAGAACTTTTATACCAGGAAAAGCCCAAGGACTCTGTGCGGCTGCTGGGGATATCGCTCTCCAACCTCAATACTGAAACAGATACCGGTAAACCCGCAAAGACGGTTGCGGTACAGTTGAAATTTGAGTTTTGATCTTAGTATGAGATTAGGGATTCCTTAAAAACAAAAAGCCATCGGTGAAGATGGCCTTTGATTAATTTACTTTAGTCAAAATCATGTTTGCTGGAATAATAAAATCAGATTCATCCCATAGGGTCCCGTCAGGGCAAACGCCATCGCCAATACGGTTATTTCTTGGCATTTTCCTGTCCCATTTTAATTTTCCTATCCCGTTTTCATCAAAAACTTTAAGGTCTAAAGAAGCAGCTTTTCGTCTTCTGCAATGTGTTGTAGGTTCAGTGTAGCTCAAACTAAGTTTATCGTCATAAGTCTTAAAGTTGCCACGAATTGATCGTGAATTGGCATCATCATCTGTAATAAGAGCTACAGCAAATGTATTATACTTGGTTATCCAAGTACCATTTTCCAATACCTTATACAAAATATACGAACGAAGCTCGTCTTCAAATATATCCTCATAAGTTCCAAAACCTCCTTTGGCATGTGGCATCTTGTAGAATTTAACTTTTAAGTAAACGCTACTGCTACTGTGTTCCCACGTTCCAATATATTTGTTTAGGTACCCTGTTACATCTTTAAAGTAAAGATTGCTAAAAGGTAGCTCATTAGTATATCTTTCCTCAAGTGGAATTATTGTTTCTTGAGAATATAAGCCTACATAAGTCAATAAAGTAACAATCCAAATATATTTTTTCATAATCTTAATATTAATCGATGATTTTTGTCCAACTGTAGTTACCAGTATCGGGATTTAAAGTACCTTTATATACTTTTATACCTGTACTAAATTTTTGATTATAATCTTTCATATGGTTAATGAAAGCCTTTTCCACTTCAATATCTTCCAGTACTTTTAACTCTTCAGTAGAGCATCCATTACATTGGTTCTTCGCTTCTGCTCTACCCTTTTTAGTAACATTTTCAGAAAACTCTTCTTCTAACCCATTCTGCATATCTACATTTTCAGATATATTAGTGGAGAAATCAATTACCTTTTGCGGGTCGTCAATCCTCATGGCATACAATCCGTTCCGTGAGATTATTATTGATGTGAGGTTATCCTTGTCGGGTGAGTTAGTATCGCTTAACATATCAAATGCCCTTGCGAACCCAAAAAAGTCCCCTCCGCTAGGTACGGGATCAATATATATGTCTTCCCCGTTTTCTATATACGTATAATTATGATGTATGTGCAAATACAAAACTGTATTCATTATAGGCGCGGCAAAAGAAACATAGTCAAAGTTTTTGTCGACTGGATCAATTTCGTAATATGTGCCGTTAGGTCCTTTGCGAACCTCCATGCCATTTTCTTCGGTCGCTGTACCCAGCTGTGCCTTAAGGCTATCTATATAGTCGCGTAACGGATTAGGCGTGTTCCCTGTCCTGTTGCTTATCCTGTTCAACTCCCTTATATGCTTTGCATCATCACTAACCGATATCCCTATTATAGGATGCTCCCCTATTTTAGGGCCGCCACCCCCGCTGCCGCCATTAGCGGAGAACCGGTCATATACCGGTCCGGTCGTCATGAGGCCGCCACAATCGGTACTGCTGTACGTGCAGCCTATAAGGGTATAGGTATAAGTGTAGTCATACAGGCAGTCGGGGCTGTCGCAGCCCACCAGGTCACCCTGTTCTTTTGGTGTCTGGGTTACTGTTACCTGGTAGGTACAGTTTACCACAAATGACATAAGGCAGCTGCGGCCCTGGAGTACAGCATCGCTGTCAAAGTCGGGCAGGGGATAAAATACCGTCTGCGCGCTCAGGTTTGGCATGTTTTTGCCTTTTTTAAGGTTGTCAAGGTCATCCTCGTTAAAATCATACTGTACAAGGAAAGCCATGTAGGTGCCATCCGGCTGTAGGTGCAGGAACAGGTTTTCTACATAACCCTTGTCATCATCCGGGTATATCGCAAATGTATAGGAATGATAATTCCCCCTTATCCACATAGATGATCTCTGACGTATCAACGGCAAATTCATATTTGCTATTATACACATTTTTACGGGAATCGCCGGCGCCGGCCTTTTCCATATATTGCAGCAACTTTTGGTAAGCTTTCGGCCTTTTTTTCAGTTCTTCCAGCGAGATCTTTCGTGTAATGGTCTCTTCATTGTTCCGGTTGAATTCAAATGCCTCTTCGTCACAGCCAGTTAGGGAAAAGAGCATTAAAATTAGCAGGAGCCCCTGTTTAAATAGTTTTTTGGCTTGCATAGTAAGGTTTGGTTAATTGTCATAAAACTAACGGATTATGATTTTCAATATTTTGAATTAACAAATAATTATGAAAAATTGACATGGCTAATTATTTATTAATTCAAAATAAGCCATCGCTTAAATAAATAGCTATATAATGCATTAATCAAAAAATGGATTAATAAAAAGCCACCCTTGTGGATGGCTTAATTTATATACTAATAGGAACATCCGAGATCGGATATCTTACTATTAATCCCTTCCGGATATTTTGGCGAACAGGCTAAGCAATTCTAAATACAGCCATATAACAGCCATCATCAGGCCCATTGCACTAAACCATTCCATGTGCTTTGGAAGCCTGCGCTGCGCTCCCTGTTCGATCATGTCGAAATTAAGGAACAGATTAAGCGCTGCTACCACACATACGAACGCGCTGATGCCAATGCTCATCCACGAACTGTCCTGCATGGAAACCCCTACCAATGGCGTTCCGGTAATTAACGTCACAATGAACGATATGAAATAATAGGTCATAATGGCAAGTACTGATGCGATAACCACCGACCTGAACCGTTCTGTCACTTTAACAATGCCAAACCTGTACAGCAGGAAGCAAACCATGAAGGTAACTAATGTCGCGCCCGAAGCTTTAATGGCAATGCCAGGGTACATTACTTCGAATATTAGTGTAATAGCACCTATGAACAGCCCTTCGAACAAGGCATAGGCCGGTGCAAGTACGCCCGAATAGGCCGGTTTGAAACGTGCTATCAATGCAACTATCAAAGCTGTTATAATACCGCCCGCCATCAATGCATACGGATGCACACCCTGGAACAGCATTAAATATCCGCTAAAAAAAGCGCTGGTAACAAGTATGGCAAAAAGGAACATCGATCTATTAATAGTACCGTTTACCGTCATGGTCTCATTCCGGCTTACAATGTAGGCATCCTGCTCAGCTCCATAAACGCGGGACGTTGCTGTAAATGATCTGTCTTTAAAAAATGGATTGCTTGATCTCATAGATTTATAAATTTATCCAAATATAGTTTTTTATTGCTAAATGGCAAGAACCATAGCTATACCTATGTATTAATGACAGCAAAACTAATGCCGTAATTCTAATAGAGGAGAGAGATAGGGAATTTGTATCGCAGGGAACTGCATAAAATAAAAAAGGGAAAACGATGTGTTTTCCCTTTTTTTGCCCCCAAAAATACCGTAAAATTAATTTACTAATGCTATTTTCTGGAGCAAACATAAGCAGGAATATTGTTACCGCAAAATAAATCTGATGAAATGTCTGCTAAAATCGTTGAAATGCATGCATATGTTATATTTTTAACCTTTTGACCTATAAAGAAGGATTCCTACAAACAAAAAGCAAATAAAATAAAAAAGGGAAAACGAATGGTTTTCCCTTTTTCTGCCCCCAAAAATACCGTAAAATTAAATTTACTAATGCTATTTTCTGGAGCAAACATACGGCGCTTGTTTTATTCCCACAAACGGTTTAGACTAAATGCGCAATATACTCGTTGAAATGCAGATTTTTAGCTTGTGAGGGTTTAATACGCACGGGCATCATTACCTTCGTAATAATTAATGAACGCCCTGTTTACCACTCTGTTGCCTCCCGGTGTTGGATAATCGCCAGTGAAATACCAGTCTCCCAAATTCTTAGGGCAGGCTATATGCAGGTTATCCACCGTCTGGAAGATGATCTTCACTTCGGCTTTAATGTGGTCTTCCGTCAGCATTTGGGCGATCTTATCAGATATTTCCTTATCGGTGAACGGTGCATAGAAATCCCTCACATAGTTCACCACCTCATTGTCGGGAAGGTTTTCCTGTGCTTTGGACTTTTGGTATACCTCCTCAATGATGTGGCCCATGCCCCTTTCCTTCAGCAGCTCCTCTGCGGCACGGAAGGCCACCAGCCCTTCCAGCTTGGCCATGTCAATGCCGTAACAGTCGGGGTAGCGTATCTGCGGTGCCGACGATACGATTACGATCCGCTTAGGGTTTAGCCTGTCCATCATTTTGATGATGCTTTTTTTCAAGGTCGTACCTCTTACAATAGAGTCGTCTATGATCACCAGGTTGTCTTCGGGCTTTATCACGCCATAGGTCACATCATATACGTGCTCTACAAGGTCGTCGCGGCTGCTGTCCTCAGTAATAAAAGTACGCAGCTTTACATCTTTTATGGCGATCTTCTCGGTACGTATCTTTACTGAAAGTAGTTCTTTCAGCGTTTCGGCATTCAGGGTATGCCTGTTTTCCAGGATGTCGGTGTTTTTCCTGTCGTTAAGGAAATCCTGCGCGGCCTCTACCATCCCGAAGAATGAGGTTTCTGCCGTATTCGGGATGTAGGAGAAAACAGCATTATCGGTATCATTGTCAATTGCCTCCAGCACCTGCGGCAATACCAGCCTGCCAAGTTCCTTGCGCTCCCTGTATATTTCGGCATCGCTCCCGCGGGAGAAGTAAATGCGCTCGAACGAGCATGCTTTTTTTGTAACGGGTGGGATGATCTCCTGCATGCTTACAGTACCGTCTTTCTTGATGATGATCGCATTACCGGGCTCCAATTCCTGCACTTTATCGAAAGGCACGTTAAATACGGTCTGTATCACCGGCCTTTCAGATGCCACTACGGCGATCTCGTCGTCCTGGTAATAATATGCCGGGCGTATGCCTGCCGGATCGCGGAATACAAAGCTGTCGCCGTGTCCTAATAATCCTGCCATGGCAAAGCCGCCATCCCATTGCTTTGAAGCGCGCTTTAGTATTCGGGCAATATTAAGCCTTTCGGATATTATCGCCGAGGCCTCCTGTTTCGTGTAACCCTCATTTTTGCAGGTTTGGTACAGCTCGCTTACCTCATCGTCAAGGAAATGGCCTATGTTCTCCATGATGGTCACGGTGTCGGCAAGTTCCTTAGGGTGCTGGCCCAGTTCAACCAAATTGTTGAACAGCTGGCTTACATTGGTCATGTTAAAGTTGCCGGCCACGATCAGGTTGCGGTGCATCCAGTTGTTCTGCCTCAGGAACGGGTGTACGCTCTCGATGCTGTTCTTTCCAAAAGTACCGTAGCGCACGTGGCCCAGGAACAATTCGCCTATGTAGGGAAGGTGTTCTTTTTGCAGGGCAACATCATCATTGTATTCCGGATGCAGGGCAAGCTCTTCGCTTATCCGCCCATTGATCTGCGCAAAAATGTCCTGTATGGGCTGTTGATGGTTCGAACGTACCCGGCTAATGTAGCGCTGTCCGGGCTTTACATCCATCTTGATGCTGGCAAATCCTGCGCCGTCCTGGCCGCGGTTGTGCTGCTTTTCCATCAGCAGGTACATTTTTTGTATGCCGTAAAAAGCCGAGCCGTATTTTTCCTTATAGTATTCCAAAGGCTTTAGCAGCCTTAGCATTGCGATCCCGCATTCGTGCTTGATAGCGTCACTCATAGTTGTTGTTGTGTGTAGTTACATATTAAAAAAAGGCCCACAATGAGGCCTTTACTTTTATTCTTCTTCTTCAAGCGCAATGTCGAACTGCGTTAGCGATCTAAACTGTTGGAGGCGTGCCTGGACCTCCTCCTTCCGTAGCGTTTCCATTCGTTCGGTGCCAAATTTCTCTACACAGAACGATGCAAGGTTAGAGGCATAAATGATGCCATTCTTCATATTCTCGAATGATACATTCTCGCTTTGGGCAATGTAGCCCGCGAATCCTCCGGCAAACGTATCGCCTGCGCCCGTTGGGTCGAACACTTCCTCAAGCGGCAGTGCCGGGGCAAAGAACACCTGCTTATCGTTGAACAGCAAAGCGCCGTGCTCCCCTTTTTTGATGACCACATATTTTGGACCCATGGTGTGTATCTTGGCAGCCGCCTTAACCAGCGAATATTCGCCCGAAAGCTGGCGTGCCTCTTCGTCGTTTATCGTTATTACGTCCACACGCTTCATTACGTCAAGCAGTTCCGGCAGCGCACAGTCCATCCAAAAGTTCATAGTGTCGAGCACCACAAGCTTTGGCTTGGCAGTCATCTGGTCCAGCACGCCCGATTGTACAATAGGGTGCAGGTTGCCCAGCATTACTACATCGGCATCCTTAAAATGCTCCGGTACTATAGGATTGAAGTCGGCCAGTACGTTAAGCTCTGTCGACAAGGTATCGCGCGAATTCAGGTCGTTGTGGTAGCGGCCGCTCCAAAAGAACGTCTTTCCGCCTGCTACCGTTTCAAGCCCGGTAAGGTCAATGTTCTTGCTTTTCAGCAGGTCGATGTGCTTTTGGTCAAAATCGTCACCGATCACCGACACGATGGCCGACTGCACCTTGAAAAATGAAGCCGAAAGGCCGATATAGGTTGCGGCCCCGCCAAGGATCTTATCCGTTTTGCCGAATGGCGATTCAATAGCGTCATAAGCAACAGTGCCAACGATCAGTAATTTGTTCATAAAGGTTTTGATTTTGAAGGCGCAAAGATAGTATATTAGTTGCAAAGTCAAAAGTTTCAAAGTCGCAAAGTTGGAAGGCCGCAAAGTTGGAAAGTTCAAAGTTACAGGTTTACAAACCTTGGCAGCGGGTTTTTGCTTATTTTTGGGGAAACATAAAAACGGAAATGGAAAACCCTGAAGAAACCGAAGTAAAAAAGCCTGTAGCTAAAACTGACTATGCCGGTGGATGGGCAATATTGCTGCTCGAGGTTTTATGGATATTCATCGTGCACCACCTGTACCCCGTGTTTTCTATCCGTGTATGGGGACTGGAAAAGGACAGTTTTACGTTTACACAGGCTAACTTTTACATCTACCTTGCCCTGATCGTAGTACCGCCTACCTTTTTGAATGTTTTCAAATCCATTAAGCAGCGCAAAAAGCAGCAGGCCATCGGGCGTTACATTATCGCACAGGTTGTGGTGCTCATTGTTTTTACAGCGATCATCTTTGGGTCGTTCTCGTGGGATTTTTAATGACAATTAACCTTATGCAGTATCTAGAGATCTACTTTTCATGTTGTTTTTATGAGGTTTTCCCGGATGAAAACAGCTCGTGGGAAACTAATTTGGATGGCTCCGAAATACCTGCATTGCTTGAAATTTTAGCGATACCATTCGACAAACACATAGTCAGTAAGAAATATCATGGTAGTAATGATGTTGAAGTTTTTCATTCGGATAATGACAAGAAAGTTTTTGCCTACTTCGACCTGCAGAAACACGAGGACGACCAAAACGACATGTTCTTTTTTGGCCTTAGACTGGATATTGACAACGAGCCGGAAGTATTCCCTAAATTATTGTCATTATACAAAAGGCTAATGACCTGTTCCGCACTTTCCTATGACCGATTTAACAGAGTTTTATACAACAACGTGTTCCAAACTAATTTTTATTTCTACAAAAACAATTACAGGAGCAACGGGCGAAAATTGAACCATCACAATTTTGTTCAATCAGCGGAATAGTTGAACTTCTTGTCATGTCAGTTTCTTCCCCTCCGCTTCATAATACGCATCCACATTCAGTTTCGGTTGCATTGACGCCATGACTGCCAATTGGTCGCAGCGCTCGTTTTGCGGGTGGTTGTTGTGGCCTTTTACCCATTTGAAATCTACCTTGTGCTGGCGGTATATTTTCAGGAAGCGTTTCCATAGGTCGGGATTCTTTTTTCCCGCATAGCCTTTCTTTTCCCATCCGAGCACCCAGCCTTTGGTGATCGAATCGATCACATACTTGGAATCAGACACTACCAATGCGCTTGTCCCCGGCTTGCTGAGCTTTTCCAACCCGACGATCACGGCCAGCAATTCCATGCGGTTATTGGTCGTTAGCCGGAAGCCCTCGTAAAACTCCTTGCGGTAGCCTGTGCCCACCTGTTCCATGACTACGCCGTAGCCGCCGGGGCCTGGGTTTCCTTTGGCTGCGCCATCGGTATATATGTGGACTGTGTGGGACAATGTTGATATGGTTTATTTGTTGATATCTTGATCCGGTTATGTTGAAGAATCCTCTATTGCTATAAATGCCAACAACCATCGATGAATGCGAATTTGATGTCTGCATGAATGCCATTGTCAATTCCCCTCGTTTGGTAAAAAACCGAGTCTTTTCGTTTTTCGATATGGATGGTAAAGGCACCATTTTCTGCTTTTGCGGCTTCCAC
Organism: Flavobacterium sp.; assembly: GCF_052437795.1. Lineage (GTDB taxonomy): Bacteria > Bacteroidota > Bacteroidia > Flavobacteriales > Flavobacteriaceae > Flavobacterium. The sequence continues at coordinate 61,789 of NZ_JBQVPA010000006.1, forward strand.
GTCTTTTGTGAGATCGAGGAATCGGTAATTTAAGATGGTGATATCTTTTCTCACTACTTCGTAATCGCCATCGCTGTTTAGGTAGGTGTTCTTAAGCGGGAATTTTACGTGCTGCCTTTGGAAAATGCTATCGGATTGGAATTTTTTGAAAAAAATATCAAATTCTGTATCACAGCGGCCTTCATTATAAGCGTCTTTAAAATGCTTTTCGGGAGCCAGTACATGTGTGGTCTTATGCTCTTTTTTATCACAGCTGAAAAGCAATAGTCCTAAGCATATTAAAATTAAGTTTTTCATACTTCCTTATTTAAAAGCTGTTCAATAACCTCCGGAAAATGTTCATGCTCCAGGCTCAAAACCTTTAGCGCCACCTCTTCCGGGCTCAGGCATTCCTCAACAGCTATGGCTTTCTGTAAAATGACATTGCCTTCATCGTAATGTTCATTTACATAGTGTATGGTAATGCCGCTTTCCTTATCCTTATTTTCATGCACGGCACGGTGCACGTTCATGCCATACATGCCCTTGCCCCCGTAGTTAGGCAGCAGCGCCGGGTGAATGTTGATCACTTTATGCGGGTACTCCTTTATAATATCTGCGGGGAATTTCCATAAAAAGCCTGCCAGCACGATAATGTGGGGGTCATACTGTTTTACTTCCCGCAATAGTGTGCCGTCATTAAGTTCTTCGCGGGTAAAGATGACCGAGGGTACATCGTGGCTGTCGGCAACAGCAATGGCACCGGCATTCGGGTTGTTGGTGAACAGGCCCCTGACACGGTAGCCGTCCCTTTGCCCGAAGTATTCCATGATACGCTGTGCGTTGGAGCCGCCGCCGGAAGCGAACAGAATTATATTTTTCATCAGGGCAAATTTTTAATAGTGCAAAAATGTTTAAATAATCTGCAAAATAACGGCGAATTCATAAAATTGTAAAATTAATTTTTTATTTTAGTGGTCACATTTTTGGGCTAACACGCGGTTATAAGATAAGTTTTTTTATTTTTGCCGTTCAATTTAAATTCTAAAATTAAAGATTATGTCAGACATTGCATCAAGAGTAAAAGCGATTATCGTAGACAAATTAGGTGTTGACGAAAACGAAGTTGTAACAGAAGCAAGCTTCACAAACGATTTGGGAGCTGATTCCCTGGACACTGTTGAGCTTATCATGGAATTTGAGAAAGAATTTGACATTCAAATCCCGGACGATCAGGCAGAGAACATTGCTACTGTTGGTCAGGCTATCTCTTACATTGAAGAAGCAAAAAAATAATAAATAAATGACATCCATGCAGTCATGATTGCATGGATGTTGTTATTTATTGGCCTTACATTCAACGCTTAAAAATGAACCGCTTTTTTTTGAGAGCATTCATGAAAATAATATCAATGCCCATGTTTTCCTATAGTATATTAGCGACACATGGGTATTGTTCTATAATTTGAAACTATAAAAAGTACCTTATGGAATTAAGAAGAGTAGTAGTAACAGGGCTTGGTGCATTAACGCCCATAGGCAATACGGTAGAAGAATACTGGAACAGCCTTGTAAACGGCGTAAGCGGTGCAGCTCCGATTACATATTTTGACACTACCCACTTCAAAACAAAATTCGCCTGCGAAGTAAAGAATTTCAAGGTTGAGGATTTTATAGACAGAAAAGAGGCAAGGAAAATGGACAGGTATGCCCAGTATGCCCTTGTTTCTACCGAGGAAGCCGTGAAGGATGCCAATTTTGACTTTGACAGGCTGGACAAGGACAGGGTAGGCGTTATATGGGGCTCGGGCATTGGGGGGCTTGAAACCTTCCAGGAAGAAGTGATGAATTTTGCTGCCGGAAGCGGTGTGCCAAAGTTCAACCCGTTCTTCATACCAAAAATGATCGCCGACATCGCTGGGGGCCATATCTCTATAAAATATGGTTTCAGGGGGCCGAATTTCACTACAGTTTCGGCCTGCGCATCGTCTACCAACGCTCTTATAGATGCCTTTAACTACATCCGCCTGGGCCATGCCGACGTTATGGTGACAGGAGGTAGCGAGGCTGCCGTGACCATTGCCGGAATGGGCGGGTTCAATGCCATGCATGCCCTGTCTACACGCAATGATGACCCTCAAACCGCATCCAGGCCAATGGACAAGGACCGTGAAGGCTTTGTGCTGGGCGAAGGGGCAGGCGCACTTATACTTGAAGAATATGAGCACGCCAAAGCAAGGGGTGCCAATATATACTGCGAAATTGGCGGAGGCGGCATGAGTGCCGATGCCCACCACATTACAGCACCACACCCGGAAGGGCTTGGCGCGCGCAACGTGATGCTGAACTGCCTTCGCGACGCGGGCTTAAAGCCTGAAGACGTAGATGGCGTGAACATGCACGGCACTTCTACACCGCTGGGTGACATTGCCGAATCTAAGGCGATACTGGAAGTGTTTGGCAATCATGCGTACACACTGAACCTGAATTCAACAAAATCAATGACGGGCCACCTGCTTGGGGCTGCCGGGGCTATAGAGACCATAGCTTCGATACTTTCTATCAGGCATGGTATCGTACCCCCTACCATCAACCACTTTACGGATGATGAGAACATAGACCCTAAGCTTAACTTTACCTTTAACAAGGCCCAGAAAAGGGACATGAAAGTGGTAATGAGCAATACCTTTGGGTTTGGCGGCCACAATGCTTGCGTATTGGTTAAAAAATTGGAAATGTAATTCCCTGATCATGGGTTTATTTAAAAAAATATTTTCAAAAACTCCCCGTCTTCCTCAGGAAGGCGGGATTTTTTTTGAGGAAATGAACAAAATGCTGGGTTTCCTCCCGCTAGATCTTGATATTTACCGCAGGGCTTTTACCCACCGCTCGTCTAACAAGTTAGACGAGAACGGCCACCCTGTAAATTACGAGCGTCTGGAATTTTTAGGCGATGCCATGCTGGGGTCGGTCATAGCCGCGCACCTTTTTAATGAAGTGCCTACCGGCGACGAAGGCTACCTGACCAAAATGCGCTCCAAGATCGTAAGCCGCGAGCACCTCAATGAGCTTGGCCGCGACCTCAACCTGATCAAGTGGGTGGAGAGCAAGGTGTCGGCGCAGCATTTTGGCGAGAACATCCACGGCAATCTTTTCGAGGCGCTCATTGGCGCGATATATTTGGACCGCGGCTTTGAGTACTGCGAGAAATTCATCCATAAAAAGGTAGTGCATCCCTATGTGGACATTGCCAAGCTTGAGGGCAAGGTGATAAGCTACAAGAGCCTTGTGATCGAGTGGTGCCAAAAAGAAAAGAAGCCTTTCAACTACGAAGTATATGAAGACAATGGCAAGGAGGGACAGAAGCATTTTGCCGTGAAGCTTACCATAGGCGGACGTGTGATCTCGCGTGCAAGGGCCACTTCTAAAAAGAAAGCGGAGGAGAAAGCATCGCAAAGGGCGTTTTTTGCATTTCAGGAGAAAATTAACAAAAAATAACAGAAGTTAGCAGTTTACTCAAACGTTTTCGTAGAAATATTTACAAAAAGTTTAATTTTTCTTAATACATTCTGCGTTATAAGCCGTATATTTACGGCTTATTTGGATACTTCGTTATGGCTATTCACAAATTATCGATCGACGATTTTATTACAATCGACTATGGATTGGTTGCCATACATTCCTCCCTTGAAGATTCCCGCCTGGCGTATTTCATAAATCGTGAATTGGGCATCCTGCTGGAAAAAAGCCCTGTTGACATTGCATTTTCGATCAGCGAAGGCGAAAGCGGTTTTTCGAGGTTCGTATATGAAGACCCTGATGAGACCTTTTGGAACCTTGTGCAGAACAAGAACAGCGTGGTGAGCACGCAAAGCACGGGTTCGCTGTTCGCGCCCTCCGGAATTAATGTAGCCACCAGCACATTCCTGCTGCCCGAACTCAAAAAAGTAGATTATATACTCAAAATAGAAAATACACCCGATGTTTTTGCGTTGGATACTGTTGTGGAGAGCCTGCTTTCCATAAAGCACATTGCAACAGCTTACACCATTGACCACCACAAACTAAAATCGAAAAACAATTTAATCTTTTAAGAATGCCGACAAACAAGAAAACAAAAATTGTAGCCACATTAGGCCCTGCCTGCAGTACAAAGGAAGTGATCAAAGACATGATCGAAGCCGGAGTAAATGTATTCAGGATCAATTTTTCGCACGCCGATTATACCGATGTACAGGAGCGCATAGATATTATAAGGGAACTTAATGATGAGTTTGGCTATAACACCTCGATCCTTGCCGATCTTCAGGGGCCTAAGCTCCGCGTTGGTGTGATGAAGGAAGACGTGATCGTGAAAAAAGGCGATATTGTTACTTTCCAGACAGCTGAAGACGTACCTGGTACCGCTGATAATGTGTACATGAACTACAAGGCATTCCCTGCTGATGTAACTGCGGGAGAAATGGTTTTACTTGATGACGGCAAGCTAATGTTCCAGGTGCTTGAAACGAACAAGACCGACAGGGTTAAGGCTATAGTGGTCCAGGGAGGCCCGTTGAAATCGAAAAAAGGGGTAAACCTTCCCAATACAAAAGTATCACTGCCTGCCCTAACTGAAAAAGACATACGCGACGCAAAATTCGCCATCAAGGCAAATGTTGACTGGATCGCGCTTTCGTTCGTAAGGACACCTAAAGACCTTGAAGAGCTTCAGGACCTTATCGCCGAACATTCTGACCACAAGATCCCGATCATTGCTAAAATAGAAAAGCCGGAAGGCGTAGAGAACATCGATAAGATCGTTGCATTTTGCGATGGCCTGATGGTAGCGCGTGGTGATCTTGGTGTGGAAATGCCTGCGCAGGAAGTGCCGCTTATCCAGAAGAAGCTTATCAACCGTGCCAAAACTGCACGCATACCGGTTATCGTGGCCACACAAATGATGGAGACCATGATCACCAGCCTTACGCCAACACGTGCCGAGGTGAACGACGTAGCCAACTCTGTTATGGACGGTGCCGACGCGGTGATGCTTTCGGGCGAAACATCGGTGGGTAATTACCCGGTACAGGTTATCGAGAAGATGACCCAGATCATTGAGGCAGTTGAAGATTCGCCGCTTATCCACGTACCGCAAAACGTGCCACAGGTAAGGACCAAGCGTTTTATTACAAAATCGATATGCTATCACGCGGCGCAAATGGCGAACACCATCAAGGCTAAGGCGATCAGCACACTGACGAATTCAGGCTACACCGCTTTCCAGATCTCTGCATGGAGGCCGGGTGCACACATACTTGTGTTTACTTCGAACAGAAGGATACTTACACAGCTTAACCTGCTTTGGGGTGTAAGGGCATTCTATTATGATGCCTTCCTTAGTACCGACGAAACAGTTGAGGATGTGAACAACCTTGCCAAAGAAAAAGGCTTTGTAGAAAAAGGCGATATCCTTATTAACCTTGCTGCCATGCCTGTAGCCGATAAAGGTATGGTAAATACCCTAAGGGTGTCGGAAATAGAATAGTCCCGATATAAACAACATTGAATGGACCGCCCTATTATGGGGCGGTTTTTTTATACCCGCCGGGACAAACAAAAAACGGATGCCTCTCAGCACCCGTTCCCATATAAAGAATGAAACTTCTTATTTTTCTGTTGCAAAACGCCTTGCTACTTCTTCCCAGTTAACTACATTGAAGAAAGCCTCGATATAGTCAGGCCTCCTGTTCTGGTAGTTCAGGTAGTAGGCATGTTCCCAAACGTCAAGGCCAAGTATAGGTGTGCCTCCGCAGCCGATCTCGGGCATTAGCGGGTTGTCCTGGTTGGCCGTAGCGCAAATGTCAAGCTTGCCGCCTTTACTAACACAAAGCCATGCCCATCCGGATCCGAACTGTGTTGCCGCTGCTTTGGCAAATTTTGCCTTGAACTCCTCAAATGAACCAAAGGCCTTGTCGATGGCTTCTTCCAGTTCGCTTGTAGGCTCGCCTCCGCCTTTTGGCGAAAGGATGGTCCAGAACAGGTTGTGGTTGTAGTATCCCCCGCCGTTGTTCCTCAAAGGCTTGTTCGACATATCCAGGTTGATCAGGATGTTCTCGATCGTCTTGCCTGCAAGGTCAGTGCCTTCTATGGCTGCATTCAGGTTGGTAGTATAAGCATTGTGGTGCTTGGTATGGTGAATTTCCATGGTGCGGGCATCAATATGCGGCTCCAGGGCATCGTATGCGTAGGAAAGTTTAGGTAATTCAAATGCCATAAGATGGTATATTAAAAGATTAGTACTAATTTTAATCCAAATTTACAGATTTATCGCGTCTCACAAAATAAGAATTTGTGATAATTTAGTTAATGTCATCGTAAACATTTCATTTTAAGTGGCTAAAACTGCCTTTTCCATATACAATGCCTCGGCAGGCTCAGGTAAGACCTATATGCTTGTCAAGGAATACCTGCGCATATTATTGCAGGCCCCGACAGATGATGCTTACCGCAAGATACTTGCCATAACCTTTACCAATAAGGCGGTAGAGGAGATGAAGGGGCGCATTGTCATGAACCTCTCGGACTTTTCCAAAGACGAACCGGGCGACAGGGCCGAAGCACTGATGACGGTGCTTTCGCGGGAAACCGGCCTGTCACTGGCTACAATACAGGATAAGTCGAGGGCGATCATCAAGAACATCATTCATAACTACGCGTCGTTCGATATTTCGACCATCGACCGATTTACCCACAAGGTGATCAGGGCATTCGCGCACGACCTGAACCTGCCGCAGACATTTGATGTTTCACTGGAAACGGACATACTGCTGCAGGAGGCCGTAGATGCCATTATTGCCAAGGCAGGTGAAAATGATGTGCTTACATCGCTACTTGTCGATTTTTCCCTTGACAAGACAGATAATGATAAAAGCTGGGACGTGACCCATGAGTTATTTCAGACCGGCCGCCTGCTCATCGATGAGAATAACCGTAATGAGCTGCACCAGTTTAAGGATAAATCAATAGAGGAATTTATTTTTATTCGTGAGAAGCTGCGGGAAACGGTCGCATCGCTGGAGCTGGAGTGTAAAACAATTGGTGAAGGATTAGCTGCGACACTTGAGAACAGTGGCATCGACCCAACATCATTTTCCCGTGGCACTTTCCCAAATCATATAGGATATATAAGAGAGGGGACTTTGAGCAATACCCATAAAAAATTCCACGCGCCCGAGGATGTTCAGATCAATAAGTCGGCCAAAGACAGAAGTGCCATTGAAGCCTTGCTTCCGCAGTTATTGGAGCTTTTGGCGAAAGCCTATAAAAACTATGAGAAGCGCAATTTTTACCAGGCATTTTTAAAGAACATCACTCCGCTGTCGCTGCTCAACTCGATAGGGCAGGAGCTGGAGCGTATACAGAAGGAGCAGAACGTGCTCTCGATATCCGAGTTCAATGCCATTATCCATAGGGAGATACAGAGCCAGCCCGCACCGTTCATTTATGAAAGGCTTGGCGAAAGGTACCGCCACTTTTTCATCGATGAGTTCCAGGACACTTCGCAGATGCAGTGGCAGAACCTGATACCTTTAATAGATAATTCACTCGCGTCAGAAGATCTGCAGGGCACAAAAGGCTCGCTCATGATCGTGGGCGACCCCAAGCAGTCCATTTATCGTTGGCGCGGCGGCAAGGCAGAGCAGTTCATTGACCTGGCAAAGGGGAACAATCCATTCTCGAACCCCGATTGGGGCAAAATAGAGTTGGGTACCAATTACCGCAGCTACAGCCAGGTGATCGACTTCAATAACGAATTTTTTAGTTTTCTCTCGGAAGAATTCGGCAATGAAGATTATCAGGCGATGTATGCCACAAGCAGGCAGGAGCATAACACAAAAAAAGGCGGCTACGTAAATATATCTTTCCTGCCGGAAATACAGCAGGACGACCTCGAGGATGAGGTAAGCAAGAATGACCTGTACCTCCAGGCGACACTGGCAACCATTAAAAACCTCCGGGAAAAAGGATTTCAGTATAAGGATATTGTTTTGCTTACGCGAAAGAGGCAGCCCGGCGTATTGCTGGCCACTTACCTTACCGAGAACAGCATCCCGATATTATCATCGGAAACGCTGCTGATAGAGAATGCTACCGAGGTAAAGCTCATCATCAGCCTGTTGCGCTACCTGAAGAGCAATGCCAATATTGAGGCCAAGGCACAATTCCTGTATTTTGCCGCTGCCACACAAAACCAGGGCATGGGCGTGCACGACTTTATTGCCGAAGGCATGGGGCAGCCCGATGAAGATACCCTCCAAAACTGGCTGGGTAAGCACGGCATACACATTTCTTTTAAAAATTGCAGGAAGCGCTCACTGTATGAAGCCGTGGAAACTATCGTGGATGCCTTTATAAAGGATAAAAGCAACCAAAGCTACGTGCAGTATTTCCTCGACCTGGTATTGGAAAGGGATATCCGTACGCAGTCGGGCATAGGGGACTTTCTGGAATATTGGGACAATAACGGGTCCAAATTCAGCATTCCTTCGCCCGAAGGCAACGATGCCGTACGCATCACGACGATACATAAATCAAAAGGGCTGGAATTCCCGGTAGTGATCTTTCCGTTTGCCGAAGAGGACTACGCCCGCACCCGCCGCGACAAGTTGTGGCTGGAAGTGGACGATGAGACCTTTGAATTCCAAAAAGCGCTCATCGACAGCAGCAAGGCTGTTGCCGAATATGGCGAAAAGGCAGCCGAAATGTATTTCGTCAAGTCGCAGGAAGAACTGCTGGACAACATCAACATATTATATGTGGCGCTTACCCGGGCCGAGGAGCAGCTCTACATCATATCCAACAGGAATTTTACATCGAGGGGCGAGCTTACCAATAATATGTCATCGTACTTCATAAAATACCTCATGCAAAAGGGCGTGTTCGATAACCTGAAGGCCGAATACGGATTTGGCGATCCTGAAAAGCTATCGGGGACAGGACCGCACACCGAAGAGCAAAAAATAATAAAGGTCGTACGCGAACGGTTCGATCCCCGAGCCGTAAAGATCGCGCAGCGCGAATCGCTCATGTGGGGCACGAAGCAATTGATGGCTATCGAGTTTGGTAACGTTATGCACGAAATATTATCGTTCGTGGCCACTGTCCACGACATCCCGATCGCTATAATGAAGGCTATTGAGAACGGGTTGATAGTCCATTCGCAGGCCGGAGATGTTGAAACGATCCTAAAAGAAGTAGTCTGCCATCCTGAACTCGCGGAGTTCTTTGCAGAGGGTATGGCGATATTCGGCGAGCAGAGCATCATAGCCTACGGAATGCCGACCATAAAGCCCGACAGGGTAGCGGTAAAGAACGGCAAAGCCTGGCTGCTGGATTATAAGACCGGTGCGCATTTGCCAAAATACGAAAGGCAATTGGCCGATTACCAAAAAGCGCTGGAGGCAATGGGACTGGTCGTAGTTAAAAGATCATTAGTATATATTGGCGATGGCGTTACAATTATGGAAATTCTGTAATTGAAAAGAGCAATTTATAATATATTTGCAATGATCACCACCATGGAGCTTGAATAACTATAAACTAAACAACATAAAATGTACGGAAAGATAAAGGATCACCTGACGGCTGAGATCGGATCTATTAAAGAGAACGGACTTTACAAGAAAGAACGCATTATCGCTTCGCCACAGGGCGCGGAAATTACGCTCGACAGCGGGCAAAAGGTACTGAACTTTTGCGCCAACAACTACCTGGGGCTGTCATCGCACCCGGAAGTGATACAGGCGGCAAAGGATGCGTTGGATACACACGGTTTCGGGATGTCATCAGTGCGCTTCATTTGCGGTACGCAGGACATCCACAAAAACCTTGAAAAGGCGATCGCCGATTTTTACGGAACAGAGGACACTATATTATATGCAGCTGCATTTGATGCGAACGGCGGTGTGTTCGAGCCGTTGCTAGGCGAAGAGGATGCCATTATATCTGACAGCCTTAACCATGCCTCTATCATAGATGGTGTGCGTTTATGTAAGGCAGCCCGCTACCGCTATGAGAACAGCAACATGCAGGAACTTGAAGAGCAGCTGATAAAAGCTAATGCAGAAGGCAGGCGCTTTAAGATCATAGTGACCGATGGTGTTTTCTCTATGGATGGCCTTGTGGCCCCGCTGGACAAGATATGCGACCTGGCAGATAAATATGATGCGATGGTTATGGTAGATGAGTGCCATGCCGCCGGGTTTATCGGCGAAACAGGCAAAGGCACGCTGGAGGCCAAAGGCGTTATGGGCAGGGTGGATATTATTACCGGTACGCTGGGCAAGGCGCTTGGCGGTGCCATGGGTGGCTATACTACAGGTAAAAAAGAGATCATCGAAATATTAAGGCAGCGTTCGCGCCCGTACCTTTTCTCGAATTCATTGGCGCCGGCTATTGTTGGGGCTTCGATAAAAGTATTCGAGCTGCTTAAAAAAGATACCACGCTACGTGACAAACTGGAGTGGAATACCAATTATTTTAAAGCAGGAATGAAGAAGGCAGGCTTTGATATCATCGATGGCGATTCGGCTATTGTGCCGGTAATGCTTTATGATGCAAAGCTTTCGCAGCAAATGGCCGATGCATTGCTGGAAAAGGGTATCTATGTGACGGGATTTTTCTTTCCGGTGGTGCCTAAAGGAAAAGCAAGAATTAGAGTACAGCTTTCGGCAGCCCATACGCAGGAACATCTGGATAAAGCCATCACTGCCTTTACCGAAGTTGGCAAAGCTTTAACAGTGATTTAACTACAATTTGGGCAAATAAGTAGGATAATTATTAATAAAAGGTTTTGCTGTGTTGTTTTAACACTGTAATTTTGTCTCATATAACCTTTCGTAATTAAAACAAAAAAGTATGAGACATCTTAACAAACTATTTGTCGGTGCGTTGCTTGCCTTAGGGCTTGGTAATGCTCAGGCACAGGACGAAGACAATCCTTGGGCAATCTCATTTGGTGTCAACGCGGTAAGTACGCGTTTTGGTGCTGCATCAGAAGTTAGCGACAATTTCAGCCAGTATTTCAAAGTTAAAGACTGGAATATCTTGCCGTCTGTATCTTACATCAACGTGTCAAGGCACGTAGGCGATGGATTCTCTTTTGGCCTTACAGGATCTGTGAACAAAATTGATAAAGTCATTACACGTACTCCTGGTACACAGGACTATGTAATGAATGAAGTTGACAACCTTACTTACTATGGTATTGATGGTATGATCAAGTACGGCTTCCTTCAAAAGAGCTGGTTCAACCCGTTCGTACAAGTAGGTGGTGGTTACACATGGATCGACGACATGGGTAACGGTACTGTGAACGGTGGCGTGGGTGTTAACTTCTGGTTCTCAGAAAACGTAGCCCTTACACTTCAATCTACTTACAAGCACACGTTCGAAGATCAGGCTGAGGCTAACGTGCCAAGGCATATACAGCACTTTGCAGGTCTTACCTTCAAGTTTGGCGGTAAAGATACTGATGGTGACGGCATCTATGACAAAGACGATCTTTGTCCTGAGATCGCAGGTCCTGAGAAATTCCAGGGATGTCCTGACACAGACGGCGACGGTATTCCTGACAAAGATGACGCATGTCCTCAAGAAGCAGGCCTTCCTGAATTCCAGGGATGTCCGGATCGTGATGGTGACGGTATAGCTGATAAAGATGACGCTTGTCCGGATGTTGCAGGTCTGTCTCAATTCCAGGGATGTCCTGATACTGATGGCGACGGTATAGCTGACAAAGATGACAAATGTCCGGATGTTGCCGGTCCTAAAGAAAATGGCGGATGTCCATGGCCAGATACAGATGGTGACGGTGTACTTGATAAAGATGATCTTTGCCCTAACGTAAGAGGTACTGCTGCGAACCGCGGATGTCCTGAAGTTACTGAAGAGGTGATCAAGCGTCTTAACGAGTTCGCAAGGACTATCCTGTTCAACAGCGGTAAGGCTACATTTAAAGAAGAAACTATGCCGGTATTGAACTCAATGCTTGCTATCTTCAAAGAATATCCACAAGCTAAGTTCAGCATCGAAGGACACACTGACAGCGACGGAAGCAACGCTCTTAACCAGACGCTATCTGAAAACAGGGCTTCTGCAGTAAGGAACTTCCTTATCGAAGGTGGTGTAGCTGCTGACAGGCTAATGTCTACAGGTTACGGTGAGACCAAGCCGATCGCAACTAACAAAACTGCTGCGGGCAAAGCCCAAAACAGGAGGGTTGAGATCAAGCTTATCAAAGAATAAGTAGATATATCAAAATAAATGAAAGGCGTCCCGATAGTATCGGGACGTTTTTTTATTTTTATAGCATGGACGACAGGACTTTTTTAGACAAGCTCAGCACCGAACTAACAGCCAATTATGGCAGTTCGTTATCCAATATCGTAATTGTGCTGCCCAACAAGCGGGCAAAGGTTTTCCTTATCGAAGCACTGAAACGAAAACTGAACGGGACTATTTTTGCCCCGGAGATCATAAGCATTGAAGATCTCATACAGGATATGGCAGGCATACGTTCGATAGACGCTATCGAACTGTTGTTCGAATTCTACGCCATTTACCTTGGGCTTACGCCAAAGGATAAGCAGCAGCCTTTTGAAACCTATGCCAACTGGGCCAAAACCCTCCTCCAGGACCTGAACGAGATAGACCGCTACCTGCTTGATCCAAAATATGTGCTTACCTATCTCGAGAACATACAGGAAATAGAACACTGGGCGGTAGATGTGGACAAGCGTACCGTGATGATCGCCAACTATCTTGAATTCTGGAAACAGCTGCCCTTGTATTACGATGCGCTTTATAACCATTTGCTTGAAAAAGGCGTGGGCTACCAGGGGCTCATTTATCGTGAGGCTGTTGGCAACATCAACCACTTTTCCAATGCTTTTAAAAAGGAACAGATGGTATTTGCAGGGTTTAATGCCCTGAATGCTGCTGAGGAAAAGATCATCCAGCACCTGCTATCCATGGGCCAGGCAAGGGTATATTGGGATATAGACCACGCTTTCCTGAACGATCCATACCACGATGCAGGGCTTTTCGTTCGTCGTTTTCAAAAGGAATGGAAGCAGTTTTCAACACATCCGTTCGAGTGGATCGTAGACGAGTTCAGCAAGCCTAAGAACATAAAGATCATTGGTACGCCCAAAACGGTGGGACAGGCTAAGATCGCGGGCGAAATAATAGAGCAGATACAGCAGGACGGCCATACCCTTGACAAGACCGCGCTGGTACTGGGAGAGGAAAACCTGCTCATACCCATACTGTACAGCCTGCCGGCAAGTGTGGGCAGTCTGAATATCACCATGGGGTACAGCAGCCGCAACAACCCTGCGCAGATTTTGGTGCAGAAGCTGTTCAAGCTGCATACCAATTCGCTTGGGCGAAGTGAAAAAAGTTACACGCTGTATTACCGTGAAGTGCTCGATATACTCACGCACCCATTGGTAGAGCCCTATGTGGGCGCGGAAGAGCTTGTTGACATTATCAACCGCAATAACTTTACCTTCTTCTCGCTTTCAAAGCTGTTCGAGATACAAGGGGAGGCATCACCATTTTTCAACTTATTGTTCGGGCGTTGGGACAATAATGCAGGGCAGATACTCGAAAGGCTTTCTCAGCTTTTGCTGATGATAAAGTCGTTCCTGGGCACCGATGATGAAGAGGATAAGATCACTAAGGCATTCCTGTATTCCATTTTCAAGGTCATCAACAAACTCATTAATTATTATGAGGCGCACCCGCAGATGGACAATATTAGTGTGCTGCATTCCATTTATAAGCAGGTTATCGAACTGGCTGAAGTATCGTTTGAGGGTGAACCGCTCTCCGGACTGCAGATCATGGGTGTGCTCGAAAGCCGTGTGCTCGATTTTGAGAATGTGATCATCACATCGGTCAACGAGGGTAAGTTCCCGACAGGCAAGGTACAGAACTCCTTTATCCCCTATGATGTAAAACGCGAGCTCGGACTGCCCACCTACAGGGAAAAGGATGCAATATACAGTTATCACTTTTATCACCTGCTGTTGCGCGCAAAGAATGTTTACCTGCTGTACAATACCGAAAGCGAAGGCCTCGATGCGGGCGAACGAAGCCGCTTCCTGACACAGCTCGAGATAGAAAAGAAACCCGCACACAACCTGGAAAGCGTTATTTACAATGCCTATCTGCCCGATAAAGCCTACACCCCGATGACTGTGCCAAAGACCCAAAAGGTAATGGACAGGCTTAAGGAGATCGCCACCGATAAAGGGTTTTCACCGTCGGCGCTCACAGGGTACATCCGCAACCCTATACAGTTTTACTACCAACGGGTACTGCGCATCCGCGAAACGGAGGAAGTAGAGGAGAGCATTGCCCTGAACACGCTGGGAACCATTATCCACGGAGCTTTGGAAGAGCTCTACAGGCCATACCTCAATAAATTCCTTGCAGTGCATGATGTGGATAACATGGCTGCGCTTGCCGATGATGAGGTTATGGTACAGTTTAGGGAAGTCTACAAAGAGGGGGAGATACGCAAGGGCCGCAACCTGCTGGCTTTTGAAGTAGCCAAACGCAATGTGCATAATTTCCTGAAGCAGGAAAAGAGCGGATTAGCCAATGGCGATGCCGTAAAGGTACTGGCACTTGAGCATCGCTACGAACGATGGCTCAATGATGTCAGGCTGCCTTATCCCGTCCTCATTTCCGGAAATATTGACCGCATTGAGCAGCGCGACGGCAGGCTGCGTATCGTGGATTACAAGACCGGCAAAGTAGAGAAGCGCGACCTTACGCTAAAAGCCTGGGAGGGCCTCACGGGCGATATAAAGAACGAAAAGATAATTCAGCTACTCACGTATGTTTTTATGTACGAAGAACTTGCGGGAGGACTGGAAACCGAAGCAGGCATCATATCGTTCAAGAATATGAAAAGTGGCTTCATGAGTTTTAGCTATAAGGACGGTTATGATAGGTCGGCGCCAGAAAGGGATGTGGTAGACGGCGAACTATTGGAGGAGTTCAAAACACAGTTGGTCGGCTTGATCAATGAGATCTTGGATCAGGGAATTGATTTTGTGGAGAAGGTTTAGTTTTTGGTCACAGTTTCCGAATCTGTCATCGCGAGGAGGAACAACGAAGCGATCTTTCAATGTATCATAAGACTAATTACAACGAAGTATAGATTGCCGCGCTCCATAAACTGCGCTCGCAATGACGCTGAACGGAAGACAACTAGCAGTTTTTAAAAAACTCCAAAACCTCCTTCAGCAATTCATCCCTGCTTTCGATGTGGCTCATGTGGCCATGCGGATAGGTAACGAACTTTACATCGGTGCCTTCCACCTGGCCCGCATGCTCGTCATATATCAGGCTTTGATCCTGCCTGCCTAATACCAGCAGGATAAGGTAGGGCGCAAAGTGTAATATTACCTCGCGGTCTTTGCGGACCTTCATCCCTTCCAGCGCGGCAACGATACCCTGCAAAGGCGTTTTTAGGGCTTCATTTCGAAGTGCCTCGATCTCATCGGCAAACTTTTCGCGGTTCTCTTCGCTGAAAAGATTAGCAATTGACATGCGGACAAAAGCGGTATAGTTTTGCTTTACCGCTTTTATGGCACGGTCACGGTTGATCTTGCGTTCATCGCTGTCTGCCAAAGAGGTGGAGTTTTGCAGTACAATACCCTTAACCATATCGGGATACAATTCGGCGAAGGCCAAAGCCACATAACCGCCCATCGAATGCCCCATGAATATTGCCTTGCGGATGCGTAGTTCGTGCAACACGGCATGCACGGCATCGGCCATATCCTCCATGGTATGGATGTACCCCAGGCATTCCGTCTGCCCGTGGCCCAGCAGGTCGATGGTGATAACGCGGTACTTCTTGGCAAACTCACCGGCAAAGAAATCCCACATTGTGCTGTTCTCCAAAAAACCATGAAGCAGTACAATGGCAGTGCCCTTCCCGGTATCGGAATAGGCAAGGTTTATGTTTTTATAGTTTAGAAGTTTCAAGTGTAAAGTTTCAGGTTGCCGCTGTCGGGGCAAGTAGTTGTACAAGTACAAAAATAGAGGTTATCCAAAAACTAAAGTGTTATATTAAATAAAAAACAGCCCGCGACCGCGGGCTGTTTTTGTATTCCGCAGGAGTAAGCAACTTAAACCTTAAACTTGAAACTTTCTAACTATGCATTCATCAAACTCTCGATCTCCTCCACCTCGATCGGTATATTTTTCATGAGGTTGAATGGCTCACCGCTGGCCTGTACCACTACGTTATCTTCAAGGCGTATGCCGAAGCCTTCGGCAGGGATGTAAATGCCCGGCTCTACGGTAAATACCATATTGGCCTGCATTGGCTCAGCCAAAAGCCCATAATCGTGTGTGTCGAGGCCCAGGTGGTGGGAGGTGCCGTGCATGAAATATTTTTTATAGGCCGGCCATGCAGGGTCTTCGTTCTGCACATCGGCTTTGTCGATCAGCCCTAAGCCCAATAGTTCAGATGTCATGATCTTGCCCACCTCTACATGGTATTGCTTCCACAGCGTACCGGGAACGAGCATTTTAGTCGCTTCGTTCTTTACGCGTAATACGGCGTTATACACGTCCTTCTGCCTTTGCGTATAGCGGCCTGATACCGGGATGGTACGGCTGAGGTCGGATGAATAATTCGCATATTCGGCAGCTACGTCAAGCAGGATGAGGTCGCCCTCCCTGCATTGCTGGTTGTTCTCGATGTAGTGCAGCACATTGGCATTGTTGCCCGAAGCGATGATAGGTGTGTAGGCAAACCCTTTCGAGCGGTTGCGCACGAATTCGTGGATCAGCTCCGCTTCGATCTCGTATTCCCAAACGCCGGGCTTCACGAAGCCAAGCAGTCGGCGAAAGCCTTTCTCGGTAATGTTGCAGGCATTCTGCATCAGGTCGAGTTCTTCCTGTTCCTTAACCGAACGAAGCCTTTGCAGTATCGGGTTGCTCTTGGCTACCTGGTGTGCAGGGTATTTCTCTTTCCACCATTTGATGAAGCGGTCCTCACGCGTCTGCGTTTCCACGGCCGAGCGGTAATGCTCGTTGGTATTGATATACATGGTATCGCAGTAGGTCATTACTTCGAAGAGTGTTTTCTCGAAGTCCTTTAGCCACTGGATATTTTTTATGCCCGATACTTCTGTAGCGCGTGCTTTGGTCAGCTTTTCGCCTTCCCATACCGCAATGTGCTCGTTGGTCTCACGCAGGAAGAGGATCTCACGCAGGTGCTCATACGGTGCATCGGGACATAGCAGAAGTATGCTTTCCTCCTGGTCGGCACCTGTCAGGTAAAAAATGTCGCGGTGCTGCTGGAACGGCATGGTGCTGTCGGCGCTTATAGGGTAAATGTCATTCGAGTTGAATACGGCAACGCTTTTCGGCTTCATTTCGGCCATGAACTTTTTACGGTTCTTAACGAAAAGGCTGCTGGCTATCTGGTGGTATTTCATGATGTAGCTTTTTGTTTGGACATCAAAAATAAGGAGATTATCGGTAAATTTGTGTGCATTTGAAGTATTGATCCGAAAAACACTATCATCTATTATTTTATGGAAAGTTTGACCAGTCATTTTTCCGGCCTTAGACAGTGTGGCTCTATGATAGTAGGTATTGACAATATTCCGTATTTTTGCAATACTAAACAATGTACGATGAAACTCCGCATACTTATAGCGACACTTCTTATATCGGCTTTATCCCTGGCCCAGGACAAGCAGCCCTACCAGCTTTATAACAAAGACGGCAAAAAGACCACCTATAAAAAATTGCTGAAAGCTGCCGGAGATACCGAAGTCGTCCTGTTCGGCGAGCAGCATGATAATTCGCTCATCCACTGGCTGCAGCTGGAACTTACTAAAGACCTTTCTGAAAAAAAGCCCCTTGTGCTGGGCGCCGAAATGATAGAACGCGATAACCAAAAGCAACTTGATCAATACCTGAAGGGTGAGATCGACCAAAAGGCGTTCGATACCGTGGCGCGGCTTTGGAACAACCATAAGACCGACTACAAGCCGCTGGTGGACCTTGCCAAGGAAAAGAACTACCCGTTCATTGCCACCAACATACCGCGCCGCTATGCCAGCAAGGTATATAAAG
The DNA here is from genome assembly GCF_052437795.1 of Flavobacterium sp. Taxonomy (GTDB): domain Bacteria; phylum Bacteroidota; class Bacteroidia; order Flavobacteriales; family Flavobacteriaceae; genus Flavobacterium. Next base: position 79,927 of record NZ_JBQVPA010000006.1, read on the forward strand.
GCGGATTTGAAGCGCTCGATGCCCTGGCTGCCGAAGAGAGAACATGGATCGCCCCTTTACCCATAGCCTATGATGCCACACTGCCCGGCTATGTAAAAATGCTGGAAATGGCCGGGGGCCACGGAGGGGATAACCTCCCGAAGGCACAGGCGGTAAAGGATGCCACAATGGGGTATTTTATAGTTCAGAACCTCAAAAAAGGTACGATCTTTGTACATTACAATGGTACGTACCATAGTGATAACTTTGAGGGCATCAACTGGTACCTCAAAAAGGAAAAGCCGGGCGTAAAGATCGTGACCATTGCTGCCGTATCGCAAAAGGACATATCAAAACTGGAAAAGGAATACCTGAACAGTGCCGATTTTATCATTGTTGTAGACGAGGACATGACTAAAACTTTTTAGCACTAAATACCGTACATTTACTAAAATCCTTTTTTATGAAGAAAAACGGACAGATAATAATTATTGAGGACGACAAGGAGGATGGAGAGATCCTGAAAGAAGTAATCGATGATCTGGGTTATGATAATGAAGTAGTTATATTGCCCGACAGTACACTTGTAATGGAATACCTGAAAAGGCCCGAAAGTTCACCATTCCTTATTTTCTCCGACATCAACATGCCCAAGATGAGCGGGTATGAGCTGCGCGATCTGGTATTGGCCGATAACGACCTTCATGACAAGACCGTTCCCTATATATTTTTTAGTACCGCGAGCGATCCCGAGACCATAAAAATGGCCTACAAAAAAGCAGCGCAGGGATTTTTTACCAAGATCACAGATTACAGTGAATACAGAGATGTAATTAAAAAGGTGATAGAGTATTGGAAAGCAGCTAAAGTACCGGAATAGGAGCTTCAATATCATGTATTGATAACTATACGGCTTTGGAACTGCCAAAGTCCTATTTGCCGTTGCACCACGATCTTCGTACCTTTGCCCCCCCGGCAACTAAGCCCCTAAGAACCTGAGCAACTCAAAAGAAAATGATCGAAGATAAAAACCAGCAGCGCACCAGCCTTTCGGCTATGGGTGAATTCGGACTGATAGAGCACCTTACCCGCAATATAGAAATAACCCAGCCGTCGACGATTGCCGGCATTGGCGACGATGCCGCGGTGCTTGATTTTAAGGATAAGAAAGCGGTAGTCTCTACCGACCTGCTCATTGAGGGTGTACATTTCGACCTCGCGTACATGCCACTCAAGCATTTGGGCTACAAGGCAGTAATAGTTAACCTGTCAGACATTTGCGCTATGAACGCCAATCCGACACAGATAACCGTGTCGATAGCGGTGTCCAACCGTTTTCCGATCGAAGCCCTGGATGAGTTATACGACGGCATCAAGCTTGCCGCAAAGGTCTATGGGGTGGATATCATTGGTGGCGACACAACGTCATCGACCAAGGGCATGATCCTCAGCATTACTGCAATAGGCGAAGCGGACGAAAGTGACATTACCTACCGCAAAGGCGCAGGCAGCACCGACCTGCTTGTGGTTACCGGCGATGTGGGTTCAGCCTATATGGGCCTGCAGGTGCTCGAGCGCGAAAAGCAGGTGTTCCAGGTAAATCCCAATAATCAGCCCGACCTGGATGCTTACAGCTACCTGATAGAGCGCCAGCTGAAACCGGAGGTCCGCAGGGATGTTAAGGATATTTTGAAGGCGCTGGAAATACAGCCGACATCGATGATCGATATTTCGGACGGGTTGTCAAGTGAGATCATCCACCTGTGCAAGAAGAGTGGTGTGGGCTGCAACCTGTACGAAGAAAAAATACCGGTCGACCCGCAGCTTATCAATACCTGCGAGGAGTTCAACATCGACATCACGACCGTGGCACTTAACGGCGGAGAGGATTATGAGCTTTTATTTACCATTAAAATTGAGGACTTCGACAAGATAAAGGGCAATCCGAATTTTACGGTAATTGGCCACATGACACAGGAAAGCGAGGGAGTTCACCTGATAACGCGTGCTAATACAAAAATACCGTTGAAGGCAAGGGGATGGAATGCTTTGAATGAAGAAGTTGAATAGATAAAATTACGATTTATTTAAATTCAAAACTTCACACTGCATAAATTGTCATTCAAAAAAATAAGGCTCCGAAAGGAGCCTTATCTATTACATCTTCATCAGCCAGTTCCTTACCGAAACCTCTTCGTTGATGATGCCTCTCAGTTCGGATATCTTCACCCTGTCCTGTTGCATAGTGTCGCGGTGGCGGATAGTTACGGTCTGGTCTTCCAGTGTCTGGTGGTCTACCGTGATGCAGAAAGGCGTGCCCAGCGCATCCTGCCTGCGGTAACGGCGGCCAACAGCATCTTTCTCGTCATAGGCCACATTGAAATCCCATTTAAGGTCTTCAATGATCTGTTTTGCCACATCCGGAAGCCCGTCTTTCTTAACCAATGGAAGTACGGCGGCTTTGGTCGGCGCCAGTACAGCCGGAAGGCTTAGTACGGTACGTGTGGAGCCATCCTCCAGCGTTTCCTCTTTCAATGCAGTAGAGAATACCGCAAGGAACATCCTGTCAAGCCCTACAGACGTTTCCACTACATACGGAACGTAGTTCTCGTTAAGCTCGTTATCAAAATATTGCAACTTCTTCCCGCTGAATTGCTCATGCGCTTTCAGGTCGAAGTCGGTACGCGAGTGGATTCCCTCAAGTTCCTTGAAACCGAATGGGAAGTTGAACTCGATATCGGCAGCGGCATTGGCATAGTGTGCCAGCTTTTCATGGTCGTGGAAACGGTAGTTTTCCTTACCAAGACCCAATGACAAGTGCCATTTCAGCCTGGTTTCCTTCCAGTACTCATAGTATTTCATCTCTTCGCCCGGACGGACAAAGAATTGCATTTCCATCTGCTCGAATTCGCGCATGCGGAAGATGAACTGCCTTGCCACGATCTCGTTACGGAACGCCTTACCCGTTTGCGCGATACCAAACGGCACTTTCATACGGCCGGTCTTCTGGACGTTCAGGAAGTTAACGAAGATACCCTGCGCCGTTTCCGGGCGAAGGTACAGGTCCATAGCATTGGCAGCCTCAGCACCCAGCTTGGTGCCGAACATCAGGTTAAACTGCCTTACCTCTGTCCAGTTGCGCGATCCTGTTTCCGGGTCGGCGATCTCCAGCTCTTCTATGAGGGCTTTTACATCGGCCAGGTTCTCGCTGCCCAATGATGCGGCCATGCGCTCCAGTATCTGGCGCTGTTTGGCCTTGTATTCCACCACACGGGCATTGGTCGTAACGAACTCCTCTTCATTGAAGGCTTCGCCAAAGCGAACGCGTGCTTTTTCTATTTCCTTTTGGGCTTTCTGGTTCAGCTTCTCGGCATAATCCTCGATAAGCACGTCGGCCCTGTATCGTTTTTTGGAATCCTTATTATCGATGAGCGGGTCATTGAACGCATCCACATGCCCCGAAGCCTTCCATGTGGTAGGGTGCATGAATATCGCGGCATCGATGCCCACGATGTTCTCATGCATCTGCACCATCGATTTCCACCAGTATTCCCTGATGTTCTTCTTTAATTCTGCTCCGTTCTGGCCGTAGTCGTATACAGCGCTTAACCCGTCGTATATCTCGCTGGACTGGAAAATAAATCCATACTCCTTTGCGTGCGAGATAACATTCTTGAATTGATCTTCTTGTTTTGCCATAGTGGTGCAAAAATATAAAACCTATATTTATAAGTGTAGTAAATTACACAGAAAATCAGGCTGATGTTACAGAAATAAAAAGTTTTATATCTTTATCCAAAAAGCCATTAAATGCTCCGCTCCCTCTTCAACCTCCTTTTCCCGAAAACCTGCAACGGCTGCACAGGTCTTTTGCTGGAAAGCGAGGACGTAGTGTGCACCGCCTGCCGCCACGACATGCCTTTTACCCTTCAACACCTCAACCCGGAGAATGAGGCGTATAAAAAATTCTATGGGAGGCTGCCGGTGGAGCATGTGTCAGCGTTCGTGTATTTCCATAAAGAGGGCATGGTGCAGCAGATGATCCACAATCTTAAGTACCGCAGGCAGCAGGAGGTGGCAAGGCTTTTGGGCGAATGGTATGTGAATGACCTGAAAACCGTGGAGGCGCTTCGGTCGGTTACCGATATCATTCCCGTACCCATGCACCCGAAGAAACTACGCCAGCGCGGCTACAACCAGGTTACGGAATTCGGTAAGGCACTGGCGGATGGTTTGGGTAAGCATCATAACGAAGGCATTTTGGTAAAGACCGTACACACCAAAACGCAGACGAAGAAAAACCTTGCCGCACGCGCCGCTATAGCAACGGCTTTCGGTGCTAACTTTACTGAAGCCGACCACGGCAAACACTTTTTGCTTGTCGACGACGTTATTACCACGGGATCAACGCTGGAGGCCTGCGGAAGGGAATTGCTGAAGATTCCCGGCGCGCGCGTGAGCATAGTGGCAATGGCATTCGCACATTCGTAATTACTCTTTTACCACCTTTATTGTTTTTTGTTCACCCTGGCCATTCTTAAGCGTTAAGATATAAAATCCGGATGGCAATGATCGCATGTCGATCTGTTGCTGGCCGGTAAACAATGAGCCGTCTTGTATCTTAGCACCTGGAACAGAATATAAAACATAAGAGAGTTCGCTGTTACTGCTTATGGTAAGTAAATTGTTTACCGGGTTAGGATACGCTTTTACCTGTTCCAATGCACGATCACTTGTCCCAGCTGTTCCGGCTGCAGTTACCTGCCTGCAATATTGCTGACTGCCACAGTCGTTCGTAACGGTAACACACACTACATAATCGCCATCTTCCGTATAACTATGGTCAGGGTCTTCTATAGTTGCTGTCCCGGTATCGTCGCCAAAGTCCCATGCGATAGTAGTAAAGCCCTCTCCGGTATAGTCAAAACTGAATTCGCCTTCTTCGCCTTCAAAGCTGAATTCCGGCAACGGGAAAACGCAACAGGACTCCGTGCCGTACTTCATCACTGCAAAATCGGATTGCGAGCCTGTATTATACAATGTTTCGCCTGCCACAGTAATGTTGGTAGAAAATTCTGCACCTACATAATAGTTGCCGTTCGCAGAAGCAAGCGCAGAACCGTAGTCCCACGACGGATCACCGCTTACTACAGATGTGAGGCCCACTGCGGCGCCGGTTTCCCGGTTAAGGCGTGCCATGTAAATATCATATCCTGCATTCATAACCATAGGCACTTCAAAATTGCCCCATTCGATACCTATGCCCCCACCTGTCACTAACACTTCGTTCCCATTTACAATGATCGCCTTGGCATCGATCCCGGCTTCAGTGATGGCGTGGGAGGCCCAAAGCACATTACCCCCTGACGAGAATTTCGTTACAAACGGGAATATATAAGGTGTTGGCGATGCGAATACATGGTTGCCAAATCCATCGTTGTTCCATGTTCCGCCGGTAATATAAACATTGCCCTGCGGGTCGAGCGTAAGGTCATTAAGCCATGGTCCCTGCACCGTTTCTATATTTTCCTTTTTCCATAAGAATGAACCTTCATCATCAAAAGCGGCAATGTACATGGTACTCTGCAGTAATTGTCCGTCAATTATGACCTTATCGCTTTCTTCAGCACTGTAGCGATGGCCTGCAATATATACTATGCCTGTGTCGTTATTGCGCACCATTTTAAAAGTATACATGGGGTAGCCTTGTATCTGAATGTCCATAGGATGTGCAGAAACGAATTCGCCTGCTGAATTATATTTAAAAATATGCAGCGTACTGCCTTCGGCAGTGTTTATGTAGGAGCCATTGCAGTAGCTTCCCTGCATGATGCTGCACAGCCAGTAGGAATTGCCCTCTTTATCAACTTCGTTGCCAAGTGAACGGTTCTTTGTGATCGATTCCACAAAATCTATATCGGCAGGCTGCGGTGTGCGCACCCATTCGAGTTCGCCGTCATTGCTGTATTTTACAAGGTAAAGCGACTGCCTGTTCACACTACCATCGCCATAAGGGATCACGAGGTCTTCATCAAAATGTATGTCCTGAGCAAATGTAGTTTGTAGGTTCCACATATCGCCCGCGGTATATACACTGCCCGCACCATCAATTTTTATAGTCCTGAAATAATCGCTGTCAGGCCCGCCGATCACCTTGGCCCATCGAAGTTCGCCATCGCAATCAAAGCTGGATATCATATAATCAAGCCCCGGGCCTCCGCCTCCGTCATAAGCACTGTAGTTCTCTTTCTCAACGCCATCAACATTCAGCGATGATATCCCAACTGGTGATAAGGCAAAAACATTTCCCTGATGGTCGGCAGCCATTGAGACTACTTGTTCGTGTCTCATGACCAGCCCGCCGGGTATCTCGTCACTACTTCCCCCGCGCTTGCCCCATTGAAGGGTTTGCGAAAAGCCGGTTATTGAAGTTAAAAGCAATAATGTGTTGATAAAAAATGTGGCCGGGAGATAATTTTTTTTCATTTGGCAGGTTAATGTACGACCGCAGCCTGCGAATGAGGCTGTATTGTCTTAGTTTATACTAGTTGGTTACATGGTAACACTTATCAACGGAAAAACCCTACCGGCGAAACATTTTCCAAAAACATTTTAATTACACTGAATATAATCGTTATTTTGTGCAGTCAAAGAATACAACATGCTGAAAAGTAGATTTTTCCTCTATATATTCCTTATTTCGATAATGTTGACCGGATGCGCCAAACGTGGCGGCATTACCGGTGGCCCAAAAGATACCATTCCGCCAGTGCTTGTTGGCAGTTCGCCACGAAATATGAGCACAGGGTTCAAAGGCAAGGAGATACGCATCGACTTTAACGAGTACATCAAGGTAAAGGACATCAATAAACAGCTTATCATTTCCCCGCCGATGAAGACCCAGCCTGACATCATCCCAATGGGAAGTGCAAGCAGGTTTATCAGCATTAAGATAAAAGATACGCTGCAGGAAAATACCACCTATAGTTTTAATTTCGGGCAGAGTATTACCGACAATAATGAAAGCAACCCTTATTCGCAGTTCAAGTTCATCTTCTCAACGGGAACTTATATCGACTCGCTCACGTTAAGAGGGGGCATTAAAGATGCTTATTCGCGCGATACGGACAATTTCGTGACCGTAATGCTGTATGAAGCCAACGAAACATTCAACGATTCCACCATTTATAAAGAACGTCCCAGGTATGTGACCAACACGCTCGACAGCATGGTCAACTTCTCACTGGAAAATCTCAAGGAAGGAAAGTACCATCTTATCGCCCTTAAGGATAAGAACAACAATTACAGGTTTGATCCCAAGACGGATAAGATCGCGTTCATGAATGAAACTGTAAATGTTCCTGACAGCCTTATAACAGGATATCAGCTGGAACTTTTTCAGGAAAAACCAGCTTTCAAGTATTTTAAGCCTACACAGGCATCGTCTAACAGGTTGTATGCCCCCTATGAGGGCGATCCTAAAGATATGAGGGTAAAAGTGCGTAATGGTGCCGGAACAGAAGAGATCGCATCGGTGGTGACAAAGTTCCCGGGTAAGGATTCGCTTAACGTATGGCTGCCACGCGGCCTGGTGGCTGATTCGCTGAAAGTGCAGGTAAGCCATCGCGACTCGATAAAGGATTTTACCGTTAAGTTCAAGGAAATGAAAGCGGTCGATTCGCTAAAGGTAGAAGCAGTTCAAAAAGGCGGGCTTCACTTCAGGGAAAAGTTCATGCTGAAGCCATCGACACCGCTCGTTGCTATAGATAGCACTAAAATAAGGCTGTTCAACAAAGATTCTGTGCGGGTGCCGTTCACCTATGTGTATAATGACCTCAGGCAGGAGCTCGAATTTGATTTTGTCAAAGAAGAAAACCAGAAGTATACTTTTAGGCTCATGCCGGGCGCTATGACAGACTTTTACGGTAAACAAACCGACTCTCTAAAATATTCCCTTGCCACCAGGACGTACAGCGAATACGGTAATATGCGGGTAAAGCTCGAAAATGTGAACCGTTTCCCGCTGATACTTGAACTGACCAATGCCAAAGGAGAGGTTAAGGAAACCTATTATTCCGAAGGGGAGACACAGATCAATTTTGATGCGATACTGCCGGATAAATATCGACTCCGCGTAATTTACGACGACAATAAGGACCGTGAGTGGGACACCGGAAGCTATCTCGACAAACGCCAGCCCGAAGAAGTTATTTGGTTTACCAACGGGCGCGACGACCTTATTGACGTACGGCAAAACTGGGATGTGGAGCAGTCCTTTAACCTCGGAGGGTAAAGTGGTCGCGGTCGTTCAGGAAACCGAACTTTTTGCGCGTTTCCAGCATTTTATCACGATCTAATCCTACGGAAAAAACACCTTCTTCACCTAAAGCATCAATAACCGTTGCACCCAGGCAGTCCACCACTGCCGAATGGCCGGGGTAGGGGTGGCCGTTGGCATCTTCGCCTATGCGGTTCACGCCTGCCACATAGCACATATTTTCGATGGCACGGGCTTTTAGTAAAATATCCCACGCAAAAATGCGCGGCGACGGCCAGTTGGCAACATACAGCAGCAGGTCGTATTCCTCCACATTACGGGCGAACATAGGAAAGCGCAGGTCATAACACACCAGCGGGCATATCTTCCAGCCCTTATATTCCACGATCAGTTTATCGCTGCCAGCTGTATATGCCTTTTCTTCCCCGGCAAGAGAGAATAAGTGCCTCTTGTCGTACGTTTTGATCTCCCCATCAGGATAAACAAATAGCAGGCGGTTATAATACTTCCCGTTTTCCGAAATTACCATGCTTCCGGTTATGGCGCAGTCTTTGGCAGCGGCCATTCGCTTCATCCACGTAGTGGTTTCGCCCTCCATGGTTTCAGCAACAGCTTCAGGTTTCATGGTAAATCCGGTTGCAAACATTTCCGGCAGTATAATAAGGTCAGTTGCATCGATGCCGTTGATGAGCTTTTCGAAGCTCGCACGATTGGCCTGCGGGTCTTCCCAGGTTAGGGAGGTTTGTATGAGGGAGATCTTCATTGTTTTGTTGAGCCACGAATTAAGCTAATTTCATAAATTAAAGAGATTACCATATTTTCCACCAGGGTTTTGGTTGGTTGGAAGAAGCGTTTTGTACTGAAAGTTCAGTGTTGATCTTTTCAAGCGAATTATCCAGCCAAAGTTCATACCAATCCAAAAATCCTATCCGTTCTTTATTACCAAGTTCATCAAAAGGGTGTATGCCATAATCGCCAGACCTATTGTCAGTCCACATATTGCCGTATTCGTTTCCATTTACGATAAGATGAACATTTATACCACAGCCTAAATTACAAACAGCAAGACTGCCATCCATTAGTGAAGTTGCAAAATAAACTTCTTCAAATTTTTCAAGTTCTAAATAGTATTCGGCTTCGTTTTCATTTACATCGAATACAGAATCGAAATTCAAATTCCAGGCAGTACTATGCGGAAATGGTTTGGAAAGATTCAATATTGTATCCGGATCTTTATAATCCAAATCATCAAACAGGGAGCCTTCTAAAGTTTCTACTCCATAAAAAGGCCCGGCCCCGCCATTTCCCAAATGCATCAAAAATTTTGCATATCCATCAGGCAGTTCGATTCCATACTTTATTTCGAAATTTTCAATCTGTTGTTTTGAAATTTTCGGATTTAATTGGTAACGGTGTTTGGGAGAACCAAAGATAACATACTTTTTGTCCAGCTTTCTTAGCTGTTCAAGTTTGTCCTTTATGTTGGCTATCTGGTTTTCCATTTATTAAATTACTTCATCACCAGCGTCCCCACCATTCCTGCTTTCAGCGTCACGGTCGCTTTTTTGTTTCCGGTGCTTACATCCACTGTTTTATCTTCTTTGGAGGTATTCTGCAACAGCACCGCGATCTTGCCGTCAGGAGTCTTATAGGCCACGCTAGGCAGTCCTTCCACGGTATTCGACTCCACCCTTACCGAACCCGGCCTGATGAACTTCGACGATTGCGCAATGATATAATAGGCAGGTTCGCGGGTCACTTTATTACCGGAAATGGTCACGGCTCCAAGGCATCGGTCACAGCCACCCCTGTCGGTGTGCGGGTCCTGTTTTTCGTCGGCGGCAAGGTTCCATTCCAGTACGGTCTTGCACCAGTTACGTGGCGCGCCAATGCTCAGGTTCTCTATATGCCAGTTAAGCTCTTTGGCAAAATCACCCGGAGCGCCCACCCACTGCTCAGTGAAGTACAGGTTCTTTTCAGGGTGCGCGTCGTGTACTTTAGATACCGCGTCGATCGTCCCGCCATAAAGGTGGAACGCCGAGCCGTCAACATACTTGGCAGCCTCCTTATCATCTAAAATTGAAATAGGGTAGTCAGGCCTGTCGGCATTGTGGTCGTACAATATGATCTTCGTTTTGATGCTGTTCTTTTTGAAAGCAGGCCCAAGGTGGTCGCGCACAAATACCTTCTGGTCTTTCGCTTCCATCAGCAGGCTTGGGTTATTGCCCGGGTGCAGTGGCTCGTTTTGTACCGTGATCGCATCGATGGTGATGCCGTTCTTCTTCATCTCCTGAACATACTTTACGAGGTATTTGGCATAGGCCGTGTAATATTCAGGTTTCAGGCTGCCCCCGCGCGTATCGCCGTTGTCCTTCATCCATACGGGGGGTGACCATGGCGAACCGAGTATCTTTATCTTAGGGTTGATCTTCAATATTTCCTGTAACACGGGGATCAGGTATTTTTTGTCGTAGCCAAGGTCGAACTTCTTCAGGTCAACATCCGTCTGGCCCTTAGGAAGATCGTTGTAAGAGAATAGCAGCTCGTCAAGGTCAGATGCGCCAATGCTCACACGGATGTAGCTCATCCCGATATCATTTTGTCCTGTTCCGTAAATTTCCTGCAAGAGCTCCGCGCGTGATCGCTTATCCATTTTTGTGAGGAGCATTGCGCTGCCCCCAGTCAGCGTACAGCCAAAGCCATCCATTTCCTGGTATTTCACTTCGGGGCTAATGGTAAGTTTGATGTGATCGGCGGAAGCATTGTTGGATACCGGCTGTTTATCCAACAGCATTGACTTATCCGGCATGGTGGCCCACAGTCCCGCGCCCGGTGATCTCTTATTTACGGAAGACCCACAACCTGTTAAAAGGCCTGCAAGTAGTATTGCCGACAATCCGGCTGTTATATGTTTTGCTCTGAACATGGTAGCGTTTTAGAATGTTTGATGTTTTCGGAAATCCAAATTACGACAATTATGGACAACTTACTACAAGATTTTTACCACAAGGCCCGAAAAGGTATTGCACAAGGTTCACAAAGCTAAATCCATAAAGCTTTGTGGCCTCACAAAGGCGATAAACTTCGTGACCTTTGTGAAAATCTTTGTGGCCCTTGTGGTAAAATAAAAAAAGCACCTACCGTAAGGCAGATGCTTTCTATATAAAACTTGTGTAATTCTTATTTAACGCTGGCGAAAAGGTATTCCCTGTTCATCCTGGCGATGTTCTCAAGGGATATCCCTTTAGGGCATTCCACCTCACACGCGCCGGTGTTGGTACAGTTACCGAACCCTTCTTCGTCCATCTGTCTTACCATGTTAAGTACCCTTTGCGTAGCCTCAACCTTACCTTGCGGAAGCAACGCATACTGCGATACCTTTGCACCTACAAATAGCATTGCCGAACCATTTTTGCAGCTTGCCACACACGCGCCACAACCGATGCATGCCGCAGCCTCGAATGACCTGTCGGCATCGTGTTTTGGTACAGGTGTAGCGTTAGCATCAATGGTACGCCCGGTAGTGTTTACCGAAACGAATCCACCTGCCTGCTGGATCCTGTCGAACGCGCTGCGGTCTACTACAAGGTCTTTTATTACTGGGAAGGCCTTCGACCTCCATGGCTCAACAAAGATGGTATCGCCGTCCTTGAACGTACGCATGTGCAGCTGGCATGTAGTGATAGCCGTATCGGGTCCGTGGGCGCGTCCGTTGATGTACAGCGAACACATCCCGCAGATACCCTCGCGGCAGTCGTGGTCGAATGCCACAGGTTCCTGACGGTTGTTCACCAGCTGTTCGTTCAACTGATCGAGCATCTCAAGGAAAGAGCTGTCGGTCGACACATTGTCAAGCTTGTATGTTTCTATTTTACCTTTTGTTTTGGCATCCTTCTGGCGCCATATCTTCAGGTTGATGTTTATATTTTTATTAGAAGCCATCTCTCTTGTATTTTATTTGTAGTTCCTTGCGGCGATCTTAATGTATTCGTAGTTCAGCACCTCTTTGTGGAGAGTTTCGGCATTGATGTCGCTTCCGCCATATTCCCATGCGCCTACGAAGTTGAAGTTCACGTCATCACGAAGCGTTTCGCCTTCCGCATCCTGGTACTCCTCACGGAAGTGACCTCCTGCCGATTCTTTACGCTGTAATGCATCCATTGCCATAAGCTGTCCCAGTTCCATGAAGTCGGCCACACGAAGCGCCTTCTCCAGTTCAGGGTTAAGCTCATTGGCGCTGCCTGGAACGTAAACATCGCGGTAAAATTCTTTCCTTAGCTCATCGATCTCGCGAACGGCTTCGGTAAGCCCCTGTTCGTTACGGCCCATGCCCACCTTGTTCCACATAATGTGGCCCAGTTTTTTGTGGAAATGGTCAACCGACTTGGAGCCGTTGTTGTTCAGGAATTTCTCGATAGAGTTCCTTACTTCATTCTCGGCTTCATCAAATTCAGGTGTATCTGTTGGTATCTTTCCTGTACGGATATCTGCCGAAAGGTAATCGGAAACCGTGTATGGCAATACAAAGTAACCGTCGGCAAGTCCCTGCATCAGTGCCGATGCTCCAAGGCGGTTGGCACCGTGATCGGAGAAGTTAGCCTCACCAGCCACGAAGCAGCCTTCTATGGTGCTTTGCAGGTTATAGTCAACCCAAACGCCGCCCATGGTATAGTGTACCGCAGGGTATATCTTCATCGGGGTTTCATACGGGTTTTCGTCGGTGATCTTTTGGTACATCTGGAAAAGGTTGCCGTATTTCTCTTCAACCCACGCCTTACCCAGTTTTATAACTTCATCTTCAGATGGGTTGTGGTTACCCGTGGCATAAGCTGCCTGCTTTCCTTTACTTATGATCTCCGAGGAGAAGTCAAGGTAAACACCTTCGTTGGTCGCGTTGGCCTCGATACCGAAACCGGCATCGCAACGCTCTTTCGCTGCCCTCGATGCCACGTCGCGCGGCACCAGGTTACCAAACGCAGGATACCTTCTTTCAAGGAAGTAATCCCTGTCCTCTTCTTTTATTTGTGTCGGCTTCAGGTTTCCTGAACGGATCGCTTCAGCATCTTCCTTCTTTTTAGGTACCCAGATACGGCCTGAGTTACGCAGCGATTCCGACATCAGGGTCAGTTTCGACTGGTTCTCGCCGTGTACCGGGATACAGGTCGGGTGGATCTGTACGAAGCAGGGGTTGGCAAAGTAAGCACCCTTTTTGTGTATCTTCCATGCGGCGGTCACGTTAGAGCCCATTGCGTTGGTCGAAAGGAAATATACGTTCCCGTAGCCTCCTGAAGCGATGATCACCGCGTGTGCCGAATGCCTCTCCAATTCGCCGGTGATAAGGTTACGGGCAATGATGCCGCGTGCCTTGCCGCCTATTTTTACGATGTCTAGCATTTCGTGGCGGTTGTACATCTGTACATTGCCCTGGCCTATCTGCCTTGACAATGCAGAGTAGGCGCCAAGCAACAGCTGCTGTCCTGTTTGCCCTGCGGCATAGAAGGTACGCTGTACCTGTGTACCACCGAAAGAGCGGTTGTCGAGCATTCCGCCGTAATCGCGTGCGAATGGAACACCCTGCGCAACACACTGGTCGATGATGTTGCCCGAAACTTCCGCAAGGCGGTGTACGTTCGCTTCACGCGCACGGTAGTCACCCCCTTTTATAGTGTCATAAAAAAGCCTGTAGATACTGTCGCCGTCGTTCTGGTAGTTCTTCGCGGCGTTGATACCGCCCTGTGCTGCGATCGAGTGCGCGCGACGGGGCGAATCCTGGAAGCAGAACGCTTTTACATTATAGCCCATCTCTCCAAGCGATGCGGCAGCCGAAGCGCCCGCAAGGCCCGTGCCCACCACGATGATGTCGATCTTCGGCCTGTTGTTTGGGGCAACAAGCCTGAGGTGGTCTTTATATTTTGTCCATTTCTGGGAAATTTCCCCGGCAGGTATTTTAGAATCTAACATATTTAGTGATGTTGATTATTTTAGTAAGAAGTGAATGTAAAGCGGAATGGCGGCAAACAGCGCCGGCACGATGATGGCGAACGCATAACCGAAGCCCCTGATGAAGCCATTGTATTTCGGGTTGTTGGCGCCCAGTGACTGGAACGCGCTGCCGAAACCGTGGTACAGGTGGAAGCCAAGAACGATCATTGAGAATACATATAATATTGTGGCGATAAGGCCGTACTTTTCGTGCTTGAAGAAATCCACTGTAATTTTGTGTAGGTCTTTGGTGCCTTTAAAAACTTCCTCGCCTTTTTCATCTACGACCGATGTTACGTGTACCTGCTTCAGTTTGTACTGCTTCAGCAATTCAGGGTCTATCGTGCCGTCCGGCCTTACCGGGATCATTGCGTTTGGCGAGCCCAGTACACCGATAGCCATTTTTTGCGTACCACCCATGTTGGTGATCTCCTTGCTGGCAAGCGGCATATTCTCGTCAAAGTGCATCCTTGCCCAGAAGTTCACCATGTGCGTTACAATGAAGACCAGGATAACGGTACCCAATACCGCCATGTTCCTCGAAGCCCACATGGAGTTTTTCGAAGGTCTGTTCATAGCATAGCCTATCGGCCTCGCCTTTTGGTTTTGGACTGTAAGGATGATGCCGTCGATCGCGTGGAAAATGATCGAGGCGTAAGTAACGTACGAAAGGATCTTTACGGCTGGGTTAGTGGTCATAAAGACCGCATAGTCGTTAAATGCCTTCGCATCCGCAAAAATGAGCTGTAAGTTACCGATCAAGTGCCCGACAAGGAACAGGCAGAGAAATAAACCTGTTAAAGCCATCCAGTATTTTTTTCCTATGGAGGACTTCAATAGTGCAGATTTTGCCATAATGTTTGTTTAAAGAAGGTAAAGTTTTGAAAAATCAAACAAATTTACGGCAGAAACTCAAAAGCTACAACCTTTTCGGGCTAATTTATAATGAATATAAAGTGGGAAATATTTAAGGTTTATTCCCTTTAAAATTATATTCTGTATTTTTTTACGGTTAAATACTTAAAATAATTCAAAGTTTTTTAAGTATTGGGAATTCATTTGGTTGGAGGGCGGGTTTTGAAACTGAATTATCGCTTGGAGTTTTGGGATAGAGACGCAGTGCCTGCGTCGTTACCGGGCGATTATGATTTGAATTTACGGAAGGCCTGGATCATTTCGTAGATGCCTTTCATAATACTGATTAATAATCTATATTTGAGTCAAACAAGTAAAGATGAACAGGTTAGTTATTATTGGAAACGGCTTTGATTTAGCACATGGGTTACCCACAGGGTATGGTCATTTTATTGACTCATACTGGAGTGGAATAATAGGGAACATTTCAAAACAACATTAAATGGCGCATCATACGATGATGAATTCGTAAATATAAAGTTCGCTTTCAAGGCGTCAAGCTATTTATCGGCAAGTAACGATTTTAAAAAGATTACGGATTATTCTACAATGATGAATTTTGTAGAACAATATTCTGAATCTTATGATCCAATGTTTGCAGATCAATTTAATAGGTGTAAGATAGGTTATAGCAATTCTTTTTTCAACTCTGTCTGCAGTAAAAAAGTGGTACAAAATTGGGTCGATATTGAGAATGAATATTACAAGCTACTTAAAGATTGTCTGAAAGAAGAAGACAATTCTAAAGTTAGGAAACTAAATGAGGAATTTGAACAAGTAAAAAATCTCTTAGAACAATATTTAAAAGACAATATTGCTGAAAGATATGATTTCCAGATTCCCAATGAAAACTATAAAGAAATATTGAGAATTTTCTCAGTAGAGCCACTGTATTTAAGTAGAAATCCTGACCATATTTATTTTAAAGAATTTTCAGAAGAAGATTATAAAGATCTTATAACTTTTGACAACAAATTAGCTGATTCGTGGTACAATAGGACGCTTCAACAAGATTTTAATAGTGGAGAAATTAATCAAAGAAATTTAATATTAAATTTTAATTACACTCCGGTTATAGATAAATATATTTCTGAAGCAAGAAATGGTACACATTTGCATCGAAATATTGCTTTCGGAGAAACTTGGCAGATACAAATTCATGGCAAGCTATTCGATGTTGCAAATTCAATTAATTTTGGATTTGGAGACGAAATGGATGAGGGCTACAATTTGCTTGAAAAGAAAGATGACAATGAATATTTAAGAAATATAAAATCATTTCAATATCTTCAAAACTCGAACTACAAGGACATGTTGGACTTTATTGAAAGCGATAAATTTCAAGTTTATATAATGGGTCATTCTTGCGGTTTGTCGGATAGGATATTACTCAACACTATTTTTGAACATAATAATTGTCGATCAATAAAAGTATTTTATCATGAAAGGAATGGTAAAGACAATTATACAGACATAGTACAAAATATATCGCGACATTTTAATAAAAAGAAAATGATGCGAGATAAAATTGTAAACAAATCACTATGTCAGCCTTTACCTCAGGGTGTAAGATTCGACGAAAAAGGTTCATATAAAAGTAATATGTTCAAAAACTTTGGTACTTATCCTAAATAAATCTACAAAAAAACCCGTAACACTGCTGCTACGGGTCTCATCTATTATCTTTTATCTCAACGTCTAATAAAGACTAATCGTTCAATTTAAGAACCGCCATAAACGCTTCCTGCGGTATTTCTACGTTGCCCACCTGGCGCATGCGCTTCTTACCCTTTTTCTGCTTTTCGAGGAGCTTGCGCTTACGGGAGATGTCACCACCGTAACACTTGGCGGTAACGTCCTTGCGGAGGGCTTTTATCGTTTCGCGTGAAATTACCTTTACGCCGATCGCTGCCTGTATAGGGATGTCGAACTGCTGCCTCGGGATCAGCTCCCTTAGCTTTTCGCACATCTTCTTGCCAATGTGGTAGGCGTTGTCCGCATGGATAAGCGCCGACAGTGCATCGACCATCTGGGCGTTCAATAGTATGTCGACCTTAACGAGGTTCGACGTACGCATCCCGATAGGGGAGTAGTCGAACGAAGCATAGCCTTTAGATACCGTTTTCAGCCTGTCGTAGAAGTCGAACACGATCTCTGCCAGCGGCATGTCGAAGTTCAGTTCCACACGCTCGGTGGTCAGGTACGTCTGGTTGGTGATGATGCCGCGCTTCTCGATACACAGGCTCATTACGTTGCCCACGAAATCCGACTTGGTGATGATGGTCGCCTTGATGTACGGCTCCTCCACGTGATCCAGCTTGGACGGCTCCGGGAGGTCGCTCGGGTTATTTACGATCAGTGGCGTGGTCGGGTCTTTTTTGGTGTAAGCAAGGTACGACACGTTGGGTACCGTGGTGATCACCGTCATGTTGAACTCGCGCTCCAGGCGCTCCTGTATGATCTCCATGTGGAGCATGCCCAGGAATCCGCATCGGAAACCGAAGCCTAATGCGGCCGAGCTTTCTGCCGCGAATACCAATGAGGCATCATTCAGCTGCAACTTCTCCATCGAGTTGCGGAGCTCTTCATAATCCTCGGTATCTACAGGGTAAATGCCCGCGAATACCATCGGTTTTACATCCTCAAATCCGCTTACCATATTGGTCGTAGGGTTTTTGGCATCGGTAACGGTATCGCCTACCTTTACCTCTTTTGCCTCCTTGATGCCGGAGATAAGATAACCCACATCTCCTGCGCTCACTATCTGTTTCGGCACTTGGTTCAGTTTCAGCGTACCTATCTCGTCGGCAAAATATTCATTGCCTGTAGCCATGAACTTGATCTTCTGTCCTTTTTTTATCGATCCGTTCTTCACCCTGAATATAACCTCGATCCCACGGAACGGGTTGTATACCGAGTCGAATATCAGTGCCTGCAATGGCTCTTCCGGGTCGCCTTTTGGTGCCGGTATGCGCTCAATGATGGCAGCCAGTATCGCTTCTACACCAAGGCCGGTCTTACCGCTTGCCGGGATAATATCCTCGAGCTTACAGCCCAAAAGGTCTACGATATCATCGCTTACCTCTTCCGGGTTGGCGCTTGGCAGGTCGATCTTATTTAGTACGGGGATGATCTCAAGGTCGTTCTCCAGTGCGAGGTACAGGTTCGATATGGTTTGTGCCTGTATGCTCTGCGCGGCGTCTACGATAAGCAGTGCGCCTTCGCAGGCGGCTATAGATCGTGAAACTTCGTAGGAGAAATCCACGTGCCCGGGAGTATCGATAAGGTTGAGGATGTACTGCTCGCCTTTATAGGTGTATTCCATCTGGATAGCGTGGCTCTTTATGGTAATGCCTCGCTCGCGTTCCAGGTCCATGTTGTCGAGCAGCTGTGCCTGCGATTCGCGGGCGGTCACCGTTTGTGTGGCATCGAGCAGGCGGTCGGCCAGGGTGCTTTTCCCGTGGTCAATGTGCGCAATGATGCAAAAATTCCTGATATTCTTCATCTTCGTCAGTTATCATGTTATGCAGGTACGGCAAAATTTGGCGCGTTCCGTGCGGGCCTCCATAAAGGAGCTTAATTAATCGGCAAATATAGTTAAAGTTAGCAAGTAGTAAACAGCCTGGGCGTAAAATAAAACAGTGCATGAAATGGGGGCTTCATGCACTGTTTACTTATAGCAAAGTAAATTTAAAGAAATATGTTTTTACTAATAAATAACCTCAGGGGCAGGGGTTATCATTCTCTAAAGATATCTTGAAATTGTATTGCAAAACAACAAATAATATTCATAACATTCACATTATCAGGGGTGAATTTATAAGAATGTTAATAATTTAACACTACAACGTTGTAGCTGTCAGTAGTAATTTCACTATAAATTCAATGCAATACTTTTATTTATTATATAAATATTGTAAATATCCTCAAAATAAAAAAGCGGGGCTGTTAACCCCGCTTCTCCGATCAAATAATTATCAATTTATGAGACTTTCTGTCCACGTTTTAATAGTACATAGCCCATTGCGCATCCTCCCAAAAGGGAGGCTGCAACATAGCCATTGATGGGCATGGCAACTTCATCATCCACATCATCTTCAAATTCTGTATCCTCATCCTGCGCAACTGCGATCACAGGCATCAGCATCAACAAAACTAATAGTACCGGTTTGTATATATTGTTTATAACTGTTTTTTTCATGGCTCTTATTTTATTATTAGTTTCTTCGTCGCAACGCTTTTGCCATTGCTTATCCTTATCATGTAAACACCATCGGCCAGTTTTGTATCAGGTACTACTTTTACAGTGTTCCCTGCCTGTGTGCTTATGCTTGTCCCTATCTGCTGCCCAATGGTATTAAAGATAATAACAGTGGTATTCTCAGGTGAAGCGGGCATATCAATAAAGAATTCGCTTCCAGAAGCCGGGTTAGGGTATACTTTAAATGATGCTGCGTCAAATCCGCCATTACCTAAAGCAGTAGTCTGGAAAATAATGTCAAAACGGTTCTCAGCAACGCTTAGCGGGTTGTTAGCATCCACATTAAAGTTATACAGTGTACGTTCGCCGTTCACCAATTCTGTCATTGTATTGGCAAACTTGTCTTGCAGGTAAGCTGTCAGGCCATTCTCCATGCCATTTACATCGGCCGCATATGTGTAAGCCTCTTTTCTGTACTGGTTGTTGAAGAGTTGTATCACATCGTTAAGTACAGGTGTAGCCCTGCGCTCTACACTATAGCGTGCTGTCCCTTTAAGTATCGCAAGGTTCTCATCCTGATTGCCCATTTTAGGAGCATCCATAGTATCAAGCTCATTAGAGTGCATATCGCTGAAATCGATTATCAAACCGTCAGATGGCGTTTCGTTCTGCTGGAACGATGCCTGATCGTAGATCTTAAGCGCTATTGATGCGTCGGTAGCATCCGCAGCCGACCTGTACACGTTCGGAGTGTTGTTCGTAAGGAGTGTTTTATGGCTCTCCCTGAATGTAAGTGACGCAGCTCCATCATTAACTGTCTGCACAAAGAAAGCCTGGTTTGGCATAACATATTTGTTCGCTGCCGAGCCTGCCGTATTGGTTCCGCCCGGAAGGAGTACGGTCACGTATGCGCCGCGTCCGCCAGCCTGGCCCACAGTAGGGTTCGCTCCTCCAAGGGTAGGGTCCCACATATAGTAAAACCCGGTGTTGATATTGGTCGCTTCTGCCATTACACTTTCCATATTTACCGGTGCCTGGTATGGGTTTCCGACAAAGCTGAATTTTCCTGCAACATCACGAAGGTCGGTCACTGTAACAGTGCCTGTTTTTATCGTACCTGTAGATCGTAGCGTTGTTGTAGTTGGTACAGCATAGTTCGATGCCTGGTTAATTGTCCTGTCCCCCCTCACAAGCATACGCAATGGCTGCCCCGCGATAAGGTTGTTGGTTAGTGTGCTTGTTACCGCGTTCCACGATGTGCCACCCGCGTTGTCATAAGTAAATAGTGAAGGGTTATTGCTTCCTGATACATCGAAGCCGTTCGCGGCACCGCCTGCACCTGTAATGTCTGTACCCCAGTTTGGCAGGTCACTGCCACTTTGCTGCCAGTTGGCATAAATAGATAAACCGTCAACAGGCGAGCTTATCAGCCTGAAAGCCCTGCGTGCCGGAATGTAACGCTCAATGGTCATTGTTCCGCTTATGCTTCCTGTTACCGGCGCTATCATTGCAGTATGTACCGCATTACTTTTCAGGGTAAGCTGGTTTCCTGTAGTGAATTGGCCGGCTGTCATTGTAAGTATACCTGTAAGGTTCAGTTCTCCGGCAAGGGTAAATCCATTGGTATTGTTTATGGTAAGGTTCCTTACATATTTGTTGAAGAAGGTATCACCGCCCACAGCCTGTGCGCCAGAAGTTCCCATGAACACCACTGTACCGTCCTGTGCATCAAATACGCCGGTATTATTCACTGTACCCGCGATACGGAAAACACCCGATCCACCGTTTGCAACTACGATATTGGCTCCGGTCGCAATGGTTATGTTCCTTACATCTGCAAATCCGCCTCCGGTAGCGCCCGTTATCCTTGGGTATACGTTTGGCGAGGTAACCACAGGTATCTGCGCGTCGGTCAATAGAGTAGGTACTACGCCGCAAGCCCAGTTGCCTGCCGTGTTCCAATCGTTGCTTACGTCGCCTTCCCATACAGCAAATGTTGTTAAGGTCGCATTTCTTGTCTGTGATGTAGCTGTACAGTCTCCACCGCCCGATGTTGCGATCACCCTATAGTAACGTGCCTGTGTTAGCGGGGCAGTGGTGTAGGTTTGTGTCGTACCTCCAGATCCGGTGGTAACGTTAGCCCATCCCGTTGTACCGTCAGCGGAGTCCTGCCATTGCAGTGTGCCTGTGTAGCCTGTAGTGGTAAATATAGCACTTGAGCCTGAGCACACTACCTGGTTCGCCGATACTATGCCTGCATTCGCGGTAGCTGTAACTGTAGCGGCTACAGCGCTGGTAAATACTGCAGTACATTGTGCTGTTGAGGTACCTGTGTTATATACTTTTGCATAATAATACTTTGTACCGATCGTATTCATTGGTGGGTAGTAGGTGCTTGATGTAGCTCCTGTTATAAGTGAACCCCCTGTGTTGCTGTTATTTGTCCCGTTATCATACCACTGGTAAGCAAGGTTGATGCCCTGTGCTCCTGCTTCTACAAAGCGGGTAGTGTTGGTTCCTGTGTTCACACAGCCCGTTGTGCCCGTAGCCGATAGAATAACAGTGTTCAGGTAAGCAGCGTTAGAGAATGCCGCTCCTGTATTGTTGGTTACCAGGCAGCGATACACACCTGCATCGGCAGCCGTAACATTTGCTATTTGCAGGGTAGCCGAAGTAGCGCCGCTTATATTGCCTCCGTTAGAGATCGGATTACCATTTTTTTCCCACTGGTAGGTGATCTCGCTGCCTCCAACGGTAACAGATATGGTAAACGATGCTGTGCCGCCCGGGCATACTGCCTGGCTAACCGGCTGAGAGTTGATCTCCGGAGCAGGAATTTCGAATGTACTCCTGTTATAAGCCATGAAGGCCGGGTCGCTGGTTCCCGAGGGCATTACCTTAAAGCTCGCTACCTGGGCTTTATTCGTACCTGTGATACCAAAATCAGATAACTTATAGCCTACCATGCGTATTTCACGTGTATTTGTACCAATTACGGTGCTTCCGTTTATGATCGCAGTGTCAAGCTGCCCTGGTGTAGCCATGGTGAACAGGTCTATCTTATTATGTCCCAAAATGGCGGAACTAGTTCCGCTAAACCCGATCTGAACCGGATTCCCTACAATGTTACCATTGACATCGATAAAGCTGAATACATCAAATTCGCCGCTTGGTGACGCGATCTGCGATACAAGGATATCTGGTATGGCATCTGTAAGTACGGTATTGTCATTTACTATATTGCCCGACTGAAAAGATAATACAGAATAAGTAGGCAGGTTAGTCACACCAGATCCGATTCCCATTCCGCGAATACCGTCAATAAGTACATCACGTGGTGAAAGGCCGGTTACAGAGGGGGCAGTATGTACTGCGGTTGTAGAGCTGCCGTCCGTTTTATTACCTAATATGATAAGGCATGGGTTACTGCTGTTTGACGCAGGCACGGTTCCCGAAATGCTTTTAACGGGTAGTGCCCTGAAATTTCCGGGTAGGTAAGTGTTTGCAGTCGTGCCGTTGCCCGATGCAAATCCTGCTGCAGTAAGAACATTTGCTACTGCAGGTTCACTACCGGTACTATAAAGCACCCCGCCGTAGCGAAATCCAACCACACTGTGTCCGGTGTCCGGCTGAACAGAATTATTAGCTGCGGTGCTGGAAACCCAGCTTCCTCCAAAATTGGTAACGATCTGTGTGATGCCCGACCCTGTTGGTGTAGCAACAGGTGCTACATAAGTGTAGTTATAAGCACTGGAGAGCGTTCCGCCGTTGTTAAATCTTATAGAACGGGTTACTGTACCCGCACCGGCAGACGCTACCGCAGGGACAATAACCGACATTTGCGTTGATGTGACAGATGATGGTGTTACATCAACGAAATTAGTAGAGGATGTTGCTGAAGAACCGCTTGTGTAAAAACGAACAGTTAGACCCGCAGTGAATCCTGATCCGTTTAGGATCATTGCTGACCTGTGGGTGACCAGGGTAGGTGAGGTAGTTGTAAGCGTTTGCGCAGATAACCCTGTGGCTATCAGCAAAAACAACATGGTTAATTGTTTTTTGAGGGTAATTGTGTGAATCATAAATTAATTTTTGAATGTGGACGGTACAAAATAAGGGATTAAAAAGGATGGCAAATTTTAACAAAATGTTAAATATCTTTTTATTAACGTTTAATTTTGAGAGTATTTTCTTTCATTTTTAATATTTGAGTTAATTTTCTTGCCATTTGTGTGGTCAAAAATAAGTTCTGTACGTATTTTTGAATAATTATAGTGCGATTATATATCTATATCATAATTGATGAAATTTATAGTACATCTAATGCGTCTGTTAATTAGCTGTTTAGGATCTTAGAAAATTTAAAATGTTAAAAAAAACATTATGGCTGCTAGGAAAGATATCCAAATTGTCTAATTATGGTACTAACTTCATGAGTTTTCAATGAGCATACAAGTCAGTGATCAATGCCTCTTTATATTTGGACAATAAAATGTAATTTTGCACAAAATGAAGAAGATGGTTAAGATAGGAGACATAGAGCTGCCGGAATTCCCTTTATTGCTTGCGCCTATGGAAGATGTTAGCGACCCACCGTTCCGCAGGCTATGCAAAACCCATGGCGCCGACCTTATGTTCAGTGAGTTCATCTCGTCGGAAGGACTGATCCGCGATGCGATGAAAAGCAGGCAGAAGCTCGATATATTCGATTATGAGCGACCGGTAGGCATCCAGATATTCGGCGGGGACGAAGAAGCAATGGCACTTTCCGCTAAGATCGTCGCCACTGTAAACCCCGATATTGTCGACATCAACTTTGGCTGTCCGGTAAAAAAGGTGGTTTGCAAGGGCGCCGGCGCCGCTGTACTAAAGGACATCGGCCTGATGGTGCGCCTTACCAAAGCCGTGGTTGAAAGTACCGACCTTCCCGTGACCGTAAAGACCCGCCTCGGCTGGGACGATGATTCCATCAACATCGAAGAGGTAGCCGAACGCCTGCAGGATGTAGGCATTAAAGCTTTGAGCATACACGGCCGTACCCGCGCACAGATGTATAAGGGTGAGGCCGACTGGAGCCACATTGCCCGCGTGAAGAACAACCCCCGCATCAACATTCCCATATTTGGCAATGGGGACATTGATAGCCCCGAAAAGGCATTGGAATATAAAAACCGCTATGGTATAGACGGCATCATGATAGGCCGCGCCGCCATTGGCTACCCATGGATATTCAATGAGATAAAGCATTATATGGCAACAGGTGAACACCTGGCCGCTCCAACCCTCGAAGACAGGGTAGAGGCTGCCCGCAACCACCTGCAATGGGCCATCGACTGGAAAGGCGAAAGGGTAGGGGTATTTGAAACACGCAGGCATTATACCAACTACTTTAAGGGCATTCCGAACTTTAAGGAATACCGCCAGCGCATGGTAACCCACGATGCCGCTACCGATGTATATGCAGTGCTGGATGAAGTTAGGGAGAAATTCGCGGATTATAAGACAGCATAAAAAAAGGGACGATCCTTTCGAGATCGTCCCTTTTTCTTATTTTACATTTACGTACGGCCTTTTCAGTAACCAGTATCCTATTAGTGTTCCCCCTGCAAGCAGTATGGGAATATAAATATCTATAGGGACAGGTGGCTCTTCGTCAACAACTTCGTCATCTACATCATCCTCGAATTCCTGTGCTGCCGACAATGCTGCCGACAGGAATAGGAATATTATAACTGCTGCCCACGCCGCCTTTTTAAACATCATTATCATTTTCATAGTATTATCAATTTTTTAGTGGTTGTTTGCGTTCCCTGCATTATGTTCACCATGTATATGCCCGATGCCATGGGACTAAGTGGTGTAACTTCAAGTGTTGAACCTGAGTGGGCTGTAGACGAGGCTACAGGAAAGCTCTTTTACATTTCATCATCATAATTTTAAGATTTTGGTGGGATGTAAAGAGACAGTTATAATGTCCGAAAAATCAGAATGTTAAGTTAATTTATAAATAACCGGAACTATTGTGATATGTGCAGAGATCGTAATAATAATTAGCAGTATAAAAAGGTAAGCCCGCAATGTGCGGGCTTATAAGTTATAATTTAACTGGTATTAACACTACAGTAGTGAATAGTGTTTACAATGTAATGTCAGATTATACCTCGACTTTCTTCCATCGTCCTTTTTTGAACAGCACAATGCTGATCATCGTCATCACAGTTTCGGCTATAGGAATGGCAAGAAAGACTCCCGTCGGACCCATTTTAAAGTGTAGCGCCAGCACGTAGGCGAGCGGAATTTGCAACACCCAAAAACCGAACAGGTTGACCCATGTAGGTGTTTTGGTGTCGCCCGCACCATTAAAGGCGTTGATGAGCACCATACCTATACCGTAAAACACATATCCGGCGCTCAATATCCGGATGGCTTCCACGCCAATGTCATGCACTTCTTTATCAACTGTGAAAAAGGTTATCATAGGCTCAGCCGCCAAAAGGGTTATGGCCATGATAACTGCCATATAGATCGCATTGAACTTAGCGGTCACGAATACCGACCGTTCGGCACGGGCCACATCCTTAGCGCCCAGGTTCTGCCCCACGAGCGTTGCTGCAGCACCGCTAAGCCCCCATGCCGGCAGCATGAAGAACATCATGATGCGCAGCGCGCTTTGGTAACCTGCCGAACCTTCGTCGCCACCGGTTTGTGCTACCACCCGTGCCAGGAATATCCAGCTGCAGGAGGCAATGATGAACTGCAGTACGCCCGGTGCGGCAATTTTGACCAGCTCTTTTATCTGGTCAAAATTCGGCTTGAAGTAGGATACGAATACCTTGAGGATGCCATTGCCGTTAAACAGGTTGTATAACTGGTACAGTACACCCACGCTGCGCCCTATGGTGGTGGCAATGGCTGCGCCCGTAAGCCCGAAGGCCGGTACAGGGCCCCATCCGTTGATGAGTATGGGGCAGAGTATGATGTTGCAGATGTTGGCTATCCAAAGACTTTTCATGGCAATGGCAGCATTGCCTGCGCCGCGGAATATTCCGTTGAACAGGAACAATAGCATGATCACGAAGCTACCGCCCATCATGATGCGAACGAAGTCGGTACCAAACTCCGCCGATTCCTGCGATGACCCCATCATAACGAGTATGTCGGTCGCATAAATAAATCCGAGAACGGCAATGACCACATTCACCGCCACTGCGATGATGATGGCCTGCATACCTGCTTTGGCCGCAGCCACAGGGTCTTTTTCGCCTATGCGGCGCGCTACAACGGCGGTCGCGGCCATGCTCATGCCTATGGCGATGGAATAGACCACTGCCAGTACGGATTCTGTAAGCCCAACAGTTTGTACGGCGAAGCTGCTATTCTCAAGATGGCCTACAAAATACAGGTCGACCAATGCGAATACCGATTCCATAGCCATTTCCAGCATCATGGGTATGGCAAGAAGCAATACGGCACGGCGAATGCTGCCTTGTGTAAAGTCTATATTTTCTCCCTTAAGGGATTGCTTTAATAACGTATAAAAACGTGATACGGCACTTGAGGGATCTCCTTTTTGTGTCATGATATTTTATTAAAAAGATTTATAATAAGATAGGGCATTGCGCAAGACGAATGCCTGGAATATTTGCGATAAGTGGATATTGTCTTCCGCTTAGCGGGTACGGACAAAGGCAAATACTATCATATGCTTTGAAGTAAAGCACAAATATAAATGGATCTTTTTACAGAAATGCTAATTTTTTATGAATTTTCGAGAAGTTTTTTGTTTACCCTGCCAGCCGCTATAAATGAGGCAAGAATGCCGAGGATGAAGATGGTAGCCAAAACTATCGCTACATTTTCCACGCGAAAGGCGACCGGGTAGGCCATTTGGTCAGTGATCATAAAAAGCTGGAAATGCTGCTGTACAAGAATAAGCACTGTTGCTATCGCCATCCCGGAAAAAGTACCCAAAGCGGTAATGAATATGCCCTGGTAGAGGAATATTTTGCGCAGGCCGTTCACTTCGGTGCCAAGGCAGTACAGCGTACGTATATTTTCTTTCTTGTCGAGTATCAGCATGATGAGGGCGCCTGCAAGGCAAAAAAGCGTAAGCACGACTACGAGTGAACAAAAAAGGTAAGTGACCAGGTTTTCGGCGTTGAGCATTTTATAAAGCGAGTCGTTCAGCTGCGCCCTGTTCTTGATGATCACCTTATTTTGAAAGATCGTTCCCAGCTGTTGGCGCACTTGTGTTTCATTGGCGCCTGCCGACATTTTAAGTTCTAATGAAGATATCCTGTTGGGCTCAAAAGCCAGTAGCTCCTGTGCGAGGTCAAGGTTGCAGAACACGTATTTGCTGTCGATATCGTCATTGATGTTATACACGCCCACTACCGATAAGCCACTTTTATTGAAAGCATCTTCAGGTGTGTCAATGGTGCCTTTGCCCGGTTTTGGCACATATACTTCCAGCACACGGTTATAGTCGAACAGCCCCAGCGATAATTTATTAAAAATGCCGGCACCTGCTACCGCCTGTGTAGTTTCGGTAAGGGGCCATTGCCCGCCTGCCAGCTTTTCGGGCATGGTACTTACTTTTTGGAATAGGCTGTCTACGCCCTTAAGTATAGCTACCTGCTCTTTTCCGTCGAAGTAAAAAAGTACACGTTCTTCGGCGACTTTGCTGTATACGGCAATGCCTTTAAGGTTTTTGAGCTGTTGTTCCTGCCCAGGGGACAGGACCATCGTTTTTCCGCTTGCCGGCGACAGCTTCAGGTCGGGATCGGTAGCATCGGTAAACGAAAGGCTGAAATCGCGAAGCCCGCTAAAGGCCGACATGATGATGAACAGCGCGGCGGTACTGGCCAGTATGCCCACAGCGGCAATTGCGGTAATGATATTTACAGCAGTGCTTTTGCTACGGCTGATGGTGTAGCGCCTTGCTATGTAAAAAGGGAAGCCCAAATTATGATCTCTTGCGTCGTTCTAAGAGTTCAGGATTCTTGATCGGGTTATTTTCGCCGCTAAGTTCACGGTCTATCTTTTCGATCTGGTCCAGCGTGTCATCTATGTAAAACACAAGGTTGGGCACTTTGCGCAGCTGCAGTTTTACGCGCTGCGAAAGGTCATGCTTGATGAGCGGCGCGTTCGACTTGATGGCATTGAGCATTTCGCCGCCCTTTTCCGAAGGGAATACGCTCAGGTATACCTTGGCAATGGACAAGTCTGTAGTTACCACAACTTTGGATACGGAAATGATAAGGTTGGAGATGCCATTTTTCCTCACCTCACCCTGCAATATATCTACCAGATCATTTTGGAGTAGCGCCCCTATCTTTTTTTGCCTGTTTGTTTCCATACTGCAAAGGTAGCAATTTATTAATGTGTAACTGTAACAATGTGCCTGCAACGCCAATTATAAATGTAAAAGTATAACTGTCCTGACATGCCAATTGTTACATCGTTAGATCATTACATTTATTCATTGCGCATCTCCTGGCACAATTCCACCAATACCCCGTTAGTTCCTTTTGGATGGAGGAAAGCCACCAGCTTATTGTCGGCACCACGCTTTGGGATCTCATTCAGTACGGTAAAGCCCTCAGCTTTCAATCTTTCGATCTCGGCCACGATGTCTTCCACGTCAAAAGCGATATGGTGTATGCCTTCGCCTTTTTTTTCAAGGAATTTGGCTATGGGGCTTTCGGGCGTTGTGGCTTCCAGCAGTTCGATCTTATTGGGACCGTTCATAAAAAAGGAAGTTTTTACCCCTTCGCTGGCTACTTCTTCTTCCTTATATGCCGGTACTCCAAAGAGTTTTTCGAAAAGCAGGTTAGAGGTTTGCAGGTCCTTTACCGCTATCCCGATGTGTTCTATCTTTCTCATACCCAAATATATTCAATATTCTTAAAAACCCACACATAAACAGTGGTAAGAAAATACCCCCTAATAGGTATTTTTTTGCCTACTCTCCGCCACTATATTTGCTTCAATATCAATTAATAAACATCAACTACCATAAATGGAACCAACAAAAGCTTTAAAAAAATTATCGGCGATTGCCTTTATGTGCCTGCTCTTAATTGTGGCGTGCAGCAAAGACGACTCATCCGGAGGAGGTTCGAACAAGCCGCTTAGCGCGTATGAATTCTCAGGAATTTTTACCGGGACACTTAACAAGAACGGGCAGACAACCCAGTTAGAAGGTTATGTAACCATTGAAGAGGATGGTGAGACAAAACTCAACCTGCTGATAGGGAGTATGAAAGGCACTTCGGTAAGATCGGGCGATAGTTATAACATTACTGTCAGTGAGGTTACCGGCGCCTTTGAAGGAGTAGAAGGCATAACAGGATCTATCGACGTGAATACACGTACAATTTACCTGAGTGGCACCAACGCCGATGGCTCGCCCGTCACTGTTGGTGGCAATGCGCAAAACCCTAATGTAATGAACGACGGCGGATGGGATGCCCTCACGAAATCAGGGGTAACATTTACACATGATGAGGTATGCCTGGCTTCGGTCACTATTAACGGGGTAACCTTTAGCGGGCTGGATCGCTACTACCAGCAGGAAAGCCGTTGCTCGAATTATTATTTTGGACACCATCAGCTACGATTTAACCTGGATAATAAAGAATCCCAGATCTACTGTACCGATATTACTCTTTTGATGCTCAATGGACAGTATGAAACATTTACACAATGTTCGGTGATCCAGTTCATACTTGATGAAAATACCGAATATGAGTACACTGTGGTTTGGATGGATGGCACTACCGACAGCGGTACTGTTACTACTCCTGATGGTGGATTTGTTACGCCAATATGCCTTGAGAAAGATGGCGAGGAATGTGAAGGTGGCGGACTTGACGGCCAAAACGGCGACCCGAGGTTCAACCTGCAGTTTAGCAACAGCGGCAATGTAGACCTTGATCTGTATGTACAGACCCCTAATGGCTCAATAATCAACTACAGCAATACAACAGCCCAGGGCGGTACACACGATGTTGATTGTGCCTGCGGTGATGCCTGCGACCAGGAAAATGTGTTTTGGGAGAACGGCCCTTCCGGGCAATATACTTTTTGGGTAGACTATTATGGCGATTGCGGAAGCGGCAGTACATCCTCCAACTTTACGATAAAGGTTATGAATAATAATAACGTGGTGATGACCAAGACCGGTACGCTGAACAGTGGCGAATCGACACACTGGACATACAACCATAACTAAAATATGTGTTACTTGGGTTAGTTTAGGAAGGAATTCCTGAAGCAGCGGTAATGAGAATTACCGCTGTTTTTTGTTTATGGTAAACAAAAAAGCCTCCACATTGCTGTGAAGGCTTTCGGAAAACCAGTGGTCCCACCTGGGCTCGAACCAGGGACAACCTGATTATGAGTCAGGGACTCTAACCAGCTGAGCTATAGGACCGGTTTTGAGGTTGCAATATTACTACTATTTTTCATTGCATCCAAATTATTTTAAGGGATTATTTCGTGCTGCTTTTTACGGTCTTGTCAATCAGCGCAAAATGTTTTTTCATATAGTCCCTGCTGCTTTTCTTAATTTTGAAATCCATCTTCTTTTCTGATGTGACGATCACCAATCCCGAAATATTGGTGGTCAGAAGTTTTTCAAAATTCTCCTTCATCGTCTCCGGCGTCCCGTTCCTTGGCATAAGGGCAAACCCTGCCTGGAAGGTTACAGGGTCACAATCCGATTCTGAGACCTGAAAACAGTCGATCTTTGTGCCATCTTCCAATTGCAGTAAAATTCGGCTGTCATATGTATTCAGGCAGCCAAGCCTGTTGTCGTTGTGGATGATATACAGTTCAATAAAATAAGTCTCTACTAATTTCGAGCCCGGTTTTGCCGACTGGTAGCCTGCCGAGAAGAATACCGCGCCATCATTTACTACGCTGTCACCCAGTTTAAGTTCACCGCCACTATTGTTATTGGTCCTTATAGTACGGCCTCCGGTTACAGCATCTGTTTTGTTTTCAGCAATGGACTGCGCAGTTCCAGATATGCCAAAAAGAAGAAGGCATGTTAAGGTGGTGAGTTTCATTTTCATTGGATTTGATCATTGGTGGGATAAAAATACGCTTTTAAGTTTGCCGTGCAATATAGGATGGAATTTTTCCTAACCCCCCAACACCACTTCACTCACAGGTGAAAAATGCCCGGTACTCCCGGCTATTCTGCGTAATATGGTAATGCGGTCGCAAAGCCATTCCCCTGAGATATCGAATGCGGATAGGTCGTCGACCCTGTCGAAGTCGGCAGTGGGAATGCTGCGCGCTATGGTTATATGTGGGTGAATGATCTTTTTAGCTCGTGTACGCTTGTCCAGTATACTGGTTTGGCGATAGCTGCGCTTAGTTTGCGGGGCGGGGTTAAGCAGTGCGACAAGCTTATTTATGGGTTCTGGATCTTCAATTTTCAGGCACAGCGTGCGCGAAACACCACCGTGCTTCAGCACCTCATGGCCGGCAAGGGTTATGGTAAAGGGCGCTACAGCCGAGGCTATCTTTTTTACCTGCCGAACTACAGGGCCATTCTCAACAGCTTCGGTTTTGAATAAAGATACATGTGCAACGGAATTGCGGTTAAAAGGCTCAAGCCCTATCATGCCGTGCAGCAACTCCTTCATACGGTCTACTTCCTCCTTAATAGGATCAGAAGGTGACAACAGTATGAAGTACTCATATACGGTCTCTGCGAACAGGCTTAATTGTGCTGTATTCTTTTTGGCCATTCCGGTGATTTGTGGTGCAAAAATAAGGTTTTTATGGGGATTTGATCTTAGCGGTCAGCTCAGCAAATGTTCCTTAATTACATTCCACTGCTCCCCATCGTGCTTCAGCAGGAAAAAACGGTCGGCCCTGAAGGTGGCATTGTATTTTTTGTGCTGGTACACGTCCATGGCGCGCTCATACTGTTCCGGCGTAAGGTCGCGGTAGGCGATGGTCATGTGCGGGTGGAACTTCCTTTCGACGTAATGGATCCCGATCTCGGGATAATTATTCTCAAAGGCATTGATCACCGAAAGCTGCAACGCCTCGAGCTGTGGGGTCATCAGGGGCTTTACATAAATAACAGGGTTGTTCTTATTATCAAAACTTCCAAAATCCTCCAACTCCACATTGAAAACGCCTGTATTGGGACGGATGCCTTCAAACCACTTGAGCAGTGTCCCATGTTCCCTGCCGTCCAGCTTAAAGGGCGCTTTCAGGGTAATGTGGGGCATGTTGCGCAGGGCGCGGCTGCTGTTGTAATTTTGTGCAAGGTCCTGCCGGAACGCGGTTATCTCGTCCGATATGGCCTCGTGTGGCAACAGCGCTATAAAGTATAGGTTTTCGCGTGGCATATACAAATATACTAAACCATAGCAATAAGTAGCGCCCGGGACGTGAAAGACTTACCATCCGAAGAAGCAGGTCTTTCTAAAATAGATACTGGAGCAATACTACCACGTAATATAAAAATGGGTAAGTAGTTTTCCTGATCATTCATGTGGGGTTATGAAAAAGGGTCGCCCGCGAGCGACCCTTTCATGGTTAAAAATAGAAAGGTTTAGGTAGGTTGCAATACTTTGGAAATGTAAATATTGTTAGGCTCCACAGTGATCTTGTAATGGCTTTTCCTGAAAAGGCCATAAACCGTCAGCCCTATCTGTTTTGTACCGTCGGGGCGTACCAACACATGGCGGGTATCAAATGTGGTGTTCCCGTCTACAGAATAATATATGGCATTAGTAAATCTGTACCTGATGATGAGCGTATCTCTACTGTCGGCATCAGGTACATGATTAAAGTAAAGGAGCTTGATCTTTTTTCCTTTTTTGAGGAATATTTCAAATGCGCGCCGAAGGATCTGCACGCGTTGTGGCATGGTAAATAGAGCAGGCATTTTGGTAGGTGTGTTTTAGTAATTGCGGTGGGGGCGCATGTTGGTTGCGATGGCGAATTTAAGCTATGTCGATGGAAGATCAGCCTAAAAATACCCCTTGTCTATACTTTGTCTATACAAATGACCTTTATCCCGCCTGATAGTATGCTGAATATGCGGGCTTTAATTTTAACATTGTTTAGGCTGTTGTGCATCACATCGATATGTAACTTTAAAAGTTTTCCGTACAAACGGAACTGGAAATGTATATGAAAGAAAGAATTACCGCTTTTAAAAAATTTGCAACCACATTAAATATACCGCGATGGGCCCGATGGGTATTCCGTGGAGTACTTGTCATTTTTCTTTTCATGATCGTGGCTTACGTTTCCCTGGCATGGTATATTAATACACACAAAGAGGAAGTACTGGCATCGGTCACCAAAGAATTGAATGAAGGCATTTCGGGATCGCTGGAAATTGGCGATATGGAGCCAACATTCCTGCAGGGATTTCCGCGGGTGGCCTTGCGGCTCGAAAATGTGATGCTCAAGGACAGCCTTTATCACAACCACGGAAAAATGCTGCTTAAAGCAGGTAGCCTTGATGTATCTGTTAATGCGCTGGCCCTGATGCGCGGTACCATCGAAATAAAAAAGATCGCCATAGCCAATGCTGCCGTAAACCTTTTTACCGATACAACAGGATATAGCAATGCTTCGGTCTTTAAAAAAAATAAAAATGCGAAGGAAGGTGGTGGAGGAGGCAGCTTCCCCGAATTGCGCAAACTCGACCTCGACAACGTAAATTTTGTTATCGATAACCAAAAAATGGGTAAGCTGTACAGTTTTTCTGTAGATGAGCTGGACGGAAGCATTGATTATACCGACGAGGGCTGGGAGGCAGGCATTCGACTGAATACACTCGCGAACAGCATGGCCTTCAGTACACGAAAAGGCAGTTTTGTAAAAGGCAAGCGCATTGAAGGAAAATTTGACATCAGCTTTAATGAGGGAACGGGTATCCTTATTGTAGACAGGAACAGGTTGGATATAGGCGGGGAGGAGTTTTACATCGGGGCAAACATAAAGACTGCAAGCCCGGATGCCGACTTTGCCATTAACATCGAGAACAATAGTATTTTATGGAAAAATGCCGGTGATCTTCTTTCGCCAAATATCACAAGCAGGCTGCAGATGTTTGACATGAAGAAGCCTATCGCTGTAAAATGCGACATAGTGGGCGGATTCAATGTTAAGGGCGACCCGCTGATCCGGGTAAATGCTGAGGTTAAAGATAATACGCTCGACACACCGGGCGGAGTAGTGGAGAACTGTAGTTTCTTTGGTGTGTTCACAAATGAGCATATTGGGGGCAAAGGCTATACCGATGCCAATTCGGCCATAAAGCTGTATAACTTCAAGGGTGATTATTCGGGCATACCCATTGTTATGAATAAGGTATTTATCCTCGACCTTGAGAATCCTGTTGCGGTAGGCGACTTCTCCTCGAAATTCCAAATTGAAAAGCTTAAGGCATTGATAGATGATGACCTGCTGAAGTTCTCCAAAGGCACTGCTAATGTGAAGCTGGACTTCCGGGCCGATATAGTGGATTTCAAACTGTCTAAACCATATGTAAAAGGCCTCGTTGAGGTAAAGGATGCCGATGTGCGCTATGTGCCGAGGAAGCTCGATTTTAAAGGGGTCTCGGTAGGATTGAACTTCACTAAGGATGACCTGTTCATCAGTAAGATCATATTAAAAAGTGGGAAAAGTGTCGTGAACATGGAGGGAAGCATCAAAAATTTCCTCAACCTGTATTATACCGACCCGCAGAAGATCGTGCTTACCTGGGACATCCACAGCCCGCAGTTGCACCTGGGCGAATTCATGGGGTTCTTGGGGAGCAGGCAGCGAAAACTGCCTACAGTAAAAAAAAGCAAGGGCAACATTACCGAGGATCTGGATATACTGTTTGATAAAAGTAATGTTGACATGAAGCTGCGTGTGGACAAGTTGTACTATAATAAGTTTTACGCTTCGGATGCAAAAGCCGACCTGCTGCTGACCGATGCCGGAGTAGTGGTAAAAAATGCTGGATTGAAGCATGCAGGGGGCAGCCTTGTCATTAATGGTTTTTTAGCCCAGAGCGGGAAAGTAAACCGTTACAACCTCGATGCCGTAATAAGCAACGTCGATATCAACAAGTTTTTTTATGCCTTTAATAATTTCGGGATGGAAACACTTGGCTCCAAGAACCTAAAGGGCTTTATCTCGTCCAAAGCCAACATAAGTGGTAGCATGACCGATGCGGGGGCTATTGTGCCAAAGTCAATGAACGGCACAATGTCATTTGCCCTGAAAAAGGGAAGGCTGCTCGATTTTGAACCGTTACGCAGCGTTGGCAAACTGGCTTTCCCTAACCGTGATATCGATAATATCGAATTCTCTGATCTGGGCGGCAGATTTGATGTTAAGGGCGAAAAGGTAACCATTCATCCCATGAAGATCAATTCAAGCGTCATTAATATGGATATTGAGGGGGTATATTCGTTTGGGAACGGTACAGCGATCTATGTGGATGTGCCCTTACGCAACCCCAAGCGTGATGAAGGCATTACCGACAAAAAGGAACTGGAAAAACGCCGTAACCGCGGCATTGTGCTTCACCTGAAGGCGGTAGATGATAAAGATGGCAAGGTTAAAGTGAAACTTGGCGGAAAGAAGGACTGATCTTAAAAAGTCAAACCCTCAAAGTCAAACCACAAATGAAAGGCGAAAATCCATGATAAAAGCAATTATAGGCTTAAAGACCTCTACTTCTGACAGTTTACCACTTAATAGCAACCCACGGCTATAAGCCAATTACCCTATCAATTGCATTAATTCTTCCCTTCCTTCTCATTCAAATATTTCCAGTACCGTTTCGGAACGTGCTGTATATGAAGCTTCATGTTTTTGCGCGCCGGTATGTTAGTACTGTTGAAGTAGTCCTTCCAAAGCATTGATGCCAGTTCCTCCTTTTCATCTGCTAATGCAGCGGGAAGCTGCACCTTGCGCGTATCTACATTAGCCACGAACTCGTATGTTATCTCCTCTACGTTATGCAGGTCGTAATACATGCCGTACTTTCTTTTCACGTCATATATGATCCAACGCTGGTCGGCATAGCGGTCGCGGAAAAATTTCACGATGAGCGGCAATACATTAAAATCGGGTTCCACGGGGCAGTAATATATGCCATCAGCCGTCTGCTGGAAACGTATGAATGCCTTCATGCGGTGGCGCTCACGGCTCACGCCCCGTTCCATTTTAGATATCGCCATGACGTGCGCATTCCCAAAATTATTGTATGCGCCAGTTGCATTGTCAAAAATATAGCAGGCGAAGGCAAAGAGGTCCTGGAAGGTTTTTGGGTCTTCGGACAGGTAAGCCCAATAGAATTTCTTCTGCCATTCCGGCACAAGCTTTTTTTGCAGCCCTGCCCATACACGTTTTGCCTTTGCTTCATCGGTTATTACGTCCAGGCTATCCTGCATAAGTCCGGGCACATAGTATTTTTGCCACACCAGGTGTACCCGGCCGGGCTTGCGGTCATAAAATTCGAATATCGATGTCAGCAGCCCTTCAAAGGAGCCGTCGAATATATATATGGTCATGGCTTGGAAAGTTAGAATAAGCTAAGCTGGTTTTGCGGCACCTTCAGGTATTTGCTGGAACTTTCTGCCAGGATAAGGTTTTTAAGGTGTGGGGCATCCGGTTCATTGAGAATATAGGGACTGTCGGCACAACGGATGAAATGCTTCGCACGGCTATAGGCAATGCCTATTTTTTGCAGTTGGTCGCTTCGTAATTTCCCGAACTTACGCGCCTGCAGGATCTTGTGTGCTGACGTTACGCCTATGCCGGGTACTCGGAGTATCATTCGGTGATCGGCGGTATTGATGTCTATCGGGAATTGCTCCAGGTTGCGAAGGGCCCAGCTGAGCTTGGGGTCGATGTCAGTATCCAGGTGCGGGTTCTTCCGGTTAAGCAGCTCTTTTACCCCAAACCCGTAAAACCGCATGAGCCAGTCGGTTTGGTACAGCCTGTTCTCGCGGAGAAGGGGAGGCTGGCTGCCTATCATTGGCATCCGGTCATCGTAGCTTATAGGAATGTACCCGGAATAATACACCCGCTTAAGGCTGAAATTCTTGTAGTACTGGTCAGCGCTGTACATGATCTCCATGTCAGTTTCGGGCGTAGCGCCGATCACCATTTGGGTACTTTGCCCGGCCGGGACGAATTTTGGTACATGCTTGATCAGCCCGGTCTTTTTCTCGTCCTTAAATTGGGTAATGGTATCTTTTATGAAGCCTAACGGACGCTTTACATCTTCGTGCGATTTATCTGGAGCCAATAGTTTCAGGCCGGCCTCGGTAGGCATCTCAAGGTTGATGCTCATCCGGTCCGCATATAGCCCTGCTTCTGTAAGCAATTCCGGGCTGGCCCCGGGGATCGTCTTGAGATGGATGTATCCGTTAAAGCGCTCTTCCAGGCGTAATTTTTTAGCAATGCGCACAAAACGCTCCATAGTATAGTCGGCATTTTTAAAGATACCCGAACTAAGGAAAAGCCCTTCGATGTAATTGCGGCGGTAAAAACTAATGGTAAGTGCCACAACTTCATCTACCGTAAAGGCCGCACGCTTCACATCGTTGCTTTTTCGCGATACACAAAACGCGCAATCAAAAATGCAATGATTTGTTAATAATATTTTTAGCAGCGATACACATCGGCCATCCTCAGTATAGGTATGGCATATGCCATTGCTGCTATCGCCAATCCCTTTATTGTCATTCTTACGGTTGCCACCACTTGAAGCACAGGAAACATCGTACTTCGCGGCATCTGCCAATATATTCATCTTTTCCCTTATCCTGTCATGCATGGTAGAATATTTTCTTCAAAAATAATAGAAAATAATTTACCATCAAAAATTAACAGTGAAATTATTAGGGTGAAAGTAGGGTAACTTGTTATTTATGTAACAATTTTTCTCTAAATAGCATGTGTAAATGCTAAAATTTTGTTAATATTGACCCGTGTAAGAGCGTCTCTTTAGCAAAAATTAGTAGTCATAAAATATATTTTAACAAATATGATACGGATTTTGTGCTAAATAGAGTATTTAATGGTTAGATTTTAAACAATATTAAAAAGACGTAAACAGCTTGTAAAATCTTAAGGTCGCTTATAAAACGAACAACTTTTCGGATTATATTTGCCCGCTGAATTAAGATGCTGTAAACGAAGTTCTTAAAAGTGAAATGGAAGGCCCCGAAAAAAAAACATGCGATTAAGCTGTAAGTTATGAAGAAAATTTTATTTTTTGCTGTCCTGTTATCTTCTTTAACAGGATTTTGTCAGGTGATCACTGTTAATACAAATCAGTCATCCGGGCAATTGGTAAACAACGTGTTAGTTAATAACTCGTGCCTCGTTCAGATCACGAACGTTACCACAAGTACCGGCTCGAACTTTGGTTCGTCTAACGGTATCGGATCCTACCAAAACACCAATCCTGCATTTCCTGCGGGTGCTTCCGGTCTTTTGCTTACCACCGGACAGGCGGTACTTTCGCCGGGACCGAACAATACGATCTTGAGCAACGGAGGTTCTTCGGCTGCATGGGGAGGCAATGCCGAGCTTGAAACGGCGCTTGCAGCGCAGGGAGTGAACATAACTTCTAAAAATGCTACAGTATTCCAGTTCGACTTTGTGCCGAATTCAAGCAATTTTGGCCTTGATTTCCTGTTCGCTTCAGAGGAATATGGTGCTTTCCAGTGTACTTCGAATGATGCGTTCGTAGTACTGCTTGATAATCTTGATGATGCGGCCGGTCCATACAATGTGGCAATGGTGCCCTCTACGACCGATCCTGTAACGGTAAGCAATATCCGTAATAATCTATACCTGTCCGCGTGTCCTTCTGTCAATGCCAATTATTTTGGTGCATTTAATGGTGGTTCCAATGCTGCCGGCGCTGCCATAAATTATAATGGGCAGACAAAGCTTATGCATGTGGGTGGTGTTTTGGTTCCCAATGCACATTACCGCATAAAGCTTATAATTGCTGACGATGGCGGTGATGATGGAACAGATGGTGATTATGACTCAGCTGTTTTCATACCTTCTGGAAGCCTTAATCTTGGCCACCAGATATTTGGTGTGAATTATACAGGGCCTAACGCGCTTTGCTACGGGCAGTCGCATGTGCTTGATACCGGCCTTGACCCTGCCGTTTATGATTTTGAATGGAAGCTTGGAAATCAGGTGCTTGCGGAGACTGGCCCTGCACTTACCATCGATGGTCCCGGAACTTACTCAGTAACCCTGAGCCGTGCTGACATTGGCTGTGTAACCACACAGTCTGTGGTTGTGCAATATACCTCCGAGATCCCTGCAGGGCAGCCAAATAACCTATACAGGTGTGAAAACCAGGCGGGTACTTATACATATGACCTTTCGGTAAACACACCTTTGTTGACACAGGGGCTTAATCCAAATACGGTAGTTACCTATCACTCCTCGCAAACCATTGCAGAGAATGATGGCGTGGCATTGCCCTCAAACTACACGAGCCCAAGCGGTGCTACGATATGGGCGCGTGTAGAGAACCCGGATAACGGATGTTATACGCTCAGGTCATTCCAGTTGCTTACTTCGCCACCGCCTACCGCTACTCAGCCGGGTAATTTGGTATTGTGCGAAGGCGCGCAAAGCTCTAACAGCGCGATATTCAACCTGAACCTTCAGGACCCTATCATATTGGGGGCACAGCCTATATCAGAAAACACTATCAGCTACTTTACGTCCATGGCTGCGGCTAACCTTGGTACTCCTGCCATAGACACGCCTGCCAGTTTTACGGGTACCAACCAGACAATATATGCAAGGGTCCAAAAGTCATTCGATCCCCAGTGTTTTTCAATAACTACCTTTAACCTTGTTGTGAACCCGCTTCCGGTACTGCCGGCTTCTCAAACCATCAATGCTTGTAACAGCTATACACTTCCTGCGCTTGCCACAGGTGCTTATTATACAGGTAATGGCGGTACGGGCACCCAACTGGCTGCAGGTACAGCGATCACAACATCGCAGATCGTATATGTTTACGCACAATCCGGCGGTACGCCAAATTGTACCAACCAGTCTACGCTTACTATCAATATCGTTTCGGCATCTACTGCGCCTTCTAACGTAACGGCCTGCCAAAGCTATACGCTTCCGGCACTTAACCCGGGTGAAGAATATCATAGTGCGCCAAATGGTGGAGGTACTACCTATCCTGCCGGCCATGTGATCACGAGTACACAGACCGTATACTTTTTTATACCGGCTGCGGCATCATGTACACAAAACAACAGTTTTACTGTTACCATAACTAATACTCCTACGGTAACAGAACTTCCTGATGTTAACCAGTGCCAGCCATATGTACTACCGATATTGCCGAACGGACAGAACTATTATACAGGCACTAACGGTTCCGGGACCCAGATCCCTGCGGGAACACCAATTTCTACTTCCCAGACTATTTACATTTATGTGAACAACCCTTCTAACCCTGCGTGTACAGCACAAAGCGACCTTGTTATAACCATAAACGGTGTTCAGGTGGTGGACTCTGACGATATCGTGAGGTGTAACGGATATCCGCTCCCGGCACTTACAGTGGGCAACTATTATAACGGTCCGGGCGGTACTGGAGGGATGATCGCTGCAGGCACTACCATTAGCGCCAGCCAAACAGTTTACATATTTGCGCAAGTTGGTGCTTGTACTGATGAGGACAGTTTCGTTGTAACTATCAACCCACTTCCTACACTACCTGCTTATCCAAATGTGACCGTTTGCGGAACATATAGCCTGCCAAATAACCTGCCGTCGTATGCCCACTATTATACTGGAACTACGGGTACGGGTACGATGCTGGCCCCGGGTACTATCATTTCTAACTCGCAGACCATATACGTTTACACTGATCCAAACGAATTTGGCTGTAGGAGGCAAAGGGTATTTACTGTTACTATCATAGATGCCCAGGCAATAACACCTAATAACCAGACTGTGTGTGGAAGCTATACACTTCCTGCATTAAGCCTCGGGCAGTATCGTACTGCGCCGGGTGGCGGAGGATCAGTTTTGGCTCCGGGCACTGTGATCAACAGTACACAGACTATATATGTATATATTGTTTCGAATTCTACACCGCCATGTACTGCTGAGGATAGCTTTACGATTACCATTAAGCCAATACCTACAGTAACGACCATTCCGGATGTTGTAGCATGTACAAGTTATACCCTGCCTGCAATAACAGTTACTAATGGTACTGCAGGCTACTATACTGCCCCTCAGGGTGGAGGTACTATGATCCCTGCCGGCACTGCGCTTACTTCGTCGCAAACAGTATATATATATGCGCAATCCGGAGGCACGCCAAACTGCGTTCGCCAAAGGCAGTTCAATGTGACCATTGTAGAGAATAACTCTATTGCTCCGCCAAACGTGATTTCTTGTAGCCCTTATACACTTCCTGCGCTACCTGTCGGAAATTATTATCCATCGGCCAACGGAGGAGGTACAATAATACCTGCCGGTACTGTTATTAATATATCGCAGACAATTTACACTTATGTGAATACTACAGTTGGAGCTAACTGTACAGGAGATGACAGCTTTACTGTTACAATAAATCCTCAGGTAGTGGCAGACGATCCGGCAGACGTAGTTACATGTACGCCATATGAGCTTCCTGCACTTACCAATGGGAACTATTTTACAGGCCCTGATGGCGGTGGTACGCAGATAGCCGCCGGTACGATAATTACCGAAAGCCAGACGCTGTATGTTTATAACACAACTCCCAACACTGTCAATTGTGCTGCCGAGAACAGCTTTACTATAACAATAGAAACTATAGATGTCCAAGACCTGCCAGATGTTTTGGTTTGCGGTGGCTATGTGTTGCCGGAACTCACTTCGGGTAACTACTATACCGGTACGGGAGGCTCAGGAACGCAGCTCAACGAAGGGGATCTTATCGATGCTGACCAGACGATATATATTTACG
Organism: Flavobacterium sp.; assembly: GCF_052437795.1. Taxonomy (GTDB): domain Bacteria; phylum Bacteroidota; class Bacteroidia; order Flavobacteriales; family Flavobacteriaceae; genus Flavobacterium. Next base: position 122,299 of record NZ_JBQVPA010000006.1, read on the forward strand.
GTGAAACAAATACAACGCCGCCGTGTAGCGATGAGGAGTCTTTCGAAGTGGTTATCAAGCCGGCTCCGGTTATTGATGATCCTGGCAATGCAGGCTCTTGCGGACCTTATGTGCTGCCTGCCCTTACGGGAGGTAACTATTTTACAGGTCCTGGAGGCTCGGGTACACAGTACTTTGAAGGCCAGGTCATAACTGAGACCACCCAACTTTATATTTATGCAGATACTGGTGGTACGCCAAACTGTAGTTCAGAGAATCCGTTCCTGGTAGTTATCAATCCAGCTGCTCCTGAAGACGTTTCTGAATGTGGCAGCTATGAGCTTCCGCCACTTGAGGTGGGGAACTATTTCACAGGGCCTGCCGGAACAGGTACGCCTAAGTTCGCCGGGGACATCATTACAACCACACAGGATATGTACGTATATGTAGACCTGGGCCCCGGAGTGAACTGTACAGACAACAACGTATTTACGATAACCATTACACCTTACCCTGTTTTGGCCCCGGTAACAGATGTAGTTGTTTGTGACAATTATGAGCTTCCGGCACTGGCTGTAGGGAATTACTATACCGGCCAGGGCGGAACAGGCAATATGCTACCGGGAGGCAGCTATGTGACCTCTACACAAACTGTATATGTTTATGCCGTGAACGGTACTTCGCCGCAATGTGTTAGCGAAGACGACTTCCTGGTAACAATAAACAACACGCCTCTTGTAGATGCGCGCTCGGATGTATTGGCTTGTGAAAGCTATACGCTGGACCACCTTATAGTAGGTAACTACTTTACAGGCCCGGGCGGTACCGGGACGCCAATGTTCGAAGGCAATGTGATCACTGATACCATGACGGTGTATATCTATGCAGATTCGGGCACGACCCCTAACTGTCCTGGTGAGAACAGTTTCCTTGTAGAAGTGTTCCATGTAAACCCTGATGCCCCTGCCGATGTAGAGGTATGTAACAGCTATACGCTTCCTGCCCTTACCGAAGGTGGCTATTTTGCTAATCCGGGAGGACCGGACCCTGTTGACCCGACCGCAAATCCTGAGATCCCGGCAGGTACGGTACTAACGGCCCCTTATGATGCCGATCTGTATGTGTACTCTCAAACAGGCGGAACAAGGATCAACTGTAATGAAGAGAATATATTCCACGTTACGGTGAACGAGACCCCTGTAGTGGCTACCCCTGCAGACGTGGCACAATGTACTCCGTATGCGCTTCCTGCACTTACAGCTGGAAGTTATTACACAGGTCCTGGTGGAACAGGTACTGTAATGGCTGAAGGCTTTGAGATAACAACCCCTATGACCGTATACATCTATGCGGCAGTTGGTACTGACAACATGTGTTCTGATGAGCACAGCTACTTTGTAGATGTGAACATTGTAGATGTTCCTGAAAGGCCGGATGTTACAGCTTGCGGCCAGTTTATACTGCCTGCACTGCCTGCAACGCAAGGCAACTACTTTACAGGCCCGAACGGTACCGGGACAATGCTGAACCCGGGTGACGCGATCACGGCTACAGGCCCGAATACGATCTACATATTCAAGTCAGCCGGAACAACGGTGGTATGTACGGACCAGTCAGACTTTATCGTAACGATCATACAGGCACCGGTACCGCAACCTACAGATCCTGTAGTGGTATGTGGTATAGATGACCTTGGCCATGGCATTTTCAACCTTGTGCCTGCAATGCAGCAGTCGCTGGGCGGACAGCCTAACGCTGTGATATCGATCCATGAAACGCTTGCCGATGCACAGTGGGATAATGCACCGATACCAAATGATGGCGTATCGTTGCCAAACAATACTTCTGCATACCATAACGCATTTGCATATACCCAAACGCTTTATGTAAGGCTGGAATCGACACTTTCGGATTGTTATACTGTAGGCACTATACAGTTAGTTGTTAATCCCCGCCCTGTAGCTACCACTCCTGAACCATACGAAATGTGCGATAACGGTGGTAACGATACCGATGGCATCGCTAACTTTGACCTGACCACACTGGAGGACGAAATACTGGGCACGCTTAACCCTGCACAGTTCGTAGTTACCTTCTTTGAAGATCTTAACGGAGCTAACAATAATACTGGTGCGATACAAACACCTGCAAGCTACAACAGCCCAAGCGATATTATTTTTGCGAGAGTGACCAATAATGTGACCGGTTGCCACGATGTAGTGGAAGTCGAGCTTATAGTGAACCCGCTGCCGGTAGCCAATGCTCCGACGCCATATACGCTGTGTGATATTAACAACACAGGCGATGAGATCGAGGTGTTTGACCTTAATACTAAAATTGACGAAATAATAGCAATACCGGGTGGTACCCAGGATGGCATCATTGTTACGTTCTTTAAGAACTTTAACGATGCCAATGCAGGGACCGGCCCGAGCCAGATACTGAATCCAGAGGCTTACTCGAACACATTGGCTGTTGAAGCCATATTCGTAAGGGTAACCATTGAAGAGACCGGTTGCTACAGGGTAGTGCTCCTTGACGTAAGGGTAGAGCCTGTACCTGTGCTTACGCTGCCTACACAGGATGAACTTACTGTGTGTGATACTAACGGGACCGGCCTTGGCATATTTGACCTTGACGCGCTTGTGCAGGACATGGTGAACAATGGCCCGAACCTTCAGGTTACTTTCCATACCACATGGCAGGATGCCATGGATGGCAACAACCCGATAACAGGCGATCTTGCCAATTACCACAACGTGGATCCATTCATCCAGTTCCTTTATGTAAGGGTAGAGAACACTGTTACAGAATGTACAAGGAATGAGCCGTACATGATTACTCTTATTGTTGAACCTGCGCCACAGGCGCCGGAAGACCTTGAGGACCTTGTGCAGTGCGATGATCAGGATAACAACGGACAGGATAACAAGGCTTATTTTGACCTTACGGTTCAGGATGCTGTGATCACAGCTGCGCTTGCGCCAAGGGTAGTGACCATAGAATACTATACCAGCCTGAACAGTGCCAATAATGGCATGCCGAAAATAACCAACCCTGTACACTATTTAGGTACGCATGAGCAGTTTATTTGGGTAAGGGTAGAAGATCCTGATACTGAATGCTACAGCGTAGAAAGCTTCCAGCTGCTGCTTGACCAGCCGCTGCTGCTTACACAGCCTACAGTGCTGGCACTTTGTAATGAGAGCCTTGCGCCAACAGGGACGAATAACGATGGAATAACAGAATTTGACCTTACAGTGAAAGATGAGGAGATACTGGGGCCATTAGGTATAGGACAGGGAATGCTCGTAGAGTACTTTGTGACCGATCCGAGGCTTGATCCGGCGGCGCTTCCGATAGGGGATCCTACAGCTTATCAGAACATTGGGCCACCGCTTAACAATCCGCAGACATTGTTCGTTAGGGTGACAACTCCTAAAGGATGTTTTAGCTATACAACGCTTACCATAAAAGTGCTTCCGCTGCCGGTGCCGGATACTACACCAGATCCGCTGGTGAAGTGTGATGACAACAACTCGCCAGACGGCATGGAGATATTCAACCTGACAGATGCCGCGGCAGATATCAGGAACGGCGATGCTACAATGATACTCACGTATTATACGACCGAGCAGGATGCGATAGACAGGATAAACCAGATCACGAACATCACTGCATACAACACGGCTACCAGGACAATATGGGTTAGGGCAGAAGCCAACACAGGCAATGCTTCCGATCCCGTATGTTTCCAGATCGTATCGTTCGAAGTGATCGTGAACCTGCTTCCTGAATTGGGTAATGCAGGCGTGATAGAGCCGTACGCGATATGTGAGCAGAATACGGATGGTATCGCTACCTTCGACTTTAATACGCACATGGACGAGATACTTGGAGCGGGTGTTGATCCTGCAGGATTCACGATCAGGTTCTTCAGGAACGCGGGCGATATGGCAGCGAATATTGCAATGCCTTACATCTATACGAATACTTCGTCGCCTAACGTGCAGAACATAATCGTAAGGGTAGAAAATAATGATACAGGTTGTATCAATACCGCACCGCTTACACTATTGGTAGAAGAGGCTGCTATTGCCAACCCTATCACTACTACGTTCTTTGAATGTGATTACGACGGTGACAATGATGGTGAGTTTACTTTTGACCTGACTGTTGTTGAGCCTGAGGTACTGGGCGGACAAAGCCCAACGACATATAGCGTGACGTACTACACAAGCCTTGCAGATGCAGAGGATGGTGTGAACGCCATCCCTACGCCAACGGCATATCTTAGCGCGCCTGATCACCAGATGATCTGGGTAAGGGTGACCAATGAGAGCACAGTAAGCGGATGCAACGATATAACCACACTGGAACTGTTCGTAGAGCGTATCCCGGAACCGGTCCTTGATGCTGACCATACAACGGTTTGTATCGACTTTGTGACAGGTGAAAATGTTCGCGCTGCAATAATAGATACAGGACTTGATGCAACGCATACATTTGTATGGACCAAAGACGGTGTTGTAATGGCAGGCGAAACGGGCCCTACATTAACAGTGCTGGAACCGGGAAGCTACAATGTAGTGGCTACCAGTGCAACAGGATGTGTGTCTGACCCGATCGCGCCGATCGTTATAGAGAAGAGCGGTCCTGCAAGCCCTATCGGATTTGGTTATGTAGTAGGTAATCCGTTTGGTGAGAACCAGATCATTACAGTACTTGCGCAAGGATTTGGTGAATACCAGTACAGCCTTGATAATGGCCCATGGCAAAACTCGAACGTATTCGAGAACGTATCGGCCTACCGTGACCACGTTATCCACGTGAGGGATATTGCTACAGCAGACCCATGTGATGACCTTGAGCTGATACTTGACCTTGAAGGAGTAAGGCCTATAGACTATCCTAACTTCTTTACGCCGAACGGCGACGGTTACCACGATTACTGGCAGCCATTCGGATTGGGCAACCAGCCGGCTGTTGTATATATCTTTGACCGATATGGCAAACTGCTGAAGCAGATAAGCACAAGTCCTGAAAGTCGTGGATGGGACGGTACCTATAACGGTACGCCAATGCCAGGGGACGATTACTGGTTCACCATTGAGTACACCGTAGGCGATCAGAAGAGGGAATTCAAAGGCCACTTCGCCCTGAAGAGATAACATAAGATTATTGAATACTAAAAAAGGCATCCGGGAACGGATGCCTTTTTTTTTAGTGCCGTCACTTTAAAAACTTTGGGCTTTAAGACTTTGGACTTTTTAGTATTACCCCCTCAGGGCCTGAAGCCTTGCGACATACTTGCCGACAACATCAAACTCCAGGTTAACGATGCTGCCCGGTCGTATGTTCTTAAAGTTGGTATGCTCGAATGTATAAGGGATGATCGCTACGCTGAACTCGTGGTCTTTGGAGTTCACCACCGTCAGGCTTACCCCGTTCACTGTAATGGAACCTTTTTCGATGGTAATGTTATTTTGCATTTTGTCATAGCCAAAGGTAAAGTACCAGCTGCCGCCTGCTTCCTCGACCGAAGAGCAGATGCCTGTCTGGTCTACATGCCCCTGCACGATATGCCCATCGAGGCGGTCGCCCAGCTTCATGGCGCGCTCCAGGTTTACGATGCCGCCTTCGTGCCAGCCCTTCAGGTTGGTCTTGTCTAGGGTTTCCTTAATAGCGGTCACAGTGTAGCTTTCGCCGTCAATGGCTACTACCGTCAGGCACACGCCATCGTGCGACACGCTCTGGTCTATCTTGAGCTCATGGGTAATGGGCGAGGAGATGGTTATGTGATAATTGCTGTTATCATGCACTATTTTTTTGATAGTGCCCGATGCTTCTATAATTCCTGTAAACATGCTGATTTATTTTGCTAAATTTGTAGCTTCAAAATTACGCAATAATAAGCATCATGACAAAAAAGGCAGAGAATGTAATACTGGGCATATCCGTGGGCGACCTTAACGGCATCGGGGCCGAGGTGATCCTGAAAACTTTTGAGGACAGCCGAATGCTCGAGTTCTGTACCCCGGTGATCTTTGCCAATGTAAAAACCCTGTCTTTCGTAAAGAAAACCTTCGAATTTACCTGCAACCTGCACGGCATTGATAATTTGTCACAGCTGGTGATTGGTAAGATCAATGTGCTTAACGTTTGGAAAGAGCCTTTCAATATCGAGTTCGGCAAGAACGATGAAGCGGCCGGCCAGTATGCTATAAAGTCATTTACAGAGTCGGTGGCTGCATTAAAAGAAGGAACTATAGATGTGCTGGTTACAGCACCCATCAATAAGTACAATATCCAATCGGAAGAGTTCAAATTCCCCGGTCACACCGACTATCTTGATCAGCAACTCGAAGGCGATGCATTGATGCTGATGGTGCAGGATAGCCTGCGCGTAGGATTGCTTACCGATCATATTCCGGTAAACGAGGTTTCGGCACACCTGACCGAAGAACTCATCCGTAAAAAGATACTGACCATCAATAGAACGTTGAAGCAGGATTTTGCAATTGGCAAGCCAAAGATCGCAATGCTGGGGGTAAATCCGCATAGTGGCGACAATGGTGTGATAGGCAGTGAGGATGATCAGGTAGTAAAGCCTGCGCTTAAGAAATTGTTTGAAGAAGGCGTGCATGTATTCGGGCCATTTTCTGCCGACAGCTTTTTTGGCAGTGGCCAATATGAAAAGTATGATGCCGTGATAGCAGCCTACCACGATCAGGGACTGATACCGTTCAAGACGCTTTCGTTCGGAAACGGCGTTAATTATACTGCGGGGCTGGAGGCGATACGCACCTCGCCAGATCACGGAACCGCCTATGAGATAGCGGGTAAGGGGCAGGCTGATCATAATTCGTTCAAAGAAGCGGTTTATCTGGCGCTCGATGTGTACCAGAATAGGGCGATTTACAAAGAAATTACAAAAAACCCTCTGAAGATCAGGGAAAAGCAGGAAGAAAAAAAATACGGTTAACAGTTTTGTGTTTGCAATAATTTTCTATCTTTGCACGCTCGAAATATGTTGTAATGAATGAGTTGCGGCATTTTAATCGAAAAAATATTTAAAACTGGCGAAATGAAAGCGAATAAAGAATTTTTAATCCCTTTCGTGGGGTTAAAGCAGGGGAAGCACCAGTTTGAGTTTGAAATAGATAAAAAGTTCTTTGAGGGCTTTGGTTTTGATGAATATAACAACGTCAATATTAAAGTTAGCCTGGTTTTGGAGAAAATGAGCACTATGCTTGAACTTAACTTTAAGCATAAGGGTACGGTAAATGTTCCGTGCGACATTACCAATGAAGATTTTGACCTTCCTGTAAAAGGGAAGCTCAGGCTGATCGTGAAATTTGGTGATGAGTTCAACAACGACAACGACGAGATACTGGTACTGCCGCATGGCGAATACCAGGTAGACGTATCACAATACATCTATGAATCGATCGTACTTTCGGTCCCTTCAAAGCGGGTGCATCCCGGAATAAAGGACGGTACGCTGGATACCGTGATATTAGACAAACTGAACGAGCTTGCTCCGAAAGAAAAAGTAAAGAAAGAAGAACAAAAAGAGAATACCGATCCCCGTTGGGACGAATTAAAAAAACTGTTAAACGGATAAAATAATATAGAAAATGGCACATCCTAAGAGAAAGACCTCGAAAACAAGAAGAGATAAGAGAAGGACACATTATAAAGCTTCTGTACCACAGATCGCTACATGCCCAATTACAGGCGAGGCGCATTTGTACCACAGGGCTTACTGGCATGAAGGCAAAATGTACTACAGGGGCCAGGTAGTTATCGACAAACAGGAAGCGGTTGCTTAATTGCTTAAAGATACATGGGTAAAACTCTCACAATGTGGGAGTTTTTTTGTTAACGACCATTTATTTATCATTAAGCCGGCTTTCGTAAGGCCGATTTGTAATTTTTTTTGTAATTTCAACCACTTTTCAAATTCCCTAAACCGATTTGAAAGATCTATCCTATGAGTAAAATAACAGCCGCCATTACCGCGACAGGTGCTTATGTGCCTGATTTTGTGTTATCGAACAAGCTGCTCGAAACAATGGTAGACACCAATGACGAATGGATCACGAGCCGTACCGGTATCAAAGAAAGGCGCATTCTGAAAGATAAAGATAAAGGGACATCCTTTTTAGCCATAAAAGCAGCCGAAGACCTGCTGAAAAAAAGCGGCACCAATCCGGAGGAGATCGATATGGTGCTTCTTGCTACCACGACCCCGGACATGCCCGTAGCCGCAACAGCTGTTTACGTAGCCACTCAAATAGGGGCGGTAAATGCATTTGCCTACGACCTCCAGGCGGCCTGCTCGAGCTTCCTTTACGGAATGAGCACAGCAGCAGCCTACATACAGGCAGGACGTTACAAGAAAGTACTTGTAATCGGTGCCGATAAAATGTCATCCATCATTAACTATACCGACAGGGCTACCTGCATCATCTTTGGCGATGGCGCGGGCGCAGCGTTGTTCGAACCGAATGAAGAGGGCCTTGGCCTTCAGGACGAGATATTGAGGAGCGATGGCATTGGCCGTGAATACCTTAAGATCGCGGCAGGCGGATCATTGCTGCCGGCATCGCATGAAACGATCGATAATGGGCAGCATTATGTGTTCCAGGATGGCAAGACCGTTTTTAAATATGCGGTTTCCAATATGGCCGACATAAGCGAGAAGATCATGCAAAGAAACAACCTTACCAATGACGATGTTAACTGGCTGATATCGCACCAGGCGAACAGGAGGATCATCGATGCCACATCGTCACGCATGGGCCTTGACGAATCTAAAGTATTGGTAAACATCGAAAAATACGGCAACACTACCTCGGCTACATTGCCACTGTTGCTTAACGACTTTGAACACCTTTTCAAAAAAGGGGACAACCTTATATTCGCTTCCTTTGGGGGCGGGTTCACATGGGGTTCCATCTACCTTAAGTGGGCTTACGACAAAAAATAAACAACCTAAACAAAATTCGGAAATTATGGATATTAGAGAGATTCAAAACCTGATCAAGTTTGTGGCGAAATCCGGTGCTACAGAAGTTAAGCTGGAAATGGATGACTTCAAGATCACCATTAAAACTACAGATGCTGCTGCCTCTGAAGCTACTGCTTACGTTCAGCACATACCAATGGGCCAGCCGGTTGCCCAGGCGCCTGTTGCGCAAGCTGCTCCTGTGGCTGCTCCTGCCGCCCCGTCTGCACCAGCTGCTGATGACAATTCGAAATACATTACTATCAAGTCACCGATCATTGGTACGTTATACAGAAAGCCATCACCGGACAAGCCTGTTTTTGTTGAAGTAGGCAGCACGATCTCTAAAGGAGATGTGGTTTGTGTTATCGAGGCGATGAAGCTTTTCAACGAGATCGAATCGGAAATATCCGGCAAGATCGTGAAAGTACTGGTAGACGACGCGTCGCCGGTAGAGTTCGATCAGCCATTATTCCTTGTTGATCCGTCGTAATTATTTTAAATGTTGAATTTTAGATGCTGAATGTAATGGCATTTAAATGAATTTAAAATTTATCATTCAAAATTTAAAATAGAAAAACGATGTTCAAAAAGATATTAATTGCTAACAGGGGAGAGATCGCGCTACGCGTGATAAGGACCTGCAGGGAGATGGGCATTAAGACCGTAGCAGTATATTCTACTGCTGATGCGGAAAGCCTGCACGTAAAGTTCGCTGACGAAGCCGTTTGTATCGGCCCGCCGCCAAGCAACCTTTCCTACCTGAAAATACCAAATATTATTGCTGCTGCGGAAATTACCAACGCAGATGCCATACACCCGGGCTATGGGTTTTTGTCTGAAAACGCCAAGTTCTCAAAAATATGTGCCGAGCACGGTATCAAATTCATTGGGGCTTCGCCGGACATGATCGACAAAATGGGTGACAAGGCTACAGCCAAAGCTACCATGAAGGCAGCCGGCGTACCTTGTGTACCGGGATCGGATGGGCTTTTGGATTCGTATGAGCATGCTGAGAAGCTAGCCGGCGAATTCGGCTATCCTGTAATGCTTAAAGCTACTGCCGGTGGTGGTGGCAAAGGCATGCGTGCTGTGTGGAAGCAGGAAGAACTGCTAAAGGCATGGGAAAGCGCCAGGCAGGAAGCTGCAGCTTCTTTCGGTAACGATGGCATGTACATGGAAAAGCTTATCGAGGAGCCACGCCACATTGAGATACAGGTGGTAGGCGATTCCTTCGGTAAAGCGTGCCACCTTTCTGAAAGGGACTGTTCTGTACAGCGCCGCCACCAGAAACTTACCGAAGAGACACCATCGCCATTCATGACCGACGAGCTTCGTGAGAAAATGGGCGAGGCCGCTGTAAAAGCTGCTGAATTCATTAAATACGAAGGAGCCGGTACGGTAGAATTCCTGGTAGACAAGCACAGGAACTTTTACTTCATGGAAATGAACACCCGTATCCAGGTAGAGCACCCCATTACCGAACAGGTAATTGACTACGACCTGATACGTGAGCAGATACTTGTTGCCGCAGGTGTGCCTATTTCGGGCAAGAACTACCTTCCGCAGCTGCATTCTATCGAGTGCCGTATCAATGCTGAGGACCCGTATAACGACTTCAGGCCGTCTCCGGGTAAGATCACTACCCTGCACATGCCGGGCGGACACGGCGTAAGGCTTGACACCCACGTATATTCGGGCTATACCATTCCACCAAACTATGACTCGATGATCGCTAAGCTGATCACAACTGCGCAGACAAGGCAGGAGGCCATCAACAAGATGAAGCGTGCATTGGATGAGTTCGTTATCGAGGGTATCAAGACCACGATACCATTCCACAGGCAGCTGATGGATGAGCCGGATTATGTAGCCGGTAACTACACCACAAAATTCATGGAGTCTTTCCATATGAAAGAGCAACAATAATAAGGATCCCGCTTCGGCGGGATCTTTTATTTTGTAACGATCTGAATATATTGTCCAGTTACATTTTCAGCGATGTATATTGATGGCATTTCACCATCCTTTTTTACGTTCCAGATCTCTTCTTCATCACCGTTTTCGTTATGAATGCGATAACCACTCGTTTCGCCGCGGAACTTCCTTTCTTTCATGACGAACAGATATGTATTCCCTACCGCTACTTTTTTGAACGAATCATCCACATTAAGGCTGTCGTTTGTCCCGACGATCAGTTCTGTATCTTTTTCATTCGCTATCAGGTACAAAGGGTCAGCATCGGTTTCATAAATTTTGATGACAGTATAAATATCCCTTACTTCTTCATTTGAAGAAAAATTCAATAGTAGAAAAGTTAATAGTGTGACAAATAGCTTCATAATTATTTGCAGGTTGAACCGTTATAATTTCGGGATGTGTATTTTTATTTTATATATCTTGCACTTGATCATTAACGATAAAAATAAACAATTATGATGAAGACTTTCAAACCTGCATTCAGGTTATTTGCAGGCGCCGTACTGCTTTTAACAATGTCGGCCACTACATTGTATGCTCAGGAGAAGGACAGGGCCGGAGAAGGCGCTAAAGCAGTTACTACAGAGATGAAAACACAGCTTTCGCTAAATGATGGACAGTATGCCAAAGTAATGGACATCAACAAAACATTCCTGCAAAAAGCAGCAGAGGCAGAAAAGGTGGCCAATGCCACTGATAAGGCTAAAAAACTAAAAACGCTGACTGATGACAGGGATGCAAAGCTAAAGTCGGTGCTTAATGAAACACAGTTTAAAACTTACCAGGCAGGAAGGGCAGGCAATGCTAAAAAGCTGAGGGCTTATTACCAATAATTAAAATACAGACATGAGAAAATTCATAAAGGCGATCGCAGTTTTGGCCATTATTTCAACAGCATCCTGTTCTGATGCACCGGTAGAAGTCACAGCTTCGGATATTTGTAACGAAGAGTATAAAGATGCTCTGGTAACTACAGAGGGTATTGTGCGCCTGCCAAATAATTTTTACACAACCGGCGGAACGGTAACCATGGTTTTAGAAGCTCCTGCAGGAAAATACAGGCTGCCTAAGATCGCTATACTGACGTGGAATAAAGACAATGAGAAAAAGAACATGATGGAACCTCTTAAAAACGGTTTTTCTGACGATGACGTTAAGATATACGATGATAAGGGGCAGGCGGTAAAACTGGGTGACAAGATACGCGTTACCGGCAAAGTGAGTGGCGCAGCCAAAGATTGGTGCGACATTTTTGTCGATAAGATAGAAAAGGTCAATTAGTCGTAAACATACCATCCCGCTTCGGCGGGATTTTTTATACATGTCTGTGAAACAGCGTAATATTTCAATTATTTAAAATTTAGCATCTGGAAATACCTTAACTTTAACTTAACAAAAGGTTAAACAATACTTAAATTTTTAAGATTTATATTACATTTGCGGCATGGAAGATACCCCGATTTTTTCCAATACTTGTGGGATGATATTCAGTGACCGGGTGGTTTTTGCTTTTGACAACGGTGAGAAGCAGATCGCCATTCCGAAGATCAAAGCGGCAGACTTTAGAAGTAGAGTTACGCCTAGATCGATATTGCTACTATTTCTCCCGCTTGCTATTGCAGCGTTAATGGACCTTAGAGGAAATTTTCATAATTTTCACAGAGCCGCCGGTTATGGAATAGCTATAGCCCTGACTTTGCTTGCTATATATAATATAGAAAGGAAATACAGAATTACAATTGAAACGGAAAAAGGCTTGCTGAGCATTACAGTTTCTAAAAATAACAGGAAAGATGCCCGGAATTTTGTGAATAAGCTTAAGGAGGCCGCAAAGGTTTAAAAAACAAAACCCGAAGTAACAACTTCGGGTTTTGTTTTTATAGGCATCAAATTATTTAATGTCCATCTTTTTTGCGAGTTCTTTTGGTATGCCGCCTTTATTAAGCAGGATAGCCGTAGTTTTATACTTCACGAAGTTCTTGCTCATGTACATGTAACCTTTGTAGTCATTGGTAGCGCCCCATGAATTCTTTATGATGTAGTATTCTTTGCCATTTTGGTCTTTAGTAAGGCCAACAATGTGCATACCGTGGTCGTCCTGTGTCTGGTAGTTGTCAAATGCGATCTGGCGCATATCTTCAGTGATCTCCATTTCAGCCTGCGGGCCTTTAAAAATGTTCTCTTTTTCCTCAGCAGTCATATCCGCAAAGTTCTTGGAAGGGATGTATGCCACACCATTTTTCCAGCTAAAGCCTTTCTCGCTAACGTCGCCTGCCCAGCCTACAGTGTAGCCTGTTTTAAGTGCGTTGTCGATGATGGCTGTCAGGTCGTTCATCTTTACGTTGTATACCATATCCAGCGACCAGTTGTCCGGCACCATAAGTACGAACTTAGAATAATACGGGTGCTCTTTGAACGAAGATATCTCTACATATTCATCCGGGTTAATGCCTACCACCTCTTTAGCAAAAGTCTGTGGGGTATATTTTTTGCCTTTATAGTCAAAGCTTTGCGGCACTTCGCCAAGGTAGCTGTCAAGAACAGCAGTGTATGCCTTGACCCAGTTTGGCGAAAGCTCACCGTTCGGGTTCTTCACCGCGGCTTCAAGAACGCCTTGCGCCATAGCCTGCATCTCTCCGAATTTATTGTTCGATGTGCCATAGTTAAGTCCGGTGTAGGCACTTTGCGGAAGCGCGCCGTACTTGCGGTACATGTTGATCACGTCGTGCAGCGCACCACCATCGCCTAATGTAATGGCGCCGTGCATCTTTACGTAGTTCTTTCCTTTTTCAACATAAGCGTTACGTGCGGTATATACCTGAGATATCTCGATAGGCTGCTTGCCCATGCGTATCATCTCCGATTCCAGGAACGAGTTGGCTGAATAACTCCAGCACGTACCCGATGATCCCTGGTTCTTTACCGGTGTATTTTCGATATTGATGACATCTGTGAATTTAAATGCTTCAGCGCTGTTGGCGCTCTGGTTGTTCTTGAGCGAGTTAACCAGGTAATCCTGCGCAAAGCCCGCCTGCATTCCCGCTACGAGCAGTGTTGCTGCTAAAAACGGTTTTACTGAAAAGTTGTACATAGTTTTTATTTGTTTAATTACAGTCAAGGCGCTAAAGTACAGAAAATTTACAAAACCTTAACTTTTAATGAATATTCTACAAAGTTTCCCTGAGCCATTTGAAGAACTCATTTTGCCAAACGAGCGCATTTTGCGGCTTGAGCACCCAGTGGTTTTCATCAGGGAACAGGATAAAGCGGCTCTTGATGCCCTGCAATTGCGCTGCCTGGAAAGCCTCCTGGCCCTGCCCGATAGGCACACGGTAATCTTTACCGCCCTGGATAATTAGTATGGGAGTATTCCATTTTGTTACCATATTGATGGGATTAAATTCGCCGTAGCTTTTTTGGGCCACTGCATTTTCCTTTTCCCAGTAAGCCCCGCCTGCATCCCAGTTGTTGAAGAACACTTCCTCGGTAGTACCGTACATGCTTTGCAGGTTGAATACCCCGCAGTGCGAAATAAACGTTTTAAAGCGGTTATTGTGTATCCCGGCAAGGTAGAACACCGAATAGCCGCCGTAGCTTGCGCCAACGGCTCCTAAACGCGCCTTATCCACATATGGTTCCCTGGCCACATCGTCAATCGCGGAAAGGTAATCGTTCATTACCTGCCCACCCCAGTCCTTACTGATGGCTTCATTCCATTCTACGCCATGGCCCGGCATTCCGCGACGGTTTGGTGCAACTACGATATAACCCTGTGCCGCCATCACCTGGAAATTCCAACGGTAGGAATAGAACTGCGTTAGTGCACTCTGTGGTCCGCCCTGGCAGTATAATATCGCTGGGTATTTCTTTTTAGCGTCAAAATCGGGCGGCAATATGACCCATACCAGCATTTTTTTGCCATCGGTAGTGGTTACATAGCGCTTTTCGGTTTTGCTCATTTTTATGCCCGAGTAAAACTTGTCATTCACTTTAGACAGCTGTGTCCACACTTTTTTCTTCGGTTCATAGCTGTATATTTCCGACGCGTGATTCATGTCGGCCCTTTCCAGGATTATTTTCCCGTCTGCAAAGTCTACCACATTGTTCACATCGAAATAGCCATCGGTCACCTGGGTAACCTTAACGGCAATCTTGGTCAGTCCCGGGAAGTTCACTTCGAACAGTTGCTTGGTGCCATCTACCGCGGCGAGAAAATATACTTTTTTGCCATCGGTGCTCCACGTGAAGCTGTCTACGGTGCCATCCCATCCGGCAGTCAGGTTAATATCCATGCCCTTATGGCGTACAATGATGTCATTCTTGTCGGCCTCATAGCCGTCGCGCTTCATCTGCAGCCAGGTAAGGTCGCCGTTCGGCGAAAAGGCAGGATTGGTATCATACCCCGGATTGTTTGGCGTGAGGTTTTTCGTCTGTTTTGTGGCAAGGTCATACTGGTATAGGTCGGTATTAGTGCTTGTGGCATATTCCGTCCCTGCCTTTTTCTTGGCTACATAAATGATGCTTTTACCATCTGGCGACCATGTATAGTCTTCCTCGCCGCCAAAAGGTTTTTGAGGGGAATCATACGGCTCGTCTGGCATGATGTCGATAAACCCATCCTTATTATCCACAGGCGAGTAGCCTACGTGGTTGTGCGTTCCGTCATTCCATGTATCCCAGTGGCGGTAGTCCAGGCCGTTGTACACCTGTACGGTCGATTTGTCCAGCTGGGGGTAAAAATCCGAACCGTTCACTTTCTCAACTTTTATTTCTTTCGATGAAAGTGAAAATTTGCCATCCGGAGAAAGGGATTTGTCTTTCAGTAGTTCCTTATAATCCTTTACTTCCACGGCATTGCCGCCGTTTACCGGAATGGTGTAGAACTTTGAATCGGATTTATTTTCGGCAAGATTGGGTGTTGCTACTTTATAAACAATGCTTTTGCCGTCTTTCGTAATGCCCAGGGCGCTTACCCTGCCCACTTTCCAGAGCAGTTCGGGCGTCATGTGCTGTTGTGCCGAAGCCGATAATCCCATGATGCTGATGGTTAGTAATAAAATTTTTTTCATGATATGATTTGGTTACATAAAGTTTACCAAAATTAAACTTTTGGCTGGTAATTGGAATAAGTGAGGCCTATATTAAATCCGCCAGCTCCATGCCCACTATGCTGCCTATCGCAACACCCATGCCGCCCAGCCTTACGCCGCAATATACATGGTCAGATAATTGCTGAACAATTGGGTTCTTCTGGCTGCCCATGCCCATAATACCGCTCCAGCGATGGTCGATTTTAAAGTCGGTATTTGTGAGTATCACATCGCGAAGCATTTTATCTAATTGATTCTGGATAAGTTCCGTCTGTGCGAATTCGGTCGTGGTCTCGCCCTCAAAGTCGAGGTTTCGCCCGCCCCCGAAAAGGATCCGGTTGTTGATATTCCGGAAATAATAATAGCCACGGTCAATATGGAATGTGCCCCGTATGTCAAGATTGGGTATTGGTTTGGTAATAAGCACCTGTGCCCGTGCGGGTGTAACGGCGCCTTTGGTAATGCCGCCTGCAAAGCCGTTAGTAGCAAATAGCAGTTTTTTTGTGGTAAAGCTGAAATCGCCAAGCCCTACAAAGACGCCATCCTGACTTTCGTGGTAGGAGGTAACGGTTTGCGAGTTGAGTATAAGGATATTTTGTGCTACGGCTTCCTTAAGGAGTGCCTGCATCATAAGGCCGGTATCAATCTGGCCTTCGAACGGATTGAATATGAGGTATTCCTGAATTCCCTTAAAATCGAAGCGGTCAACCTCCTTAGCAAACACATCGGCTTTAAAAAGCGGCCTCAGCACCTCATTCGCAAAAGGCATCCTACGCAGGCAATCTTCATATCCCGCTGCATCATCTTTTAGGAAAAGCTCATAACCGCCATAGGGTTTAAAATCAATCACAGTATCGCCGAGCCTTTTACGAAGTAATTGTAATCCCTGCCACCTTTTTTGTATGAGGGAGATAACTTCCTCTTCGGTATGGTTATTCAGGTCGGAAATAATTTCTGACAGGCTGCCAAAACATGCGAAGCCGGCATTTTTGGTGCTCGCTCCCTGTGGCAAAGGCCCTTTTTCTATGATGAGTATCTTGCTGTTGGGAAAACGTTCACGCAGTCTTAGCGCAGTGTGCAGGCCTACGATACCGCTACCCACAATGGTGTAGTCAACATTCGTAAACCAGTGCTCGATCTCCCAATAGCTAAGCTGCACCTTATTTAGGCATGATGTTGGTCTCATCATCGGTAGCTTCTTCTACAGCCTCCTGCTCAGTTACCTTGTTGCCTTTTATGGCGTTAAGAACCAATGGCACGGTAGTTACAAGAACGATAATGATGATGATGTACTCAATATACGACTTAAGGTCGATATTCCACCAGCTAAGGAAAAGCTCCTGCAGGTAATGCCCGGCAAATATCAGTGTAAAGGCCCAAAGTA
This sequence comes from Flavobacterium sp., assembly GCF_052437795.1. Taxonomy (GTDB): domain Bacteria; phylum Bacteroidota; class Bacteroidia; order Flavobacteriales; family Flavobacteriaceae; genus Flavobacterium. Next base: position 139,745 of record NZ_JBQVPA010000006.1, read on the forward strand.
CAGAGCTGACGATGTTGAATAGCATGAATTTTTTCTTTTCCATGCCTACAACGCCTGCAATGATAGGGGCGAATGTCCTGATCACCGGAAGGAAACGTGCAAAAATGATGGCCCTGCCGCCGTGTTTTTCAAAGAATTCCTGCGACTGGATGAGGTATTTTTTCTTGAACCAGAATGAATCTTTTTTCTTGTAAAGGTACGTGCCGCTTTTTGAGCCGAACCAATATCCAAAAGTGTTGCCTACGATACCGGCAAGGGCAACGAATACAGAAAGCACCGTTACGTTAAGGAAATCGCTGTCCATAGGCATGACCGTTGCCATAAGCTCATTGCTGTAAATGCCCGCAAGGAACAAAAGGCTGTCGCCCGGAAGGAAGAAGCCTGCAAAAAGGCCGGTCTCGGCAAAAACGATAAACAGAACAACGTAGATGCCTACGGGCACGCCGCCAATTTGGAGGTTAATATAAAACTCAGGGTTTAAAAGTTGCGTCCAGTGAAAACTGTCCATAAATTATGTGTGTTTGATGATTGATTATGTATTTTTTGCTTCCCATTTGTCCACCGCGCTTGTAGCCAGTGCGTTGCCCAATACGTTGGTCATGCTTCGTGCCATGTCGCAAAAATGGTCGATCGGCAGTATCAGCGCGATGCCCTCCGGTGGTATGCCGAACATGGCGCATGTGGCTACCACAACGATCAGCGATGCCCTAGGTACGCCTGCAACGCCTTTGCTGGTAAGCATCAGCACGAGGAGCATTAGCAATTGTTTTTCGATGGGCATGTCGATGCCGTATACCTGCGCGATGAAAAGGCTCGCAAAGGTCATGTACATCATGCTGCCGTCGAGATTGAACGAATATCCTAACGGTAAAGTGAACGAAACTATTTTAGGGTCACACCCAAATCGTTCCAGTTCTTCGGTAAGTTTCGGGAAAACGGCCTCGCTGCTGGTAGTCGAAAAGGCAATAAGCAGCGGGCTGGCAAGCCTTTTCAGCAATGTCCAGAGCCTGTTGCCAAGTACCAGGTAGCCTACTCCAAGAAGTAGTACCCATAACATCAGTATTCCAAAGGCAAAGGCGGCAAGGTAGTTGGCATATAGCTTCCAGATGTCGAACCCATATACTGCAACTGCGGCCGCAACTGCTCCAAACACCCCAAATGGCGCTACCCACATAATGTAGCCTACCATTTTCAGGATGGCGTGCGCAACGGTGTCCAGGACTTTAATTACCGGCTTCGCGATCTCGCCAATGGATGAAAGCGCGATGCCGAAGAGTATGGAGAAGATCACGATCTGCAATATCTCATTGGTGGCCATGGCCTCTACAATGCTTTTCGGTACTACGTGGGTAATGAATTTTTCGAGTGAGAAAGCGTCGACATTCTGTACCAGTTCATCTGCCGAAGCGACACTTTCCATAGTTACGTCAGTGTCCTTGCCCGGTGCGAGCCAGTTTACCAGCACCATTCCCAGCAGTAGTGAAACCAGTGATGCCGAAAGGAACCACCCCATGGCTTTGGCGCCAACACGGCCTACCAGTTTCATATCTCCCATTTTGGCTATACCCACTACAAGTGTGGAAAACACCAACGGCGCGATGATCATTTGGACCAAGCGGATAAAGATAGTGCCAAGCAGCTTTATCCTGGTGGCAAACTCTTTAGCGTCCTCTTTAGGATAGCCCTTGTATATAAAATAGCCGAGGCCAACGCCTAAAACGAGGCCCGCAAGTATGGCTATGAATAGTTTAGTGTTGCTTTTCATCCTAAAATGGGGGGATTTTAAGTCCGTGAAATTACTGATATTTTTCCAATCCATTTCCAAGGTCGCCATTTTAACTGCCTTTTTAAAAATATATTACGGTTTTAACACATTATCTAACTATATGTTATTTTTAGATAATTATTTAATCTGTGATTATTTCGGTCTATTTTGATATAATCGTTATTTTATTAACAAATATTTTATTTTTTGTTTGTAAAATATTATACTTTTATGCCAACATGAAACTTTAAATATGAAGAACAAATTACTTATCATCGCATTGGCTGTTTCCGGCTTTGCATTTGCACAGGAGGGCAAATTATTCTGGAAAGCCACACCTGAAAGGAGCGGTATCCCAACAATTAAGAATAGGGAAGTGCTGCCTTCTAAACATTTATTCAACCTTGACATTCCTGCCATGAAGGCCGAGCTTGCCAAAGCGCCGCTAAGGGGGACCGTCAAATCGAACACTGTTATCATGTTCCCGAACGCTGAAGGTAGCCTTGAGCGATTCCGGATCGTTGAAGCCCCGGTCATGGATCCCGAGCTCGCTGCCCGCTATCCTGAAATTAGATCCTATGCGGGCCAGGGTATCGACGATCCCACCGCGGTGATACGCTTCAGTGTTTCGCCACTTGGCCTGCAGATGATGCTGTCAGCTGCCGACAGGCCTGCCATGTTCATCGAGCCGTACTCGGCCGACCTTAAAACCTACACGGTTTATAAGCGTACGCAAAAAGCGCAGCCATTTACCAAATTTGAATGTGAAGTTGTGGATCACGCCCAGCGCCAGATCGCTGCCGACCTTGAGGCGCGTCCTAATGCCGATGACGGGAAGCTGCGCACCTACCGTCTCGCCATGAGCGTAACCGGCGAATATACCTCCTATCACGGAGGCACGAAAGCCTTTGCCCTTGCTGCCATCAATGCGACTATGACCCGCGTGAACGGTGTGTTCGAAAAGGATTTTGGCGTAAATATGGTGCTGATATCCAATACGGATGCGGTGATCTATACCAGCGCATCTTCCGACCCATACGGAAGCAGCGATGCCAACTATAACAGCGAATTGCAGTCGACGCTCAGCAGTGTGCTTGGCAACTCCAGTTTCGATATCGGCCACCTCATGTCGGCTATTGGCAATAATGGCAATGCGGGCTGTATCGGTTGCGTATGCGCCAGCGGCAAGGGTAGCGGTTTCACTACCAGTACCGTGCCTGTGGGCGATAACTTTGATATCGACTTTGTGGCGCACGAAATGGGACACCAGTTTGGTGCAAACCATACCTTTACCTTTAGCAATGAAGGTACGGGTGTGCAAAATGAGCCGGGTAGCGGCACGACCATTATGGGGTACGCGGGTATTACCGGCGCTACAGATGTACAGCCGCACAGCGACCCGTTCTTCCATGCGGTGAGCATACAGCAGGTGACCAATTATGTAAAGACCACCAGCTGCCAAACCAATACCACGACCGGCAATGCCATACCTACAGCTAATGCCGGTGCGGACTATACCATACCGAAAGGCACGCCGTTCATGCTGACAGGCTCAGGCAGCGATGCTAACAACACGGGGCTCACCTATTGCTGGGAGCAGATGAACTCAGGTACGGTTTCTACGACCTATCCAAGTGTTTCGGCTACATCTGGGCCGGCGTTCCGCTCGTATGTGCCGTCAGCAGGCCCGAGCCGTGTTTTCCCACGGATGCAAACCATCAAGACCGGGGCTACTTCATGGCAATGGGAAGCTGTACCTAATGTAGCACGTACCATGAGCTTTAGGCTTACCTTACGCGATAACCACATTGGCGGCCCGGCTAACAATAGTGATGATATGGTTGTGACCGTAAACGGCACTGCAGGGCCGTTCACCGTAAGCGCACCGAATACCGCGGTTTCATGGGCTGCAGGCTCAACGCAAACCGTAACGTGGAATGTGGCGGGTACAACGGCAAACGGCGTAAATGCTGCCAATGTGGATATCCTGCTTTCTACCGATGGCGGCGATACCTACCCGATAACAATACTAAGCGGTACACCAAATGACGGCACGCAAGCCATCACGGTACCGAACAACCCGGGGACAACGAACCGGATCATGGTAAAAGGCTCGGGCCATATCTTCTTTGATATTTCGAATGCCAACTTTACCATTACAGGCGGTGGTGGCGATGTAACCCCGCCAAGCACCCCGCTTAACCTTACGGCTTCAGGCACAACACAAACGACAACCAACTTATCCTGGTCGGCTTCTACCGATAATATCGGTGTGACAGGTTATGATGTGTACCAGGGCACAACACTAAAAGCGAATGTAACCGGCACAACGTATACCGTAACTGGATTGACAGCTTCTACAGCCTACACTTTTTCGGTGAAAGCCAAAGACGCGGCAGGGAATGCATCGGCCTCGAGCAATACCGTGAATGTAACTACACTTGCCGTGGCCGCAGCCTATTGCGCATCGGCAGGGACTAATGTTTCCGACGAATACATCAGCCGCGTGCAGCTGGGCACTATCAATAATGCTTCTGCCGGAGGTGCAGGTGGGTATACGGACTTTACATCGGTTTCAACCAACCTTAGCAAAAGTACCGCCTATATTATTACTGTTACGCCAACGTGGAGCGGCACTGCCTACGCAGAAGGCTATGCGGTATGGGTCGACTACAACGGTGACAAGGATTTTGACGATGCAGGTGAATTGGTTTGGAGTAAGGCGGCCGCTACGGCAACTCCGGCCAGCGGAAGCTTTACCGTGCCGGCTACTGCCATTACAGGTGCGACAAGGATGAGGGTGTCAATGAAATACAACGGCGTGGCAACAGCGTGCGAAACGTTCTCCTACGGCGAGGTGGAAGATTATACCGTCAACATACAGGTTGCCACAGCCGATACCATCGCACCGACGGCACCAACACTTACAGCTTCGGGTACGACCCAAACCTCGACCAGCCTCGCATGGACCGGTGCTACAGATAATGTAGGTGTGACCGGGTATGATGTGTACCAGGGCTCGACAATGTTAACCAGCGTAACAGGGACTACTTATACCGTGACAGGGCTTACGGCTGCTACGGCCTATACCTTCTCTGTAAAAGCGAAAGATGCGGCAGGCAATATTTCTGCGTCAAGCAATGTGGTGAATGTAACGACGCTGAGCAATACCGTAACCTACTGTACCTCCAAGGGCAACAGCGTAGCTGATGAGTACATTAACAGGGTGCAGTTCGGTACCATCAACAACCTGTCGGGAGCCAATGCAGGGTATGGCAACTTTACATCGCTTTCCACTTCGGTAAGCAAGGGCACTGCCTACACCATTACCATTACACCTGCCTGGACGGGCAGCACCTACAGCGAAGGCTATGCGGTATGGATCGATTACAATGGCGATGGTGATCTCTCTGATCCGGGCGAACTGGTGTGGAGCAGGACGGCTTCGACAACTACGCCTGTGAGTGGTACATTTACTATTCCGGCATCGGCAACGAACGGTTCTACACGAATTAGGGTCTCGATGAAATACAATGCCGTGCCGACCGCCTGCGAAACCTTCTCGTATGGCGAGGTGGAAGATTATACGGTGATCATTGGTGGCTCGGCTAAAGATGGACGATCTTTGTCTGACGTGGCGATCTCCCTGTATCCTAACCCATCGGAAAGTGTACTGAACATTACCAATATTTCAGAAAAAGCAACGTATGTGATCTATACCATTTCGGGCCAGCAGGCAGGAAAAGGCACTCCGATGAACGGTTCGGTAGATATATCGGGCCTTGCGGGAGGCAACTACCTGATCGAGGTCAATGATAATAGCACACGTACGATATTGCGTTTCATCAAAAAATGATCGTTCACTAACTTAGATCGCAAAACTGCCTCAGGAATGGGGCAGTTTTTTTATCTTTATAATTAGGGTTATTCTATTGCCCCAGATATTACGTGCTATAATAATTCGTAATTTCGCAGCCATAAACCCCTCAGTATGTTTCGCAAAATTTTCCGCTTCCTTTTCAAATTATGCCTTTGGTTCATCGTGTTGTCGGTTGGGTCGGTAGTGTTGTTCCGTTTTGTCCCGGTGCCGTTCACACCGCTGATGATGACGCGCGCCCTGGAACAGAAGTTTGACGGAAAGGAAATGACTTCCAGCCACGACTGGGTGCCGCTGGAGGAAATTTCGCCCAACCTTCAAAAGGCGGTCATTGCCAGTGAGGATGACAGGTTCCTGACACACCACGGTTTTAACTTCGAAGCCATGCAAAAGGCCTATGCCAACAATGAAAAGGGTAAAAAGTTAAAGGGTGGCAGTACCATATCGCAGCAAACGGCAAAAAATGTTTTCCTCTGGCAGGGCAGGAGTTATGTCCGCAAAGGGCTTGAAGCTTATTTTACCGTGCTCATAGAGCTGCTGTGGAGCAAGGAGCGCATTATGGAGGTGTACCTGAACAGCATAGAGATGGGGCCTTATGTATATGGCGCGCAGGCCGCCTCGCATCACTGGTACCACAAAGACGCCTCTAGGCTTACTAAAAATGAGGCCGCCGGTATTGCCGCTATCCTTCCTAACCCATATAAATTCAGGGCTACGCGCTCGTCCGGATATACCGAAAGGCGCAAGGGCAGGATCATTAAGCTGATGCGCTATGTTGACCTTGATGCACACCGCAATGAAAAATAGCCTTACCGCCACCATAACCTTGTTGTGCTGTGCTGTGGCATGGGCACAAAAGCCGGCAGAGATCGGCATAATTTCCGATAACGACCTGTATTCATCCCCAATAAACGACCAGTATTATACCAATGGGCTCGAATTCTTTTACCGGTATCTCGGAAAAAGGAGCGATGATAAGGTCGCAAAGAAAATTACTGAATTTCGCATAGGGCAATACATTTACAATCCGCAATCCGTCCGCGCAGGCGATATTAATGTAAACGACAGGCCGTTCGCAGGGTATCTTTTTGCTGAAGCGGGCATCAATACTTTTTATACGAATGAGAGCGTCCTCAAAATTAATTTGCAGGGTGGGGTAGTGGGGCCGGAGTCCTATGCTGAGGAATTCCAGGAAGGACTGCACAAGCTTTTTAGCTATCCTACTGTAAAAGGCTGGCAGTACCAGATCGTGACTACGCCTGTGGCGCAGCTTCAGGTAGTGTATTCGCATAAAGTACTCAGGGAAAAATACCATGAGAAAATTGATCTCCACCTTCAGGGGGAAATAAACGCCGGTACGATCTGGACGAGTGTTTGCGTTGGGCCGATGGCGCGCATCAGCCTGCGTGGCCTGCTGGTGCCCATGTACGATTCGGCATTGCACGGTGCCACATTGAGCCGCGACCGTGACTATAAAAAGCGCGACCTGTTCCTTTACCTGAATCCCACTGTGCAGTACATGAACCATGACGCCACCATTGAGGGCAGCCCCTTTAATGACGACAGCCCCGTAACCTTCCCGCTGATCCCTTTCCGCTTCAATGCCGATGCAGGCATTAAGTACCGCCGTGACCGGTGGAATTTCTCTTATTCCTTACATTACCGTGGCAAGGAACTTTCCAATAATGTGATCACCGGGTTTTATTATGGGTCGATACAGCTGGGGTATTTGTTGTAATATCTGCTTTAAGTAAAAGTTCTAAGCAAAACACCTTACAGGTTTTTAAACCTGTAAGGTGCGATGAAAAGTTGATCACTATCTAGCCCTTTTTATTCCTGATACTTTTATCCGAAGGGATGCGCCTTGCCGGTCTGCCTTTTCTGCCTTTCATTGCTTGCGGCTCTATTCCCATATTATAAAGCGTGAATGCCTGTATGTCGGTAAGCTCGGCAATTGTTTGTGCTACCGACTTACCTGCTCCATGGCCTGCGTTCACATCAATGCGGATGAGTGCCGGGGCAGAATTGGCAGTAGTGGCAGCCTGTAATGCGGCGGCGAACTTAAAGCTGTGCGCCGGTACCACCCTGTCGTCATGGTCACCTGTAGTGACCAGTGTCGCTGGGTATTTTGTGCCTGCCTTAATATTGTGAAGCGGCGAATAACCCTTCAGGTAATGGAACATTTCGGCATTATCGGCTGATGTACCGTAATCGTAAGCCCAGCCCGCACCCGATGTAAAGGTGTGGTAACGCAGCATGTCGAGTACGCCAACTGCCGGAAGCGCTACTTTAAATAGTTCAGGACGCTGTGCCATGGTCGCGCCAACAAGCAGTCCGCCATTGCTTCCTCCCCTTATGGAAAGGTAATTTGGTGAGGTGTAGTCATTTTTGATGAGATATTCGGCAGCAGCTATAAAATCATCAAACACATTCTGCTTCTGCAGTTTTGTCCCCGCATCATGCCACTTGCGGCCATATTCGCCGCCCCCGCGAAGGTTGGCTACAGCATAAATGCCTCCATTTTCCATCCACACCAGGTTGGCCACACTGAAAGCAGGGGTCAGGCTTATGTTGAAGCCGCCGTAGCCATAAAGCATGGTCGGATTGTGCTTGTTGCGCTTCAGGCCCTTTCTGTAGGTAATGATCATTGGTATCCTTATGCCGTCTTTGGAAGTGTAAAATACCTGCTCCGATACATAATCATCGCTGTTGAATTTAACATCGGGCTTTGAGTAAATAGTTGAAGATCCTGTAGATGTGTCGTACGAGTAAATGGTGCCGGGCACAATGTAGTTGGTAAAGGAGTAGTAGAGTATCTTTTCGTCAGGCCTGCCTTCAAATCCGGCTGCAGAACCCAATCCTGGCAGCTTTATCTCCCGCACCGGCTTGCCGTCATAGTTGTATTGAGTTACCACAGAAACCGCATCTTTAATGTATTTGGCAAAAATATACCCGCCACCCATTGAAGGGGAAAGCACATTTTTGCTTTCAGGTATAAGGTCTTTCCAATTGGCTTGCTGCGGGGCTTTGGCATCAACAACTACCACCTTGCCATTAGGCGCATTGTAGTTGGTATAGATGTATAGTTTGCCGTTGCGGTGGTCGAGCACCGAGCTGTCGTTGTTCATGTTGTCCACAAGGGTCACGATACCGCTTTTAGGATTCTTCAGGTCAAGTAAAAACAGTTCTTTGCCCGATGTTGAGTTGGCGGCCGTGATGATGAGGTAACTCCCGTCTTCGGTTACATAGCCGCCCACGTACCTGCGCTTTTGGCCTTCTCCAAAAATAACTTTATCACTGTTTTGCGGTGTGCCCAGTTTATGGTAGTACAGTTTATGGGTATCAGTCTTCGCCGAAAGCAGGCTGCCTTCGGGCTTTTCGTAAGTAGAATAATAAAAGCCGTCACTTCCGTTCCAGGATATGCTGCTGAACTTCACATTTTCAATAGTCTCGCCGGTAAGCTTTTTGGTAAGGGCATCCATCACGATTATCTTTCCCCAGTCGCTTCCGCCTTCAGAGATCATATAGGCTGCCAATTCACCTTTTTTGGTAAATTGTACCTGCGACAGCGATGTTGTGCCGTCCTTGGAGAAAGTATTCGGGTCAAGGAAAACTTCCTCTTTGCCGTTCTTATCCTTACGGTACAGTACCGACTGGTTTTGGAGGCCATTGTTCTTATAGTAATAGTAAATATCGCCTTCCCTGAAAGGTGCAGAGATCCTTTCATAGTTCCACAGCTTTTCCATGCGGGTTTTTATCGCATCGCGAAATGGGATCTTGTCGAGATAGCTAAAAGTGACCTTATTTTGTTCGGTTACCCATTTTGCGGTTTCGGCAGAGCGGTCGTCTTCCAGCCAACGGTACGGATCGGGAACATTAGTGCCAAAATAATCGTCGGTAACACTGCCCTTTTTAGTCTCGGGATATTGTATCGGGGGTTTGGATGTTTGTGCGTTCATAGTAAGGCCGAAGGCCGCCGCGAGCGCCACTACGGTGTTTTTCATTGTCAAATTGTTATATCTACAAAAATAACAATTTGAAGATACCCTGCAACAGGAAATGGAACTGCACAAGGAAGCCGCAAAGTGTTGCAAGACATAGCATTTATTTGGGGACATAAAAAGGGATAGCCTATATCTTCGGTCCTTTGCAGCCCTTCGCGCAGTTTTCAGCTTCTTTGGCCTATGTAAAGAGCGGCCTGTACTTTTGACGGTGCTTATACAGCAAAATACCGTTCATCACCACCACAAGTATGGCTGTGCCTATAGAAGGTACATCAAGGAACAGGTGGAACATGAGGATATTTAGCGATAGCGGGATCAACAGCAGCAGTACGAAAGGTACCCATATCTTTAAAAGAAGCAGGAGGCCAATAATGATCTCAAAAACGGCTACGATGGTCAGCACATAACCTGTATTCGCAAGCGATTCCATAAAATCTGCCGCTTCCGGCGATGGCTGTGGTAACGGGATAAATGGGTAAAGTTTATTGGCGCCGAATGCAATGAGGATAAGCCCAAGCAATATCCTGACGATCTTTGTAAATTGTGAATTCATAAAGGTAAAGTTTTGTCATGCAATGTTCTTATGTTTTAATAAAGTTAATAAATATTTATAAATATTTTAAGAAATTTTATGTAAATAAAAAATCTCCCGACATTTCGGGAGATCTTCTTGGAAAGAATTCTGTTGAATTATTGTACGACTACAGAGAAATTTACCTGCGCATCGGTACTTCCGTCGGCATTGGTAATATTGCCATTAGCAACGCCCTCTGCGGTTTTGTTGGGTTCGTGCCTTAGTGTAATGGTCAGGCTGCCTGCGCCCGGGGTAGTGGTGGCAGTGTACAAAACTGACAGGCCAAGGGGGTTCCCGTTCATGTCCTCATCAAGGTAGGCGATAGTGCCTATTCCGCTGTGCTGGAAAAATACCTGGTGCTCGTCGCCTTCCTGCTGGATCTCGGTCGTGATATCTTCCGCCGGGCTGGCCAGTTGGTTCAGGAAATGGATCGCTCCTTCGTAAACCGTTCCCGCTGTAAATGGCCCAGATACTGAAACTACCGGTGCATCGGGCCCGTCGCCGTCAAGGTCGCGCGATATGAGTACTACGGGTGTTCCTCCATTCTGGGGAGTAAAAGTTGCCGATACGGTCGTGATCACTTCTTCCTCGTTAACCGGGCCGTTGCTGTCGTCATCGCTGCAGGAGGAAAATGTGGTTATTGTAATTAGGGCAAGTGTCAGGGTCTTTAGATCTTTCATCTGTAAAATATTTAAATGATTAATAATTGAATTTTAATTGCAATTGAAAATTACGGCCAACGTCGTCAGTATAAAACCGCTGCCGGTTAAGATAATCACGGTACGCCGTGTTAAAGATATTATTGACCGAAAAGCCTACCGATGCCAGTGTTTTACCCAAAGCGAATTGCATCCCCGAAGCAAAATGGAGCAGGTGGTAGCCCGGTGGCGGTGTGCTGATATCGACATACGTTGGTACAAGCTCACCGTTTACAGGCACATCGGCATAAAAGTTATTGTCGGGGTATCGGGTTTGGGTAAATACCGCTTCGCTGCGCAGTTCCAGGAACAGGCTGTGCCAGTCAAGCGTATAGCGAAAGGTGTTGCTGATATTGAGCGGCGGCATGTCGATGAGCGGTTCTATTCTTGTGGTATTATCAGCATGCACGTAAGCCAAATTAAAGCTATGGCGAAAATGGCTCGTGATGTCCCAGTCGGTATGCAGGTCCAGCCCCGCCATCAGTACATTGTCCTGCCGGTAATTGAAAACAGGGAAGGTGCCGCGTATGGTATATTCCACCCCGGTAGGGCTCAGGTAAATGAAATCGCGTATCGCGTTGAGATAAGGTGTAGCCTCCATCCTGAAGTTGCCCTCATGCTTCAGTAAAGTAGCCGAAAGCTTCAGGGCTTTTTCCTTTTCTATGCCAAGGTTGCCCAGCTCTATCGTCCCGTTGCTGTGGTGCAGGCCATCGCTAAAAAGCTCCGACGGGTTGGGGTTGCGCATGGCCAACCCGGCATTCACCATAAGGTCATATTTTGCCGACAATCTTTTCCGGATGCCAAGGCTTGCCGAAACATTGTGGTAGGTAAACCTCGGATTGGTCAGCCATTGGCTTACAGTATCTTTAATGATAAAATGATCATACACGCCATTATACCCAAGGCTGTTCCAGCGGGTCTTCTGGTAATATTTCATTGCCGAGATATGCGAAAAGTCATACCGCAATCCCGCTTCCGCAGACAGGCTTTTAGAAAATGAATGCGAAACGATGCCATATACCCCGGCATCATATTTATCATATGTAGGTATCAGCGGGCGCACTCCGGTATCGGGACTGGCATTGTTGAATTGTGCCGATGTGCTTACTCCGGTTTTGTATTCCGTTCCGTTGGTTACTTTCTTCCAGTCGGCATTAACCGAATGTGTCGCCAGCACTAAGTCCAGTGCTGGTATATTGGCATAGTCACCCCGCCTCATGTCAAATTCTTTTCGGTTATTCAGCTGAAAGGAATATTGAAGTGAAAGCGATGCATCATCCGACAGCTGCTTATTAAAGTTCGCCTTCGCCAAATGGTGCTGCACTTCCTGCCGCGGCGCACCGATGGTATAGGTAAAAGGCACTGCTACATCCGGCTGCCCGTTATTGATGGCACGTACCAGGTCGGCCACATTACCAATATGGGTCGCTTTCGCAATACCGATCGTTGCATTATAAAAGCTATAGGAAACAGAAGTATCATAATCGTTGCCCAAATATTTTACATCCCCGGCAAAGTTGGCTTCCCTGTTGCCGGTGTTGGATAGTACATAGTCGGGTGCTTCGCGGTCGCCCATGTATTTAAAAGTGCCACCCGCATTCCATGCCCAGCCACTAGTATTGCCTTTGTGGATGGAGGAGGAGAGGCTCCCGCCGCGCCCGTTAGAGTCGACGGTAAGGATGGTTTTCCCGAATAACGTATCCTGCATCACCGAAACCGGCTCCACCAAAACCAGCCCGCCAATGGCATCGCCGCCATATTGCAGTGCTGGTGCGCCTTTGATGACCGATACCCGTCCCGCCGAATTGATGTCGAGGTTGGGCGCGTGCTCGGTGCCCCATTGCTGGTCCTCAAGGCGCACGTTGTTGGAAATGACCGGAACCCTGCTGCTGTGCAACCCGTTGATGACAGGCTTTACTATGGTACTGCCTGTTCTTAAGCTGTATACCCCGGCCACTTCCTTTAATGCGTCCCCCAACGAGGCATTGCTGTATTTCTCTATAGTTTCAGTTGTAAGGCGCTGCTCGTGGGTGGTGTTTTTTGAAACTTTTGTTTCTGCCAAAACCACTTCTTCAAGCTGCATGGTCTCGGGCGAGAGCACAATATCCAACCGTACATCGCCCTGCATGTTCACAAGGGTATCCATTGTTTTGTATCCGATGTAGGAAATGTACATGTGCTGTTCCCCCGAGGCCACATTATGAACTTCATAGCTTCCATCGGGTGCGCTGCTGCCGTGCAGCAGGCCTATGTGGATGTGTGCCCCGTCAAGGGGTATGTTGTTGGGCGCGGCCACTTTCCCGCTTATGGTATGCTGGGAATGCGCGCACCAGCTTCCTGCCAATAAGGCTAGGAGGAGGATGTAAATTCGCATTGGGATTTGGATAAAGTATTAGCATAGCTTCAGACCTCACCCCCAGCCCCTCTCCAAAGGAGAGGGACACCCATATGCGCTTACTCAACCAAATAAGCCATCTTGAGTTAAAGTGTGATTGTCACGTTCCGGCTCTCCTCTCCTTTGGAGAGGGGCTGGGGGTGAGGTCAAATAGTGAGGCTTTTATGTAGTCGGCGGCCCCCTGTGCGAGAACAGGCTTCCGGCGAATGCCGAAGCGTCTTCTATGCTGCTAAAGGTATAAGGGATGGGTTTGAAAACGAAGTCGAGCCTGAGGCAAAATTCCTGCGGCGCGACAAAGTAGTCGAAATGGAAATCACACACAGAGCAGTCTTCATCTTCGTGGTCATGGCTGTCCATGCCGAAGTGCTTGCCGTCTTTTTTATGTTCGTGGTGATGGGTGCTTTCCGCCAAGTGGTGATGGCTGAAAGCATGAAAAGACTGATAGGCAGTAGCAAGGAGCACAACAGCCATCAGGGCCAGGTTGAATAAGGCGAACTTTCTTTTCATTACCACAAAGGTAAATCAAAAAGAGTTACAAAATGCAATTATGTTGCATTTAGGGAAAGTTTGGGAAATAATTACCTGACGATCCGGTTTTCAATTTTAATTCCTTCAATGCGTTCAAATTCAGCAACATTTTCCGTAACCATGATCATATCAGAAGAAATTGCAGCAGTGCCAATCAACAAGTCAAAATCACTTATCATTTTACCTGTTTTCCTTAGCCTTGCTTTTTCTTTGCCATATAAAGCAATGCAATTGATTATCGGGATTATGGCGATGTCTTTAGTGAAGGCATCAACTAGTTCAAGATTTTTTTCGGGATTGGCGCTGTATTCTGCACCATAAATTAGTTCGGCTAATGTGATTTCGGAAATCGCACAATTGGAAAAACCGACTGACTTCAGTTTTTTGTCAAGATTCAACTTACCCCTGAAGAAATGAATGCAAATATTAGTGTCTAAAAGATATTTCATCAGAAAGTTTCAATATCTCTGTTATTGATACGTGAATCTCTTATCTCCTTAATAATTTCATCAGGATCTCTTTTATCATTCCATGATCCGAATAGTGAAAAGAAATCATTATCTTTTTTTTCATCTTCTGATTCTTTAATGGAATCAGTAAGTTCGGACACGATTTTCTTCCTCGACTTCACATCCAATTTTCGAAGCAGATCAATGTATTTTTTTAGTGAAGAATTATCTAATGTTATTGTTGCCATAGCAATGCATTTGTATCAAAGATAGGAAATTATGTGACGTGATGTATTTTGTGTTCAATAAGCATACCAATTGTTTTAAAATAAAAAAACCCGCAACACCTCTCAGTATTGCAGGTTATAAATATACTTTAATTTCTTTTATACTAAACCGTTAGCAACCAAATACTCCGCTATCTGCACGGCATTGGTAGCAGCGCCTTTGCGCAGGTTATCGGCAACGATCCACATGTTGAGGGTGTTGTCCTGCGTCTCATCACGGCGGATGCGGCCCACGAACACATCGTCCTTACCTTCGGCGTATAATGGCATCGGGTAGTCGAAAGCGGCCAAGTTGTCCTGTACGGTAATGCCCGGTGTTTCACTTAACAATGTGCGTACTTCGTTCACGTCAAAGTCATTGGTGAACTCAATGTTAACCGACTCGCTGTGCCCGCCCACGGTTGGGATGCGCACGGTAGTCGCCGTAACTTTTATCGAATCGTCACCCATGATCTTCTTGGTCTCGCGGGTCATTTTCATTTCTTCCTTGGTGTAGCCATTGTCCTCGAACACGTCGATCTGCGGAATGGCGTTGCGGTGTATCGGGTATTTGTAGGCCATTTCGCCTTCAATGCCGGCATATTCGTTCTCGAGCTGCTTCACGGCTTTCACGCCTGTTCCGGTAACCGACTGGTACGTCGATACCACCACGCGCTCGATATTGTATTTTTTGTGCAGCGGGTTCAGCGCCAGTACCATCTGGATGGTAGAGCAGTTAGGATTGGCAATGATCTTGTCGTCTTTCGTTAATTCACCCGCGTTGATCTCCGGCACCACCAGCTTTTTGGTTGGGTCCATCCTCCAGGCCGAAGAGTTGTCGATAACCGTTGTACCCGCCTCAGCAAACTTTGGTGCCCATTCTTTAGAGGTATCGCCACCCGCTGAGAAAAGCGCTATCTGCGGCTTCATGCTTACGGCCGTTTCAAGGCTTACCACCTTGTATTTATTTCCCTTGAATTCGATCTCCTTGCCTACCGACTTCTCCGAAGCCACAGGTATAAGTTCGGTTATCGGGAAATTCCTTTCGGTCAGTACTTTCAGCATTACTTCGCCTACCATTCCGGTAGCGCCTACAACAGCAACTTTCATAATTTTGAATGAATTAAGTGAATGCCAAAAGTAATAAATGAATTTGTTTTTTGCCACGAATCGCACGAATTCAACAAATTATCCGATCGGGTGGTGTTATTACGCAAAGTTGCGCAAAGAAGGCGCAAAGATCCACAAAGGTTAGATCGCGGTGAACACACTCCTAACCCCACTCAATAAAGGAAAAACTCAGACGTACTGACTCAACCCCGAAAGAATTTTCGGCAAGAGTGTTACGTCCCGTCACCCTCTCCTTTGGAGAGGGCCGGGGTGAGGACTTTCTGATAAGAGTGAAGCTCTTCCCTCATTGAGAGGGGTTAGGGGTATGTTTTCAGGCTAAAAAGAAAAACCGTCCTCATGGGACGGTTTAGTTAGACATTCGAATATGTAATGTAGCGGAAACGTAATTTTAAACAGTTGGCCTGCCATTATTGGCTTTTAGGGCATCGCGAATTTCCATTAGCAGTTTCTCCTCATTGGTAGGTGCAGGCGGCGCGGCAGGTTTGGCTTCCTCTTTTTTGCGAAGTGCGTTCACACCTTTGATGATCATGAACAATACAAATGCCACAATAAGGAATGATATTACATTGCTCAGGAAGTTACCGTACTTTACCCCGGCGCCCCATGTGAGTTCCTGGATGTTCTTGAGCCCGGCGCGTTCCAGCAGCGGCGTAAGGATAAGCGGTGTGATAATGTCTTCTACCAATGATTTTACGATGGCGCTAAAGGCAGCACCAATGACAACACCCACCGCAAGGTCGAGCACATTGCCCTTGAGGGCAAACTCCTTAAATTCTTTCATTAATCCCATAAGCGTGTAATTTTTTGGTTTGATGTATTGCTAAGATACAAAAGAAAATGCTACAGTTTCTTCAAAAAGGCTTAAATGGATGTGAAAGTGGGTTAAATAAGTAGATTGATCGGCGTCAAAGATCATTTGGCGGGCTGGCACAGCCTACTCTTTATAAAACACCCTTTTCACTCTTTGCGAAATGCTCGTAAGTATTTCATACGGTATAGTTCCCAATGCTTCTGCCATTTCCACAACGGTAGGCGATTGCCCGAAAATAACAGCCCTGTCACCTTCCTTGCAATCGATAATGGTAACATCCACCATCATCATGTCCATGGAGATGGTGCCCGTAATCGTTGCTTTTTTCCCATTGATGGTTACGTACCCATTCTCATTGCCCCAACCTCGGCGTATGCCGTCGGCATAGCCTATGGGCAGCGTAGCAATGCGCATTTTTCCGGGTGCGATGAACCTGCGGCTGTAGCCAATGCTCTCGCCGGGCTCAATGTCTTTTATCTGGAGGATGACGGTTTTCAGGGTGCCGACGGTCTCGAGGCTTTTGCGCTCGGTGGCATCATTGCCCACGCCGTACAGGCCGATGCCCAGGCGTACCATGTCATATTGTGCCTCCGGGAAGTTATAAATGCCCGAGGTGTTAAGTATGTGTCGTAATGGGGTTATTTTAAGTGCCTCCATCAATTGGGTTGACCAGCTTTCGAACTTGCCGATCTGGCCTAATGTAAAATCCCTGTAGTCCGGCCTGTCGCTTGACGACAGGTGCGAGAAAATACTTTTCACGGCAACGAGGTTGTTGTTCTTCAGCAGGTCAATGAGCTCTTCCAGCTGGTTTTCCTGGAAGCCCAGGCGGTGCATACCTGTATCGAGCTTGATGTGGATAGGGTAGTTGGAAAGGTTCTTCTGCTGTGCCACCGCAATGAAAGCCCGCAGTTCCCTCGCCGAGTAGATCTCCGGTTCGAGGTTGTACGCTGCCATGGCCGCAAAGGCACTGCTTTCCGGGTTCATCACGATGATCGGGGTGCTGATGCCTGCATTGCGCAGGGCGATGCCCTCATCGGCGAAAGCCACACCCAGGTGATCGACCTTTTGGTGGGACAGCGCTTTAGCAATTTCGTAACTGCCGCTGCCATAACCAAACGCCTTGACCATAACCATGATCTTGGTTTCCGGCTTCAGCCTGCCTTTATAAAAGTTGAGGTTGTGCGTAATGGCGTTGAGGTTGATCTCCAAAACGGTTTCGTGTGTCTTTTCCTCGAGGAATACCACGATCTCGTCAAAGCGAAAGCTCCTTGCCCCTTTGATCAGTATCGTTTCATGGTCAAATGAGCCGGCTTTATAATTCGACAGGAATTCCTGTGTGGTGGCGTAAGGGTAAAAGTTCGGGAAGTCGGCCAGCTGTTTGCTGATGGTCTCGCCAATGCCGATAACCTGGCTGATGTTATGCCCGGCCAGCATTTTGGCGACCTTTGCGTAAAGCTCTTCGGTCTCAAATCCGCTCTGGAACACATCAGACAGTATGATAGCCTTTTTGGTATGCGTTTTATGCTGCTCAAGGAAGTCGAGCGCGATCTTGAGCGACTGGTAATCGCTGCTATAGCTGTCGTCGATAAGCGTACAGCCGTTGATGCCGTTCTTCACCTGCAATCGCAATTCGACAGGGTAGAGGCCTGCCATTCGCTCTTGTATGATGTCGTGGCTGTAACCGAAGTGAAGCAGTACCATTAGTGAATTAATGGCGTTCTCTATCGATGGCGCATCGTTGAACGGCACAGTAACATCAAAAGCCCCATTGTAATATGCGATCGACAGGATCGTGTTGCCGCCGTCATGCTGTTGCGCTACCTCCACATCGGCGGTTTCGCCAAAACTCCAGGTAAATGTTTTTATATCAGGGTTGAGCTCCCTTTCCACATCCGCATTTTTTTGAAGGATAAGCAGCTTAACACCGGCGAACAATTTTAGCTTCTCGCGTATCTTTTCCTGCCGATCTGTAAAACCTTCATCGTGTGCGTTGCCAATATTGGTCAGAATGCCGATGTCGGGGCGGATGATGGGCTGTAGCTTTTCCATTTCACCCACGGTGGAAATGCCTGCCTCAAATATCCCTAAGTTATGTTTTTCGTTAATGCCTATGACCGATAATGCCACACCCACCTGCGAATTGTAGCTTTTCGGGCTGCGGATAATGTTGTGATCGGGCCCCAACAGGTAGTTGAGCCATTCCTTAACGATGGTCTTGCCGCTGCTGCCCGTAATGGCGATCACAGGAAAGTCGTAGAGGTTGCGGCAGTATGTCGCAAAATCCTGCAAGGCTTTCAGTGTATTGCCAACGACCAAAAAATTCGCTTTACCGCGAACGTCAACCGGAATGTGGCTTACCACAAAGTTGATCACGCCTTTATCAATAAGGTCTTTTATGTAAATATGGCCGTCACGGTTCTGTCCGCCCAGCGCGAAAAATAAAGTACCGGAATTGTTTTGCAATGAACGGCTGTCGATGGAAACGTTGTCGATGGCCACGCCGGGGTGCATTCCTTCGAAACCGGAATGCAGGGCGGGGATCATGTTTTTTATGAGGATGCTCAAGGCTAAATAATTTCAGTAGTACCGGCAGCAATATCTTTAATAATATTTGCTGTAAAATCTTCAATTGTAGTCCCATTTTCCTTTGAAAATATTTCTGCCTTTTTGAAAATATCACTATCGGTATACAATGTTAGTTCTTCGTCCATGGATAGAATTTTGATCAATGCTAAGATACTATGTTTTTCATTAAAACCGTATCGTCTGTACTTCCTTAACCGTTTCCCCGTCCTTATCAAAAAACTCACCTTCAATTACAATGCTGCTACCTTTAAAAATGATGCTTTTTACAAAAGAATTGCCCATTGAGTAGATTTTATTTTTAAAAGTCACCGATCTCTTTTTCCGTCTCTTCAGGTCGATAGCCGTGGCAGCTATAGCACCGTTATCTTTATATTCCCGATACACAAATTGCCCGGATCTAAGGTTATGATCAATGATCGCCTCAATATCCATGGCATCATCGCGGCCGTTTTTTGGCAAGGCTAATACTGCCATACAGTCGGTTGCGCACCAGTGTTCCATAAAGATATGTGTATCGCTTTCTTCCAGCAGCTGCGGCATGAACGAACCGCGGTATTGCAGCACGTTATTGTATCTGTATACCCTTTTCACATCGCCTTTTTCCCATTGTATGTAGGCATCGGTATGGCGTGTGGCATCATCCATCACCAAATACTGTATCTTCCAGCCATCGCGGGTAGTGGTGTCACGTACGTTAAAATAGTTGGTATAGCTGGTGTCATTCGCGGCAATGGGTATAAGGCGATGGGCACCTGTAAACGCGCCAGCACTATATGTTTTTCCGGAACTGTTCCTGTAAAGGCTGCAGCCGGTTATGAGCAACAGCAGAAAAATAAGGTATTTCATAGTAGCTACAAATTTTCCGCATTCCCTGTAGTCCCCCCCTCGGGGGTTAGGGGGCTTGGGGCCAGTGGGCTTCTCATCGCCTCAAAATAAGCTGCTCTGCTCAATGGCTCATATTCTTCGGTCTCGCCCAAAAGCACAAGGTTGTCGTTGTTCGCCTTACGGAAGCTGTAGTTGGCCAGGTTGCCGGTACGGGTGCATACGGCATGGACTTTTGTCACATATTCGGCAGTAGCCATAAGCGCGGGCATCGGGCCGAAAGGATTGCCTTTAAAGTCCATATCCAGCCCTGCTACGATAACACGGATGCCATTATTCGCAAGGTCGTTGCAAACTGCTACTATTTCATCATCAAAGAACTGCGCCTCGTCAATGCCCACCACATCACATCCCTGTGCCAAAATTCGCAGCATGGACGAGGAGGTTACGGGCGTAGAGCGGATCTCGTTGGAGTCGTGCGACACTACCATCTCCTCATGGTAACGGGTATCGATGGATGGCTTGAATATCTCGATCTTTTGCCTGGCAAACTGCGCACGTTTCAGCCTGCGTATCAGCTCTTCGGTCTTGCCCGAGAACATCGACCCGCAGATGACCTCTATCCACCCGAATTGTTCTTTATGGTTAACAGTATTTTCGAGAAACATTTTGTATTTTTCTGGCAGTAAAACAGAAACATTTTCTGTTACTTTGTATAAAACAAATTTATTAAAAAAGTAGTGCGCCACTCCTTACAATCCCAAAAGTTATGAAGAAAAAGTTAGAAGCCGAACTCATTAGCATAGCCCACAGAATCCTGAAATTGAAGAACAGGTCGGAGCTTGACCAGCTGCAGGCCGAGACGCTGAAGCTGTATGAAAAGATATCAGTACTGCGGTTTGTGGAGGATAACTTTGCCGATGTGAAGCCAACTATCGGATATGCTTCGGCGGAAGGGAAGCTGGAGGAGATCTACGGGATCGAGGAGGTGCCGGAAGTGCATGCTAATGAAGTAGAGGCTGCCGAAGATAAGGCACGTGCCGAAAAGAAAAGCCCCCCGACCCCCCAAGAGGGAGAAGCGGAAGGCAGCGCCGACCCCACACAAAAAGTAGAGGAATACCAGGCATCTGAAGGGGAGAAGGAGCAAAGCCCCCCAGCCCGCGAAGGGGGTGATGAGGAAGCGGATGAGAAACCTGAAGAAGTTGAGGAGCCTGCCAAAGAAGAAAAGCCTGAAGTAAAGGAGCCTGAAGTAAAAGAAGAGAAGAAAGAGGAAGCAACTGAAGAGCCGGAAAATAAAGTTGAGGTGGTAAAGCCTGAAGCTGAGGTGAAAGCCATGGAAGAAAGCGCGGCAGCTGTCTTCGAAAAGGAAGATAATGCCACCATAGCCGAAGAGGAAAAAGCCGCCGATGCCGAAGTGGTAACGATCGAGCCGGATGCCAATGCCAAAACGGATAAGTCGGATGTAGGTTTTGACTTTGCTTTTGAAAGAACGCCGGCGCCGGAAGAGCCGAAGAAGCAAAAGGAAATATCATTTGAGGATTTCCATGATTATAAAGAACCGGAGTTTATAAAAAAGGACGAAAAGAAAGTAGAGCCACCTAAATCGGGAGAACCGAAAAAGGAGGAGCCAAAAGCAGAAGCGGACGACTGGCGCAACTGGGAGCCAAATAAGCAGTCACAGGCACAACCGTTGGAGGAGAAAACAGAAGAGCCAAAGGCTGAAGAGGAAGATAACTGGCGCAACTGGGAGCCTAAAAAAGACCCACAGCCAGAAATCCCAAAAGAGGAACCTAAGCAGGAAGCACCCAAGCCCACAATGGCGGCAGAGCCTGCTACATCACGCCCGATAAGCGAATCTTTTGGGAAAACGATAACACTGGGGCTGAACGACCGCATAGCTTTTGAGAAGAACCTTTTCGGAGGCAGTAGTGAAGACCTGAACCGCGTGGTGTCGCAGATCAACACGCAAAACTCATATGATGAAGCCAAAGCCTTTATAGAAGACCTTGTAAAGCCCGATTACAACAACTGGGTGGGTAAGGAAGATTACGAAACGCGCTTCATGGAACTGGTAGAGAAAAGGTTTAGCTAATGTCGAAACTATATATCGTTCCCACGCCCATAGGCAACCTGGAGGACATGACTTTCCGTGCCATTAAGGTGCTTAAAGAAGCTGACCTGGTCCTGGCCGAGGACACGCGTACCAGCGCCAAGCTACTGAAGCATTTTGACATTGGCACCCACATGCACAGCCACCACATGCACAACGAGCATAAAACGGTGGAGGGTATTATTCAGCGCATACAGAACGGCGAGACTATCGCCCTTATTTCCGATGCGGGTACACCGGCCATATCCGACCCCGGGTTTTTGCTCACGCGCGCCTGTGTGGAGGCCAACATTCCTGTGGAGTGCCTGCCCGGCGCTACGGCATTCGTGCCCGCACTTGTCAATAGTGGCCTGCCCAACGACAAATTCGTCTTCGAAGGCTTTTTGCCGGATAAAAAAGGTCGGCAGACCCGCTTCCTCGCCCTTACTGAAGAACCCCGCACCATGATATTTTATGTATCGCCGCACAAGCTGGTAAAGACCCTGGGTGAGTTCGTACAATATTTTGGCGAAAGCCGCCCCGTATCCGTTTCCCGCGAGCTGAGCAAGCTGCATGAGGAAACAGTGCGCGGTACTGCAACTGAGGTACTGGAGCATTTTACGAAGAAAGAACCAAAGGGGGAGATCGTGGTTATTGTGGGGGGATTTTTGGGTAATAAAAATAAGGTTAAACATCCTGGCAAAGAGGATTAATGATGCTCCACAACACCTAAAAAGATAATTGTCATTTTATCTGTAATTAACCGCTTAAATATCTGATCCCTCTTTTTCAAAATGCAGCCCCTCTCTCAATCCCATCTCCCGTTCCTCAACCTGTTTTTTGAAAACAGCAAAGAGCGTACGCCCGAATTCATCACGCCGGTAGGCCACATCATTTACAGTGAACTCAATCCGATAAGGGAGCGTGTATATTTAATTATCGACATCAACTCGTTTACTTATGGCAGGGATTTCAGGGCGGAGGCAGAAGTGCTGGCGACCAATGAGGAGGAATTCCGGAAATACCGCGAGGATAAAAAAGCGATCTATAGATACCACCATAACCATTTAGGCGGCGACACGGTACAGATGCTGCAGGACAAGCTGGGGCCTTTGGGCAAAGGCGAAACCTATTTTGTGGAAAGCAACTACCACAGCCACCCCGACCCGATGGAGCATGTGTACAAGCTTAAGGTGGACGATTACATTGCTACAGTTACGGAGTGGTTTTCAACACATCCGTGGGATAAGAACAGGCTATACGAACTTGGGAATTATGTCGAGGATGACAAGCGCGTGCTGGCGCTTTTCAACGGCGGTGTGCAAAGGGTACTGCAATGCATCAACCTGCGCGACTTCAGGAGCTATAGCCTCGGCGAGCCGCGTACCAGCTGGTCAGACAATCAATGGTTTAATAAATACTATGCATCATTAAAGGACATGGTAGTTTTATCGGTGACCAACAACAAGTCGCTGCTGCCGGAAGCCTTCAACCTGATAAAGGGTTACAAATACCTTACGGAACTTAACCTTACCGACAACAATCTCAATGCCGTGCCGCCGGGGCTCGACACGCTGGCCGACCTGAAAAGGGTTGTCCTGAGGCATAACAATTTTATGGATATGGAAGGCTTTTTGAATCTTACACAGATAAAAAAGCTGGACCTGCATGATAACTTCATAACATCGATACCGGCGGAAATTACGAATATGGATTCGCTTGAGATCATCGACCTTTCCAACAACAAAATTACCGAACTGCCCATAGCGCTTTTACAATTGAAAAACCTGAAGGTGCTGAACCTTGCCAACAACCCGCTGAGGGAATTGCCGGAGTGGATAGGCCAGTTTACCAGTCTGGAGGAACTGAACCTGTCGCAAACGCAGTTGGAAACAGTGCCGGAATCGTTCGTGAACCTGAAAGTGAGCGGTACGGTCTATCTTAAAAAGAACCCGTTCAAAACGCTGCCTGCCGCCATGCTGGACATGGGCAAAGCTATTGACCTTGAAGAGCGCAACATTGCCTTGTACAACCCTAAAGTAAAGAAGAAGCTGGAAAAATTGCCAAGGGGCTACGTGAAAATGAATGCCGACCTGAACTTTAAGCTTATGGTCGTACAGCGCCTGATGTATGATGATGAGGTGCTTCTTCCGAAATTCGACGTATATGAATTTGCCGAAAACTACAAAGGCCGTGAGATCGACCTTAACGAGATCAGTTACGAGATGATCCCGGAAGTAAAGGCATGGTTTGAAGATCTGGACATTCCTTTGGAGCTTCTCTGGGACATTAAGGAATTAAGGGCTGATGGAGGTGATGAGATATACCACCAATTGATCCCGCACTGGGACGGCGAAGATGAGGTATTCGATGTGGGTTCGGCCGAAGATGTAAAGTACTTTCCTAATCTGAAGAAGATCACCCTGATGGGGAATAACAAAGAGGTAGTGAAGTTTTTGCGTGGGTTGAAGATGAAAGTATCATTTGAGTAAATCCTGATCATTCGATCTCCACAACTTCCTTATAAGGATATTGATACACCCGGAATTCCATGTCAGCTTGGGGGTACAGCTTTTCCCATTTCTTTTTAAACTTTCTGTAGTACCAGTATTCCGGATAGGGAAGCAGGTAGAATTCCTTTGCGGACAGGTTCGATAGGGATAGCCTGGCCTCGCCGTCAGTACAGGTATTATATGGGTTTTTATCAGTAAACAGTCTTTTGAACCCAGGCATCGTTTCAGGGTTTTTTACGCATACATCCATGAATTTCATGTTTCCGGAGTACATGCTTGCCGAAAGCTTTTTATCCCAATATCCCGCAAGGTGCAGCGAAGGCAAAATTCCCCAAAACAGCAGTATGGCAAGGTTAGGTCCCCTCAAAACCAATTGCAGCGAGAAGCTTTGGCTGCCACGGTAATAATACAGGGTCAGGATGAGCATCATGAATACATTCCACGGCAGTACGATCCTGTTCTTGCTTATTCCTGCCGCGCTCAGCATGAAAAGCAGCAACACGTGCATAGCCATTAGTAGGAACAATGGGATCTTTTTGTTCTTTACCGTGATCAGCAGCACGCCCGCCAGTGTTTCTACGATTGGCATTATCAGCCCAATGTAATGCAGGTTCCATTGCGCGATATTGGCCTTTGATAGTCCGATGATCCTGCGTAATATCAGCTGCTCCCAAACCACGAACAGGTATCCGCCGTTTAATTTATGGATGCCGCTGTAAATGTAAATGCAGCCCATGACAAAAATTATGGCGCTAAACAGGGCGGCGGGTTTGTGGCGGTTGATGATGAATATGATCAGGAAAAAAAGGCATTGGTATTCCCATGGCTGCCAACGGACAACATCCAGCAGGCAGGAGAATAATATAATGGTTAGCAGAGCGACCATCAGACCTGTTTTGCGCGGAAATATAAATAATAGTACCAACCCCGACAATGACAGGAAGAAACTGGCAGCGTGCGCCACGGGTGGGACAACATCAAGGAATTCAAAAGGCGGTACGACAGGGTACTGCCTGCCATGGGCGAGCCATGCCCTGTAACTGAGCAGCTTGGTCATGATCCAAAACAGGCAGGTGATGCGGATCAGGAGGGTTTGGCTGTCTTTCATTACCGTGATAAATTTGTTTTCGTCAAATGTAAAGAATCTTTCACACGATTATCAATGCGATGGAGAAATCGGGAATGTATTGTGTATTTTTGGGCTGTAACATTAAACCGGACCATAACCTGCTATAATGACGAAAATATTTCAAATGCTATGCTTTTTCTGCCTTTCCCCTGTAGCGAATGCACAATTTATACTTGATGTTTCTGCTGAGCCGAAGCCTTATCCCGTCGAGGAATATTATGAGGATAAAGTGGACAAAAATATAAGGCAGGTATCGCAGGTTAGAACTCAATATGCGCTTAACGGGTATCAGGAGTCTGACACCCTGTCCAAATTTGAATATGACAGGAACGGGAGGAAGATCAGGACAACCCGGTACCAAAAAAACAAAGCTGATCAAGTGTATTCCTACAGTTACAAAGGAGCCAGAGAAATGGCATGGGAACCACTTGACAGAAAAAAAGATAATAGTGTTGCGCGAACGGTATACGATAAAGATGGAAATATTATCGCAATGTATACCTATCAGATGAAGGATAAGGATACACTCAATACACAATGGGCTGTCTTAAAATATGAAAATGGTAAAATTGTGAACAGGGAAGACAGGATGAATAACAGGGTGAACATTGCAACAGAATATTTATGGGAAAATGGCAGGCTTACATGTATCAGGGCGCAAAGTGCACCCAATGATAAGGCAATGAAGTTTAATTATTTCGAATATATTTATAGCTATGATAATGACAACAAATTAACTGAATACAATGTATACCATCAGGTTGATTCTGTAAGGAAGCTTAGTTATTACAACAAATATTTTTACGATAAGGGACTATTGGTAAAGGAAAAATTCACAACGTATACTTCACCTCTAAACGAGACCATTGTAGATTATCGATATGCAGGAACTTCACCTGACAGCATTGTTGTTACAAAAGAAGATGGTGTGATTACGATAGCATTAAAGTACAATGATCGGGGCAAAGTTTCGGAAAAAGCAATAACAACAAATTCTTTTACATCTTTCAGGGATGTTTTCAAGCTTATGCCCTATGGCCTTCCTACCAAAAGCCCATCCAATTACAGGCAAGTTTATACCTACGATATGAAAGGCAACATTACAAGGATCACCCAATATCTCGAAGACAAGATCGTTTCGCAAATGTCTTACGAAATTCAATATTATTAAAATGCGCTGGAACCTCAAACCCTCACCACCCTCCGAAAAAGTACAACACCTGGCAGAAGCGCTAAAAGTGGATGATGTAATTGCAGCACTGCTGATACAGCGCGGTGTGGAAACGTTTGAACAGGCGAGGAGCTTTTTCCGTCCATCGCTGGACGACCTGCACGACCCTTTCCTGATGAAGGATATGGACAGGGCTGTGGAGCGTATTGAGGCGGCTATTGCCAAAGGAGAAAATATACTTGTATTTGGCGATTATGATGTTGATGGTACTACGGCAGTTTCATTGGTTTCCTCCTATTTGAGGTCGTACTATCCCAATGTAGATACATACATTCCTGATCGTTACAGGGAAGGCTATGGCGTTTCCTTTGCCGGAATAGATTATGCCGACGATAACGGCTGTACCCTGATCATTGCGCTCGACTGCGGCATAAAGTCTGTTGATAAGGTAGCCTATGCTAATGATAAGGGGATCGATTTCATTATTTGCGACCACCACCGCCCCGGCAACGTACTGCCGGAAGCTGTAGCAGTGCTTGACCCTAAGCGGGAGGATTGTACCTATCCTTATGACGAACTGTGCGGCTGTGGCGTAGGCTTTAAACTGGTGCAGGCTCTTGCTGGCAGGCGCGGGCTAACTATTACCGATCTGATGCCGTACCTCGATCTGGTGGCTACGGCTATTGCTGCGGACATCGTGCCCATAACGGGAGAGAACCGTGTGCTGGCAAAATTCGGGTTGGATGTTATCAATGCATCTCCAAGGCCGGGCATCAAAGCGCTGATACAAAACCTAAAGCGGCAGGTGCTTACCATAAGCGATGTGGTTTTTGTTATCGCGCCGCGCATCAATGCCGCCGGACGTATAAAGCATGGTAATTATGCGGTTGAACTTCTTACAGAATTTGACCTGACGCAGGCAGAGGAGTTCGCCGCGCAGATAGAATCGCTGAATGCTGACCGCAAGGACCTCGATAAACAGATCACCATAGAGGCGCTGACGCAGATAGATGAGAACAGCGACCATGATAAGTTCACGACAGTCGTATATAAGGAAAGCTGGCATAAGGGTGTGATAGGCATTGTGGCATCGCGGCTAACGGAAACGTATTACCGCCCAACACTGGTATTTACCAAAAGCGGTGACAGGCTGGCGGCTTCGGCACGGTCGGTCAAGGATTTCGATATTTATAACGCCCTTGAGGCCTGCGCCGAACATTTGGAGCAGTTTGGCGGGCATATGTATGCTGCAGGACTTACGCTGTTGGAGGAGCAGTACCCGTTGTTCCGCGATAAGTTTGAGCAGGTGGTGTCCGAAACTATCGATCCGGAACTGCTTACCCCCGAAATAAGCATTGACGCGGAAATAGACCTTACCGACATTACACCAAAGTTCTTCCGCCTGATAAAGCAGTTCGAACCGTTCGGACCGGGCAACATGACGCCTGTTTTCGTTACCCGGAATTTAAAGGACACTGGCTTTGGTAAGCCCATCGGCAGTGATGAGAGCCACCTCCGGCTGTTCGTACGCCAGGAGGGGCAGGAAGGGTTTGGGGCCATTGGCTTCGGCCTTGCTTCAAAAATGGATCTGGCCTGTGGCGGAGAGGTTTTTGAAGCGGCCTATTCAATTGATGAAAATGTTTGGAACGGGGAGGCGAACTTGCAATTGAGGCTTAGGGACATCAGGTGTGAAGGGTAAATTCCAATTTGAGGATATGTAATGCGGATACAGCAGGTCTATACGGATTTTTTCATTCTGCATTGGTTGAAGTTAGCTCTTTCAACAACTCTGCCATCTACCAACTTGTGCAGGTCTGCGGTCATCTGCCTGATCCGTGTCATCCGCCTCCCTTTCTTAATGTTTGAAAGATCATCATTAAAAAACCACCATCTATTTAGAATCATTTTAAATAAATGTTTACTTTTGTTCAAAACCAAAAAGCAATGAGGGAAGTTGAGCAGATATATTATAATGAATTTGGTGTAGCATTTTACTGGAAAAAGAACGATGTGGTACTGAAGGAAAAAGTGCAGTTGGTGTTTAAGGAGACCGGGTTGTATTTTTCCCATCGTGAGATCCGGGACTTTGCACTGATCATCGACGAAACGTTCGACGAACTCCAAGGCTGTGCCGGTTGCCGGAGGAACTGTCAGAGATCCCTGCTTAAAACCCCGTTGCAGCAAATAGACCTCGCCGTGACCAAAAGCGAATTGAAACACATTAAAGACCTTGTAGAGGGGACTCTTTTTAAGATGGGGCTTTACAACTATCTACAAAATGAAGGGAGGAATTAGGATCTGTTCCGGGTCTAATATTCTTTAAGTTCAAACTTCTCCCCGTCAAAAACCCCGTACGTAAAGTAGCCTATCCAGTCACCCAGGTTGATATAGGACGAGTTTTCGCCTACCTTAATTACCATGGGCAGGTGGCGGTGGCCAAACACAAAGTAGTCGTAATGCTTCGACTCCAGTTTACGCTTTGAATAGAGTACGAGCCACTCATTATCCTCACCAAGGAATTTCACATCTGCCTCCCCGGATATTAGCTTGTTCTTAACAGAAAGGTATTGTGCGAGCCTGACGCCAATGTCCGGGTGGAGCCATCGGTACAGCCATTTGGAGAACGGGTTGGTAAATACCTTTTTCATCCTTTTGTATCCCTTGTCCCCGGGTCCCAGCCCGTCGCCATGCCCTATAAGGAACACCTTATTATTATAGGTGAATTCTTTTGGCTTGTGGTATACGGGAATGCTAAGTTCTTTTTCGAAGTAGTCGCCCATCCACAGATCATGGTTGCCGGTAAAGAAATGGATCTCGATACCGCTGTCGCGCAGTTCGGCCAGCTTGCCCAGCACCCGTACGAATCCGCGGGGTACAACGGTCTTGTATTCGAACCAGAAATCGAACAGGTCGCCCAGTAAGAACAGGGTGTGCGCATCATGTTTTATTTCGTCAAGCCACTTTACGAATTTTTGTTCCCGCGGGAAACTCTCTTCGGGTGTAGGGGCACCAAAATGCTGGTCTGAAGCGAAATATATCCTGATTCGATTTTCCATACGCAAAGGTCAATAATTCTGTCAAATATAGCGAGAGTATTGCGGAATTAACAATTTTGTTGGATTATTTGCAGATTGTTGCGGGAGTTTTACATTCATAACAAATACAATTAATTTTGTTTTTTTTAAATAAATGATAGATAATCTTTAACATATTAAGTTATAAGTTAAATTTTTTGTTTATTTTCGAGAACTTAAACATAAACTACTAAATATAATTCTATGAAAAAAATTACCCTATTATTTTTCATGTCGTTACTTTCCTGGTGTGGCTACTCCCAGCTCGCATTGGAAACGTTTGAAAGTAACGGTAACCTCCTCCCAACCGGTTGGTCCAAGATCAACGTTTCGGGGCCGGGACAGGAATGGAATGTGGTGAACCACAATGCCATTCAGTCACCTGCATACGGCGGGTCGGGCAAGGTGGCCTTTATCAACAGGGAGAACGTGGCTACCGGTACTGCAGAAGACTGGTTGGTGACCAAGCAGTTCCTTGTGCCTACCAACGGACAACTCCGTTTTCAGTCAAGGCTGACCATAATCGGTAATGACGGTAACACTTACAGGTTGATGATCCATACCGGCAATACGCCAGGCGATCCGAGTGCTTATACACCTATCGTGCCTACAATGGGTGAACTTGACATTAACCCGGACCCATTCCAGACAGACTATCTTGAAAAGGTATTTAACCTTCCTGCATCAAGCTTTGGGCAGCAGGCATACATTGCCTTTGTAATGAACGGCGACTTTGGTGATCGCTGGCTTGTTGATAACGTAATGGTAGGCGCGCAGTGTCTTGACCCTACGACTTTGGCAGTGAACAGTGTGGGCCTTAACCAGGCAGTGCTTAACTGGGCTAACCCGGGTGGCGCTACTGAGTGGGATATTGATATCGTAGGAGCGCTTCAGGCCCCTACTCAGGTGGGTATATCGTATACAGGTATTCCTCCATATACGGCTACTACCGATAGCGCGGGCAACCCGCTTCAGCCAAATACTGACTATAAGTATTATGTAAGGGCCGATTGTGGTGGTGGTAATACCGGTAACTGGGTAGGGCCATTCTATTTTAGTACGGTGGCTCTTGGCGAAAGCTGTACGGCCCCGATCGTAATTACGACGCCTTCTTACTCTACTACAGATAACACAGGGAACTATGGCGACACGGTAGATGGTTCTCCCGGTGGCGCTGCAGGTTGTGGTACTGCCAACCAGTACCTTAACGGTAATGATGTTTTCTACTCCTATACTGCTGCCACTACAGGTGTTATCAGTATTAATGTAACGAACAACGGTGCCTATTCAGGTGTATTCGTATATAATAGCTGTACCAATGTAGGTGTGAGCTGTGCGGGTGGTGCTGTAACAGGCTTTACCCCGGCGCCACTTGCGATCCCAACATTTGCAGTTACTGCAGGCCAGACCTATATCATTGTTATTTCTACATGGGCTGCTCCTCAAACAACTCCTTATACTCTTGTTATACAGCCTGTGAACTGTGCGCCTCCTGTAGGTTTGCCATCAGTAGGCGGGCTGACATCGGCGCAGCTTTCATGGACTAACCCAAGCGGCGCTACCTCATGGCAGGTAGTGGTGCAGGATCCGGGCGACGGTATGCCGGCGGGAGCAGGTACAACTGTGAATACAAATACGAACTATGTTACAACTGCCGAGTTTGACGGTACTGCATTGGTCGCGTCTACTCCTTATGAATATTATGTAAGGGCAAATTGCGGTAACGGCACATTTAGTGCGTGGGCAGGCCCTTATGCGTTCAATACTACTCTTTGTGAGGCTAATGACCAGTGTAACTATACATTTATAATGACCGACTCATTTGGCGACGGCTGGAACGGCAATACCATGACGGTGTCGCAAAACGGCATTGCTGTTGCAACTATCGGTTCAACATTTACTACAGGTGTTGGCCCTGTTTCGGTTACGGTCCCTATATGTGATGACCTTCCGCTTTCGCTATTCTGGAACGCGGGTGGTAACTTTGCAGGCGAAGTAGGCGTATCTATCCAAAATAACTTTGGACAGACCATTTACACAAAACCTGCCGGAACAGGAGCGCAAAACTCATCGCTTTTCACAGGTCTTATCGATTGTGATACCCCTGCGTGTCTTCCTCCTGACGGACTTAGTGTATCCAATATCTCAACAACATCCGTTACTCTTGACTGGGCTGGCCCTAACACGGGTAACTGGGATTATTATGTTGTGACTGCCGGAAGCCCGGCGCCTACATCATCTACAACAGGTGTTAACACGACCACAAAACCGGTGGACGTAACTACCGGACTGGTTGCCGGTACCAACTATGTGTATTATGTAAGGATCGTGTGCGACGGCTCGACCAATAGTACATGGGCAGGCCCATTCCCGTTCACAACAGCTGTATGCCCGTTGGCACAACAGTGTAACTACAGCTTTATCATGACAGATTCATGGGGTGATGGCTGGAACGGTAACACTATGACCATAACACAGAACGGCGCGACCGTTGCAACTATCGGTTCTACGTTCACTACAGGCCAGGGCCCTATAACGGTTAACGTGGCCATGTGTAATGGCCAGCCGTTCGAATTGTTCTGGAATGCAGGCGGTAACTTCCCTGGTGAAGTAGGTGTGTCTATTGTTAACGGCTTTAGCCAGACAATATTCACGAAGCCTTCGGGTACCGGTGCGCAAAATAGTGTACTATATTCAGGAACGATCGATTGTGATAATCCACTGTGTCTTCCTCCAACCGGCCTTACGGCTTATGATTTTGAAGTAGATTCAGCCATGCTAGAGTGGGATGGCCCTGCTACAGGTAACTGGGAAGTGTATGTAGTTCCTGCGAACGACCCTGCACCAACAGCTTCTTCTACAGGCACACTTACTACTACTAACCCTGTTGAAGTGCCACTTCCAACACCTGGTATCAACTATGACTACTATGTGAGGGTAATTTGTGATGCATCTACCAACAGTACATGGGCCGGTCCTTTCGAATTCCACAGCCTTGTATGTGCTGAGGCCGACCAATGTAATTATGTGTTTGAAATGGTTGACTCTTTCGGCGATGGCTGGAATGGCAATACAATGACGGTTCTCCAAAATGGCGTACCGGTAGGTACATTTGGTTCTACATTTACAACAGGAACATCTCAAACTGTTGAAGTACCGCTATGTCCTGGCGTAGGTTTTGAACTACAATGGAATTTCGGAGGTAACTTTGCTAATGAGGTAGGAGTTGTTGTGTATACTCCATTTGAAGAAGACCTTTACACTAAGCTTCCGGGCCAGGGAGCTCAGGGTACTATACTATATGAGAACGATGAGGCAGACTGTACACCTCCGCCATGTCCTAAGCCGCAGGATCTTTTCGTAGATGCGCTGGCGCTTACTACAGCCGATCTTAACTGGACTGAAATGGGAACTGCCACTACATGGGAAGTATATGTTGTGCCGATCAACTCTCCGGCACCACAGCCTACAGATTCAGGCTTATCAACTACCACTATGCCGCATATAGCTACAGAGACTGTTACAGGTGTTGACCTTACTTCAGGAACTACTTATGAGTTCTATGTGCGTGCGATCTGTGGTGGCACTGATGGAAATAGTAACTGGTCAGGCCCGATCATATTTACTACACTTATCGAGAATGATGACTGTGACGGTGCAATAGACGTAGGCACGAATCCTGGTATTGATTGTGACGTATTCGCATCGGGTACAGTAACAGGCGCAACAGGATCATCACAAGCACAGACTTGTTATATTTGGGGCGATATTGAATTTGATGTTTGGTATTCATTCGAAGCTACATCAACTACACATGCTGTTAACATAAACAACATGATCGGTGCGACCTTCCAAACAGTAATTTACGAAGGTGCTGATTGTGGTACGCTAAACCAGCTCGCTTGTGGTAATAACAGCCAGACCATTACAGGTTTGACGCTTGGTGAGACATATTATGTAAGGGTATATACCACATGGCTGCCTGATCCAACTGATGTAACGAGCTTTGAAATATGCATCAATACGCCTCCACCACCGATCTTGGTGACTCAGGATGAACATACTATCGAAGAGCTTGTACAGGATGTACTTATAGGTTCTGATTGTGCCCAGATATCTAACATATTATCAAGTACAGGTACTGACTTTGGAATGGCCAACGGTATTGGCTACTTTGAGCAGAATGGCTCTGAATTCCCGATGGAAGCAGGTATCGTTCTTGTGAGTGGCGACGCTGCCCTTGCCCCTGGACCAAACCAGTTCCCTGCCGGGCAAAGTAATAACTGGCCGGGATGGGATGGCGATACAGACCTTGAAACTATCGTGAACTTACCTCCGGGTAATACGAACGATGCT
Organism: Flavobacterium sp.; assembly: GCF_052437795.1. Lineage (GTDB taxonomy): Bacteria > Bacteroidota > Bacteroidia > Flavobacteriales > Flavobacteriaceae > Flavobacterium. The sequence goes on from NZ_JBQVPA010000006.1 coordinate 173,983, forward strand.
ACCTGGATATCGTTTGACTTCGTATCGATGACAGACGAGCTGAACTTCAACTTCCTGTTCGCATCGGAAGAATATAATATGGGTGGCTTTGAGTGTAACTTCTCAGACTCGTTCGCCTTCATATTAACAGATAACGAGGATCCATTGGCGGCTCCTATTAACCTTGCGGTGCTTCCAAATACAAGTATTCCGATCCTTGTGACCAACATCCACCCGGATAACGGTGTATGTCCTGCGATCAATGAGGAGTATTTTGGTCAGTACAACAACACATCGTTTGACCCGATCAACTTTAATGGCCAAACCATTGTGTTGACCGCAACAGGCCCGGTACAGGTAAATCACTCGTACAATATCAAACTGGTTATTGCCAACGCCTCTGATAACGCTTATAACTCGGCAGTATTCCTTCAGGCAGGCAGCTTCGATATCGGTGAGCCGGATCTTGGTGAACCATCTCTTGTGTCTGATGGCAATGCTGTTTGTGCAGGCGGCGAAAGGCTTTTGGATACAGGTCTGAGCGCTGACGATTTTGAATTCGTATGGTCTGATGAAAATGGTGTAATGCCAAATGAAACTGGACCAACTTATCTTGTAACAGAATCTGGAGAGTATACTGTAGAAGCAACGTTTATTGGTACAACATGTGCCACTGAAGCAACTATAGTTATTGAATTCTATGATCCGGTTGTGGATGTTACCAATGATCCTGAAAACCTTACAGATTGTAATGCGAGTGGTTTTGGAACCTTTGATCTTACGCAAAACACAGCTACGATCTTAGATGGTATTACAGGGGACTATACGATCACTTACCATACAAGTGAAGATCTTGCAAATGATGGTGACCAGCCGATCATAGCAGATGTGGCCTCTTATGCCAATACCACTCAGTTCGAGCAAACGATCTGGGTAAGGATCTATAATAACGCGAGTGACTGTTATGGTGTGAAATCATTTACAATAAACGTTCAGGACCTTACACCGGAATTCACTATCACGCCAGAGTTCTCGATATGCGAAGGCACTGATGGTACGATCACGGTAACTCCAACGAACTATGACGATGCAGATGTGACTTACACATGGACACGCAATGGAGGGCCATTTGCAGGCACTACAAATACCATTACTGTAACTGAAGCAGGCGACTATGAAGTTACTATAGACAATACAGGATGTTCTGCAACTGCAACAGTGGCCGTAGGTGTTATACCTACCCCTGTAGCTGATGATCCTGCTGATGTTACATCTTGCGACAGCTATGTGCTTCCTGCGCTTAACGCTAATAACAACTACTATACAGGTTCAAACGGTACGGGAACAATGCTGAATGCCGGTGAAACGATCACTGCTACACAAGATGTTTACGTATACACTGTTACAGGTACCATACCAAACTGTAGTGCAGAAAATGTATTTACGGTAACTATCGTACCTAGTCCTGTAGCCGTAACTCCTGGCGACCAGTTTGCTTGTGATAGCTATGTTCTTCCTGCACTTACAGCCGGTAACTATTTTACTGCTGCCGGCGGTACAGGTACTCAGCTGGATGCGGATGATGTGATAACATCTACCCAAACGATCTTTGTTTATGTAGAAAGCGGTTCAACGCCAAACTGTACAGATGAAGAAAGCTTTGTGGTGACGATCACGCCTACACCTGTAGCTGAAGATCCTGCTGATGTAACATCTTGCGACAGCTATGTGCTTCCTGCGCTTAGTGCGGGCAATAACTACTACACAGGTGCAAATGGAACAGGAACAATGCTAAGTGCCGGCGAAAGTATTACCGGAACTCAGGATATCCACGTATTCGTACAAAGTGGTACTACGCCAAACTGTACAGATGACAATGTGTTTACAGTAACCATCGTGCCAAGTCCTGTAGTTGTAACACCGGGTAACCAGTCTGCATGCGACAGTTATGTTCTTCCTGCACTTACTGTAGGTAATTACTTTACGGGTCCTGCAGGTACAGGTACACAGCTAATTGCTGGCGAATCGGTTAGTAGTACTCAAACAATTTATATATATGCGCAGAGTGGTTCTACACCAAACTGTACAGATGAAGAAACCTTTAATGTGACAATAATCACTTCTCCTGTGGCTGATGCTCCTGGCGATGTGTCTGCATGCGACAGCTATGTACTTCCTTCGCTTGGTGTTGGTAGCTACTACACAGGCCCTGGCGGAACAGGCACACAGCTTGCAGCGGGATCTTCGGTTTCTGCTTCTCAGACGATTTATGTATATGCACAGAGTGGTACATCGCCAAACTGTACAGATGAGAACAGCTTTGATGTAAGCATTATCCAAACACCGTCAATAGCGATCACCGAAGGATGTGACGAGAATAATGTGTATGTTCTTGAAGCGATCTTTACAGATGAGATCAATACTCCTGATAACACAACATTTGAATGGACCGATGCTTCGGGTGCATCTTTAGGCACAGGCTCTTCTATCGTGATCAATCAGGGTGGTACTTATTATGTAACTGTAACTCCAAATGGAGGAGCTGACTGTTCGGTTCCGGGCCAGATCAATGTTGTAGACACGACTTGTGATGTGCAACGCGGTATATCGCCAAACGGTGATGACAAGAATGAAAGCTTCGACCTTACAGCGCTTGACGTAAGGAAACTGAGCATCTTTAACCGTTACGGAGCAGAGGTTTACAGCTTTAATGGAGCCTACACTGACCAATGGGAAGGTCAATCTGCAGGTGGTGACGAGCTTCCTACAGGAACCTACTTCTATATGATCGAACGTGCTAACGGCGAAAGCAGGACCGGCTGGGTTTATATAAACAGGGCTAACTAACAAATAATTGGGCAACTCCCCCGCTAATGTGCGGGGGAGGGGTGTCCCAGCCCCTAACCTAAATTAAAAGAACACACATGAAGAAACTATACCTTGCAGCATTCTTGGCTCTTGGTGGGTTGTCTGAGATGAACGCTCAGCAGGACCC
>NZ_JBQVPA010000007.1:0-87799 GCF_052437795.1 Flavobacterium sp.
ACTGCATCTTGTGGGAGAGTATGTCATCGCCTTTTTTTAGAACCCCTTCATCATAACGATGAAGGGGTTTTTGTTTTATAATATCTCGAATTAAGATTTGCATAGATGGTGTTACAATGTGTTAAGCCAAACAGCTCTATCCGGGCATCGCTTTTTTTTAACCCTACACAAACCGAATGTGTTTTATTTTAGATCTTTAATTAACGGACAAATAGTAAGGTTTGATCTTTAGACCGTATCATATTGTTTAGAGTATATCCTTTATACGAACAGGGTATAATGTATATTTCTACTGCGAAATATTGTTACATAGTCACTATAAGAATGACCTTCTGTCATGCTCACAGCACTTTAAAAAACATTTCGTGATTTCTATGCATAAAGAGTTATTAAAGAATACTCCGAATAAAACTGCAACACGGCCTTCCAGATATTATAGGAGAAGTGGAATTGTTGACCCTAACATAGATAATAGCTCAAAAAAATAAGGTCTATAAAGCGAATTTGACCCGCTTAAATTTTCTCTTTGATGTAAGATTATTCATTAACATATTCATTTTGTACACTTTAAGATTTTTTTGGCAATCCGAGTGAGAATTTTCATCACATATATTTTGATAATTCAATTTATTTCATTATCTAATAATCTGTTTTTAGTTAAAATTTGATAATATTCTGTTGATAATTTATTAAAATTAAAAGAAATATTTAAAAATTAATAAATTTTAACACAATACGTAAATTAAATATATTTTAAATATTTTTTTCATAATTGACTAAGGTACAGTAATTTGTAATTAATATAGAATATTTAAAATATAAATATTGCAAAAATTATCGACCAAATACATTTGTAACTAACTAATAATCAAATATTTATATGGTTTCTTTTGTAATATTGCAGAGTAGAAAATGATGAAGTAATGTACTTCTTAACAATCGTGTAGGAATTAAGGGTTAAGAAGTAATTAATGTAAATAAACTGAACTATGAAATTTTTCACTACTCTCTTTGTTGCGGTTATTTTATTCTCAAATTCTGTTAGTGCACAGCTTTCAGATTTTAACCTTCAAGTGTCTAAAACAGACGAAACGTGCCAGGGTAATGGCTCATTGTCTTTTACAGTATCAAACACTACTGTAAATGCTGCGATCTTGTACAAAGTGTATATGTTGCCGGATACCAATGCTCCTATAGCGGTTTTGTCTCAAAATGTTTTGGGAAGCCTCTCTTCTGGTACTTATAAAGTTGTGGCATTCCAGTCTTTGGGTAGTCTTTTGAATACTAAAGAGCAAAACATAACCATCGCCAGCAATATACAGCCATTTAACTTTAGTGTGACTTCACAAGGCCAGGGTTGCAGCGGAAGCGGTACAATCATCGTGAATACATTAAGCGGTATTGCTGCTTCTTATGAGATCATATCCGGTCCTGTTACAAGGCCATTACAAACTGCTAATACATTTACCGGTCTGCCATCGGGCTCTTATAATGTAAGGGTTTTTAATAATTGCGGGGTAGGCAGGGTAAAAACCTTTAACCTTAATGTTGTAAATGCGACACTTTCTATATCTGGAGGCGATTATGCCGAAGGAGGCATGGCGTGCGATTCGATCACAGTGAATAACACGATCACTCCATCGCAGGGCAGTATCAATTATCCATTGCAGGTGCGTTATACACTTTCGCCCATGACATTGGGTGGGGATCAGATCGTTATTGATCAGGAGTATGTTACGGGTTCTCCGGATTCGCTTACTATAGCTGCGGTTTTGCCCCGACTTGAAGAAGCTTACGATTATGACATAACTGTTACAGATAATTGTAATGCCGTATATGAGAGGATAGGAGATGTTGTTGATCCGTCTGTTTATCTGACATTGTCGACAGGTGATGCGCCATGTGCAGAAAAATATCTTATACTAAATGCGTCAAAGTACACTACATCATATACTGTTAACTTTATTAGTTTTCCTCAAGGTTTCGATCCGGCAGCATTCAATTCTGCAGGGCCATTTACAGAGCCAACCTTAAACTATGGTAGTGATACTGATCCGGTGCCTTTTGGAAATTATGAAGTTGAAATAACAGATATATGTGGAAGAATGGTTAGAGCTTCATTACTAATAGAATTTGAGAAGCCTGTACCATCTGTGAGTGGTGTTAATAACGGATGTTTTTCTGAGTTCGGCAAGATAAGGGTAAGTGTTCCTAAGCAAAAAGTCGTAACGGCAACTATAATCGCGGCCCCGGGAACTTATACAGCTACGCTTCCTAAAAATGTTACGTCAAACATTAATTCAACAGGTAAACTTGGACTTAATGACATGCCATTAGGAACCTATACGATTATTTTTACAGATGACTGTGGTTTCGAATATCAGGAAGATGTTGTTGTGCCTGCTTTTGTTGAGAAGCCTTTCAACATTGCTACCCTTCCTGCTTGCGAAGCCGGTTTTGGAACTGTACGTGTTAGAAGTGGTAATGGGGACCTTCAATCGGTGTCAATAATTGCAGCCCCTTCTGCATATGGATCTGGAATACCTCATGATGTAACGAACATCCTATATGATGGCGACTTATATATGTCCGGCCTTCCGGAAGGTACATATACGTTCAGGGCAACTGATATTTGTGGTATAGTGTCTCATCAGACAATTAATGTTGAAGGGTACAGGGCTCCGGTAAACAGTTATGTTTATACACCAAATTGCGGCGGATTTTCTGTTAAGGTTACCGATGGCAGTAATGGCCTTGAAGGCTCTTCATACTGGTTGCAAAAATATAACCCTGCAACAGGTAAATGGGGACATCCCGGAAACAATACTGTTTATGCCGAAGGGACAGTACCTGGTACGGCCAACAGCATAAAGCTCAATAATAATACTGTACGCAATAACCTCAACTATTCAGGTAAGTTCAGGATAGTAAAAAAGTTTGACACCTTTGGTAATGGCGTTGCCGAAAACCAGGTGTGTTTGAGCATTTTGGGTGAATTTGAATATACTGAGGCTTTTACGATCAACTCTGCCTATTCTCTTGCATGCCTTGGCCAGCCAAACGACATCATGCTTGATGTTACCGGTTATCCTATTGCGTACAGGATCGTGAAGAAAGACAATGTTTCATACATAGTGAACAATGGTACCAGCAATGTGTTCTCTAACCTGGCGCCGGCTGAATATACATTTGAGATCGAAGATTCATGTGGCAACATTGTAAAGAAGAGGCTGAATGTACAATCGCTTCCGTCTATAGCGGATGCTACGAATCCTGGTGATATGATCATTTGCGCTGGATCAGGGACCGTTCTAAACCATGAGTTCCATCTTACTGACCAAAACCGGGGAGTACTTGGTCCATTACACAGCGCTATGTATACCATTACATACCACCTTACAGAAGAAGATGCGCATAATGGCGTGAATGCTTTGCCGGAATACTATACTAACGTAACCAACGGTCAGGAGATTTTTGTAAGGCTTGTACATAACCAAATATCTATATGCCATGGGGTTACTTCTTTCAAACTGTTCATAGGTGACTATCAGGAGCCTGTGATAACTGCCGAAGGTACAATATGTGATAACGGAGCGTTACTGCTTACAGCCAATGCAGGATACAACAGCTATCTTTGGTCGACCGGCGAAACTACACGCAGCATCATGGTATCTGATCCGGGCGTATATACAGTTATTGTTGAGAAAGCTTACGGCACCAAGGTTTGTGACGGTTTTACAGAAATTGAGATCAAGGCATCGATCACCCCAACGATCACAACGATCGATACAAAAGACTGGACAAGGGATCAAAATGAGATCACTGTTAATACCAAAGAAGAAGGCGCGTTCGAGTATTCGCTTGACGGAGTGAATTATCAGCCGGAAAATGTATTTAGCGGACTTGAAGCAGGAGTATATACGATCTATGCTAAAGATAGTAACGGTTGCGGGATAGATACCAAGCAGGTAGTACTGATGAATTATCCTAACTTCTTTACGCCGAACGGCGATGGTGTACACGATAAATGGCGCATCAAATATTCGATGATGGAGCCAGAGATGAAAGTGACGATATTTGACCGATACGGCAAGCTGGTAACCTCATTTGGATCTAACCATGAAGGCTGGGACGGAACACTGAACGGCGTACAGCTTCCATCAACCGACTACTGGTTCGTAGTTACAAGACAAGACGGCAGGGAGTTAAGAGGCCACTTTGCAATGCTTCGATAACCCAGGTTACTTAAAGATAAAAAGGGCCTGCTATTTAAAGCAGGCCCTTTTATTATGTGTTAATATCGAGATCGCGGATGTAGTCCTCGTACTCGTAAAAAAAGCGCTCAAAGGCATCCATGCTGATATTGAAAAACCGGAATATCACTGCCCAACTGGCCATGTTGTAAAGGCTTATACCTGTTAATTCTACCCACACCCGGCTAATGACCTTGCCGTTCTCCAGATAAAAATTACGCTCGAATACAGCTTCAGGCAAAAATTCATCGAGTAGGATATTTTTTAGCGATCCCATTTTTTCGAAGTATATGATGCGCTTGTCATCTTCTTTCGGCTCAATGTCGAGCATTACCTGGGCTTTTTTATTGTCAACGTAAAATTTAAAAGTAACGTCTTTAATTTTAGTGTCATACAGCAGCCACTTTCTGGGATACGCATCAGCGAATGCGGTCCAGAATTCTTTTTTCATTTTTTGAGCCTCAGCTTTGCTAAACATACATTTTATTTTGATGCATTTTGGAGTATCTTTATGATGAAATCCCTACAAATGCTTTTTACCGAATTTACAAAATACATCCCAAAGATACTACAGCAACAGCTTCCTGCCATAGATGCGCACATGAAAATGTCGCCTTTGGAACGTGTACCTACGCTGAACAAGGGATTTTACAAAGATAAAGACCCACGCATTTCGGCGGTAATGATGCTTTTTTACCCGATAAACGGGCAGGCACATCTGGCGCTTATAAAACGAAATGCCTATCCGGGTGTTCACTCCTCACAAATATCATTTCCCGGAGGAAAGGCTGAACCTGGCGATAAAACCCTTGCAGATACAGCCCTTCGTGAAACCTTCGAAGAGATAGGAGTACTGCCGGGCGCGATAGAGGTCGTTATGCCATTCTCAGAAATATACATACCACCCAGCAATTTCCTGGTGTACCCTTTTTTGGGGGTTTCCGCCGATGAACCTGAATTCGTACCTAACCCTGAAGAGGTCGTAGAGCTAATACATCTCCCGTTGGACGAAATGCTGGACGATTCGATAGTGGTGAATGCCGAGATGCGAACTTCTTACGCACAAAGTCTTACTGTGCCCGCATTCCGGGCCGGCGGCCATATAGTATGGGGCGCTACCGCGATGATAATGAGCGAACTTAAAGAAACTATAAAAAGCGCCTTAAAATAGTATCGTTTTCGTAAGTTTGCGGTTTACTTTGCTATAATCATGGGTTTATTTAAAAGAAATCCCTTCGGACATATACTTTTCCTGAAAAAATGGCTCATACGCGTGTTCGGTATGCTTACGCACCGCCGCTACAGGGGCTTTAACGAACTGCAGATAGACGGCTCGGAGATCATCCGTGCGCTGCCTGACAGGAATGTGCTTTTTATTTCCAACCACCAGACTTATTTTGCAGATGTCGTGGCCATGTTCCATGTGTTCAATGCTTCGCTCAAAGGCCGTGAGGACAATATTAAGGATGTAATGTACATCTGGAACCCCAAGCTCAATATATACTATGTTGCGGCTAAAGAAACCATGAAAGAAGGCCTGCTGCCCCGTATACTTTCCTATGCAGGTGCCATAACAGTAGAGCGTACGTGGCGTGCTAAAGGAAAAGACGTACAGCGTGAAGTAAACCCTAATGATACAGAGAACATCCGTGTAGCACTCGAAGACGGCTGGGTGATCACCTTTCCGCAAGGGACTACAAAGCCGTTCAAGCCCATCCGTAAAGGTACGGCACACATCATCAAGCAGCATAAGCCCATTGTTGTACCTATTGTTATCGATGGTTTCCGGCGTTCCTTCGACAAGAAAGGCCTGCGCCTGAAGAAGAAGGGAATATTGCAGTCTTTCATAATAAAAGAACCATTACAGATCGATTACGATAACGAAAGCGTAGAATCGATCCTTGAGAAAATAGAATATGCCATAGAGCAACACCCCTCGTTCCTTAAAGTTATACCTACCGAGGAAATGGAAAGGCAGGAGGAACTCAACCAACAACGGAAGTGGCAGTATTAGATCAGAGGCGATCTGCCCGGGCAGACTAATATAAAATAAAGAGAGAGGCCCGCAAGCCTCTCTCTTTATTTTATCACATCCTGCGACGGCTGCTGTTGTTGCCCATTATTCAGGATATTGCTTTCCTGGGCTTGTTTGTTCCGGGTCGGTATTTTATAGCTTAATGATAGGCCGACCCTCCTGGAGTCGAAACTGCTGTTGTAAATCAGGTTCGTACCTACCGCGCCGAATTCCTGCTTGTTGGTATTGAGCAGGTCGTTTACATATAATGATACCGACAGGTTATCTGACATGAACTTCCGCGAAAACGTAAGGTCCAGCGACTGGTAGGCCGGACGCTTTACCGTATAATAGTAATAGTTGCCTCCGGTGGTAGTGGTGTTGAAGTTAGCCATAAGCTTCACCTTCTTCGGCAGGATGATCTGTGAGGAAACGTTGAAGTTCCATACCGGCTTGGTGTCAATACCCGGGATCTCGTGAAGCTGGTTGCCCGCGTACAGGTAAATGAAATTGATCTCATCCGGGTTAAAATCCATTTTCAATACCGCGTCAAGGCCTTTGGTAAACAGCATGTAAGGGATCGGCAAGCCAATATTGAAGTTCCGGATGCTTGAATTCGGGATGTTCACCGAAACACTTGCCGCACCATCGTCGTTCTGGATGATCCTGTTTACGATAATGTCCTTTGCATCGGTATATGAATAGCCTATCGTGAAATATTCGAAAGCGCTAAGCTCCACCTCATAATTGTTAAAGATGGCCGGGTCAAGGTTCGGGTTGCCAAAAAAGCCCACGTTCGGGTTTTGGTAATTGGTGTTATTGGGGTTAAGCGAGCCGGTATCAGGCAGGCTTATCTTTTTGTTGAAGCTGGTATTAATGTGTACCTGCGGCATCAGGTTGTATTGTATCGTAGCATTAGGGAAAAAGCGCGTCAGGTTGAAGGGTATCAGGTCATCGGTATCGGTATTTCCTTTAATGTCATATGATTCCAGCCTTCCGCCCAGTATAAAGTCGAACTTTTTATAGGTTACCTGCCCTTCGGCATAGGCAGCGTAGGTAGAGCGCGTATATTCAAGGTTAGTAGTGCCAAAGCTCTCAGCTGTAAAGTCAAGATGGTCGGCCAGAACTCCTGCGTTTACCTTGGTTTTATCCAGCACATTGAATTCCTGTGTATAATCAGTTTTGAACTGCACAAAATTTTGGTCACTGTTGTTCTCGAGCACATTGGCATCATTCAACCTTGAATTCATGCCAAAATCACTTTTATTATTATTGAAATTCAGGCGGAAGTCCAGTTTTTTCAGGGTATTGTCAAAGCGTTTTTGGTAAGTGATCATCCCATCATGATAAAAGCGGTCGGTCATGCTTTTGTCGTCAGTAAAAAAAGGATCGCCCGACGTAATATCTGTACCCGTTGCGGCTACATATGATGTATTCTTATTGGTATTGAAGTCGTAGTTCAGCAGCAGGCGGTCCTTGCCCAGCTCAATTTTAACGCCTGACCTGAGGTAATAAAAACGGTTCACCCTGTCGGAATAGTTTTGTGTAAGCAGGAGGTCATCTGCGGCGAACCGGCTGGTCTGGTACCCTTCGTTATAGCTTTGCCCACCGTTTAGCTGCCAGCTGTAGCCTTTTCCGCCCGAGCTTACGAGCAGGCTGTTGTTGAACCGGTGCCTGGAGTCTTCATATTTGGTATAGCTGTAGCCGTTGGAGTAGGTGGCCGATAAATATTGCTTCGAATTTTTGGAGGAGATGATGTTGATGATCGCCCCACCCGATGTTGCCGGGAATTCGGCGCCGGGGTGCGTAATGATCTCCACTTTTTCGATGGAGTTGGCCGGTAGCCCTTCCATGTAGGCGGTAAGCTCGTTAGAGTAGATGTTCAGGGGCCTTCCGTCCATATACACTTGTAACGCCTTGCCCTGGTACATCATCCCCGCAACGTCGGATATGATGAGACCCGGAAGTTTTTTAAGCCCGTCCATAAGCGAACCCGAATTGAGGTGTGCCTGGCTTTCAAAATCAAATATCACCCTGTCGGCCCGGCGCTCGATCGCTTTTTTCTTCTTTTCGATGACAAGTTCGTCCATTTCGGTCTCCATTGTGCGAATACTGTCGGTTTTGATAGTGTCGTTCGCAACCTGTGCGAACATTCCGACAGAAGCCAAAGTGATAAGTAATGCGTAAATGTATTTCATAGACTGGTAAGGTATTGGTCGAATATGAAAAGGCCTGTACAATTTACAGGCCGATTATAATTATATGTAAGGTTTTTTTTAAAAAGGTATAACGCCGCTATGAAAGGATTATTTTACAGCTTCCACTTTATACCCTTTTTTTCTTAACAGTGCGATCACGCCTTTATCTCCGCCCAAATGCGCTGCGCCTACGCCAAAGAATGTTGGTGTTTTTTTAGCGGCTTCTTCGATCTTAGGTATCCAGTTGGCATTGCGTTTGTCGAGCAACACATCGGTGTTGTCGCCGTAAAATTTGTTTTCTTCGGCATTCATGAAATCCATCAGGGCGTTAAGGTCTTTAGCATTGTAAAGCTCGAGCATCTTGCTGAACATGGCTTTGCCTTTTTCGGTACCTTCCTTTGCCGACTTTATCAGTTCCTTCATTTGCTCATCGTAAGGTATGGCATCAAATACAGCAAATTGCTCCTCTAAACTTTCAAGGCCGTAGGTTTCCTCATTTTGTTCTTTAGTAACGTTCATCAGGGCATCCTCAACAGATCTTATCGTACAGTCCACCATCTTAGGCATTACCATCATCCCTACCAGCGATGGTTTGAACTTATCCATCATTTTTATGCCCATGCCCGTGTTTTGTACCAGGTAATCGTCAATTAGCTTCAGGTCTTCTGCGCTGGCCATAGTGCTCAGGGTCTTTCCGTCTTTCATCATCATGCCGCTCATCATTTTCATGGGCAGGCTTGGGTCGTCCATATCCATTTCAAGGTATAGCTGCTTGGTATCATCCAGTGCTTTTAGCGTTTTTTTGTCCAGTGTGTTATCGCATACAATGTGCATGGTGCCGTAAATGTACGATGGGTTTTTAAGCCCGTTCCCGGATATTTTCCAAAGCAGGCCCTTATCCAGTTTTTGGGCATTGGCAAAAAAGGCAACAAGGCTAAAGGCGGCGATCAGTAATTTTTTCATGGCAGGTTTTGGTTTAGTTGGGTTTAGAAATCGAGTTTTTTCAGTTCCTCATAGTTACGGTGCAGGCGTTTCAGGAGAAAGCCGTATATCAGTTTGTAAAATAGCCATATGAACAGTATGAAAATAGCCATACATATGATAGCGGCGGCAATGTATATGAGGTAGAACATCGATGCGTCGCCGTTCGCCTCATATTTGCTTAAAGTATCCAGAAGTACAGGGTCTCTCTGGAAGAAGATCGTGAAGATCACAACACATGAAACAATGATGAACAAAATATTTGCAATAATATAATTGCTTACGGTTTTGCGCGTGTTCAGTATGTTTGCCATGAGTGTTTTTACGTTATCGGTAGCCGTTATCTTCCTATAATTGATATAGAATTTACAGAAAAAGTAAATGATGATCATGTAGCCTATCACCGTCATGGGTATGGTAATGTAATCTACATGCAGGTTATCCATTTGTTTTGTGCTTTGGCTGTCCTTCATCAGGAATGAAATGCCCAGCCAGAATACAAATTCCAGTATGCTGATGATGAGTATCCATTTTACGATGGAAGACGACTTTTTATGCAGCATGGCATAAATGTCCTGCTCGGAGAATTTGGGGAAGTTCTCCGCAGTCCTCTTCCAGTTTTGTTTTAATATATCTAACTCGTCCATTTTATTATGGATTTAATATTTTCTTCAATTTTCCTTTTATCCTGTTCATTTTCACGCGGGCGTTCACTTCGCTGATGCCCAGCGTTTCGGCGATCTCGGTATAGTCCTTGTCTTCCAGATACATGAACACGAGCGCCTTTTCAATATCGTTAAGTTGCTGCACGGCCTGGTAAAGAAGCTTTATGTGCTCCTCTTCCTCATAGTTGTATTCGTCCTGGTCTATTTTGTGCAGCTTGTTGTCAAATTCTATGGTTTCTACCGTACGGGTCTTTTTACGGTAAAGGGTAATGGCAGTGTTAAGCCCCACCCTGTAGGCCCAGGTAGTGAATTTGGCATCGCCCCTAAATTGTGGGAAGGCTTTCCACAGCTGAATGGTTATTTCCTGAAAAAGGTCTTTGTGGGCATCTTCATTATTGGTGTAGAGCCTGCATATCTTATGTATCAGGTTCTGATTTTCCTGAAGCTGGTTTACAAATGACTTTTCAAGTGATGCACTCATGCTGCATTGGTAGGTGAAACAACTAATTTGTTACAGGCGCATCATAATTCTTTATCAGAATAATAATTGACCAGCAGCCCCACGAACTTGCTATACGTCTTGAGGCCGTCCTTTTGATTGTTGGCCTTTAGGAACTTATCGTAAACGAATTCGAAAATGTCCTCAACAAAAGAATCGTATTCCTCACTGAATTTTTCGCTCTCCTTAAAGTTAGCCAGCACTCCTTTACTGATGAACGGCGCAAGGGTTTTGGCAAGCTTTTCGTCTTTCCGGGCAATGTTGTTCATGCAGTATTTAAGGGCAAAGGAATAGCCGGAATATTGAAAATAAGCATCATCATTATAGATCGAAGCCATGTACCCTATAAAGTTGGCCTCGCTTTCGCTGGCATAGCCTATTTGATGCGACATCTCATGGCATGCGGTTGTGGGCAGGTTATATTTGGGCAGGTTGCGGTTTACCTGCGCTTCATTGGTAAAGGGGTTAAGATAGCCGCCGAAACCCATGTAGGACAGGGGAGTGCTCATAAGTGACGACTTGATGCTCTCATGCTCAAACGCAAAATAAGGAAAAGGCTTCGCCAGGTTTTGGTACCCGTTTATCGACTTTAAATAGATCTCTTCCACAGTATATGGGCTAACGATCTTCACGCTGTCATTCTTTTCGATATGCGCATGGATGGCATTGGTTTTTATGATGAGCCTTTTGGTGAAAGCCACAAGCTCTGTCAGCTCGTAATCTTTCCCGATGCCCATTTTTTCATGCAGGGGTACGCGCCTGTAGTTAAGCGCCCATAAAAAATTGAACAGGAAATAAAAAATGGAAAATGCCGCGGCCATCGTCAGCAGGTTGTCCTTATATTCCTTCCGCCAGGTCTTGCGCCTTAGCCAAAGCCAGCGAAGGCAGAGGATGATGGCAATAAAATAAATGATGTCGCCTATCGATATGCCTGTCCATCCCAATAATACCCGCGAACCTTTCGATAGCAAAGGAAAGATCCCGTTGCTGTAAAAGCGCTCTACAAAATCTGGGAAAAGCCCCAGCACGTTCACTATGATCATTTGTACAACAAGGAGCAGGGCAAGGACTTTCTTTTTCTTCATGGGGCGGTATTGATACTGTAAATATAGGGTGTTTTTTAATATCGTTAGCAAGTATAAACGACCTCACCCCCAGCCCCTCTCCAAAGGAGAGGGGAGCTTGGAACGAGTGCCAGCAGTAAAATTAATCGCTTCTTTAAAGTTTGATAGTTGTAATCTTCAATTTGATTTTTTATACCCATCCGAGAGAAGCTTCTCCCTCTCCTTTGGAGAGGGTTGGGGTGAGGTCAATAAATCAATTTACGATAGTAAGTAAACGACTATAAGTCGTATTTTTGTCATAGCAAACAGGACACCTCAATGAAGAAGATCGATGCGCCGGAAAAAGTTATATTCATTTGCGACGGCAAAAAATGCAGCCGCTACAATAATGAGGTGTTCAAAGGCTTTAAGCACCTTATAAAGGAATACGGCCTGAAGCGCAATGTAGTGCTTACGTGCATGGAATGTACCGACAATTGCAAAACGGCCCCCAACATCTGCCTGCAGCCGCAAAATATTTGGATAGGCGAGGTAGGGGAGAAGGACGTAAAAGATATTTTTAAGAAGTATATAGTATAATCAAACAACAAACAAACATAAATGAGCCAGGAAATAAGGAACCTTGAGCCAAAAGCGCTCTGGAATAAATTTGCCGACCTGAACGAAGTGCCGCGCCCATCCAAAAAAGAGGAAAGGGTAATTGCCTTCATGAAAGATTTTGGCAGCAAGCTCGGCCTTGAGACCATTGAGGACGAAGTGGGTAACGTGATCATTAAAAAGCCGGCCACCAAAGGCATGGAGAACCGTAAGACGATCGTGATGCAGAGCCATCTGGACATGGTACACCAAAAGAACTCCGATACGGTGTTCGACTTCGATACGCAAGGCATCGACATGTATGTGGATGGCGACTGGGTGCGTGCAAAAGGGACAACCCTGGGCGCTGACAACGGCCTTGGGGTAGCGACCATCATGGCGGTACTGGAAAGCACTAACATTCCGCACCCGGCCATTGAAGCGCTTTTTACTATTGATGAGGAAACCGGTATGACCGGCGCGATGGGCCTTAAAGGTGGATTATTAAATGGCGTGATCCTGTTAAACCTCGATACCGAGGAAGACGATGAGATAGACATCGGCTGTGCCGGTGGCGTAGACGTGACCGCAGAAAGGCAGTACCACGAAGAAGACGTTCCTGAAAACTCAGTAGGCTACAGCATTACCGTGAAAGGGCTGAATGGCGGCCATTCGGGGATGGACATCCACAAAGGATTGGGCAATGCCAACAAGATCATGAACCGCCTGCTGTTTGACAGCTTTGAGAACTTTGGCCTGCAGATCGCTGAAATAAACGGCGGCAGCCTTCGCAACGCTATTCCTAGGGAGAGTTTTGTCAAAGTGATCATTTCCGAAATATTCGATGAGGCTTTTGTATTCGACATGCAGGAAGTGATCAACGACATCAAAACCGAATTCAAAACCACCGAGCCGAACCTGGAGATATTGATAGAGAAAGCAGATACGCCTTCCAAAGTAATGGAACTGGGTGTACAGGAAGGGTTGATCCGCGCGCTGTATACTGCCCATAACGGCGTGTACCGCATGAGTGCCGACATGGCCGATCTGGTGGAGACTTCCAACAACATTGCAAGGGTGATCGTGAAGGACGGGAAACTGTCTGTAGGCTGCCTGACGCGTTCATCTGTTGAAAGCAGTAAGTTAGACCTTGCCAATGCTTTGCGTTCGGCATTTGAGCTTATAGGCTGCGAGGTGACGTTCTCCGGTTCTTACCCGGGATGGACACCTAACGTTAATTCGCCTATACTTGACGTGCTTACCGAGATCTACGAAAAGCAGAACGGCAGCAAAGCCAATGTAGTAGCCTGCCATGCCGGACTTGAATGTGGCATTTTGGGGACGAACTATCCTGAAATGGATATGATATCCTTCGGGCCGACCATAAAAGGCGCGCACAGCCCCGATGAAAGGGCAAGTATATCATCAGCACAGAAGTACTGGAAGTTCATACTGGAGATACTGGAGAACATACCAAAGAAGTAACCGGTCTTTTACCACATAGCTACATAGCTTTTAGAAGTAGATAATTCAGGCTAGTTGAGAACACAAGGCTAAAGCTTCGCTTCACTATGTGCGCTATCGGCGTCTGTCATTTATACGTGGTTATATGCCTATGTATCTATGTGGTTAAATAAATTAATGTTAGACTCTAACGATATAGATCGCATTAAAACCTGTTTAGAAATAAACAGGTTTTTTATGAAAATAATTGAAGCAAAACATATACTTTTAACAGGCTTTTACGTTAGTCTTTTATAATCCCAACCTTACTGATGAAACCCATGATCCTGTCGCTCTTCGCGGCACTTTTGCTGTTATCGTGTACCGAGCACAAAGCAGTGCGCGTTGAACGTTCGTTCTACTTTTGGAAGAATGCATCCTGGAACCTTGCCGATGCTGAAGATACTCTGGTAAAGTCGGTAAAAGCCAAAAAGCTGTACGTGAAATTCTTTGAGGTGGAGTCGGATGACCTGTTTGGCAGCATTCCCACGGCCAAAACACAATTCCACCTGTATGACCCGGACAGTAATTATACGGTAGTGCCGGTAGTATATTTACGTAACGAGGTATTTAAAAAATGCACCCATGGAGGTCTGGATTCGCTCGCGGACAATGTAAACTTCCTGATCAGGAAATATGCTGTCCAGGTAACCAGGGACAGCATAGGTTTTGGGCGTATTAAGGAGTACCAGATGGACTGCGACTGGACACCTTCTACAAAAGACAATTATTTTTATTTCCTTAAAAAGCTGAAGGCGCTGTCACAGAAAAAGATCAGCTGTACGCTGCGGCTGTATCCGTACAAATATCCTGATAAAATGGGTGTGCCACCGGTGGATAGTGCCATGCTGATGTGCTACAACCTGATACACCCGCTGGAAGACAAAAAGAAGAATACCATACTTGATATAGACGAGCTGGCCAGTTACCTCGACACCGATGAAAAATACCCGCTGCATCTGGACATTGCCCTGCCGGTATATTCGTGGGCCCAGCTGTACCAGAACAATAAGTTCCGCGCGATCCTCCACAGCAACCCAATTGCCGATGGAGGTTTCCGTAAAACCGAGGGTTTATGGTATGAGGCGGTGAGGGATACTGTGGTAGATGACATTTTCATCCGCAGAGGCGACAGGATCAAGCAGGAAGAAGTGACAAAAGAAGCCCTGGCCGAAGTGATACAACTGATAAAGAAGAACGTACCGCTGGACGACACCATTACCGTTGCGCTTTTCCACCTAGATGAAGGACAATTAAAAAAATACAGCCATGAAGAGATCGCTCGCCTTTACACTGCTTTTACTGAGTAGTGTTGTGCAAACTGCCCGCGCCTGCTGGTATTATCCTACTGGCGACGATATCCGTTACTGCTTTTTTAAGGATTATCTGGGGAGGTATCCGGGGTATGGCATGTTCAATTATACAGCGTCCTATTTTTTATATGACCCACCTATAGATTACCGGCAGGATAGGGATACCGACCCAAATATAGCGTTATGGAGGAGCTACTGCAACAATAAAGTATCGGCACAGAGTGTGGAGGATGCAGTATACGGCAATGCCATCTTTGACAATGAGATGCTGGATCACCTGAACAAAATAAACGATAAAGAAGCACTTGAGTATTTAAGGTTTGCGAAAGAGATCGAGAGTATGAACGAATACTATGAAGATCCATGGGAACGCGATGCCGACATTGTTGCCCCAAAGCGCAAAAGCAGGATAGATATCGCCATTGACAAGGCAAGGTCCGCAAAGAATGCGCTTATCAGGTCACGTTATTATTTCCTGGCGATACGCATGGCATTTTATAACAAAGACTATGCTAAGTTAAGAAGTATATATGATGGTTATTTCGCTAAAAAACAGCCCGGGAATATTATCGATTATTGGAGCCTTTACTTTAGGGCCGCCGCCGAAAAAGATCCGGCGCTGCAAAGCTATTACGCGGCACTGGCCTTCGCACAAGCGCCGGACAAGCGTTTCGTGGCATCCTATTATTTCCATAATGAGTTACCGTTAGCAGAAGTACTGAAGCATGCCAAAAACAAGAAAGAAGCAGCTGAGATCTACGAAATGGCAGGTATGCGAAAAACCGATCGATCGTTGAAGTTGCTGGAAGGCATTTACAAAAATGACACATCGTCGGAAGCTCTTGGTTTTTTGCTCGTGCGCGAAATGAACAAGCTGGAGGACTGGATCTATACGCCGTATTATTCCTATTTCAGTCCGTCGCTGTCAGAAGATCCGTGGCAGCCTGAAAAAAACACAACACCGCTCCTGCTGCAAAGGATAGCCGACGACAGGCAGTATGCGGCAAAGCTGCTGCGGTTTGTTAATTCGGTCGATCTGAATAAGGTACATGATGCTGAGGTGTTCCGTTCGGCAAAGGCATACCTCTTATTTATGGTAAACGATCATAATGGCTGCCTCTCATATATCAACTCACTAAAGCACGATTTGCCAAAGGATACAGAGCACCAGCTGGCGCTGATCAAGGCATTGTGCCTTACGGCCAACCAACCCAAAGGCAGCGCGGTAATACCAGGGTTGGTAAAGGCATTGCTCATGTCGGAGCTGGAAAACCACAATGAAAAGTTTGTATTCGCCATAGGCCGTGAACTGGAGTACCTCGGCAATACCACCGATGCAGCGCTGATCTATTCGCACCTTAACGACACGGAATGGAAGGCAAAGGACCAACGTACGCCTTATTACAATGATTATTACCGCTACTGGTTCGAATATATCGATGGGACCTATAGCACTACTGCGGTAAAAAACCTTATTTCGGATATAAACAATAACCGTAAAAAGGACGCATTTTCCAGTTGGCTGTATGCCAAAGCAACAGATGTGAACGAGTTGAATGACCTTTTGGGGACAAAGTACCTGCGCCTCAACAGGCTGCACGAAGCGCTTGCGGCCTTCAACAAAATGGCGCCCGATTCACGCAGTACCGGGTATTTGGATGACAACCCATTCTATGAATTTAAATATACGCCCGATTTTGTCGAGCGGAGAGACAGCATACAACTTACCAAGGCCGATATAACGAAGCACCTGATAAAATACATAGCAAAAGGTGCCGACCCTGCCGAAAAGGATAGGGATTATTATAACTTCCTTGCAGCGAATTGCTATTACAACATGACCCAGAATGGCAATACCTGGTACATGCGGCGCTATACATGGTCGAGCGTCAAGCTTACCAGTTCACTTCCCGATGAGGACGATTTCCATAATTGCGATCAGGCAAAGCAATACTTTTTGGAGGCTTATAAATATGCCAAAACACGGAAATTCCGTGCGCTGTGCTTAAGGCTGGCGGCAAAATGCGAGCATAAGAAAGTGGAATATTGGCACGTAACCACAAAAGATGATTATAACACCAGCAGCTACGATTATGCCCTTGCCCACAACAAGTACAGGGATAAGTTCAGGAAGCTCTATCCATCGTATTACAGCGACCTGTATGAATCGGGGTGTGCCTCTTATTTTAGGTATTTTGAGGCACGGCGGTAACGATAAACCCTGCTTTAACGGCAGGGTTTCGTATTATATAAGTCAAAAATTACTGCCTTTTCATTTCAAAAGTTTCAGTGGCCGGCTTGCCTTTCTGCATGCCGGATATTTCAGCCACTAGCGAGTCGTTGGTAATTTTGTTATACGTTATCTTGCTCGGGAAGTCATGCTTCAGGTTCTCAAAAATCATTTGCGAATCGGACGATGAGGTTAGCTCAAACGGCGTGGCCTGGCCGTTGTTCTGTCCCGGTACGGTAACATTGTACACCAGTTTGCCATTTGATTCTTCGAGTTGGATACTTTCAGAGAAAACGGTGTCTTTGCCTATCACAAAATAGCTTTCGCCGTGGTACACCGAGTCGTTTTCCTTATTCCACTTCTCGGTCAAAATGCCCTCGGGTGTAGTGTTGCCCCAGCTGCCGATAAGCCAGGCTGCTTTTTTCATCAAAGGATATGTCTTAACATCAGGCGCATTGGTCGCTATACTTTCCGTTTCCTTTTTGCTGTTGCACGATAGCACTGCCCCGCATACTATTGCAGTTGATAAAAGCGTAAGTGTCCTATTCATTGTTATGATTTGTTTTGATGCAAATATGCAGTTTGGATAAACAGCAAAATTGTAAAAAAGCGACATAAGGTATTATTATCATGATCGGAATTACTGCTGAGTGAGCACGTTTCGCCCTTTCCTTCGGAGAGGGGTTGGGGGTGAGGACTATTCATCAAAAACAAAATGTTTTGCCATCTCTAAATTCTCCGAAAAATACTGCTTAGGGTTGAGTCCGGTAAATTCTTTAAAATCCCTGATGAAATGTGCCTGGTCATAAAATCCACTGTCATAGGCCACATTCGTAAAGCTTATAAATTCTTTCTTTTCGATAAGCTGTAACGTATTCTGGAACCGTATGATGCGCGCCAGGAACTTTGGAGAAAGCCCTACTGCAGCGACAAATTTCCGCTCCAATTGGCGCTGCCCTATTTCTAACTCATCTGCCATCTTATCAATGCTTACGCTGCCTTCGCTTTTCAGGAGGGATTCCACACAATATTCTACATCTCGGTTATCATAAGCGACCGACATTAATTTTTTCAGGAGGAAATTTTCAACGGTGGCTTTGCGGTTTTCATTATTGTCGCATGCTATCATCGCAGCTTCCAGAGCGATCCCGTCATCGCCCCATATTTCAGCAACGGTCAGTGCCCTTCCGGTAAAATTATTTACATCAACGTCGATGAATGGCTGCAGTCCCGCAGGATTGAAGCGTGTACTGAACAGCCCCACCGCCCCGGTTGGCTGCACCTCTATGTACGATCGTATCTGCCCGTACAGGATACCTCGCGGCTGCAGGGACGAAGTCCCGTCCGGCTCATGCTTACGGAAAAGCTCGCCGTAATTAAAGATCAGTTCAATGCAACCGTCAGGAAAAATGCGTTCCCGTTCTTTGGGTCCATCGGCACCGGCATCCAGGCTCCAGTGGTAGCGTACCTGCCGGGCCAGTTCCTCTCTGGGATCATAAACGTTATATTCCATGTTCTTCTAAAAAGCAATAATACGATTTTTAACAACAGGCTTACAATGAAAAAGGGCACCTTCTCAGGCACCCGTTCTTCGGAACTAACTCAAGTCTATTTTAGTTGGAATATACTCTTACATGATCAATGTGGTACTCTTGCGGGAAAATACTGTCGTCTACATCCGGCCCGCCAAAGTTACCGCCTATCGCCATATTCAGCAATATGAAGAAAGGCTGGTCAAAAGGCCAGTTCTCCTGGGTTTTGTTTTCCTGCGTATAAGTGAACAGTACTTTCTCATCCACTAGGAAATCGATCTTATCGGCCGTCCAGTTCACAGCATACGTATGCCATCCTTCCTCGATCTTAGGGAATGCTGTACGGTGTCCCAGGGCATTGCCACCGTGGCGGTCTTTAAAATGCAGGGTATTGTACACCATGCCCGGGTCTTTGCCCACATATTCAATAATGTCTATCTCTCCGGCCAACGGCCAGCTTACCTGGCCAATGTTCGAGCCCAGCATCCAAAAGGCAGGCCAGATGCCTTTTCCGGTAGGTATCTTGGCACGCGCCTCGATATAGCCGTACTTGAACTCTTTCTTGCCGGCAGTGGTTATACGGGTCGAGGTATATTTGTCGCCCTCTTTCTTTGCCGTTATGATAAGGTGTCCGTTCTCCAGCCTGTGGTTGTTTTTAGTATAGATCTGGCGTTCGTTGTTGCCCCATCCACATACGTTGGGGCAGCCGTCTCCGGTCTCAAAGTTCCACACCTTCTCGTCAAGCTTTTTGCCGTTAAAATTCTCTTCCCACACCAGCTTGCCTTTTTTCACCTGTGCCGAAACTGTCAGGGCCGACACAATTGCTATCGCTATCGCGGTTCTTTTCATGGTTTTGCATCTTTATTATAGCTGAATCCTGCCTCCAGCGATGTTGATGAGCTTCCACCCACGAACACCCTGAAATCACCCGGTTCTGCTTCCCACTTTTCATTCGCGGTATAAAATTCGATCGTTCTCTCGTCGATGGTAAATGTAACTGTTTTTTTCTGTCCTGCCTTTATCTCAACAAGTTCAAAGCCTTTCAGTTCCTTTACCGGCCGTGTGACCGACCCGATAAAGTCCCTTATGTATAGCTGCACTACTTCCTTGCCGTCAACTGCGCTGTTATTTGCCACATCTACAGATACGGTTAATTTTCCTTTCGCCGCAAACGATGGGCTGCCCAGCTTCAGGTTGCTGTACTCAAATTTAGAGTAGCTCAATCCGTGCCCAAAAGGGTAGAGTGGGGTAGGCTGCTCATCGATATAATGCGACCAGAAAACGCTTTCTGTAGGCTGTCCGTTGCCCGGCCTTCCCGTGGCTTTATGGTTGTAGTATATAGGCGCCTGGCCTACGCTTCTTGGGAAGCTCATTGGCAGCTTGCCACTCGGATTGTAGTCGCCATAAAGTACTTGCGCGATCGCGTGCCCGCTTTGCGTGCCCAAATGCCATGCTTCCACAATGCTTGGGATATGCTGTGCTGCCCATGGCAACGCCAGCGGCCTTCCGTTGGTAAGTACCAGTACAATGTTCGGATTGGCTTTATATACCTCTTCCAACAATTCCTGCTGAACGCCCGGCAGACCAAGCTCGGCACGGCTACGGCCTTCTCCGGTCTGCAATCCGTGCTCGCCCAATACCATGATCACTACGTCGGCACCTTTTGCAGCATTTACAGCCTCGCCGAAGCCGCTTTTATCGGTCATGTTTATCTTTGTCTCCACAATGAATTTGGGGTTGCCCAGCGCCACATCGGCACCTTTGGCATATACCAACTGGTTGCCCTTGTATTCCTGGAGCCCTTCCATTACAGATACGGCAGTGTTATCATCGGCCCCGATCCTCCAGCTGCCCAACGGGCTGGTCTTGTCATTAGCCAATGCGCCTATCACCGCGATCTTCTGCCCCTGTTTTTTTAGTGGCAGCAGCTTTTTGCTGTCATTCTTTAAAAGCACTATCGACTTTTTGGCCATGTCCAGCACACCATCATGGAATTCCTTTTTGCCTATGGTTTGTTTTTCACGCGTTTCGTCACAGTATTTGTACGGGTTATCAAAAAGGCCAAGTTCAAACTTTACCCTTAGTATACGGCGCACGGCATCATTTATTTTATCTTCAGATACCTTGCCTTCCTTTACCAGGTTTGCGAGGTGCAGCACATAACCGTGCGATTCCATATCCATATCGCTGCCGCCGTTCGCGGCAAGTTCTGCGGCATGCTTCAGGTCTTTCGCATAGCCGTGGGCCATCATTTCGCCCATTGAGCCCCAGTCCGACACTACAAATCCCTTAAAGTTCCATTCTTTTTTAAGCAATTCCCTTTGCAGGAATGCGTTGCCTGTCGCGGGGGTGCCATCAACCTCGTTAAACGAGTTCATGAAGGTAAGAGCACCTGCATCGGCGGCTGCCTTGAATGGCGGCAGCACTATATTATGAAGCGTGTTATGGCTTATATCTACCGTATTATAATCTTTGCCAGATTCGGCAAAAGAGTACCCTGCAAAGTGCTTTACGCAAGCTGCCAGGTTAAATTCGCCCAGGTCTCCCTGAAATCCCTGTACCCTTGCAACAGCAATAAGGCTGTTTAGGTAAGGGTCTTCGCCCGCGCCTTCCATAACGCGGCCCCAGCGTGCATCCCTGGACACATCTACCATAGGGGCAAAAGTCCAGTTCAGTCCCGAAGCTGCTGCTTCGGCGGCAGCTATCCCTGCCGATCTTTTTATGGCCTCCATGTCCCAGCTCGCCGCTTCGGCAAGTGGTATGGGGCTTATGGTCTTATATCCGTGGATCACATCATAACCAAAAATGACCGGTATTCCCAACCGGGTCTGTTCCACGGCAATTTTTTGCAAAGCCTTTACATCCTTTACACCCTTTACGTTCAGCATAGAGCCTACCCAGCCTTTTTTTAAGTGCTCATACTTCTCGGCCGCGTCTCCGTCTTTTGGCGCCGGGCCCGTTACATCCCAAAAACCGTTATATTGGTTCATCTGGCCCACTTTCTCTTCAAGTGTCATGAGCTTCAAAACCGAATCTACTTTTCGCTCGATCGGCAATGATGATGAAGCAATATCCTGTTTTGTGGAACTGCATCCCAGTGCTATGGCAAGGAGGGCTGCCAGGGCATATTTTGGTAAATTATATTTCATTATAATTTTTTAGTGTCCAATGGGGCAGGGAAGCCGCTTTTAGGGCTTCCCTCCGCACTGGATATTAGAACAGATGTTTTATATTATTCGAAAACCTTTACGTAATCTACCTCCATTGTCGACTGGGTAAAGCCGGGAGCGATAGCGCCGCCCATGTTGCCACCCATTGCAACGTTGAATATCAGGAAGAAATCATGGTTGAAAGGAACAGTAGGGGAGTTGGCAAATATTTTAAACTGCTCACCGTCTACATAGAATTTAATAAAGCTTGGGCTCCATACTAATTCATAAATGTGGAAATCATTAGAAACGCCCGCAACTGTGGTTGAAGAAGTATTCGCATTACCGGCAGAATGCCCGGGATAGTGAAGCGTGCCGTGAATGACATCCTGCTGGTTGCCCACGTGCTCCATAATGTCGATCTCTCCGCATGCCGGCCATGTAAAGCCCGGTTGGTTGTGGTTGGCACCCAATGCCCATAGCGCAGGCCATGTACCGCCGCCCGTAGGAAGTTTGGCACGTATCTCCACCCTTCCGTAAGTAAACTCTTTTTTGTCCTCGGTCGTCATACGGGCAGAGGTGTAGTTAAAGCCGTTAAAGCTTTCGGCCTTTGCAGTGATCCTTAGTGATCCGCCGGTCACAGTAGCATTTTGGGCCCTGTAGTATTGCAGCTCGTTGTTACCCCATCCGCCGTTGTTGCCGGTCTCCAAATTCCACTTAGTTGCATCCGGAGCACCTTCGTAGTTAAACTGGTCTTCCCATGCAAGGGTATTGTACTCAGGCTCTTCAGTTCCGTACGGTGGCTCTGTACTGAATACCATGTACCAGGCGTTCGCGGTACTGTTGCCCTGTAAAAAGCGAACCTGCATCCTGTTGGCCGTAATTTCCATTATCTCAAACGTGTGTGCCCCAATGTAGTAGCCCATGAAACCGTTATTAGATATCGTAAATTGCGTACCTGTGCTCACATTGGCCACATACGAGCTCGATGCTCCAAGGGTAACGTTCTTCACGCCCGAAACATCGTGTGGCAGGCAGGTATCGGTCCCTATTGCAGTTCCGCCTATTTCGGCAGTGTAATCTTTGTTCACAAAGGTCGCCCCTCCGTTATCATGTTCAAATTTGATCAAGCCGTCAACAAGGCTAAAAGTAAATTTGCTGTTGTAAAAGCAATCGCTTGCCTCGGCTCCGGCCTTTTCAAACGGAGCCGCAGAGTACCATGACGGCCAGTTGTTTGCACCGTCAGGAGTGTTAGGGCCTACGCCAAGGTGTCCTTGCTCGGCTGCTTTAATGTACCATACTTTGCTTGCGCCGCCCGTAAGGAACTGTGTAGTTTCCTCATCCTGAAAGTTAAGCAGAACATTCTCTACCATAAAAGAAGCTGTTGTAGCAACACCACCTTTGCCATAGGCTACTACTGTAACTTCGTAAGAGTTCACGCCCTGCGTTGTTGCCGTATATGGGAAATTCCCGCCGGAAACCGTTCCCGCATCATTGCCTTCCACAATGAATTTGTAGCTAATGGCATTATCAGCGCCGGCATGCATCACTATCTTCCCGGTACCGTCACCATTTGGAAATTCGGCCGACTGACCAACAATATCATAGCTAAAGGTAAGGTTTGTCGGGGCAACCAGGTCGCCAAACTTCTTGTCGTCGTCCTGGCATGCTATCACAAGCATAAGCAGTGCCGCCAGAATGCTGAAAGGTTTTAATATCTTTTTCATGCTTTTTTAATTGTTTACAAGTTTAATGTCATCAAAATAGTAATTCGCGCCTGTACCCGGCTGACCTCCACCAAAGAAGATAACGATCTTCCTGTAATTGTTGGCGCTTACAATATCGTTAAAATTAAAGGTCATTTCCTCCCATTGATTAGCAACAGACGTGGATACAACGCGCTCTATGTTGTTCGTTCCGGCCATGTTTTCAAATTTCACGATCACAGGGGTTCCTGCTGTAGGGCTCCATACCTTCATCTTAATAACTTTATTTGTAGTAAAATCAATAGGGTCGGTCATGGTCAGGAATGAGCCTGCCCATACCTGGCTGCCAACAGGCTTAAAGAACTGAGCCACTTTTGCGCTTGGGTTCGCAGGGCCAATGTGTGGATTGTTTATTACAGATGTCGCTGCTCCCTGGAAACTTTCAAAATCATAATCTACTCCTCCCTGTTCAAATGTGATAGGGAATGCAAGCGGAATACCTGTAGCCGACTGTACAATGTCATCAAAATAGTACGTATCGCCCGTTCCGTTGTTTGCTGCATTAAAGAAGAAAACAAGCTTGGAATACTGCTGTGCAGTACTTGCAGATGAATAATCGAATACCAATTCTTCCCATTGGTTGGCGACAGTTGTTACCGCAGTCGCTTCGTGGCCCACCTGGCCGTTCGTAAGGTTCTCAAGCTTAAGCAATACAGGAACTCCTGCTGCCGGCGACCATACTTTTACCCTGATGAATTTATTTACAGTAAGGTTTACAGGTGTGTCAAGCGTCAGGAAGCCACCCGTATATACCGCACCTGCTGCCGGAGTCATCGCTGCAACGTTGGCACTGGTATTAATACCTCCTGAATGCGGATTGGCAACTTTTGAACCTGTAGCGCCATTAAAGTTAGTAATGGCATAATTCAGTGTAGGGTTCTCAAAATTTATAGGCAACAGCAATGGGTTGTTTATGGTCACATCCTGTGTGTAAACAGCCGTAGCAGCGCCGCCGCTGTAAGCAATAACCGTTATCGTATAGGTACCAATAGTAGCATAGGTATGCGTAACCGCAGGAGCGCCTTCATTATACTGAACTGCCGGAGCCAACGGGTCCTCTCCAAAAAATATGTCAAAGTGCGTCTCGTAGTCGGCCTCAGCGGTAACATTGATCTTGAACGGATTCCCTACCGTCGCGGTAATGGTTACCTCAAGGTTCTCAGGCTGTACGAATGTCACGGTAAGTGGCAGGGTAACTTCTGTCGTTTTGCCGTTAATTCCCG
Organism: Flavobacterium sp.; assembly: GCF_052437795.1. Lineage (GTDB taxonomy): Bacteria > Bacteroidota > Bacteroidia > Flavobacteriales > Flavobacteriaceae > Flavobacterium. The sequence goes on from NZ_JBQVPA010000007.1 coordinate 24,967, forward strand.
TCGCTATTATCTTAACGCTGTACTGGCCTTCGGTATATACGTGGTTTACCTTTCCGCCTGCCTGCACGGCCGCAGGGGCTTCGGTGCCGTCACCAAAATATATTTCATATGACACCACTCCTTCGCCATGGGGCGCAATGGTAACAAGGCCGCTATTATCCTGAGTAATGGTGAACAGGGCCGAAATGTTTTGCGGCGCGTCGGCCTTATCGGCAAATGTGGTATCGCCGTCTTCATCAGAGCAGCCTGCAAGCAATGCTACGAACAGGATGCTGAAAATAAATTTTATCTGTTTCATATCTTTTTTTATTAATAGCCAGGATTTTGCTGCCAAAGGTTATTAGAGAACTGTATTTCTTCGAAAGGTATCGGGAAGAGCTCATGCTTGTTCGTAATAAAGCCGGGTATCGTGCCCGCTGCCCTTTTGGTGCGCACCAGGTCAAAGAAACGATGGCCTTCGCCTACCAGCTCTTTCCTTCTTTCCTGCCAAATGAGTTCGGTAAGGTTTGAGTCTGTTTCAGTAACATCGTGCAGGGTGTTCCCATAAGCCCTGCGTATCACCATGTTCAGGTACATTTGTGCCCTTGTATCGTCAATGTCGCCCCTGTTGTATGCCTCAGCAGCCATAAGCAGCACATCGGCATAGCGAATAGCCCTATAGTTGTTCGGGTTGGTAAGGTTCGGGTCTTGTGGGTTAAGGTCGCCCACCCTTGGTATATATTTCCTGTTATAGAAGCCTGTGTGCTCGTACCCCTGGCCATATTGAACGCCGGCGCCATTATTCCAGTTAGGATAAGCGTCAACGATCGCCTGGATATTAAGTATCGCTATATCCTTTCTCATGTCTCCGCTTTCAAACATATCATAGGCCTCCTGGGTAGGTACGTTAAAGCTGTAGCCGGACTCAAAGAAAGGCCCGTTGTATCCCCTGGGCCCGTTAAAGCCCACGGCAATGTTACCCTCGCTGCACTGGAGGCATTCAAAGCTTCCGCCTTCGCCATCACTATACTGTATCTCAAACACAGACTCAGCATTGTTCTCGTTATTATTCTCAAAAATGGTACTGTAGTCTGTAACAAGGCTATATGCGTTGCTTGATATCAGGCTTTCCAATACGTTGGCCGCATCCGCGAATTTCGTAGGGTTCCCGTTGCCAAGGTCTGCCCAGTACAGGTACACTTTGCCAAGCAATGCCTGAGCGGCACCCTTTGTCACACGGCCCTGCTGTGCCGGTGCGCCGGTATTGATGTTCTCAATAGCATACAGCAGGTCGGCCTCGATAGCAGCATATACCTCTTCGGCAGATGAACGTTGGATCGTGGTCTCATCACCCAGCTTAAACCTTGCGTCGCCTTTCATTGGTACGCCGCCAAACCATTTTACAAGCTCAAAATGAAAGTAAGCCCTCAGGAAACGTGTTTGTGCCAGTACGTGCTCCTTGCCTTCAAAATCGGTCTTATCTTTAAATTCAAGGATGTAATTGGCCCTGTTAATCCCAGCGAACATCCAGTCCCATATCTTTTTTACTTCTGGATTGATCGGGGTATGGGTCATGTCGTCCACCTGCTGGAAACCGGGAACGTCGGTCGCGCTCTCGCCGCCGGCAAGGGTATTATCAGAAGCTATCTCTCCCAAAAGTACGTTTTGGTAGGATGGCTGCAATATGTCATACACAGCAATAAGCGCCTGCTGATAATCATCTTCCGAGTTAAAGTAGTTTTCGGAGTCGATAGAGTAGGGCTGCTGCCTGTCTACAAAATCATCCCCACAAGATACCGACATACTTAAGATAGTAAATGCGGCTATGACAGTTAATATTCTCTTCTTCATGTTTTCTTAAATTAAAAATTAATGTTCGCTCCTATCATGTACATTCTTGGTACCGGGTAAAAACCATAGTCGATACCACCGCCAATTGGCGCACCGGAAGAAGCTCCAGGGTCATAACCCATATATTTAGTAAAAGTGTAAAGGTTGTTCACACCCACATAAAGCCTTGCTTTTGTAATCCCTGCCTTGCCCAATATGTCTTCTGTGAACGTATAGCCCAACTGGACATTTTGTATCCTTACATAGGATGCATCTTCAACAAAATAGTCAGAGATCACATTGTTGTTCGTTGCTCCCGTAGTAGCCCTTGGTACGGTGTTGCTGGTACCTTCTCCTGTCCAACGGTCAAGAACATAGTTTAGCCTGTTACCGTTCGGCACGGTCCTTTCATAGTTCCTTAGCATGTCATTCCCTATCGATGCGAACGTATATGCCGCGAAGTCGAAACCTTTGTATTTCAGGTTAATGTTAAAGCCCATTGTGGCCGCCGGTATTGGGTCGCCAATGTTGGTCTTATCATTTGCATCGATCTTGTTATCGCCGTTCATGTCCACAAATCGTATGTCGCCCGGCTGTACGGTCTGTGCGCCAAGGCCTGTTTGCGAAGGTGCAGCATCGATCTCGGCCTGGTTCTGGAAAATACCATCGGTCCTGTAACCATAAAAGTATCCCATTGGCTTGCCCACTTCCATCCTCGCGGCAGGTTCAGCTGTGCCGAAATTACCACCCTGAAGATATCCTGTAGCATTGTCTACCTGTAGTACCTTATTTTTGATAAACGTAACATTGTAATTAACATCGATCCTCAAATTGTCTGTAAGGTCCTTTTTGTAACCAACAGCAAGCTCGAGCCCGTAATTTTTTACGTTACCCGCATTGATCGTCGGAAATCCAGAACCCGGCGCCGCAGCTCCTAAAATACCCGATACAGGTATGCCAGGCACAAGCAGGTCATGTCGTGTATCTACGAAATAATCGGCTACAAAGGTTACATCGCTGTTAAAGAAATTCAGGTCGACACCAACGTCAAATTTCCTTGCTTCTTCCCATTTTACATTTGGGTTGGTAATAACGCCTGTTGCCCTACCCGGCGTCAGTGCCCCATCGAATACATACATAGCCTCACCATTTAGCAATGATGTGTACAGGTTTGATCCGATGTTGTCATTACCCAATGTACCATAGCTGGCACGGATCTTTGCGAAATTCAATATTTTGTTCTGTTTGAAGAACGACTCATCCGAGAGGACCCAACCACCTGTGAACGAAGGGAAGTAAGCCACCCTGTTCTCGGGGCCGAATTTTGTTGACATATCGCGACGCAGCATGGCAGAGAGCAGGTAGCGGCCTTTATAGTCGTACTGCAGCCTCCCGAAATACGAAAGCCTTCTCTCGTCATATGTGTAAGAGCTGTTCGGCTGCTGTGTAGGCAGGCCATTGGCAAGGTTAATGTCGGCAAACTCCCATGAATTGTTCGGTACATCATAACCTGTGGCGTATAGTCCGTTACCCCATTCTTTAAATATGGTATTGCCAAGCGTAAAGCTAAAGTTATGGCTTTCTGCTATAGTTTTCTGATACGTCGCGAACAGGTCAAAATTGTAGTTGTTATCGTTTACGGCACCCTGCGTTACACTGCTGCGTGTTACGTTGTATATTTTACCGGAACCATAATTTACCATTTTGGCAAAGGTCTTTGACTCGCTGTTAGAGGTGTTAAAGCCCATCCTCGCAGTTACGGTCAAACCTTTGAACAGGTTATAATCAAGCCCAAAGCTACCGTTAAGTTTTTTATAATGGTACGAATTATACGTGTTGTCTATCTGCGCCAGCGGGTTGATGATCTCATTACCAAAACCGGTCGTAGACGGTACAAGCGAAAAGTCACCGCTATCGTCATACGGCTTTTGTAAAGGCGATACGTTAATAGCGTTGAACAGTACCGATCCTAATGCGTTCTCATTAAGGTTCCTCCTGTTGAAATAGGTATAAATAACGTTGGTGTTCAGTTTTAGCTTGTCGCTAAGGTCGGCATTAAGCGCAAGCCTTGCCGTATTCCTTAGGAAAGCCGACTTTTTACCGCCAACGATACCTTCCTGATCAAGGTGGGAGCCGCTAACAGAATATGTGATCGACTCAGATCCTCCCTGTAGTGTCATGTCATGGCTTATAATAGGTACTTCTTTCCCAAATACTTCTTTTTGCCAATTGGTACCGGCGCCAAGCCCGCCCAAATTAGGGTAGGGGATGGGGTCACCTCCATTGGCATAGCTTTCGTTGAGGTAGGCCGCATATTGCGAACCGTTCAATGTAGGCAGTTCCCTTGTAGTTTCCTGGAAACCTGTATAGAAATTGTACGAAAGGGTTGGCTTTTGGTTTTTCCTTCCTTTTTTAGTAGTGATCAATATCACACCGTTCGCACCTATTGACCCGTAGATAGCGGCCTGTGCATCCTTAAGCACGGTAATGGTCTCTATATCCTGAGGATTAAGCAGCCCAAGCTCGCCAATGTATCCATCGATAATTGCCAGCGGGTTATTGTTGCCGTTGGTCCCAATACCCCGTATGCTGATGGTAAGGCCCGAGCCGGGCGAACCCGATGTAGTGGTCACATTAACCCCTGAAACAGTACCCTGTAATGCCTGCTCTACTTTCACAGGCCTTAGGTTTTCAAGAGTTTGTGCACTTACAACGCTCACTGCACCTGTTACTTCTTTTTTCTTTTGCGAGCCGTAACCAATAAGCACTACCTCGTCAAGAGTTTGTGTGCTCTCTTTCAGGCTGATAGTCACGGTTTGGTTAGAGGCAGCTATCATCTCCTGCGTTTCAAAACCTATATAGCTAAATATAAGTGTTGCCCCGGTAGGTACCGATATCGAAAAATTACCATCGATGTCAGTAGTTGTACCACCAGTTGAATCCTTGATCGTAATGCTCACTCCGGGTATGGGGAGACCGGTCGCCGCTTCATTTACCGTACCGCTGATCTCAACACTTTGTGCAAAACAAAATGTTGAAACCAGCATAAAGGCAATTAAGAATAATTTTGACTTCATATAAAAAATTTGGTTTTTGTGATGTTCTAAAATTATGGTAGTCTGGAATAAATAGATCAAAATCAACCCCTACAAAATATATACATTCCCAAAAAAAGTCACCATCTCAGTTGGTTATCGCTGATATGCTACTGTTAACACTATTTTAAGTGTTTTTCATATGACTATATCAAGCTAACGAAAACCTTGTATATACACGGTTTGTTGTGGGAATGTATAGGTGTTTTGATTAATTGTTGTAGTGGTTTATACTGACAGAATGTACTCAACAAGGCCTAATTCGTGCTGCAGCTCCATTTTTTTACGCAAACGGTATCGCTTGATCTCCACGCTCCTTACAGATATGTTGAGCAAAGGTGCGATCTCCTTAGATGATAAATTGAGCCTAAGGTACGCACATAGCCTAAGATCATTGGGCGTAAGCAACGGGTGTGCCTTTTTTATCTTCTTTAAAAAGTCCTTGTCCGCATTATTAAATGCCTCTTTGAACATATCCCAGGTATCATCCTCATTGATGTTCTTGTTGATGGTGGTAATGACCGATTTTATATTGCCGCCTTCGCCCGATTTCTTCAGGTCATCCTTTATCATCGAGAGTAATTCGTTCTTTTTGATGAGGTTCATTGTTGAGGCGGCCAGTTCGCGGTTCTTGTTATCAAAATCCTGTTCGAGCTGCTGGTTGCGCACTTTCATCAATTCCTGTTCGTTCTCAAGTTCCTTTATCTCAAGCAGCCTGTTGTTCTCCTCAATAAGCTTTTCCTTCTGCCTTTGGTAATAGTTTTTGTATGCCCTGTTTATAAGGTAAGCCGCAATGATGGCAAGCACAAGGTATATGAGCAGGGCTATGGTCGTAGCATACCATGGCTTTAGGATAGTGAACGTATATTCGGCAGTGTTGAAGGATGTCGAGTTACCCGTCTTTGCCCTGACACGAAAGGTATATTCCCCCGAAGCAAGGTTCTTAAAACTTACAAATGTCCTTGTGCTCCATTCGCTCCATTCATCCTGTACACCTTCTAGCATGTACTGATATTCGGCATTGATATACTTGCCGTATTCAGGAACGGTGAACGAAAAGGTAACGTTGTTATCATTATGGTTAAAGCTGCCTTCATCCTTTATGGACCGCGAAACCGGGCTCTCGTTCATTACATTGCTCGAAACATTGGTAATGAATACATTGTAACGATTAAATAACAGATCGCTCATATTGATGGTGTAATAGCCATCGGTCGTTCCTATCAGGTATGTGCTTGGCGTTATCTGCGTTATGTTCTCATATCCCAGCATGGAGTTGGTAAGCGACGATGGGATCGGGATCACATCGTGCTTCAGTTCCGTATTCAGCTTGCCGCACGAAAAATAATTGATGTAGTTCTTGGTGAAAAACCACAATTTCCCGGTCCTGTCAGGTGTAAGTTTACCCGAAATGTACTCGTTGTTTACAAAGCTTTTCGATAATTTTTCCTGTTTTACAAATTCTCTGGTTTTCCTGTCCAGCTTGAAAAAGCCATCCTTAGAAGCGTAAAAAATGTCATTGTTAAGCTTGCTTAAGCTTGCGTTCTTGCCCTTTGTCGGAGATTTATAGGTATGGGACCTCAGTACTTTATTGTACTCACTGTCAGTAGTTATCCTGAAAACGCCCTTATACTCGTGGCTTATGTATATGTCATTGCCCAACAGTTCAAAATAGCGGCTCGAATAGTCGAACCCCCTTATCCAGTTCCTCAACTTCCATCCGCCACCGGTATTTTCCAGTACAGATATGCCATGGTAATTCCCCTGTAGCAGCAGATCGCTGTTGCCCGGGTATTTTTCGAACTTCCAGGTCCCCGATCCCGAGAACAAATGAGTCGATGCCGCACCATTGATCATAAAAGTTCCCGAGTCATGCCCACAAAAAAGCGTCCCGCCATGTTCATATAGCGACCATACCTGACCCTTGGTACCTGCAACGAATTTAAAATCATCATTGCTAAGGTAAGCCTTGCAAAAAAGTCCCTGGTTGGTGCCTACATAAAGCGTCCCGTTGTGTAATATCGATGTATAAACCGTACCTAAAAATCCCGTATCGTCCACAAAGCTCCTGACGGCGGACTGCAGATTGATGCAATTTATGCCGTTATCAAGCGCGACCCACAGGTTTTTATCCCTGTCTTCAAATACTGATAAGGCCGTATTATTGCTAAGGCCTTTGTTTTGGGTAATGTGGTATTTCAGCCTGCCTGTTGGCGTTATAATAAAGATACCATTAGATACCGAACCCAGTGCGAAGCTGCCGTCCGAAAGCATCTGGCTGTTGTAAATACTGCTGATGCGCAGCTGGTCATCCGCGTCGGTCGCCCATGGTGCTACAACGCCATTGCGATACTCCAGTAATCCGTTGTATTGTGTTTGCAGTAGCAGGCCGTCGTTGGCATGAAATATGTTAACGATCTTATTTTTAATGAAAGCTTCATTGTTGCTTATCATCTTGCTGCTGCCGTTCTCAATTTCAAATAAACCCGCGCCAAAGGTTTGGTACATGATCGTGCCGTTCACGGTAAACACTTTGTTCACACCGGTATCGGGCTTAAGTATCTGGAATTTTGCGGTTTTGGTATCGTAAATAAATATCTGGCTCAGGGACTGGAATATAACCCAGTGGTCAAATTGCAGTATATTCCAAAACTGTTCATCGTCGAGAATGCTCTTTTTTACACTTTTACTGAGCGAATTGTATTTAAGCGTACCGTTCTTTTGCCTTTCCCAGTAGCCAAATTCCATGTAGCACCCTGTGTAAATGCGGTTATTGATAACCTTTACCGAGCGTAGTATAGTCTCATTCGGAGATGGATACAGTGTCCATGAAGACCCGTTGTACTCCAGCAGGCCTTCGTTATTGGCAAAGTACATAAAGTTACCGCTGTCCTGGCTTATCATCCAGTTCTGGTTGCCGGCATTGTAAATTTCCGGGGTATATTTTAAAATAGGCGGCAGTTCCTGGGCATATCCTGCCAGGGACAACAATAGGAATAAAAGTGCCTTTCTGATCAAAATGTGGTAGGTTTGGTTAGTTACAGATGGTTTTACGAATATACGACTTGAAAACAAAATGGCTGTACATCGCGAGGTGATCTCTTAATAATGCGTTAAAAAAAAGCCGCCCAAATATGAATAGGCGGCTTTTATCAACATGAAATTTAGAAATATGAATTATTGTTTGATGAAACGGGCAGCGTTCTGCTTTCCGTTCACCATTGTATTTACAATGTAAACACCGTTCGTAAGTCCTGATACATCAACAGATGCAGCATTTTGTGACGGTTTTGCGCTTACAACTTTTTGTCCCATGATGTTGAAGATCTCTATGCTATCGATACCATCTTCAGATGAGAAGTTAAGTACGCTGCTTGCCGGGTTAGGGAACATTACAACTGCTTTCTTGCTGAAATCTACAGCGCTGGCAGTAGCTGCACCAACAACTGCGAAACCGTTCGTAGCGAGGTGCGCAGGGTTACCATTAAGGCCTTTTACAGAGAATCCGTACTGAATGTGTGCTGCAGTTGGGAAGTTTTCTGCATGAGAAGTTACGCTAAATGCCGTACCGCCTACAAGAGCCTCATGTTGGTAATCAAGCATATTAAAAGTGGCATCCATTACTTTAATGAAAACTTGCGCATCATAAGCATTTATAAGCGAGTTGCTTAGCGTGTTTCCTTCAAAGGTGATCGTTTGTCCTAACAGGCCTGTACCTTCCCAGTAAGTGCTGCATTCAACGATCTTAGCTCCAAATTCGCCATTAGTCCAATATGACGGATCATCGCCTGAACCATAAAGGTTGTAGTTAGGATATAGTGTAATGGTGTTGTTGCCATCGTTCACATCACTCCTAAGGTCTGGAACTGCCCAGGCGCTTCCCCATAACCAGGCATTGTCCGCAGGGTTAAATACACCTACAAATCCTACCTCGGTAAGTGAAGTGTCAACGGTAACAACAGTTTCGTCCTCGCCCGGCTCTTCTATCACCGGATCGCCGGCAGTAACTTCGATCTTGCCGTTCGCCATCTCATGTGCCGGGTTGCCGTTAAGTCCTTTTATTGAAAATCCATACTGTACGTGTGCAGCAGTTGGAAAGTTGGCAACGTTCGTAGTTATTGTAAAGTTGCCCATATCAAGTTCGGCAGTCTGGTTGCTCAATATTGCGTATGACGCATCCATGACTTTAATAAATGCAAGGCCTTCATAGCCTGCAGCAAGGTTATTGCTGTTCACATTCCCGCTAAAAACCACATCCTGGCCTATAAGGGAATTATTTTCTACATAAGTGCTGGCCTCGATAATTTTGGCGCCTAGTTCACCATTCGTCCAGTAAGATGGGTCATCACCACTACCATAAAGGTTGTAGTTAGGGAAAAGGGTTACTGTGTTATTCGCTGTATTAACAACGCTTTTAAGGTCTGCAACTTCCCATCCACTTCCCCACAGCCATGCATTGTCCGCAGGATTGATAACACCAACATATCCTATGAATGCAGCGTTCGCATCCACTGTAAGCTCGGTTTGTGCATTGGCAGAAAAAACACTGATCAGCGTGCCTGCAAAAACTGTTGCTTTAAATAAATTGGCTTTGAGTAATTTTTTCAATTCCATAAATAATGTTTTAAGAGGTTTAATGGGATAAAAGTACTGTATTCAACGAAAACGATGTAACAAATTTACTATATAGAAACTATACAAAAAATTAACGCTATAATTTTCATATCGTTAATTCCGAAAAACTCAATCAATACAAAGATATAAATGAAAATAACGCTTTTTCTACATTGACACAAAATCGTTAAGAGACAGCAAATGTTGTGGTAATGTATAGTTAAAAAAGTACTGATCTAACTTTTGTTGTAGTATTTTTCCAGACACATCAATGATTATCTTGGCCTAACAAATGACCATAACATAATTTTTTATTTTGTTTTCACATATTAAATATTTAATATGTTAAATAATTATTAGTTTGATCAACATCGAGTTTTATTTTTAAAAATTCAAAAGCATTTTAAGTTTTTGATTTTAAGTGTTTTGAATGTTAAAAGTACATTCTTCATGATGTTAAAGTAAAACTAATTAACTGTTTTTTAGTTTTTTACCGTTATTTCCGGCCATAATTTTGTTCCAATATCAAAACTAAAATAATTTAATATCTAACGAAATGAAAAAGTTTACACTATTATTAGCATTTGTTGCAGCAGGTTTCGCCTTTACATCATGTAGTGATGATGATAGCAATAGCACACAATTTTCCGCATCACTAATAGGAGGAAAATGGCAACATGAGAAAACAGGCTTTAGGGTAATGGAGCAGGAAACACTAGAGGATTATACTCATTCTGAAGGTTGCAGTAAGGACTATGTAGAATTCCTTGAGGATGGTGTATACAAATGGGTAGTTTATAACGGTGATAACAACTGTGATGAAGTAGTGCGTACTGAAACGTATATGAAAAATGGTGAGACATTAACAGTAGGCGAAGGAGAAGAATTTGAATCATTCAAGATCGAGGAGCTAACCGAGACACAACTTCGCACCAAAACTATTTACATGGAGCAGGAAGGCAGCGCTACCGTATACCAGATCGACACATATATTAGAGTAGGATCTGCACAATAACATCTTTTACTATAAATCAAAAGGATGCCTGCAATCGTTGCGGCATCCTTTTTATATTTAAGTATTTTTAATTAAACGATCTCAGCGCTTAATCCCGCCTCAAGCAATTGCGTGCATTGCGGTTCCAGATCGTTGTATTCTCCTGTTTTTACAGTACATTTTCCGTTATAATGTACGATCAGCGAACACTGCTCAGCCTGCTCGGCGGTATGCCTGCAAACTTTTACCAGCGTATTGATAACATGGTCAAAAGTGTTTACATCATCATTATACAATACGATCTCGTTGTTAAGGGAAGTCAATTCCTTAACAAGTACTTCTTCTAAAACTTTTTCCCTTGTGCTCATCTCCAACGTTTTTATACGGTACTAATTTACATATTTTAGTGAAACCCAATTATTTCGGCTAAACTTTTTCACAAAAGTAAGGCCTTTTTCACTGCACGAAGCATCTATAGCCGGTATGTCGTCCTCATAAAAACCGCTCAACAATAATATTCCATACTTGTTAAGGCAGTTCACATATGCCTGCATATCATTAAGCAGTATGTTGCGGTTAATGTTGGCTATGATCACATCGTAACGTTTTCCATCCAGCAATGCCGCATCACCTTCATAAACTGAAATATGCCTGCAATTGTTACGTTCTGCATTTTCAATGGAATTTAGGTAACACCAGTTGTCAATGTCAATGGCATCTATCGGCCGGGCGCCTTTCATTTCGGCCAAAATAGCCAGGATGGCAGTACCGCAGCCCATGTCAAGGGTCTTTTTATTCTCAACATCGGTTTCCAACAGGTGCTGTATCATCATGAAGGTAGTCTCGTGGTGGCCGGTGCCAAAGCTCATCTTGGGCTCGATCACAATGTCATACTCCACATCTTTCTTCTCATGGAACGGTGCCCTTACACGGCAAGTGTTGTCCACATCGATCGGTTCGAAATTCTTTTCCCACTCCTCGTTCCAGTTTACCTGGTCTATCTCCTCAAATGTATAGCTTATCCTGAATTCATCCGAATCCAATATCCGGATATCCTCAAGGATATTTTCGTTCCAAAACTCTTTTTGTACATACGCCGAAAGCCCTTCTTCGGTTTCAATGAAGCTTTCAAATGCGGTTTCGCCCAGCTCTGCGATCAGTATTTCGGTGCCCGGCTCTTTGGGTTCGATGGTAAAATGGTAACCCATGTATATGTTCGACATAACCTAAATTTTTTGCAAAGGTAATGGTAAAGCAATATTGAGTCATAATTATTAATGTGTTAAGTTTGCATCATCAATACAACTAACAACACAACTACAGGAATGAAACGCATTATTACGCTATTGTTCATCTTCTTTCTCCTGCCTGCCACTGCGCAGGTCACTCTACAGCGAACCACGACCGACAATGACCTCAAGCTCTCTGCACTGCCGTATTATAACTATGGCAAGGGGCTGGGCATTACCTCGCCTGATAGCCTTTTCCAGATGAACATCCGCTTCAGGATACAAAACCGTGCTACTTATCTTCAGGAAGAGGGAGAAGAGTCGGCAATTGATGGGCAGATCCGCCGCCTCCGGCTGCGCTTTGACGGTTATGTGGGCGACCCACGGTTCATTTATGCTATCCAGCTTTCCTTTGCCCCGGGCGATGTGGGAGAGGTCAAGGAGGGGGAGAACCTCAACATAATTCGCGACGCAGTGGTGTTTTACCGCCCTACAAAAAGCTGGAATTTCGGTTTTGGGCAAACCAAACTTCCGGGGAACCGCCAGCGTGTCAACTCTTCCGGGGGGTTGCAGCTAAGCGACAGGACCATAAACAACGCAAAATTCAACATCGACAGGGATTTTGGCTTCCAGGTACACAACCAGCACGAATCGGTCGATAAGTTCTCCTATAATCTACGCTGTGCAGTAACCATGGGCGAGGGGCGCAACTCAACCGACGAGCCGGATAATGGCCTTGCCTATACCGGAAAAGCGGAACTGTACCCTTTCGGTGCGTTCACAAAAGATGGCGCTTATTTTGAAGGCGACCTAAAGCGAGAGCAAACACCCAAGGTCATGATCTCTGGAGCATACCAGTTCAATAACAAGGCAAGGCGTACGGGAGGGCAGCTGGGCAACGACCTTTTTGAGAAAAGGGACATGCGGTCATTGTTCTTCGACGGCATGTTTAAATATGACGGCTGGGCATTCATGACGGCTTACATGCAGCGCGTTGCGAAAAACCCGATCACCGTGAACCCGGAAGATGCTACAGATGTTGAATACATCTTTACAGGCAATGGCATGGATTACCAGCTCAGCTACCTCTTTCCGTCTAATTTTGAATTGATAGGCCGATTCTCTACACAGCAGGCCAATAAAGATATCTCAGCACTCGCGCCGGATGCGAAACAATACAGCCTGGGACTGACCAAGTACGTTTGGGAACACGCCTTCAAGGCGCAGTTGGAGTTTACACTGGATGAACTCAGCTATTTCGATAATACCTCAAAGCAAAACTGGTACATCCGCTTCCAGGTAGAGATGGGGATATAGATTAGATGGTCCTCAACAAAATTTGTGAAATTTGTGTAATTCGTGGCAAAAAAACCTTTGGAAATGCTACTTCCGATAAGTTTTGATACATTTGCAGGAATCAAACATTACTACTATGCTACAGGCTGCAGATACGATGCTCAAAAGTGAGTTGGAGCATTATTTCGCAAAATTCAGGCAAAACATTGTCGGGATAGGGCAGGAATTCACTTCGCCATTCGGCAAGCAGGAGATCGTGTATACTGACTGGACCGCCAGCGGAAGATTATACCGCCCTATCGAGGAGAAGATGCTCAATGAATTCGGCCCCTTTGTAGCCAATACCCATACTGAGACAACTGTTTCGGGCACTGCAATGACCAATGCCTACCATGAAGCCAAGCATATCATAAAGCACCATGTGCATGCCAGCGAGGATGATGTGCTCATCACGACCGGCAGCGGCATGACCGGTGTTATCAATAAATTCCAGCGCATTTTGGGGCTGAAAGTGCCGGAGAACCTTAGGAAATATACTAATGTTCCCGAAGAAAAAAGGCCGGTAGTGTTCGTATCGCACATGGAGCACCACTCCAACCAAACATCATGGCTGGAAACCATTGCGCATGTAGAAGTGATACCCGCCTGTCCTGAAGGGCTCATTTGCCTGGACAGCTTTAAGGAACTTCTTGAAAAATATAAAGACCGTACCCTCAAAATAGCATCGGTAACGGCATGCAGTAACGTTACTGGCATAAAAACCCAATACCATGAGATCGCTAAGCTGGTACACCAATATAACGGAGTTTGCTTTGTAGACTTTGCATGTTCTGCGCCTTATGTTGATATCAACATGCACCCTGAAGATAAGGATGCTTATCTGGATGCCATATTCTTCTCGCCGCACAAGTTCCTTGGCGGCCCCGGCACGTCAGGCGTTTTGGTGTTCAACAAAAAGCTGTACAAGAACATGATCCCCGATCATCCGGGCGGGGGGACCGTAAGCTGGACCAACCCCTGGGGCGAGCATAAATATGTAGATGATATTGAAGAAAGGGAAGACGGAGGCACACCAGGTTTCCTGCAGGTAATAAAAACCGCCCTTGCGATAAAGCTGAAAGAGCAGATGGGTGTAGCCAACATCCTTGAAAGGGAAAAAGAGATCATTGACTATGTGTTCGAACGCCTTGGGAACATTTCGAACCTGAACATCCTTGCCGGGCAGCATAAAAACAGGCTGGGCGTAGTATCATTCTATATCGATGGGATGCACTTTAACCTTGGTGTAAAATTGCTGAACGACCGTTACGGCATACAGACCCGTGGCGGATGCAGTTGTGCCGGGACCTACGGCCATTATCTCCTGCATGTAGACCAGGAAATGTCTAATTACCTTACAGATAAGATCACGGCGGGGGACCTTATACAAAAGCCGGGATGGATACGCATGTCCATACACCCAACGACTACCAACGCCGAGATACAATATGTATGCGATGCCATTGAGGCACTGGCGCAAAACCATGCCGAATGGGCTAAGGACTATAATTATAATAAGAACAGCAACGAATTTGCCCATGCCAATTCAGGCGGCGAGGTAAATGAGATAATTAAGGACTGGTTTACGCTGTAGCTTTATTGTCAGTGTCTTTTTTGCGGTGCTTGAACCTTTTGTGGGTCCAAAGGTAATACTCCGGTTTTTCGATTATCTGTTCCTCAAGCAGTTTCATGAACCAGTCGGTCACGGCAAAGTTCGGATACTCCTTCGGGCTTCCCTCCAAAGCTACAAAAGTGCATTGGTAGTGGCCGCGGCTTACTTTTTCCACACGGGCGAACATCACGTTCATGTCGAGCTTTTTGGCTAATATCTCGCCGCCCACCTGCATTGGCACTTCTACCCCAAAGAATTTACCGTAGTAAATGATACTTTGGCTTTTGGGCGATTGGTCGCTGATAAAACCGTAAAAACCTTTTATTCCCTCACGGGCATTTTTGCGCATGGCCGGAATGATGCTCTTGGTCCCAATAAGCTCTGCGCCAAACCTGCGACGTATGCGCTTTACCAACTCGTTGAAGTATTTATTGCGGACGGCTTTGTAAATACCGATGCCTTTGAACGTATGGAAATGCAGGTTCATGGAGAGGAGCCATTCGTAGCTGCCGTAATGGCCTATAAGGACAACCACGCTTTTGCCCTTATCTTCATACTCGTGGGCAAGCTCCATATTGGTGAATGTAAAGCGCTGCCGTATCTGCTTATCAGTAATACTAAGCGATTTGGCCATTTCAAAAAAAGTATCGCAAAAGTGCCTGTACGACTTTTTCTCAACCTCACGGCGTTCTTTCTCTGACAAATGCGGTAGTGCCAGTGCCATGTTCTTTCGCACGGTCGATCTGCGGTACCCGATGATACGGTACAGCAGTATGTAAGTACAATCTGAAAGGAAATACAGTGCCCAAAAAGGCAGTATGGATATAAAACGTAGTATGGGGTATGCGAGCGCGTAGGCTAAAAGCTGCATGCTGTAATTTTTATGCAAATATACTTTTTATTCCCGACTTAAAGTTTGTAAGATAATTAACGCACAGTTTGCGCGCAATAACTAATTTTACAATTTCTATACAAAACAATGGATACAGATCTGGTATTGATAGCGGTGATAGCCATCAACGCGATAGTGAGTTATAAAGGTTTTAACGACGAAGCTTTCAAGAGAAAGTACCTGTTCCATATTGGTGCTATCAGGGCAGGTGAGCAGTACCGGATGTTCACTTCTGCTTTCCTCCATGCTGACATGACCCACCTGATCTTTAATATGATCACGCTGTTTTTCTTTGCCCCCTGGGTCATAGGCGCATTAGGGACCGTAGGTTTTTTAATAGTATATTTTGTCAGCCTTTTCGCGGGCAACCTGCTCACGCTTTATTTCCATAAAAATGAATACCATTACTCCGCGCTCGGAGCATCAGGTGCGGTGGTTGGGGTGGTGTTTTCTGCTATCCTGATATATCCGGAAATGAAGATCAATTTCTTTATTCCCGGATATCTCTATGGCATCTTTTACCTACTGTTCTCCATTTATGGCATGAAGGTTAAGAGGGACAACATCGGGCATACCGCACACTTTGGTGGGGCTATTGGCGGGTATGCCATTACCCTTTCAAGAATGCCGGAAATTTTTCAGCATAATACGTTTGTAGTCATTGTGTTGGCGGTACCCATCATCATTTTGTTCGTAATGGCGAAGATGGGCAAGCTATAATTGGCACGTAATTTGAAATCTGAACAATAATCAAAATCAAAAAATAAATATCATGAAAAGAATTGCACTTGTATTGTTCGCCACCGTAAGCATGATGGCCAACGCCCAGACCCTTCAGGAGAAACAGATCCCGCAGATCAATGTATCGGGCGAGGGAAAAGTATATGTAACCCCCGATGAGGCGGTAATAACCATTGGCGTAGAGAACACAGGTTCTGATGCCAATGATGTAAAGAAAAAGAACGATGCGGCTATCGATGCAATCATCAAATACCTGAAAGGGGCGAAAGTGCCTGAGAAGGACTACCAGACCAAAAGGGTAAGCCTGAACAGGAACTATGATTACGATAAAAAGAAATACAGCTTTGTAGCTAGCCAGCAGATCGTTATCCACCTGAAGGACCTTTCTAAATACGATGCCCTAATGATGGGTGTAGTAGATGCCGGTGCCAACAACATCAACGGTGTAGAGTTCCGTACGTCAAAGCAGGCCCAGTATGACAGCGAAGCAAGGGTTTTAGCTATAGCCAATGCTAAAAAGAAAGCCGGGGATTATGCGGGCGCGTTGGGACAGGCTGTAGGTAAAGCCCTATTAGTTACCGATAACACACAAACCTATTACCCTGTACCAATGATGCGTGCCGAGTTTAAAACGATGGCCGACGGTGCTCCCATGGAAACGCTTGCAGTAGGTGAGATCGTAGTTACAGCGAACGTGAACATTAGCTATGAACTGAAATAATAGCAACATAAAATAATTTAGGGAGCTTCGGCTCCCTTTTTTTTATGTTCATTGCGAATATCAAATACGATCAATCGTTATTCCTGTGGGATTAGTTGTTATTAGCAATGTTGACCTTAATGGTAATTACAACGGTATGGTGGCTGTTTACCTCGATAGAGCATGCGCCGCTTTGCAGGGCATCAACAAGAGACTGAGAAAAGTTTTCGATCTCAAACGGATGGCTGATCTCCGGTATGTCGGCATATATGAAAACAGTGGTCGTGTCAGCGCCTTGAATTGGGGTATTTATAGCACTGCCGGCCTCAAGCAGCCCTTCATATATCAGCAGCCCTGAATCTATGGCGCCAGCGAAATCCGTTGGTGTCCAGTGGTCGCAGTTAAGCGCTATGTCGTCAGATCTGTCAAGGGTATATTTTAAGACAACGCTGTGGGTAGGGGATGTATTTGTGTCCATGGGTACTATTTTAATGTTTAACCTTAAAGGTACTCCAAAAAATAAAAGCACTGTGTTATAGTTATTTTAAATGTCGGTTACGGGCATTGCATTAATTATAAAAGGCTGATAATAAATGTGGCCCCGCTACCCTCATTCTTAAAGCTGAGGTAGCCGCCGTGTGCTTCAATAATGTTCTTGGACAGGGTCAGGCCAATGCCCGCGCCATCGGGCCTGGTGGTAAAGAACGGCAGGAATATCTTATCCTCGATCTCTTTATCGATACCCAGTCCTGTATCGCTTATAGTAACGAAGGTACGGTTGTTCTTCACTTCAGCAGCAATGGTTATCTCTTTCCTGTCGCTGCCCTCGAGAGCATACATGCTGTTGGTGAGGAGGTTAATGAGCGCCTGCTCCATTTGCCTGGCATCGGCCATGATCCATCGGTTCTGGGTGGCATCATTATTTACTGTTATGCCCGCTTTTTTGAAAATGGGGGCCATCACGGCGAGCGAACTGTCCAGCAGGCTTTTCAGCTCCACCCTTTTTTTGTCGGGTGATGGTAGCATAGCCAATTTGCGGTAGCTTTCTATGAAGCTTTGCAGGTGGTCGCTGCGGTGTATCATGGTGTGTACGCTTTCGCGAATGTCTTCCATGTCCTCGCGGCTCAGGGTATCCTGTGCTACGAGCTCATTCATGTTCTGCGTTAGGGAACGTATCGGGGTAATGGAGTTCATCAGCTCGTGCGATATTACCTTCATGAGGTTGATCCACGCGTCCTTTTCTTTTTTGGCTACTACCTTTTGTATGGAGTCGAGCATCACAATGTAATATTCCTGCCCAAAGGTGGTGCTTCGCGACGTTTGCAGCATGTAGGTCTGGCTCTCCCCACCGCCCAGGCTTATCTGTACCGATGTCCTGAGATCCCTGAAATCGCGTTCCTCGATAATGTTGCAAAGCGCAGGCAATTGGTTTTGGAGGTATTTCCATTTGGAGACCTTTGGCGTACTGAAATGGTCCGAAAAATGATCGTTCATCAGGAATATGGCCCATTCATCGCCGTTCTTATTAAGGATAAGTACACTCGTTTCGATGGTATTAAGGATAGTGCGGTATACCAGGTCTTTGGTAGCCTGCTCATTTTGGCGTTCCTTGAGGGTGTCATACAGGCGTAAAAGGTTTTTATAATTGTCGAAATTGCTATGCCTTGAAAAATCGGCTGAAAAATCGTTATTTAATATGGCCGAAAGCACCTTGTCGTAAAACAGATAGGTATTCTTTATGAAAGAGAATAACTCGGCCAACAGCAGTACGGTAACAAGGAGGCAGAAGAAGGCTGTATAGGGCAGCCCCAGTGCCAGTGAATAAATGCCAATGCCTGCTGCCGTCATGATGAGGAGCAGCCTGATAAAAAAGAGCTGGTATATTTTTAAGGACTTCATGTATTTTTATTTCATGTCATATTTTTCCATCCTCCTGTAGAGTGCCGCGCGCGAGAGGCCAAGTTCTTCAGCCGTTTTGCTGATGTTGTTGCCGTGTTTTTGCAGCGCGCGTTCTATGGCGGTCCTTTCCATGTCCGATAATTGGATATCCTGCGAAACTTCGGTTTCAATGATGATATCGAGGTCGAGGTCGGAAACATTGATCATACCGTTATCAGACAGTATCACGGCGCGCTCTATACGGTTCTCCATCTCGCGGATATTTCCGTTCCAGGCATGCTTTTCGATTTGGTTTAGCGCATCGGGTGCAAAAACAAGGGTATCGCGTTCGTATTTACCGGCCATGGCATCGAGTAAGAACTGTGCCAGCGGGGCCAAATCCTCACGGCGCTCCCGTAGTGGCGGCAGGAGTATCTCCATGGTATTGATGCGGTAGTACAGGTCTTCCCTGAACTCGCGTGCTGCCGTAAGCGCTTTCAGGCTTGCATTTGTAGCGGTGATGATGCGCACATCTACCGGGCGGGCCTTTGCTTCGCCAAGCCTGGTCACCTGCTTATTTTGTATCACCTGCAGCAGCTTGGATTGCAGGTGTAGCGGCACGTTGCCTATCTCATCGAGAAATATGGTACCCTTATCTGCCAGTTCAAAGCGCCCGGGCGTATCGGCCTTTGCATCGGTAAACGCGCCACGGGCATAGCCGAACAGCTCGCTCTCAAAAATATTCTCGTTCAGTGCACCGAGATCTACGTGTACGAAAGGCTGTGCGGCCCGCTGTGATCTTTGGTGGATGTGCCGCGCCATGGCTGATTTTCCTGTCCCATTTTCGCCCAGTATAAGCACATTGGCATCGGTGGCGGCTACTTTTTCTGCCAGTGAGTAGGCGCGTTTTATGGCAGGCGACCCTCCTATGAAAACCGACTCTTTCGGCTTAGCCTGTTCCTGTTTGCGTTCGCGCCTGCTTTCAGCGACAGCCTGCTTTACGGTGGCTATGAGCTTGTCGTTGTCCCACGGCTTCAGTATGTAGTCGAATGCGCCCAGTTTTAATCCTTCCACAGCAGTTTCCACTTTACCAAAGGCGGTCATCAGGATCACTACCGTAGTTGGCGAAAAGGCTTTTATCTCTTTCAGCAGGTAAATGCCTTCGCGGCCATCTTCAAAACCTATCCTATAGTTCATGTCCATGAGCAACACATCGATCCTGTTTTCTGACAGCAGGGCAAGCGCTTTTTTAGGGTCGGCAAGGGTATGTATCTCCTCAAAATGCTTCTTTAAAACCATTTTTGCGGCAAAAAGGATGTCTTCTTTATCATCTATTACCAATATGCCGGCTTGTGTTTTTTTCATGGAGTGTACAGTTTCGGACGAACACTGTCCGAAAACGGACATAATGCAATCCTCATGGTTTTAGGTAGCTTTTGTATTTCAGTTGGTTATAGTTTTTAAATGCGTGGCACGAATTTGCATTATCGTATACCAAACAAATGCAATGGACACCAACATCAATCGTAAAAGTAAAAAAAATAAATATCTGCTGCTGGCAGCGCCGGTTTTTTTGTTCCTGTGCTACTTTGGCTATTCGGCAGCGACCAAAAAAAGGAGCCTTACCGTAAAAAAAGGCGAGATAACCGTTAAGACCGTAGAGAGCGATTACTTTGAGGACTTCATTGTATTCCAGGCCAAGGCAGAGCCACTGAACTCGATGCTGCTGAACGTGATCGAGGGCGGTTCTATACAGGAAATATTCGTAGGCAATGGCGACCATGTAGAAAAAGGCCAACCCCTGGCGAGGCTGTATAACCCGAACACCGAATTAGGGTATGTAACGCAGGAAACCTCGATCATTGAGCAGATAAATAACCTTAACAAAGCCAAACTCGACCTGCGCAACCAGGAGCTGGGCATGATGAAGGACCTTGTGGCGATAGAACACGATTATGTAGATGCCAAAAATTTATATGACCTTAATGAGAAGTTGTACAGCCAGGAGATACTGTCTAAAAATGAATGGGAGAAAACACAGGAGAACTTCCGCTTCCAGAAAGAAAGGAAAAACATTATCCAGCAGAGCATCCAGAGGGAAAAGCAAGCCAACCGGATACAGATCGCGCAGATATCAGGATCGCAGGCCATCATGTACAAAAGCCTCGACATACTGCGCACCAACAAAAAGAATTTTTTAGTTACCGCGCCACTTGCAGGCAGGCTTACTTCTTTTGAGCCCGTGTTGGGTAAAAGCTACCAGGCGGGGGAAAGCATTGGAAAAATAGACGTGATGAAAGGCTACAAGCTTGTGGCTGAGGTGGATGAATATTACCTTCCGCGTGTAAGCGAGAACCAAAAGGGCAAAGTAGACTTTAAGGGGGAAATGATCGATGTGGTGGTAACCAAAGTGATCCCCGAGATACGCAGTGGCCGCTTTACCGTGGAACTGAATTTTAAAGGAGATAAAGAACTCTCATTGCAGCAGGGCCTTAGCTTCAGCGTTAGGCTAATGCTTTCTGAAAAGCAAAAAACGCTGGTACTGCCAAAAGGGAGGTTCAACGAGGAGACCGCAGGCAAATGGATATTTGTGGTAAATGGCGACAAAGCCGAACGCCGCGAGATAAAGCTGGGGCGTGAAAACCCGCTGTACCACGAAGTGCTGGGCGGGCTAAAGCAGGGCGACAGGGTAGTGACATCATCGTATGCGAACTATAAGGAAACAGAAATTTTAAACTTTGAAGAATAGCAGTTATGTACAAATTCATTTTAGTAGTAGTGATCACAATTGTGTCGGTATTCAGATCCATGGCACAGGAGCGGGTGGCGATCCATTCATCAGGGACGTATTTTGTACAGCCCGTAAAAGACAAGAAATGGAAAAACGTGAACGGCGAAGACTTTACAGAGGCTACATACAAATTTTACAGCGGGCTCACCTACATCACCATAACCTCCGCACAGGATACTGAAATTGAGCTGGATTATACCCTAACGGTAAAAAAGGGTGAGCTGCAAATGGAAGTGACGGACGATGAGGGTAAGGAATTGTTCGTCAAGTCGGTCACCGTTTCGCAAAACGGTACGGTACGGCTGAAGCTGTCGGGAGGCACAATTTACAAGGTTAATTTCCGCGGGAAGGATACATCGGGGTCGTACAAAGCACGATGGAAGCAGATGTAGGAGTTCGATCATCAATCAAATCAATCAAAATAAAATCAATCATCAATCAAAAAACGAATTTAACACAACATGAAAAAGGCCATTTTGATCACTTTGCTTTTTTTAGGAGCAACCATTTATGCCCAGGACTGCTCCTGTACCGACAACTTTAACTGGGTAAAGAAAACTTTTGAGGAGAACGACGCCGGTTTTAAATTCGCCTTGGACAGGAAAGGTGAAGCTGCCTACCAAAAGCACAATGAGGCATTCGCCGAAAAAGTAAAAGCTATTACAAGTACGGATGACTGCCTGTACGCGCTTTATGACTGGCTGAAGTTTTTCCGCAGTGGCCACATCGATATTGATATGGTGCGCGATAATACACAGCAGGCACCTGTTCAGCCTGTAGCCGAGGCAAAACCCAACTGGGAAAAGTACAAAGGCACTGACAAACAGTTAAAAAAGTACCTTGCAGGAATTAAGCAGGACGGCTACGAAGGTATCTGGAAAAGTGAGCCTTATACCATTGCAATTTTGAAGCAAGGTACAGGCTATATTGGGTTTATCCTTGATGGGGGAAATACAGTTTGGCAGAAGAACCAGATCAAGCTGAGGCTGGATACCGATGGTAAAAAAATGGGCGGCGTGTATTACCTGCGCAACTATTCGGAATACAAGCTGGACGATGTAAAAATGATCGGAAACAACACGATCTCACTCGGCGGTTTTACGCTGAAGAGGGATGATCCAAAGTTGCAGGATACACCCCAGGTAAAAAGCTACCTTGAGCTTATAAATACCAATGGCCCCATAATGCAGCAATATTCCGATAAAACGCTGGTGCTCCGGATACCTTCGTTCGATGGGAGTAATAAAAAAGCGATCGACAGCGTGATCGCAGCTAACAGCGACAAGATATTGAAAACCAAAAACCTTGTTGTGGATATCCGTTATAACGGTGGCGGATCGGACGGAAGTTATGCAGAGATCATTCCGTTCCTGTATACCAACCCGATACGGGTAGTGGCCACGCAGTTCCTGTCTACTCCGCTCAACAATGCCCGCATGCAGGAATATCTTGCCGAAGAGGGGATATCGGAAGAAGAAAAAACGGAGGTAAATGTAATGATAAAAAGGCTGAATGATAACATGGGCGGATATGTAGGCTGGAATGACGAAACGGTATATGTTCAAAAACTTGATACCGTACATCCTTTTCCAAAAAATGTCGCAATTTTGATAAACCAAGGCAATGGCAGTACGAGCGAACAGTTTTTGTTGGCCGCAAAACAAAGCAGCAAGACCAAGTTGTTTGGCACTACAACAGCAGGAGTACTGGATATTTCGAACATGCACTCCGTTACTTCGCCGTGTGGCATCATATTGAGGTATTGCCTTTCGAGATCGCTGCGCATCCCTGATATGGCAATAGATGACAAAGGCATTCAGCCTGACTACTATCTTGATGCTGAAATACCACAGCACCAGTGGGTACAGTATGCCGAAGACAGTTTTGAGAAATAACAACTATAAATAATAAAACGACATAAAGACATGATTAAGATAGAAAACCTTTCAAAAACATTCCGTACGGAAGAAGTGGAGACCAAAGCGCTGAACTCGGTTACGCTGGAAATAAAACAGGGCGAATTTGTAACAGTAATGGGCGCTTCGGGCTGCGGCAAGTCGACGCTGCTCAATATAGTGGGCCTTTTGGATAGCGCTTCGGGCGGAAGCTACAAGCTGTCGGGCCAGGAGATCGTTGGGATAAAGGAAACCGAAAGGGCGAAGATACGCAAGGAGAACATTGGCTTTGTGTTCCAGAACTTTAACCTTATTGATGAGCTTTCGGTATACGATAACATCGAGCTTCCGCTAATATACAATAAAGTGCCCGCGGGCGAACGCAAAAAGAAGGTGGAAGCCATTGCCGAAAGGCTGGCCATATCACACAGGCTGAAGCACTATCCGCAACAGCTATCGGGAGGGCAGCAGCAACGGGCCGCCGTGGCAAGGGCCCTGGTAACCAACCCGAAGATAATACTGGCCGATGAGCCTACAGGGAACCTGGACAGCAAGAACGGCAACGAGGTAATGGAGCTGCTTACCGACCTGCATGCCAACGGCGCGACGATATTAATGGTAACGCACTCTGACTATGATGCTTCGTTCTCGCAACGTACCATCATCATGAAAGACGGCATGATCATGAGCGAAAGGCAGAACAGCAGGAACGTAGACGTGCTGGTGACCAATTAACAGCAAAGTTCGATCATCATTCAAAATCAATCACAAATTAAAAACGATCAACCATGTTAAAGAACTGGCTGAAGATATATTTATACAACACCAAGAACAACCTGTTCTTTACTTCGCTCAACATATTGGGGCTGAGTATAGGCGTGGCGGGACTGGTGTTCAGTATCCTGTACTGGAACGACGAGCACAGCTATAACCAATGGAATCCGGAGAAGGACGTAGTTTTTGCCATGTCTACCGATCTTGGGCAGGACAGGATATGGTCGCACAATGTATACCCTCTGTCCAGGTACATAAAGGATGTTCCGGAAGTGGAGCAATATTGCTATTTCAACGAGTGGTACTATTATGAAATGGTACACTATGGGCAAAAAAAGCAGCAGATAAACATACTCGACGCGCAGGCGAATTTCTTTGATCTTTTCCCTTTTGAATTTGTTCAGGGAAGTATTGGAAAAGGGCTTCCCGATAACAGGAGCATCGCGCTGGAGGAAAAGGTGGCTAAAAACCTTTTCGGGAATGAAAAAGCAGTGGGTAAAGAGGTACGCTATTCCGGGAGGAAGCTTATAGTACGCTGCGTGTACCGCATTCCGGGGAAATCGTCGTTTGAGCCTGATGCAGTGACCAACCTGATGGAGGAGACAAGGCTGAAGGGCAATGAGGACCAGTGGGGCAATTTTAATTTCGGCCTTATGCTAAAGCTGAAATCGCCGGATGATGCCGAAGCAGTTACCCAAAAGATAGACAATATCTATATGGATAACCGTACCAAACCAAATGCTAAACATGCAGGGGTATCGATTCAGGATTATATTAAAAAGGAAGGTACGATGAAGGCTATACTTGAACCACTTTCCACCCTAAGGCTGCGATCTGTTGTGAGCGGTATGCCCGAAGGCAGGGGCAACTACCAGTTCCTGCTCATCATGTCGGGGCTGTCGGTGCTCATCCTGGTACTTTCAGTTGTAAATTATGTGAACCTTGCTACCGCCAACGCCATTAGACGGGCCAAAGAAGTAGGTATACGCAAAATACTTGGCGCCTCAAAAGGCAACATTGTAAAACAATTTATTTTTGAGACCATCCTGACGGCATTGGTCGCCATTATTTTGTCGCTTGTCATTGTAGAACTGGCATTGCCGTACTACAATGAATTTCTGGACAAGTCGCTCGAACTGAGCAGCGGCCAGTTTTACATACAATTGATAGTGATATTTTTCATCGTGGTGATCGTTGCCGGCATTTTCCCGGCGGTGTATGTTGCCAACTTTGAGGCCCTTAAAGTACTTAAAGGAAACTTTGGCCGCAGCAAAAGCGGGGCATGGCTGCGCAACGGTATGCTCATCCTGCAATTTGCGATCGCGGCATTCTTCATTACGGGTTCCTACATTGTATATGAACAGGTACGATTCACGAGTAATAAAGACCTTGGCCTTAAAGGCGACCAGGTAATAGAGATATTCTACAGGATACCGCAAAATGACGATCCTGTAGTAATGTACAGCCATTACGAGACCTTGAAGCAGGAACTTAGCAAGATAAAAGGTGTAGAGGGAGTGTCAGGCGGTGCATTTTCACTTGGCAGCAGTTCCCATTCATCATCGGGTTTTGATTATAAAGACCAGCTGGTACAGGCCCAAAACATTGCAGTAGATTTTGACATGCTCGACATGATACAGGTTAAAATGGCACAGGGAAGGCAGCTTTCAGAAAAAATAGCATCGGACACCATTGATACCATGCTCATTAATGAAACGGCAATGAAGATGATGAAGGAGAATGACCCGGTGGGAAAAATAGTGGACTGGAATGAGCAAAAGCTGAAAGTTGTCGGCGTAGTAAAAGACTTCCACCTCTATGGCCCGCATGTAGAGATACCACCAATGGCTTTTTTCCATTTTAAGACTATTGACTGGATGGTATACAACCTGAACGAAGTATACATAAAGGTGTCGGCAGATGATATGGAGCAGACCATAGCCGATATTGAAAAGTTCTGGACATCGAAAGTAGATCCTGAGTACCCGTTCAGCTATGAGTTCGTGAATAAAAATTACGAGAAAAGCTACGAATCATATGTGAAGCAAAGGAACCTGTTCTCGCTCCTGAATTTCGTGGTGATACTGATAGCGCTCTTCGGTTTGTTCGCCCTGGCATCATATAGCATACAGCGCCGCATGAAGGACATTGCCATACGCAAGACCCTTGGCGCAGAGACCAGTGCCCTGCTGAAAGAACTGTCATTGCAGTATGTGTTGTTTTGCATCGTTGGGTTCATAGTGGCCTTTGTGCCGGCATGGATGCTACTGGATATGTGGCTGGATAATTTCGCTTACAGGATAGAGATGTCGGTAGTGCCGTTCATTATCGGCTTTGTCGTGCTAATGGCCCTTACACTGGCGGTTGTGCTGTCAAGGGCTTATGTGGCTACAAGGGTAGATGTACTAACTTATCTTAAATACGAATAGCCATGGTAAAGAACTGGTTAAAGGTATACTTATACCATGTAAAGGCTAACAAGCTGTTCAGCGCGCTGAATGTGCTAGGCATAAGCCTTGGTATCGCAGGACTGATATTCGCCATATTGTACTGGAACGACGAGCAAAGCTATAATACCTGGAATCCCGGTAAGGAACACATCTTCTTTTCGGTTTCCGACCTTGGGGAAGATAAAGTGTGGGGTTCCAGCTCTGATGCTTTGGGAAATGCCCTTAGCACGATACCCGAGGTAAAGAGCCACTGCTACATGTCAGGCTGGTACAACAGCAACATACTTAAGAGCGATGGCAAAAAGGTCATGGCCGAAAAAGTGGTAGACGCTCAGGCTACATTTTTTGAGTTTTTTCCATTTCCATTTGTGAAAGGGGATCCCAAAAAAGCCCTTAGCCCAACGTCCATCGCTATAAGCGACCAACTTGCAATAAAGCTGTTCGGTACTGCCGATGTGCTTGGGAGAGAAGTAACATATGAAGACAAACCGTTCACCATAACCGGTGTATATCAAATTACAGGCAAGTCGTCGTACATGCCCGACATGGTAACCAATCGCATTGACGCGAAGCTTAAGGAGAATGAAAATAATTGGGGCAACTTCAGGTTCGCACTGTTCATGAAGCTGGCCCGCCCGGAAGATGCCTCATCGGTCGAAAAAAAGATCGAGGCGCTGTATTTGGAGAACGATACCAAAAGGAACGCGCAAAACGGCGGGATATCGGTAGAGGAGTATATCAAAAGGTTCGGTTCGATAAATGTATATTTAGAACAGCTGAAAGATATCAGGCTGCACACCCATGCCGGCGATGTACCTGAAAGCAAGGGCAATTACCAGCTGCTGCTGATCATGGTGGGGCTATCCGTACTGATCCTTATCATGTCGATAGCCAATTATGTGAATCTGGCGACTGCCAATGCCATAAAGCGGGCGAAGGAAGTAGGCGTACGCAAAGTGCTTGGGGCATCTAAACGCGATGTGGTAACCCAATTCGTGTTCGAGTCGATGGTAACCACCTTTTTTGCCATACTCATAGCATTGGTAGTGGTTGAGGTATCACTGCCGTATTATAACGAGTTCCTCCGCAAAAGCCTTGTCATGGAAAGCAGCTATTTCCTGTTGCAACTGGTTGGTGTTTTTATTGCAGTGGTTCTCGTGGCAGGGGTATTCCCGGCGGCTTATGTGTCAGGTTTTAAAGAGGTGCAGGTATTGCGCGGAACCATTGGCAGCAGCAAAAAAGGGATCTGGCTTCGTAATGCCATGCTGGTGGGGCAGTTTGCCATAGCATCGTTCTTCATCATAGGATCGTATGTGGTATACAGCCAGGTAAACCACCTGATCACTAAAGATCCCGGCTTTAAGGCCGATCAGGTGATATCGGTATATTACCGCAACCCCTATGATTTTAAGGTGCCCGGATTTAAAAAGATAGTGGCGAACAAGTATATGAACATCAAACACAGGCTGCTTGCCATAAAAGGAGTGGAGATGGTATCGGCCAATACAGCCGGAGTGGGCGAGGGGACGAGCTTTTATACCAGCTATGGCTATAATGGCCAGTTTTATTCGATGCAGAACATGGTGACCGACTACAATCTGCTGGAAATGCTTGAGGTGGAAATGAAGGAGGGTCGCACTCTGTCACCGAAATTCGCAGAGGATACCATTAGTTCGGTAATACTGAATGAGGCCGCGGTAAAATTCATGGGTATCAAAGACCCGATGAATTCCTATGTAGAATGGCAGGATGGCATCAAGTTCAAGATAATTGGGGTTACAAAAGATTTCCATATCAACGGACCGCAGGAAAAGATAATGCCTGTCATAATTTATCATTACAAAACGGTGGACTGGATGCTGCAAAACGCCCACAACATCTACATAAAGATCGACCCGCAGCATACCGAAGCTGCCATAGCCGCTATAGAAAAGCTTTGGCGTGAGGAGATAGACCCCGACTTTCCGTTCACGTACGACTTTATCAACAAGAATTTTAAGCGTACCTACCACAGCTATGTGCAGCAGCGCAACCTGTTCTCGCTGCTCAATGTGGTGGTGATCGTGATAGCGCTGTTCGGGTTGTTCGCCCTGGCATCGTTCAACATAGAGCGCCGCATGAAGGAGATCGCCATACGCAAGACCCTGGGTGCCGAAACAGCTACGCTTTTAAAAGAGCTTTCACAGCAGTACGTGGTGTTTTGCATTGTTGGTTTTGCCATAGCGTTCGTGCCGGCCTGGCTGCTGCTGGATATGTGGCTCGACAATTTTGCATACAGGCTGCCGGTGTCGTGGCTGCCGTTCGCGGTGAGCTTCTGCGCGCTGATGGCCCTTACGCTGGTGGTAGTGCTGTCTAAGACCTATGCCGCTACAAGGGTCGAGGTGCTGAAATACCTTAAGTACGAATAAGGATCTGAAGTTAGTTAATAATACCGGCTGTGGGGCAGGAGTACCCACAGCCTTAACGGAATGTGCCATGAAGCTAAAGATTATTCTATATATAATGCTGTTTCCTGTTGCTGCTTTTTCGCAGGAAGTATGGACATTACAGCGGTGCCTGGACGAGGGGAGGAAAAACAGCCTTGATATCCAGCTGAGGGAGTTGGACATCGTCAGCGCAAAGGCTACCTACCGGAGCCCTGGCATGGATTTTTTGCCGAAGGTAGACTTTTCTGCGAGCCATAACTACAGCATAGGGTCGACCATTGACCCTGCGACCAATAACAGGGTAAGCAGCAATATCCAGACGGACAATTTTTCACTAAATGCTTCCCTTACGTTGCTTGACCTGAATGTGTTTACACAGGCACGCCGCAACAAGCTGGCGGTGCTCAGGGCTAATGCCGACAAGGAAGCCACAGCAACGGAGTATTCGCTCAGCATCATGGAGAATTATTTCAATGCGCTGTATACCCAGGAACTGCTAAAGGTACAGCTGGCGCAGTTTGAGAACGCGGTGTATAATTTAAAAAGGATAGAAAAGGAGGCAGAACTGGGCAGCAGGCCCAAAAGCGACCTGTATGACATGCAGGTGAGCTATGCACTTGAGGAGAACGGCATCATTGAGACCAGGCAATTGCTGTATAACAGAAAATTGCAGCTGATCCAACTGATGAATGCCACGGGGCTTTCGCCCGATGCTATGACACTGGATACTAAAGGCTATGCAGAGGCTTTCGCCGAAAATAGCGATCCGGTATACGAAAATGCCCTGAAAAACTATCCCGCCATAGTTTCGGCACAGCTGGCGGAGGACATTGCAAGGAAGGAAATGAAAATGCAGAAAAATAAATACCTGCCTGTATTGGGGGCTTATTACAGTTACTCGTCATTTTACTACCTTCCGCTGAACGGTTTAGGCACGCAGGGCGTAAACCCTTTCTGGACACAGCTCGACGATAATAAGAACCACTACGTAGGCGTACAGCTGAATGTACCCATATTCAATGGGTTGCGCAACCACAGGGATGTGCAGGTGGCAAAGATCGAATACAAAAAAAAGACCGTGGAGGCAGAACAGGAAAAGATAAAGCTGCGCCAGCTCATAGAACAGGAAATAGCAAAACTGCAGCAGGCGCGGGAAATAGCCCAAAAGCTTGAAAAGGCGCGAACGTATGCTGATAGGTCATTTACTGCAGCGCAGGCAAAATTTACGCACGGCCTGATCGAAGCTGTTGTTTTTTCGGCCTCAAAGAACCAATTGCTCACCGCCGAATATGATCTGCTGAAAGCAAAATATACGGTAACGTACCTGACCCTTAAGCTGAAGTTCATTGAGCACAATGCTATATAGCTTAATTTTCATATGACTTATGACTAAACTAAGTCATCTGCGATGGATCACACTATTATGTCCTCGAGTTTGAGGATGTCGTTCTGGAGCGCGAATACGACCAGGCCTGCCATGTTCTTCGATTGTGTTTTGAGCAGCAGGTTATTACGGTGACCCTCAACGGTACGGTAATTTATGAAGAGCGTGTCGGCTATTTCTTTGGTACTTTGCTGCATGCAAATAAGCTTGATGATCTCTTTTTCGCGGGCCGTAAGGTCCCAGTTGTTGAAATTTGATCTTTTTGGGGCCTGTATGTTCTCTTTTAATACCTCTAACACATAAGCATCATAATAATACCCTTTTAAAGCCACTTCCCTTATGGTTTTAAGCAAAACATCAGGTGTAATGTTCTTTACAAGATAAGATGACGCACCGGTGCTTATCATGTTCGCAATGAATGGCTTAGTATTATAGCTCGTCAGTGCTATTACCTTTATCGAAGGAAAGTGTTCGCATACCGCCTCCGTAGCTTCAACACCATTAACACCGGGCATTTTAAGGTCCATTATGATAATATCGGGATATACGGTGCAACCTGAAAGATAGTCAAGGACCTCGATGCCGTTCGACGCTTCAAAAATTATTTCCATGTCAGCTTCCCGCTGTAAAAGGAATGCGATGCCGTTCCTGAACAACGGCTCATCATCGGCTAAAAGTATTTTTATGGTACTCATTTTAAAAGCTGAATATCGTGGTTGTTCCGTGGCCTGTTCCCGAGTCTGTGGTAAGGCTGCCCTTTAGGTGGTCGATCCTGCTTTGTATGTTTTTCATTCCCAGCCCAGCCTGTTGTTTTATGGCATTTACATCAAACCCGATCCCATTGTCATTATAATGGCATACTGTTTTTCCGGCTTCATTTTCGAACAGGATGCTCATTTTGGTAGCCTTGCCGTGGCGTATGGAGTTGCTGAGCAGTTCCTGCAATATCCTGAATATATGCATGTGCCTTTCTTTATCGGCATTGTCAAAATTTACCTTGCTACTATAGTCAACGGCTATGTTGTCGAGGCTGTTGAATTCAGAACATAATTCTTCTATCGCGGCATGGAGGCCGAATTTGTCAAAAACGGGTGGGAAAAGATTATGGGCTATCCTGCGGGAATTCTCTAAGGCTTTAGATGATAATTCTATGATCGATCCGAGTATCTCTCCTTGTTTTTCTGCCTCAACACCCTGCATGGATAGCAGGTGGCAATTGAGCGAGACTACATTTAGCTTGGAACTGATGTCATCATGAAGGTCCTGAGCTATCCTTTTACGTTCCTTTTCCTGTGTTGCAATGGTCGCTGAAAGGAGGTCTTTGCTGTGCTGCAGTTCGATGTTCTTCTTTTCGAGTTCTTTTTGCATGATCTTCCTATTCGAAAAGAAAAAGAAAAGCAATAGGGTAATGCCCATGGTCAGCATCAGGAAAATGCCAGCCAGGACGATCAGTGCCGGTGTGTTATCCGGGGTAAAAAACGTTGTTTCCATTCCCACAATACGAGTAATTGGTATATAATGAACAAAATGGCATTGGTATTCCAAATATACACGTAAAATTCGTCATTTATACTTACAAGAGATGTGGCAGACGCAAAAATAAGCGCGCTGCTGATAAGGTAAATGAACAGCCCTATGGTCACGAAATGGAATGGCAGCTTTTTACCAAGAAGTTCATACAGGTAGAGTACTGAATAGGCAATGAGGATCACAGAAGTTATGAGCAGGCCCAGCGAGTTGAAAGTGAAATAGTTGTCCGGGTAAACGGAGTATTGTATGACCAGCCCTATGGTCGTTATTACAGAGGTGGCCATTATAAGGTGGCTCTTTCTTTTTGCGACCCCAAGGAAAAGGTTATAAAAAAAGATGCTCAATAAAATAAACTGGGAGAACAGGTAATAGTTAGACAGGAAATGGTTGTTTTGATTTCTCAGCGCAAAGGCCTGCATGATCAACTGGACCACGCCTATTGCCAAAAGATAAAGCGAGAAATATTTATAGGCTTTTTCATTCCTGAAAAAGCCTATAAGGTAAATTATGACATTAATGCAAAGGATCACAAGGCCGATCCCCGAAAAGATCTTTAATGTCTCCATTTTTTTAGAAAGTCGTTCTACTATAGTTCAAGGTCGTTCAAAGGGCTGTTATAGCCACAGGCACGCGGGCATGGCAGGGTGAAATCATAAATAAAGCCGGGTTGGGCTGATTTTGGCAGCATATCATCATGCGTTTGCATTTGATGGTTATACGTTGTGCCTACGAACATTAGCTTGGCCTCTCCGTTATCATCAACTCCAATGTATGCCCTGGCAGCCTCTGCTCCGCTATCAAATATGTGTTTTAATCCTTCAATAGGTATTAGGAAGCCTTTCACCTGGCTGTGAAAAATGTAGCCCTCTTTACCTTCACGCCATTTCTTTGCCCAGTTTTGGGCGGTTTCCAATTCGATCCTGTTGTCGAATTTTGCTGCTAGTTCATCTTTAAGCATGTCTTTTTATTTAGTGGTTTATACTGGTTGTCTGTACTACTTTTCCTTTTAAATAAATTATAGCGTAGTGCAAGTTAAGCAAAATTGCAATTAATGGGATATTTAAAAACAGGTATTTCTACGTGATTTTATAGAAAGGTGCTGATCTAGTTTTGCCTTATAACACAAAAAATATAATATCATGGAAGAGTACACAGGAATTGTAAAATTGTTTGCGGGCAATTTTGCCCCAAGAGGATGGATGTTTTGCGAAGGGCAGCTATTATCGACACACAGGTTCGGCGACTTGTTCAGCCTCATTGGTACAACGTACGGAGGGGACGGAGCAGGATCATTTGCATTGCCCGACCTTAGGAGCAGGGCTGTTGTTGGAGCAGGTACGATAGCCGAAGCAGGGAAGACAGCTTATAAGCCCGGAGATAATGGCGGGACAGAAAAAATGATACTGGACGCTACACATGTGCCGGACCATACCCACACAGCAAAAGTTATGGTAAGCACTACTAATGCCGCAGATCCTTTACCAAAAAGGACATCGGTCTTTGGTGCGCCGGGAAAAGGGACAGGAAGATCATTTGAACCCAATTTCGGTTTTATTGACGCAGTGCCTGATATGCAGCTTGCCGATACAACTGTGACCATTGATCCCACTACAGGAGGAGGCAAAGAGTTTTCTCTAATGAACCCTTACCTGGCCATGAGCTATATCATTTGTGTTGAAGGGATCTATCCTTCCAGGCCATAGCCACAAAATTACCCCAAAAAGAAACAAGTATTACCAAAGTAAAATTCATTATCATGAAGCGACATTACTATATACTCGTCTGCCTCCTGTTCGTTTCCACATTCTTATGTGCACAGACAACGGAGACCTTTGAGACAGAGACCCAGGGCGCGATCACATTTAACGATAACGGGCAGCAATTTAACATCACCACCCAGGCGGGAGGGAAATTTTACATACAAAAGATGTTCGCTAATACCGGGTGGAATGGCTCCGGCCCCGATACAGCTTATATCGACAATGACACCTACGCAAAAGCTTTTGTACCGGTACAATTTACCATATCTACCAGTACAGGTGCGGCATTCCAGCTCAAAAGCCTTTGGCTGTTCCTGTCATCCAATA
Source organism: Flavobacterium sp. (assembly GCF_052437795.1). Classification (GTDB taxonomy): domain Bacteria; phylum Bacteroidota; class Bacteroidia; order Flavobacteriales; family Flavobacteriaceae; genus Flavobacterium. Next base: position 59,203 of record NZ_JBQVPA010000007.1, read on the forward strand.
ACCTGGCCCTGCAAAACAGCCCGGTCACAATTACCGGAAAGCTTGGCGGTGTTGTTGTTTTTGATGTTACATCCTCTGGCTTTAACATGAATCCGAGTTACCAAAATGGTTTTTCATTTATCAACATGGCAACCTATGGAGGCCAGAACAATTCGAATGTGGCTATAGACCAATATGTTGTAACTACATCCGGCAATACAGGTTATGTATCGCACGATACCATGACCTGGCAATGCGCGCCAATAACGGCAACCCAGGCTACGCAAACCAATGTACTTTGCTACGGAGGTGCAACGGGCAGCGCTACAGTAGCTGCAGTTCCCGGAGCGGTAAGCTATGATTGGAGCCCGGGTAACCCGGCAGGCGACGGTACAAGGACCGCTACAGGCCTTGCGGCCGGCCAATGGACGTGTACGATAACCACAAGTTGTGGTACCAGCAGTTCTACTACTTTTACAATTACGCAGCCTGCAGCACCGTTGTCGGCAACGCAATCGCAATCCAATGTCTTATGTTATGGGAACAGCACAGGGAGTGCCGGCGTTGCTGCTAACGGCGGTACAGGCGCTTGCACTTATTCCTGGTCACCATCGGGCGGATCGGGAGCTACGGCAAGCAATTTGGCATCAGGCAACTATACGGTGACTATAACCGATGCTAACGGCTGTTCTATCCAAAAAAACTTTACCATCACGCAACCTGCGTCAGCTTTAACCGCGACACAATCGCAAGCCAACGTACTTTGCTACGGCAATGCTACGGGCAGCGCTACGGTAACGGCCTCGGGCGGTACGGGCAGTTACACCTATTACTGGTCTCCATCGGGTGGGTCGGGGGCTACTGCAGGCGATTTGGCGTCAGGCACTTATACTGTTACCGTTACCGATGCCAATGGCTGTTCCGTGCAAAAAAGCTTTACCATAACGCAGCCTGCTGCACCTTTGACCGCTACGCAGTCGCAAAACAATGTTTTATGTTTTGGGAATGCTACGGGCAGTGCTACGGTAACACCTTCGGGCGGTGCCGGTAATTATAATTATTTATGGTCGCCTTCTGGCGGATCGGGTGCTACGGCAAGCAATTTGGCATCAGGCAATTATACGGTCACAATAACCGATCCTAATGGCTGCTCCATACAAAAGAGCTTTACCATTACGCAACCCGCAGCAGCTTTATCGGCTGCACAGTCGCAAACTAATGTCCTGTGCTTTGGAAGCAGTACAGGCAGTGCCACGGTAACACCTTCGGGCGGTACCGGCAATTATAGCTATTCATGGTCGCCATCGGGAGGATCGGGTGCTACGGCGGGCAATATTCCGGTCGGCAATTATACGGTAACGATAACCGATGCCAATGGCTGTTCCATCCAGAAAAACTTTACCATTACGCAGCCTGCAGCGGCATTGTCAGCCACAGGGTCACAAACAGATGCTTTGTGCCATGGCAGCAGCACAGGAACTGCGACTGTAATTGTCTCGGGTGGTACAGGTGCCTATAGCTATATGTGGTCGCCATCCGGTGGCACGGGCGCTACGGCAAGTGATCTGGTGGCAGGTAATTATACGGTAACGATCACTGATGCCAATGGATGCTCCCTGCAAAAAAACTTTACCATCGCGCAGCCCGCGGAAGCTTTGGCGGCTACGCGATCCCAGGTAGATGTTATATGTAACGGAGCCGCCACGGGAAGTGCTACGGTAGCTGCTTCGGGAGGGACCGGTACATACATCTACTCATGGTCGCCTTCGGGTGGTTCGGCTGCAACGGCAAATGATCTTGCCGCAGGAAATTATACCGTTACCATTACCGATGTGAACGGATGTTCCTTACAAAAGGATTTTTCCATAACACAGCCACTGGCTATAACGGCCACGCAGTCACAGTCAGACGCATTGTGTAATGGCGAGGCTAATGGTACCGCGACTGTTGTGGCTTCGGGTGGTACGGGAGCCTATACATATTTATGGTCGCCGGCAGGAGGTGCTGACGCTACTGCTGTTGGGCTATCGCCGGGTAATTATACGGTAACGATCACTGATGCCGTTGGATGTTCGGCACAAAAGGACTTTACGATCGCCCAACCGGATGCCTTATCTGCTACCGGTTCACAAACCAATGTAATATGTACCAACTGGGCAGATGGTACTGCTACTGTGATCCCAACGGGCGGTACGGTGCCGTACAGCTACTCGTGGTCGCCTACAGGCAGTACAGAGGCTATGGCCTCAGGTCTTTGGGCAGGAGAGCATACAGTAACCATTACCGATGCCAATGGATGTACTATTCAGGAAACATTTACGATCACCCAACCGGAAACGCCTTTGTCAGCTACGGTATCCAAAACCGATGTGCAGTGCTTTGGCGCAGCAACAGGTACCGCAACGGTGGCACCTGTTGGCGGCTACGGTAACTACAGTTATTACTGGTCACCGTCGGGCAGTACAGAGGCTACAGCCACGGGGCTTGCCAGCGGTAACCATACCGTTACCGTGTCAGATCAGGGTGGCTGTACGGTAGAGTATACTATTACAATAGGGCAGCCACAGCCGGTGTCGCTTTATCTGCAGCCTGTAAGCACAGGATGCGATGGCACAGCTACAGCCTTTGCCGATGCATGGGGTGGCGCGGGGTATTTTACTTATTCGTGGGCGCCTTATGGAGGTAACGAGGCAACAGCATCAGGACTTGAGCCGGGCACCTATACAGTAACGGTAACGGACATGAACGGCTGTAGTACAGAGGGAGATGTAACCGTATCTGACGGAAGCGAATGCAGCAGCACTACGTTCTGGAACGGTACCGAATGGAGCAATGGCGCGCCAACATGCTTTAACGTTACGGCAGTTATCTTTGGAGACTATAATTCGGCTTTGCACGGCGAAATAACGGCCTGTTCGCTTATGATAAACGGTGGTGCCGTAGTGGTTGAGCCGGGGGATGACTTTATCATAAAAGGGCCGGTATACATAGAAGGAGGCAGTTTGACATTTGAGGATAACAGTAACCTTGTACAGATAGACAACTCCAATAACTTTGGGAATATCATATACAAACGCAACAGTGCCGCGATATATGGTAAAGATTATACAATATGGTCATCGCCACTGAGCGGCAGCCAGACGTTAAAGGATTTTTCTGAGGAAACCCTTGACGAACGATTTTATGTGTACAACACCGAACTGGGCGCTTACAGCAACTACCAGAGTGCTTCGGGTATTTTTGGAGGAACTCCGGATCAAGTGAACTTTACCGTTGGGAAAGGGTACCTGATACGTATGCCCGAAGGATTGAGCGACACATCGGCATCTGTGTTCAACGGGATATTCAGGGGTGTACCGAACAATGGCGAAATAGCTGTGCCGGTCATCGCTACGGGTAACAGGTACAACGCAGTGGGCAATCCGTACCCATCACCAATAAGTGTGCAGGACCTTATACTGGAGAACAGTGGATCACTGGATAATGGGACACTGTATTTCTGGAGGAAAAGGAACGGTACTGCAGGTACGGCCTATGCTACCCTGACGCTGGCGGCCTATGTAGGTGCCACCCAGGAAGCTGATGCTGCTGCCGGCAATGCATTTGAAGACGGCGATGAGGCCAACTGGGTAATCAACCCGGGGCAGGGCTTTCATATAAAGGCGGCGTCCACGGCAAGCCAGATACTTTTTAAGAATAGTATGAGGAGAGGGGAGAACAACGGGCAGTTCTTCAGGAATGGCATGTCGGCCCAGGATACGCCATCCAGTTCTAAAATGTGGCTCAACATAACAGGCAGTGCCGGTGAGTTTGGGCAGGCCGCGCTGGTATACAGCGGAGTAACGACTAATGGGCTGGACTATGGATATGACGGCAGGCTGTTTAATGACGGTGTCATTGCGGTATATACACTGGCAGAAGACACAATGCTTGCCATCCAGGCACGTGCGGCGTTTGATGCAGGCGATGAGGTACCCATGGGCTATAAAGCCACGACAGCCGGATCTTATGGAATAACCCTGGACCATGTTACAGGTATCTTTTCGAACGGCCAGCACATTTACCTCAGGGACGACCTGCTTGGTACCACACACAACCTTACTACTGGAGGTACCTATAATTTTACGACAGAGGCAGGTACGATCAATGACCGTTTTCATGTAGTGTATGCAGATGCATTGGGGACTGATGGCCCGAAAGAGGACATAAGCCAGGTGATCGTCTGGAAGAACAATGGTGCCATTTCGGTAAGCAGCGGTAATTTATCCATGAGCAGGGTTAAAGTAACGGACATAAGGGGCAGGCTGCTGTATGACAGCGCTATACCTGATGTTTCCACTTTCACTATCGATACCCTACAGTCAGAACAGCAGATGCTTGTAGTGCAGGTAACTACTACAGGAGGGGCCACAATTAGTAAAAAAATGATCTATTAAGAAAATTATCATGATACACAGATATTTAAAAATTTATATATGCCTCATAATGCTGCTAAGCGATTTCCTGGTGTTTGCCGATGACGACCCCGGGACCGGCTTTGAGGATGAGAACGGCGATGTGGACGGCACGGTGGAAGAGCCCGTGGCAGTGAACCCAAGGCTTATATTCCTTGCGATAGCAGGTGTAGCCTTTGCCTTTTACCACTTTGTAGAAAAAAAGAAAGCATCGCATGGCGGAAGCCATTACGGTACATAACTTTCCTTTTATATTTTTTTTGTGTGGCCTGTCCGGTATCCCGGGCAGGCCTTTTTTATATGGGCTTTTAAGTAGTGCTAAAAAACAGGTGTTTATACGCTGTTATGGCGCTTGTCTTTAAAATAGTTTTGGCAATGTGATACAGTATATAACTGTGCAAAACCTATAAACAATAACATAAACTATCAAGATCATGGCTAAGAAAGTTACCGGAGAGTCTCCAAACGAATTTTTTACACAGGCCGCATGGGCCGCTATGTGGAACCCTGAAAGCGATTACTATCTGCCGAACGTTATTAAGGACGGCATTTCAAAAGAAGGTATAAAAGCAGATCCCATGGGCAACCTCATGCTGGACAATGTACCCGCGACTGGGTCGTTCCAGCTTATGAAATCGGACAACCTGATATCATGGCTGCCGGTAAAAAGCGGCTATGTAGGCATCAGGTTCGCTAACGTGATCATATCTGACATGCATAATGTAACGAACGGTGGACTTACCTATAAGGACGAGACCGATTCCAAGGGTACCATAAAGGCGGTGATCGGCGTTCCTGACATTACTGTTTCAGGAAGCTATACACTGGTAGCTACGGGCCTGGCAGAATGTGCCCTGGATTCGGCGGCGATACTGCCTATGCCTTTTAAAGACAGGATGGCCGGATCCGGGGAACTGGTAGGGACAGACGAGTATCTTGAAGAAGCAAGGGGCCAGCGCACAAAACTTTGGCAAACAAAGAACGGTGGCCTGCTCATGGATAAATTCTACGATCATAACGAGGTGTACAACTATTCTTTCCAAAACAACAAGGGCCTGAAAAACTCATGGGTGCAGCCGGCCAACCAGCATTTTATGGGTACGACCTACCAGGCGAGCAAAGACCCGAACGTACCGGTGAACGGCAATGTATACATGGACGGGGAAAATGGCGCCACGAATTATAATACCAATGCCTTTAACCAAAAACTTGCCGTGGCTTATGCGGCTTTTGGTTACGGAAAGAACCCACCGGAAAAATGCAACATCACAAAAGAACAGTTCAACGCGGCAGGACAGGCTGCGTTGCAGTTTGAAGGATTTGTGGCCGAAACGGGCAACACATCAAAAAACACGGTGCCAATGACGGTAAACCAGGTATATGGCACTATTGAAGGTGTTTCGCCGGAAAAGATGCTGGCAATGAAGAAAAGAACACCGCGCAACTATGATGAGTTCATGGATTCGCTTAGCGCTGATGAAAAAAGATACCTGGTGGCTATAGGCAATGTAGATAAGAACCTTGAAGTTAAAGATGGCGAGGATGCCAACGCAACACTCATGACCGGGTCGTTCATGGTAAGGATAAATGCGGGCGACCTGACAATGGACGCAGGTCTTACATTTACCGCTATGCCTGACCTTAAGGCAACAGCTAATGTAACATCTTTCAAGTCGAATGTCAAAATAGCGTCAGTAGACATTACAGATCAGGATTCGTGGCTGGGCCTTCAGTCTATCGGCTCGGCAGTGATCAATGCTTACAATAATTCGGGCCAGATCGCGAGCCTTATGGAGGATAAGATAAATAAGGAGCTGGGCAGCGATGATGTGAAAAAATATATAGGGAACTGGCTGAATAACACGCTCCAAAAAGTATTTGGCGCATTTCAATCTTCAAGAAAGTAAAATGGCTGCAACAGATATCAAAAAGACCCTTACCGATAATATAAAGGGGGAAAGCCTTAAACTGGCTTCGGGGCTTTTTCCCGGGGTTATAGCAACAGCGATGGAGTATTACCTTAACGGTGTTACGATACCTATCGGGTCTGCAGGCAGCTTTAAAGTAACGGGAAGCGGTGCGGCCCTGCAGCTTGAAATGAGCCCGGTAGCATTTGAAGGGACCGCTACGGCGGATGAGGCAAAGCTTAAAGTGAAAGGAACAGGCGACTATGCCGATGCCTATATCCTGGTAACTTTTACCAAATTAAGTTCAAGTGAAGTAGCGATCGAGCTTGATGCCACAATGGGGGATAAACTGTCGTGGAGGCTCAGTGATCTGTGGCCGGGTCTATTGGACCATGCGCCTTTTAACGAGGTAACTTTTGAGAAGGGACAGCTCTCCTTAAAGATCGATAAGGACAGGAATATCGACTTTGGAGGTACGGGAGACCTGTATTACAGATCGGAAAAACTGGCCGCAGGCGCGATAAGGATCGTTTACAATGGAGAAGCCACAGGGGAGCCGGATGATGCAAAAGTATGCGTGCTTGCCGGTGCGGTAGTGGCCGAATGGAGCCCTGGGAGTATTTGGGCGCCGCTTAAAGATGTAAAGTTCAAACAGTCGGGCCTGCTGTTCTCTTCATTGCCTGAAGCATCGGCAGAAACATTAACCGGCCTGAAGTTATTTGGCGATGGCGAAGTACCTTCTATCGTGACCGGCGATTTTGAGGTAAAGAACGGGATCACTTTTTTTACCACACTTGAGCTTGATAACCTGCTAAAGCCACTGGTTTCGCTCATCGGGGAAAACCAGACACTTGCCTTGTATGCCAACAGCGACCTGAAAGATAAGCTCACCCTCATGGCGAAATATGGTTCGTCTAAATTTAAGCCGGGATCCGATGCCATCTTTGAGTTTCAGGACTTTGGGCTGGAATGGGATATGGAAGGCAGCGATTATAAGATCATCGCGTCGGCCAATGGTAAGTTTTATCCGCCGGATGGCAGCGAAGGGGGCATTGGGCTTACATTGTCAAGTACCATAAAGCCTTCTGATGGCAGCATACAGCTAATGCTCTCGCTGGGCGACTGGGTGCATCCTTTTGGCTACAGCCGCCTTACGGTAAAAGAGTTTTATTCGGCAGTGGCCCTGGCGGCAACTTCAGGCGGAGTATCGGTACAGTTGGGAGGCGATTTCATGTTCACGACAGATGATAATAAGGATTTTGAGTTTGGCGTAGCAGGTGAGGTGCTCAACTTTGATGCGGTTACCGGTATCGCTTTCCTTCTGAAAAAAACGAACGACAAAAATGACCTTTCCATTGGCGACCTTATTAATGGCATCACCAGTGTTGATACCGGCTCGGTACCGGGGATGGATTTCATCAATGACATTATCCGGATCAAATATGTAGATTTTGCAGTTGTCGAAGGGAATTCACTACACATTGGTACCAAGGAGTTCAAAAAAGGCTTTACGGCCCATGCCAGTTTTGATGTGCTGCAGCAAACCCAGGTATTGCTGGATGTTGAGATCACCCATACCAATAGCAAACAGAGCTTTAAAGGCATGGCTAAAATGGAGAAAGCTGTGAAAATAGGCGATGTATTTACGCTGGCTGCCTGGGATAATGAAAAACGATCGCCGGACCTTACCAAAGGCCCGATCATCGCGGTGGCATCTGACGGGATGAAGATCGACCTGATAGCGGAGCATCTTGTACGGAGGGACCTTAATGCCGATAAAGAAGTGTATTTCTACGCGAGTGGTTACCTGAAAGTGCTTGATGTCATCGAGGAGCACTTGTACGGCATTGCGACCACCGACGGGCTTTTTGAATTCAGTATGAAAGTGACTGAAGGGATACAGGTGGGCGACAGCGGTACGTGGGGCGGGTATGCCATTACGGCCGGGCTGAACCCTGAAACGTATAGCTGTAAATGTTCTTTCGAATTCAACTTTGGGTGGAAGAACGTGTCGATAGGGCCGCTTACAGTTTTTGGGGTTGACCTGATACCAAAGATCGATCTGCCTAACTTTAGCATTGCAGCCGGCCTGGGGATAGTTGTTGACGGCAGTAAGGGCAGGTTCCTGCTTGAAGGCAAGTTCCTCTTTGACCTCTTGGGCATACACATTGCCTATGGCAGTGAGGATGAATTTAAAACCATTTTTGAGATCGATATCAGCAAGGCTATTACCTCGCTTAGCGGCTTGAAAGATACGGTATGGGAATGGCTGAAAGACAACATTGCCGACCTTTTTGCTTCGGCGTTCAACGCGTTGAGCGAGTTTGTAGACTGGGTAAAAAAGAACGCGGTAGCATTTGCGCTGGAGGTGGCAAAAATAGCCGAGGCTATATATAACGGCTTTAAGCAGACAGCGGAAGAGATCGCCAACATACTGAAAGGCATTGGCTATGCCGCATCAGAGATCTTCAACGCGCTGGTAGACGGGCTTAATGTCGCGCTGGATGAAGCTGAGAAGATAGTTGATACAGTGTTCGAAACCCTTAAGCAGTGTGCCGTAGATACCGCAGGCGCTCTCGGAACCACAAAATAAACGAAATATGGAAGCAGAAATATATGGCGCGGCCGTGACCAGGAACGCCGCTACTTACACCGAAAGCAGCATTGACGTGAGCAACCCGGTAACCGCAGCACTGCATTTAGTAAAGGAAGACATGGACAGGTATGCCGCGGCACTCGAAGTAGCGCTGGAGCCACAGATGCCCTACCTTACCGATATAGAACTGGAGATCTATAAAAGGGGAAAGAAAATTAGGCCCCTGATGCTTATACTTAGTGCCAGGATGATGTGGGGTAGTAAAGAGCCCCTGCCGCAAAAGGTAATAAATGCGGCGGTATCTACCGAGATGCTGCATGTGGCAACACTCATTCATGATGATATCATAGACCATGCCCCAATGCGGAGAGGGATCCCCTCCGTTAATCAGCACCGGGGTATAGACATGGCCATTCTTATAGGCGACCTGCAATTTGTACAGGCCATACGCTGCTTTACGAATTCGATAGAAACGGAACGCGATATGCACCTGGTACGCCTGGTGCTGGACTCGGCCTTCAGGATATGCTGTGGCGAGATCGACGAGCTGCAAACCGACCCCGACTGGGATTTTTTAACCCTTAAGGCCAGCTATTTCCAAACCATTGAACGCAAGACAGCCATACTTTTTGGCGTTGCATGCGAGTGTGGCGTGGCACTGGGCGGCGGCCATACAAGGCAAGCGAACAGGATAGGGTTTTTCGGGCGCAGGATAGGAAGGGCTTTCCAGATCATTGATGATGTGTTTGATATTGCCAGGTCACTTGACGATACGGGTAAGTTCCCCGGGACCGACCTTGCCAGGAAAAGGCTGTCATTACCCATAATTTATGCCATGAACGAGCTGGGGCAGGAGCATATAGTTACCAAAATAATGAAAGGGACCACTTTTACACAAGACGACCTGATGGAAGGCCTTACTGCGATTAGGCACAGTGAGGGATTTGTACAGTCACTGCTTGATGCACGGTCGGAGATCATTGACAGCATGAGGTACCTTGATACATTTCCGGACAACGAGTACCGCACTGCCCTGAGTGACATTGCCTACTATGTTGTGAACAGGAGATATTAATAACAATTCATACCATTATACATGATAGAGAATAACATAAAAGATACTGCGGGAGGTTTTTTAAACTTCCTCATACAGTCGCTCGTGGCTATGGCCAACGATCCCGCAAACAAAAGGTATTACCTTCCCATATTCCTGAAAGACCTGAAGGTAGATGGCGATAAAACGCTGGTGCCCTATGTAACAGAGATCAATATGGGCGGCATAGAGAGTATTAAAAGCCAGGTAAGCGAAACCCTGTGCAATGCAGCCTGGGCATCGCTGGAAGGGTATGATGGGGCGCACGCCTTTACAGTTCCCGTTATTAACATTAGTTCGGTATCCATAAATGGGCTCAACAATGCACTGATCTCTTCTTACAGGGTATATCCGGCAAATGCGCAAATGCAATATGCAGTGGTGTTCAGTGCGAAAATGAATGCTTACCCGGACCTTGGCGACCTGACCTTTGACCCGGCGAAATTTTACTTTGATGTAACCTGCCAGTCAGATGATAACCTGCATAAAGAAGACATCCATTCTGATGGTAATTTCAAGGGAAGTGTAGGAAAGGCGAACTTTAACGGGGTGCTGCTCATCAGCCTTAATGATGACCTTACTACGACCGTAACGGTACCGGAAAGCTATGCGCCGGAAGGAAGCGGCACGATGGCAGGATTAAGCATCGTGTTCGCAGAAGGTGACGGGCTTGTTGTGACCGACATTACCCTGGAAGGCGACGACCCTTTAAAAGAACCCAATGAAGAGGCTATAAACCAGGCGTTCAGCAATGATGATACCCTGAAAAAGATAGAGGTGCTCTTTAATGAAAGCATTAACAAACAGAGCGTGAGGGAGACCCTGGCGTCGGGGATGCAGGGAAAACTCAATGACCTAATTAACGATTTAAAATAAGAGTTATGGCAGTAGTGAACCAGGATATATTTTTCTCGAAACTGTTCCAGACCGGAATGAGTGATCCCAACAGCAGGATATACCTGCCTAAGATATTGACCGATACCCAAAACCCATCGCTTAACCCCTATACCATGGACAGGCTGGACCTGGGGCAGCAGACAATAGGTGTGATACCTATAAATGTTTTGCTTACCAACATAAGTATAAAGGGGATCCCAAGCGTTTCTGTAAATGCGCAGGAGGGAGGCTCCTTTGTATTTACAGGGCTTAACACTGCCATCAATGCGCAGTTTTGCACACTGTCCCCGCCGCCGCCAAATGTAAACCCGATACTGGAGCTGAGTGCTGATTTTGCTCTTTCATTCACGGGGAACCAACTGACAGGGACCCTGGAAGTAACGATAGACAAAGCAGCACTTAATGCGCAAATGCTTCTGTCCGGCGACCAGCTGATCAATATTATTACAACGATAAATTCGCTTCAGGCCAGCGTACCCGATACCGCTCTGATCACGCCTAAAGTTACCTTTGACAGTGGCGGAGGTGAGTTTTGGCCAACTGCATTTTCAAAATTTATAAAAAAGAAAACTACCATTGATGCTATTGTGGCGAAAGTAAATGATGAGCTCAATTCCCCAGGCACCAAAGATAATTTGAGCAGGGAATTGACCACAATATTCCAAAATGCCATCAGGCAGCAATTAAACCCTTAAAAACAATAACGATATGAATCCTATTGAAGACCTTTTGAATCAAATGATCGCGGGCATGCTCCCGCAAATTAACGGGGCGATACAACAGAATATCAGGAGCAATAACATGGACCCGTGGGGACAGGTAGCGCATGGCAGTGAGGGGATAGGCTCCATTGACCTTATTTTATGTGATGCTTCTGTCGGGGCCAACTATAATGTTGGCAATATGCGGGGGCTTAGCAGCATTACCATTAACTCGATCACCGTAAGCAATACGCACGATGATCCCCAGGACCCTGCAAAATTGGTAGGGAACATAAGTGTGGTGGCATCTATGGCACAAAACCTTGATGCCGCGCTTTGGGGCAACGTTGAGGCTAAATGTGGCTTTGCCCATCCAAGTGTAAGCATTGACGGATCGGCGACCGTATCGGGACTTCGTGCCTCGGCTACAGGATTTTTCTCTGCCAGCCAGACGGACGATGCTATATGCCTCGACTCTATTTCCATGAGCAACATGGATGTTGATTACAGCGAGCTTTCGGTACATGTTGACAGCCTTGGGGTATTTGGCTTTTTGCTGGACCCGTTGGTAAATGTGATCGTTGGTGCCTTTAAAGGGCAAATTACCGGGGCAATAGCCAGTGCGCTTAAACCGGCAGTAAATAGTGAGGTGAATAAAATGCTGCCGCAATGCCAGAGCTTATAATTTGCTATGCGATATAAGCACATAGGAGTATTTAACCCTGCTAAACTACATAGCAGGGTTTTTTATGCGGTAAATATTGCGGGACCGGGGAACAATATCGCGGCACAGCGAACTGAAACAGTCACTATGCTTTACATCAGTCAATTCGGAGTAATTATAAACTGTTTTTTGGAAAATGCTGGAAAACATAAAAATATTTAATAATTAAATTTACAATTTGTTAATATTGGGGTAATTTTTTATTGCAAAATGTGTAAGTATTTTTACCCTTTTATATAAACGCCCAATGGGATCATCAAATAAGACGGATCTGTTTCTACTCCAGGAATGTTGTGAAGGCGATGTACGCGCTTATGAGGAAATATTTTCGAGATACTCAGGCAGGCTATACCAATTCTCCCTCAAATATACAAAGGACGCATCAGTTTCGGAAGAACTGATGATGGATGTAATGTTTTGGATATGGCAGAACAGGGAAAGGCTCTCCGACATACAGAACCTTCCGTCCTATTTATTCACTGCCATTCGTAATAAGGTCTTCAATCATTTGCGCACCAGGGCGCTCGAAACAATATCCCTTGGAGATGCATCGGCTGCCACGATATACAGAGGTCAAGATCCTTCCGGTGACCAGCTTGAGTTCGAGGATCTTCAAAAGCAGTATGAAAAATGCCTTGAAATGCTTAGCCCGCAATGTAAAACGGTGTTCATGCTTAGCAGGCATGAAGAACTTTCGTATGCCGAAATATCACAGCGGCTCAGCATTTCTGTAAAAACAGTGGAAGGGCATGTATCTGCAGCATTGCGTTCACTTCGAAAAAATATGCCACGTTACATTGATAAACTACCGGTCGCGGTTTTTCAATTATTTTTTTTAGATTTTTTTTAAGATAAGGCAAGGGTGTCACGTGTTTTTTGTGTCTTAGTATATGTAGGCCAAAAAACAGGATACGTAAAATGACATATAAAGACCTTATAAAAAAATTCCTCAACAGCGAAACCAACGATGCCGAAACCCATGAGGTGAACCTGTTCCTGCAGCAGCCCGAAGCACAGGCCGTGTTTAATGAAGCGTGGGATGAGATGGAACCCGAAATGAAGGCAACGGCACCAACGCCTGATGTAGAAAGCCTTTTGCTCAGGCAGTGGAAAAAAGAGATACATAAGCGTATCGCGGCTGAAGATAACAGTAGCATCGCTAAACCACGAAAGCCAGGATATCTCCGTTATGCCATGGCAGCCGCCATACTCCTGTTGCTGACACTGGGTGGTTATGGTATTTTTAATACTTTTTATAACGGCCAAAATACTGAGATCGCGATGACTGTCGCTAATCCTACAGGAAAGAACATGCTCATTGTTCTTCCTGACAATTCAAAGGTATGGCTTGGCCCGGGGAGCACACTTGATCATCCAAAACGATTTGATGATGACACCAGGGAGCTTTCGCTATCGGGCGAGGCATTTTTTGATGTTACAAAAGATCCGGATAAACCCTTTATCATCCGCACAGGCGATATATATACCAAAGTACTGGGCACATCATTTAAGATCGAGGCTTTTGAAGGTGGCGCTCCCATTGTGGCAGTTAGTACAGGAAAAGTAAGGGTAGCGCGTGAACATGACGGCGAAATGAAAGAACTGGCAATACTGGCACCTGGTGAGCAGGTAACATGGGACCCAAGGCAAAAGAAAGCCGTAAAGACAGCTGTGGACAAAACAGAAGTGTTGGAATGGAAAGATGGGAAGCAGGTTTTTAACGATGTGCCATTACAGGATATCACAAAAGTACTGCAGCGCTGGTATGGTATGGAAATTACAATATCCGACCCCGGGCTAAGGCAAATGCGTCTGTATACATCGCTTACCAATGGCATGCCTATAGAGGACATAATGGAGGTACTTGCCGCGACCGGCAGTTTTCAATATGAGATAAAAGGAAAAACCATAAACATCCACAAAAAAATATGATAATATAAAACAGACCTAAAAAAGAAAGCTGCCCGTGGGCAGCTTCTGGTAACGCGTCTTAAAGCCGGGGTTGGCGCCGAACGGCTTTAAGGAGTAAACCACATACCGGGAACCGGTGTGCAGAATAAACATTTCCACTAAGAAAACACCGTTAACATACAAATTTATGCAAATTGAGGTACAAAAGATAATTAATGTACGATTTCTTATGAGGGTTTCCATTCTTGTGTTCTTCCTGCGCTTCTTTATAGTAAGCGCTGCATTTGCCGGTGAGGCGAATGGACAGGTGCTGGAACAAAAACTAAGGCTGGAGCTCAACAATGCCAATGTTACAGAAAGCCTGCGCCAAATAGAAGGCAGCACTGGGGTATCCTTTTCTTTCGCTACACAACTTATAAAGAACAACACTAAAAAAATAACGATAGCACAGGACATTAGCGTGAAAGAAGCTCTTGTGATCATACTGGCCGATACAGGCATACGCTATCGCGTCATTTCGGGATATGTTATCCTCGAAGGCGAAAAACAACAGGAACCGGGCTACATAAAAGGACTTGTGCTGGACCAGTACAGCATGCCGCTTCCGGGTGCGACGGTAAAGATCGCCGGTACAGATAAGACGGCAACATCTGCCGAGGACGGCTCGTACTCTTTTTCCCTGCAGCCGGGCAGCTACATCCTTGAAGTGGACTATATTTCCTTCCAGCCTCTGAAAGTTACGGACATAGTGGTAGAGGGCGGACAAACTACTACGCTAAACCTTGTAATGACAGAGGATGTGGGAGCGCTGGATGAAGTGGTGATAACAAAAACATTCAAAAAAGCCACGGCGACTACCGAAGGGATGCTGCTGGAACAGAAGAACGCCCCTCAAATGTCCGACGGTATATCTGCCGAGCAGATCGCCAGGACACCCGATAAAGATGTTGGTGCAACATTAAAGCGCATTACGGGGGTAACCACCATAGATGACCGTTTTGTAGTAGTACGGTCTATGGGCGACCGATGGAACCAAGCGGTAATGGACGGGATTAACCTCCCGAGCACCGATGCGGTACAGCAACAGTTCAGCTTTGACATTATCCCCACGGCAATGGTAGAAAGTGTGGTGGTAAGTAAGAATGCCACGCCCGACATGAATGCCAACTTTGCGGGAGGATATGTTGAGGTAAGGACAAAAGCGATACCTAAAGAAGATTTTACATCATTCTCCATAGGAAGCTCTTACAACAGCCGAAGCGTTTTTAAAGACAGGCTTACCAAGCAGCAGGGCGCTCATGATTATTGAGGCTTTGACGATGGCAGCAGGGATTATCCTGCGGGAATTCAAAATCACTCTACCGAAGTTCAGACTGAAGCCGAGGCCTTACCTGCCATTGAACAGTCCAAAAGATTTACACAAGATAACTTTACTACGTATACCACGAATGCGGACCCGGGAACTTCGATCCAGTTCGCACTTGGCCGCGCATTTGATCTTGACAATGATGACCGCTGGGGTTTTGTAGGATCGCTGATATTTAAGAATACCCAGGAAAAGCTGGAAATAGAGCATACCGAAAGGGGTTCATGGATGCGCAATAATGAATATCTGGCCGAAGCCGGGGAAGGCTACGCCACACTAAAGCGATACGGGTTTAAGAACTCAGGTGCTTCCTATAATTACAACTCTACCCTTGGTGGTATGTTGAATGCCGGTATAACATTGGGCAGGCATAAGTTCACGGTACGCAACACCATTATGCATATGTATGACAACACGCTTACCCAAATAACAGGATGGGATTATTACGCTGGCAATGTTATCGGTATCGTGGAAGGGACATACCTGCCCTTTGTGGCTGAAACAGCCTACCCGGTATACCAGGGTTTTATCCAGAACAAACTGGAAGGCGAACACAAATTGGGCGACCTGGAGATCAACTGGTACCTGGCCTACAGCAGTACAAGCAAAGATACAAAAGACGCGACCTTTATGAACAGGGGCTGGGGCAGGGCAGGAGATGACATGTACCTTAGCCTGGAGATATATAATAGTGGCGGTGACAACTTCAGGAGGGCAAATTTTACTAATGAGGAGAAAAATTACAATGCGGCGGTCAATTTTAAATATGCGGTCAATTTCGGCGAGGATTTTAAAAATGACATAAAAGCTGGGTATTTCGGGACCTATAAAAAAGCCACGAACCAGCAGGAATCAGCAAGACTTGCAGTTATAGGCCAGGGCACCAACAGGGCTCAGGTCAATTTCCCAATTTCCGAATTGCTGGACGGCTCTTATTATAAGTGGGGTGGCTTTGCCTGGCAAAGAACGACCAATTACGGCAAGCAGTACATGGGCGATGTTAAGATACATTCGCCATTCCTGATGCTTGACAATAAGGTGACCAAGTATGTAAGGCTTGTATGGGGCCTCAGGGCAGAGAGCTTTGTATATACCCATATATCGAGCCAGGCAGATACACCACTGGGCTTTGGCACGGCGCAGCTGGACGAGGCCATATGGCAGTATCTGCCATCGGTAAACCTTACGGTAAGCCCTACCGAAAAAACGAACCTTAGGGTGGGGTATAACAAGTCGGTACTGCGCCCACAGTTCTCAGAGCGTATCAATATGCCGTATTATGATCCGTTGCGCAATGCACAGGTTTTGAATTACACAGGAGGTATCGTATCGACCGTTGTAGAGAATTTAGACTTCAAGGCAGAATGGTTCCCGTCGAGGGGGGAGATACTATCGTTTGGCATATATAAAAAGAATATTGAAAAACCTATAGAAGCAGTGGCACAGATAGGTGGCGATGGTGGTTCGAGGACGATCTTTAACATGAACTCCCATAGTGCCAGGCTGTGGGGTGTGGAAGCAGAGGTGTACAAAAACCTCTCTTTCCTTGGTGAAGGCGAACTCCTTACCAGGATATACCTGTATGGGAACGCGGCAATAAACCATACCGATGTGACCGGATATCAAAATATAGACGGTACAGGCGGCCTGTATGAGGCTAACCGACCGCTATACGGACAATCGCCATACAACTACAACCTGGGGTTGGACTACATTGGCGAGCGTTTAGGCTTTAGCATACGCCACAATGCTACGGGCGACCAGTACATCTTGGTAGGTTTCAACTACAATGCCGAAGAGATACGTATGCCTTATGCAACGACCGACGCACAGGTAAGCTACAAGTTCCTGAAGCAAAAGAACCTTGAGTTCAAATGTGGTTTTAAAAACCTGTTCGACACTCCAATAGAGACCTACAGCAATATGAACAGCTACACGAAAATATTGGATAACGAAGCAGGTACGAACCCCAGGTCGCAATTTGGACTTGGAGCAGGGGCTACGAACAGATATGACGAAGGTATAGACAATAAGTTCTTTAAGGCCTGGAACGGCAGGACTGTAAGCCTCTCTTTGAATTATTCATTTTAAGATAATCATGCTGGCCGTTGAAGGCCGGCAATAATACGGGACAGCTGCACTTTCCGAAGCGTTACACATGCAGCAAATAACAACTATTAAACAATCAAACAAAATGAAAAAATCATTACTCTTTGCATCAATTGCATTTTCTATTTCTGCCAGCGCACAATTCGTAGTGTGGGAAGACGATTTTAATGACGGTAATATTTCCGACTGGACGGTACTTGACCTGAATGCCGATGGGCAATCATGGCAGGCCAACAAGGACATCCAGATAAATGATGCCGGGCAGCCTGACATTACTATTGGGCAACGCTCAGTATTGGCCGCTTATAATATTGATATGATCACGGGCAGTCCGCTTGGGAACGGAGGGGCTTACCCTTTCGATCACGAGTGGGTTAAAAGCCCTGCAATAGACCTTTCATTGTACACGGGTGAAACAAGTCTTATCATCAATGCACAAAAAAGTATATATGACGGTCCCGACAATTTATATGTTTATGTTTCTACATCGCCGGAAACAGCATCTTTTGAACTGTTAAGTGAGGTATATCTTAACCGTGTGTCGATGACCGATCCTGAATTTGCCGATCACACGGTCGATCTTACAGATTATGTTGGCGAAGAGCAGGTATATATTGCTTTTGTAACCATAAACAATTTTTTTGTAGGCTATGAAATTGACAATGTAAAAATCGTTGCGTCAGGGATAGCCGGGGTTAAAGGCCATAACAGGGATACCATTGCCATTGAGCAAAACCCGGTTGCGGAAACGCTTAAACTGAAATTTACAGAGGCATCTGTGGCTGCAGGGCCATTAACGCTACAGATATTCGACCTGAGTGGCAAGATCGTTAAGGAAACAGTTTATAGCGAAGAAGGCATCGCTGTAAGCGAGCTTGCCGGAGGTATGTATTTCGTGGCGATCGATAATGGTGCCGCGACCGAAAGGCTGAAATTTATCAAGAAGTAGTTTAGGTAGGTACACTGTCGGGGGCCTTAGGGCACCGGCAGTGTTTTAAACAAAGCTGAACAGGCAAAGGCCTGTTCCATTAAAAAATTGACTTTATGAAAAGTATATTCAGGTCATTGCTGCTTTTTATCGGTGCGGCAATGGTATGTACAGGGTGCGAAGACCAACTTACACCACTTTACAGGCCGCAGGTAGCGGGTAAGATAGTGATAAAGGGCTATAATGCCATGGCCGATTCGGTGCAGGTGGTAGCAAACGGGCAGCCTATTAAAATAGGGGACCTTACGGCCTTTAAGGGCAGGATCGAAAACGAATATAAATTTGTGTTTTTTGACCATTTGCCCGAAAATATAAGCGTAGTGAACAAGGCGACGGGCGAGGTATTGCATTCATACACTTTTACCGACGAACAGCCTGCAGATACGATATCATTTTATGTAAAAGAAGCCATCTACATTGATAAGGTGCTCGCATCGCCGCCGGGAACGCTAAGCGCTACGGGCAGGACCGGGTACAAGTTCATCTTCCCGACCATGAACAGGTATTCCAACAGCGGCTACGATGGGGCGATAGATGCCATCATTAAAAAAACGAACGGCGAGGTGCTTGCCGTGGCACAAAATATAACCAGGGATAGCTTTGGCACTTTCGTAGAATTCCCTTTTGGGCCTCCGCCTGTTATCACTGTAGAGTTGGTAAAGCACGGTACTACAGATCCCTACGTTGCCGGGCAGCAGGTCATAGCCCAAATGGTAATGCAAAATAACAGGTCCAGGCTCATAGTGCTTGAGGAGAAAGTGAATGACAATGGCACTTTTGCAGGAGTTAATGCGACCACTAACCTTGTAGACTACTTTGACTTTCTTTAAGTGAGGGTTAAAAAGATCAGGCACCCATTAAAATTTGAGTAGTTTTTTTTCAGTTGTGTTTTAAGAACAGAATGCCCGGATAGGGGCATTCTGTTTCCTTTTTTATACTATTTCTATATAAGGCCACACAACATTTGCACGATAACAGCCTTTTTTAAATCACATATTGCATGAACCATTTTGCCATCATCTGCACTTCCGGTTTTGCCATTGCGCTTATTTATGTGGCCCATCCCTTTTTTTTACGAATAATATCCGGGTCTTCGGGCATGCCATCAAAAACCGCGGATGCTCCTATTATGGATGTTGCTGATGCGGATAATTTCGAACGCATAAAAAATGCCCTGGAAAATGACAGGATTTTTACCGATCCCTTCCTTACAGTTGATCTTCTTTCGGCCTATGTTCACCTCCATCCTAAAAAAGTTTCGCAGCTGATCAATCACTATGCAGGCATGAATTTTAACCAGCTCATCAACAAATATCGCATCGCCGAATCCAAAAAACTGCTATCTGATGCCAAATATGGCAACCTTACCATGCAGGGTATCGCTAAGGAGGCGGGTTTCAACTCCAGATCGGTATTTAACCATGCGTTTAAGCTTGAAACAGGCCTTACACCTAGTGGTTTTAAAAAAGAATGTACTGGTTAATTTATTGATATTCAGTTTTTTATTGTTGTTTTTTATATATTGTGTTTTTATTTTCCCTAACAATTGCCGGTACTGCAAATAATTTGTCCTGATTCCTGAATCAGGTCAAATTTGGGTCTTTACAACGCATTCCTAACCTCATCTAAACAATACATTTACGACATCATAACACTCCGTTTTGGTTACAAGGCACGCATGCGCGTACAGTGTTATTAACTAAAAAAAAGCAATGTCCCGCTGCTATGACATGGCCGGATGTTCCGCAGCATACGAACAAACTATTAACTGTACGGCATCGAAGCCCTCTTCATGCCTTAAAACATTTACCATGAAAAAGAATACGCTACTGCTTATGTTATTGATGAGTTGTTGTAGGTGCCTTTGCCAGGACTTCCAGGAGTCCTTTGACGATCCCGGCATAACTGCACCTACAGGCCTTGCATGGACCTTGCCAAATTCAGGGACCTGGCACATTTTTGATAACGGTACCGGCACACAGCAAAGCTGGACACTAAACACTCAGGGTACTTATCCCGCGCATTCACAGCCCCGGGCGGCCTATATAAACAGGGAAAATATAGGGCAGGGCAATACTTCTCAGGACTATCTCGCTACACCGCTCATTACGCTTCCTGCCGATTCGCAACTGCGTTTCCGTACCCGTACCACATTACAGCCGCAAAACGGTACCATCTTCGAGGTCCGGGCTGCTTCAGCTGCTTCCGACCCTACACTCCCTTCATCCTATAGCACTCTTGTAGCTTCGTGGACCGAAGCCAGCCTCATGCAGGATTATGATGTGTATGAGGAAAAGGTAGTGAACATGACATTGCCCGAACCTGCTATGTACCTTGCCTTTGTAAGGGTGCATACCCAGACTGGCTCAGGTGTGGGCGGAGATCGCTGGCTCATAGATGATGTAGTGGTTACCGGCCGATGTCTGGATGTGGCGAACATAAATGCTGTACCGTCAACCACCAGCGCTGTTGTTTCCTGGGACAGCCCCGGTCCGGCAACACAGTGGCAGGTGCATGTGCTTCCTGCGGGAATGCCAATTACAAGCCCTTTTGCCGGCACACCCTTACTTACAACGCTCCCAAATGCCAACACCGGCTTCACGGTAACCCAGACAACGCTTGCTTCTGCATCCGCGCTGGCTCCCGGTACGGCTTATGTGGTATGGATACGCCCGGTCTGTATGTATGAAGAAGGAGAGTGGGTTAGCTCACCGCCTTTTACTACCGATGTCCTGCCGTCTACCTGCGGCGGGAATTATATAGATAACGGCGGGATAGACGGTAATTACCTTCCTGATACGGATACAATAACGACAATATGCCCCGGTCCCGGCGAGATCGTAACTGTTACCTTTACCCATTTTGATACCGAGCCGGGCTTTGACGGCATCTATGTATACGATGGAGGTTCTGTAAATGCACCACAGATCATGAGTACCAATGGCGTGGGATATGGCATAATGACCGTTCCCGGCGCTTATTGGGGCAACCAGGTCCCCGGGCCTTTTACGGCAACTAGTGCCGATGGCTGCCTTACGTTCAGGTTCCTGAGCGGAGGTTCTGTGAACAATTCGGGCTTCCTGGCGAACATTACCTGCGCACCCGCGCCGGCATGCCAAAAGCCGACGGCTGTAACGGTAACCCAAACCACACTGAACAGTGCGACAGTAAGCTGGACACCGGTAGGCGCGGCAACACAATGGCTCGTATATGCGGTACCTTGCGGCTCACCTGCACCGGTTGCCGGAAGCCCCGGCGGGATATCTGCTTCACAGCCCACGCTAACTTTGGAAAACCTCGATCCCGCGACCTGTTATGACATCATTGTTATTGCTGTGTGCGACGGACCTTCCTACAGTGAGCCTACCCTGCCACAAACCGCTGTGACGCTTGTGCCCGAACCGGTGTGTGGTGGTATCTTCATGGATCCCGCGGGGCCGATGGACTATGCTGCCAATACCGACTATACCGTGACGATATGCCCTGATATACCCGGTGAGGTGGTGACAGTAGAATTTACAGAATTTGACATCCAGCAAAACTTTGACGGGATGTATGTATATGATGGCGACTCCACATCTGCCCCACAGTTTGACAGTGGCAACACGGGCGGATGGCTGCCCAACATCCTTGAACCGGGGGCATATTGGGGTACACAGGTGCCAGGGCCGTTCGTAGCTACTAGCGAGAGTGGCTGCCTTACCTTCCATTTTATGAGCAACCAGAATTTTAACGGTGCAGGCTGGAAAGCCAATGTTACGTGCGCGCCGCCGCCGCCGTGCCCAAAACCTACGGCAGTAGTGGCAAGCCTGCCCTTGCCTACAAAGGTTACTGTGACCTGGACCAATGTTGGCCCCGCTACAAGTTGGGAAGTTATTGCGGTACTGTGCGGATCACCGGCCCCTGAAGCAGATGCGGTGGGTGTGACCACTACCGACAACCCTTTTGTTCACGAAGACCTTGACCCTGATACCTGCTACGATCTTTATGTAAGGGCCAATTGCTCCTCTACAGGTAATGGCATGAGTGAATGGGCAGGGCCTGTTCCCCTCACTACAGAACCCGCTCCACCGGTTTGCGGCGAGGTCTTCATGGATGAAGGCGGAACGGGGAACTATCCGCAGGTATCCACTTCGGTGGTAACGATATACCCTGATAATGCCGGGGACATGGTGACCGTGTTTTTTAACTCATTTGCCCTGCATCCCGGTGGCGGCGATGTCTTGTATGTCTATGACGGCCCTACAACGTCTTCACCACAAATAGCAGGTAACAATGGCCCCGGTGACTCCCAATATCCCAATGTGCAGCAGCCGGGAGGTTTTTGGGGCTCGGAATTGCCGGGCCCGTTCGAAGCCACAAATCCGCTGGGCTGCCTTACTTTCGAATTCAAAAGCAACAACGCGCTCGCCTGGGTAGATACCAGCATGCAGGGCTGGACGGCAGATGTGGTTTGTAACCCCGCGCCCACATGCGCCAAGCCAACAGATGTTACGGTTACGGCTGTAACGCAAACCAGCGTAACTGTAGAATGGACTGAAACAGGCGCCGCGACCCAATGGCAGGTGCTTGTGCTTCCCTATAATGCGCCATTCCCAATGCCCGGTGCACCAGGATGGCAAACGGCAGATGCCAGTCCCTTTACCTTTGGACCGCTAACGCCGGGCCTGCCTTACAAAGTGTACGTACGTGCTGTGTGTGGTGCGGATGATGTAAGTACCTGGTCGTATTACGATGATCTTCATACCCCAATAAGCAACGACTTTTGTGAAGGGGCGATCATTGTGCCTGTTAATGACGATGCGTATTGCGGGCAAATAGTTGAGGCAACCCTATTCGGTTCAGGCGTTTCCGGCCTTTCGTCAGGTAACGAATATCCCTGCATTGGCAATGATAATGTGGACGTATGGTTTAAGTTCGTGGCTACGGGCACCGAGCATTATATAAAAATGAACAGCGTCAATGCCCAGGGGCAAACGGTAGCCTCATCGCCGGGATTCTCGCTCTTTTCGGGCGGCTGCCAGGGAGGGCTAACCTATATGGCGTGCTATGCGGGCACACAGGACGCATCGCTAAACCACATCATAGCCAATACACTTGTCCCGGGAGATACTTACTATATACAGGCTTTTGCACCGCAGGGCGCCAGTTACGATTTTAATGTGTGCATAGGTACATTGCCTGAGGTGATCGCCACGAGCGAGCTATTTACTGATGAAGAGCTTGTACACGATATTCTTTTTGATGCTACCTGTGCCATTATAACCAACGTTACTTCGTCTACCGGGACAGATTTTGGCTCGGTGAACAGCATCGGATACTTTAATGCGAACGGTTCCGGTTTTCCTTTTGCCGAAGGGGTAGTCCTTACTACCGGATATGTGGGCAAAGTACCGGGGCCCAACAATACCTATCTTTCAGATGGCGCCAGCCCAAATAGCCCGATACCTGACTGGACAGGCGATACCGACCTTGAAGCAATAATACTGGAGGGTACGGGCACGCCGCTCAACAGCCATAACGCCACAAAGCTGGAATTCGATTTTGTACCTGTAATACCTTTCATCAATTTCAATTTTATATTCGCATCAGATGAATACGGCTACTATCAATGCAATTACTCCGACTCTTTCGCATTCATCCTTACCGACCTGAGCGTGCCGGGAGCGCCGCCTGTAAACCTTGCGGTGCTGCCCAGTACGAGTATTCCCATATCGGTAGTAACGATACGCGATACGGCTTTCAACAGCACCTGCGATTCGCAAAACCCTGTCTATTTTGGGCAATATTACGGCGAGTATGAATTTGACCAGTGGGGTTTTTTACCCGATGGCATACCGCAACTGGCGGCTCCGGTAAACTTTAACGGCATGACCATTCCGCTGACGGCATATGCCGATGTGATACCCGGGCACCAGTACCATATAAAGCTGGTCATTGCCGATAGGGGCGACCATGCCATGGACTCGGCCGTGTTCATAGAGGCGGGCAGTTTTGATATTGGCAGCATTGATCTTGGGGCCGATCACCTCATTGCCAATGGTACCGCTGTGTGTGCCGATTCATATACCATAAATACAGGGCTTTCCCAAAACAGCTACACATTTGTTTGGAAGAACGGGGATGATGTTATTGATGGCCAAACAGGGCCATCGCTAACGGTCACAACTGCCGGCGCATATACCGTTACCGCGCTCTACAACAACTCCGAATGCTCTTCGACAGATACTGTCACTGTCGAATTCTATACTTCGGGATTATTAAGCCAGCCGCAGGATGTTATACAATGCCAGGCATATACGCTGCCCGTTCCGGCGGTGGGTCATTATTATGCGGATCCGGGCGGACAAGGAATTATTCTGGATGGTACGACGATCTCTGCCATTGGGGAACGCATGGTTTACATCTATTATTCTGCAGGGCCAAATTGTACCGAAGGATTTGGTTTCCTGGTAACGATCGCCGAAAGCTTTGAACTCCCTGAGATCGGGGATGTTCACTCATGCGGGCCCTACACACTTCCTGCAATTGATGGTATAAGGTATTATAACAGCACAGGCGCCACCGGTGGAGAGATCACAACAGTTGGGGCGACACAGGTGGTATATGCTTACACAGGTGATGGCAATTCCGGCTGTTCAGCAGAACAGGCATTTACCGTATTTGTGACCGATGTACCGCAGCTGGAGATCACGGGTGGCTGCAATGGCAATGAGTACCTGCTAAAAGCCACTGTGCTCAATGCTGTAGCGGACGCAGAATATGACTATACATGGGTGAACGATGGTGGTACTATCGTTTCAGGTAGTGGCTCGGAACAAGTAACAGTTTCGGGTGCGGGTACATACCATGTAACGGTTACGCTTGATAATTGTGATGGCTCCGGTCAAAAACTGGTAACGGATACTTCATGCTTTATCCAAAAGGGAATATCGCCAAATGGCGATGGGCTCAACGATGTTTTTGACCTTGAAGGCTATGATGTGGCAAAGCTGCAGATATTTAACCGTTATGGCAAAAAGCTGTATGAAAAAGGCCCGTATAGCAATGAGTGGGATGGCCGGGCAGAAAATGGTGAACAGCTTCCTGACGGCACCTATTTTTATGTGATTGAATTTGAAGGGGGAAGGGAAGTGCAGACCGGTTGGATCTATCTTGCATTGGAGAATTAGTATCAGTGATCAAAAGATAATTGCTATGAAAAAACTGATATTTCTTTTAATGATCTTGTGTTGTATGCCGCTTTGGTCACAAAACTACCTGATGAACAATGCGCCTGTCACTACCTGCTCAGGCACGTTTTACGATTCCGGCGGGGCTTCGGGCAATTATAACAATGACCAGCTGCTTACAAAAACCTTTTGTCCTGCTACAACGGGAAATAAGATACGTTTAAACTTCAGCACATTCCAACTACAGGAAAATTACGATTTTATGTATGTTTTTGATGGCAGCAGCGATGCATCGCCATTGTTGGGGCTATATACGGGAACGATCGGCCCCGGTATCATACAGGCTTCGGCAGGTAATGCTTCGGGCTGTCTTACGGTTCGTTTCGTATCAGGGGGTAATATTGTCGCGCCGGGGTGGATGGCCGCGATTTCGTGTGTACCTGCCTGTCAGGAAATAACCGCGGTGCTGGCAAGTTCGACCCCTGCCGCCGATGGTACTATTATCAGGGTTTGCCCCGGCGGAGCGGTAACATTTAACGGTAATGGCATATTTTCCGGATCTTCCAACGGTGCCGTATACCAATGGGACCTTGGCAATGGGGTAGCCGTCAACGGTCAGTCGGCCACTACGGCTTATGATGCTCCCGGAATATATCGGGTAAAGCTTACCATTACCGATGCTGCCCTTTGCAGGAACAACAATATTTTTGACCTTGTGGTGCAGGTAGCGACTGACCCTGTATTTGATATTACTTCAGATACAGATGAATTATGTTTTGGGCATTCGGTCGATATCACTGCGAACGTGATACCCACGCCTTATGCATCCCAGTGCGGCCCTTTTGAAGGTGGTGAAGCCTATATCGATGATATATTTTCGGGTGACCCGCCTTCATTGGCACAGTCTGTACTACTTGTTGATTGTTTTGCACCGGGACAGCTCCTTACAGATGTGGGACAGCTTCAGTCAATATGCCTTAATATCGAGCATGCTCGCGTGAACGATCTCGACATACTTTTGATAAGCCCTAACGGACAGCAGGTAAAATTGTTCGATTATAACAGCCCCGGATTCAGCAGCAGCGAATACCTTGGCTTCCCGATCCCTGACTGGGATCCTGCGGTAGGGGTGGGCAAGGAGTACTGCTTTTCCATGGCAGCATCGGTACCGTTTATAAATGCGCCTTCCATTATACTTGGAGAACCAGGAATGGGCTTTCCTCCGCAGGTAGTTCCGGGTACATATTTACCGCATGAAAGTTTCGATTCTTTGATAGGTAGTCCCCTGAATGGTGCGTGGACACTACAGATAAGGGATAACCTGCACCAGCATAACGGCAATCTCTTCTCCTGGGGACTGGAATTTTACCCGTCATTGTCACCTTCATTCACGCCACAGATCGTTTCCGGAGGCTGGCTTCCCGATCCGGCAATACTATCGACCGATGGGAATATTATAACAGTACGTCCTGATACGGCGGGACAGCATTGCTTTACCTATTGGGCAACAGATGATTTTGGGTGTACCCATACCCAAACCAAATGCATTGAGGTTTTGCCCCAAATGGACCTTACGGCGCCTCAGGACCTGTCAAATTGTGGTGGCCCATTCGACCTTACGCAAAACATTGCCCTGATCCTTAACGGGGCCAATGCGGACAGCTACAGCTTCCAGTTCCATCATTCTTATGATAATGCTTTGGACCTTGCCGCTCCCATTACTTCTCCGGAGCAATATGATGGTACAGATGGCGAAGAAATATTTGTCAGCATAGAAGACCTCAATAGCGGACAGGGTTGCATAGAGGCGAAAAGCTTTACCCTCTACCAAGGGAACGTGCAGGCCTTGATCACTCAGGGTGGTGACAGTGTTTGCCAAAATGAGCCTTTCCAGTTCACGTTCACGGGAAGCGGGGGAGAGGCTCCCTATACATTTGCTTTTTTGCTGGATGGTGAGCAGGGCAGTGTTAGCACCACTGTTGGAAATTCTGTGTATGTCAACATTCCTACAAGTGTTATCGGTGAGCACATTTTGCAAATGATAAGTGTGGAGAACGAAAGCTGCCATACTTTGCTTAATGATATTCATACTGTAAATGTGGTTTCGCGTCCAGAAGCATCTATAGTGATAGATAACAGTATATTATGCAGCCCAACGGTTACTCTTACAGGTTTCGAAGGCACAGCGCCTTATACTTTTTTATACTACATCGGCAACCAAAACTATACTATAACCACTGTTATGGGAAATAGTGTTGGGATAAATCTGCCGGATAGCGTTCAGGGACAAATAAGCATTGGTATTACAAATGTGTCAGATGTGTATTGCTCCAGCCTTCAGGATGATGCAGCATCGCTGATCATCTATCATCTTCCCCCGATCGCCCAGTTACCTCCTCTACGGAAGTGTTATGACAACAATGCCGGCAACGGGCAGTCCGTTTTTGATCTTACCCTACTGGAAAATGCGATACTCGAGGGTTATGACCCTGCATTGTATGCAGTAACCTTCTACAATGATCTTGGCCTCATCGTTAACCCCGCGAACTACCTTAGTGCTACCGATACGATAATTGCCCGGGTAACTAACACTATAACGGGCTGCTTTAAAGAAACCAGTGTTGAGCTCATCGTTAACCCGCTTCCGGTCGCCAATGCCCCTGTTCCGTACACGCTTTGCGACTACAATGATCCCGGTGA
>NZ_JBQVPA010000008.1:0-78894 GCF_052437795.1 Flavobacterium sp.
CAACGGCGCGCCAATGCCGGGCGATGACTACTGGTTCACCGTTACCTACCGCGAAGGCGGCGTGACAAAAGAGTTCAGGGCCCACTTCGCACTGAAGCGATAAAAAAACCTGCAGATCTCAAGATCTGCAGGTTTTTTTAGAATGACCAACTTCCATTGTTGCACTTCCCAAAGACCTTTTCAATAAAAGGTGCATAAATTATGCAATGAATTACAATTTTAAAATGTTAGCTTGTGTCGCGCGACAAATTTTAACGCATGATTAACGGCGTCACAATTCTATGCCCAAACTTTAACGGCCCGATGTAAGTAGTTGGTATAATGATGTAAAATGCTTGTTCCAAGTATGCTTAATTTTATGTTTATAAATCATAAACTAAAAAAATAAGCTATGTCAATTATTCAAAACGACCACTCAGAAGGGCCTGTTGCAAAGGCTATTGAAAACCAGACTTCAAAATTACCGTCCGACCTTTTTCTATGGGCCGCTATCGGCTCAATGGCAGCATCTGCAACACTAAAGATCCTTGGCAGGGATAAGTCCGCACTATTTGTAGGGCAATGGGCAGCACCATTTTTACTGTTCGGCGTTTACAATAAAATAGTAAAGGTAGAAGGCAGCGACAAAAACAGCAGTCCAAATGAAACACGCCCTGCGCCACCGGAGCAGCATCCTATAAGTAATTATGCCGAACCCGAAGGAAATATTTAAACCAAACTTAAATATACAACCTATGGAAACCAAACATGCACTGATCACCGGAGCCACAAGCGGAATTGGCTATGAGCTGGCAAAACTATTCGCGCAGGATGGCTATAGCCTTGTACTTGTGGCACGAAGCAAAGACAACCTAGAGGTGACCGCAAAAGAAATGGAACAGCTAAACAGCAGTATCCACACACATATTATACCTGCAGACCTTTTTGAGGCCGATGCGGCGCAAAAGGTGTATGACAAAACCACTGAACTCGGCATAACGGTGAATATCCTGGTAAATGACGCCGGGCAGGGCGAGTGGGGCAGGTTCATTAAGACCGACCTGAAGCGGGAACTCGACCTTATACAACTTAATATTTCATCGCTTGTAAGCCTTACGAAATTCTACCTGAAGGAAATGACAGCGCGAAATGAAGGAAGGATCTTGCAGTTGGCATCATCGGTATCGAAAGCGCCATCGCCGTATCTCTCGGTATACGCAGCAACTAAAGCATTCGTGTTATCATTCACCGAGGCGCTTATTGAAGAACTGGAAGATACCGATGTAACGGTCACAGCCCTTCAGCCGGACGCTACCGATACGGATTTCTTCCACAAAGCTAAGGCGGAGAACAGTGTTACCTACAGGGAAAAAGATCTTTATACCGCCGAAGAGGTAGCTAAAGCAGGTTATGAAGGATTAATGCAGGGCAGCAGGACGGTAGTTCCAGGATTTGTGAACAAGGCCCAGGCAGTTTTGAACATAGTTATGCCTGACAGTGCCATTGCCGCCAACATGCACAAGCAAATGGAGTCGAGCATGAAAGAAGATGGTCGTTTGGCCAGCTCTCACCCGGCATCACAGCGGGAAAGGAGCAGCATCAATGAAAAGAAAGATGGTATAAACGGTGATTATTAAAAAAATGGATCATGAATGGCAATGACCCTATAGATGACAAGGTAACAAGCGGCAGCCACCATTCGTATTGGAATGATTCGGTAGAGCCGCTCAAATTCAGTACACTGGACTCGGATAAATTTGCCGATGTGCTTGTAATAGGTGGAGGCATATCAGGACTGACCACTGCTTACTGCCTTGCCAGATCAGGCAGGAAAGTGATGCTGCTTGAGGATGGGAATTTAGGGAGTGGAGAGACAGGTCGTACAACGGCGCACATTACATATGCCCTGGATGACCGCTATTATGATATTGAGAAATTCTTTGGAGAAGAAAAAGCGAAATTAACCGCACAAAGCCACAGGCAGGCGTTGGAATGGATAAACAGCGTAGTGACACTTGAGGATATCGATTGCGATTTCAGGAGGGTGGACGGGCATCTTTTCAGCGATCCGACCGATAAGGAAGAGAACCTTGATAAAGAGCTCGAAGCCACGCAAAAGGCTGGGCTTCCCACCGAAATGATTGACACAATACCCGGATTCCCGCCCGGTAAGGATCAACGGGCCATAAGGTATCCGTCGCAGGGGCAGTTCCATGTACTTAAATACCTGAAAGGCCTGGCAGGTGCGGTCATCCGGATGGGCGGTGAGATCTACACCGGCACCCGCGCCGAAGACATTACCAAAAAGGGTGCAAAGGCTAACGGCTTTACCGTAAGGGCTAACCATATTGTAGTAGCTACAAACACACCTGTAAATGATCTGTTTACCATGCACACCAAGCAGTGGCCCTACCGCACGTATGTTATAGCGGCTAAAGTACCTAAGGGCGTGCTGCCTTACAGCATGTGGTGGGATACCGGCAACCAGGATTCGAAATGGGTCGCCAAGCCTTACCACTATGTACGGTTGGAGCCTTTCGATGATAATTTTGACCTGCTTATCTCGGGCGGGGAAGATCATAAGACAGGGCAGGCCGACGAGGAAAATATTACTGAGGCGCAGCGTTATGGCAGGCTCACCGCATGGACCCGCGCACATTTCCCTTACCTGACAGAGATCGCTTACCGATGGTCAGGCCAGGTAATGGAACCTGTAGATTCATTGGGTTACATTGGTAAAAATCCCGGTGACGATAATATATACATCATCACTGGCGATTCCGGCAATGGTATGACACACGGTACATTGGGAGGCCTTATTATAAACGACCTCATTACAGGGCAGGAAAATCCGTATGCAGGGATCTATGACCCGTCAAGGATCACGCTCCGTACAGGTTTTGACTATCTGAAGGAGGTTGGCAATATGGCCTACAGGATGATAAAAGACTGGATATCGTCTGGTGATATAAAGGAACTCGATGAGCTTTCTCCGGGCAAAGGTGCTATACTCTCCAAAGGCCTGGACAAGATAGCGGTGTACAGGGATGATGATGGCACGCTGCACAGCTGTTCGGCCATCTGCCCGCACATGGGTGGTGTGCTGCAATGGAATGATGACGAAAGATCCTTTGACTGCCCCCTTCATGGTTCCAGGTTCACTGCCTATGGCGAAGTGGTTAACGGGCCTGCTGTGTGCGGGTTAAAAAAAGTTGAATAAACGTAAATACATACATTATGAAAAAACAAGGAATCAAACTGGCGGGCATGGCATTGCTTATGCTTGCTTCTTTATGCTGGTCCTGCAAACAGAACGATAAGCCTGATGAAGGATCATATGGCGAAAGTGAAACTGAACGGAGGGAAACACCAACAAGCGCTGACGATGCTACTAACGATCCGGACAGCGTTACGCACGAAACAGGGCCTGGTTCGGCGACAGTAGGCGATACATTGCACAAAACACCTCAGCGTCCATAATAACTAAAAAGAATTAACATGAAAGCAGCAGTAATACACGGTCCTGGGAATATTTCCTGCGACAATATCGATGACCCGAAACTCCAAAACCCGGATGACATAATCCTAAAGGTAACCTCTACAGCTATTTGTGGTTCCGATCTTCATATTTATTCGGGTGGGTTCCCGCAGCCAAGACCAATGGTTTTGGGGCATGAGTTCATGGGGATCATTGAAGAAGTAGGAAAAGGAGTGACCCACTTGAGGCCCGGCGACAGGGTGGTAGTACCGTTCCCTATAGCGTGCGGTTCATGCTTTTTTTGCAACCATGAGCTGCCCGGCCATTGCGAGCACAGTAATCCTGATAATTATGGCCCGGAGGGCGGGCTGGTCACGGAAAAAGGCGGTGCGCTTTTTGGCTATACCGATCTTTATGGCGGTTATGACGGCGGGCAGGCGCAATATGTACGTGTACCTTACGCGAACTTCGGGCCGCGCGTGGTGCCGGATAACCTGACTGATGAGCAGGTATTGTTCCTTACCGATATTTTCCCGACAGGCTACACCGGTATCGACTGGGGCGAAGTGAAGGGTGGCGAAACAGTTGCCATTTTCGGCTCAGGCCCCGTGGGGATCATGGCAGCCAAAAGCGCCTGGCTTCGCGGTGCCGGAAGGGTAGTTATCGTAGATACGCAGCAATACCGCCTGGATAAGGCGAAGCAAACCGCTAATTGCGAGACCATACTGTGGGAAGACGGCCCGAAAGATGTAGTCGCCAAAATACGTGAAATGACCCAGGGACGTGGTGCCGATGTTTGTGTGGAAGCCGTTGGCTTTGAGCCGGACAGGAGCTTTATGGACAGGGCAAAGGCTGTAGTCAACTTTGAAAAGGGTTCCGTAAAAGTGCTTGAGGCCTGTATGAGCGCCGTGCGCCGTGGTGGAATAGTATCAGTATTGGGCGTATATCCTGTAAACTATGACAACTTCCCGATAGGTCAATTCTTCGATAAGGGCATTATCATGAAAGGTGGCCAGGCACCCGCACACAAGCACATCGATAAATTATTGGGTTATGTAAAAGAGGGCAAGGTAACTTTAGACGACATCATTACCCACAGGCTGCCCCTGACTGAAATTGCGCATGGCTATGATATTTTCAAGAAAAAAGAAGATGGCTGTGTAAAGGTGGTTCTCGACCCCTGGGCCTAAATAAACGAACAGATAATGCTATGGAAAAATTGAAACATCACCTGCCGCAGAGCCTAACCGGTAAAAAGATAGTAGTGACAGGAGGGACCACCGGTATAGGAAGGGCATCGGCATTGTTGCTTTCTGAGTTGGGGGCCCACGTATTGATCGTGGGCCTCAACGAGCAACATTTAAAGGACACATTGCAGGACATGTATGCTGTGGCTGAAGGCGAAGTATATGATGTGATCGCAGACCTTAGTACGAAAGAAGGGATAGCGAAGGTATTTAGTGCCGTAGATGATAATTTTGGAACACCGGATATACTGATCAATAACGCCGCACTAGCATTCGGAAATGTAGAAGAAGGCAGCTATGACGACTGGCAACGGGTTATAAATACCAACCTTTTAGCTTATGTAGCCTGCTGTGCCGAGGCTGTCAAACGAATGAAGGACGGTGGCCACATCGTGAATGTAGGCTCCATGAGCGCTGATGTGCGCGAGGCGACCGGCTCTGTATACGTAGCTACGAAGTCGGGCATACAGGGCTTCTCTGAAGCTTTGCGAAAAGAGGTGAATGAAAAGGGCATAAAGGTAACGCTCATAGAGCCTGGCGCGGTGGATACCGATATGCAGCCGCAGTCGACAGAAGAAAAAAAGCAGGAAGTGAAAAATTTAAAAATGCTTGCGGCAGACGATATCGCGGTAAGCATACTGTATTGCCTTTCACAGCCTAAACGTTGTGATGTTGTGGACCTTAAGATCAGGCCGCACCTGCAAATAATATAATGTTTAAGTAAATACTATTCTATGAAGCCAGTTTCTGCATGGATAGCTGCCGCGCAGGTAAATTTGGATAGCGGTACACTTATTTTACAAAGGGATCTGGATAAATATTCCTTAGAAGTCATTTTTGACAGGAACAGCCTCTGGTTCGTTGCGCTTTGGGAAAATGGAGGTAGGGTGGCCTTCAGGGCGGCACATGCGGCGGGGGCGGAGCTGGCCCTGAAGAACATTCATGAAGAGCCTGACAAAGTGCTTTTCGACCTGGAAAGCTATACGATGCGTATAGCCGTAGTACTCTCATTTCCGGAAGTTGGCAAGTCTATATTCCGGTATACCACTACCATAACGCCCGCATTTGATATGGTGATGCCCTATTGGCCAAGGGATATCATGCCGCTATTCGCGGCGAACGGAAAAACCCAAAACACTTCAGGGACGATACATGCCGGGCAGGTAGGGACACGCTCAGGGCAGCTGTTCTTTAGCCTTGAAAGGCCGGAAACCGGGTCGGTCTTTTATTTCCAGAACCTTACCGCGCTGAACCCGTTTTTCGAGGCAACAAAAACATCGGGCGCAGACCTCGTTGGCGGCGTATGGCCTGAGATAGGGTTGAAGTTGCCGGCTTTGGAAGACCAGCCTTTGAAAAAGGGAGAGCCATATGTTATTTCTGATGCGTTCATAAAGTTGAGCGATGAGGTTATAAAAGATAATTACCAAATGTCGCAGGCTTTCTTAAACCACCTGGCAGACATTTACCTGCTTATTCCCAAACCGGGCACAAAATACCAGGATTGGCACGGAATGCTAAAAAAAGGGCTTACGGACCTAAAAGAGCATCATGGGTGCTGGAAATTCGCAGAGGGCCGCAGCTACCTGAATGCTTATGTGAGCGATTACAAAACGCCTCCGGAGAGCATGGTGCAGCTGGCAGTGCTTCTCCCGCTGATGGATTATGACAGCTGGAGCGGTGAGGATCATAGTGACCTTATTGATACGATACATGAAGGCCTCGAAAATTTTTATGATAAGGAACTGGGAACAGTGGTGCGCTGGCTGCCGTCACTCGAAAAGAACCTCGATTGGAGCGAAGAGCAAAAGCAGCCCGAAGTCATGGACGCCTGGTACCTGCACCACCCGCTACTCAATTTATCGCGGCTTGCGCTTAATGGCGATAAGCTGGCGACAAAGCTTGTACTGGATTCCATTGATTACGTTATTAAAGTAGCCCATCATTTCAATTACGAATGGCCTGTATTTTACAAGATGGCAACCCTGGAGGTCTTAAAGAAAGAGACTGCCGAGGGCATGGGTGGCGAAAAGGATGTGCCGGGTGCTTATGCCCACCTGATGATACAGGTATGGCAGCTTACCGGCGATAAGAAATACTTTGATGAAGCCTGCAAAGCAGCCCGTAAAATGGACGGCCTTGGTTTTGATATTTTTTACCAGGCGAACAACACTTCATTTTCGGCAGGTGCATTATTGAGGCTTTATAAGGAGACGAAAGATAAAGTATACCTTGACCTTAGTTACCTGTGCATCGCGTCTATACTTAAAAATGTACAGCTTTGGGAATGT
The DNA here is from genome assembly GCF_052437795.1 of Flavobacterium sp. Lineage (GTDB taxonomy): Bacteria > Bacteroidota > Bacteroidia > Flavobacteriales > Flavobacteriaceae > Flavobacterium. Next base: position 6,993 of record NZ_JBQVPA010000008.1, read on the forward strand.
GATTATGGCAATGGCAAGCATTTTCCGAGCTTCTTTTCGGTATTTCCGCTAAAGGATGCCCCTTATACCGCTGCCTACGAAGAGCAGGAGGTTTTTGCGGGGGTGCATACTTTTTTAAAAGAGGCCGAAGGCGTGGATGAGGTGCTTCCGTCTGTCAAGCTGCTGCTGGCGGAGTTCGTAAAATATGTCATCAATAAAGTGGCTTACTATTATCCTCCGCTGCTCCCTAAGGAGATCATCGCAGATAAAAAAGATGTACGCACAGGTGAAATTGACCCTGACCTTTGGATCGCTCTCGAAGACCTCCAGGATGGTTGGGAGAGGTGTGGGCAGGTAGGACAGGAAGTATATGGTGCGGGTATCGCTTTTGGTATTGTCCCCAGGCAATATTTTAAAGTGGAAAAAGGCGGTTTCATGGTATTCAATGAATATCCTGCCACCGATTTTAAGGTGAAGGGCAATATGCTCAGCTTTTATACCAGGGGCGACGCAAGGCTGGACTTCCGTATGGTGATCGTTCCTATGAGTGGTAAAAAAATGCCGGGGATCAGGGTGTGGTATGACAAAAAAGCTAATTCCAATGAGATACAACCCGAAGGCATGCCTGCTAAAACGATGTTAGCTTTCAGGGTTAAAGGGGACAGCAGGATAAAGATAGAATTCATTTCGAAAAACTGATCCGGCAACAATGGACAGCAAGCCTGGACCAAAGAGATACCTTGTTCCAGGCTTGTTGTTTTATAATTCACAGATATACCTCACCGCCCATCATATCTTTACAAATAAGTGTTAAAGTTGTAAGAATATTTGTTTGCGATATAACATCGTGCGCTTTCGATTTGGTTATATTTGTTAGGATTTTTATGGCTAATATACAAACACAAATATGGAGAATAATACGATCGCCGTCCTAAGAGACAACAAAAAGCAGGTTTTGGATTTATGGGTTGACATGCAAACCAGTGAAGACAGCTATTTTAATGCTGAAGACCAAAATGCAGATTCTCAGGAGCTAGTCGAAGCTTTTGTAAATGCGTTAGATGCTGATACGCTTGAAAATAAAGATGCGATAGGATTTGATAAGGCAAAAGAAGTATTGATGGGTATATCGGTCTCTAGGGCGAAACAAGGATTTTCCCCCCGGGAAACAGGAATATACCTCTTCAGTTTTAAAGAGGCTATATTAAAGACATTGTACGATAATGTAAGCGATCCTGTAGCATTGCATGCTGACAGCCTCAAAATTAGCAGAATATTGGACAATATGGCGATCCTGACCTTTGAGGGCTTTATAAAGGGACGGGAGGAACTCATTTCCAGGCAAACAGATGAGATCACTGAAATTTCCACACCTGTAATACGTGTTTGGGACGGTATCGTAGCATTGCCTATCATTGGCACGCTTGACAGTTCCAGGACACAGGTAGTTATGGAAAGCCTTTTGCAGCAAATAGTAGAAACAGGCAGTACAATTGCAATTCTTGACATTTCGGGAGTGCCTGCTGTTGATACCCTTGTGGCGCAACACCTTATAAAGACCGTTAGCGCGACACGCCTGCTAGGCGCTGAATGTATCATTAGCGGCATACGTCCGGAAATCGCACAGATCGTTGTACACCTGGGCATCGACCTTTCTAACATCATTACGAAATCGACACTTGCAAGCGCGCTTCAAACCGCATTTGCAATGCTTCAGATACAAGTCAGCAACAAAAGACAATAATCCACTTACTGATACATTATGGATAGGATACCTATTTTAAAAATGGGCGATTTTCTGCTGGTAACCATACAAGTGGATCTATACGACCAACTGGCTGAAAACCTGGAGACAGACCTGGTCAACTCAGTGAAAAAATTTGATTCGAAAGGCGTACTGATCGATATTTCATCAGTTGCGATAATCGATTCCTTTATGGGAAGGATATTAGGGAATATCGGCGTTATGTCAAAGATAATGGGTGCTGAAGCAGTTATCGTAGGCATGCAGCCAGCAGTGGCGATTACTTTGGTTGAACTGGGACTCACCCTTACCGGCATTACAACAGCATTGAATGTTGAAAAAGGGATGGAACTTTTGCGTTCTAAAATGGGATTAGGTTACGGCCAAAATAATTATCATGACAACAATACTGAATAGGGAAGATCTTGTTGTCGCCAGGGAGCAGGATGTTGTGCCTTTGCGCAATAAAGTAAGAGATGCTGCGGTAAAGGTTGGGATGAGCATATTAAACCAAACCAAACTGATAACTGCGGCAAGCGAATTGGTAAGGAACCTGCTAAAGTATGGAGGGGGTGGCAGTGTTGCCATTGAGACGGTGAACAATGGGCGCGATAACGGTATCCGGTTGGTATTTGCCGACAAGGGCCCGGGCATTGCTGATATAGAGATGGCAATGAAAGACGGTTACAGCACCGGAAAAAGCCTGGGGCTAGGGCTTCCGGGGACAAAAAGGCTGGTAAATGTTTTTGATATAAGATCGACGGTGGGCGAAGGCACTACCGTTACAATTATAAAATGGAAGAATGGATAATGCCGCCTTTACAAGCTATAAGATCGAGGACAAAAGTTATGTTTCATTTATAAAGCGGGAGATCCATAACCTTGCGACAGCTAAGGGATATAGTTCACAAAAAACGGGTGAGATCGATATTATCATATCTGAACTCACCTCGAACCTGACAAAATTCGTTGGGGAGGGGGAACTTTTATACCGCGCTGCAAGCGACAGGAATGGTGATTTTTTTGAGATGTACTGCCTTGATGACGGGCAGGGCATTACGAACCTCAACAGGATGCTGCAGGATGGTGAATCCTCAGCAAAAACGCTGGGGCAGGGACTTGGAGCGGTACATCGGCTAAGTTCGGAATCTTCTGTATATACACTTAAAGGATGGGGGACGGTAGTATATTCAAAAATTTACAAAGAAGGACCCAAAATCTCAAAAAATAAGTCTCCTGTTGAAGTTACAGGTATAAAGGTCAACATGCCGGGAGAACTGGTTTGTGGGGACGGATTTTTAGTAAAGGAAATTTACGGGGGCTATATGTTTTTTTTGTGTGACGGATTAGGCCACGGGGAATATGCCAGCGAAGCAGCAAATGAAGCCATTGATGCATTCAGGATATGCAGGGAAAAAAGCCCTGCGGAGTTATTGAAGTTCATACACCTACAGGTAAAAAAAACCAGAGGGCTCGTAGGCACGGTCGCGTTTCTTGACCTGAATGAAAAAAAGTGGAGGATATGCGGGATAGGTAATATCTCGACATCAGTCATTACAGGCCTTGAAGGGAAAAATTACACGCCTTATAACGGTATCATAGGGATGAATATCCCACGTACCTTAAATGATTCTGTAGTAGACCTTCAAAAGTACCAAACCCTGATCATGCATAGCGACGGGCTTAAGAACAGGTGGAATATTAACAGCCTGCCGGGACTTATGAAGCATCCCCCGGGTATTATCGCTTCATGCCTGTTTAAGGATAACGCCAGGCGCACAGACGATATGTCTGTTCTTGCGGCTAAAATAAATATATGAGTATGAAGGAGATCTTACGCATTCGCCTTGACAATGAGATGGACCTCATACTGGCACACAAACGGACAATGAAGTTGGCGGAACTTTGCGGATTGTTTTCTTCAGCGCAGACGCGATTTGCAACCGCGGTTTCTGAGATCACGCGATGTTCTATTGCTAATGGGCTTGAGTCAAGCCTGACACTGGGCATACGCACAGTTCCCGGCGGAAAGAAGGAGATCTCTGCAATTATTTATGACAGGATCGATCTGGCAAAGTGCAATCCTGAAGCTATCGCCTACGCCGAGCGACTTTCAAAAGGCATTTTAATGGACTTTGAGAGTGATGTCTATTCCATCACATTAAACGCAAAAGTACCCTATTCCGGCATCTTATCAGAAGGCAGGGCAGAATCATTCATCGATTTTTTTAAGAGGGAAGCGCCGCTGTCCCCCTATGATGAGATCCGCAGAAAGAACATACAGCTTATTGAACTTGCAGATAAGTTAAGTGAGAGTGAAGGCAGCTACAGGCAGCTTACCGATACGCTGCCGCTAATTGTATTCTCTGTCTCTAAATCAGATAAAATTAGTCTGGTCAACAAGAGCGCAGAAACTATTCTCGGACCAAGTTACAGGGATCTCTCGCCTGCGGTAATTTCACTCATTATATATAAAGATGATATTGAATATGTGGCAAGGGCCTGGAGTACCGCAAAGAAAAAATATTCGCTGCAATTATTGCAGGCAAGGGTAGTTATGGATGGCAAGGCTATTTGGCATCAAATATCTTTTGTCCCTAATGCGGACGACAAAAATGATATAACCGGCTGGATCGTAACGATGGTTAACATTCATGCGCAAAAACTCGTTGAAGAAACCCTTAAAGATAACAAGGAACTCAAAGAGGCGCAGGATAAGCTAAGATTATACAATGACGAACTTCAAAAAAAGAATAAAGAACTGGAGCAATTCGCTTATGTGGCAAGCCACGATCTGCAGGAACCATTAAGAAAGATCAGGAATTTTATTTCACTGGCCCAAAGGAGCAGGTCGGATAACGAGAAGCAAGACCTTTATTACAGCAAGATCAATTCTTCGGCCGAAAGGATGTCGCATCTTATCACGGATGTATTGGGGTATTCCAAACTTTCTGTCACCTCAGACGAATTTGCTATGGTTGACCTCAATAGTGTGATAGCTGATGTGATCGGTGATTTTGAGTTTTTGATCAATGAAAAAAATGCAGAGATATCAGTCGGGGAAATGCCTCAATTATCAGGCAGCCCCGTGCAGCTCAGCCAACTATTTTACAACCTTTTAGGCAATTCCCTGAAATTTGCAGATGCAGTTCCCAAGATCAGTATATACAATGAAGTCGTTAGTGCTGAAGGCGGCCAATTCAATAAGATCACGTTATCGGATAACGGTATCGGCATTTCGTCCCAATACATCGAAAAGATCTTTACAATGTTCAAGCGCCTTCATTCCCAAAATGAGTATCCCGGTACCGGAATAGGTTTGGCCATCTGTAAGAAAATAGCAGAAAACCACTCCGGCAGGATCGAGATGGAAAGTACGCCGGGCGCTGGGACAACAGTTCATGTGTACCTTCCGGTCTAACAGGTTTAAATTTCCCCTTTAAAATGGCGCTTTAAATAAAGTGCTGTCCGGCTTTCCGGACTTTTTGCTATTTGCGCAGGGATTCCTTGTGCAACGATCTTCCCACCCTTATTGCCAGCGCCGGGCCCAATATCGATAACCCAGTCACTTTGTACGATCACATCCATGTCGTGTTCTACCACGATCACAGTATTGCCGGCATCGACCAGTCCCTTTAGCTGTACCATGAGCTTTTCTACGTCAGACGGGTGCAGCCCTGTTGTGGGCTCGTCCATTATGTACAAGGCATTACCCTGTTGCGCCCGCTGAAGTTCGGTTGCCAGTTTTATGCGCTGCGCTTCGCCACCGGAGAGTTCTGTAGCGGGCTGGCCCAGCCGCAGGTATCCCAAACCTACCTGCCGAACGACATCGAGGGCATGTGCGACAGGTCTCTCGTTATGAAAGAAGTCATACGCCTCATTTACGGTCATCCCCAATACTTGGGCTATGTTCCTGCCTTCATATTCCACCTCAAGGGTCTGCGCATTGTATCGTGTACCATGGCAGGTAGGGCAGGGCGAGTAGACACTGGGCAGGAAGAGCAGCTCGACCATCACGAAGCCTTCTCCCTGGCAATGGGGGCAACGGCCTTTTGCGACATTGAATGAAAATCTCCCGGCATCGTATTTCCTTGATCGTGCCAGTTTTGTCGCTGCGAATAATTTCCGGATATTGTCAAAAAGGCCAGTATAGGTGGCAAGGTTCGATCTGGGTGTCCTGCCGATCGGTTTTTGGTCGACCACCACAAGCCGTTTTATATCTTCAAGGCCTTCTGTAATAGTCCCTCCAAGAGTTTCGATATTTGCCTGCTCTAAAGGGTTTTCATCGGTTTCGGCAGTAGTATCTATCGATGCGCCAAGGTGGTTTGCGACCAGTTCGACAAGCACCTGGCTTACCAGTGTGCTTTTCCCGGAACCCGATACCCCTGTAACGCTTGTGAACACGCCCAAAGGAAGATCTACCGACAAGTCGCTTAGATTATTTTTGGTTACGCCCGTTAATTTAAGCCATCCCTTTGGAACCCTTGTAGCCTTGCCCGCCACTTTCCTGTCACCGAAAATATAGTGGCGCGTTATCGATCCCTCCACTTTTTTAAGGCCGTCGGGCGGACCGCTATACAGCACCTGCCCTCCCGATTCCCCGGCCGCAGGGCCAACGTCGACTATCCAGTCGGCATGCCGGATCACATCGATCTCATGCTCAACGACAAACAATGAATTGCCGGATGCCTTAAGCCTGTCCAGCGACCGTAATAATGCCTCGGTATCCGCGGGGTGCAGCCCCGCGGATGGCTCGTCCAGGACATACACCACACCGAACAGGTTCGAACGTACCTGGGTAGCAAGCCGGAGCCGCTGCAATTCGCCCGGCGAAAGGGTAGGGGTGCTGCGTTCGAGGGTAAGATAGCCAAGGCCAAGGTCCAGGATCACGTTCAGCCTGGCCAGCAGGTCTTCGGCAATGCGATAGGCTACCAGTGTTTTTTCGGGGTGATCCTTATCGGCTTTTGCCAATTGTTCGGACAGGGGTTTTGCGAATGCTGCGAATATTCCTGCCATATCCTCTAAAGGCACCCGGCTCATTTCGGCAATATCTAATCCCGCAAAGGTCACCGACAACGATCCTTTACGCAGCCGCTTTCCATTGCATAGCGGACATTCGCTGCTTATCATGTATTGGGATACCCGTTTCTTCATAAGCGCGCTCTGCGTATTGGAGAACGTATGCATTACATAGCGCCTTACCCCCGTGAACGTGCCCATATAATCAGGCGGCATTTTTTTCTTTACTGCCTCCCTTGTCTGTTCCGGGCTGAGTCCCGGGTACACAGGCACTACCGGCTGCTCGTCGGTAAATAGTATCCAGTCACGGGTCTCTTTGGGCAGATCTTTCCACGGAATATCGACATCGTGGCCCAGGGTTACCAGTATATCCCGCTGGTTTTGCCCCTGCCAGGCCAGCGGCCATGCAGCAACAGCGCGTTCCCTTATTGTAAGCGAGTCATCGGGTACCATAGATCTCTCGGTCACTTCGTATACTTTGCCCAGGCCATGGCACTGCGGACAGGCACCTTCGGGCGTGTTGGAAGAGAAGGCTTCAGCATATATTATCGATTGGCCGGGGGGATAATCGCCGGCCCGGGAGTATAGCATCCTGAGCAGGTTGGACAACGTGGTAACACTGCCTACAGAAGACCGTGTACTCACAGCGCCGCGTTGCTGCTGCAGGGCTACCGCCGGGGGCAGCCCCTCGATCGAGTCGACCTCAGGTATGGCCATTTGGTTGAACAGCCTCCGGGCGTATGGCGATACCGAATCCAGGTACCTGCGTTGCGCTTCGGCATATAACGTACCAAAGGCAAGGGAGGATTTTCCGGAACCGGAAACTCCAGTAAATACCACAAGCGCGTCGCGTGGTATGTCCACATTGATATCCTTGAGGTTATGCTCGCGTGCGCCATTTACTGTTACAAACCCTGTGAATTCTTTCTTGTTCTTTTCCTTTGTCATTGGATAATTTTAGTAATGAGGGGCATTTTTAAACGTACTGTTCCTCCAATGCTTGCACTGCCACCGGCGGTACTGATATGAATTTGGGCAACCCGGTCACAAAACGATATAAGCGTAGCCGGTAAGCGATCTGGGGCTGTGGAACCTACTATGCCGGAATCATACTATCGGCAGGAACAGATTAAACGCGGCCCCTTTGCCGGGTACTCCTTCCGCGGTTATAAAGCCATTATGCTTGAAGGCGATCTTGCTGCAGATAGCCAGTCCGATCCCCGTCCCTTCGAATTTATCCTTACCGTGCAGGCGCTGGAAAGGCTCAAAAATACGTTGTGACTGATCCTGTGCGAAACCTATACCGTTATCTGTAATACTGATCTTATGATAGCGGGTTTCCGGATCTCCCTCAATATTGCCCTTTTCTGCAATGGCTGCAGTGATCTTTATAATGGGTGCCTTTTCCGGCGACCGGTATTTTAGTGCATTGCTGACAAGGTTTACAAGCAGCTGTCGCATCAGTAGTGGGTGTGCCGAGATCATGGGCAGCTTTGCAACTGTAACCGTGGCTTCTGTTGATCGTATCGATTCTGAAAGTTCCTCTGTAACCTCATTAACAAGCGACTCCAGATCAGTATTCTCAAAATCTTTTACATCAAGGTTATTCAGGTGCGAATAATTAAGCAGGTCGTCCGTAAGCTGTTGCATCCTGCGTACCGAAACCATGATCCTCTCCAGGTAGGTAGCAGCTTCTTCAGAGATCGTAGAGCTGCTGTCCTTTAGTATCATCTTCCCGAAGGTATGTATCTTGCGCAGTGGTTCCTGCAGGTCATGGCTGGCGATATAATTAAACGTGGTCAATTCCCTGTTGCTCTCGATCAGCTCGCGGTTGTTGTGCTGCAGGGTGATATTTGCAGCCCTTATCTCAGTAATATCCTCTATCGCCAAAAGCAGCAAAGGTTCGCCAAGTACATCGCTGAGTATCGGCCTTATGTTAAGCAGCATGACCCTTTCCTCTTTGTTGGAAAGGCGCATCTTAAGTTCCAGCCCCTCTATGGTTACCTTATCCTGCAGTGCCCTCGCAAGCTCTCCTTTTAGATCACCGATATGCCATTGCACATTTTTAAGGTCAAAGATCATCTTGCCATCGGTGTCCTGCTCATTGGTTTGCAGGTATTTGTAAAAAGCCGCGTTCGCGCTCTTAATGCTGAATTCCTTATTGAGTATCACCAGCGGCTCCCGTATGGTCTGTATGATCGCTTCGGCATACAGCCTTGCCGTAGTTAGCTGTTCCTGCCTGTCAATGAGCTCATCATTTATGGTAGTGAGCTCTTCATTGTTGGAGCGTAATTCTTCTGTTGAAGTCTCAAGTTCCTCATTGAGCGTCTGCAATTCTTCGCTGTTGCTAAGCAGTTCCTCATTGGCGCTTTGCAGTTCTTCGTTGGCCACTTCCTGCTCCTCGCTCACCTTGCGTATGTCGTGGCGCATCTGCTCGATCTCTGCCTCAAGTTGCTTTATCCTTTCTGACTCCGCGTTTTTGCGTTTTAAGATAGCCATACCTTCATCTGCTACTAATGGCAGCTTGTGGAATAATATCAGTATATGGCCTTCTTCATTCGCGTTTTCCAACGGAATGACTTCAAGGCTCACCAGAAAATTCTCTCCTCTTAGAGCCAGTTGCTCCTTCAGTACCGGTTCATTGTCAGTCTTTACCTTTAGCAGGGCAGCACGAAGCTCGAACACGAGGTCCGGCCGTAGCATTTTGAATATATTAAAATTAGGCTTTCCGGGAGGCTGCGACAGGAACTGGCCCGTCTCTCCATGAAAGTGGATGATCTCTCTTGTGTTATTTATAATTACGCCTGCGGGAGTATATTTAGTAAATAGCAGCTCATTAGCCTTTCTTTGGAAATCAGGTTCATAAGGTTTCTTCCGGGGCTCGCTTTGCCTTTCGGTCTGCTCATTTTCAAAACGCTTATAGGGTGCAGGCACAAAGCTTTCCGATGCATTTTTTCGGGCATATATCTTTTGCCCCTTTAATAATGGCTCGAAAAGGTTAGATGACGTGCCCGCTGTTTCCGACTTTCCTAAGAACAATACGCCATTTGGCCTTAGTGAATAATGGAATGTGCTGAAGGTCTTTTTTTGCAGGAACGGGTCAAGATAGATCAGCACGTTCCTGCAGCTGATGATATCCATTTTTGCGAATGGAGGGTCTTTGGTAAAGTTATGTACGGCAAAAATGCACATGTCCCGTATCTCCTTTTTGATATGGTAGGCGCTCTCGATCTTCGTGAAATAGTTAGTAAGCCTTTCTTCTGGGATATTAAGGATCTCCTGCCTGCTGTAAATGCCTGTCCTTGCTTTAGAAATGACATTTTCAGAAATATCGGTGGCAAATATCTGTACTTTATAATCCTGTATGCGCTCGCCCAGGAATTCATGAAGGCTTATCGCCATCGAGTAGGCTTCCTCTCCTGTAGAGCATCCTGCGATCCAGACCCTGATGGTCTCGCCGGCCCTCTTATCTTCGATCACCCGGGGAAAGGCATTTTCGCACAGCATGCTGAATATCTTGCTGTCCCGGAAAAAGTAGCTTACGGGAATAAGGATATCATTAAAAAGCGACAGCTGCTCCTGTTTGTTCGTGCGCAGGTAGTCGAGGTAGGCTTCGGTATCCTCGCGTTTTGTCATCACCATCCTGCGCGCGATCCTCCGGCGTATCGTGGCCTGCTTATAATGTGTAAAATCGTTGCCTGTTTTCAGTTTCAGCAGCCTGAGGATGCTTTTGTAAAATTCATCATCTTTAGACGAGAGTATATCATCATCTGCGTAGGCATTACTGCTTTCATAGGCGGTGTCGAGGTCATGCAGCTTTTGGGGTATCTCTTCAACTTCCAGTATAAAGTCGGCCGCACCTGCCCGTATCGCGCTAAGCGGCATGCCGTCGTGGGCGGCCGATTCAGGGTTTTGCACAAAAGTAGAGCCCCCCATTTCTTTAATGGTCTTCAGTCCGAGGGTGCCGTCATATCCGGTGCCTGAAAGTATCACGCCGCGTGCGAATCCCTGGTGTACTTCAGCAAGTGAGTTAAAGAACTGGTCGATCACAAGGTTCAGCTTTTTTCCTGTATCGCGTGGATCAAGCTTAAGCTTTCCGTCGTATACGGTAAGCATCTTATTCTCCGGGATAATGTAGATATGGTTGGGCGCGATGTTGATGTCGTCCGTGATCTCATGTACCGGAAGCTCAGTTTCACCAGCCAGTAATTCTGTCAGGATGCTTTCATGTGCCGGGGCCAGGTGCTGTACCAATACGTAGGCCATGCCGGAATTTGGCGGGATGTTGCGCAAAAATTTCCGGAAAGCGTCGAGCCCCCCTGCAGATGCACCGATACCCACCACGGGAAAATTTATAGAATGATGTTCGGGTAATGCTTTTGTTGAACCCATAAGGAATTATAGTGATGTGATATTCTGCAGCGTTAGTCAACTGCCTGCTACTGCGTATTCGGGTGTTTGGCCATGCTCCAATAGTCAAAAATGACCCTGAAGGTATTTTTAACCGTTTCGTAGTCACTGCCTTTCCTGAAAAATCCCTGAACGGTCATTTCGGTAAATGCCTCATTGACATCCTTCTGGTTGGCCATGGTGGAGTAAAATACAAAGGGTATGCTTTTTCTACGAAGCTTTGGGTCGCTGTCTATCAGTTTTTTAAATTCCAGCCCGTTGTTACCCGGCAACTTTACATCTGAAAATATAATATAAATAGACTTTGCGGTGGTGCTAAGGTATTCAAGGCCCTGTTCGGTCGTTTCAAACCATTGTACCGGATTTTTTATCCCGAGCTCATCAAAAATGGAAGTGAGCAAATGCCTGTCGTCGGCATCATCCTCAATGATAATTATTTCCCCTGTTTTAGACATAATATAAAGTATAGGATCGATGAATAACAAATATACCTAATGTATGTCGCATTTCCTTACACAATTTTGCATAAGTGTACTAAATTAAGGGCTTATCACAAATTCGCTGAGCTGTTTTGGAATATGCTGTTCCCAGTCATATGACAATACCTTTGCGATCAGTTTTTCAAGCCCCTCCAGGTCAAAAGGTTTTACCAAGTAGGAACTGGCCCCATATTTAAATGCTTTTTTGATATCCGTTGGATCCTGGCTTGTGGAGTAGACAATTACCGGTACGGTATTGAACTTAGGATCTTTTTTAATATTGTCTAATGTTTCCAGCCCATTCATGACCGGCATGTTAATATCCACAAATATAATATCGGGCTCCGGCTGTCCGTTCTTAAGTTTGGAAACGAGCTCCAGGCCATCATTGGCAACAATAAGGTTGCACTTTAATTTGAGCTTGTTCAGCGCGAACTTAAAGAAGTAGACATCGTCCATATCGTCTTCAGCAAGATAGATATTCCGGATAGCAAGTTTCATAAGTTAATTATTTAGAAACCTAAAAATAGATCTTAAAAGAATTGACTTACAAATAAGTAGTCCTGATAAAAAATAGATTTGGCATCGGTTGGATCTTGTAAAGTTAGGTAGATATAAACCCTGCAGCTATTACTTTAACGTAAAATGTTGGTTTACAGTTAAATATTAAAATTTACTTATCGGATGTCGGGCAAAGTATAGGCGTTTTGAAAATTCCCATATATTGTTCAAAGCTATATAGTAGACGGTCCTGTTATTTGATATGTTTCGTTCTAAAAAATTAGATCAACGATCATGCGTGTAAGATTTTTGTATTAAACAATATTTAATTTTTAACACATTGTGTTATTATTATCATAATTGGGAAGCATAGTAGTGAACAACTGTAATGATCTTTTATATTTACCTGATAAACACACCTATCATGAACCTGCACCTTCGATACAATCTTGACAAGATGTGTCGTGCTGTTTTAACAGAACAGCTTGACAAACTTGGCTTCCGATACTCGCTTACCGACAGTGCATGCGTATATTTTTACGACCATGTACCTGATGAAGACTATGTCAAACTGCATGAGGCTCTACAGCAATATGGCATAGAGATACTCGATAACAAAAAGGCTGTAATGGTGCAAAAGGTGAAAGCCATTATTGGAGGAATGCTGGATAATAGCAATGCGCCGCTCATGAAAGTATCAGCACACCTGTCAAATGAGCTTGGCGAGAATTACCGTACCATTGCCCAGATATTTAGCGAAACCTGCCACATGACCATTGAGAACTTCATCATCATGTGCAAGATCGAGCGCGCAAAGCAGCTGCTGATCGCCGAAGCGCTTTCCCTTACCGAGATCTCTTACAAACTCAACTACAGCAGCGTGGCCCATCTTTCCAACCAGTTCAAGAAGATCACCGGCCTTACGCCCAGTTCTTTCCAAAAGATAGCCGTAAGCAGGAGGCATTTTAAAACGACCATGTTAAACTAAATTACAGGAATATATGTATCTTGATAAACTTCATATTGTACTCGCAGAAGACGATCAGGATGACCGTCTTCTCTTTAATAACGTTTTTAATCATGTAAAGATCAACCACACCCTAAAAATTTGTGAGGATGGTATAGAACTGATGGATCACCTCAGGAATTCCGAAGAGGTTCCTGATATTATTTTCCTGGACCTTACCATGCCGGGCAAGTCCGGTATCGAATGCCTCAAAGAAATTAAAAAAGATCCAAGGCTTCGCGACATAACCATTGCGATATATTCCACAACTTCTGTAAAGGCAACGATCGAGCAGGCTTTCATACTCGGGGCCAATGTATTCATCAAAAAGCCTAACGAGTACGATGAGCTTAAAAAAGTATTGACAGAAGTTATCTACATCAACTGGCAGTACATCACCGAAGGGTTCAATAAAGAACATTTCATGATCAGCTACTAAGCAAAATGCAAAATGACCACAACATAAAAGAGAGACCTACATACGGCTCTCTTTTTTTGCTCATACTACTCAGAGGCGGCATTCCCTTGCGACTGCCTTTCCACAGGGTCGTTCGGTATCAGTTTCGCTGTCGGGACCGTATCCAGCCTTCTCTCTCCATGTCTCCCTGGGCGCCGCCACTGCCCATAGCTATTGTTGAAACAGTCGTCATAGATGGATCATGCAAACAAAAGGTAAAATGATATAAAAGATCACGGCTGTGATCTCATAATTTTATAGTAAGTTATCTATGCAAAGGATAGTAGGCTTATATGATTTGTGTTTACTCAGGTTGTTTGGTTATCCCCTGCACACGCGGGGGATATTTTTTTATCCTTCTATGAGATCACGAACTAAAGACCGCCACACTGGCCTAAATGCAGAAAGCTTCTGTAAGGAAGCTTTCTTTGTTATTGGATCTATGTAATTGTAATTATTCCATTTCCTCCTGCATGCCTTCTGCCGTTCCTTCACCTTCGACAGCATCAAGATTGATCGTATTATATGCGGCATCGGTAAGTATCACATCCGCTTCTTTTTCCTCGGCCAGGGTTTCCTCCAGCAACGAGGCAACCTCTTCTTCACCAAGGATCTTCGCAAAAGCGACAAGCGTACCGTAAGAAGCGATCTCGTAATGCTCGATCTTTTGCGAAGCTGAGATGATGCCTGCATCCCTCACAGGACCCAGCTCGGTATCTTTCATAATGTTTTCGCCTTCTTTTATCAGGCCTTCCATAGCCTCGCATTTTTTACCGCGGCCGTTTTCGCCAAGCATTTCAAATACCTGCTGCAGGCGCTCCACCTGGCGTTCGGTCACGGCTAGGTGCTCGTTGATCGCCTCTTTAAGTTTTGGGTCGGAAGCATTGTTCGCCATCTTCGGCAGTGATCTTACCAGTGCCCGCTCAGCATATACGATATCTTTAAGCTCATCGATAAAAAGTTCCCTCAGGCCTTCTGCCGCCGAGGATCTTGCAGGAACGGTCCTTTGTCCTTTGCCGTAATTGCTTTTGTTTTGTGCTGAATTTGCCATAGTTTTTTTATTTTGAATTAGTTGAATACTTGGATCACCTCTTACAATGTTCATACAGAAGGCCCGCTGCCCTGTCTGTTACCTGAAGGATCATTTCTTCCGGAGCGCCTTTATATACAGTCCTGTCATTTATGGTTCCTGTTGGCGTCACAATAGAAAGGAACATGGTACCCACGGGCTTCTCGGAAGTTTCACTGCCACCGGCTGTCGTAAGCCCTGTAACGGCAACAGTGACCTTCGAATTAAATAACCGTGCCGCCTGCTTTGCCAACGCTGCCGTTACCTCGGCAGACTCGGGTGTATGGTCTTCTATAAGCTTGTGAGGCACATTTAGTATCTGCTCTTTTACAAACACCTCATAGCACGAGATCCCGCCCCGTAAAATTTTTCCTGATTCCTCCGTTAGTGCAAATTCCGAACACATCCTGCCGGCCGTAGCGCTCTCAACGAAAGCTATGTTCCAACCCTTTGCCGCGATGGCCGCGCTGCATCGCTTTATGATCTCTGATGGCATATATACTGCTGTCTTTTTTGGTTCTACTCAAAGATACCTGTCCGTTAGGCCGTAGGTTTTACATAACCTCCCGAACATATTACACGATTTTTCTGTGAGGCATCTCTTGAATTGGAACCCCAAAAGGGTAGCAGATCTTCTGAAGTATCCAGGACTGTCCGGGATCAGCACAAGCGAAAAATATGAAATGGACTACTGGAAAGAGAAGTTCGGCGTTTCGTCCCCACAGCTTTCCGGTCCGGTGCGTGCCGTGGGCAACAATGCAAAAGATGTCGAGGTTTTACCTGAAGGAAAAGAAGGGTAAGAAGTGATAATGCAAAAAAGTGCATATGTAACGGGCTTTTTTGCATTATTCAGTTAACAGTCCCTGCGCGAGAGGAAGTGCTTTCTTCATATCAATTCCCTTACCAAGGCTGCCGATAAAAATATCGCCTTCCGACCGGATGCGTGCTACAGCGTTCTGTATCGTAAAATCCTTCATCTTTAACCCTTTTTTGACTTCTTCCCAATGCAGCGGCATCGATACCGTGGCACCGGGTTTCGGGCGAAGTGAATAGGGGCAGGCGATCGTTGCACCCGGGCGGTTCTGCAGGAAGTCGAGGTACATTTTTCCTTCCCGGTTCTTTATCTGGCGCTCGGTGCTTGTGAATTCCGGCAATCGTTTATGTACGATGGATACAATGAGCTTCCCGAACAATTGCGATTCATCATAAGAGTATTTCGCACCAAGCGGTATGTAGATATGGATGCCTGTCGACCCCGATGTCTTTACATATCCCGGCACACCAATAGCATCAAGCACCGCCTTAACTTCCTGTGCCGCAATGATGACCTGCTCAAACGTAGTATCCTTGTCAGGATCAAGGTCGATAACGCAATAATCAGGGTCATCAGGATGTTTTATGGTGCTAAACCACGGGTTCATCTCTATGCAGCCTAGCGATGCCATGTAAAGCAGTGTTGCCTCATCTTTGCCAACGAGGAATTCCTTGTCTTCACCATCGCTCGTAGTATAAGGGTATGTGTTCGCCCACTCCGGTGCTTTGCCTTTTACATCTTTCTGGTAAAAGCTTTTGCCGTAGATGCCATTGGGGAACCTGTTGAGCGACATGGGCCTGTCCTTAAGGTAAGGCAATATGTAGTCGGCGACCTGGTAGTAATAGTTGAACATATCCCGCTTGGTATATCCTTCTTCCGGCCAGTACACCTTGCTAAGGTTGCTGAATTTCAGGCTGTGCCCATTGATCTTCTTTACCTGCGATGCTTCTGTGGGGTTCAGCAACGTTTGCCTTCCGGTATCTTTGGGCGCAGTTACCAATGTTGTTTTGTTGCCTTTTTCTTTTCCTTTTGTAAGCTGCTCAGTCGCTGCCGCGGTTTCCAAAACCACATCGATCGCTTTTTTATCGGCGCGCATCCCTTCAAATGAAGGATGGCGGAAGACCCCGTCTGATGTGATCTCTGTAAAGCTCACTTCACATACCAGCTTTGGCTTTAGCCATGTTGCCACGGCTTTTGGTGGGTTAGGACGAAAACGCGAAGGCTTATTGATGTCGGGCTCATATGTAAACGGCATTGCTGAGGTGATCAGCGGAGCGAACTGCTCCATCATTTCCCTTTGCGCTTTTGCGGTAAAGCCGGTACCTACTTTACCCACATATTCTAATTTTCCATTGTTATGGACACCGAGCAGCAAGGAACTGAATAACTTATTTGTACCCTCATTTTTAGTGAATCCCCCAATAACGACTTCCTGCCTTTGGTTCACCTTGATCTTCAGCCAATCCCTGGAGCGGCTGTCGGGAGAGTAAACGCTCGTCAGTTTCTTGGCCATGATCCCTTCCAGCCCCATCTTTTGCGCGGCTTCATAAAAGTCAAGGCCTCCGGCGGTAAATACCTGGCTCATCCGTATGCGGTCATCGGTCGCAGGCAGTATTTCCTTAAGGAGCGCCTGGCGCTCCGACAGTGGCAGGGCCATAACATCTTTCCCGTCATACCACAACAGGTCGAAGGCGTAGTAAACAAGGTCGCCGTCGGCTTCGCTCCGCCAGTTCTGCAATGCCCCAAAATTGGCTTTACCATCTTTATTGACTACCAGGATCTCTCCGTCTAGTACAGCGTTGATGCCAAGTTTAGCCATTGCCGAAACTATGGGATAGTATTTTTCGGTAAAGGGCTTGTTGTTGCGTGATGTAATTTCAACTGCTCCGTCATTGACATACGCCAGCGCCCTGTAACCGTCCCATTTTACTTCATAAGACCAGTTGGAGTCATCGAAAGGCTCATTGACCAGCGTAGCAAGCATAGGCTTGACACCGGCAAGCATTTTAGAGGGTTTGTGGGCCGACTTGGGTTTTCCGGGAGATGTTTCTTTTTTGATCACGGCTTACTATTTGAATTTGAAATACAGGTACATTATTCTTGTTCATCGAAAAACTCACGGGCACGTTTAAGCCCGGTCGCTATAGCGATCCCTTCTTCAACACCTTCTTTCAAAAGGGCATTCGCGATCTCTACTGCCTTTTCCCTTAGGTATTCAGGCTGGTTCTTATAGGCTGGCGGATAGTCGCCGTTGTACCAGGGCATGGCTTAAATATCAGGGTTATTATTGCGTATTTCATCGTGGCTCAGCAGTACGACCTGATAATTGTCCGCCGAACGCAGCAACGTAATAGTTGAAGGCTCTTTCAGGTCAGATGCCAGGTTTGCCCAAACAAGTTCCCTATCTTCGTATACACTGCTTCGCTGGGAGCGGAACAATACATAGATGGAGAACTCATCATCGTTGAAGAACAGGTCCCGGTTTTCGTCCAGTATCAGCCTTGGCCCCTTGTACATGATCTCGGCTTCCTTATCATAAACCAGCTTAGCCAGCCTGTCATATAGTATGGCATTGCCCTCGGCGCCTGTAGGGTCAAATTCAAGTTCGGCCCTGGTACCGCCTATGCGTACCAAAATATCTTCCCATTCCTGTTCATTATTGTAAAGCGTATCGGAATTGATAGATGGCAATGAAGACAATTCTATTAATTGGTGATGTCCGTCCGATTCCCTGATCTCAGGAAGATCAAGCCGTGAAGCCTCTGACTCCAATATCCTCCAAAGTGATCCGTCATCATCTTCATCTGGCGTTATTTCCCTGAACAATACATAGGTTGAA
Organism: Flavobacterium sp.; assembly: GCF_052437795.1. Classification (GTDB taxonomy): domain Bacteria; phylum Bacteroidota; class Bacteroidia; order Flavobacteriales; family Flavobacteriaceae; genus Flavobacterium. The sequence continues at coordinate 25,310 of NZ_JBQVPA010000008.1, forward strand.
AATCCGTCGTCATGCCTTGGCAGCAGGTGGTGATCATAACGGAAATAATCCCCTTTATACACGAGGTCAGCCATACGAAGTGAGATCGCTTCTTTTAGGCTCCTGTAGAAATTTGCATAATTCTCAGGTTTTCCGATCTTAAGTTGTGGTATGTCGCGGCTCATTAGCCGCAACACGATATCATTTGTTCTCATTGTGACTATACATTTTGAGTTGATATTTTTTCTTCAGTTTCCTGTAGGCGAGCTAAGCCTTCTGTATTACCCTGCTGGGCGGCGAGGTCGGCAGCGGTCATGCCACGTTTGTCCCTGATATGCCTGTCGGCGCCCCAGGCAAGCAGGAGCGCCACAATGTCATTACGCCCGAACATTGCCGCGAACATTAGCGCTGTACCGCCATTACCGTTCTGCAGATCAATGCCGGCGCCATTTTTCAAAAGCAGTTGTGCCACTTCAGGATAGCCTTTGAACGATGCACCCATGAGCGCAGTATTCCCGCTATTATCGGCAATGTCAATATTAGCGCCTGCCTCCAAAAGTGCCTCAACGGCCTCGGGATGGTTATTATAGGCAGCAAGGATCAGCGGCGTAAAGCCTTTTTCATCATGTATGTCTACAGTATCTTTTAGTGCAAAGATCTCCAATAGTACAGGGACATTCCCTTGGCGTGAGGCAGCGAATAACGCCTGTGTGATCTCGTCCATTGTATGTTATTTATGTTTATTATTATAAGTGTAACTCATTTCGGTTTAGTGAAATAAAAGCAACATCCAATTTACGATCTCTATTTTTTAAGTATGGTAAATTTTATTTAAAGTTTTTTACATCCTGCGAACACATTTGATTCTAATAATATAATAAATGTTCGCATATTTTTATGTATACTAATAAAAATCAAATAGTTATGTGTGTTATTGACAGGATGTCGAAAATCGTCAGAAGGTAAAATCATGTAATTTGTTTTAGCACAAACTTGACAGTACTTAGTGTTGAAAATGAGGAACTTCACATTTTTAAAACCGTCAAAAAAGCATCCAATGAAACAAAACAACAAATCCTATCGTATCGACCAGGAAGCAAAGCAGCGGGACCTGTCGACCAACAAGTCTGATGCTACCAACAAGGCCCTTACGACCAACCAGGGCGTAAGGATCAACGACGACAATAATTCACTGAAGGCCGGTGAGCGTGGGCCATCCCTTTTGGAAGATTTCATATTAAGGGAAAAGATCACCCATTTTGACCATGAGCGCATCCCGGAGCGTATTGTCCATGCAAGGGGTTCCGCGGCACATGGCTATTTTGAAGTGACCAACCCGATACCGCAATTCACCAAAGCCGGCTTCCTGCAGGAAGTAGGGCAGAGAACTCCTGTGTTCACGCGTTTCTCGACCGTAGCCGGATCGCGCGGCTCTACCGACCTTGCCCGTGACGTTCGCGGTTTCTCAGTAAAATTCTACACTCAGGAAGGCATATACGACCTTGTAGGCAATAATATACCTGTATTTTTTATTCAGGATGCTACCAAGTTCCCTGACCTTGTTCATGCGGTAAAGCCTGAACCGCACAACGAGATACCGCAGGCAGCATCCGCCCACGATACCTTTTGGGACTTCATTTCCCTGATGCCGGAGTCTGCCCATATGATCATGTGGCTGATGTCCGACAGGGCCATACCACGCAGCTACCGAATGATGGAAGGCTTTGGGGTACATACATTCCGGCTTATCAACGAACAGGGAGAGTCGCACTTTGTAAAGTTCCACTGGAAGCCAAAGCTCGGCACGCACGCTGTTGTGTGGGACGAGGCACAGAAAATATCAGGAAAAGACCCTGATTTCCACAGAAGGGACCTTTGGGAAGCCATTGAGACGGGTAATTTTCCCGAATGGGAACTTGGCGTACAGGTAATACCGGATGCCGATGAGCACAACTTTGAGTTCGACCTTCTGGACCCTACAAAGATCGTCCCCGAAGAAGTGGTGCCTGTCACCATAATAGGTAAGATGGTGCTTAACAGGAATCCCGATAACTTTTTTGCTGAGACCGAGCAGGTGGCATTCCATCCGGGGCATGTGGTGCCGGGGATCGATTTTACGAATGACCCGCTGCTGCAGGGCAGGCTGTTCTCGTATACTGACACGCAGCTGTTGCGGCTTGGCGGGCCCAACTTCCATGAGATACCTATCAACAGGAGCTTAGCGGCAGTGAACAACAACCAGCGTGACGGCTTTATGCGCCAGGAGATCAATATTGGCAGGGTGAGCTATTCACCAAATTCACTGGGCGGGGATTGTCCTTACCAGGCCAGGATCGACCAGGGAGGTTTTACAAGTTTCAATGAGCGTTTGGAAGCCCATAAGGTACGCCAGAGGAGCGAGAGCTTTTCCGACCATTTCGGGCAGGCAAAGCTATTCTTCAATAGCCAGACACAGGTGGAGAAAGACCATATCGTCAGGGCATTCCGTTTTGAGCTTGGCAAGGTAGATACAACGGCTATCCGTGTGCGTATGGTGGGTATATTGGCCCAGATAGATACTGTACTTGCTGAGAAAGTGGCAGCAGGACTGAGGATCGAAGTTCCTGCTACGCCGGAGCAGCCGATGAACCATGGCGTGTCTCCCGAACGGAGAGGGCAGGAGCAGGAGCCAAGAACAGTGCCATCTTCAGTATCCGCCTCGCAGGCGTTAAGCATGATCGATGATCCGACCGTACAGCCGACGATCGCTTCCCGTAAGGTGGCCATCATTTGCGCCGACGGTGTGGATGAAAAGGCGGTGCTTTCCATGAAGACAGCACTGATAAAACAAAGTGCCAAAGGCTGTGTCGTAGCGCCCTACCTTGGTAAGGTGCAAACGGGGCAGGGAGGTGAGATCCCCGTGGACTTCAGTTTCCTGACCAGCTCATCGGTATTGTTCGATGCGGTGTATATTCCCGGAGGCCTCGACCTGAACGAACTGTCACAGAACCCCGATGTTATGGATTTCCTTAGCGATGCTTACAGGCACTGTAAGGTCATTGGCGCGCAGGGGGATGGAATAGAATTGCTCTCGGGCACTTCATTTGCCGCGAAGCTCGATAATGCGGATAAGGGCATCATAATGGACGAAGGTATGCAGGACAGTGAATTTGCGGCAGCGTTCATTGCCGCCATGGCCAACCACCGCGTTTGGGAACGCGAAGCGCAACTATAATATTTAAAAAAATAAAAAATGAAAGATACAAAACAAAATCCGGGAACATCACCGTCAAAAGCCGGCAATATGGTGGTACAACCTGCAGCCGATGCTGCCAACGATATGAGGGCACTGTTCATAGACTCCCTTAAGGATATTTACTGGGCAGAGAACGCACTGGTAAGGGCATTGCCAAAGATGATAGCCAACGCTACAGCACCGCTGTTGGCTTCTGCCATAACAGAGCACCTTGAGATCACCAAGATCCAGGTGGAACGCCTGGATGCCGTTTTCAGCCTGTTGGGTGAGACTGCTGAAGGCAAAAAGTGCGAGGCTATGGCAGGGCTGATCAAAGAAGGTGACAGTATACTGGAGGAGACCATGCCCGGCCCTGTGCGTGACGCGGGCATCATTGCCGCTTCGCAAAAGATAGAGCACTATGAGATCGCTACTTACGGAACGCTTTGTGCCTTTGCGAAAGCCCTGGGCGAGAATGATGCGGTACAGCTGCTTACCCAAACCCTGGCTGAAGAAAAAGAAGCGGATATGATACTCAGCGATGCCGCATGCGGGATGATCAACCTTAAAGCAGCAGACAATACGTTAAGAGAAGCATTATAATAAAAAGAATGCTATGAAAAAGATACAAAGCCTTGTTTTACGATATTCCTGTTGTGTGCTGCTGCTCGCAACAGTATCGTGCCGTGAGCCCTCAGGGCAAAAGAGCGGCAGTGATGACGGAAGGGAAGCCAACGGCGACACCAGGGGAAGCAGTTCACCCGCAGACAATGAGGGCTCGGGCAGCGGACCGGGCGCAACACCATCAAAAGAGAACAATGAGCGGTAATATTGCGAAGCACCAGGGGACGATGTCCCTGCTTCAGGAAGAAAAGGTATTTGGTTTAAAACCTTCATACGATACGGATATGGAACCTTTCAGTACGTGTGTGATCAGGATAGATAGCAAAGGAACTTATGCAGGGAAAGTCAATTATTGTGAGGTACTGTCAGAATTGGACAGGGCTATTGACACGCGAAGCTATGAGATATTATGCCTTGGCGAAGACAGCTCCTTTATGATAGCGGATCCGGATAATGGTTTTTTCACCTATATCCAGTTCAATTTCCCTTCACCTATTTCTGCATTTGAGGATATCGGGGATATGATAAGGTTACTGGCCGGAGGAAATTGCTGCATGGATACCTTGCGTCAAACCGAACACTACAGGCTGCTTTTGGTCGATGAGTGCCAGATCAGCTTTAAATAGATCCTGTTCCTGTTTACTTTATTTCGTACTTATATGCTAAAAGGCTGCCGATCAAGGCAGCCTTTTAGCTTTTTGCCTTGTGTGGCAAGTAGAATAAGTGCTTTCATAGTATCGGTATTTTAACGCTCTAAAGTAGGATCCGCTTTATCTGCCATCTTATAGACAAGAATGGCGGTGATCGTAAAAATGATATGTGCTGTAAAAAGCTGCCTGTAGTAGCCATGGCGATAATTATGGGGAGGATTATCGTGTGCTGCAAAAAATATTTTCCATGCGGCTATTCCAGCCATGCCGCTAAGCGCGCCGATAACGAGCAACCTTGCCACACCCGGATCTTTGAGCGCTTTACGCCACAGCAGCCAGTATGCCGCAACAAATGCTATCCCCGTGAGGTAATGGAGGCCCCATCCGGCAGGATGCAGCTCTTTGTTACGTATTTCGGGCAGGCTGTCGGAATTGTTGATGAGCTTATTTATCATTATGGGCTCAACATACTCTTCGCCTTCCTTTTTTGACTTCCAATAGCTGTACAGGGTCATCAGCGTAGTGCCTGCGATGCCTGCTATGATGATCTTTTCCAGTGGTTTCATACAATGTATATTTATAGTTACAGTTAACAGGAATTAAATTACGTAAAGTACAGCTCCCATCTTTACACCATTTATCATATCCCTTGCAAGATTGTCCCTGTCCGTTGGCGATACAATTATGTAAGGCACACAAAAAATCATGTAACGTTAGCCCTTTATGAGATACATAACTTTATCCTGCTTGATAAGTTAGCCGGTCATAAGGCATTAAAGTCAAATAATATGAAGTTTTTCAGAAACAATTCCTTGTCCATATCCTTCTTTTTGCTTTTCCTCCTATCCCTTGGTGGGCAGGTGTTTTTCGGGTTGAAAGAATATAACAAAGAGCTTGTGCAAGAGGGAGGAGAACATGTAGGTCTCACCGGTTATCTAACCTCCGGCCATTTCCTGCAGTCAACATTTGAGAACTGGGAAAGTGAATTTTTGCAGATGGCGCTTTTGGTGGTATTCACCATTTTCCTGATGCAGAAAGGCTCATCGGAAAGCAAAGACCCCGACTCGGAGGAAGAAGTGGACCGTGAACCCGATCCTCGCCGAAAGAATGCGCCGTGGCCGGTACGTACCGGCGGATGGGTTTTGGCAATATACAAGCATTCGCTTACCCTTGTGCTGCTGGTATTATTCGCTATCAGCTTTATACTCCACTTTCATGGCAGCCTAAAAGACGAGAATGTACACCTGGCCCTGCAAGGACATCCACCCGAAACAGCGTCTGAGTACTTCTTCGATTCGCGGTTCTGGTTCGAATCCCTGCAAAATTGGCAGAGCGAATTCCTCTCGGTCTTCGCGATAGTCGTCCTGTCTGTTTACCTGAGACAAAAGGGTTCCCCACAATCCAAACCGGTAGATGCCCCTAATGCCGAAACGGGGGAATAATACAGATTTGGAAATTGTGATCATCCGGTATTTTTAAGGGGTTGTGTCAAAATACTTCAGAGTGGGTCATTCAGAGGGAGTTATAATATTGACGAGAACATCGGTATGCTGATCGATACCGATAAATACATTATCGTATGCTTGAAGGAAAGTGAGAATTGCTCCTTTAAACAATAGTTCCCATACACTAACTGTACAACTTTTACACAAAATCATGTAAGTAACACCAGCCATTGTATTCGCACATTTGTTATTGTCCATAACGGGCATATGATAACGATTAACTAATTAATTTATGCAAAGCACTTCAACAGAAAAAGAGAAGGTTTACGGTCGGTCGGTGGTGGAACGGAATTCGTACGATATGGTCGTATTTTGTCATTTGAGATGGGATTTTGTATACCAACGTCCGCAACATGTCATTAAAAGGATGGCCCAACAATACAGGGTACTATTTGTTGAAGAGCCCTGGTTCCGCCCGGAGGAACAGGGAAGCAGGCTTACAGAGGTCTCGGCGACGCTTCACGTACTTCAGCCCAATACGCAGGATATATCCGATATAGGTGCTATACTTAATGACTATATAGATAGCGACGCAGCGTTGATCGGATGGTTTTATTCACCATCGTTCGTACCATTGATGGAGCAATTTAATTTCCAGACCGTCATTTATGACTGTATGGACGAGCTATCCCTGTTTAAAGGGGCGCCCGCTAAATTGATAGATCAGGAACGCCAACTTATCGCCAATGCCGACATTGTATTCACAGGCGGTAAATCGCTCTATGAATCCAAAGCCCTGCTGCATGATAATGTTCATTGCTTTCCCAGCTCGGTCGACCGTGCCCATTTTGCAAAAGCGCTTAATGGTATCGCCATACCGCCGGATATTGCCGCGATACAGTCTCCGATAGCAGGCTATTTTGGAGTTATTGATGAACGCATAGACCTAACCCTGCTGGATGAGACAGCCGCCCAAATGCCGGATATCTCCTTTGTAATGATAGGTCCATTGGCTAAGATAGGGCAGGAGGATCTGCCAAAAAGAGAGAACATCCACTATCTGGGCATGAAAGAATATTCTGAACTTCCGGGTTACATAAAGGCTTTCGACATTGCAATGATGCCTTTTGCGCTCAACGATGCTACCCGCTACATAAGCCCAACTAAAACACTGGAATACATGGCGGCACAAAAGCCTATTGCCTCTACGGCCATTACCGATGTTGTTCGCGACTATGCACATTGTGTAAGTATAATAGAAAATGCCGGAGACCTGAGGGAGGCCATCGTTAAAACGCTTAACGAAGCCCCAGATCCCCGTTTAACCGTGGACTACGATGCTATTCTGGAAACAACTTCCTGGGATAATACGGTTTCAGCCATGAAGTCCCACATTAAAGCCATAGCAGAATGAGAAATGCTGACATTGTGATCATCGGGGCCGGAATTTCCGGCGCAGTGCTTGCAGAGCGCTATGCCAATGCAGGAAAGAAAGTGCTCGTTATCGAAAAACGCAGCCATATAGCAGGCAATTGCTATGACCACATTGACGATAACGGGATATTGGTATCAAAATACGGTGCGCACCTGTTCCATACCAACTACGAAGATGTATGGGAATATGTGAACCGGTTTTCGGACTGGTATCCCTGGGAGCATAAGGTGCTTGCAAAAGTAGACGGACAGCTGGTGCCTATACCTGTAAATATCACAACGGTAAATACCCTTTTCGGTAGCGATATAAATACAGAAGACGAGATGGACGAATGGCTGGCAGAAAATACCCTCCCTATCGAAAACCCTTCAAATGGCGAAGAAGCTGCCCTGTCAAAAGTTGGCCCGGTTTTGTATGAGAAGATGTTTAAACACTATACAAAAAAGCAATGGGACAAATACCCGGAAGAACTGGATGCCTCGGTACTGAACCGGATCCCCGTCCGGACTAACCACGATGACAGGTATTTTTCAGATATTCATCAGGCGTTGCCAAAGAAGGGGTATACCGAACTCTTCAGGAATATACTTGATCACCCTAATATCGAGATCGTGCTCAATATCGATTACTTTGATATTTGCGACCAGATAGAAGGTTACGAAAAATTATTCTACACCGGCCCGGTCGACAGGTTCTTTGATTTTAAGCACAGCCTTAAGGACAAGCTGGAATACCGATCGATAAATTTTGTCTCCGAGACGATAGAGCAGCCCTTTTTTCAGGAAAATTCGGTCGTGAATTATCCGGGAGAGGATGTCGCGTTCACCCGCATCATCGAATACAAGCATTTCGGTAACCAGCAGTCAGAAAATACCACTGTAGTGCGGGAGTATACCACTGATGAGGGGGAGCCTTATTATCCGGTGCCCAATCCAAAGAACCAGCAGATCTACGAACGGTACAAAACGGAGGCCGACAAGCTTGTGGATGTCCATTTTGTAGGTCGCCTGGCTAATTATAAATATTTTAATATGGATCAGGCGTTTAAGAACGCCCTGGACCTTTTTGCTACCCTTGAAGGCCAACAGGCCTCCGTAGATACCGCCGCCTATGAAAATATTTAATTCATTTTTTATGGGTGGTTTTGAATGTGCGGACCACATAAACAGGTCAGGGACACGCGTGAACCTGCTCCGTGTGACCGAGCATGATATTCGTGCGCTGGAGGATTACCGCGACCTTGCCAAATTAGGCATTTATACCGTAAGGGAGGGTATCTGCTGGAGCGCGGTAGAAAAGGCTCCTTATGTTTTTGATTTCTCTGAGGTAGAAAACCGGATCAGGGCGGCGGAGAGAACAGGTATACAGGTCCTTTGGGACCTGTGCCATTTTGGTTATCCGGACGGCATTTATCCGACCCATCCCCATTTTTGTGATCGTTTTGAAGCGCTTTGTACCGCCTTTGCCAAATTTTATAAAAACGTTTCGAAACAGCCTCTTCTAGTGGTGCCAATAAATGAGATCAGCTTTCTGTCCTGGCACTCCGGTGATGTTCGCGGAACAGTACCGTTCGCGGTCAACTGCGGTTTTGATATAAAATACCACTTGTGCAAGGCCGCGATCTTAGGTATAAGGCGGCTCCGTGAAGTCGACCCCGGCTGCAGGATCATCCTTGTGGAACCCTTGATCAGTATCCATGGTAATGAAGAGTCGGACTGGAACCATATCAACACAATAAACGACCACCAGTTCCAGGCTATGGACATCATAGCAGGAAGGATGTGCCCGGAACTTGGGGGTAGTGAGAACAACCTTGACATCCTGGGATTTAATTATTATTGGAACAGCCAGTGGGAGGACGGCGCGGGGCCTTTGCCATGGCCTGAGACCATACCGAGGCGTACGCGGGTATCTGCCATGCTAAGGGATGCCTACCGGCGTTACGGGCGGCCATTATTCCTCTCAGAAACAGGCCATTTCGGAGAAGGCCGTGCGGCATGGATAGCAGAGATAGCACTGGAATCCTGTGCCGCGATCGAAGCGGGGGTACCTTTAGAGGGTGTCTGTATCTATCCCGTTACGGACCGGCCCGACTGGGACGACCTATGGTCCTATAGCGACTGCGGGATCTTCGACCTGGACGAGCATAATGACAGGCTGCCGCATTATGAGAGCATTAATGCGATCAGGGCGGCTCAAATGGTTATCAGCCAGAGCATTTCAGAGGCGCTGGCCCGCTTTACAACGGTGATGCCATCGCCGGAAGCCCACCCATCCGCCCCGCCGGTCAATAACATAGGATCCTTATGAACCGGTATACCGCCTAAGTGGAAAACTGGTACCGGCTTACAAAAAAAGCAGTGCCTGACATGCAGGCACTGCTTAACAACCAAATAGAATAACCTAACTATTATCTATTTCAGTGACCGGGCTTTTTCCTGTAGCTGTAGTAAAATACCTGCGGAAGTACAGTAAGCGACAGTATCATACAGAATAGCAGTCCGCCAACGATCATGATAGCCAATGGCTTTTGTATCTCTGACCCCATTCCTGTAGATATGGCAGCCGGCAAAAGTCCTAATGATCCCATGAGCGCTATCATGACGATCGGCCTTATGCGGGTATACACACCCTCGGACACAGCGTCGTTTATGTGCATCTTACTCTGCAGATTTTCTTTCATCACGGCAATTAATATGATACTATTGATGGTATTGACACCGAACAGGATGATGAAGCCTATCCCTGCTGATATGCCGAACACCGTACCCGTGAGCCAAAGTGAAAGGAACCCGCCTACAAAGGCATAAGGTATAGTACTTACCGCGATCAGCGTATCTTTCATATTCCCGAAATTAAAGTACAGCAGGAATAAGATGAAAACCAGTACTACAGGTACTATTATCGCTAATTGCTTCGATGCCCTTTCCTTACTTTCGAACTCACCTGCCCACTTCATGGTATTTTCCTTTGGCAGCTTTATTTCCGCGGCAACTTTTTTCTGTGCTTCGGCAATGGTGCTGCCAAGGTCCCTGCCTTCAATGCTAAAGCCCACGGCTATGTACCTGCTGTTGCCTTCACGGTATATAAATGTGGGGCCTGTCTGGTAGGTTACGGTCGCGATCTCTTTTAGCGGCACTTTCTTTCCGTCCATCGTTGGTATCAGGATATCTTCGATCTTTTCTTTACTGTCACGGTACTGCTTATCAAAACGTATGCGGATGTCGAACATGCGCTCATCTTCATAAAAGGTCGATGCAGCCTGCCCGCCAATGGCCATTGCTATTACTGCCTGGGCATCGACGGTGGTAACGGCATAGCGCGCCATTTTAGCATCATGCAGCTGTATGCGCAGTTCGGGCAGCCCTATGTTCTTATAGATGTTGATGTCTTCAATGCCTTCGACATCTTTGATAGAGCCCGCGACCTGTGCCGCCATGTCTTCGAGCTGGAAAAGGTCATTACCGAAGATCTTTATGACCAACGGGCTTTTTACCCCAGCCACATATTCTTCAACATTATCCTGTATGGGCTGGCTAAATCCGAACCCTATACCGGGATATATCTCAAGTTCTTTTTTAATGTCGGCTATAAGCCCGTCCTTTCCAATATCGCGCTTCCATTCCGATCCCGGCTTTAGCTCGATATGGAACTCAATGTTGAAGAAACCTGTGGGATCGGTACCGTCATTTGGCCTGCCGGTCTGGGAAAGCACGAATTTCACTTCGTCAAATTTGCGTATACGGGCTTTCATTTCCTGGGTAAGCCTTACAGATTCGTCCAGGTTCACACTGTTCGGCAATGTAGCCCTGATGTATATGGCACCCTCATTCAGCTTAGGTATGAACTCAGAGCCGTAGAACATAAACCTTACAAAGCATATTGCCATGAGCGCAACAAAACCATATATGGTGATCTTTTTATACTTGCTGCTCCATTTGTAAAGCTTATACAGGTTCTCCCTGAAAAACCGGGAGATCATGTTCTCTTTTTCAACAATGTCTTTTTTAAGGAGGACCTTACACATTGCGGGTACATAGGTAAGGCTTAATATGAGTGAACCTACAAGCGCGTAACCCAGCGTAAAGGCCAGCGGCGAGAACATTTTGCCTTCAACCTTTTGGAAGGAGAATATCGGCAGCAATGCCACAATGAGTATGATCAGCGCAAAGAATATGTAAGTAGCCACGCTGCCAACGCTCTTTTTGATAATACCCATTTTAGACATGTTGTTGAAGCGTTCCATGCCCACTTTATGCGCCTTTTTTTCGAGGGAGACGAACACCTGCTCCACAATGACGAGCGTTCCCTCAAGGAGCAGCCCAAAATCCAGCGCTCCCATAGATATAAGGTTCGCGGGCACCCCCTGTATGCGCAACATTATTATGGCAAATAGGAAGGATAGCGGTATTACTGAGGCAACAATAAACGTTGTACGCCAGTTGTACATAAAAATGAAAACTATGAGCGATACCAGGACTACGCCCTCAAGTAGGTTTTTCGTAACCGTCTTTACCGTATTGTCAACAAGTTCGGTGCGGTCTATGAAAGGTACGATCTTTACGTTCGGGGGCAGTATCCTTTCATTAAGCTCCTCGATGCGTTCGCGCAGGCGGTCGATCACATCGCTTGGGTTCTCACCACGCAGCATGATCACGATACCTTCAACAAGATCATCATCGCCGTCCAGGCCTACCTGTCCCAACCTTGGCTTGGCCGATATCGATATTTCGGCAACGTGTTTTACCAATATAGGAGTTGAGCCTTTTGTCTCTATAAGTATGTTGCCAATATCCTCCACTTTATCTATGAGGCCCACACCACGCACAACATACGCCTGGTCGCCACGCTGTATGACGTCGCCGCCCACATTAATGTTGCTTTTTGATACTGCCTCATACACATCAAGAGGGGAGAGGCCATAGTTTAAAAGCTGTGTAGGGTTTATCTTTATTTCAAATATCTTTTCCTCCCCGCCAAAGCTGGCTACGTTCGCCACGCCGGGAACCGATACCAGCTCCCGCTCAATGACCCAGTCGTGCAGGGCCGTGATCTCTTTTATAGGCAGGTCGCTTTTTATCACATACCTGAAAATCTCGCCCGTGGCGCCATAGGGCGGGTCAATGGTCACATCGCTGCCCTCGGGCAGTTCAAGGCCGTTCAGGCGGTTCGAAGCATACTGCTGCGCGTAAAAGTCATCCACATCCTCGTTGAAAAGCACAGTAACTACCGAGAGCCCGAAGAGCGATATTGAGCGCACTTCGGATTTTTTCGGTATGGTGTTCATCTGCTTTGATATGGGCAGGGTTATGAATTTTTCAACTTCTTCGGCACTCCTTCCCGGCCATTGGGTTATTATCCTTGCCCGTGTGTTGGTAACGTCAGGAAAAGCTTCAATGGGCGTGTGTATGTAGGCTATTATCCCCCCAATAAGCAGCAGGATGGTCATGAAAAAGACGATCAGCGAGTTTTTTAGGGAAAAGGCGACAATGTTCTTTACTAATTTTTGCATAATGGCAGATTCAAATTTATTCTTAGCCTTTCAGCTTTTCAAGTATAAGCAGCTGGTTTTTGGTGATTATTTTTTCACCTTCTTTCACTTCATTTTCAAAATACGCCCAACGGCTGTTTTTTATGGAGGGATCTATTTCACGCACTTCAATATCACAATTGTCCTTATAAACAAGGATGTAATTCTTGTTATCGTCAAATAGTACCGCAGATGCCGGTACAGCAGGCAGTTCCCTGTCGTTCTCGCCTTTGTTTATAATGATATCCGCAGGCATTCCGGGCTTTAGCTTCAGGTCTTTATTTTCCATTACCACCCTGGCCTTAAGCACGTGCTCATCGGCATCGAACACCTGCGATAATGTAGTTATCCTGCCCTTAAAAACTTCGTCAGGGTAGGCAGGGAGCACAATGTCGGCAGGCATACCTTCTTTGATATGCGTCATGTTGGTCGTGTAAATATTCGCCAGGACCCATACCTCTTTAAGGTTGGATATGGTGAAGAGCGGCTCGCTGTTTTGCGATATCTGTGTGCCGGGGCTTATGTTCTTGTCAACTACATATCCTTCTGTAGGCGCCTTGATCAGGAAGACTGATCTGTCATTGCTGGCACTGAATAATGAAAGGTTCGCGCTCACATTGGCGATCGAAGCTTTTAGAACATCTACTTCGCTCTGCGCCTGCAAAAGGTCTTTTTGCGAGGCAATGCCATCGTCAGACAATCCTTTTACCGACTGTAGCTGTCGTTGTGCGACCTGTAATTGCGACTGTAGTGTTTTGGCCTGCGCTTCAAGGTTGTTCAGCTCGGTACTTCGTATTTCTGCAAGTACCTGCCCTTTTGTTACATGGTCACCCAGCGAAAAAAAGGTTTTGGTCACAATACCTTCTACCAGGCTGCTGAATTTCACCACATTATCAGCATTGTAGGTAATGTTACCGGTAAGGCTGATATTCTCCTGTACGCCTTGTTTCTTTACATCTTCGATCTGCATTTTTTGTTTCAGTTTTTCGCTAAGGCAGAAACCTTCCTTTTCCGCAGGGGCAGCCTGCTCTTTTTTATCACAGCTAATGATCAGTGAGCCTATAATGGCCATACAAATGGTTCTTTTCATCTTAATATATTTTACAGATATCTGCAGGCTATAGTTCCTGCCCGGTTATGTATTTCAGCTCTTCATACTGAGCGCTGATGTTTTTTCTTGTATTTAGTATAATGGCCTTGTTCTCAATGTATGCGTTCACATAATCGAGATACAGTATCAGGCTGGTATCTCTTTGACGGAAGCTTCTGAAATAGCTGTCAAGCAGCTTATCCAGTTCGCCTTCAAGGCCGTTCGAAAATTCACTGTAGAGTTGCAGTGAAGCCTGCAGGTTGCTGTAAGCCTCGATGACCTCGGCCTGGACCGTTATGGTCTTTTGCTCGACCAGCAGCTCACTTTGTTTTATTGAGGCCCTGGCTGCTTTGATGTTACCCTGGTTGCGATTAAAGAAGGGCAGATCGATCGCAAAACCAAAGCCCACAAAGTTGTTCATGATATTACCGCCCCGGTCATAGCTTGCCTGCAGTGTAATATCGGGGGTACGCAAAGCCCTTTCATACTTGTATTTTTCATTGCTGTAAAGGCTGGCAAGCTTTGCGCTTTTCACATCCGGCCTGTTCTCAAGGGCCTGTTCTATTAGCAGACTAAGCTGTAGGCGCGCGATATCCGCCAGATCAGGTGCAAAGCCGTCATCTGAAAGTTTTATATAGGATGACGACGGGAGGCTCATGAGGACCTTAAGCTCTTTTTGCAGCCTGTTGTTCTCTCTGTCAAGCTCACTTAAGTCCCTCAGGAATTGTATCTCTGCCGCTTTTAGGCGGGTATATTCGGCGCTGGCGGTATTGCCCTGCTGCACCTGTTTCGCATAAGCGGCCGTGAGCACCTGTATTGAAGATACCTGTTTTTTGTAAATTTTTTGCTGAAGTTGCGTGAGCTGCAGGTCTGTCATTGTATTCCTGAACTCCAGTTTCAGGTTGCGCAGCATTTCAGAAAAATATTCTTTGGCCATATCTGCCGATACCTTTTCCATGGAGATCATCTTGCGGCGCTTACCCGCAGTAATAATGATTTGTTCAAGGCTTACTGCTACTTCAGACGTTGTGCCAAAATTGCGCCACAGCGGAGGAAGCTTTTCAGCTGTAGCATTAGACCACAGGTTTATTTCACTAACGGTAAGGGTTGGGTTGGGCCACAACTTTGCCTGTACTACCTGTGCCTCGGCAATGTCCATATCCAGCCGGCCTGCAAGCAGGGCTATATTTTTTTCCAGGAAAAGCGCTTCGGCCTGCTGCCGGTCCAGGGTTATGGTGTCTTTGGCAACGGTGACCTGTGCTGCACAGGTCCCTGCAGTAAAAAAGAGGATAAAAAGTATATGTTTCAAAGTGACAATATTTAGTGTATGCAAAGCTATTGTGCACACATTAACTGCCTCTTTAAGCCATGTTAGATAACGCTTAAGGTAAGATTAGAAAACGGTTAGAGCCTAAAATGTAAGCGTAACGGTAGTTCCGACATCCTGCTTTGATGCGATATCGAACCCAATGTTATTTTGCCGGAAGATGATGATCGCCAATGATAACCCAATACCGCTCCCTTTTACATCGCTTACGTTACTGCCACGATAAAAGGTTTGTTTAATGAATTTAATATCATCTTCATGAATGCCCCGGCCATTATCTTGTATAGTGATAACCGGCCTGCCTTCCTGCTCTGAAATGCGGATATCAACAGGATCGTTGTTTGAATACTTTACCGCATTTTCAATGATGTTGTAAAGAGCTATCTTGATCTCGGCATTATTTCCCTTAAGGATAAATATGCTCTCGTCTTCAACAGTGATGGTAATTTTTATTTTTGGGAGGTCGCCAGTGTGGGTTTCCGCGATCTGGTCGTTAATATCCCATATCAGCTCATCGACCCTGTAGTTCTGGAAAGTGTCAGCACTTGTCCTCAGGCCTGAGAGCATCATGAGAGTATTCATTATACCTTCTATCTCGTACACATTTTCCAGCACCTTTTCGGACATTACTTTGTATTCAGCAGCAGAGCGTTCTCTTTGCGCGAATACTTCAAGATTGCCTGAAATGGCAGCCAATGGTGTTTTGAATTCGTGCGATACGTAGTTTATAAAGTTCTTCTGGATGATAAACGTGTCTGATAGGCGCTTGAGCAGGTTGTTGAAGGTCTCAATCAGTTCGTACAGCTCATCTTTTGCCGGGGGCAGCGATACAGGTGTGTCAAGCGAATGTGCTTCGATATGACTCACCTGCCTTATAACTTCATTCACCGGCCTGTACGCGAAGTTTGAAAGCAAACGGCTAAGAATGTAAATTAAGACCAGCCCCGCCAGAAGTACCATTGCCATAATAAGCAATAGCTGGTGTGTCTGCTCTTTAAAATCACGATCGTTAGTTTTTACAAAAACTACAAAATCGCCTTGGTTATCGTGGTAAAACAACCCAAAATAAAAATGGTTCTCCGACTTAAAGCTCAATGTGTTTTTCTTCCGGATAATGTCGAGGCGCTTCGGGTTAATGTTCCTGTCCGCGTCCTTATCACCGAACGCTACAGCATTGTCAGCATCATAGATCCGTATAACTGCTTCCTGGAATTCAGCAAACTGCTGCTTTACTTCAAAATGCTGCTTTTGGGGCAGTTCATCTTTTTCGAGATAATATATTCCGGCAAGCAGGCAGGTTTTATGCAGCTCCCTGAATATCATCCGTTGTGAATAATTGTAGAATGACAGGTAAATGATAACCGAGGCAATGATGAATACAATGCCGAAAGTAAGGGATGATATTGCGGTAAACCTGTTGCGTAATTTCATGGTTTATTCCTTTAGCATGTAACCGGTGCCTTTGACCGTATGGATGTATTTATTAGTATCCGTTTCGAGCTTGTTGCGCAGGTAGGAGATGTATACATCGACCACATTTGTATTATTATCATAGTTAATGCCCCATACCGCGGCCAGTATCTGCGTCCGGGTAAGGACCGTCCCCTTATTCTCCATTAAGTACAGAAATAGCTTGTATTCACGGGGAGAGAGGTCTGCAGCTTCGCCGGAACGTGTTACTCTGTGTTCAGCGATATTGATCGCAAGGCTGCCACATGTATATATTGCCTCTGTTCCAGAAAAATTGAATTTGGTACGCCGCGTAAGGGCATTTATGCGTGATATGAGCTCTTTAAAATGAAATGGCTTCACAAGGTAATCATCAGCACCGGAATCGAGCGCGTTTATCTTGTCTTCGGGGTCGCTCAGGGCGCTAAGCATCAGTATGGGCGTATGGTTTTTTTTGTAGCGTATCATTTGGGTAAGCTGGATGCCATCCAGGCCCGGCAGCATTACATCTATGAGGATCACGTCCCAAGAGTGATCTTTTACAAGCTCCCGGGCGATCTCGCCGGTCTGGGCAAGGTGTACTGTAAAGTTATTTTCTTCCAGTCCTTTGATCACGAAATCACTTATGCGCTTGTCATCTTCTATAAGGAGAACATTCATAGTAGGTAGTTGAGATACAAAAATAAGTTTTTCACTCTAACTTGGTCCATGTATTTTTAAAGGACTGATCGTTATTAGAAAAATGCACGTGCAAGTAGCGTTACATTAGCGCGCATGTCGGCAGCTGCGCGTTCAAATTGCATAGGAAGTACGATTAATAAAAAAACCGGAATCATGAGACTCCGGTTTCTTTCCCGTAATACTAAAATGTAAAAACTAAAAAACTATCTTCCTGCTTGCCTTTACTCCACCAACAGTTGTAACCTGCACGATGAGCATCTGCTCCTGTGTATGCAAGGTAGTGACAGATGTTTGAGCAGCATTGATGTTGTCTGAAATATACAGCAACCTGCCCCTTGTATCATAAATAGCCACCGACTTCATATCTGTATTTCCGGTGCTGATGTTGATGGCAGTATCCTGCTTGTACACAATGATACTGTTGGCATCAAACACCGGGTCATCTGTGCTTAATGGCTCAGCATAGATCACATCGAACCTTCCGGAAATGGTGCCTGCATCTGTAATAAATCCATAAGGGCTTTCAAGGTTGTGTACCACATTCAATAGATTATCCCTCAGATAGATCTGCTGGCCCTGTAGGAACACACCATCAAAATGGTCAAGAGAGATGCTGTAGCTGCCTGCTATACTTACCTTGTATTCCATCGGCACCTCATCGACCGGGTCAAATGCCGGCCTGGCCTGGATACCGAGCTTCGATCCTCCCCCAAGTGAGTAGATCGCCACGTTGCCATCGGTCAGCGCCTGTCCATCCCACCCGTAATCAAGTCCAAGGTTGGTAGTTGGGGTATAGGCTATCATCATTTGCCCGAAAGCGCCATCGGCATTGGTAAGGTTCAGCCATAGCCTCGATCTGTCCGGTGTATCCTGTGCCTGGCATTCCTGTAAAAGTAAGATAGCGCAAGCAATAAAAGAACGCTACACGGAAGGATAACATACATCCTGTTTGACCTCACCGCAACGTCTGCGTTTTTTTGTAACGCTGCGTTTACCTTTTTTAGCGAATTACCCTTTTTATCCTGGTACTTTTTTTGGAATCCTCCCTGCATTTCTATGACAGCGGCTTTATCGTCTGCCTTTTCGAGTGTGTCCATCAATTTTATGGCGGCTTCCATACTCTTGATGGCCAGGGCGCTCTTTCCGGTCATTTTGTAAATAGCTGCTTTGTTCTTTTCATATCGCGTAAGGTCAATCAGGTTCGCGCTTTTCATAGCAGGATGTTTATCCATCATGGCAATAACTGCCAAAGCTTCGCCTCTTTTTTCAGGACCTTCCAATTCAGATATATACCATGCCACTATGGGAAGCAGCCTCGGTGAGTTTATGGAGTAGGCCATTTCAAAAGCCTTTTTATAATATGCTATAGCCTGCGCATCATTAGAAATTCCTGATTCGAGCTTGGCTAAGGAAGCATAAGCATTGGCAATTAGTTCAGTATCGTTAGTTGGCTGTAGTCCCGCTATGGCATCAAGAAATGCCTTCCTTGCCTCTTTATACTTTTTCAGGTTGATGAGGCATTCGCCATAATTAATAAGGGTGAGGTAGTAATTACGCATCCTGCCTATATCTTTAAATCCCTGTAGTACCTCTACGTAGAGATCGACAGCAAACGGGTAATTCCCAATATTCATATATGTATTGGCAAGGCTTTGCTTAATGGAGACCAGCGCGCAGGGTTCTTTTGCTTTTCAAGTATAGCTATCGCTTTTATCAGGTAAGGTATTGCCTCACTGCCTTTCAGCATCATATTGTAATTAGACGCCATCTCACCATATACCGTAGCAAGCCCTATATTATCGTTGATCGCTATATATTTTTCTTCTGCAACTGAAAGTATGCGCAATGATTCTTCATAATATGCTTTTTTGCGATACGGGGTAGCCATATTACGTAATGCACGTGCCTCATGCGACGGCCAGCCGTTAGCGTATCTGAGAGCCTTTTTATAATAGTAAACGAAGAATCAAGATCGTTTTGTAAGAGGTGGCAATAGCCATAAAATGTATGTGCCATGGCATATACTGTATCATGGTGGGTGCTCTTGCTGTTTATGATCTGGCGTATAAGTACTTTAGCGCTGTCGGGCTGTTTGTACAGTACCTTGTCTATAGCCATAATTCGGTCGCGCATATTAGATGGCGGAGTCTGGGCATGCAGCTGCTGAATGAACAGGCATATCAGTATTGCCCATGCTGCTCTTGATAGGAAAGTTTTTTGGCAAGAGTTGCTCCTAAACATTTTCAATGATTTTGTAGCTTTCTTAATTAAATGTTAAAGATAATAAATACCATATATGAATATGTAAAAAATAGAATTCTGATCATTTTATCTGGTTAAGATAAAAAATGCCGCTGGTAAAAACATTTAGTAGATATTTGAATTCTATAAAAACAACTAAAATTCTTTTGCTTTCCGACTTCGCACGGGTTTGTTTTTTGCTAATGAGCAATGTTAACAGTGACCGAACACCTGTATTATCAGTATTGCATCTTTAGTGAACTATAAAATTTAGAATTTTGTATTGTTGGTCATGTAGCAAAAAAAAATGCCTTTTGCAACCTGCAAAAGGCATTCGTGGAATCGCCGGGAATCGAACCCGGGTCCAAACAGGGAAGCAAAGAGCTTTCTACACGCTTAGTTTCCGCTTGGGTTTTCGTTAGTGTGCAAGGCCGGAAACTGCCACACGCTACTTAGCTTCTTTAGTCTCGATGTCCACACGAAGCGGAAAGGCATCCAGGTATACATTTACGGTCCTCCTAATCGAAACGCCGCATACCGGGGCTTTTCAGGAGAATCCCGCCTCCCTGCCTTGCAGGGATGTGGCTTTATCTTACTTTATTCAGATTAAGCAGCAAGAGCGTAGTTATTTTCGCCGTTTAAATGTTTAAGGCAATGATATACGGGAACAGCCTCATTTCCCGACGTGCTTACTGTCTGTTTCGGCCTGCTGTCAAAACCAGTCGACCCCAGTAATCTATAGACTTGGTATACAAAAGCCGCACCAAGTAATCTAGGGCAAAGATAGGGATTTATTTTTTAATTATTAGTTGCCCACAAGTTCAATTTCTGTTATATTTGGACAAAATTTTACCATGTAAGTTATATTTTTATGCTATGCAGGCATAAAATTTGATAACCTAACATAAAATTGCTTAAAATACATAATGATGAAATTCGGAATAATAAAGGAAGGGAAAGTGCCGCCGGATAAGCGGGCTGTGTTTTCGCCGAAAATGCTGAGGGCCTTCGCGGACATGTATCCGCAGGCAGAAATTAAAGTTCAACCTTCAGATATCCGCATCTTTAAAGATGAAGAATACAGGGAAATGGGGTTTGAATTAAGCAATGATATGAGCGATCGCGATGTGCTCATCGGGGTAAAAGAGGTGCCGATCGATGCATTGATACCTGAAAAAAAATATTTCTTTTTTTCGCATACCATCAAGCAGCAGCCACATAATAAAAAACTCCTTCAGGCTATCATTGACCTCGATATAGAATTGTACGACCATGAAACTATCGTAGATGAGAACAATAAAAGGCTTATCGGCTTTGGTAGGTATGCCGGGAATGTTGGTGCTTACAACGGATTTAGGGCATTTGGCGATAAATTTGAACTTTTCACCCTGCCAAAGGCTGAATCGCTGGCAGATAAAGATGCTCTGGTGGCCAGGCTTAAAAGGCTTACCCTGCCACCTGTAAAGATAGTGCTTACCGGAAAGGGTAAGGTAGGAATGGGGGCAAAGGAGATACTTGATGATATAAAGATCAAGCAGGTAGGTGTAGACGATTTCCTTACTAAGACTTATGATGTGCCGGTGTATGTACAAATAGATGTATTGGACTACAACAAGCGCAAGGACGGTAAAAAGCTGGATAACAGCGATTTTTACAGTAACCCGGCGGAGTATGTGTCAGATTTTGAAAGGTTTGCAAATGTTTCCGATATTTTCATGGCCGGGCATTTTTACGGTAATAACGCTCCTGTGATACTTACACAGGAAATGCTGAGATCCAAAAATAATAAGATAAAAGTTGTTGCCGATATATCCTGCGATGTTGACGGACCTATAGCCTGCACAGTGAGGTCTTCTACTATAGCGGAGCCTTTTTACGGCTATAATCCTGCAGAAGGAAAAGAGGTTGACATGCACCACCCTGCCGCCATTGTAATAATGGCTGTAGATAACCTGCCGTGTGAACTGCCTAAAGATGCTACCGAAGGATTTGGCGAAATGTTCCTGAAGCACGTGATACCGGCTTTCTATAACAATGATAAAGATGGTATACTGAAGAGGGCAAAGATAACCGAAAAGGGCCATCTTGCCGACAGGTTCAGCTATCTCGAAGGATATATAGAACAAAAAGAATCAGTGCCCCATTAATGGGGCATTTTTTATTTTAGGCATTTGTAGAATTGTTTGCTACTTTTGAGAAGTAAATATTATGGAATGCCTCATAAAAAGCTGTTTTATCTCATTCTGCTATTGTTTCCGGCACTGCTTAGTGCTCAGGGACTGCTGCCTTTTGTAGAAAATTTCACAAAATCGGAATACGCCGGCGACAATCAGGTCTGGAACGTAGCACAGGGTAATGACAATGCCATGTATTTTGCCAATAACCACTTCTTTCTTCGGTACAATGGCGTAAAATGGGAAAAGTATTCATTGCCTAACAAGACCATTATCCGCTCGGTATTTGTGGACGGCGACAGGATATACTGTGGCTCCTACAAAGAATTTGGTTATTGGGAACGCGTAAAGGGTAAAATGGTATATGTATCGCTATCTAAAGAAAAAGACCTCTTTTTGGGCAATGCAGACAATGAAGAGATCTGGAAGGTATTTAAGCACAATGGCAAAATATATTTCCAGTCGTTCAATGAGATCTACATCCATGATGGAAGATCTGTCGACAAGGTAAAATTCCCCTACCAGATATCATATTGTTATATTATCGACGACACCATTTACGTAGCCTCTGTACGCAATGGTATGTATATCATGGAAGGAAAAAAGTTCCGCACCGTTGATGAGTGGCAGCAACTTAGGGGCAATGTTATTCATGGCATGGAAAAAAACCGTGGCGATATCTATATCTTCTCAAAAAGCAATGGGGTTTACATTGCATCAAGGGACAAGCTGATCCCCTGGAAAAGCAATGTCAATGATGTGCTTAAGGGCGATGTAATACTTTCTGCTAAATTTATTGACGAGAATACCCTCGCTATAGGTACCGGGCTTAGGGGATTGTACATTATTAATATGAATACCGGCGAATACCGGAACATCAACAGGAAGAATGCCCTGAAGAACAATGCCGTGCTATCGATAGCCCTGGACAGGGAAAAGGATATATGGCTCGGACTCGACAATGGCATATCCCATGTTGAGGTAAACTCGCCTGTATCGGTATTTTCAGACGGGGCAGGGATATTAGGGTCGGTTTATTCACTTGCCACCACAGATAAAGGTTACCTTTTTGTGACCAATCACGGGATTTTTACTTATGATAACGTCAATCTTGATGCAGTGCCAAATTCACAAGGGCAGGTGTGGGATATTTATAAAAATGGCAGTGAATTCGTGATCGGGCATAATGACGGGACTTTTGTGTATAATGGCTCCGCACTTAAATGGGCGAATCCGGTAAATGGTGGGTGGAAATTCTTAAAAAGCGATTATGATAATGTCTGGTTCCAGGCGAATTACTCAGGAATAGCTATTTACGATGATATTAATGACCTGACCAAATGGAAGATACTCGACAGTATCACCAAACCCATCAGGAACATTGCGCAAAACAAACCCGGTGAGTTGTGGGCTGCAGATAATTACCGTAGTCTTTACCGCATAACATACGGTCCCGACTTCAAGGTAAAGAAGGTGGAAAATATATCTGCGAAAAATAATATCAAGAGTGATTTTGGTGTAAGGATATTTAATTTCAGGAATGAAATATTGTTCCTGATCAACAATACCTGGTATACCTATAATGCCATTGATGCAAAACTGGTAAAGCATGATGCCTTCAACAGGACTTTCAGGAATATAACAGATATTATCCCTATCGACGACGATAATTTTATGGTTATAAAGGATGGACGGCTTTACACGATATCCAGTTCCGGTAATGAATTTGTGTGGAAGCTTTTACCCGAAAAATATTATGAGGGACGGCTTATCCTGGAAAATACTTTAGCGAACAGGGACGGCAACAGATTACTGGTCAACCTTGATGATGGTTTTTTATCGTTTGAACCCAATAGGGAGAAGCCCAAGAAGCACAATATTACAATTGAAGCTTTTTATCACGGTTTGCCTATAGATGAGGATACAAGGATAAAGTACAACCAACCCGTACAGGTAAATGTTATTTCGGGTTATTTTGGCTTTAATCATCCTGATCTTTTTTACAGACTGAACGGTGAGGACTTCATTCCTGTAGAGAACGGCAATATCACACTAAATAACCTTAGCAGTGGGATCCAGGAATTGGAGGTGTTTTATAACAATGGCGTAAATTATGTAAAGCTGGCCGATTATGACTTCAGGGTAAACCGGCCATGGTATTTTTCAATTTTCATGATCTTAGTGTATGTACTGGCGATATCGTGTATATTCTTCCTTTACTACAGGTGGAACAAGGTAAGATATAATCAAAAGATAAGGCTTAATGAAGAAGAGCTCAAGCACAGCCGTGAAATACTTGAGCTGGAAATGCAGGCAGAGAATAATTTAAGGATTCAGGAATATGAAAAGCACATCCTGGAAATGGAGGTTCAAACCAAAGCATCTGAAGTGGCAGGGAAATCATTATCTATAGCCAAGCATAGCGAAATGATAGACAGCATCCAGGAGGTGTTAGATTCAGAATCTGACGGTGCCCAGATTAAGTCAAAGGTCAAAAAGATCCTAAAGACAAATGCCATCAATAAAAATGAATGGCTCAATTTTGAAAAGAACCTGCTTAAAAGTAATGAGGAATTCGTAGAAAAGCTATCGAGAAAATATCCTGATCTGACGCCTAAAGATATTAAGCTGTCGATATACCTTAAGATGAATTTATCATCAAAAGAGATAGCCCCACTTATGAATATTTCATTCCGTGGAGTGGAACTACACCGATACCGACTCCGAAAAAAGCTGGGCATTAGTACAGAAGAGAGTCTTTACAAGTTTATGATTACAATATAAAAACGTATACATAATTACCATTTTATCATCATTTTAAGTATATGATCGCATCTCATTAGTACATCATCACTACATCATATGTGTTAATTTTGATGTGTGTTTTTTTAACATAATATATTTAAAATCATTGGTTTGCATTTTAATATTTGTTATTTGATGTAGTATATTTGAAATACAAAATGTACAGCTATAACGTTTTAGTGCTAAATTTGGGTTAAATAAAAATTTTTAATTACCCATGAGGAAAGCATTACTCAATATTAGTTTATTATTGACGGGTGTTGCAGCATTTTCGCAAGTACCTCCTACTACTGTGAACGATTCCGTATTCAATGATTCCATCTTTTTTGATGACCAGATGGAAGAAGTTGTACTTATCGGTTATGGTACAAGAAAGGCGGGCGCGATCACTGGGTCTGTTACTCAGATCAAGGCCGCGGATATAGTGCGGACACCTGCACAATCGGCCATACAATCTATCCAGGGAAAGGCGGCAGGTGTGAACATTGTGACAAATGATGAACCAGGAGGCACACCATCGATAAGGATCAGGGGACTTGGTACTGTTACAGGTGCCCGCGACCCATTATATGTTATTGATGGTATCGAGACATCTAACCTAAATGGGATTAACCCGAATGATATTGCTACTATTGACATACTTAAAGATGCATCTTCACTTGCAATATACGGACAGAAAGGTTCGAACGGTGTGATCCTTATCACGACTAAAAAAGGTAAAGTGGGTGACATTAAGGTTTCTTATGATGCCTATTATGGGCAAAAATTCATACAGCGTGAGGTTGACATGGCCAACTCGTACCGTTTTGCCTACTTTAATAACGCTGCATTGGGCGATCCTGCATACTTTAATTCGGCTCAGCCTTACAATACCAACTGGCTTGATGAGATAACAGATACAGGCCAGGTAATGAGCAATTCGATATCCCTCTCCGGTGCGTCTGAGCAGGCTACTTACTATTTTGGTGCTTCAAACTATAAAGAGGAAGGTATACTTAGCGGCACAAAATTCGAAAGGACAAATGTTATCAGCAACAACACTTACAAATTATTTGATGACAAACTAAAGGTTACATCATTCATCAACCTCTCTACAAATAAGGGAACGCCAAAACCTGTCAGCGCATTTACCAATGCTTATAGGCAATCGCCTGCTGTTCCTGTGCGTTTTGAGAACGGCCGTTGGGGGGTACCATTGAGGGATCCGGCGACAGGACTTGTGAGCATTAATGGTAGCGACAGGTTCAATAACGTGGCCAATCCGGTAGCACAGCTTGCGAATTTTCATGAAGAGAACAGGAATACCACCCTTATAGGGTCTGTAAATGCAGAGCTGAAATTGTTGGAATATGTGAAATTTAATTCAAATTTTGGTGCAACTGCCAACTGGAGCAAAGGATACACGTATACTCCTACAAGGGAAATTTTCCTTACAGGCAATCCCACCCTCACGGTTGACGATTACATAGCCCAAAATCCAAACAATCCTATTATCAATACCCTGCAGCAGCGCAGGAGCACAAGCTATAGGTGGAACTGGGATAACTACGCTACCTTCAGCAAGACATTTAACGATGACCACAACGTTACGGTTGTAGCAGGCTTGTCGAGGACTACGACAAATATATCTGAATTCCTTAATGCTACGAGGCAGGATGTTCCTACGCAGTCAAACTATTGGAACCTTGATCTTGCATCTTACAATGGCGAAGTTGCCCCAGGCTCTGTGGCACAAAATAACAGTACTACACCGATCGTTTCTGTTGCTTACTTTGGCAGGGCAGAGTATGATTATAAGGGCAAATACCTGTTTTCTGCATCTGTAAGAAGAGAGGGTATCAGTGCTTTTACTGAGGATAAGCGTTTTGAGATATTCCCATCGGTATCTGCCGGATGGGTGCTTACCAGCGAAGATTTCATCAAGGATGTGAAATTCCTTGACAGCTTTAAGATACGCGGCGGCTATGGCGAGGTAGGCAATGCCAATGCCAGTACCATAAACACGATCCTTTTCAACACCGGTGCTAACTATGCTTTTGGCCCGGGCCAGGAGATCCAGCCGGGTAATAATGTTCCGTTCCAGGTAGACCCGAACCTTACTTGGGAAACCATGAAGGAGATCGACTTAGGTTTTGATTTTTCGGCACTTGATTCAAGGTTGACCGGTACTTTTGATTACTATGACCGCAAGACAGATAATGTAATACTTCCGGTAGCGGTACCTACGGTGCTTTCGCCTGAGCCGGTATTGCTTAACAGCGGACTTGTGAGCAATAAGGGTGTAGAGCTATCTTTAAAATGGCAGGATAATATTGGCGACAACTTCAACTATTGGGTAGGAGGTAACGTTTCGCACAATAAAAATAAGCTCGAAGAAGTATACAGCCCATTCTTTGGTGACTACATTGGCGGAAGCCTTGGCAATGGCCAGTACACTAAGCAGGTACTTGAGGGACAGCCACTGGGTACATTCTATGTATATGAAACCACAGGATATGATTCAGATGGTGCCTTTACCTACAGCGATCAGAGGGTTGCGGCAGGATCATACATCCCTACAGTTACATATGGCTTCAATTTCGGAGCCAGCTACAAAGGTGTAGACCTTTCGGTAGATGCGTACGGTGTGGGCGGCAACAAGCTTTACAACGGTAAGAAAGCACAGCGCTTTGGCGGGGAAAATGTTGAGAATGCCGTGCTTGAGAACTTCTGGCTGCCGGGTAACCCGAACGCTGCCAATCCGCGCCCGTCGAACAACGTTCCGCGTGCTTCTACCTACTACATAGAGAATGGCGATTTCTTAAGGATAAATAACATAACCCTTGGCTATACGCTGCCGCAGTTGTATGAAGGCATTGATAAAGTAAGATTGTACGTAACGGCATTAAACCCTTTTCTGTTTACAAATTACAGCGGATTCTCTCCTGAGATCGTAGGTAATGAAAATGCCAGCCCTTTGGGCAACGCAGGCATTGAGCTCGATGCCTACCCAACGAACAAGACATTCTTATTCGGCATCAACGTTAATTTCTAAACAGCATCAACAAATATAAACAGAATTGAAATGAACAAGAATTTTCCATATAGGGCCATAGCCGGGATAATGATCGTTACAGCAGCGTTCACTTCCTGTGACGACGACCTAAACGTAGACCCACAGAATGCCCTTACAGAACAGGATTTTCTAAATAATCCTGATAATGCTGTACAGTTGGTGAATGGCGTATATAATAAGATGCTGGACTTTAACATGTATTCCTTTCCATGGATAGGCATGACCAGCATTACATCAGACGATGCCGATAAAGGATCCACACCAAGCGATACAGGCTCCGATAAGCATAAACTCGACGCGTTGACCTTTGACCCTTCAGATATTTCGTTCAACGATGTATGGCAGGGCAGGTATGCAGGGATCTACAGGGCCAATAACGCTCTATTTTATCTTGAACAGCTAACGATCAACCAGTCCTTAAAAGACAGGCTGATAGGCGAAGTAAAATTCCTGAGGGCATTTTGGTATTTTGACCTGGTGCGCTGCTACGGCGATGTCCCGCTTGTTGTACAGAAGATCGACCTGAACGATACCGAAACGATAAACCAAACCGTATTCGTAAGAAGGCCAAAAGCAGATGTTTATGCCCAGATCGAAGCCGACCTTACTGATGCGATAGGTAAACTGCCGCTGAAAAGCCAATATCCTTCTGCCGACCTGGGCAGAGCTACCAAGGGCGCTGCACAGGCTTTGCTTGCAAAAGCCCACCTGTACCAGCAGGAATGGGAAGCTGCATTTACCATGGCAGGAGAGGTGATCGGTTCGGGACAATATGATCTGATGGATGACTATGCACAGGTATGGCGTGAAACAGGTGAGAATGGTAGCGAATCGATATTCGAAGTGCAGGCAACGCTTACCAAAGGCATGATACAATATACCGATGTTCAGGGCCCTCGCGGAACACCGGATCTTGGCTGGGGCTTTAATACGCCTTCGGTGAACCTTTCTAACTCTTATGCGGCTAACGATCCACGCAGGCAGGCTACCATTATGTATGTTCCCGGCACATTGTGGGATGGTTTCATTGCTCCAACGACCTGGAACAACCCAAGGTATAATTATAAGTCGTACCAAAGCAGCATAGCCGAGTCGTGGAACGGCAACAAAGGTGAAACAGCAAAGAACCTCAGGCTGCTTAAATATAGCGATATCCTGCTGATAAGGGCGGAAGCAGCTTTCCATATGGGCAATACTACCGAGGCGAGCGACAGGGTAAATGAAATACGCGGCAGGGTAGGGCTTGGCGAACTTTCAGGCATCACACTACAGCAGATATACAACGAAAGGCGCTGGGAAATGGCCATGGAACACGACAGGTGGTTCGACCTGGTGCGCACCGGACAGGCGCAGGCAGCCATGGCGGCTGATGGCAAAACCTTTATTGTGGGCAAGCACGAGGTATTCCCTATACCTGAAGCTCAGATCGCAGTGAGTGGCGGACTTTTGACACAGAACAATTATTAACAATGCTAATACTAACTTAATTTTTTTAATTTTTTTACTATGAAAACAATCAAAATTTTTGCTTACGCCCTGGCAATTACTTCAGGGTTCGTATTTACATCTTGCGGCAGCGATGATTCGGATAACAGCCTTCCTCCGATCGGTGGGTACGATAGCGCGGATGAGGTTGCTATGGCAGACCTTTTGGCTTACTGGCCGCTTGATGGTGACGGAAAAGAAGAGAAATCAGGATCTACTCCTACAAATACTGTGGGCGCTTCATGGGTTGCCGGAAAAAAGGGGCAGGCAGTTAGCCTTTCTTCAGGTTTCCTAAAGTATGGTTCGATACCAGCACTTAACATACAAAATGGAAGTATTACTGTGAGCTGTTGGGCAAAGATCTCTAACACAAAAACTGCACCAAATGCTGAAAGTCACATTTCACCGCTAATTTCTTTCGCGGGTGGGCCTAATGCAAACGTTGGTAACCTTGCTATCTTCGGAAATACTCACGGACTTGTGACTAGCGACTCTATCCAGATGAAGGCAGAATTCCACTTCTCTAAGCCTGATGGTACTGAGTTTGGCGGCGATGCGATAAATCTTACAAAAATGGAGCAATGGATGATAGATGGCAATGCAGCCGGACAAAATCCTGCACATGCTGCTTTTGCTAATAAAATTGGCGGACAGTGGGCACATGTATTGTTTACTTATGACAGCGCTACAGCAATGGTAGGCCTTTATGTGAATGGTGTCAAGATATCTAACCCGGCTTGGGAAAGCAGGAACAATGGCAACCCAATGCCAATGTCATTCTTTACTCCAAACCACCCGATCATCGGTGCTCTTAATAGCGTAGCTGAAGGCACGAATGTTGATGCATGGAATAAAGCACTTACAGGCCAGGTGGATGAGATCCGCGTATACAAAAAAGCGCTTATCCAGGCTGATATTACAGCTCTTTACCAGCTTGAGGCTGCAGGAAGGTAGTTCTTAATTCCTATTATAAGTTAGCCCGGCGGGTGCGCCTGCCGGGTATTTTTTTTCCGCTTTATGCGAGAACAGTATTGCCC
The DNA here is from genome assembly GCF_052437795.1 of Flavobacterium sp. Lineage (GTDB taxonomy): Bacteria > Bacteroidota > Bacteroidia > Flavobacteriales > Flavobacteriaceae > Flavobacterium. The sequence continues at coordinate 55,531 of NZ_JBQVPA010000008.1, forward strand.
CCAATAATACTGTAATTCCAAAAATATTTCCAAAATCATCATCAAAATTCAACAATGAAAATTATCCAGTTATTCATCATCCTTACTTTATGCATCTCCTGCTCATCCTGCGATTCCAAAAATGATGAGAATGATGAAGACAACCCTCCGGTAACGGAGCCAATGACTGACGAGCAGATACTTGATCTTGCTCAAAAAGATGCCCTAAAATACTTTTGGGAATACGCACACCCCAATTCAAAACTGGCACGTGAGCGATACCATACCGATGATCCCGGGAATGATGCCAATATAGTTACCACAGGTGGGTCGGGCTTTGGGCTCATGACCATAATAGTGGGTATTGAGCGCGGCTTCATTCCGCGCGAAGAAGCAGTTACGAGATTGCAGACGGCACTTAACTTTTTAGAGAATGCCGACAGGTTCCATGGTGCATGGCCGCATTGGATGAATGGTACCAATGGCGATGTGATCCCGTTTGGCACAGTAGACAATGGCGGTGACCTGGTGGAAACCTCATTTTTATGCCAGGGGCTGATATGCCTTCGCGAATATTTTAAAGATGGTAACGATGCCGAGCAGGCGATCGCCCAGCAAGCCGACGAACTTTGGAAAGGCGTGGACTGGAACTGGTACACAAGGGGCGGCCAGAACGCGCTATACTGGCACTGGTCTCCGGAATATGAATGGCAGCTCAACTTTAAGCTGGAAGGCTATAACGAATGCCTTATAACATACATCATGGCAGCAGCATCGCCTACACACCCCGTAGGAGCAGCGGCTTATCACGAAGCATGGGCCAGGAACGGGAACATCGTTCACGGCGGGCAGCGTTACAATATACCTGTGGTCTTTAACTACAATGGGGCCACGGGCAATGTAGGGCCTTTGTTCTGGGCGCATTACTCTTACTTGGGAATGGATCCCCGCGGCCTTACCGACCAGTATGCAAATTACTGGACACTGGTGCAAAACCATGCAAAGATACATCATGCTTACAGTGTGGCTAACCCTTACGGTTTCCAGGGTTACAGCGATAAGGTTTGGGGATTGACAGCAAGCTATACGCGCAACCAGGATGGCTCAACAGGCTACAGCGCACACTCACCTGTAAATGACAGGGGCGTGATATCACCAACTGCCGCCTTATCATCATTCCCCTATACTCCGGCAGAATCGATGAAGCTGCTAAGGTTCGTATATGAAGATGCCGACTGGAAAGGCAGGCTTGTAGGGGTTGCAGGGCCGTATGATGCCTTTAGCATACACCATAACTGGGTTACGCCAAGATACCTGGCGATCGATCAGGGCACGATTGCCCCGATGATCGAGAACCATCGTACCGGTTTATTGTGGAACCTTTTCATGCAGGCGCCTGAGGTACAGCAGGGGATGACTACCCTTGGCTTCCACTCTACGCAGCATGGATTTTAAAGAATAGAATGATCAGGATTTTTTCATAGCAATTCTTTTTCAGTACCGTCTTTTGCTTTGGCGGAAGACGGTATTTTTTACAATTCAAATTCGAAATATATAATAATGAGATATACCATTACCTTACTCCTTCTTGTGGCTTGTTCTTTATCACTGCATGCGCAGAAAAAGAAAGCTGATAAAAAAATAAAGCCCCGCGATGAGTTTATTGCCGACCTGATGGCGCAAATGACCATTGACGAAAAAATTGCGCAAACCGTGCAATTTACTGCCGATGGTACCATAACCGGGCCCAAGGGAGGAGATAACTTTATTGAAGAGATCAAGAAAGGTAATGTAGGTTCGATACTGAATGCGACGGGCGTAAAATATACCCGCGAACTGCAGGAGCTCAACCTCAGGCATTCAAGGCTTAAGATCCCATTGCTTTTTGGCTACGACGTTATCCATGGTTACAGGACGATATTCCCAATAACACTGGGCGAAACCGCAAGTTGGGACCTTGAGGCTGCTGAGCTTTCATCGAAAATAGCTGCTGACGAAGCCACGGCATCGGGCGTGCACTGGACTTTTGCCCCGATGGTCGACATTGCCCGCGATCCGCGTTGGGGCCGTGTATCCGAGGGTTCGGGAGAAGATACATACCTTGGTTCTAAGATGGCCTATGCCCGTGTGAAGGGGTTTCAGGGTAATGACCTTAAAGCATTGAATACCATATTGGCCTGTGCCAAGCACTTTGCTGCTTATGGCGCTGCCGAGGCGGGGCGTGACTATAATACGGTTGACATGAGCGAGCGTACACTGCGCGAAATTTACCTTCCGCCATTTAAGGCTACGGTAGATGCGGGTGTGGGGACGTTCATGGCTTCATTCAACGAAATATCGGGTGTACCTGCTACAGGCAGCAAATTTTTGATGAGGGACATCCTGAAAGGCGAATGGAACTTTAAAGGCTTTGTAGTGACCGACTATACAGGCATGAACGAGATGATACCCCACGGTTATGCTAAAGATTCACTACAGGCAGGCGAACTTTCTATGAACGCCGGCATTGACATGGACATGGTGGGCGGCATTTATATGAAAAACCTGAAGAAGCTGCTTAGTGAAAGGCGTGTGACCGAAGCGCAAATAAACGATGCGTGTAAAAGGATATTAGAAGCCAAGTATGACCTTGGCCTTTTCGAAGATCCTTACCGTTACAACAATGCAAAAAGGGAAGCCGCAACGCTTACCAAAAAGGAATACCTTGATGCCGCAACACGCATTGCTAATAAATCAATGGTATTGCTGAAGAACAACAATAATGTATTGCCGCTACGCAAGGAGCAAAAAGTAGCATTTGTTGGCCCTTTGGTTAGCGACTACTGGAACATCATAGGGTCATGGGCCGCTACAGGTGACCGCCAGGGTTTTGCAGTAAGCGTGCAGGAGGGTGTCAATAAAATAATTACCGATAAGAGTAAGATAACATTCGACAAAGGTGTTGAGATCGTAGACCAGCGTCGCGACATGATACAGAAAGCCCTTGATAATGCGCGTAAAGCGGATGTGATCGTGGCTGTGATGGGTGAGTTTGAGAACATGACCGGAGAGGCAGCTTCACGCACCAACATCGACCTGCCCGGCATTCAGAAAGAATTCCTTTCCGAGGTCAAAAAACTGGGTAAGCCGGTTGTTTTAGTACTTATGAACGGAAGGCCGCTAACCCTTAGCTGGGAAAATGACAACATGGATGCCATTCTTGAAGCCTGGTATCCGGGAACTATGGGTGGTGATGCCATTGCGCAGACACTTTACGGTCAAAACAACCCAGGCGGCAAGCTGCCGATAACATTCCCAAGAACACTGGGGCAGGTGCCGATCTATTACAACCACAAAAATACCGGAAGGCCATATCTTGGTGTTTCAGATAAAGAACAGAAATACAAGTCCCGTTATATCGATTCGGATAACAGTCCCCTTTATCCGTTTGGTTACGGGCTTAGTTATACTAAGTTTGAGTATTCCAACCTGAAGCTGTCTTCAAAAAGCATCAGCATGGGCGGAAAGGTTAAAGTTAGCATAGATGTTGCCAACACAGGTAATTATGACGGGGAAGAAGTGGTGCAGCTGTACGTGAAAGATGAGTTCGGGTCGGTAACACGCCCTGTAAAAGAGCTGAAAGGCTTCAGGAAATTGCTTTTGAAGAAAGGCGAAAGGAAAACGGTGGAGTTCGAGATCTCTACGGATGATCTGAGATTTTACAACATAGATATGAAATTCGTTGCAGAGCCGGGCGATTTTGAGGTGTCGGTAGGCGGCAGCTCTGATGCGGACCTTAAAGATAAGTTTGTGTTAGTTAAGTGAGTTTAATTTTGTTGATCTTTGTGTGTAAAGGCTGTCTGAAGGGGACAGCCTTTTTTTATCTCCAGTCCGCATCGGATTTGTTGTGCCCAAAATAATAGGTAAGGCCTACAGATGCATTAAACATTTTTCCTGTAAAAGATTTAAGCGGGCCATCGCCTTTTGGAGGATGGATCCCATCAAACCTGAAGTGTTGGGTCATATTCAGGATAAACGATGTATCCAGAGTGAGTGCCAGCGATCTGTTGAGGTAAAGTTGCGGTGTAAGTCCAATGATGACATTCCCTATTTTATCGGTACCGGATTCAGTTTGGGAAGTTAACGAAGAATAGCCTAATCCGCCATGAGCCAAAAGATTAATATTTTTTCCACCACCATTCGTAAGGCTGATGGAGCGCCCAAGATTGTATACAGCCTGTACCGAGTAACGTTTGTAGTTGGATCCGAGCTCCGGGTTATCTCCTGTTCGGAACTTGTCTGATCCGTGATCGAATTTGATGCCCCAATATTCATCGACCATATACCTGAAGCCAATTTCGTAATGTGAAAAACCGGTAATGCCTGGGTCTCCGGAAATACCCATTCCGTAAGCAGCCTCAATGGAATATTGGTCATTTGGCTTTTGACACCAACATAGCACGGGTATAAGTAACATAAATAAATAGAACGATCTTCTCATAGTGTCGGCATTGCATTATTGTTTTGCAAATATAGGCTTAAACATTTGTAAACAATAAAAACCTACCTGAAGGGATCTGCGTATATATGCATGATGATCGATGGCGTAGGAATGGTTGCTATGAAAACTCCATGACAGTGTTGTTTATTTTTATTGGTTAGAATGGTAAGGGCGCCAATATGTGCGCCCTTATTTTTCTAAATATCTGCATTTAAAATAAACCAGATCTACATCCATTACTCTTTTGAATTCCTATTTTTTAGAGAGGCATTTTAAATATTCCTTTACCATTTTTGATGATTCTGTTTCAATTGGATCCGTATAAATGTAGAGTTTAATATCTGTAATGGTCTTTTTAGTGAACATAAGTATTTCTGCCTGAGTAAGCCATATGAATGCACTATATCTATAGCCCGATGAATTCGCATCAACATCAATTTTTGCTTCGGGTTTTGAAAACTTAGTCCCGTCACTGAATAATATATAAAGCCCCTTTTTATTTACGTTAAGCGTGCTTCCCGGTACACTTACACTTAAATATGTCGAAGACTTGCCTCCTTTTTTTACTTTCATGAAGCTTATCCCTTCTTCTGTTGGCGTATAATACGTCTCTGATTTTTCAAATTTATCAACTTCTGTTGTTATTTCATGGCAGAAAAAACCTTCAGGATAGTTGATACCTCCCACAACTTCAAGTTCATAGCTGCTTTCATATTCTGAATTGTAGGAATAATAAATAGTGCCGAATTCATCACTTTGTAATTCAATGGCGTATTGCTTTTTTTGCCAATCGTATTTGGGTACCATTTCATAAATAGCTAATACTTTAAATTCTTTTCCTACAAGCTTTTGATAATCAGAACGTGGAGCGTATGATGGGCCAGTAGGCAAGGGTTTATTATCTTTCTCCGGCTTTGTAAATTGTTTCTTTTCTTTATCGAATTCAATAAAAAAGTCCTCATAAGCATACTGTTGGAACATCTCTTGAATTTGTTTCGGTTTAACAATTTTATTCAAAAGCAATTCCGGACTAGTTCCCGGAAAATTTTGCGCAAATAATGTCAGGTTACACAATATCGTTATAAAAGTTAAAAGTGTTTTTTTCATTTGGTTATATTGTTTAAGTGCACAAATAAAATCATTTTTTATGATAAAATGCTATTATTATCTTTCGCCATTTTCACATTATTGCCCGTGAAATACCTTCAGCTTTTTGATTTTATATTATATCATGTAACACCTTATTTTTTGTTAACCTTTCCTACTAATGCTTTGAATTGAATACTTTTGCAAAAACAAATACGTTTCGCGCAAAATGCTCGCAGTTAAGAATATTTCATTCGGGTATACCGATACTACCATACTACATAACATTAGTTTTAATGCAAAGACCGGGCAGAACATTGCCGTCATTGGCGAAAGTGGCTGCGGAAAGAGTACGCTCCTCAAAACAATCTATGGGCTATATGACCTGAATGAAGGTGAGATAACCTATAAGGGCGAACCGGTTACCGGCCCTAAGCATAACCTGATCCCCGGGATGCCTTACATGAAATACCTCGCACAGGACTTTGACCTGATGCCTTTTGTGACTGCTGCCGAGAATGTGGGCAGTTTCCTTTCCAATTTTTATCCTGAAGAAAAGCAGCAGCGCATACGCGAACTGCTAGATATTGTAGAAATGGGCGCTTTTGCCGATGTAAAGGCTAAATTTCTTAGTGGTGGCCAGCAGCAACGCATAGCCCTGGCAAAAGTCCTCGCACTGGAACCCGAGATCCTTTTGCTAGATGAACCTTTTAGCCACATTGATAATTTCCGGAAGAATGCCTTGCGCCGCAACCTGTTCGCTTACCTTAAGCAAAAAGGCATTACCGTTATCGTCGCCACGCATGACAGCACCGATGCGCTTTCGTTTGCCGATGAGACCATAGTGCTAAAAAGCGGGAGGATACTTGACAAGGCACCATCAAAAGAAATCTACTACCATCCAAAAGATAAATATACCGCCTCACTTTTTGGGGAAGTGAACGAGATAAAGCTGGAGTTGCTTACCCTAACGCAAAATCCTGAAGAGACAGTGCTAATTTACCCGCACCAGTTAAAGATAACCGAAGGCGGCCCACTGCATGTAGTGGTTAAGCAATGCTACTTTAAAGGCAATCGCTATCTTATAAAGGCTGCGCTCAACAGGCAGGTGATCTTCTTTGAGCACTACAAGGAACTGGAAGTAAATTCAGAGGTGACACTGGCGGTGGACAGGAATGCTTTTGGGTAAAAAACAAAACCCGCACTATGTACGGGCCTGTCTATTATCTCTCATCTGGTATCTTTTCGTCAAAGACTACTTCCCTTTATTCTTTACATATTTCTCCAGCCACTGGTCTTGTTCCCAGAGTAGGTGCAGTATGCTTTCGATGGCGGAGTAGCCATGGCTTTCTTTCGGGAGCAATACAAGTCGTGCCGGCGCGCCAAAACCTTTCAGTGCATTAAAGTAGCGCTCGCTCTGCATCGGGAAGGTACCGCTGTTGTTATCAGCTTCACCATGTATCAGTAGCAAAGGTGTCTTCATTTTGTCGGCATGCGAAAAAGGCGACATGGCGTTATAAACCTCGGGCGCTTCCCAGTAATTACGCTCTTCGCTTTGAAAGCCAAATGGGGTAAGCGTCCTATTATATGCCCCGCTGCGGGCAATACCCGCCGCGAAAAGGTCGGAATGCGTGAGCAGGTTGGCCGTCATGAACGCGCCGTATGAGTGTCCGCCCACAGCTACACGCGTGCGGTCGATATAGCCTAATGCATCAACCGCGTCAATAGCAGCTTTGGCATCGGCAACCAGCTGTGTAATGAAGGTATCATTCGGTTCTTCCTTGCCTTCGCCAATTATAGGGAATGACGCATCATCGAGTACCGCATAGCCGCGTGTTACCCAATATACAGGCGAACCATAGTTGGGATAGGTGAAGTCATTAGCGTTTGAAGTGGTTTGCGAGGCGCTGTTCTTATCCTTGAATTCTGCCGGGTAAGCCCAAATGATGAGCGGCAGCTTCTCCTTTTTCTTTTTGTCGTAACCCGCCGGTAAGTATAGTGTTCCCGAAAGGTCCAGGCCATCAGCCCGTTTGTACTTAATCACTTCCTTGCTGACATTTTCGATCTTTTTAAACGGATTTTGGAAGAAGCTCACTGCAACCGGTGCGCTTTTCTTTTTAATGTTGATAAGGTAATAGTTCGGGTATTGGTTTTTCGATTCCAATTGCACCAGTACTTCCCCTTTTTTAGCATCTATCAACGATACTAATGATTCCTTCTTATCTGTGTATTTTGATTGGTACAGCCTTGTTTTCTTTTTAGAAACTAAATTAAACCGGTCAATGAACGGGAACTGTCCTTTCTCGGTAAAGCCATCGCCGATCAGGTAGGCGTTGCCGTCCTCAAGGTTCAGCACATAGCGACCCCACTCGTTGCGGCGGGTATCGAACGATCCCGGGTCGCTGTAGGTATCCTGGTAGTTCCTGTCGAATATCACTTCCGGGTTCTGCGCTGCATCTGAAGGGTTGAAGATATATGTCTTCGTATTGCGGGTATTCCACCAGCGGTCATTGATCAATGCAAGGTTGTCTGTACCCCATGTAATGCCTGCATAGCGGTTGGCCGTTTTTACAACACTTCTCGGTTTTTGCGTAAATGGCGCGGGTAATTCGAATACTTCATCACGGAAGGGAACTTCCACGACCGGGTCACCACCGTCGAGCGCTTCGACCCAAACTAATGTGGCGGGTTTATCGGCTCTCCAGCTGATGCCGCGTTTTCCTTTTTCTGTAGCCATAAAGCCTTTCGGCATGTCCTCTATCAGTGGCTTTTCGTTAAAGGTCTGTACCATTTTACCGTTCGCATCATACAAAATGCTCTTAGTAGGGAAACGGTCGAGCGTAACAATATACGAGAATGGCTTATGAAGCGTAGTTACCATTACATAATTGCCATCGGGCGAAAAACTGATGCCGCTGTACATGGCAGCCTCTTTCCATTTGGTGCTTTTTCCGTCGAGAGTAACTTTATAAAGTTCTGATGTGGTAAGGTTTTCAAAGTTGGTTTCATCGTTCTTGTTCTTCAGGAGGTCCTGATAAGTACGGTTCTGTGCTTTTGTACCATCGCTCACGGTTACTGTTGGCCCTGATGGGATCGCGCTTGCGGTATTGACGAGCGCAGCCTTATTTGCAGGCAGTATTTTAACGAGCAGGGCGTTACTATCGCGGAACCAGCTTACAGGGTTGCCCATGTTGGCATTGGCAGCAGCTTCAGTCAGTTTTTTTGCTTCAAGTGTTTTGATGTCTAAAAGCCAAACCTCTACACCTGTAGCGGTAGTATTGGTAAACGCCATTTTAGACTCGTCCGGCGACCAGGCGAAGTTGGCCATCTTTGGGTTTTGAGGCAGCCCTTTTACCTGAACGGGTTCTTTATCCTTCAATTTTTTGAACTTCAGGTTGTTTACATAAGTAACAGTACTGGAAATGTTGGTCTTTGGGTTGATGCGCAGCCCGCCCAGCTTCAATTCGTCTTCCGAAAGGTCTTCGAGGGTTTTATAAGCATTGCGGTACATCAGCAGCATGAACGTATTTTTGCTGTCCATCGAAACCGAAGGAGCACGTTCTACATCCACCAATTCAAGTATCTCTTTTGGCGGTTTTTGGTAGGTCAGGTTCTCCTGAGCCATTGCGGTGATCCCCGTAAGGATGAATGCCGCAATTGTAAAAATTGATCTTATCATTGGGTTCGTTTTTCAAAATATGTCGAAGGTAGGGATATGTTGTTACAGTTGCGAATGCTTTTAGCGATAAAATGCCGATAACTTAAATATTCCCAAACTATAGGTTTTCTTTTTTACGGAATGTTTATTTTTACAGCTTCGTTCCTACTAAATAATTAATATCCAAATGTATCACTCAAAAATAACCGGCCTCGGGCATTACGTTCCTGATAATGTTGTAACCAATGAAGACCTCTCCAAAATAATGGAGACCAATGACGAATGGATACAGGAACGTACCGGGATCAAAGAAAGGCGCCATGTGGTTCCCGGCGGAGAGGACACCACCACTACGATGGGCGTTAAGGCTGCCAAAATTGCCATTGAGCGCGCCGGCATCGACAAGGAAGATATCGATTTCATTGTGTTTGCAACCCTTAGCCCGGATTATTACTTTCCTGGCCCCGGCGTATTGGTGCAAAGGGATCTGGGCATGAAACGCACTGTGGGCGCGCTTGATGTGCGCAACCAATGCTCCGGCTTTATTTATGCGCTTTCAGTAGCCGACCAGTTCATTAAGACGGGAATGTATAAAAATATCCTCATCATCGGTTCTGAGCTTCATTCTAAAGGCTTGGACATGACTACACGTGGCCGCGGAGTATCGGTAATATTTGGCGATGGGGCGGGGGCAGCGGTCCTGTCACGTGAAGAGGATGCTACTAAAGGCATACTTTCGACACACCTGCATTCCGAAGGTCAGCACGCAGAAGAGCTTTCACTTATCGCGCCGGGCATGGGCAAGCGCTGGGTAAGCGATATCATTGCCGACAATGACCCTAATGATGAAAGTTACTACCCGTACATGAACGGCCAGTTCGTGTTCAAGAATGCGGTGGTTCGCTTCAGCGAAGTGATCATGGAGGGGCTTAAAGCCAATGATCTACAGGTAAGCGACATTGACATGCTTATACCGCACCAGGCCAACCTGAGGATATCGCAATTCATACAGCAAAAGTTCGGCCTGCGCGACGAGCAGGTGTATAATAACATCATGAAATATGGCAACACCACAGCGGCATCGGTGCCTATCGCACTGACCGAAGCGTGGGAGCAGGGTAAAATAAAAGAAGGCGATACGGTGGTACTGGCTGCTTTCGGTAGCGGGTTCACATGGGGAAGCGCGATCATTAAGTGGTAGACCTATTTCAGATTGTAGATTTTAGATTGAGCTTCACTCGGTTGTATCAATCTTTACCAAATTCATTCTGATACGCTTTGTTATTTATCTTCGCTGAACCACTACGTTAGGTTTCGACCGTAGCGCAGCGGAGTGGAGAGATCTCAAAATACTCCACTATATTAATGCCTCCGCAAACAAAAGTTTTGGGGGCTTTTTTTATTTACTTTTGGGAAAAACTATTGCAGTATGGCATTCAGGCATTCCTTCTTTATATTTTTATGTTTATCAATATTTAATTCCTGTCGGAAAGAACCTGAAAGTATTCCTGAACCTGTCGAAGAGCAAGCGATCGAAACTTCCGTGCCAAGCCTGTCGAAATACAGCGGGTTTTGGCTTTCGGAAAGTTATGTCAATGCGATTAAGAACCTAAAATCCGTTGACAGCGCGACTTTTGTGCAAAAGAGCATGGCGATCGGGTTTAGGATTATCCCTGATACCATTTCGAACAAGTCGGCCCTTCTTAACGTGCTGTGGCATTCAGAAGGCAGCACTGAAAGAGTTTATGCCGATGATAACCAAATGTTGTACTTTAATCCTCCCCGCCCTGACTATCCGCTGAAACATTTTATCATTGGTTTAAAAAATAATAAAATGGAGCTGGAATTTCCAGATACGGGTAAAAAAGAATATTACCTGCGTTACGAAAATCAGTATCAGGCCCTAAACCAATTGCTTTTTGCCGGAAAGTACAGGGATGCAATTACAAATGTTGCAATAGAACTTACAGAAGGCGGTAAAGTAAGCGGAATTCCCGATGTGATAACCTATAATCCTGTTTTCCAATTTGACGAATCCAATATTGAAGGCGTCGATGTTCTTTTCTTTTATAATGGGGAAAAGCGCAGTGAGAAAATGGGTTATGATTATCAATTAGCCTACCAGTACAAATTTGAAGGTGATACCCTTAAATTGTATGAAGTTCCAGAAGATTACGGCATAGAACCGGGTCCCTTAAAGTATAAGCTGGTAAAGCGCTAATGATGATCTGGATTTTCTTTGCCTTATTTACAGGTATGGCTACTTACTACATCCTCCCCGGAAAAAAACTTCCGCCCTGGAAAATAATCAACCGCCTTGTAGTCTACAAATCCAAACGCAAAATGGAAGCATGGTGCGGTGACGAACTACTGAAAACCTACACCATTTCGTTAGGAAAAGATCCCATTGGCCATAAGCAATTCAAAGGCGACTGCAAAACTCCGGAAGGTATTTACTATATTGACGGACGTAACCCGAATAGCGCCTTTTACAAAAACCTGGGCGTTTCGTACCCTAATGCTGCCGATAGTGCTCATGCCGAAAAGCTGGGCAAATCACCCGGCGGCGACATCAAGATACACGGGCTGCGTAACGGCAGGGGATACAGGGGTAAACTCCACCGCTTTAAAGACTGGACCGCAGGTTGCATTGCTGTTACCAATTCTGAAATGGAGGAATTGTACGGGGCGGTTGAGGATGGGGCGGTGATTGAGATTTTTGGGTAGTTTGTAGTGGCAGTTTGATTTTATAATTTACTATCTAACAAGTAGTCGTTGCGAAGAACGAAGCGATCTTCTATATAAAACCTGAAATACCATGGAAAGATCGCCGCGCTCCGTTCCTCCGCTCGCGATGACGTCCCTACGAACCTCAAACTTTAAATTTGAAACAAAAAAACTCAAAAATTCATTGCCATTCCAAATTTTATAATTTACTTTGCAATTCAAAGTACTTTTATATGGAAAACTACTTACAGGATATACAAGACATTCGGAAGATGATGGACCGCTCCACACAGTTCCTCTCCCTTAGCGGGCTTGCGGGTATCCTTGCAGGCGTCTATGCACTGCTGGGCGCGTATGCCGCAAAGCAGGTGTACGACATGAACTACGGAAATTACATTACACTTGAGAGCAACTCATTCAAAGCCATTGTGGGGATCGCGCTTGCGGTACTGTTAATGTCGGTAGTGACGGCTTTCCTGCTTACCGCACGCAAAGCTAAAAGGAGTGGCGAATCTATGTGGAACTCGACTTCAAAGAGGCTGGCCGTTAACTTTTTGATACCTTTGGCTACAGGAGGTATATTTTGCCTGCTCCTGCTGCGTAATGGTTACTATGGCCTTATTGCGCCGGTAACGCTCATTTTCTACGGGCTTGCCTGTGTGAATGCCAGTAAGTACACCATGCGCGATGTACGCTACCTTGGCCTTACTGTTATCCTCATTGGATTGGTTGCCGCCGAATTCACAGGCTATGGGCTGGAGTTCTGGGCGCTGGGATTTGGCGTATGCCATATACTGTACGGATCTGTAATGTACTATAAATACGACCGCAAGCAATAGTTTGAAAAATATACTGCAACATATCAATAAGGCCTTTGACCATCGCATACGCCTCGGGATCATGAGCATCCTGATGGTTAATGAGCATGCCGACTTCAATACCCTCAAGGAATTGCTGGGGGTGACCGACGGTAACCTCGCCAGCCATGCCAAAGCCCTGGAAGCAGAGAAATATATCATGATCGAAAAGCAGTTCATTGGCAAGAAGCCGAATACCCGGTACGTTGCCACAAAAGAGGGAGGAAAGGCATTCCGCGACCACCTTGATGCCCTTGAAAAACTGATCCAGAAGCGTTAAAGCTATTTTTTTATCCATAAACTTTGAAATGCAAAGTACTTTTAAAATAAATAATTATGAAAACTATCCGATCACCGCTCACAAGATCCTTCAGGCAGTGCGTTATGCTGCTGTTTATCACAACTTTTTGCTTCGGGATGCTCATGATCAGGGCTACGATTACCCATAGCCTTTTTTACTTTTTCCTTGTATGGAACCTGTTCCTTGCCGCGGTGCCATTTGTAATTACCACATTTATGCTCAACAGGGCAGGGGTTCAGCAAAGCAGGCCTTTATTTTACATAGCATTTATCAGCTGGCTGCTTTTCCTGCCCAATGCACCGTACCTCATTCCTGACTTTGTCCACCTGGGTAAAGCTCCGGGAGTGCCGTTATGGTTCGATGTACTGCTGCTGATCTCTTTTGCGATAACGGGACTGCTGCTGGCTGTCGCCTCAATGCGGCCTATGCACACGATGCTCATTGCCCGGTTCAGTTCTGGTTTTGCTGCAAAGGCAATGGTCGCGGCCTGTTTCCTTAGCGGCTTTGGGGTATACCTGGGCAGGGTATTGCGCTACAACAGTTGGGATGTACTGCACAGGCCGTTCGAGCTTACAGGCGATATTCTTATAAGCCTTATCGCTGCCGAAAGCTACCGCATCGCCTGGGGGATAACACTAGGTTTTGGCACGTTGATGTACCTGCTTTACCTGGTAAGCCGTACTATTTCTTTTCAAAAAAATTTATAGATATACTTTGAATTTCAAAGTAAAACAACCAAAAAATAAAAATATGAAACGACTTTTTAAAGCCGGCACAGCCCCGGTAACACCAACTGAACTTATCCATTATCCTGAGGGCAGCCTTGGCCTGCACCTTGGGACGTTCCTGCGCAGTAATTACAAAACAGGACCGGCACCGGATGCAGAGGATGTTTTTCGATTACTGCTTACAAGCAATGCCTCTAATAAGGAAGAGATAGGAATGCACTATTACCTGTCAGGTAACGGCGACAACGGCCTGCGCAGGCTGATGATCATGGGGGTAGGGGCGGTATGCTTTCCGCATATGATCATCTATTTCTGTAGAAGGTACCGTGACGGGAGGAAGGCCCTGCGCTTTTTCGACCTTGACCATTACAGGATGCTGCACCTGCCGATCGATAGGATAAAAGATGCTTTTTTAATACGATAAAAGTGAGATTATGGAAGATATTAAACCTTACGACATCCCGCTCGACGTACTGCGGACACTGCGCATACCCGGGATAGTTTTCTTAACATCATTGATCATAGGTACCCTTCTCCTGCTTGCTTTCCTTTTTACAGGCGAAACGGGATGGGTGGGCATCGGGTATTTTTATGTAATGTTCGCTGTTGCTGCCAATCTGCTGGTTTTGATCAGCATGATAATTTATGCTTTCAGGAAGCGTGACTACAGGTCTCTTATCCTTCGAAATGCGGCCATCCTGCTGGTAAACATCCCGATCGCTCTTGCCTACTTTTGGATCGCTATGGGCTATTTAAGAGGATGAGCGTGAAAACATCTACCGAAATAACTGCCCTCGACAATATCTATATGGCACAAAGGGCATTTTGGTGGTCGCTGGGAATAGGTACCATATTTGAACTTGCATTTATCGTTACCGGATGGCCGGGAATAGCATTGGCTGCACTTTTCTACATAATTGCTGCGGTGCTGTTTAACCTCGTCGTGTTCCTGAACAATGTCATCTTCCTATTCCTTAACAAGGAATACCGCCTGCCGCTGCTGGCGTATACACTGCTGATGTTACTTAACATCCCAATAGCTTTTACCTACTTTCTTATTCTAACCTGGAAAATATGACTATGAAAACAGGAGTGCACAACACTACATAAACATTGCCAGGATCACATTTTCGATTGGCTTATGCATCGAAATTGCCTTCCGGATTGCCTATGTCCTGACTAAAAAGGAAATATGGATACTTTATCTAATGATGTTTACCGTTTTTTTCGCCTTCTTCAACTTTGTTTTGCTTGTCTGGATGAATTTGGCCAATACTGATAAAGAAAAGGATAAAGCAGTGTTCCTCAATTCCTTGCTGCTTATGCTTTCCCCTCTATTACCATTCCTGTTTACACTAATATTCTAATAATCAAAAATCAATAACTATGGAGATCTCCAACCACGATCACAACGAAAAACCCAACACGGAACCAAACATTAATTTCATGCGATCTACCACCGCAAAGATCATCATGGTAGGCGTGCTAACCCTTGTGCTGCTTATTCCGCTGCAGTATGTGAAAAATCTTATCGAGGAACGTTCTCAAAGCCAAAAGAAGACAGAAGAGGGCATTACCCGCCAGTGGGGCGATAACGTATTCATTTACGGACCTGTAATCAAAGTACCTTACCAAACATCATCCTCAATAGAATATGCGTACCTGTTCCCTGAAAAGCTGGCTGCTGATGCCGATGTACAGTCGGAATCCCGCAGGCAAAGCATGTATGAGGCCTCTATATTCAATGCCAAAGTAAAGTTCGCAGGTAATTTTGGTACCCCCGACCTGAGTAAGGCTGCGATACTCCCTGAGAATTTGCAGTGGGAGAGGGCCACGATACTTATGAATACTAATGGGCTCAAGAGCATCAGGGGGGCTGTAGCCGTCAATTTTAACGGTACTAAGTATACTATGGAGCCCGTTGCAAATGAGTATACGGCTGATTCACTGATATCCCTTGAAACAAAGCCGATCAACCTGAGCGCTGCCCGAAGCGGCAAAATGCCTTTTAGCATGGATGTTACATATAGCGGCACCAAACGGTTGGGTATAGCCCCGATCGGTAAGATAACCGAAACGAAAATGACCTCCAACTGGCATTCGCCAAAATTCAGCGGCTACATACTACCAGAAAAGCAGTCAGTTTCCGATAATGGATTTAGCGCGACCTGGAAAATATCGCAACTCAACAGGCCGTTTGCTCAGCAGCATTTAGGGAAATTACCTAACTTAAAAGGCTATAGCTTTTATGTGGACCTCCTCATCCCTGTGGACGAATACCAGCAAAATATGCGGGCCTCAAAATATGGATTCCTTGTGATAGGACTTACCTTCCTCATATTTTTCCTGATCCAAAGCATCAGCAAGATCAGTATACACATCTTCCAGTATACCATGATCGGGCTTGCATTGGTGATGTTCTACACTCTGCTCATTTCAATAACCGAGCACAGCAGCTTCATGGCAGCTTATCTTATTGCGGGAATATCAGTCGTAGCCATGATAACGCTCTATTCCATTTCGATATTGAAAGATCGCAAATTCCCTATGTTCATCGGGGCATCGCTCAGTGCGCTGTATACATTTATTTACGTGATCATCCAGCTTGAAAATTATGCACTATTGGCAGGCAGCATTGGGCTGTTCCTTATACTGGGTGCAGTAATGTACTTTTCACGCAAGATCGACTGGAGTAAATAATAAGAATGAATTAAGATCCCATTTTTAGTTTTTTGGTTACCCGCGGTATGTTTCAGTACACCCGCGGGTTTTTATTTTCTATATAGGATAAGATCTCTATATTGCCGAAATGTAACGAAGTGGTTGAGTGAAGCTAAATGACGACCAAATATTTTATAACAATTCCTCTACCTTTATCATCGTATCTTCCTCTATTTTAAACGTTTTCCCTTTTACCTTGATGACATCCCCTACATTAAACTTTTTATACTGCTTGGGATCTTTCAGGTTCGGGATGCTTATGGTTGCAAAATACACTTCACCACTGGCCATATAAATTTTCGCGGTATAGCCATCTTTACCATTATTGATCTCGGTTATTTTTCCTTCAACAGTGATATCAGTGCCCTCGGTAAGCTGGGCGCTTTTATCGGCAACTTCCTCCTCAGGGTTAACACTATCCACATCGGTGGCGGTTTTGTCAACTACTTCCTGTACTGCAGGCTCTTCATTAACAGTTTCTGTCTCTTTCTTTTCATTGCATGCAAATGCCAAAAAGGCGATGAATGCGAGGGCAACAATTCTATTTTTCATGATCATTATTTTTCGTAAAGATAGCCCTTTTCGCACAAGGTATATGTTATCAAAAACAAAAAACCGCTCCTGATAAGGAACGGTTTTGTATAATTTGCAATAGCGGTATTAATGCCCGCCGCCGCTTACTTTCGTATCGAACGTAATACCCTGGCGCTTTAGTATGCCTTTTACAGCAATAGCATAAAATGCCAGGTAAGAGAAGCATATTACACCCACGATATAACTGGTCTTAATAGTGGTCTCGTCTGCAACTTTACCTTGTATAAGGCTCACAATACCTCCACCCATGATCATCATGATAAGGAAATTACTGCCCTGAGTGGTTTTCTTTCCAAGTCCACTTACAGCCAGCGTAAAGATACATGGCCATAACGTACTACAGAACAACCCTACGCTTGTAAAGGCATAAACGCTTACAGTCCCCTCAGTTGCCATACCTGTCAGTAATGCTGCAATGCCTAATATCGAGAACAGCATGAGCATTGTTGCCGGGTTGCCTTTACTGGCAAGGTCGGCAACGATAAGCACTAGTATGATCGCCGCATATACATAGAATGGCGCAAGGTCGTGCTTAGCAATCGCGTTAACGCCCAGGAATACCCCGAACGCAAGGTAAGGTGCGACAAACTTGAATATTTTCTGCATCGTAACGTCGCTTGTAAATGCCTCAACAGCCCCGCCCCAGCGGCCAATCATAAGGCTAGCCCAGTATAAGGATATGTAAGGAGCAACATCTTTGGTAAGGAAGCCAAGGTCCTTCTCCAGGTAAGCAGGCAGGTTCGCCGCCGTAGAGACCTCAACGCCTACATATAGGAATATGGCAAGCATACCCAATAAAAGCTGTGGATACTGCAATGCTGACTTACCCGATTCTTTAACATCTTCAACGATATTTTCTTCTGTCGGCGGATGATTAGGGAGTGATGAGAATTTCAACAGTATGGCTACAAGGACAAATGCTGCACCCAGGATTAGGTAAGGCATTTTTATATCCTCGATATTTACGTTCGGGTTTGCAACTGCCGGGTCACCAAAAAGCGCATAGCTCACGATAAGCGGCCCTATCGTCGTACCGAAATTGTTGATTCCGCCGGCAAGCGTAAGGCGTTGTGAACCGGTGGTAATGGGTCCTAGCGCTATCGCCAGCGGGTTGGCAACAGTCTGTTGTAATGAAAAGCCAAGCCCAACAATAAATAAGCCCGAAAGCATTAATGGAAAAGATTCCATATTTGCCGCGGGAATGAATAGTAAGGTCCCGAGTGCAGAGATTACAAGGCCGGTTGCAAGCGAGTTCTTGTAACCCAAACGCGATACGATATCCTTTTTGGTAAGGAACGAAATACCCATATAAAGCAGTGCGCCCACAGTGTAGGCTACATAAAAGGCAACAGACACATACATACTTTGTGTCTGGTTCAGGTCAAAGGCCTTTTTGAAAACGGGGATGAGGATATCGTTACTCGCGGCAACGAAGCCCCAAAAGAAGAAGACAGTTACCAGCGGTATGAACTGGCCCCACCTTGTTTGTACATTTGTCGAACTCATAGATGTTTAAAGGGTTAATGTGAATATTTGGATTTTAGAATTTGGTTACTCTGATCTTTTGATCTCTGTCCGTGGCCCGATACCATTGGCATTAAAAGCCTCGATCTGGAAATAGTAGGCATCGCTCCGGTCCAGTCCGCTAAAGTAATACTCATTTTTGCCATATACCATAATTGAACCGTATAATTTATCGGCAGATTTGCCAAAATAGATCACATAGCCATCGGCATTAGGCTCCTGCTGCCATTTGAACCATACATTGCGGCGCTCACCCTTCTTTTTAGCCTCGGCGCGTAAAGGAACGAAATTTTTCACTTCGCCCGGTTTTTCGCTATTGCCTTTGCCAAACACCCTGAACCCGCACAATGCGAACTTACCGGTTGGCATGGCGATGTTCTCGAGCTTGAGATAGCGTGCCAATGCAGGTTTGCTTAATTCGATATAGTCGTGCGGAACGTCTTTTGTATTTTTGCTTTTGTCTACAAGCACATCCCATTTCTTCCCATCATCCGACGAGTAAATAATGTACTTGTGCCCTGTAGTGGTAGCAGGTTTGCCCATCAGTTCGGCATCCTGATCGGCGTAATTGATCTGTATCGCATTGATGGTGCTTTTCCCGCCCAGGTCTGTTATGATGTATTCGCCTTTACTGGCTGTTTTTGCGCTCCAGTATGTCTTGATGTCCTCATCCACGGCAAAATTAGGCTGGAAACCGCCCAGTGTCGACGATACCTGTACGGGCTTATTGTAGTTGAGCAGCATCCATCCGGCAAACGAAGCCATGCCCATATGCCCTTTATTTTGCGCTGGAAGGTACGTTGGGTAATCACCATAGGCAGTGTTGCTGTACATAATGCCATCTTTGTCAAAACCGGCAGGCCATATGCCTAAACGCCTCTCAAAGTTATTTTTTACAGAAAGCACCACTGTAGATATGTGCCAGTAAGCATTACTGGCATCCTGGTAGGTAGCGCCATGTCCGGCCCCGCGAGCAAAACCGCCCGGTTTGTAGGAGAACGGGTTATGCGGCTGGTATTCGAACGGTCCAAGCGGGTTAGTGCCAACGTAAACGCCATCGGCATACCCACTGAACTCAGTGCCAGGCGCGCCATATTGCAGGTAGTATTTACCGTTATGCTTTGTCATGAAAGCGCCCTCTGTAAAAGGTTGTAAAAAGGTATTGTCATTATGTTCGCCAAAGCGCTCCCAGCCATGCTCATCGTCGTTCAGCGCCAAAACGGGTATCACTTCGCCTTCAGGCTGGAATGTCTTGCGGTTAAGTTTCACACCATACAGCGGATACAGGTTACTCGAACCGTAGTACAGGTACACCTCGTCCTTTTCCTTGTCCCAGAATATCTGCGGGTCCCAGGCACCGGCCTCAAATTTATGAACGAGCTCCTTCCAGTTATCGCCTTCGGGCTTTGTACTCATCCAAATGGGAAAGTCCTTGCTATGTGTAGATCCTACCACCAACAATGTATCATTTACAAATGATACCGATGGTGCGCACAATTCATCATATACCTTATGCTCAGGCCTGAGGAACTTTCGAGGGATGAACTTCCAATCCACCATGTCCTCGCTATGCCAGTAGCCCCATTGGTTGGTAGAAAAGAGGTAGTACCTGCCTTTGAAAAAAGTTATCACAGGGTCCGCGGTAGCGCGGTGCTTGCCCTGTGTTACAAAGTTGGGTATCGGGCAATAACCGTAATCGATGTTAATGGGGTTACAGTACGTTTTCTGTTGGCTGTACACTGCGGAGAATGTAAGGCACAATAGTATGATGGCGAACTTTTTCATTATGATAGTTCCCTGATCACGGGAGCGGTGTTTTGGATTCAAAAATTTTATAAATATACAGATATGGCATGGCATTATTATTGATCGATCTGCTAAAAAAACCTTTTGATATTGCGTTTCTGTTTAAAAATGCTGAAATAAAAAACGTTTGAGCTGAGGATAGTATAAAACAGCTATTAAAGTAGGAATTAATTTCTGCGATAATGGCAAAATAATAAGGCTGCCCATTACAGGCAGCCTTACAATATTTATTGTAAAATTGATATCTATTTTGACAGCAAAAGGTTCGTAAGCTTAATGTTCCCTGTATTTACCAGATCGGCAATGTAAACGCTAAGTCCAAAACGCGATCCATCTATGCTTGTGCAGAATTTTGCGGTAGCAGGCTTTTGTTGTCTTATTAGATCCTTTGGTTTTTCGGGCCTTGCAGCAGGGATCTTTTTGGCTTCTGCAGTAACGTTTACAGCCTTTTCAATAACAGGCGGCCCAATGTGCTCATCAGACGTGTTTGCCATCGCTGTAGCGCCACAAGCCAGCATAAAAGAGATAAACAAAAGCTTTTTCATAATGGATAGTTTTTTATTGGTAGTGTAATTGGTTTAAATGCAGGTCATAAAGATACTAAAAAAACATTAGCCTTTTAGCCAGCCTTCCTTTATTTTTGCCTTGGAGGCATCGGTTGCGTGGTAGCCGTCAACTTCTTCTACTGGCATTTTTACTTTCCCTTTCAAAAGCTGTTCCTTACCATCGCGCTTGATCTTTACCGTAATGGCATCGCCGTCCTTCCAGCCCATGCTCACCTCGATCAGGTCATAGATGTTGTCAAGGTTATAATTGGTGTTATTAACGGCAAGGATAGCATCACCGCCTTTAATACCCAGGGTGTCCATAAAGTCATTTCCTGTAATATTTGGCAATACTACGATCTCCTTGGCAGGGTTTACTGTAATGTAAGGTATCTGCATTTTTTTCAGGAATGGGTTACCTGGCTGTTTTACCGAGTTTTTTGTCACGCCCACTTTAGCAAAATACTCATCGTAGTTAATAGGCGTGTTGCCTGCTACGTAAGTAGCAAGGAATTTGCCTACTTCAGGATAGGTAAGTTCAGTGATTTTTCCAAACAGGTCGGCATCGTTAAATGGCTTGCTGCTGCCGTAGGCTTTAGACAGGTCGTGCATCAGGTCAAGGATTCCTTTTTCTCCTTTGCTGCTTTCCCTCATCTGGATGTCGATGCACATGGCAATAAGTGCACCTTTAAGGTATACATTATAATAGGCATCTTTATACGGCTTATCAAGGATGTTCTTACTCATGTTGGTAAAGTTCATCGTATCGTCAAAGTTTTTCGACGTTGCGATCTTTTCAGCTATCCTTGCATAGAAATCGTCTTCAGTTATCAGCCCTTGGTTGATCTGGAACAGGTTGGCAAAATATTCGGTCACACCCTCATACATCCACAGGTGTTCGCTCATTTTTGGTGTGTTATAGTTAAAGTTGTGGATCTCTTTAGAGTGTACGCTCAATGGCGTAACAATATGAAAAAATTCATGGGATACCACATCTTTCAGCATTTCTTCAAGTTGGTCCAACGGCATGGCTTCCGGCATTACTACAGTAGTAGAGGTAGTGTGCTCCAATGCGCCCGTACCTTTTGCATCGGTAGATGTACCATTTGTAAGGTAAAGCAGGACACTATATTTTTTTGTACTGTTTATCGGGCCAAGGAATTTCTTTTGGGCACGCATCATTTTTTCCATGTTCGGAGTAATGTCTTTGGCCTTGACAGCACCGGTAGGGGAGTAGACACTGATAAGGATATCCATGTCGTCTACCTTAAAAGTAGTGTAGTCTGGCTTGGAGTACATGATAGGATTATCAACAAGGTCAGGATAGCGGGATGCTGTAAAAACATCGATCTCGTTGCTGGCGTTGGTATCGGTTAGCGATGTGGCAGCCCAAAGCGAAGCAGGATGAGTGATGGTTACCTGGTAAGGTAATTCGCCTTTGCCTTCAAAATAACCAACGAAGCCGTGCATATTCAGTACGAAGTTCTCTCCGGCTAAGATATTGGTGCCTGCGGGAGAAAAAATATCATGTGTACCTTCAATGTCATAGGTGTCATTTACAAGGTAAGTCAATTTAGCTAGTTTCTTTGCTCCGGTGATTTTCCATGAGTTGTCATCGGCCTTAGCTACTGCGAGCTCTTTACCTTTACTGTCGTAAGCCTTGAAGTTTTCGATGTATTTACCGTAATTGTCTTCAGAATAAGTGCCCGGAACTATTTTAGGTATAAAAAAGGTAGCCGTTTCAGAGTCGAAAGCAGGTGGTGTTACAGTAACCATTACCTTATCATCCTTTACATCTTTAAGGTCGATAGTTACCTTTACATCCTTGCCTTTCTGGGCAAAGGCAGCGCTGCCTAAAGTAAGGGCCAGGGCAAGCGTACATATAAATTTCTTCATTTTTATGATTTTGATATGCGTGTTAGTAGAATGAACCCCTATTTTGTTACAGGAACATTTAAAATTTTAACAAAAGTCGTTTGCAGATCCTTAAACCCCGGTCACTACAATATATTAGTATAGATTTTCGCAGAGCGAATGGCTTGGGCATTTTTGCCGTCTGTTTTCCTGCTCTCGCCTCTATCCCACCGTTCCACTGCGGGGATACCGGCTCCATCAGGGCTAAGGGCCAGCTTTTAGTTTCCTTGCGATGTAGCGAGGCAATGCTTGCGTCACTTGGGAAAGAACTTTAGGTACCTATTATATATAAATGAGTACTTTTTTTTGCTGCTGCAAGATTCTTTGTACCCTTTTGAAAACCTTTGTGCCGGTCGTCGTAAAACAGTCAAAAAAACTTTTCTTTGCAAGTTATGTCTTATCAGTAAGTTAAGTAAAAGTTAATTAAAAAAGTAAAAAAAGGTT
>NZ_JBQVPA010000009.1:0-69830 GCF_052437795.1 Flavobacterium sp.
GATATAGGCTGGACTACAAATTCCTTTATAATCTGAATACTCAATACCTCCTTGGAAGCTTCTTAAACTAATGATGAAATCGCCGATTTCTACTACTTTGTAACTTTCAACGCTCTTATCAGTGACTGAAATTTGATAATCAATCGAATCCCGTGGAACGGCACCTTGATCCTGAGTAATTGCTAAAATTGGCAAATCAGAATTGTGACTTTTGTTTGATACGCTGGAAAATAGCTCTCCTCCATTTTTTAATTCCCATTCAGGAAAAATATTGCCTTTTTCATCTTTCATCTTAATTTTTCGTCTGAATATCTTCTCTTGCAATCCTAACATTTGAACTTTTAAGTTTCCAATTATTTTGTTTTGGGTTTGGATTCTTTCATCAATTAAAGATAAAAAAGAAGCAATTTTTTGCTGTTCAATAAGAGTTGCCGGAAAACTAGTTTGAAAATCTTTTATTTGTTTCAAACTTATATGCGGAATTCCTGAACTAGTATTCACTACATCTACATAGTCTTGAAATTTCTTTGAAAAAAATTTCTGAAAGATGTAATCTATATCTGCATTCTTAAGCGCTCTTATTCGAGCAACTCTTTGAATCAGAATAGAATTAGACTCTGAGCCTGTAATTAAGGCAACATTTTTTCCGACCTTAGAACCATCCATTCCTAAAACTAAGTCTTTCTCTTTAAGAACATATTTTTGAATTTTTGGCTCAATTTCTTTAGGATAATATCTATTAATTTCTTTATTATGTCGAATGAATCCTTCTGTAATATTTATGCCCCGCAAAATAAGTGTTCCAGACGAATCTTCTGAAATATCTTCAGATTGCAATGCAATTCCAGAAAGTATATCAATAAAATCCTCCATCTTTTTTGTTTCCCACTCTCCCTCAAACCCGGGAAATCTCAAATTAGGAACAATAGATTTTTAATCTCTGATTGATTAGATTGGAGAAACTTTTGGTCCTCAATTCAAATACTAAAATATTTATTTGCTTTCTACTTCCTTTGTTATTTTAATTCTTTAATCAAATAAAATGAACCAGCAAAAACCAATTTCTGAAATTATCGATCTGTGGAAAGCAGATAAAAAACAGTATGTAAAGAAATCAAGCTACGCAGCCTATTTACTCCTTACCGAGAACCACTTATTACCTGCCTTTGGGCAAAAGAAAGAAATTGAAGAAACAGATGTACAGTCCTTTGTTTTACAAAAATTGGACTCCGGCCTGAGTCAGAAAACTATTAAGGATATACTGATTGTGCTTAAAATGATACTTAAGTTTGGAGCAAAAAAGAAATGGACTACTTATGCTCCATTTGATATCCAGTTCCCTACCATTCGGGAAAGCCAAGCTATGGAAGTGTTAAGCCGTGCCGATCAAAAAAAGATAATGAGTTACATACAGGAGCATTTTACATTTCGTAACCTGGGCGTCTATCTCTGTTTAAGTTCGGGTATCCGTATTGGCGAAATATGCGCGCTTACCTGGGAGGATATCGATACCGATAGCGGTGTGATAAATGTAAGACGTACTATACAGCGGATTTATGTTATTGAAGGTGGTATCCGGCGGACTGAACTAATACTTGATACGCCAAAAACCAAGAATTCAATCCGAGAAATACCACTTAGCAAAGACTTACTGCGCATACTCAAGCCTTTCAAGAAAATTGTAAATCCATCATTTTTTGTCTTGACGAACGATGCCAAACCCACAGAACCCCGGACCTATAGAAGCTACTATAAGAATCTGATGAGAGATTTAAAGATGCCAGAACTCAAATTTCATGGACTCCGACATAGTTTTGCCACTCGATGCATTGAAAGTAATTGCGATTATAAGACGGTAAGCGTCCTTCTTGGACATTCCAACATAAGCACTACACTAAACCTTTATGTACACCCTAACATGGAACAGAAAAAAAAGGCTATTGAGCAAATGTTTAAAACATTGAGATAATTAGTAATATGAATTAGGAGGTTTGTTTGCAGTGATGCTTATTTTGTTAAATTTGTTAACAAACACCAATCTCCTAATTCATAATTATTTTGAGTAAGCAATCCGAACAGGTTTTAGAAGAAAAGCTAATTACACAATTACAAAAGCTAGGGTATAAATACATTTCGATTTCAAATGAGAAATCGTTAATTATTAATCTCAAAGCGCAGCTCGAAAAACACAATAACGTTACGCTTAGCGATGCTGAATTTGACAAGGTAATGAACATTCTTAATAAGGGTTCTGTTTTTGAAAAGGCCAAGACACTACGAGAGCGTCAGCATATAATCAGGGATAATGGAGACAACCTATATTTTGAATTTCTAAATGTTGAACATTGGTGCCAGAATGAATACCAGGTTATAAACCAGATTGAGCAGGAAGGAAAATATAGTAACCGGTATGATGTAACCATCCTTATCAATGGCTTGCCTTTAGTACAGATAGAGCTTAAAAGAGTAGGCTTGGAAATGAAGGAGGCTTTTGACCAGATTAACCGCTATCAAAAACACAGCTTTGGCGCGGGTAAAGGGTTATTCCATTTTGTACAATTATTCATTATCAGCAATGGGGTTAACACCAAGTACTTTAGTAATTTCGGAACGAATCGGCAGGAATATCTCCAGACCTTCCACTGGACGGACGAGAATAATAACCCCCTAAATAATATACTGAACGGATTTACTGATGCCTTTCTGGAGCCTTGTCACGTCAGTAAAATGATTTGCAAATACATTGTTCTGAATGAAACTGACAAAAGGTTAATGGTGATGCGTCCCTATCAGTACTATGCGGTGGAGAGTATTATTAAGAAAGTTTCTGACAACCAAATATTGAATGGCTATAACATTGAAAAGAATGGCTACATATGGCATACTACCGGTAGCGGTAAGACATTAACCAGTTTTAAGGCCAGTCAGATCTTGTCTAAAATCCCCACAATTAAAAAAGTTGTCTTTGTAGTAGACAGAAAAGACCTGGATTATCAAACCAACCAGGAGTACGATAAGTTTAGCAAAGGCTCCGTTAGTTCCGCTACTAATACAGACGACTTAATACAAAAATTTAATGACCCCAATATTAGAATCATCGTTACGACTATCCAAAAGCTGAATAACGCCATATCAGGCAGGAACCTTTCTAAAATGAAAACCATAAAGGATCTCCGTATGGTCTTCATATTTGACGAATGTCACCGTTCGCAGTTTGGCGATACCCATAGTAATATTGTAGACTATTTTACCAATATTCAGCTTTTTGGTTTTACTGGGACACCAATATTGGCAGAAAACGCAAATGGAGAGAAAACAACCTCCAGCCTGTTTGGCAAATGCTTACATAAATATGTAATTACTGATGCTATCAGGGATGAAAATGTGCTAAAGTTTTCAGTTGAATATATCCAGACGTTTAAGCAGAAAGAACATATCATAGACCTGAAGGTCGAAGAGATCGATGAAATAGAAGTATATGAATCTCCTAAGCGCAAAGAAGCCATTGTTGATTATATTATCCAACACCATGATCAAAAAACGCAAAGCAGGAACTTTTGCGCCATGATGTGTGTCCAGGATATCGACGCTGTAATTCAGTACTATGAGATATTCAACCGCAAAAAGCTTCAAGGTGAGCACAATTTGAGAGTTACAACTATTTTTAGCTATGCTCAAAATGAGGAGGAATTAGAAAGTAATGTAATAAAGGAATATAATATTGCTGCTGAACCGCAAGCTGAATATAGCTATACACCTCACAGACGTGAACTTTTAGAACGTTATGTCCATGATTTTAATAATATGTTTGGTATGGCAGAGAATGTTCGGGACACTGAGGGCTTTTATAACTATTATAATGCTGTTGCAAAGAAATCTAAAAACAATGAGGCAGACATACTGCTCGTCGCTAATATGTTCCTTACAGGCTTTGATAGTAAATTTCTTAATACATTGTATGTCGACAAGAATCTTCAGTATCATGGGCTGATACAGGCTTTTAGCCGTACTAACCGAATTTTAGACAAAAATAAAACACAAGGAAATATAGTATGCTTTCGCAACTTAAAAGATAAAACAGACGAAGCAATAGCACTATTTAGCAACAAGGAAGCTATTGATGAAATTATTGTTGAGCCGTACGAAACCTATGTTGAAAAATTTAACCAGGCAGCTCAGAAATTAATAGATATCGTGCCGCATGTTGATAGTGTAGATGATCTCTATAGTGAAGAAGATAAGTTGAAATTTATATTGGCTTTCAGGGCAATGATACGTTTACATAAAAAGATGAGCCACTACACAGAATTTACATGGGAAGATCTTGATATCGAGCAACAGCTTTTTGACGGATACACGAGTAAATATTTAGATTTAAAAGAGACTATTAGTGGAAATCCTACTACAGAAAAAACCTCTATCCTGAACGATATCGATTTTGAGTTGGAGCTTATCAGGAGAGATACTATAAATGTAACTTACATACTCCAATTGCTTATTAAAGCAAAACAAAACGCAAAAGATAAAAACAGCATTAATGAGGAAATATTCAATCTCTTAAATACGGATGTGTCACTAAGAAGTAAGCGCGACTTAATTGAAAAGTTCATACAGGAAAGCTTACCAAATATAGAGGATACAGATGCTATTCCTGAAGAGTTTGAGAAATTCTGGAATGAAGAACAGGAGAAAGCCTTGAAAGTGCTTATAGAGGATGAAAACCTTTCTGTAGAAAAAACAGAAAAGCTGATCGAGAATTATTTGTTTGCTGAGCGCGAACCAATTCGAAATGATATATTGGATTTAAGGATAGAAGGAAGACCAAGTGTTCTTAAATCAAAAGAGGTTGGTGATAGAATATTGAATAAAATCTTGAATTTCGTCGATACGTTTGTCAATGGGATAACTGGTAGTAAATAGAAGAATGTGATGCCGTTGAGGATGAGAGAGATGAAATAGAGAATGACGGTAATTAATATTAAGTTCTCATAAATTTTATCCCGTTTCACAATTCATATCATCTAAGTCTCAGATAATTAAAATTCATTATCTTTGCAAAAACTAAGACTCTATATATGGCAAATGTTGTAGCAGTATCTGATTATATCATTTTTAGATTAAAGTCTGAAGGGATTAATCATTTAGATACTTTAAAGCATCAAAAGCTTCTATATTACGTACAAGCATGGCATTTAGCTTTCAATAAAAGTAAAATCTTTGAAGATGATTTTCAAGCTTGGATACATGGACCTGTAAATAGAACAATTTACGATCTATATAAAGATCGCAAAAATTTATATAGTGAAATGGATTTTGAGGATATTGTAAATGTGGAGAATATTTCATGCTTAACGAATGAAGAAAAACTACATATTGATAGTATCTTGGAATCCTATGCACAGTTTAGCTCAACCCAATTAGAAAATATGACTCATAATGAAGACCCTTGGATAAATGCTAGAAAAGGATATTCTTCTTATTCACGATGTGAAGATATAATCGATCCTGTGTTAATGCAGGATTATTATGCTGCTAGGTTGGATTAACAGATTATGAGAGCACCTGTAATAAATAATGTTGTAGATGTTAAGCATCCTGTATTAGGGCGAATTGTTTCCACTGATGATTATAAATGGGCATTCTCGTTTGAATATTTTAACCAAATAAAATATTTCGGTTTAGGTGAAGCAGAACCTAAATGGTTTTTATCTTTAATTGAGAGGATGCAAACTCTTTCTAAAATAAAGATTGAAGATTTTGACAAGAACCATCAGTTAAAAAATGCATATAGATACCATAAGATAAACTGGAATGGCCAAGCGGTTCCCTATCAACGAACAGACTTTAACTGGATTAAGAAGGAAGTTATAGAAAATGATGAGGAATTTCCTTTCTTTCAATTTCAAATTTCAACAGGTCTTGGTAGAGTTATAGGATTTTGGGATTTAACTAAGACCTTTCAAATAGTATTGTTAGACCGGATGCATAATATGCAGCCCTCTAAAGATTTTAATTATTCAGTTGATGATACTACTCAATTGTCATGTGAGATGACATCCCTATTAATCGATATTGAAAATATCAGAAAATTAAATTGTGAGGATGAAAATTGTGCGGTTAAAAATCAATTAAATCAAGTCCCAAGTAAACTTAACAGAGGAAATTTTGTTTATTTTTTACTCGAAGATGATTATTTTGAACAATTAAATGAGCAACTCACCAAGTCTACCCTACGGGAAATAATTGAAATGGGTATTGTAGTATTATCATAAGATTTAACTTATAAAAAAATCTAGTATTAACCGGGATTTTATTTTACTTAATCTGTTTGTTGAAGTGATAAGGCGAATATATTGCCTCTAAATGTAAAATCCTATATAGATTATTCAATTTAATTGTAGGAAGCTTTAAAGGCACTAAGTTTAGTTTTAAAAGAATCCTTCCAGGTCGAATAATCTCTTATATCTTGTTCTATAACAGTTTTACTAGGTAACAGTGGTATGGTCGAAGTTCCTCCGTCATGCTCGGTAATAGAATACTTTCCAAATAAATTTAGGAGAAAATCAACATCAGATTGTTCCGTCACGATATAGCTTGACAGATTTCCTTTTTTTAAATGTATGTTTTTAGAGAAACGCTCATAGGTCTTATTTGATAAGATTTCCTCAACAGATCGTTCTAATAGCATTCTAAACCTCTTTCGAGCTGAATCTAATTTTGTTTCCTTTCCGTGAGCATCTGCTATAGACAAAGCATCATGATCAGTCAAAATTCTTTTAATAGAGTCAATCCTCTCTTGTACATTTTTCACTAAATAGGGAATCTCGTCAGTAACTATACCACTTATTCCATTGTATTTATCAATGCCTATTATATGACAAGGATATGGGATAATTTCATTATGTGTATCAAGTAGCAAACGTAAAAATGATAAATCATGTGTAAGTACTACTATTTGTCTGTCACGTGATAATTCTACAATTTTCTTCGCAATTAAATCTCTATAATCCATATCTAATGAGGTGACAGGATCATCAAAAATTACGGAGTTTTTTCTACCATCAATCGTACACTCCGCTAAAAAATTAGATAATGCAATTATCTTTTGCTCCCCTTCACTCAATACTGAGTTTATAGAATCTGCTATCCCGTTCAATCCACATTTTTGGTAAGTACTACCTTGAGTAGTTCTTGTTTTAGACAATAATACCTTAGACGCTAAGTCCTGATTAAAAAATCGTAGATGGTTAACAAACTCTTGATGTTGTAAATTAACTGCTTGATCTTCCATTAATTCTCCTATTTTTCGGGAGACGATACTAGTGTTTAATTGTGATTGACACCTATTTATCCAGTTTTTATATTTTACTTCATCGACATATTGTAATATGTTCGCTTTCTCATTCCATAAAAACTCTCTTGCTGTTAACTCGTTAAACTCTATAACTAAGGCATTTCTATTTTGTAATAATTGATTTTGTTCCTCTAATTGTCTATCAATGGTTGGTATCAAAGAATTGATAATAGATGAAACCTTGTTCAGGCTAATAACGATCTCACCTCCAGTTTGGAGGTAATTTATTACTGATTGTTTTAGAAAATTAATACATTCCGTAAATGTGGAATGTTGGCTCTGGAAATCAGTAATATAATTTGTGAGTTCTGTGAAATTTTCAAAGGGAGGGACAGTTAATGATGTGTATGTTGAAACTCTTCTTTGTATTTCATTCTGGAGTGAACTTCTTTGTGTTGAAACATCATTTAAAATAAACTGATTAAAACTTTGTAACCTTTGTTGTGCTACTTCATCTAATTCCTGTTGGCACAGAACACATTTCTCCAATGACGCACTTGATGGGAAACTTTGGCCATCAGACATACCATTACTATGCGCAAAGTTTTTAGCAGCTTCCCAAAGTGTTCTCCATGGATCAGAACCGAACCCTTCAATAGTATTAACTGAGCTCAGTTCAGCTGTTGCGATTTCATATGCTTGTTTCGTACTTTCATACCTATTTCTTAAAAGCTTAAGGTCATCGATACTTTGATCGTTAAAGAACTCTTCTATATTTCTAAATTGTTGTTCGTAGTTTTCTATCCGATTTTTAAGATTTCTTAAATTAGAAATATTTTGTTGTGGATTTTGTGTGCTTAGTAAGTTAAATACTTCCTGTTTTCGGGTGGAATCTGCTTCACTAAATTGAATATAACTATCAACATCAACTCGTGATAGAATTTCGAAATTTGCATACCATTGACCACTGTTAGTTGAGTTTAATGGTGGATCTAATCGTGGTTTTTGAGTATTATATCTTGATATCTCATGACTTAAATTTTGAGACATATTAGTTAGAATGGAGATAAGCCTTTCTAATACATCAATCCCAGTAGGTTTATACTCCGTTGGGTTTTCTTTATTTATATATACATCCCCACAATCATTGTCAAATATATAAATAGAACTTAATGATGGATGAGTTGGTAGATTTTCAGACCATTGGAAACTAGTATTTAAACCGTTGACTTGCACCAGAAATTCAACCTGTTGTTGATTTGGTGATGGAGTAAATACATTTCTTTTTAATTCGATACCAGGATTTCTACTCCAACACAATTTTTTTAAAATTCTCGAATAACTTGATTTTCCAGAACCGTTATTACCATATACGGCTGTCAATCCATTGTTTGAAAATTGTAAATGCGCTTTATTATATAATGCACAAATATTTATTGGATTTTTAATACTAATTAATTTAGGATAAATCGCACCTGAATTTATTGTTGTTGGAATATGTGTAATATCAATAGGCAGGGCATCAATGGTAACAGTGGTATCATCATTTTCCTTTTTTAGTAAGAGAATCAGTTCATTGATGTCAGTTTGTGTAATCGTTGGATTGCAAATAGTTCTCCTCAGAGCATCTCTTATAAAATTGGGTCTATTTTGAGACCAATTTAAAATTTCTTGATAAATAGACATGATCGTATTTATTTGGTTTAGAAACAAATATATCTATTTTAACAAAATATTCATCATTTAAATAAGGTCAATTTAGATGTAATCATAAGTTACCTTGTTGATTATTCAATAACTGTTGAATATGTAATTGCCTTAAATATGATATACAAGGACATTTGAATATCATATTGACTATTCATAACTGTTGAATGATATAATTGCCTTAAATATGATATACAAGGACATTTGAATATCATATTGATTATTCAATAACTGTTGAATGATATAATTACCTTAAATATAATATACAAGGACATTTGAATATCATATTGATTATTCAATAACTGTTGAATGATATAATTACCTTAAATATGATATACAAGGACATTTGAATATCATATTGATTATTCAAAAACTGTTGAATGATATAATTTCTTAAATATGATATACAAGGACATATTGATTATTCAATAACTGTTGAATTATATAATTCAATTGAAATGATATACGAATATTAATATGAATGATAGAAAAACTCTCTGAAGGAGTAAGTCAATATTATTGATATATTAGATGATGCGCTTGTATATAATATAAACTAAATTAGTATCATCAAATTGCTTTGTGTGTAAATAATTGATATATTTGATACACAAAATCAATGTTATGGAATTAAATTTAGAGAATGCAGTTTACTATCATTACGACAAATTCCCACCAATTGAGCTGGATTATTCAAAATTTCTCGACGAACTAATTCGGGCCACTGACGCATTGGCAAGATATGATCAGATGCTTAAAAATATGCATAATAGTGAAATACTATTAGCACCTTTGCGAAATCAGGAAGCTGTAATTTCCTCTAGAATTGAAGGTACTATAAGTACTATGGATGAAATAATGCAATTCGAAGCAGATGAAGATGAAGGAAATTCAAATCCAAATCATTTTAGATCAGATGTAATTGAAACTTATTTATATCAACGAGCTCTTAAAAATGCACAAAAGGGAATGCTTGACGGATATGAATTTTCTCGAAGTTTTATTCGCACCATGCATCAGCAACTATTGACCCAAGGAAGAGGAGCTAATAAGGCTCCTGGGAAATTTAAGTCTGAACAAAACTATTTGGCCGACAAATTAAAAAAGAATATATTATTTGTTCCCATAAGTCATGAAAAACTGGAAGAAGGATTGGATAAACTATTTGACTATCTAGCAAACAGTAAACACCCCGCCTTAATAAAGACAGCTTTAATGCATTTAGAATTTGAATCTCTACATCCTTTTCAAGATGGTAATGGACGTATTGGAAGAATGTTAATAACTCTTTATTTATGGAAATCAGGAATTATAAGCGAACCCCACTTTTATATTAGTGGTTATTTAGAAGAAAATAAAGATTTATATATTGATACAATGAGAAAAGTATCTGAAACAGATGACTGGGAAGGTTGGTGTAGATTTTTTCTTATTGCTACTGAAAAACAAGCAATAAGAAATCTTGAAATAGCTGAAAGCATAAGAAACCTGTATGAAGAAATGAAAGAAATTTTTTCAGAAGTTCTTGCATCTAAATGGAGCGTAAATGCATTAGATTTCGTATTTACAACGCCAGTATTCAGAAATAATAAATTTACTTCTAATAGTGGGATACCTGGGCCTACAGCAGCAAAATTTACCAAAAGACTTGTCGAGAAAGGTTTATTAGTTACAAAACATCAATCGGCAGGGAGAAGACCTGCTTTATATTCTTTCGAACCATTAATGAAATTAGTAAGGGTATAATTTACTAATTCGAATGAAATATTTTTTATTATCGTGAGCAATTTTAACAAATCCAATTTGCAACGAACGCTTTAAATCTTCCACAAATAGTGGATATAAATTCACATTCAAATAACGGGTGGGAAATTAAATTATTAAACAAAGAATAATTTATGGCATTTGAACCTACAAAAATTACCCGCGCGCATGTAATACGGGCAATGAAGAATCTATATGATGGAGAATCGAAAGAGCGACCTTCAACAGGATATGATTTATACTATAATGGAGAAATATATCCTCCTAAAAATATTATTCGCTTAGCGCATGAATATGCAACGGGTGAATATCTTTGGCAGCCCGGAGGTGGAGAGCCAACAAACAAATATCTTAAAGCATTGGGTTTTATAGTTCTTCCAAAAGAAGAAATACCTTATATTGACGGAAGCAAACTAAGTCCGTTGATTGGAAAATACAACCGCGCGATAAATGAAACCGACTGGCTTAAATCCAAGGAGATTTATAAGTTTAATTTTATCAAATGGTTTGAGGCAAATGTTAATCTTGATAATACCGATGCAGAAATTAAAGCAAAGATTATTGAATCACAAAAGATTTTATTTGATCCGACGACAAAGGTAAAAGGAATCAACTTTTTGCAAACCATTGTTCGCTATCAGGATGAATACATAACAACAGATGATTTACAACTAATCCGGAAAATAATTAGCAGTGATGTTTACTTAACCGACCAGACTAAATTTAACCTCAGCAGTTATCCTAAAGTCAGTCTTTTTTTAAGTCTGTTTGCTCCAGAAATGTTCACGCCCTACGATAGCGAATCGTCTCCGGCTTTTGAGCATTTGAATCTAAACATAACGATTCCAAAAAAAGGTTTTAGAGCTTTTCAGTTCAACCAGATGTTTTACCAGTTTGTAAAATCAAATCTGAAAAAAAGTCACGTAGATCAAAAACCATTTAAACAAATTTTTGAAGTTGGAACTCTAAATGAACAACACTGGAACTGGATAACGCAAGACTTTTTATTGTATACGGCAAAAGAAATAATGCATGCTAAAACACTACAGCAATATTTTGATGAATTTGCAGAGAATGAAGGTGTTGAAAGTTGGGATTGGTACAGGGATTTGAGGGAGTACTCAGAAGCAATGAAACAGATTAAAAGTTTTGCTTCAATAAAAAAATATCCTACTTACGATGCCCTAAATAAAGACTATAAGTTTATTATTAAAAAGGATGATGATTTTCTAAATAGATATTTATTTGAAAGTTATAATGGCTTTTCAAGAATTCAGCAACAGTTAATCACTGTAAATCGCCGATCTGAAATAAATGCCAAAGTTCGTCAGAATCCGCAATTACTATTCGATTTATTAACCAGTAGTGACAAGCAAGTTGTTTTTACAAAAGCACATGAACTAATTGGCGAGAATAAGTGGTCTGTATTGTATAGATTCACTCGCGCACTGTTTCCAGAAGATTTTACTGCGGTAGATGCACCGAAACATTTTGAGCGATTGGAATATGTTTTAAAGAATGACTTTGATATATATTTAAATGAAACCAATCAAATAAGTAAGAATAAAGAAATAGTTCAGTTAGTGGAAAGCAGTAATACCTACTTGAAACAGATATTTTTCTGGATGCTGCTTGGAATGAAAATAAATGAGTCTGAAACAAATCCTGATGACATGAGCATAGACAAAAAACCCACGTTAAATCAAATACTTTTTGGCCCTCCAGGAACAGGAAAAACATACCATTCGATTGACAAAGCACTTCAAATTATCGATGAAGAAGAAGAAAAGAAATTAAGCTGGACCAATAGGGAAGAAGTTAAAAAACAATTTGATAAAAGGCTCACTGAAGGAAGAATTGTTTTCACAACTTTTCACCAAAGCATGAGTTATGAAGATTTTATAGAAGGGATAAAACCAGTTCTGGATAGTGAGGAAACAGATGATGCAACCGAAAAAGAGTCATTAAAGTATGAAATCAAAGACGGTATATTCAAGAGTATCGCGAATTTAGCTACTGGAGTTTCTGGTAATATCGAAAGAACTACTGAAATTGACTTTGGCAGCAAAGATTTTTACAAAATGAGCCTGGGTGGTAAGCACAGACCCGAAAAGCACAATTGGAGTATAAAAAACAATTTAATTTTTTTAGGTTGGGGAGATGATAAGGATTTTACTGCACTTAAAGGAATCAAAGATTGGAAACCTTTCAGGGATAAGTTTAAACAGGATTATCCAGAACTTGTAGCCGAAAGCAAGTACGTAATACAGGCCGTGTTCATCTTTCAAAATATGAAAGTTGGCGACATTGTGTTTATAACAAAAGGCAACAACATTATTGACGCAATTGGAGTAATTACAGGGGAGTATTTTTATGACGACTCGCAAGAAATTGACAATTATCAATTTCGTAACGTAAAATGGCTGGCCACTGATTTGAATGCTGCACCTGATGTTTTTATTCGAAAAAAAATATCACAGCAGACAATATATGAATTTTACAATAACGATGTCAAAATTGAAGTGTTGGAAGATTATTTCAACTCATCAGATCCTGGTGATGCTCAGGAGAAGAAATACGTTCTTATTATTGACGAAATAAATCGTGGAAATGTTTCTCAAATTTTCGGAGAACTAATAACATTAATCGAGCAAGATAAACGCATCGGTCAGGACGAAGCACTAGAGATAACATTGCCATACAGCAAACAGAAATTTGGCGTTCCAGATAATCTTTATATCATTGGCACAATGAACACAGCCGACCGCAGCGTCGAAGCACTCGACACAGCTCTGCGAAGAAGATTCAGTTTTGAAGAAATGCCGCCCAAATACAAATTGCCGGAGCTTGAATATGAGGTTTACGGCTACCAGGCATCTGAGATTCTAAAGACAATCAACCACCGTATAGAAAAATTACTCGACCGTGATCATGCCATTGGTCATTCCTATTTTATTAATAAAGATGAAGAAACTATAGTAGAATCGTTTTATAAATGCATTATTCCTCTGCTACAAGAATATTTCTTTGGGGATTACGGCAAAATTGGTTTAGTGCTGGGCAAAGGTTTCATCAGCAAGAAAGAATGGGATAAATCGTCGTATTCGTTTGCCGATTTTGATTACGAAGGATCAGGTGATTTCGATGAAAAGGAGGTTTACCGAATCATTGATTACCGTAGCGATGAATCATCAATACTTTCAATAGACCAGCAAGACGTAGCCATGGATTTCGGTAAGGCAATCCGACTTTTAATGAAAGGTAGCGTAATTGGATAAAACAATGCATCATATAACCGTTTTCGAACATGAGATCCTTCGGTATGACATTGGCGACAATAGAATCACTGAAGAACAATTCAATGCCTTGGAACGGTATCATGGGGATGGTATTCCATACTATAAGTTAATCTATCACGGCATACAATTTAATGAGCATGTTGGAGTGATCCAGGTCGGCAATATATTAATTGAAGTATTACCTAAAGCAGATAAAAATGAAACTGACGCAACGCTTTGGAGAAATCGATTAATTGGAATGCTAAAAGCAGTTGGAACATTCGATATTAAATCCCCAAGTTCGGGCAAGCTAAATATTAAACCAAATACAGTCTTAGATTTGTATTTTGAACTATTTACAAGAGAGGTTGAAAATCTACTACATTCAGGTCTGATTAAACAATACAGGCGAAAAGAAGGAAACGTAACCGCATTAAAAGGAAGTTTACAGTTCGGGAAGCACCTACAACAAAACCTAATTCATCATGAACGGTTCTATGTCAAGCACACGCATTATGATGTAAATCATAAACTTCATTTCATATTATACAAAGCAATCAAATTGCTCGGGAAAATAAATACCAATACTGGTTTACAAAGCAGGATTGGTTCACTGTTGCTCAATTTTCCGGAAATGCAAGACATGAAGGTTTCTGAAACTACGTTTGAAAAATTGGTTTTCAACCGCAAAAGCGAACAGTACAGAGGAGCTATTGAAATTGCAAAGCTACTTTTATTGCAGTTCCATCCTGACGTCGCTAAAGGAAAAAATCATGTCCTGGCTTTGATGTTTGACATGAACTTGCTTTGGGAACAATTTGTTTACGTTAGTTTAAGGAAAAACAAAGAACCAGGGACAACAATCACCGCGCAAACTTCAAAATACTTCTGGAAACCTGAAAATGGACGAAGAACATGTATGAGGCCAGACATCTTTATAAAGACGGATAAGGGCAATATTGTTCTTGATACCAAATGGAAAAACCTCAATGGTTATAATCCTTCTCCGGCTGATCTAAGACAGATGTATGTGTATCATGAATATTATAATGCCAGTAAAGTTGCATTGGTATATCCTGGTACCACAAACTCAAACAATAGCGGGCACTATTTACAAGAAGATGTCATTACAGCCAAAAATTGCAGCGTGATTTCCATTGCTGTCGCTACTGAGATTAGCGTCTGGCAAAGTCAAATTTTTAATATGATAAACGTCTTTGCAACAACATAAGACAATTAAAAAGTCGCATCGGCAGCGCTTCGCTAGTAATTTTTTCTAATCGTAATTGCTTCTTCTATCCAGCCTTCAATATTTTGCTTTATGTAATCATACGCCAATTTACTATCCGTATATGGTGGATTATAGCATTTAACAATTTTGTTCAAACCAATTTTCTCTACAGTAAAATTCGCAAATGGATTTGCTCCCTGAACCGCCTGTAGTCCTTGACTATTTTTTAGTCGATGGATATTAATTCCGACAACTCCTTTTCCTTCATCCCAAGCTTTTTTTATTTCATAATTTATCCATTTTCTTCCAGCAGTGGCACTTCCAATTAATACAACAAGACAGGTTCTTCCTGTCATATTATCGTCAATCCAGCTTTGAATTGCATTTGCACCTTTGCCTTTAACTTCTTCCCATTTGTTGGGTGTTGCTGCTGGATTATCTTCGATATGGCCGATATGGCGCACTTGGCTTACCCTCCAACTGTCGTTAGCGTAGTGAAAACTGTAGAATACTTTTCGCGTAACTGCCATTATTTTATATTTAGATGGTTAATAATTTTTAGGATCGCAGTGATTAATTCTGCGTTAGACAGGGTATTATCATTTAATCGCATAAAGTCTTCTTTTAAAACATCATTTTCTTCATAGAACATTTCGAATTCATCAGCAACTTTTTTCCAAAGCTCAGAGGAGGTAAATCCTGTTGCTCCTACAGGAACAACTTTTAATCCGCTTTTTATAGCAATGTCAAATTCTTCTAACATCCCATCGGCCGCGATAATTTCACCGGTTGATTTGTTTATTTTATTACCGAATATAAAAATTGCTATACCAGCATGAGGGATAAACCTCTTTCTGTAATCAGTCCATAATTCCTTTATTTCCTTTCCTTTTGTTTTAATTTGAGGAAAAGGGCGCATGATCAAATAGTTATCCAGATTTTGATTTCGTTCAGACTGCATATTATCAAGCACACCATTTATTACAGCACTTCCAACACCTAATCCGAAACCCGTCAAAATCTTGTACGAATTTTGAGAGATTTCTTTACTTAAGTCATGAATAAACTCTGTGGCACTTTCATGAGAAAAGTCTCCATAATGCTCGGCACTTCCTGATATTAGAACTGTGTTACGCAGAAGACGAGTTTCAATTTCACGTAAAATTTTGGTAATATCGCTATAATCATCTATCCATACTGCATTTAAACCATATACCTTCAGGGAATTTGCTTTTAACTCTTGACGCTTCTGTTTGTCTCCGTCTGAATCTTTTTTTATAAAGTAATAATCAGGCTTGATGTTTTTGCCAAGTGTTAAACGAATCCTACTAATTAAGTAGTCAAGGTTTGGATCGGCAAAACTAAAGCCGATAAATAAAAAGGTTCTCGCAACATAATCACTTTTAAAAGCGTTGCTGAATAGCTCCCGAGTATTATTGTAATCTTCGTACTCATGTTTGGTTAACACTGTTTCAGTGACGGTTCCAATATCACCATGCATTTTATAAATTATTG
Source organism: Flavobacterium sp. (assembly GCF_052437795.1). Lineage (GTDB taxonomy): Bacteria > Bacteroidota > Bacteroidia > Flavobacteriales > Flavobacteriaceae > Flavobacterium. The sequence goes on from NZ_JBQVPA010000009.1 coordinate 16,790, forward strand.
CGTCCCTCTTAGGCAAATTTGTAGTCAAATCACCTTGGGCTTTTTTCACATCTGGAGTCTTATTTTGCTCTGTGAGTGCTGTTTCAATTAAACGGTCATAATTTGTTGTCCAATATATTTGTATTGGAAGACGAGCTAGAATTCGGTGATTTTCTGAAATTGATAATTTGACTTTCCCGTATTCATCGACTAATATTTGGTCTAATTCTCCTCTTACTCCTCCTTGGCTATCAACAAACATTTGAGCAAGGGCAGTTAAATTATGTTGTTCCTCTTCCATGTCTAAACCCATTCGATCGGCAATAGGTTTTAAAAGTTTTTTCCAATCGAAAAATCCTTCTGACACTGACATGCCTGCGCCTGCAAAAATGACGGCATTATTTTCGCGAAGTGCTTTTACGTATTTTGTGATAAAGTATTCTGTTTCTTTATTGAATTTCATATAATATGTTGAATTAAGATAATAACCAGTCTGACAAACTAAGCGAATTTCCTGCTGGAAAAATTACCTTTATCACTTCTGGTAGATTTTCGCTTTCCTCAATTCTTGGATATATTTTTAGATATTCATTTCCAGTCCATGAAGTAGAATTATCTGCTAATGGTATTATAGCAATATCTTTTAGGTATTTATATGCATCACCATATCCTAGCTCCCAATTACACCAACGTGACAAAATGGCTCTATTAGTTGCAACAAGTATGAACTTTTTATTAGCTTGAATTTCACTTTTAATTTTCTTTGCTGTTGCATCACTAGTAAATGGAGGCAACGAAGAATCTAGCGAGTCGACATAGATGCGAACTCCAGTCCGACGCAACAAAACGACAACTCGATTAATATCAATATTATCTAAATCATCATGACTGTGAGACAAAAAAACTGTTACGGCAGCTGCGCTTTTGGATTCGGCTTTGGCCTCGGTGATTGTTCTACTGAAAAGTACTGTTCCTAATTTCTGCTCTGTTAATGAATTTAATCTGCTTCTAGTTAAAATCGCCATACATAAAGTTTATTACAAATATTTAGTTAATAAATTACAAATATTGTTCCATAATAATCTGTGTGACAACATGTCGTGATATGCCTTAAATGTTCTTTAATATATAATATTTGTCAAAATCATTTTTTTTGGATAATACGTTGGCGGGTATTAATCAAAAACTACATATCAATTCGTAGTCTCACAATTCTTTTCAAAAATCATCCAGATACAGCCCCCTAAAGGAATAAAAGAGAACACCTGTATTATAGTGCTTTTAAATTTGCGATACCCTCCAGATCTGCCACAAAATAGTTGGATTTAAATTCAAAGGGGGCTACAAGACCCGCTTCATGCAAAATGGAGCGGGTTTTTTATATCAGTGCCTTATCAAACAAAAAGCCGCACATCACTGTACGGCTTTTCCACCAATTAGATGTTGGCACATTTTATATAAAAGCATTCACTATAGCAATAAGGCTGTTGCCGATAACGCTTAGCAATAGCAGGTCGAATACCAATTTTGGCTTTTGCTGTGACAGTACCGCGCCATTAAAGCCGCTGGCAAGGATCACCACAAAGAACAATTGTACCATTTGGGCAGGGGTGGAACCATTTTGCAGCACCATCATGGCGGCAATGCCGCCAATGCAGCTTTGTACCATCACCGCAAGGGCATTAAACCCCATGAACCCCCTTATATATCCGTCTAAATTTTTTTGATAATAGCTCATGACCTAAAGTATTTAAGTATTATACCACAAAGGTCGGCGACCAATATGGACCGCAACATGACGCTCGTCACATCAAAAAAATAATTTTTACATCTATAACATTGGCGTCCAATAAAAAAAGCCTCAAAAATATGAGGCTTATCACTTTTTTATGTTACCTGTCCCAAAAGGCAGGCGGTTCGATGCCCAGGGCACGCAGGTATACATAGCCCTGCCCGCGGTGGTGTATCTCGTTATCCAGAAAGTACTGGAGCGTGCTGGCCACCGTGCCGGGGAACATTCCAAAGGCGACTATCTGCTTTTGAAAGTCCTGCGACTCCAGCTTTTCCCACAAACGGTCGATCTTCGCTGTGGTCTCATCCCACAGTACCAATAGTTCCTCCTTACTTTCGGGCATTCCTTCGCCCGAGCTGTGCGGCAGGCTGTTCATATCCTTCCATTCACCTGTCACGATGCCTTCCATTCCGGGATTGGCAAGGTCAGTCATTTCCATGGCGAGTACGGCAAAGGTGCGCATCCCTCCTATCGAGAAGCTGAATAATTCCTTTTCAGGGAAAGCCTCGATAACGCGGCGTGTGAGTCCCCTGTGTCCCTGCCAAAGCGCCAAATAGGCCTCGGGTGTAATTACTGTAGCTGTTGCAATTGTTTCCATGATATGTACTTTTATTTGGTTTATACAGCAAAGGTATCGGCACATTGTGACAACAGTATGTCAGCAGGTTTTTGAGGAGTGGGATTTTTTTATCTGACATTGATCTTTTTTTCTGCCTGCGCCAACGGTTAAGGTATCCAACCTCTTAATGTGGCACATCAAGCCGCTGCTTTAAGGTTGGTTTAAGTCGATTTGCCGAATATTAGGCATGGCTGATCATATTGTTTATAAGAAAGAATGTTTGAGGCCAATTCTAGGTGAATTGATATGAGATAGCTTATTTTTGATTTGAAAACAAATCTTAAATGAACATAAAACTAAACTATCTGTACCGAGACGCCAGTAATTATAAAAATTTTGGAAGCATCGTGTTTTCTAACCCAAATCATATTGCATTACGCAACATTGAGAGGACTATAATGCAGAACCTTATAGATAATGAATATTTTGTTGCGGAAATTTGGCAATTGCCCTCCCTATTCTTTTCTGAACAAAATGAAGATGATCATATTTGGCATGAATATGAAAGTTTGGAGTTCACATACGAAAATGCAAACTCCAGCACCATCGACCACTTTCTTCTGGGACTTGTAATAAACCTAAATTAAAGAAGTGAGCTACATCCCCACCCTCATCTTATTAGCGGCAAAGGCTTCGATAGCGGTAGTATAGTCGGTATCATCCCAGTCGGTGTCCTCGTGGATGGCTTCAAATTCCTTGCTCCAACGGATGATCTCGGCAATGTCCTCCCTGGAGTCACCGGAGCAAAATCCTTTTTGTCCGGCAATGAAAGCGATGTCGGCAATGGCCTCAAAAAGCTTAACGTCTTCTACGGTGTGGTGTAATGTGTGCATCGGGTCGATTTATGATTGATTACTACAATGTTATGAAATTTTTCAATATAATGCTTTAACATGGTATTAACTTATCAACTTTTTATGCATGCATACTTTCTTACAGCTTCACTTTATAATGCATATAGGAAAATTTTATTGCAACAAATGATAAATCTTAATTTAAACATATTTATCCTGTTTGAATTTTGAATTACCCTTAAAAATAAAAGGATAAGTTTCCTGTTTTGCATTAATACCTAACTTTATCCCCATAAAAAAAGGGGTCATGGAGAAAAAATTAGAAAAGCGCTGGATTGCCGCATTTGCGATAACCACCGCCATTGCGATTACGGGATTGTGCTGGGAGCATAAAACAGTTGTAGCGTCGACGTCCCAATTCAACTCCACCGATGCCATTATACCTGCCGATGTAGCCTGGCTGCTCACAGCCTCCTGCCTCGTTTTGCTCATGACCCCGGGACTTGCCTTTTTTTACGGAGGCATGGTCGGTAAAAAGAACGTGATATCCACCATGCTGAAGAGTTTTATCTGTTTAGGTGTCATCAGCCTGCTTTGGGTAACGATCGGGTTTAGCCTGAGCTTTGGCAACCCCATAGGCATTACGATCAATGGCGCTTACTACGGGATCATCGGCTCCCCGTCCGACTTTGCTTTTTTCGATCACGTTGATGAACATCCTCATGTAAAAATGGCTACCACTATACCTTTCATACTCTTCGCGCTCTTCCAGATGAAGTTCGCCATCATTACCCCCGCCATCATTACCGGCGCACTGGCCGAGCGTATCCGCTTCATCTCGTTCCTGCTATTCATCTGCCTGTTCTCAATATTCATATATGCCCCGCTGTGCCACATGGTATGGCATCCTAATGGGCTTTTGGGGAGCTACTTTGGCGTGAAGGACTTTGCCGGCGGGACCGTCGTTCACATGAGCGCCGGGTTTGCCGCCATTGCAGGTGTACTCGTTCTTGGAAAACGCAAAAATTTAGAATACATCCCTACCAACATACCGTTCGTATTGCTTGGTACAGGAATGCTATGGTTCGGGTGGTTCGGGTTCAATGCCGGATCGGCGCTGGCGGCTAACCATACCGCGGCCATGGCCTTTGCGACCACTACCATCGCCTCGGCTTCGGCCATGCTCACGTGGGCATTCTTCGACAGGATCAACGGACGAAAGGTATCGGCCTTGGGCTGCTGCATCGGGGCTGTTGTGGGACTGGTCGCCATTACCCCGGCGGCCGGGTTCGTGTCGGTACCCAAAAGCATCTTCTTCGGGTTTGCCGCAGCAATAGTTTCCAACCTCATGGTCAACTGGAGGTCCCTCAAAAAAATAGACGATACCCTGGATGTATTTGCCTGTCACGGCGTAGGCGGCATCATGGGAATGATACTCACGGCCATCTTTGCCGAGGGAGAAAACGCAAGCCTCCTGCACGGCGGGTGGAGTGTCTTCGGGCATCACATGGCCGCGTTGGTACTTGTTGCGGTATTCTCCTTCTTCGGGGCTATGCTGCTGTACAAAGTCACAAACTTCTTCATTCCCCTCCGCGTATCCGAAGAAGCCGAGCACCAGGGGCTCGACATCTCACAGCACAATGAAATGCTGGGGTAATGTTTTTTTGAGTATTAGGCAGATAGTTATATCTTTATAAAAAAGTTATTCCATGAAAAAGATATACCTCCTTTTATTTGTCGCCGCAACAGCTTCCGCCGGATATTTTACGACAAAAAGCGATGCCATCGATACTGCAAAAGAGAAAAAGGCGATCAATATATTATTGAACGACTGGCATGCCGCTGCTGCTAACGGAGATTTCAATGGCTATTTCGGCAAAATTTCCGAAGACGGCCGCTACATTGGTACCGATGCGACCGAGAACTGGGACAGGAAAGCCTTTGTTGCTTTTTCAAAACCGTATTTCGACCGTGGCAAGGCGTGGGACTTTAAAGCGTTGGAGCGCAACATCTACTTTAGCAAAGACGGAAAAGTTGCCTGGTTCGACGAACTTCTGGATACCTGGATGAAAGGCTGCCGTGGCTCGGGCATTCTTGAAAAAGAAGGCAAAGAATGGAAGATAAAGCACTACGTACTTTCCATGACCGTTCCCAACGATGCCACCAATGACATCCTTCCACACAAAGCAAAGTACGAAGATCCCTTATTGGAAAAAATGCGGAAAGGGCCAAGACCATAATTTCCCTTTTCCTTTCCGGAAATCCAAAGATCTTACTTTTAAAAACTTGATAATGCAAAAAGATCTGATCATACGTAAGATGGGGCTGGAGCTTCTTAATTATGGTTTTCCCGCAATGTTCGCGTGGTCGCAAAAAAGAATGGTCCCACAGCAAGTGCTTGAGTATCCTGACGAATGATAAGCTAAGGTAAATTATAGATCGCAATTGCCGATTTGCTGGGTAAAATCACTAAATTTGCGCACTTACTAAAGTACACTGATGATTGACAAAATAAAGGGCTACATAGCCGAAGCAGAAGCGTATAAAGCACAAACTAAAGAAGAACTGGAAGCCTTCAGGATAAAGTTCCTGGGTAAAAAAGGCGTGCTTAACGATTTTTTGGCCGAGTTCAGGAATGTGCCTAACGACATGAAGAAGGAATTCGGGCAGGTGATCAACAGCCTGAAGAATGCCGCGCAGGACAAGGTAACGGCCATTCAGGAGGAAATGGACAGCAAGGAGCAGAGCAAAAGCCTTTACGGCGACCTTACGCGCCCTGGCGAGCCGTTCCAAGTGGGATCCCGCCACCCTATATCCATTGTAAAGAACCAGATCATCGACATCTTTTCTAACATCGGCTTTAACGTTTCCGAAGGGCCGGAGATCGAGGACGACTGGCATAACTTTACCGCGCTGAACCTTCCGGAATACCATCCGGCAAGGGACATGCAGGATACATTCTTCATCCAGACCAACCCGGACGTACTTTTGCGTACACATACCTCATCTGTACAGGTGCGCTATATGGAAAATAACAAACCGCCGATCCGCACCATTTCGCCGGGCAGGGTGTTCCGCAACGAAGCGATATCCTCACGTTCACACTGCATCTTCCACCAGGTAGAGGGGCTTTACATTGATAAGGACGTTTCGTTTGCCGACCTAAAGCAAACGCTTTTATATTTCACAAAAGAAATGTTCGGCAAGAGCAAGATACGCCTGCGCCCGTCCTACTTTCCCTTCACCGAGCCAAGCGCCGAGGTGGATATTTACTGGGGGCTGAAAACCGAGACCGACTACCGCATTACCAAGGGTACCGGCTGGCTTGAGATCATGGGATGCGGCATGGTAGACCCGAACGTACTTAAAAATTGTGGCATCGATGCGGCCAAATACAATGGCTTTGCCTTTGGTATGGGTATTGAGCGCATAGCTATGCTCCTGTACCAGATAAGCGACATCCGTATGTTCTATGAGAACGACGTGAGGTTCCTGGAGCAGTTTAAGTCGAGTATATAGGCCTAACCCCTCTTCAAAGGAGAGGGAATAGCTACACTCTTGCCGGATAGTCCTCTCCCCGGCCCTCTCCTTTGGAGAGGTGACGGTACGTATACTCCTGCTGAATAATTTTATTATTCAACCCTTTTCAAAAGGTACTGTTCCTGTGGTGCACCTTGCTCCGGGTCGCCGAATTTATCGAGCTTTTTGAGCATGCCATCACGGATAAGGAATTTGAGGTGGTCGCCTTCCGCATCCAGCGTAATAGTGCTTTTTATGGTGTCATAATGGTATGTACCATTGAACAGCCTTGGCTTGTCTTCCTGGCCCAATGCCTGTAATGATAACGTATACGTGCTGTCGCTGCGCACCTCGATCTCGGTTTTCAGGCCGTCGCAGTCATTCCAGCAAGGCAGGGTGCCGGAATATTTCCCCATCCATCCTGAAGCAGCTTTATCATGAGCAATTTCGTTAGGTACCGCAACAGTGTCGATCTGGGCATCTTGTATAGCTGTGGGTTTTTCGCCATCTTTGCAGCCAATGAACATAAAGGCAGCAAGGCACAGCAATTGCATGCTTTTCATAAAATTTATTTTTATTAATAAAGGTACTAAACGCCTTTAGCATCCTATCTTAAAGAAATATGAAAAAAGATATCATCATCCCGATAGTAGAAAACGTATATATGGCGGCAGTGCAGGAATGGAATGACGACTTTATGCAGAAAACATGGTATGCTTACCTGATCAACGATAGTGATTTCGCGCTTGAGAATGGCATTGTCGTGAGTAGCGCGTCGGGTATTATTGATGGTGAACCACGTAAAACGTCGATGCTGCGCCATGCTTTTCAGGAAGTCCCGCCGGTATCTGCCCTGAAGATCGAACTGATCGAGGATGGTGTACTGGTGTTGGACAACCAATTCATGGTGACATTCTTTATCGGGAATACCCTGTATGACAAAACTTATGTATTCAAAGCGAACACTATCAGCGAGGACAATACGGAGGAAGTACCGGTATTGTTTAAGGATGGGGTGATGATAGGGTGATCCTCCTCTTGCTGATCAGTACTCTCTCCCCAACCCCTGTCCCAAGGAGAGGGAAGCGAGACGTGCCGACAGTACGTACTCACTCATTCCTTATTCTGTTCTGTTCGTTCGTTCCTATTATCAACCCTGAACTCTAAACCCTGAACCCGAAACTAACCAAGTTCCGGATGTTCCAGCAGGTAATCCTTTAGCATTTCTTCGAGGGTCTGGTAGTATTTGGCCAGATCTTCGGCCTCTACATGCGGGTGCTCAAATGATGGAAGGGTTTCCTGTACCTCGCCCAGGTATTTGGACAACTCGGGATATTTTTCCTGTATCAGTACCGTTATCTTTAAGATCTTATCGGTGAGTTCCTGCCTGGTTTCCATAAATTCTGGTGTTTAGGGTAAAGGTAGCGAAAATTTCGATTTACAAAATAGCAGGCTTTGGATGCGGCAAACAAACGTTAAACTTCCCTCAACTCCCATCCATCAAAACACAACCCTTTGTAACTTTATAAGTCAGGCACCAAAACTATGAGACAACCACTGCTGGCTTTTAACGACAAAGGCATTTACTGCGCACAGGCCAACGTGTACCTCGACCCGTGGAAGCCTGTGGATAATGCCATTATTACCCACGGCCATAGTGACCACTCCCGCTGGGGGCACAAGCATTATATTACCCACAACATGAATGTTCCCATCATAAAACACCGCCTTGGCGATATTGTGGTAACGGGGAAGGACTGGAACGAAACGTTTACGATCAATGGCGTGAAATTTTCCTTTCACCCTGCAGGCCATATCATTGGCAGTGCGCAGATACGGGTAGAACATAAAGGTGAGGTTTGGGTCTTTACAGGGGATTACAAAACAGAGGATGACGGCATATCTACACCTTATGAGGTAGTAAAGTGCCACACTTTTATTACAGAGAACACTTTTGGGCTGCCCGCTTTTAAATGGACACCCCAGAATGAGGTAATGACCGATGTAAACAACTGGTGGGCACAGAATAAAGCCGATGGGCGTACCTCGATACTTTTCGGTTATACCCTGGGCAAGGCACAGCGCTTACTGAAATTCCTGGACCCATCGATAGGTCGAATCTATACCCACGGTGCTGTAGAGAACATGACGGAAGTACTCCGCACCATGGTCGATTTCCCGGAAACAACCCGCGTGACCAGCCTTGTAAAGAAAGAAGACTTTGCAGGCAGTATCGTCCTTGCCCCGCCCAGCGCGCACGGCAGCATCTGGATACGGAAGATGACACCTTATGTAACCGGTTCGGCAAGCGGGTGGATGGCGTTTCGCGGGGCAAGAAGACGGAGGGCTATTGACAAAGGGTTTGTGCTAAGTGACCACTGCGATTTCCAGGGATTGCTAGAGAGTATTAAGGCTACCGGAGCAGAGAAGATCATCTGCACACACGGATACAGCGATATTTTTAGTGCCTACCTGCGCGAACAGGGGTATGATGCGCGAACCGAGCAGACCCAATATGAAGGCGACGAGGGCGATACAGAAACGAAAACCCCGGCAGAGATCGCGGATGAAAATGCAGACGAGTAGATGAAAAATTTTGCCGAACTCATAAAAGCGCTGGATAGCTCCAACAAGACTTCTGTAAAGGTAGATGCCCTTACGGAATACTTTCGCAATGCAGGCGATGCCGACAGGGTATGGACGATCGCCATCCTTTCGCACCGTCGTCCGCCGCGCCCGGTAAACACTACACTATTGCGTATATGGGCAGCTGAACTGGCCAACATCCCGTTGTGGCTGTTTGAGGACTCATACCACATTGTAGGCGATCTGGCAGAGACCATTGCATTGGTCATTCCGGCGTCGAAGGATAATTCGGAAAGGACCTTGACGGAATATGTACAGGAGATGATCGCCCTCAAAAAGAAAACCGACGAAGAGAAGCGCAACTACCTGCATACCAACTGGCTTGCGCTGAATTATTACGAGCGCTTTGTGTTCACGAAACTCATTACAGGCAGCTTCCGCATCGGTGTAAGCCAAAAACTAATGACCCGTGCGCTCTCTAAAGCTACAGGAGTGGATGAGGATCTGCTTGCTTATAAATTAATGGGCGAATGGGACCCCAACCGCATTACATTCCAAAACCTGGTGATGGAGGAACGGGCAGAGGATTACCTGTCGAAGCCGTATCCGTTCTATCTGGCATATGCCATAGAAGGCGATCCGGAAAGCCTGGGCAACTGCGCCGACTGGGCTGCCGAACACAAGTGGGACGGTATCCGTTCGCAGACAATCATCCGCAATGGAGGATTGTATGTGTGGAGCCGCGGCGAGGAACTGGTAACCGATAAATATCCTGAGCTTAACAGCTTTTTGGGTATTATCCCGGATGGTACGGTAATCGATGGGGAGATCCTTCCGTGGGTAGACGGCAACATCGGCAGCTTTAACGACCTGCAGACACGCATTGGGCGGAAAACCGTTTCGGCAGCACTGCTCAAAAAAACGCCGGTTATCATTAAGGCGTATGACCTGCTGGAATGGAAGGGCGAGGACATACGCCAAAAACCTTATTCAGAACGCAGGCAGCTTTTGGAGGAATTATATGAAACCGTAAAGGACTATGAACTACCGTTGCAAATTTCTGAACAGGTAGATTTCGGCTGTTGGGACGATATCATAATGGAACGCGAAAAGGCGCGGGAATTGCGCAGCGAAGGCCTGATGTTCAAACGTAAAGACTCGCCTTACCTGGTGGGCCGCAAAAAAGGCGACTGGTGGAAATGGAAGCTCGATCCATTTTCCATCGATGCGGTACTTACCTATGCCATGCGGGGCAGCGGCCGGAGGGCAACACTGTTTACCGATTATACTTTTGCTCTTTGGGAAACAAAGGAAGACGGCACAAAGGAGCTTGTCACTTTCGCGAAAGCCTACAGCGGGTTGACCGATGCCGAATTTCGTATGGTGGATGATTTTATAAAGAAGAACACGCTGGACAGGTTTGGCCCTGTGCGTAGTGTAACGCCTAAGCTGGTATTCGAGATAGGCTTTGAAGGCATATCGCTGTCCGGGCGGCATAAGAGCGGCGTAGCGACCCGTTTTCCGCGCATCCTGCGCTGGCGTACCGATAAAACCATTGAGGAAGCCAACACACTGGACGACCTGAAAGCAATGATACCGAAGTAGACCTCACCCCCCGACCCCTCTCCCAAGTAGAGGGGAGCGATGACGACCCATTCAGGTCCTAATCAGAATGAGTAAGTATATACGAGTGAAGTTGCCCCTCTCCTTGGGAGAGGGTTGGGGAGAGGACAAAATACAAGTCAATAATAAATGAACAGAGAACAACTCTTCGACATAGCGAACGCATGGTTTGAGTCTAAAAACTGGAAGCCTTTCCCGTTCCAGACACAAACCTGGACCGCCTTCCTGCAAGGGAAGCACGGCGTGCTGAATGCCCCGACGGGCAGCGGGAAAACCTATGCCCTGTGGCTGCCGATCGTTCTCGACTACATTAAAAAGAACCCTGAATACAAAACGAAGCATAAGCCCGGCCTGAAAGCCATCTGGATAACTCCATTGCGCGCGTTATCCATAGAAATAAAACAGGCTGCCGAACGTGTGGCCGACGACCTCGGGACACAATTAACTGTTGGCATCCGCACAGGCGATACCACATCATCCGAACGCAGCAGGCAAAAAACAAAAATGCCCGACCTGCTGGTAACGACTCCCGAAAGCATGCAGCTGATGCTGGCTTCTAAAGGTTATGACGCGGTATTTAAAAACTGCTCAGCCATTATTGTGGACGAATGGCATGAGCTGCTCGGCACCAAGCGCGGCGTACAGACCGAACTTGCGCTTTCACGCCTGAAAGTCATAGCGCCGAAAATGCGCATCTGGGGCATATCGGCAACCATCGGCAACCTGCAGCAGGCCATGGAAGTTTTGCTTGGCCCAAACTCCGAAGCGTTGGAGAATTCGGTAATGATAAGGGCGCACATCAACAAGCGCATCAATGTCATTTCGGTCATCCCCGAAAAGATGGATGCTTACCCCTGGCGCGGACACATGGGCCTCCACCTGATCCATGAAGTAGCGAAGATCATTAAAAAAAGCAGGACGACACTGGTGTTTACCAATGTACGTTCCGCCTGCGAAATATGGTTCCAGGCATTGCTGGAAAAGTATCCCGAGTTTGCCGGCGACATGGCCATGCACCACGGCAGCATCAGCCGTGAGACAAGGCAGTGGGTGGAACAGGCCATCCGCGATGAACAGCTTCGGGCGGTAGTGTGCACCTCGAGCCTCGACCTTGGTGTGGATTTCGCCCCCGTGGAAACCGTAATTCAGATAGGTGGTCCCAAAGGCGTGGCACGCTTCCTGCAACGTGCCGGGAGGAGCGGACACCGGCCGGGACAGGAAAGTAATATTTACTTTCTTGCGACACATGCTATTGAATTGGCTGAAGCATCTGCCCTGCGGCGTGCGGTAAAGGAAACGGTCGTGGAAGACCGTGTGCCGTACCTGAACAGTTGGGACGTTCTGGTACAATACCTTGTGACCTTGGCGGTAAGCGACGGATTTTATCCCGACGAGATCTTCCATGAGGTAAAAAGCACCTTCTGCTTTCAGGGGATGAATGAGGATGACTGGCAGTTTTGCCTGAACTTCATTTCGAAAGGAAGCCAGAGCCTGCAGGCGTATGATGAGTATAAGAAAGTCGAAATAGAGCCGGACGGAAAGTTTAAGGTGAACAGCAAGGCCGTTGCTTTGCGCCACCGTATGCAGATGGGGACAATAGTAGGCGATGCTACTATGGTAGTGAAATTTTTGGGCGGGGGCTACATTGGCACTATTGAAGAATGGTTCGTATCCAAGATGAATCCCGGCGATGTATTTATCTTTGCAGGGCGCAAGTTAGAGTTGCACCGCGTAAAGAATACCGAGGTGATCGTGCGCCGTGCCGATCCCGGTGCCAAGGCACGCCACGCTACCTGGATGGGTGGCAGGCTGACGCTCTCAGCCCAAATGAGCGAATTGCTGCGGGAAGAGCTGTATGCCGCCAATACCGACAACATGTCGAAGGAAATGCATGCCCTCGCGCCCATGTTCAAACGGCAGCGAAAAGAATCTATCATCCCTAATGCAGGGGAGTTTTTGATAGAAACGTTCAAGACGCGTGAAGGATATCACGCCATATTTTATCCGTTTGAGGGACGTTTTGTACATGAGGCACTGGCCAGCCTGATGGCGTACCGCATCAGTCTGCTCACGCCGATAAGCTTTTCACTGGCATATAACGATTACGGTTTTGAACTGCTGTCCGACCAGGAGATCTATATGCAGCAGGTACTCGACAACGAGCTGTTCACGCCACAGCACCTGCACCATGACCTGCAGGCGAGCCTTAATGCTACCGAAATGGCGCGGCGCAAATTCAGGGACATCGCTGTTATCGCAGGGTTGGTGTTTACCGGCTATCCGGGAAAAGTAGTTAAGACCAAGCACCTGCAAAGCGGTTCGCAGCTTATCTTTGAAGTGTTCCGCGATCACGAGCCCGACAACCTGTTATTTCAGCAAGCCTATCGCGAAACCTTTGAGCACCAGCTCGAAGAAGGCCGCCTGATCCTTGCCCTTGAGCGAATACAGCAGCAGGAGATCGTGTGGAAGCAGTGCGAAAAGCCAACGCCGTTCAGTTTCCCGATCATTACCGACCGCCTGCGTGAAAGGCTTTCCAGCGAAACACTTGCGGAAAGGATAAAGAAAATGACAGCGAGTTATATGAAGTAGAATTTTATATCTTTGGATTAAAATATCCTGATGAGGTTAGAAGAAGTCAATATATATCGTATGACACATGTTCATAATATACCTCATACATTGCAATATGGCATCACTCATAAGAACTCAGTTAACGCTAATAAAAATTTTGTAAATATTGGAGACCTTAGTCTTATAAACCAGGGCAGATAAGATAGTGTCCATTGATAATGGAGATATTTTATCTTATGGGTCACCCACAATTACATTAGGGGATTTTATACCTTTTTATTTTGGGAAGAAAATGCCAATGCTATATGTGATGAAAATAGGAGGTAATTTTGTTGAACGGCCTGTAGATTCAAAGGAAATCATATATCTTAAATGTTCACTGATCGAAGTTGTAAAGGAACAGCAGGAATTTTATTTTACTAACGGGCATGCGACAGACCATTTTACATCTTTCTATGACAAAGACAGGATAAATGAATTGGTAAATATTATTGATTGGGGCGCTGTGGCTACACCATATTGGGGAGGTAATGAAAATCTGGACCTAAAGAGAAAAAAGCAATCTGAATTTTTAGTCGGTTCAGATATTTCACCTGACCTGATATCTGGTTTTGGTTGTTATGATGAGTATTCAAAACAAACCTTGATTGACCTGGGTGCAGAACAAAATAAAATTAGGGTAATTCCTAATGAATATTACTAATTATGATCGAATACATAACAGGAAATATTTTAGAAAGTAAAGCCGATGCATTAGTCAATACGGTTAATACCGTTGGTGTGATGGGTAAAGGTATTGCATTGCAGTTTAAGAAGGCATATCCTAATAATTATAAAGCATATCTTGAAGCATGTAAGCAAAAAGAAATAGAAATTGGGAAGTCCTTTGTATTTAAAGACAGCAACATTGATTCTGGTGAAAAACTGATTATAAATTTTCCAACAAAACAGGATTGGAGAAAATCATCAGAATATATCTATATCGAAAAAGGCCTCGATAATTTAGCAGAAGTAATCAGGGAAAATGACATCAGGAGCATTGCTATACCACCATTAGGAGCTGGTAATGGCGGCTTGGACTGGCAAAAAATAAAAAAGCTGATTGAGGATAAATTATCTGAGTTTGATATAAAGGTATACGTTTATGAGCCGACATTGAAAATCAGGGAACATCTTACAAAGGAGAGAGTTAAGCTAACAGACGGACGTGCACTGTTGCTTTATGTGTTATATGATTTGGTAAGAAACGGTGAATTTGTGTCGGAATTTTCAAGCGAAAAAATTTGTTACTTCCTCCAAAGGTTTGGGGCGCAGGAATATTTTAAGCTGAAATTTGAACCGAAATTCTATGGCCCCTATTCAGGTAAAGTACGCTATGTGCTAAATGCATTAAACGGGAGCTATATAATGGGATATAGCGATATGGATAAAAAACCTTTTGATCCGCTCACTTTAGTTGCTGACGGGTACCCTGTAGTGAAAGAATATGTGGAAGGTAATGAAAAGTTGTTCGGGATTGCGGGTCAAACCATTAAATTTTTAAACGGCTTCTATTCCGAATTTGCCCTGGAACTTTTATCTTCTGTAGATTTCATAGCCTGTAATGAGAATTCGTATGACAAAGAAATAGTTTATAAAGAACTGCAAAATTGGAATGACCGTAAAAAAGGTTTATTCTTTGCCGAAACAAAATATATTGATTTATCTCTGAGGCACATACAAACCATGGAGGCTTATTGCTAAGTTAGTATATATGACCCTCGAGATCCAAATAAACAACCGTGCTTTTGTCCTGCACTGCTCCGGGGCATTGTACTGGGTGGAAAAACGCATGGTCCTGATAAGCGACGTACACCTTGGTAAGATATCGCACTTCAGAAAGTTCGGGTCGGCGCTGCCGGGCAATGCTATGTTTCGCAACTTCATGAAGCTGGATAGCGTGGTAGCGTATTTCAACCCAGAAAGCATCTGTTTTTTGGGAGACCTATTTCACAGTACGCTGAATAACGAATGGCAGTTATTTGAGGAATGGGTAGGGCGTGCACAAATACCGATCGTTTTGGTGGCCGGTAACCACGACATTATTTCACCGCACAAATATTACGAGCTCGGCATTACTGTCGTAAGCGAGTGGCTGCTTGATGGCTTCCTGCTTACGCACGACCCTGAGGTACGCAAAAACTATTTCACGCTATCCGGACATATCCACCCTGCGGTCTTACTGGAAGGCTTGGGGCGGCAATTCCTAAAGCTGCCGTGTTTTTTTCGCAGCCAAAGCCAGATGATACTGCCCGCCTTTGGGGAATTTACGGGAACATATGTAATGGAGCCGGGTGAAGAAGATGTGGTTTATGCTATTACGAAGGAGGATGTCGTGCTTATAAGCCAAAAGGAAAGGAGATAATCTGTTAATTATATTGAAATCAAACTATTGGCACTATTTTAGCGTTATATATAGTACTTCAACGAAAAAGGATTCGCTGCCAAAGATTCGGTATTCCGACACAGCATTTCTTATAAAAAGCTCAGAATCATACCGATTGGACAGCAATGATGTTGCGGCTTTCCAACAACATGGTTACATTGAAATTCAACAACGCTGCCCGGACACCTTTCCTGGCAACCACCCGAAAGAGGGTTAATCAATATTTTAAGGATACGGAAACATCTCCAAATGCCAATTCCGGCATGTGGACAAAAACAGCCATATTCCTAACAGTATTCTTTGGGCTATATGCCCTTATTATTTCTAATTCCTTTACGATCTGGTCCATGTTTGTTTTGGCGATAGTACTCGGGATGGCCAAAGCATTTGTCGGTTTCAATGTGTGCCATGACGCCATACACGGGTCGTTTTCATCGAACAAAACTACTAATAAGGTATTTAGTGCCATATTCAACCTTTTAGGCGCGAGCCCTTACGTATGGAGCATTACGCATAACGTGGTACACCATACCTATACCAATATTCCCGGGCATGATGAGGATATTGATGTCGCGCCGGGGCTTATACGCATTTCTGATGAAGACCCTATAAACCGTTTACAACGCTACCAGCACTGGTATGCCTTCCCGCTGTATTGCCTGGCCTCCATCTCCTGGGCTTTCCGTAAGGATTATAAGAAGTTCTTCCAGGCGAAGGTAGGCCAACAGGAGAATAACCATCCGAAAGTGGAATATTTCAACCTGTTCTTTTATAAGGGCATTTATTATTTCCTTTTTATCGTGCTTCCACTACTCGTGCTGGACATTGCCTGGTGGCAGTTCCTTATCGGTTTTTTGGTGATGCATTTTGCGCAGGGGCTTACTATGGGCTTAGTATTCCAGTTGGCACACGTGGTTGAGGGAACCGACTTTCCTACGCCCGATAGTACAGGCAATATGGAAGAGGCGTGGGCCGAACACCAGATGCGTACCACGGCAAATTTTGCTTCGGGCTGCCCAATGGCGGCGTTTTTCCTGGGCGGACTGAACCGACAGATCGAGCATCACTTGTTCCCCAAAGTATGCCACATCCATTATGGTAAAATAGGGAAGATCGTTAAAGAAACGGCACTGGAATTTGGCTTGCCGTATACCGAAAACCCAACATTCTTTTCAGCCTTAAAGTCACATTATAAAATGCTAAAGAAGTTTGGTAAAGAAGCGGCGTAGGTTATTTGCTACCTTCCTCACGCAATTTCTGCCGGTGCTGCATGCCCCAATTGCCCAGTGCTTCCAGCACATTTTTCAGTGTATGGCTATAGGGCGTAGGCAGGTATTCCACTACTACGGGAATATCGGCATGTACGCGGCGTTCTACCAGGCCATTTATCTCCAGGTCTTTTAATTCCTGCGAGAGCACTTTGGCCGAAATGCCATTAATGACACGCTGCAATTCGTTAAAGCGATGGTGCCCTTCATTCAGCGCGATGATGATGCGCAGTTTCCACTTCCCTCCTATTACATACAAGGCATCGCCCACGGCGGTAAGTCTGCCCTGGCATTCAGAGGCCGACATGGGTTTTAGCTTTAATGGGGCTTCGATAGTTGTTTCCATATTCTTTACGGTTACTAAAAGGTAAGTAGTTACCTTATGTATAGTACTTACTTTTGGTTATCAAAGCTACGTAATTTTGCCATGAATAACAATACGTAAAACCATGAAAAATATATTGCATGTAATATCCAGCCCGAGCGGCAATAATTCTATAAGTATCAAATTGGGCAATGCGATCTTGGAAAAGCTGGTCGCAGAACATCCCGGCAGTAGCATAACCGAGATTAATGTGGCCAAAGACCAGTTCCCGCATCTTGGGGAGAACCTGATAAAAGTAACCCGTTCGGCTGCTGCCCCATCTGATGATGAAGCCCTTGTGCGTTCTAATAGAGCGGTACAGCAGGTTAAGGAGGCTGACATCATCGTTATTGGCGTACCGCTGTTCAATTTCGGCATCCCGTCGACCCTGAAAAGCTGGCTGGACAATGTGGTGCGTCCCGGCGTTGCTTTTACCTATGGCGAAAATGGCGTACAGGGCCTTATTACGAACAAGCAGGTATACCTTGCGGTGGCGTCGGGCGCCATATATTCCGAAGGGCCAATGAAGGATTTTGATTTTGGCGCCCCGTACCTCGAGAAGGTGTTGAACTTTATCGGCGTTACCGATATTACCGTTGTGCGTGCCGAAGGTGTGAACATGCCTAACCTGAAAGACATTGCCCTGCAAAAAGCGATCGACAGTATCGCGGTTTAAACGATCCGCCCGTGTATAAATATGAAGATCCTCCAAACTATTACAGCGAGGGGGATCTTTTATAAAAAAGGGATAACTAACTTGTCTATTTCCTGCCCACTACCATTTTGCGGGCCTGTTTGAATTTGCCGGCCGTTATCTGGTAATAATATATGCCTTCGGATAGTCCCGATGCATCAAATTCTACGATGTTGTTACCTGAAGCAAATGTGTAATTGGCTATTTCTGTTACCAGCCTGCCCTGGCCGTTGTACAGCTTCAGCACTGCCTTACCACCATTTACAAGATAAAAAGGTATCTCGGTCTTATCAATAACGGGATTAGGAAAGTTTTGCCCTAAAACATTTTTATCTCGAACCGGGTTAGCAATATCTTCAACACTAAGAGCGTCATGCTCTGTTTCGAAAAAATAGATGCCTTCGTAAAATGCCTGGTTGCCTGCGTTCCCGCCCAATAGCAGCCTGTCGTCCGGATGGGCCACGAGTGCCTCACCATAGAATTCGGCATATTCCGGCCCTACGAAAAATTGCTCCTCTCCATTGCCCAGGGTATCCACCGTGATCAAGGTAGCGATCGGGAAGGGGGCAAGGTAGATCTTATGCGGGAACGGGTCAATGATCTGCTGGTCCATGATGAAGCAATTGTCTGAGCCATCGATGATGAAGTCGTTATAATAGCGCATATCCTCCGAGGCAAAGTCCCAAACCTCATTCCCGTCTGTGTCATATTTTACCAATACGTTATGGATGTCTCCTATGAGTGGATCGATGCTGTAGCCTATGACCGCGATCGAACCATCGGAGAATCGTTTTACTTTATAAGAGCGTTCGTCCCTTTGGGCATCGCCAAATTCGTGGCTCCATGCCAAGCTGCCGTCCGCCTCTATTTTTGCCGTGATAATATTGGTGTAAAAAGTATCAGCGTTCTCAGCGTAACCGTTCATGTAGATGGCACCGCTGCTGTCGATGAGCAGGTTGGTCCCCGACGAGTTGGAACCCTCTATCAGCGCCTCGGCCACCCATCCCGGGGTTCCGTCGGCATTGAATTTTACCACGGTAGCATTTACCTGCTGCGACATAAAATTGCCTGAACCCGAACGCCCGGCAAGGATGAGCTCGCCGTTGTGGCTTACGCTTCCGCCATTGATCACATAAATGTTATCTGTAGATGTTCCTGTGTCCGAATAATTCGTCCATGCTATAGTCCCGGATGCGTTCAGCTTTACGGCGACGAACGACGCATGCGCTGCGGACGCATTTTCAAAAGCTGTTCCACCCAGGTATAATGACCCATCATTCCCAGTTTCCATTACATATACCGCGGGAGCATCCAGTTCGATCTCTGTCTCCCAAAGCTCTGTCCCCGCAGGCGAGAATTTCTTTACGGTAAGGGCGGTCTGATCAAGGTCAGGAAGCAGGCATACGAATATGTTACCTTCCTTATCGGCACGGCCTATGATGCCGTTAAACGCATTGCCATTCGCTGCATTGAAAACGTTCTCCCATGCGATCGTGCCGTTTTGGCTGTGCTTTACAACAAAGTAAGTTGTAGTAAGCATATTGTCGGCAAAGGTGTGATATTCCCCTGTAGAAATGGTCCCGTTGTTATTATCCGAAAAAGAGTAAAGCATCGAAGCGTTCGGGTTGCCCATGTTGGTATAAACCTCGTTCCAGTCGGTTTCCGGTGCGGTGGCACCAAAGGCTGATCTTACGGTCTCAACCACTGCCCCCTGTGCGCTGTAATAGGAATTTACCACCATGTAGGCATTGCCTGCCGCATCAACCCCTGCTCCGGCCATATCCCCCATGCTGGCCGTACCTTGTGACGTATCGATCACAAAGGCCGCCTCGCCCAGCAAAGTGCCTGCCTGGGAATATTTCTTAACACGTGCTGCTACATTCTGCTCCCATTCTTCAGCTCCCGGGGTCATTCCGTTCGCCGCTACTATTATATTGCCATCAATGTCAAATAAAAGCTGTGCGTTCACGGCTTCGATAAGGTCTGTTGTAGCGCGGTCCCAGTTCTCGGTACCATCAGGTTC
This sequence comes from Flavobacterium sp., assembly GCF_052437795.1. Taxonomy (GTDB): domain Bacteria; phylum Bacteroidota; class Bacteroidia; order Flavobacteriales; family Flavobacteriaceae; genus Flavobacterium. The sequence goes on from NZ_JBQVPA010000009.1 coordinate 37,047, forward strand.
ATAGGAGATGAGCACATTGCCATCGGTAGAAAAACCACCCCTGTGGAGCCCAGCCACATAAATTTTGTTGTCATTTACAGCAATGGCATAGCCACTCGTACTCTCCTCATCGGCCCTGTATTCGCCTACCCATTGCTGCACACCTGCTGCATTGTACTTGATCGTACCCGCATGTCCTATGAAAGTATCGAACATACCCGTAACATAAATATTGCCATCAGCATCTGCCGCCACACCATGCGGAATGGAGTTGGTCACATCTGACGGATTATCCGGATGGTTACTGGCGTAATTATAGGCTTGTGACCATAGTTCGGTTCCGGTTGGGCCGTACTTTACCGTGTGGTAGTTCAGCCAGCCGTCGGGATCGGGGCTGTAGCCGGTAACGATCACATTCCCTGAGTTATCCACGGCGATCGCCGTGGCCTCGTTCCAGCTGCCTTCGCCGGGACCGTCCTCGCGGACATTCCAGGCTTCGGTGCCGTCGGCATTATACTTGAGCGTAATGTAGTCTATTGAGTTGCCCGAATAGCTAATGCCGGTAATGAAAATATTACCGCTTGCATCTGATGTGATGGCTGCAGGAATGTCGACACCTTCGCCGGGGCCTTCATATATGGATGTCCACAGTTTTGCTCCTGTGGCAGTGTTATATTTTATGGTCTTGATGTCCATATCATTGCCGTTCCAGTGAATGCCCGAGGCCACCAGGTCGCCGTTGTTGTCAATAAGCAATGCCATCCCGGTTTCAACGGCATATTGTGGGGTAGCTTCGCGGGTTTCCCAAAGCACTGTTCCTGCAGGGCCAACTTTTATCGTAAAATAATCTCCTCCCGGATGGTCGCTGTTACCGCTGCCACCGGTTATGTACGTGTTACCATCAACATCGGTCACCGAGGCAAGCGGTACATCGTTGCCCTTGCTGGTAAGCCCGCCGTAGAATTCGTAGCTTGTATCCATTGTCGAAAAGCCCATTTGGCGAATGCCTAGCTGTGCCATCATTTTTTGCTGCGGGTCGTGCAGCATTTTTTTTTGTGGCAGCTTGCTTTGCCATCGGGTAAGCTTTGAAAGCACGCCGTTATTTTGCGACACTTCAAAGCCTTTCTGGTTCCGGAGGGTATTAAAATCCTGTGCCGATGCAGCCTGTGGCAACACGGCAAAAGCAATAACAGCGGAAACGATGGGGGTAATAATTCTCATAGCCAATTACGTTTTGATCAATTAATAGTAACGTAAATGTATCGAGAAGCTACGTTAAAATAAGCGTTAAGGGCGTTGACATGAGCGTTGACAGAAGGCATTATTTGGCCCGGAACAAGCGTTTACCGCCAAAATCCCTCCCTTTACCTCAATTTTTAAATAACAAGGCAACACTGCCGTTAACAATGTAGACCTTCGTCTAAAAAATTGGTTTGGTTTTAAGTTGGTGGAAACCTGTGCTCATTATGTGCACAGGTTTTTTTATTTGATAAGGCCCTTCTCCAAAAAATAATCCACGATAGCGCCTTTCATCAATATGCTTTGCTCACCTGCCTTTAGCGGCGGCAGCTCCTCCTTAACGTTGTAGTGGGGCCATCCGTCAGCGTCAAAATAATCAAATTCATAATAGCCATAAGGCTCGAGCAGGCGGCAGATGGCAATATGCATCAGGTTTACCTTTTCGTCCTTTTTGAATTTCTTATTGAATTGTCCCAGCTCCTGCACGCCGATCAGGTAAATGATGGCATCGAGGTCCAGGGTATCGCCGTCGGCAAAACGGTCAGATAGTATCGTTACAAGCTGTTGCCAGCGTTCTTTCAGTTGTTCGTCTCTTGACATTTCAAATAGTTAAGCTGCAAAGATAGTGACTTGAAAGTTAATGGCAGGCCAATTGGGTCCGGGGAGCCTCGAATAGAACGATCCACCGATGTTTTTTAAGGCCTTACAGGTTTTACCATTTATTTTACAAATGAACCCGTAACTTTGCCATATGACAGGAATCGACATCATACTCGGCGGGCTTTTGATCTATGGGCTCATAAAGGGTTTTTGGAAAGGGCTATTCGTAGAGCTGGCATCGCTGGTATCACTTATTGCCGGATTATTTATTGCGATAAAATTCTCCCAGCTTACTGCCAACCTGCTTGAAGGCACATTGTCCGATGATCCTGCGACCGCGGGTATCATTGCATTTGCCATAACCTTTCTGGCTGTAGTGATAGGCATTACGCTGCTGGCGAAAGTTTTTACCAAACTGGCCGATTATTCGGGATTGGGACTGATGAACCGAGTGCTCGGCGGCGTATTCGGGTCAATGCGTATGGTGCTCGTGGTCAGTGTGCTGCTCAACTTCTTCCTGAAGCTGAATTTTGACCACGGTCTTGTAAAGAAAGAAACCCTTGACGGTTCTTTATTTTTTTACCCATTGGTAGAAGTTTCAACGTATATATTCCCGGTGTTCGAGGATTGGTTCAGGGAGTAATTCCAGATCTCAGATCGAGCTACGCTCATACTGTCGGCTGTGAGCATTTTATTCCCCTTTGGGATTAGGGGGCTAACTGCCTGATCGCCTCCGACGGTACCCAACCTTCACTAGCATCAGGCATACGCACTTTTTGCCACTGTTCTTTGGTTTCCAATACGTAAACCTTGATCCCCGCATGGAGAAGGAACGTATCATCGCCCTGTGCCGAGGGTTGCACCTTTACCTGCACCATGTCGCTGAACACAATTGCCGGATGCTCATTTTCAGCCACAGAACTTGCATAGAACCCCGCCGTGAGACTTAAAAGCAAAACAACGGCCATGACCGCCATTCCGGCAAAAAAGCTGCGCTTAAGGGCAGTTTTCTTCGTTATGTAATAGCCCGCGAACAATGCCAGGGTAAGAAAGGCGCATACAATAGCTATCCACCCCCAGCTATCGTAATGGTACATCCCCGAAAGACCACTCATGAATCCGCCAAGCCCGGGTTGGGCTACAGGTTCGATGTTGTCTTTAATACGCTCGCGTGCATACCCAAGATTGATCTCAATATCTTTATTCCCCGGATCGAGCAACAATGCTTTTTCATAATTGTAAATGGCGGGTGCGACTTTCTCCTGCTTAAAATAAGCATTACCAAGGTTAAAGTACAATTCCGCCGACTCCTGGCCGCCTTTTATTATGCCTTCATAAGTCGCGGCTGCCTGTGGGTACTGTCCCTGGCGGAATTGCTCATTCCCTTTATCAAACGCATCCTGCGCGAACAATGCCTGCGTTAAGAATAGTAGTATGTATGCTAAGTTTTTCATTTCGATCATATCAATACATTTCGTCTGCCATTTCAAGCAGGCCGCCTTCCCTTATTTCCATTAATGATCCCTCAACGGTATCGGTATCGCCAACGATTTTGATATCTTTCCCGTTAGCTTCGTTCATTACCAAAACCCCAACCGTCTGTTCATCCTCTTCAGCCGAATAATTGTAATAAATAACATACTTGAAACCGTTATTTTCAAAAATGATATTTTGTATCTCTACTCCTGCATTGGCTTTGCCTCCGCCCCTGCGGTAGTAGCTGTATTTAAATTTAGACCAGCTGTTCTTTATGTCACCTGGGAATTCCATCTCTATTTTGTCCTTCGTGCCAAAGCGGTATACAAGGTATTTGTCTCCCATATCTTTCGCCAAAACGACCTTTTTGCCTTTATTCGTTTTAAACGAAAAAACAAGCACTTCATTATTCTTAACATACTCCGCCTGTGCAAGCACTGCCTGCGAGAGGAATAATAGTAGGTATAATATGTTTTTCATCATTAATGGCCGGGGGCCTTAGGTTTTGAATTCAATTCTAATTATCCGTACAGCTTGTGAGCCTTGTGAAAAAACTTTGTGCACCTTGTGGTTAAAAACCAATAGTGGTAAAATCTACATCTGCTTCTCCAAAGCCGTTACCACCGCCACCGCATTATCATAGTCCTGCTGCATGGCCGTACCCGTTGACGGCGCATACCTCGCAAACTCACAATTGTCCATTATCTTCAGGAGATCATTCACGGTGTCGCTGTCCGCATTGCGCGAGAGCAAAAGCTCCCTGACGTTCTGCCTGCTCATTTCAGCGGTCTCTATGTTCAGTTTCGCCTTGAGGAAGTTGTGCAGCGCCTTTTCCAGGTGCATGTAAAATTGCTCCTTGCTTCCCAAATGGTTCTTGGCCTCCGCCAGGAATTTCTTCGCCAGCTTGTTCGTTTCCCTTACCCTGTTGCCTTTTACATCACCGTCGTAAGCCTGTTTTTTCTTCGTTGCGAAAATAACTACCGGCATCAGCAGGAACGGCAGTACGAGCAATATCCAGAAAAGCACTGAGCCCAAGAAACCGCTACTGCCAATAGCCTTAAGCGAAGTACTTCCGGCGATAGTACGGAAAGGCTCGCGGGCTTCCGGTGCTCCTTTTCCGCTTTCCGATGCGCTGTCAGTTGGGTTTACGCCACCCGCAGGCACGCTCAGTACATCCACCATGATGTTATCAAAAGCCATAGTGCGATAGGTCTGCAATTTCGGGTCGAACCATGAGAACGACAGCCCCTGTATGGCAAATTTTCCCTTCTTGTGGGGAACGATGGTATAATTATCCGCCATATTCCCTTCCATTCCGCTAAGTGGAACGGCAATATTTTCGGAATGCTCGGGATCGAATAACTCCAGTTCTTTAGGTGCTGATGGCTTTGGCAGGCGGAACAGCTTCATATTGCCCTTGCCGGTCACTGATACTTCCAGCTTGAGCGACTCGCCATTGGACAGCGTGGTTTTTGATGGGGTCGCCTTGAACGTAAAGCTTCCCACCGCCCCGCTGAAATTTGCAGGGCGTCCCTGTTCCGGAAGCGGTTTCACATTCACGACCGTATTTCCTGTAGAGACCATCTTGTTCTCTACCGTAAAGGCATCATTGCCAAAACGGTCCTGACGGCCTGTAGGGATCTCCAATGCGAGCGATGCCGTCATGGGGTCCAGTTCGATCTTTCCGCTCTTCTGCGGGTAAAGTACCGCCCTGCGCAACACCACATAATTATGCATTTCGCCCTTGAACATACCCTGCTGTACTGATTGCCGGTCTTTCGGCACATCCTCCACCTGGCTCCAAAAATCGGGGTACTGCGGGTTGTCGGCCTTGTCCCACGTGCGTACGCCCGTACCTACCTTCACATACAGCTTGTATACCACATTTACCGGCTCGTTGATGTAGGGGTTGGTATTGCTTACCTCAGCCACAAGCTGCACATTGCCCAGCGCCTTTTGCATCTGCTTGCTGTTGGGCGCGTTGGGGTTTCCGGCCATGCCATTGCCAACAGCACCCGTCACGGTCACTTTGAACGGAATGGTCTTATATACCCTGTTCTTTATTTCGATGGTAGCCTGCCCAATGGTAAATGTCCCGCGCGAGGTTGGGGTCAGGAAGTAAGTATAAACCTTATTATACGTCTGTTTTTTATTTACCCAGAGGTAGTTGAACGACTGTATCGGCCCCGAAACATTAAAGCCTTTGAACGATGGTGGGTTAAAGTTGTCACCATCCTCGTTCATGGTGAATTCCAGTTTCATGGTTTCGTTGATGCCAAGCGTGGTCCTTTCGGGAATAGCCTTAAACTCCACCTGGGCATAGATCCCCTGGAAGCAAAAAAATACTATGAATGCTATATATATCTTCATTATTTAAAAATACAAACCTCAATTTGTTTCATCATCAAACGTTTCCAATAAAGCGGAATTACACAAACTTATCTGAATCCTGGCACACAACTATGCCGGAACTGTCATTGCGAGGAGGAACGACGAAGCAACCTGAGAGGGCCGGGGAGAGGCTTACCAATCCTTCTCCTGCTTCTTGGGCTGTGCCTTGACCCGCACACCTTTTACCCTGTCCTGCACTTTTTTCTCCTCGTTGTTCATTGCGTCCAGCAGGCTCTCCATTCGTTGTTTGGATGGGTCGTCCTTGGCCGGTTTGGGATCGCCTTTTTCATCGGCGCCACCCTTAGTTTGCTGTGCGCCCTCACCACCGCCTTTCGGCTGGGGGGTATCCTTGCTGCCACCGCCGTCGGCTTTCTCGCCACTGTCGCCACGGTTTTTCTGGGCATTGCTTTTGTTATCCTCCTTATCGTCTTTCGGCGGGTCCTTGCGGTCGTCCTGTTTTGGCGGCTTAGGAGGGTTCTTGTCCAGCATCTCTTTAGCGAGGGCATAGTTGTAGCGCGTTTCATCGTCCAGCGGGTCGTTGCGCAGCGCATTTTTATACGCCTCCACGGCCTTTTGATAATCCTTCGCTTTCATGAACACATTGCCCATATTGTGCCAGGCCTTGTGCTTATCCGGCTTGGTCACAGCCTTATCTACCGCCCGCGCATAGGCTATTAGGGCCTCGCTGTACTGTTTTTGCTCATATATGGCATTGCCCAGGTTATAATCTGCCGATGCCTTAGCCGGTTCTTTCGATATCGATATCCTGTAATCGGCCTCCGCATTGCGGTACGCCTTGTTCTTATATTCCTCGTTGCCGCGCGCCATGTCATTGTCGGGCTTTTGCGCGAAAGCAGCAACCCCGATAAAAAGCAGCAGCGCCATCATCAGTCCCTTCATGATTCTTTCTCGTTAAAAAGGTTTAGTTCCTTTACCCATGCTGTTTTGCGCTCTAAAAGGAACATGTCCAGCACCAGCAACAATAGTGCCGCGCCCAGGAGCCATTGGTATTGCGAATCATAATCCGATATCTGCCTCGACGCAAATCCTTTTTTGTCTATGTTCTCCAACGCCTTGGCCACATAGTCGGCCACCTCGCGGCTATCGTTGCCAGATACATAGCCGCCGCCTGTCGCTTTCGCCAAATCCTTTAATGGTGCGGGAAAGAGTTTCGTGGTCACGATCTGCCCTTCACTATCGCGTTTAAAGCTCTCTGTCACGCCGTTGCGCTTTAATGGGATGTTGCCACCCTTTTCAGTTCCAATACCCACTGTAACCATTTTGATGCCTTTTTCTGCCAGGTCCTCGGCAGCGCTAAAACTGTCCTGCCCGTGGTCCTCACCATCAGAAAGCAATATTACCATCTTGCCCGCCTTAGGGTCGTCAAAATAGGAGGCCGACATCATCAGCGCCTCGTTAATGGCTGTGCCCTGCGACGATACCATGTCAGTATCCATGCCTTCCAGCAGCATTTTTGCCACGCTATAGTCATTGGTTATCGGCAGTACGGGGAAAGCGCTTCCGGCATAGCCGATTATTCCCACCCTGTCGGCGCCCAGCTGCTTCATGATCTGCGATACGATCTGCTTGCTTTTTTCGAGGCGGTTTGGTGCAACGTCCTCGGCAAGCATACTCAGCGATACATCTATCGCAAATACGATGTCGGCACCCTGGGTCTTTACTATTTCCTTCCGCATACCGGCCCTTGGGTTGACCAACGCCAGTACCAGTCCTGTTATCACCAATAGCATGATGATGAACTTTAGTCCCGATTTGAATGCCGAACGTTCCGGAGAAAGCCTTTCTACGATCTCAGGGCTACCGAATTCGCGCTGTTTTTTCTTTTTCCAGTACAGGTCGTACGCATACAGCCCTGCCAGCACCGGGATGATGGCCAGAAGATAGAAATATAGGGGTTGATCGAATACGTACATGTTAAATAAAGCTTCGGTATAATGTCCGGCGCAGTACCGCTTCAAGGACTAACAGCCCAAGCGCGGCCCACACAAAAATGCGGAATTTTTCCTCGTAATTAAAATATTTCAACTCAGGGATCTCACTGGTTTCCAATTTGTCGATCTCCTTATAGATCTCAGCCAGCCTGTTGTTGTCGGTCGCACGGAAATACCTGCCCCCCGTTTCTTTGGCAATGTCCTCCAGCAGCTGCTCGTCGATCTTCACGGGCGCCATTTTGTAGATGATCTCCCCGCTAAAAGGGTCAACCTGCCACGGAAATTCGGCATTGCCGTTAGTACCAATACCGATGGTGTACACTTTAAGCCCGTATTCTTTGGCGATGGAAGCGGCAGTTTTCGGTTCTATAGACCCGCCATTGTTCACACCATCCGTTAACAGGATAATGATGCGGCTCTTAGCTTTGCTCTCCTTTAGGCGGTTTACGGCGGTTGCCAGTCCGGTGCCTATGGCTGTACCGTCCTTTATCATTAGGTTGCCAAACTCTATCGACTCTATTGCCTGCTTTACCAACTGCTTGTCGCTGGTAACGGGTATTTTGGTATAGGCCTCGGCAGCATACAATACCAGCCCTATGCGGTCGTTTGTACGTGCCTCCACAAATTCGGCAGCGGTCTTTTTCAGGGCATCAAAGCGATTGGGCTTCAGGTCTTTTGCGAGCATACTGCTCGAAACATCGGCGGCAAGCACAATGTCGATCCCGTTTACCGATCCCGCCTTACTGCTCACATCGGCAGTGCGCGGACGGGCCAGCGCCACGATCATGCATGCCATCGCTAAAAGCCTGATGATGAACAATGCCGGCTTTAGTTTTGCCTTGAGCGACGGCGCGGCCTTAAAGCCCTGCACCGAACTGATGCGCAGTGTAGCCGACTGTTGCTTCCTTTTCAGGAAATGCCAGCCCGCAGCTAACGGAAGCAATAGCAGCAGCCAAAAAAACCCGGGATGTAGAAATGTTATCTCGCTCATGGTTGCTGTTGGTTATCCGATTGCTGGACGTCATCTTGCCCGTCACCCTGTTGGCCGTCAGGGCCTTGCTGCCCCTCCTCTTTTTCCTGGGTAAACTCTATGGATCTTTTGATGCGCTCTGTAATATCTTTGGCATAGCGGTCATTTTCTTCGTGGATGATGATCACCTGCTGAAGGCCCTGCTGCTGCTTGAAATACATTATCTCATACGCAGCCCTTTTCTTTTCCTTGGTAATAGGGTCCGGCAGGGTCATGGTTCCGTAAGCACGCAGGCCTTCCGTACCTTTTCCGGTCTTAAAGCCTTCCTGTTTTTGGAGGATGCCGGTCGCTCCCCTCGATTCCCAATCTTTCGCGGTAGCATCAAACAGTTTAAAGAGGTCAATGTCCACAGGCTGCTTGTACACGGTCGTCGCGACCCCAATATGGAAGTTATCAAACAATGAGCCATACTCGAACAGCTGCATTTCGCTGATGTTCTGCGCCGCTTCTTTCGAAATGTATTTGTACACTTCATTATTCCGCTTCAGTACCTTTGGCGTTTCAATGGTCACTGGCGGTATGCCATATTCACTCTTTACCCATTCCGCATCGAGCAGTTCTTTGGTAGGGTGGCCAATGATGTTATCCTTCAGGAAGTCGAACCCTCTGGTAATGCCAATGTAAATGGATATACCTATGATCAGTCCCACTATTCCGCCACTAATGGCAAGTACCCGCTGCCTCTTTTTCTTTTGCAATAGTATCTCTGCCTGTCTGGCTTTTTCTTCCTCCGATGGCTCTGTTGGCTCCACCTCAACAGGGAGGTTTTTGTCGATGACATTGATGGTATTCTCAATCCTGCTCCTGTCCTGCGTGATGATGTGGTCGGCCGCACGCGAAAGGGCAAATTTGGCCATGTCGGCATTGCGGAGCACTTTTTCCAGTTCTTCGTAAATCGACTCATCAATACGCATGTCCTTGCGGGCAATGGCTTCGCGCATGGCATCAATGAGTTCGGTCGTGGTGCTTTCCATCGCCGGGATGCGGATGGTCTCTTCCAGATAGGTACGGGCAATGTTCGCCAGTTCGCTGTAGTATTCCTTCACTTCGCCTTTCGACAGCAGGTCGGCCCTTTCGAGTCGGTTAAAGCTGATGCGCGCCTTTTCCTTTGGCGAAACATATTCCTGCTTTACCTCTTTTACGGGCTTGATCTTTTTGTAATAACGGAAAACTAAATAGCCAATGCCGCCCAAAACGACAATGCCACCCAGGATGTACAGCCATAGCCAGCTGCGCGATCCGGCCGCAATAACGGGCTTGATGTCGTACAGCTTCTGCTTCAGGGTGTCCACTACAATGTTGTTTACCTCAATGGTAAGCGGCGTGGTCTGGAACGTTTTGTTATTGATGATGACCGGTAATTTCGGGATCTCGTACCTCCCGGAATCGAACTGCGTTAATCCGTATTTTTTTACCAGCTCATACAGGCCATCCTTCTCTATGGTATCGGTCGGATAGGCTTCCAATACTTCCAGCTGCCCGAAATTCTTACCTGCCGGGAAGCTTACCTTCGCGCCTTTATTGGCCGTAGCCTTCAGCGTAAGGTTGAACTGCGACCCGATCCTTATCTTGGTCGAGTCGATACTGGCCTGAACGGCGGGCTGCTGCGCAAAAGCCGTAGTGGCTGCCAGCAGTAAAATGCCTATGTATATTTTTATTTTGTGTATTCCCATATCCTTTAACCCCTGCTTTTAAAATAACCCAGCAGTTTGGTCACATACGATCCCCCTACCTGTGCGCTCACCGTCCCGGCACCGCACCTGCTAAAGGTTTCCCTAAAATAGTGAACCCTTTCGGCATAATGTTTTTCATACTGCACCCGCACGGCTTTTGACCCGGTATCTACCGATACCACTTCGCCCGTTTCGGCATCCGCCATTTCCACAAAACCGATGTCGGGCATTTTTTCCTCGCGGATGTCATGAACCCTCACGCCTGTAATGTCGTGCTTTTTAGAAGCGATCTTCAGCGTATGCTCATATCCGGCATCCATAAAGTCGGATATCAGGAATACGATGGCCTTTTTCTTCTGCACGCCCGAGAGGAACTTCAGCGCCTGAGAAAGGTCGGTCTTTTGGCTCTCCGGCTTAAATTCGATCAGCTCGCGTATGATGCGCAGCACATGCGACTTCCCTTTTTTGGGCGGCACATACAGTTCTATTTTATCCGAAAAGAGTATCAGCCCTATTTTATCATTATTCTGCGTAGCCGAGAATGCCATGGTCGCGGCAATTTCCGTCACCAGGTCCCTCTTGAATTGGGTTTGTGACCCGAAGCTCTCCGACCCGCTCACATCCACCATCAGCATCATCGTCAGCTCGCGTTCCTCCTCAAAAACCTTTATGTAAGGCTCGTTATAGCGTGCGGTCACGTTCCAGTCGATAGCACGCACATCATCCCCAAACTGGTACTGGCGCACCTCGCTAAAGGTCATGCCCCGCCCCTTAAACGACGTGTGATATTCTCCCGAAAAGATGTGATCGCTCAGCCTCCGGGTCTTTATCTCTATTTTGCGGACTTTTTTTAATATCTCTTTTGTATCCATAGGTAGTCGTAAAGTCTAAAGTTTGTAAAGTCATAAAGTTGTGGCCGAGGCTTTTAGACCTTATGACATTTGACCTTATGACGGTCTATGGTACCTCAACCTCATTAATGATCTTATTGATGATGTCTATTGAGGTGATGTTCTCGGCTTCGGCCTCATAAGTGATGCCTATCCTGTGGCGCAATACGTCATATACTACAGCGCGAACATCTTCGGGGATCACGAAGCCACGTCGCTTGATGAACGCGTAGCACTTGGCAGCCACGGCAAGGTTGATGCTTCCCCTTGGCGAGGAACCAAAGCTGATCCAGGGCTTGATCTTTTCCAGCTTGTATTTTTCGGGGTAACGGGTAGCGAACACGATATCGAGTATGTATTTCTCGATCTTCTCGTCCATATATACTTCGCGAACTGTTTGCTGCGCGCGCAATATCTGCTCTATCGAAACCACCTGGTTCACTTTTTCAAATGCCCCTTTCAGGTTCTGGCGTATCACCAGGCGCTCTTCATCCATTTTAGGGTAATCGATAACGGCTTTGAGCATGAAACGGTCCACCTGCGCTTCCGGCAATGGGTAGGTCCCTTCCTGTTCCACCGGGTTTTGCGTGGCCATTACCAAAAATGGCTGCTGCAGCCTGAAGGTTTCTTCGCCAATGGTCACCTGTTTTTCCTGCATGGCCTCCAGCAGTGCGCTCTGTACTTTGGCAGGGGCACGGTTGATCTCGTCCGCAAGGACGAAGTTGGCGAATATCGGGCCCTTCTTTATGGTAAACTCGTTTTGCTTAATGTTGTAGATCATGGTTCCCACCACATCGGCAGGAAGCAGGTCGGGCGTGAACTGTATGCGGCTGAAGCTACCGTGTATTGCCTGCGAAAGCGTATTAATGGCAAGCGTTTTGGCAAGGCCGGGTACGCCTTCGAGCAATATGTGCCCCTGCCCGAGTAGCCCTATCAGCAAGCGTTCGATCATATATTTCTGGCCTACTATGACCTTGTTCATTTCCATTGTGAGCAGGTCGACAAAGGCACTTTCACGTTCTATTTTCTCGTTGATAGCCCTTATGTCTAAAGCTGCGTTATTTTCATCCATGTCCTGAAATTTTTTGGAGGTGTGAATTTAATGATGTAAAGCTAACGAAACAAATAGACTTTTAATATATTTTAGGTTTGTTAACGAGTTGTTAAACATTAACAGGAAAGTACACAGGCCATCCTATTGCCGATACTATTTTTCCTATTTTTATGGCTCTTTAAATAACATTCTATCCTGATGAGCGTAAACCTGTCCCCTATAATTGCGGGAACGATGAACTGGGGCGTGTGGCTGGCCAACTTCAACACTACCCAAATGATACAGCTGATGCACGAATGCATCGGTTATGGCATTACCACTTTTGACCATGCCGACATTTACGGAGGCTATACTACGGAAGCAGATTTTGGCAGGGCATTCGCCGAAAGCGGCATACCACGCGAAACCATACAGCTGATATCCAAATGTGGCATTCAGCACACATTGGGCGACCGTGAGAACAAGGTGAAGCATTATGACTATTCGAAGGATTACATTATTTGGAGTGCCGAGAATTCGCTGAAATTCCTGCGGACCGATCATCTTGACATACTTTTACTGCACCGCCCAAGCCCGCTCATGCAACCGGATGAAATAGCCGAAGCTGTGGAAAAGCTGAAACGCGAAGGCAAGATAAAAGAGTTCGGGGTGTCGAACTTTACCAGCAGCCAAACCGACCTCATCCGTTCGCGCACAGAGGTGTTCTGCAACCAGATCGAGTTTTCTGCCACGCATTTTGAACCGATGCTCGACGGCAGCCTGGATCAGATGCAGGTAAATGGGATAAAGCCGCTGGCCTGGAGCCCGATTGGTTCGGTATTCAAAGCGGAAACAGAGCGGTCGGAACGCCTGAAGCTGCTGCTTTTGGAACTGGTGGAAAAATATGAAGCTACCGCCGATGTGATCTTGCTGGCCTGGATCATGCAGCACCCGGCAGGAATAATTCCTGTTACTGGCTCTACTAATACTGACAGGTTAAAGCAACAAATGAAAGCTACGCAGTTGCAACTGGACCTAGAGGACTGGTTCGCGATATGGACGGAAAGTATGGGGACGAAGGTTCCGTAAGCCCTCTAAATCAGCCCCCTAACTCCCAAAGGGGGAATTTCGCAGGGATGAAATATCTGACGTTTGAGTGAAGCTCAATCTGACCCGAGGTCAACGCCCGAACTGGCGAAGCAAATCAAAAAATCTGAAATCTGAAATAACAATGAAGACAGCATTAATAACAGGGGCAACAAGCGGCATAGGCAGGGCGACGGCAAGGCTGATGGCCAAAAATCATTTCAGGATCATACTGTGCGGGCGAAGGGAAGACCGCCTGGCCGAATTGCAGGACGAGTTCTCGGCGCTGACGAAAGTGCATACGCTTAATTTCGATGTGCGCGACCGAAAAGACGTGGAAGCCGCCATAGCATCCATCCCAGATGACTTTGCAAATATCGATATCCTTATAAACAATGCCGGCAATGCCCACGGCCTCGACCCGATTGAGAACGGCGATGTGGACGACTGGGATGCCATGATCGACATCAACATTAAAGGGCTGCTGTATGTTTCTAAAGAAGTGATTCCCGGTATGGTGGAACGCAGGGCGGGGCATATCATTAATATTGGGTCAATTGCAGGGAAAGAAGTCTATCCTAATGGCAATGTATACGCTGCCACCAAACATGCGGTAGATGCCATCAACCAGGGAATGCGCATGGACCTTAACCAGTACGGCATCCGCGTAGGGGCGATAAACCCCGGAATGGTAAATACCGAATTCTCCGAAGTACGCTTTAAAGGGGATACGCAAAGGGCAGAAAACGTGTATAAAGGCATGGAACCGCTAAAAGCAGAAGATATTGCGGATATAATCCTCTTCGTTGTAACAAGGCCATATCATGTTAATATCGCGGACATGCTTGTTTTACCCACCGCACAAGCCAGTGCTACAATGGTTACCCGTAAAATCTGAGATCTACATTTTGAAATCTGAAATTTCATGATAAATAAACGCCTCCTTATAAAAAACCTGCTGGCCCACAACGATGAGAGCAGCTTTTATGATAAGAAGCGCCAGCTGAACCTGCATACCAAGGAGGGCAAAGGAAAATTCGTGAAGCACATCTGCGCACTGTCCAATTCCAATCCCTCGAACAACTCCTACATCGTTGTGGGGGTGGAAGATCAGGACAATGCCATAACGGGTACCGACTTCTACGACGATAGCCGTATCCAGAACCTGGTCAATGCCTATCTCGAAAACCCGCCGGCAATACAATATGAAAACGTACCATTCCCCAGCCTGGCGAAAGACAAGGTCGTAGGGCTGGTAACGATAAAACCCAAGCAGGATCCTAACACATCATATTTTAAAAAGGCAGTGTATACTATCCCGGCAGGGGCGGTGTTTGTGCGAAGGGGCAGTAATTCCATTCCGGCAGAAATGGAAAATGTGCATGATGAAAGCTTTGCCAATGCCGATGTGGTGGCCCAAATAGAGAATGGCTCTCGCAACAGCATCGAGCATACGCTGGAGGGCGTGATGGACTTCATTACTAATCGCCATAAGGACATGACCGCCAAATATAAAGTGTTCCAGGAGCTGTTCATCGTCTGCTGGGCAGGAAACAAAAAAGTAGTTAAGGGAAAAACGTATTTTTCGCGTGTGGACATTGAGCTTATTAACGAACAGGTCAAGTTGTTCTACTCGGCTTTAGATGAAGTAAGCATTGACTATACCGACGATACTTTTTCGATCACCGAATATGTGGCCCTCGGCCTGAACGACAAAACAAGCTATTACCCGCTGGAGGAAGTAAGCATCAATTTCAGGGAAAATGGGTATTATACCATAGATACCACGCTATTGTTCGACCCGCCGCAATACAACCGGAAGATGATGTTCCACATTTATAATTCGAATGTCGCGCTGCTGGCAAAGCTGGAGAAGGGTGTGCCACTATCGGGAAGTGAGCAGAAAGACCTTCGTAACCTGCCTTCGACCCTGATGATATGCCACCTGAACGGATTTACCGAGGCCAAGCGCAGGCTCGGGGAAGCCAAGCCACTCCTGAAAGCCTATCCCGACCAGGAAGTGTATGTGTCTTTTAAGGAAGCCATGCGGGTTTTACGTAAAATGAAATACGACAGCGTTAGCGACGAGGATACTACTCTTTAAGCACTTTACGGATCACTGTACCTTTAGCCGTAACAGCCTTTACGATATACAATCCCGCTGCCAGTCCGCTCATGTCAATAAATCCTTTCCCTGAATTAGTAATGCACTCCCGGCCATTGCTGTCAACCACATGCAGGGATAGCACCTCATCAGTTCCGGTAATGAAAAGGCGGTCTTTTACAGGATTGGGGTAAAATGAAAGGCTGCTTTTTATATTTACTTCCTGACTCCCCATAATTCCCTGTATACCCACATCATCCACAAGCCAACCATCACCATTATCGCCATTCATTACAAAGGCAATGTATGCCTGCATACCGCTATACATTGCCGGAATTGGTACTGTAACTGGCGTATATTGCAATTGTTCCGGATTAATTTGTAATTCTGTCCAATGTTGCAATTGAATATAGGATGCAGGGTCAGAGGGAGTATTGCCCAGGTGCAGCATCAGCCTGTAGGTTGTCCCCTGGTCACCTTCCTGCAAAAGCCTTGAGTAGAAAGTGAACTGGGCATTTTCCGGCACAATGAATTGAAGTGTCACCAGCCAGTCTTCCGATGTGCCTGTTGCAACATCTTCGGGTGCGAGATAGGCCGCACGGCTGCCTTCGTAAGGAGGCTCCTGAGTATTACCTGCCTCAGATATTCTCCACCAGGCCTGAGGACCGGCAATGTTTAACTGTGACCATCCCGGCGAAAGTTGGTCACCATTATTCTCAAAGCCCTGTGGAAACTGACCGTAGCCGGTTAGTGCGGACAATAGTGATAGCAGTAAGTAGTTATTTTTCATAGCGTTGGTTTTGCTCTAAAGTTAATATTTTTTAAATACACAAAATTTCAAACCTTTACTAGTGCGTAAAAGTTTAAATTTACAATTCAGTTTATTTATTTCTATGGGCAGGAATTTAGTTATTGGCGACGTTCACGGAAGCTATAAGGCAATAAGGCAAATTTTGGATAGGGCGAAAGTTACCAGTTCCGATCGCCTGATATTTCTGGGGGATTATGTGGATGGCTGGGGGCAGTCGCCCGAAGTGATCGACTACCTTATGCGGCTGAAGTCGGAACAGGACTGCATCTTCATACGTGGCAACCACGACGACCTGCTGATGCGATGGCTAAAAACGGGCGAATATAGCGAAGAGTGGTTTAGCCACGGCGGTCGCATGACCATGGATAGCTACAACAAGCTGGACAATGATAAAAAGCAGGTACACATCCTTTTTCTCGAAAGCCTTGCCGATTATTATCTCGATGATAACAACCGCCTTTTTGTGCATGCCGGATTTACCAACCTGAACGGGGTTAAGAATGAATATTTTTCGCGTATGTTCTATTGGGACAGGACACTTTGGGAAACAGCCTTGTGCCTGGATACAAATATAGGACATGACGACCCGCTGTACCCTAAGCGGTTTACGCATTACAAAGAGATCTTTATCGGCCATACGCCTGTAACCCGGATTGGGGAGACCGTGCCCGTACAAAAGGCCAATATTTGGAATGTAGATACCGGTGCGGCTTTTAAAGGCCCGCTGACCATACTGGATGCCGATACAAAAGAGTACTGGCAAAGCGACCCGGTACATGAACTGTATCCTGATGAAAAGGGGAGGAATTAGGCCGCCTGATCCCCCGGTAAATAAGGAACGCGAATTAAAATATAAACGCCAAAGGTTTGAAAACCTTTGGCGTTTGGAATATTTATGAAGCCTTTTTCTCTTTCTTTGCTTTGGCTTCCTTCTTTCTG
Source organism: Flavobacterium sp. (assembly GCF_052437795.1). Classification (GTDB taxonomy): domain Bacteria; phylum Bacteroidota; class Bacteroidia; order Flavobacteriales; family Flavobacteriaceae; genus Flavobacterium. The sequence continues at coordinate 54,250 of NZ_JBQVPA010000009.1, forward strand.
GATCTTTTATCCAGGCGCTGCTTGTCTTTCACCCTTTTTATGTGGTCGTCCATGCTTTCCATGTAGTAGGTATTCATGGCAGCTTTCTTAGCATCGGTATAGCGATCGATCGCGGTACTGTACATTTCGTACTTTTCATACAAAGATCCCGATAAGCATCCGAGCATCGCCATATCCGCACCGGGTACAGTTTTCCCGAGCAATAATCTTCAGTGCCTCGTCTATCCTGTTAAGGTTGATGAGCATTTCGGCATATTGGTAATACGCCGGCAGGTAGCTGTTGTCAACGTACAGCGCCATCCTGTAATAATACTCGGCCTGCTTGTAGTCCTCGAGCTGCTCCTCATATATTTTACCCATCAGGAACTGCGCACCAGTATGTTCGCTGTCGGCAGCGATCACATAGTGCAGCTTTTCGATGCATTCATCCACATTGTAAGGGTAATTGTCCTTTGCCTGGATGTACATCACTTCGTAGGTAGAAATTCCCATGTTATTGATCTTTATTAATCTGCAAGGTCTTTGAGACCTTGCAGGTTGATTGATTTATAATTCGTTAAAAACACTTTCAAGGTTTTGAAAACCTTGCAGGTGCTACAGCTATCCCCTGTCCATCCTCACGATCTTAGGGAGGAAAGTACCTACCACATCCACCAGCTCTGTTTGGTGCGCCATGACTTTTTTGATGTCCTTATAGGCCATGGGGGCTTCGTCGAGGCCTGCGCCAAGAAGCGTTACACCATTATCTTTCAGCACTTTTTTGAGCTCGCTTTGAGTGATGGAACGCTTGGCCACAGTACGCGACATTTGCCTGCCTGCACCATGCGACGCCGAACTCAGCGACAGCGGGTTGCCCTTCCCCCGCACGATATAGCCCGGCGCGGTCATTGAACCCGGTATGATGCCCAGCACGTTCTTTTGTGCTGGTGTTGCCCCTTTGCGGTGCACGATAAGTTCCTGACCATCTACGATCTCCTTCCACGCAAAATTGTGGTGGTTCTCGATCATGGCCAGCGGCCTTTCGCCCAAAGCCTTTGCAATGCGCTTATGGATATCGTGGTGGCACGCCGATGCATAATCGCCGGCGAGGTTCATCGCGATCCAGTACTCCTGACCGTCGTGGGTATCAAGGTCCAGCCAGCCCAGGTGCCGCGCTTCTTTAGGCAACGGCGTTCGCTTCATGGCGAGCTCGGTATACTGCTTTGCCACATTGGCGCCAAGACCGCGTGACCCGCTGTGCGACAGCACCCCCACATACTGTCCAGGCGGTACATTGAACTCATTTTCCTCTCCCAATACTTCCACAATGCCGAACTCCACAAAGTGGTTGCCTCCACCGGAGCTACCCAATTGCTGGAATGCTTTGGTTTTGAGCTTTTTCAGTAGCGGAATTTCCCTGAACGCATCGCGCTCAAATATCTCGTGGTCATTGGGGCTTCGGTGGACTTCGCTAGGACCGAATTTTGTGTGCGTTTCGAGTATGCCTGCATACTTATCCTTATGCCCTTCAATGAACGATGGGCTGATGTCGAAAATACTCAGGCACATACGGCACCCTATGTCTACACCAACGCCGTAGGGTATCACGGCATTCTCTGTTGCCAGCACACCGCCAATAGGCAGCCCATAGCCCGAATGTCCATCCGGCATTAATGCACCGGCTTTCGAGATCGGGAGCTTTAGTGCTGTGAAGAGCTGCTCTTTGGCGCCTGCCTCAATTTCGTTCTCGCCAAATATGGTGAAGGGCGCACGTGTCGTGTTCAGCTGGCGTGCCTCTGTCTTGTTGGCTTCGAGCAGCGCTTCGGAAATTTTCCCGAACGTTCCGTCACCTTTGTATTTTGAAGGATCATCCAACACTTCCTTCAGCATCGCGAGCGCCCTGGGCTTCGTTTCCTTTTTAAAATGCTTCTGCATAATGTCGATAGCAATGCTGATAGACTTGTTTTGCGGATATCCTATTTCGATGAGGTCTTTGCCTCTTAGTTTTAATTTTGCCATAATTTTTTAAATTTTAATTAGTGAGTGCAGCAGCTATGATGTACTGCTGCACTTTGCCATTAAGATGATCATCTTTATTATAAAAAAGATAATTTATTTCCAGCTGTCGTCATCTGATGAGGAGGTGTAATGCTGCCTGTTATAGTAAACCGGCTCCTCATGTAGTGGCGGTGGCGGTGCTGCTGCACGCCCGGGTACCAAATGGCCTTCCTGGTACTGCAGCGGCTCCACGGGCTGTACAGGATCATCATATTCTTCATAACAGATCCGGTTTGCCAGGCCTTCAGCTTTAGCCCATTCCATTATTACGGCGAACGCTTCTTCCGAAGGCTCATCATTGAATTTCGCCTTAGCCTGTACTATTGCCATGGTTTCGATAGCTACTTCTATCGTTGCCAGGATGTCGCAGCCCTCTTCGCCGGGAATGTACTTCCGTAGTGAGAATATCGCAACGCTGCCAATGGTACAATCATAGGCATAGTCGGCTACGCAGTGCGACTGTTCCGCGCCTTCATCATACAATGCCTGTGATGTACCCAGCTGCATCATCCTAAAGATACCGCTTTCCTTTTCAACCTCATAGTCTTTAACAGTGCATAGCTCCCAGTCGCTGAACTGTTCCGCCGCCCGTCTTTTGGCAAGTTCGGCATGGTATTCAGCAGCCCTTTTAGCTATAGATACCCACGTCCGTCCCTTAAGATCGTACGCGTTATCAGCCACATACATGGCGTTCAGGTATTCCAGCACCCGTTGCAGCTCGTCAAAAGCTATGTGTTGTTCCACTTTAGATACGAATCGTATCACAGCAAGCGCGAATACCGGGTTTTGGAACCGTTCCAGCTCATGCGCCCATGCTACGGCTTCGGCCCTTGCAGGTGTTGCATGACAGCCTATGGCTTGTGCCCGCCGTATCGCCTGCACTATGGTAAAATGCTTTGGCGTGTTCCGGAACGCGTGCGCCATTTTTGCCGTAAAGCCATCAGGGATAATACCCTAAGACTGTACGCTGTCACCACGGCCCAGCTTTATGTAGCAATACATGTGTATCCGGTTCGTATCGGCAAAGGCATATTCCATAAACTCCGGCACATCATACTTTGCAAAGCAGTGCCGTATCACCGATGCCAATTGCCCTTCGGCAGTAAGGCTGTCCTTTTTCCATTCTTCAACAGGCCTTATCATTTTGTTCCCAAATGCAGCGATATTAGCCACGATATGTATAAAGGCCGGGTTACGCAGCACAGCGTAGCATTTTTTAGCGTAAAGGTGCAGCAGCAGCGTACGGAAGGCATCGCGCCTCCACTCATGTGCTCCCAGATCCGCTAAATAGAACCGAATGGCACATTCCAATGAGGTACCATTATAATTTGGGACCGGATTTTCGAGAAACAGCCTTTCCACCAGATCGGGAAAACTGTGCCTAACTGCTATCGGTATTGCTGTGCTTTGTGTTTCCATTGCCTTTTGTTTATAGCCTCACCCCCAGCCCCTCTACAAAGGAAAGGGGAACTCATGCCGGCTTACTCGTTCCTAAAATTTCATATATCTATAATAAAAAAGCCCGGATCATAATGGGACCGGGCTTTACCTACGAATAGGCAGTATTCCTCCTTTCACAAGGGAATGTGCGGTCCTGCGTGATGCGCCTGCCATAGGGCAGCCATCAGCGAATTGTCCTGTATGTCGTTTAAAATGTATTTGGTCATGTGCATAAAAAAACCCGGAGCCTTTAAGGGTCCGGGTTGCTATATTTTATATTCAGATACGTCTATCCAAAATTTCGGCACGCACAACCCGGGCCATAATGAGGGATGCTTCCCACATTTTTAAGCTCATATGTTGATAGTGTAAAACGCATTGTTGTGACTTTTAAATTTTGTTCTTGTTAATAATCGGGTGCAAATGTAGGGGAATTTCCTAATTATCAAAATTTCGGATGTAATTTGTATTTAGAATAATTAAGCCTCACCCCCTACCCCCTCTCCAAAAGAGAGGGGAAGCGGGACGTGCCGACAGGGAGATCTTAATTCCTGTCAACCTAATTCGTAGCGACGCCGGGATAGATATAAAACAGAAAGAAGGACCTCTTTTGAAATCCTTCTTTCATTGGGAAATAAACACTACTGATACGTTTTTTGATATTAGTAAGATGCAGGAAATATCTGATGGTTGCGTGGCCTCATCATTTTTACCAAATGGCAAATAATATAATACCAGCTCTAACTATCTTTATTGCATGGAACAACTTATCAATAAACTGCTGCAGTACGGCAGCCTTAATCCGCAACAGATAGCCCTCATAAAAGAGCGTGCCAAAGAACTGCACGTTAAAAAGGGCGATCACTTTCACGAGGCCGGGAAAATAGCAAAACAGGTGGGTTACCTGACGGATGGTGCGATCCGCTTGTGTTATTATGGAAAAAATGGCGAGGATTTTACACGTTATTTTATGGTAGAAGGTTCATTTGTGGTCGACATGGACAGCTTTTATAACGAGATCCCTTCAACTGCCTATACCGAAGCGGTTACTGACTGCCGCCTGATCATTTTTGAAAAAGCGGATTATCATTACCTTGCCGGCACTATCATTCCGTGGAATGAGATCTTTACTAAAATTGCGACCCAGGGACTTTCGTTCAAGGCTGCCGCAAGCGCAATGATGCTCACACAGGATGCCACCGAGCGTTACAAGGCATTCCTGACACGATATCCGGGCCTGGCCAACAGGATACCTTTATCCTCGCTGGCTTCGTATCTGGGGATAACACAATCGTCCCTAAGCCGGATACGGAAGAAATAGGCCTCACCCCCAACCCCTCTCCTAAGGAGAGGGGGGCACCTTCACTCGAATACGATCTGGGGTGGGTGGCAAACCATAAATCCAGATAAATGGGCTCTATGTGTTTTTTTTGCCAAATGGCAAAATTTGATCCATCAGGCTGCCTCAACTTTGTGCTGTAATTAAAAACAATATAAAATGAAAAAAACAGCATTGATCACTGGCGCTAATAAAAGCATCGGTTTTGAAACGGCAAGACAATTGCTCGCCGCAGGATATAAAGTATTCATTGGGAGCAGGGATGCCGTAAAAGGAGAAACAGCAGTAAACGAGCTAAAAGCGGCAGGGTTTGACGATGTTGAGGCAATAGTGCTAGAGGTTACCGATGCAGGATCCATCAGCTATGCGGCAGAAGAACTTTCAGGAAAAATTCCACACCTTGATGTCCTTGTCAATAATGCGGGGATCCCGGGGACTTACCCGCAGGACGGCAGCAATGTGACTCAGGAGAATCTGAAAGCCGTATTTGAAACTAACTTTTTTGCAGTGATAGCAGTGACACAGGCATTTTTGCCGTTATTAAGGAAGTCTGATGCGCCACGTATTGTAAATGTATCCAGTGATTTGGGTTCGCTGGGCTTTAACGCCGACCCGCAGTCACGCCATTATGAAGTTAAGCTTGCGGCATATAACTCTTCGAAGGCTGCGCTTAATATGTATAGCGTTGTACTGGCTTATGAACTGCGGGACACCTGCTTTAAGGTGAATAGTGTGAATCCCGGCTACACAGCTACAGATTTCAATAACCATACCGGCTATAAAACAGTTGAGGCCGCCGCCGCACCGATCGTGAAGTACGCTACCACTGGCGATGATGGCCCGACAGGTAAATTTTTCAGCGACTATGGCGATACGCCGTGGTAATTAATCCCGTGATATGAAATAAAAAAGTCCCATCTTAAAAGTTAAGACGGGACTTTCTGTATAAGTTGAATTTATAATTAGAGATCGAAACGGATACCTTGTGCCAATGGCAGCTGCGTACCGTAGTTGATCGTATTGGTCTGCCTCCTCATGTAAGCTTTCCAGGCATCAGATCCACTCTCGCGGCCACCGCCTGTTTCTTTTTCACCACCGAAAGCACCGCCGATCTCAGCACCCGAAGTACCGATGTTCACATTGGCGATACCACAATCCGAACCTGCCTGAGAAAGGAACAACTCCATCTCGCGCATATTGTTGGTGAATATCGACGAAGATAGCCCTTGCGGCACACCATTCTGCAATTCGATAGCCTGTTCGATCGTGCTGTACTTCATTATATAAAGTATCGGTGCGAAAGTCTCTTCCTGTACGATGTGGAAATGGTTCTCGGCCTCAATAATGCACGGCTTCACGTAGCAACCGCTTTCGTAGCCTTCGCCTTCCATCACACCGCCTTCAACAATGATCTTTCCGCCTTCCTGCTTCGCTTTTTCAATGGCGTTCAGGTAATCGTTCACCGCACCTTTATCGATAAGCGGGCCTACGTGATTATTGCTGTCAAGCGGATTGCCTATTTTCAGCTGGCCGTAAGCGCTTTTCAATACTTCAACCGTTTTGTCGTATACACTCTCATGAATGATCAGCCTGCGGGTAGACGTACACCTTTGTCCGGCAGTACCTACAGCACCGAATACTGCACCAACCAATACCATAGAGATATCGGCATGTTCTGATACTATGATGGCATTGTTTCCACCCAATTCAAGAATGGTGTTGCCAAAACGCTCAGCTACCGTTTTGGATACGTGGCGGCCTATCCTTGTTGACCCTGTAAAGGACACCAACGGAATGCGCTTGTCATTGTTTATAAGGTCGCCTGACTCATTACCTGTCACAAGGCAACTAACACCTTCCGGCACATTATTCCTTTCTAATACGTTCCTTATAATGTTTTGGCAGGCAATACCGCAAAGTGGCGTTTTCGAGCTTGGCTTCCAGATGCACACGTCGCCGCATATCCAGGCCAACATCGAGTTCCAGCTCCAAACCGCTACCGGGAAGTTGAACGCCGAAATGATGCCCACCACACCAAACGGGTGCCACTGCTCGTACATACGGTGCATTGGCCTTTCGCTGTGCATGGTCAGCCCGTACAGCTGGCGTGAAAGTCCCACTGCAAAATCGCAGATATCGATCATTTCCTGAACCTCACCAAGGCCTTCCTGAAGGCTCTTACCCATTTCATACGATACCAGTTGTCCCAATGCATCTTTATGCTTGCGAAGCTCATCGCCCATCTGGCGCACGATCTCGCCACGCTTAGGTGCCGGTACCAGCCTCCATGTTCTAAATGCTTCTTCGGCTTTGGCCATTGCCGCCTGATAATCGTCAGCAGTAGATGCCTGTACTTTCGCGATAAGTGTACCATCTACAGGCGAGTACGATTCTATTATTTTACCGTTGGCAAAGCTTTTGCTGCCGGTCGATGTTCCTTCGTTTATTTCTTTTATTCCCAATGAAGCCAGCGCTTCCTGTATACCGAACTGATCTGTAAGTGTTGCCATTGTAACTTTTTTGTAGTTTAATGTTATTTTGGGCAAAGATATATCTTTTTTGTGTTTCTGATAATTTGTTGGTGATTAAGTGAATGTTTGGTGATCATTATGCAAAGGATCCTATTTCGCGAATATGCACGAAAGAAGACGCAAAGACTCTAAAGGGATCTTGAAGGAATAAATTACCAGTACTTGGTTGGTTTTTTACCACAATGGTACAAAGAGAGAATGCACAGAATGCACAACGCCTTGTGAAATCTCTGTGCCTTTAGGATAAAATTTTATTCAGGTTAATTGCCAACCCCGGAACCCTGAACTAAACCGTATACCGCGGATCGGCTTCCATGACGTGGCCGCATTTACCGCAGGTTCGCAGTTCTTCAGAATTATAAAAATGTTTGAAGTGCGGCAGGAAATCTTTTTCGATATCCTTCAGTTCAAAATAAACCTCATACAGCTTGTGGTTGCAATTTTCGCAGAACCATAAAAGCCCATCGGTAAACCCTCTTCCGGCCCGCACCCTTTCTATGACCAGGCCTATTGACCCTTCGCTACGCACGGGTGAATGCGGCACTTTTCCAGGATGCAGGTACATATCTCCGGCATGCAGTTCCATTTCCTTACGTTCGCCTTCGTGCTGTACGATCACTTTGATGCTGCCTTCTAACTGGTAGAACAGTTCTTCAGTTTCGTTATAATGGAAGTCCTTACGTGCATTAGGCCCGGCCACGACCATTATTATATAATCATCGGCCAGCGGGTATATGTTCTTATTCCCTACAGGCGGCTGGAGCAGGTGGCGGTTATCATCGATCCATTTATTGAGATTGAAGGGTTTGAGCAGTGCCATAGATCTAAATTTTAAGTAGCACTAAGGTACGCAGATAATGGCTTAAAAGAATGATAAAAATCATGAGGAACGAAAAAGCCCTCACCCCCAACCCTCTCCCAAGGAGAGGCAGCCGGGACGTGCCTGCAAAACATGCTACTGCAATGAAAATTAGATCAGTTTATGAACCTGTCTATAGGGCTGTTGCTTCTTTTGCTTTGGGGAAATGCGCGATAGCATCGGGCGGGTAAACACCAAAAAAAACCGGCTCAATGGCCGGTTTAGTATCTTTATTTTATTTCTTTTATAAGGTAAAGGTATACCGGGAAGTGGTCGCTAAACCCTACTTCGCCGTTCGAGTTGCGCAGTGGATAGCCCTTATATTGTCCCGATGGCTGCATTAGGAACGTTTTATTGTAAACCCCTGCCTTCCAGAAACGGAATGATGAATAATCTTTTTTGATAAGCGGTTCAGTAACGATCATTTGGTCAAAAAGGTCCCACGCATCGCGGTAAGCCAGCGATCCGATACCCTTGGCCGACATGTCTTCCATTGGGTTATAAAGTCCGCCCGGCCTCACTTCATCCTTTTTGCCTTTGGCACCAAGCACTTTTTTAATGCTGTTGTTGTATGGGCCGTCATTAAGGTCGCCCATTGTGATCAGCTTCGTGTTGGGATTAATTTTGTATAGCGAGTCGATTATCTTTTTGTTAAGTGCTGCCGCAGCTTCGCGGTTGGGGGAACTTTTCTTTTCGCCACCAGAACGTGACGGCCAGTGGTTGATGATAAAGCTTACTTCTTCGCCGTCAAGCAATCCTGTTACAAGCAGCTGGTCGCGGGTATACAGCCTACCTGTATACTCGGCAGTTACTTTGGCATCGCCGCTTTCTTTCGTAGCGTCATTCTGCTCTACTTCGGCAATATAGCCATTCCTTATTATAAGCGGGATATTTTTGTAGCTCGTTGGCTTAAAATGCTTTTTGTTATAAAGGAATCCCACGTCGATACCCCTTTTGTCAGGCGAGTCGAAATGGATGATGCCATATCCTTTATTAATAAGCGCGGGCTCCTTGATCAGGTCTTCAAGCACACCACGGTTCTCTATTTCGCCCAGCCCTATGATGGTTGGCGACTCGGGGTTGTTCTCCTTGCTAACTCCGATCTCTGCCAGGACCCTCGAAAGGTTGGCAAGTTTCTTTTTATATTTCCTGGTGGTCCACTTCTGCCTTCCGTCCCTCAGCCACTCTTCATCGTTTATCGATGTATCGTTTATGGTATCAAAAAGATTTTCAACATTATAAAATGCAATGGTATGCACCTGCATACTATACTGCTTTTTTTCCTGCGCAGATACTGAAAATACGCCTGAGATCAACAGCACTAACCCTACTACTCTCTTTATCATATAATAACAAATATTAATTTAACGTCAAGTTTTATAACAAATCAGATGCCAAAAGTAAATAATATTTCCAAATGATGTACATTTGCGCCCGTTAAGAAATATTTAACTTGACGAACAAAGAGAACTAATTCAAATTAATTTATGAAAAAACTAGTAATCAGTCTTTTATTTGTAATGCAGGTTGTTTGCGCGTGGGCGCAGCAAACAGCATCAGTACAAGGTAAAGTAGTCGATTCTAAATCGCAGAAGCCTCTCGAAAACGTAGTGGCAACATTGCAGGGCAACAACCAGACAGCGCTCACTAATGCCGAAGGTATCTTCGTGTTCAAAAGTGTTGCCGAAGGCAAACAGGTTGTTACCGTTGGCTCTGTAGGTTTTGTATTGCAGACATTTACCCTTGAGGTAGTGGCAGGCCAGGCGCTTGACCTTGGTGTGGTATCGCTCGAAGAGGATATCACTACAGAGCAGCAGCTAAGCCTTATCACCATTACCGACAATGACCTTGGTGATGATAACAGCGGCTCGGAGAACACCGCGGGGCTACTTCAGGCTTCGAGGGATAACTTCCAGCAGGCAGCGGCATTCAACTGGGGCCAGGCACGTTTCAGGATAAGAGGCCTTGATAACGAATACGGCCTTACCATGATAAATGGTGTGGTTATGAACAAACTATACGACGGAAGGCCGCAATGGAGCAACTGGGGCGGGCTTAATGACGCTACGCGCAACCAGGAGTTCACAATGGGTTCTACCCCATCTGATTATACATTTGGTAATATATTAGGCACACAGGAGATCAACACCCGTGCCTCTGCATTCAGGCCGGGCGGAAGGATATCCTTCTCAGGTACCAACACCAACTACAACTGGAGGGCCATGGCTACCTATGCTTCGGGAATGAATGCAAATGGCTGGGCTTATGTAGTTTCGGCTTCAAGAAGGTGGGCACAGGAAGGTTACTTTGAAGGTACCGATTACGGTGCGAACTCATTCTTCATGGCTGTTGAAAAAAGGATCAACGACCAGCACAGCATCAACTTTACAGGTATCTACGCTCAAAACAGCCGTGGCAAAAACTCTCCCAACACTCAGGAGGTTACCGATATTGCCGGTGTAAAATACAATTCATACTGGGGTTACCAGGATGGTGAAAAAAGGAACTCACGCGACAAAGATGTTGAAGAGCCGATACTTATGCTAAGCCACTTCTGGAAAATAAACGAGAAGAATACGCTTAACACTAACGTAACATACCAATTTGGTAAAATAGGTAACAGCAGGCTGGATTACCAGAATGCACCTAACCCGGACCCTACGTACTACAGGAACCTTCCGAGCTTCTTTTCATCAACGTACGATCAGGACACAGGAGAATTCCTTGGCGACCAGGAGCCTTACATCACTAACGCTGCCAACGCTAACTTCTTGAACAAAAACAACAGGCAGATCAACTGGGATGCCATGTATTTTGCCAACCAGAACACCAGCAACGGCCGTAGTGCTTATGTGCTTTATGAGGACAGGACAGATGACAACACGTTCACTGCCAACTCTATCCTCCAATCACAGCTTTCAGACAATGTCACGCTTAACGCCGGTGCTACCTACAGGCACCTGAAGTCGCACAACTTCCAAAACCTGCTTGACCTTATGGGCGGCCAGTTCTTTGAAGATTTTGACAACTTCTATACAGGCGATTTCGCACAACCTGACCTTAATAACCCTAACAGGACCGTTGGCGAAGGCGATACTTATGGCTACAACTACAACCTGTTCGCCCATAATATCAATGCGTTCACCCAATTCAGGTTCTCATACAACAAGTTCGACTTTTACCTTGGCCAGGAGTTCTCACGCTCTGAGTATCAAAGGGAAGGGCTTTACAGGAACGGCCTTTATGCTAACAACTCTTTCGGCAAAAGCCAAAGGGCGATATTTGAGAACTACGGTTTCAAAGGCGGCCTGACGTATAAGATCGACGGAAGGAACATGATATCTGCGAATGCAGTGCGTATGACAAAGGCGCCAACACTTAGGAACACTTTCCCTAATGCAAGGCTTAATAACAACATCGTTAACGGTATCGAGAGCGAACTTATATCAAGCGCTGACCTTAGCTACATCATCAGGGCTCCCAAGCTTAAAGCAAGGATAACCGGTTTCTACTCAACTATCCAGAACGCTACAGAAACTTCGTTCTTCTTTGGTGAAGGTATCTTTGACGGTGATGATGCCGATGCTTTCGTAGCTGAGACGGTAACAGGTGTTGACAAAAGAATGATGGGTGGTGAGTTCGGTTTTGAATACCAGGTGACTTCTACCATCAAAGTATTAGGTTCTGCGGCATTCGGCCAGTACACTTATTCTAACAATCCTAACGTAAGCATCAACAACGACGCGCTTGCGGCAGTTGCAGGCGACGGCACCAACGTAAACCTTAACCCGAATACCAATGTTGACTTTGGCAAAGCGTACCTGAAAGACTACAAACTTTCCGGAACGCCACAACAAGCTTACTCTGTAGGTATTGAATACCGCGATCCTAAATTCTGGTGGGTAGGTGCTAACGCCAACTACCTTGCAAGCAACTATATGGACATATCTGCATTGCTAAGGACCGCTAACTTCTTTGAAGACCCGAACACAGGCGAGCAGATAGAAGATGCTACTTCAGCAAGGGCAAGGCAGCTTTTGAAGCAGGAGAAATTTGACAGTTTCGCACTATTCAACCTGAATGGCGGTAAGTCATGGAGAATAGATAACAAAACTATAGGTTTCTTTGCAAGTGTGAACAACATCCTGAACACTACCTACAAAACAGGTGGTTTTGAGCAGTCGCGCAACGCGAACTATACAGAGCTTAACCAGGACCTATCAAGCGGTACACCTGCATTTGGCCCTAAATATTTCTATGGTTACGGCAGGACTTACTTCGTGAACCTGTACATCAACTTTTAATTAAAAAAACTATGAAAAATATCAGTAAGATCTTATTCGGGACTTTAGTCGCAGTACTTGCTACCGGCTGTGTAAGCGATGATGATTACAAGATCCCGCCATTCAATGAAGTGATCTTCTCAGAAGGCTTTAGCGAAGCGATAGATAATACCCCACTTGATCTGGCAGGCTGGACAAATTTCGCTGCTCAGGGAAGCACACGCTGGACAGAGCAGGTTTTCAGCGGAAATGGATATGCTGAGTTCAGCACCTTCAACTCGGGCGATGCAATAAATGTAGGATGGCTGGTAACTCCGGCGATCAACATTGACGGAAGCTCTAAAACGCTGACCTTCCTTGCAGCGCAACACCATTTGGATTCTCCGGAAAATACACTGCAGGTTTATATCTCAACCGATTTTAACGGCACAGATGTTGCGGCAGCTACATGGAATGAACTTGATGCTACCCTTCCTACACAGGCTAATGACTGGTATGAATTCGTATCATCAGGCGAGATAGACCTTTCTGACTATTCAGGAAATGTTTATATAGCGTTCAAAGTTACCGGCTCTGGGACCAATACTACCCTTGACGGTGCTTACCAGATCGACAACGTAAAACTATACTAAAAAAAATTCTATGAAAACTTTTTCAAAATACCTGTTGTTAGGTGCGCTTTGTGCCGGTTTCCTTACCGGATGCGCCAATGACGATGATTATGATGCGCCGAACATGGGCTGCATCAACCCGGGGCTGACCGCCAACAAAACCGTAGAATCGCTTATCGCACAGGCTACTGAAACGCCAACGCTATACACGGCCGACGATATTATCGAGGCTTACATAACTTCGAGCGACGAAAGGGGCGCTTTCTTTAAAGTAGTGTCGCTTCAGACACTTCCACCGGCAAACTCAGGCATTCAGCCAGTAGCTTTCAGCATTGCCATTGACAGGCCGGGCCTGTTTACCGAAGGTTTTGTACCGGGAGTAAAAGTATCTGTAAAGCTTAAGGACCTGTATTACGCCATCGACTTCGAATCACTTGAAGTAGGTACTCTTTTCGAAGGGCAGGTAGGACGCATCTCTGAACAAACGTTCAAGAACCACGTATTCATCAACACTTGCGAAAAAGTTGAAGAAGCGCAGCTTGTAACAGTTATGACGATCGATGAGGCACTGAACGATGCCAACATCAACAGGCTTATCGAGCTTAAAGATGTTCAGTTCGTAGAAGCTTCATTTGACCAGCCGCTTTACAATGAAAATGCGTCAACCGCGGTTAATGGTGATAACCCTCAAACTATTGGCGGTGCTACCAACCACATACTTCAGGACATTACTGGCCACAAGATAGTATTCAGGACCAGCAGCTTTGCCAACTTTTCCGGCATGATGGTCCCTGAAGGCTCAGGAACTGTTAGGGGTGTATTGACTAAATTCCTTGACACGTACCAGTTCGTAGCACGTTACGAAACAGATCTGAAGCTTACAGGAGAAAGGTTCATACCTGCTGAATTGAGTGATTCTGCCCTTGGTGGAACAGATATCCAGTACCTTGGCTCGTTTTCAGAAAACTTTGAAAGCTATGCTGTAAATGAGGATGAATTCCCGAAATATGTAAATGACAACGCTGTAGGTACAAGGTATTGGCAGGTGAAATCATTCTCGAACAACAAATACATCGAAATGACTTCATTCAACGGTGCCAATAACCCGGGTGCTGAAGCTAAAACGTATTTATTCGTTCCTGTAAACCTAAGCGATGCCAATACGATAGCGTTTGACTATAAAGTACGCTTTATGGCAGGCCAGTCGCTAAAAGTATACATTGCGGAAGAAGGCGAGTACTCTCCGGGAATGGAGTTTGACGCTTCCATCTTCACAGACATAACATCACAGTTTGGCATCACTTACCCTGCATCAGGACAGTCTCAGGCCAATTTTGTGAATGCTCCTGCATACAGCATCCCTGCCGGACTAACAGGCAATGGCTTTATTGTGTTTGAGTATGCCGGAGGCGGAACGGTAACAACTACCATCCAACTGGACAATATTGCAGTAAACTAAGACAATTAATTTTATTTGATCTATAACGGGGCTCAATTGAGCCCCGTTTTTTTTTAAATTATCTACAGCGGTTAAAGCCGCATCAATCTGTCATTTTAATCCTTCTTGCCAGATCCTCCGGCACGCTGTAAATGTTTTCTACAGGCAGCATAGCCTTTGCCATTTCCACCCTGCCCGACCCAACCAGCTGATGCACTTCCCTGCAAAATGGCGTAATGTCATCGATCTGTACGATCCAGTCCTTCACATAGCGTTCAACGGCATTACCGGAGATCCCTTATTTGTATGGACCGATACGGTAGCGGCTACAGCAAAATGTCCTTTTCCGGGTCCCACTGTATCCTTACCGGCGAACCTGCCATTTTTGCCTTCCAGGATTCATGTGTGCCATGTGTTTTTGCATCATAATGCGAAAGGGACGAGTTCGCAAGGCACCATTCAAATCCTTCCTTTTTCATTTTTATGGCCATCACGCGCTCCTGGTTTTCCTTGGTAGCCCAACCACATCAATACATCATCCACAGGAATGAGGGCTTTATCCATGTCATACGGTCCATTTTAAATGGCGGGGCAAAGGTTTGATGTTTTACCGCGGCATCTGCTATAGCGCTGTTATATGCCTGGTATACGGTTATTGTAGCATCATCGTATGATGCCCTTATTTGTTGATTATTGTTATTTTCCATTATATGATATTTAAGCGACCTAAAACACGCCCTCCAGGCGTTATATTCCACAACACAGCAAAGAATGCGTCTTTTAGGCAAAAGCTCCTTATATCGAATAAAAAAGCCCTGCACGGATGTGCAGGGCTTTTGTTATGAGTTAAATCTTATTCAGATAGTTACTTCTTCACGATGATGAACTCTGAGCGGCGGTTCTGTGCGTGCTGCTCTTCGGTACATCCTGTGCCGCAATCAACCTTAGGCTGGCTCTCGCCAAATCCTTCGCCTGATACGCGTGCCTTGGCAATGCCTTTGGAGATAACGTACTGTACCGTTGACTTCGCCCTGCGGTTAGAC
>NZ_JBQVPA010000010.1:0-29464 GCF_052437795.1 Flavobacterium sp.
ATGTAAGTAGCAGGAAGTGCAGTAGCGTCGTCGCCAAGTGCAGCTTCATCAAGCGATGCATAGTAGGATACTGATACATTGCCCTGGCTTCCTGTCAATGCAACAGCTATATCCAGAAGATCGTAATTACCAAGGCCCGGCTGATCCTCACAGGCATAAAACGGTCCGGGATCCTGGACTGCCGGAAGCGGGACAACTTTTATAACGAAGTTCGTAACGCTCTCACAACCATAAATATTTTGCGCCGATACATAGATCACCTGCCCCCCTGCTACGGTATTTTGAAAAGCCGTCGGGTCATCAATAATTATCATGTCGCCATCCTGCTCATAGGAATAGGTCAGGTTGAGGCCGGGTTCTGTGGTTATGGCATTATAGTGGGATGACAGGTCAAAAACTTCATATCCGTCACCGTTATTTTGCTCATCGCAAAGCAGATGATCCACAACAGCTGCATTCAGCTCAGGAAGCGGATCTAAAACCAATGCAAGCTGGCCCGTCACATCACATTCCGGGGTATCCGCATTGACAACCTTAAAATATACTGTTTGGTTATAAGGTGTGGTATTTGAGTATGTTTCAGGGGCGGTGATCTGCAGACCTGCAGGAATATCTTCAGGCGTGCTGTAAAAAGTGACCGCAAGATCGTCGTTGCCCCCTGTGATCTGAGCGATCGCCTGCGTCAGGTCGAAACTACCAAGTCCCGATCCCCGTTCTTCCTCACATGCAACGAGACCATCAGGGTTTGTGATCGCGGGGATCGCTCCCACGATCACATCAAACGATGTGATGCTGTAACAGTCCCCTTCACCGGCAACCCTAGCATATATCGTTTGCGGGTTTTGTGTATTGGTAAAAAGCGTGATGATCGCATCTTCGCCGTTCTCAGCTAATTGATGGCTTGTATGATACGTTACGATATGATCTGCCGGAGACTGTTGCGCCAGGATAACCGGAGACTGTAACGCCAGGTTAAATTCTGCCACCCCGTCAAATGCCTGTTCGCAAACCAGCATATCAGCCGGTTCAGTGGCTTCCGGTATGGCAAACACTGTTATTTCCCTAACCAGCGTGATCGTACCGTCATGTACGGCAGTTGTAAGATCAACAGTTACTGTGTAGGTGCCTGCCTCGCTGTAAGTATGCTGGGGACTTATGGAATTTGATGTTTCGCCATCGCCAAACGTCCAGAAAGCACTCGTAGGCTCAACAGGGCTCCTGATCAAAAAGGCTGCGCTGTTGCCAAGGCAAATATCTTCTGTACGAATAGCCTGGAGAAAGAAACTCTGAAAAAAATTGGGAAGCCCCAAATTGCAGGTCTTACCTCCCAGGCTTACTCCCGCAGACTCGAAATTACAGTCCACACCCTGGCTATTGGGATTGTGGATCACGCCAAGGTAGGTAGTGGCCGGGTTGGCTACATAAATTTTCCCGTCTATGCCCAATTGAAGCGCCCCGGCATTTTCGAATGATATTGTTGTCATCGATGCCTGTATGCTTGCAAGCGTAGGCAATGTAATATCACACTGCATTACCTCAACCGGCACAAGGTTATTTGACTTTGTGAAGTACAGCAGATTCCCTGCCGGTGAGAATTCTAAGCCGTATGCGGCGGCGTTATAAATTTTCCGGGAGTTTGATACCGCTCCTGTTGCCGGTTCAAAGTCGAGCAGTTCTAAGCCCACGTTCTCATCAGAAATAGCGCATGCAAGCTTTTTACCATCAGGAGAAAATTTGAGATATCCTATGGTGCCCGTGCTTCCGGGGACCATGCTACAGGTATGCACCTCTCCTACCGCACTGGTAACCGGGGTAGTTGTAACACCTTCCGAAGTAACGAGGTAAGCGAGGTATTCATTATTATTTATTCCATGGCTGATCACCCAGATATCCTCGAGGTTTTCATGATAAACCGCGCTGATCTTCTCTGCTACAGGAGTGTGCAATGGGATGTTTTTTTCGGACACGACCACATCGCCCAGCCCTCCATTAAGGGACATATCAACTTTTGTATAGCGCAGCCCATTAGGATACGCCTGATAGTCGACAGTAAATATGTAATACCTTCCAAAATCCATAGGTGCAGGGATAACTATGGCAGATTGCGTGCTTGACGGATGACCCATGAGGTCTGACCCATTAGGCATAGGGTAATGGTTGCTGTTGTAAACGGTAATACCGTCGGTATAGAATTGCAAAACACCGTTCGGTGTAGAAATTGCGGCGCATCCCTCGTTAGTCGACAGCGCACCGTTCGATACCGCTACAGGGCTCCCGGAATTAAAATTCAGCCCCGCCTCGGAACCGAAATACCAGTTTGCTCCTTCCTTTTGGGCAAACAACGGTATTGTGAACAGTAATAATATATAGATCTTTTTCTTTAGCATAGCATTTTCATTGGGGCAGTAACGGAAAAGCCCTACTGAGCGAACAGCAGGGCCTTTAATCGTCATCTAACGGGATTTTATTATCTTAATTGTCGACGCAATTTCGCCATGGTGCACTTTTAGTATGTACGTGCCATCCTCCAATTTGGAAAGGTCCAGCTGCGTGCCGTTGGCTACTTCAGCACCCATTACTTCCTGACCTAAAACATTGTAGATCGTCACGGTTGCTGTGGTGGCAATATTAGAAATGGTAAGGATATTTTTTACCGGGTTAGGGTAATATCGTATCTCATTAAAATTGTTTGAACCTGTACCCATGTTCCATTCAAATTCAACTGCTACAGGGATACTTTCGCAGGTTCCTACGGTTTGCGTGGCGTAATACGTTCCTTCTGTTGTCAAAACGGTATCTTCCGGAAGTGCATCAACGCCATTTTCCGCATTTTCCTGGGTTGCATACCAGGTCACGGTTCCATCTGACTCAGCTTCTACGCTATATAATAGTACTGTGTCGGCGTCAACCACCTGTGGCGAAGCAATAGCCGGAGGCTGTACTGTAGATATTGTAACCGTAACAGCTGTCCTTCCTATACTTTCACACGCATCTTCACCTTCGGCGATCTGGGTGGCATAGTATGTGCCCGCGGTCAACGGCGCGTCATTGGCAAGCAGCTGACCTCCGGTCTCACTGCTATACCATTGAATGATGAAAAAGCCAGCTGTATCAAGTTCGGCAACAGTTGCTCCATTGCAGAGGTCCTGTGGCGTCTGCAATGCGTCAGGGGCAGGTGTCGCACAAGGGGGAGCCTGCGTTACCACAACATTATCAAGCATAAGATCACCATCTATCTGCGCCGCTATATCAGGGTGCAGCGTGTAACGTATGAATACTTCCATCCCGGCGTCAGGAACAAATGTTACGGTCCTGGTAGCGCAATCGGCACTTGGAGTATGGTTAGAGGGAGATATGATATCTGCTTCCATCCATGGTCCTAGCGTCGAATATGAATATTCTACCCTTACTGTCCCCCAGTCCGGATCATTGGGAAGCGGAAACCCTGAGTTACCAAAGTGTGATACTTTGTATTCATATTGGAGCGTCGCGATACCTCCGTTGGATGTTCCCAGGGAAGGTGATATAAGCGGCGTGATCAGCCCGCTTTCATGAAACGCATAATAAAATTGCCCTATGATCGCATTTCCGCTGCACGCCCCATAATCCTCCGGAACGGTATAATAGGTTCCATCGACATCAGTCCATATAATACCATTTTCAAAGCCATCAGAAAAATTTAGTTGTGCCATTGCCTGGTGGAAATTTGCTATCCCCAGCATGGCTAGAGCGCCAAATAATAGTTTAGATCCTCTCATTTATTTAGTTTTTTTTTAGTTAGTATCATCGTTAGTCTTCGCGGTTAAGGTATATCCAGCCAGTGAGCTGCTCTCCGTTCGCCCGCTCTATCATGTAGAAGTATGTACCTGTCGGGAGATCGTTCCCGTTACTTGCCTGTCCGCCCCATTCATTGCGATAATTGGCCCTTTCGTAGGCGACAGCACCATAACGGTTAAAAATGGTAAGTTTTCGAACGTCCATGCTTGTCAGGTCAAATGTGTCATTAAGACCGTCATTGTTGGGAGAAATGCCGCGCTGCATAAAACATACTGTATCCTGAACGTCAACCGATCTGGTTCCTGTACAGCCATCGGCAGTGGAAACGACTACGGTATAGAGTCCCGGCACTGCAGGAGCGATCTGCTGTATTGCCGCGGTAAAGCCATTCGGCCCGGACCAGGCATATGTCGCGGTAGAAGGCTCGAACGAACTGTTTTCATCCGTTGCCTTTAGCTGAAAGGCTTCATCTTCGCAAAACTGGTCAATACGTATCGCTACGTTAATGTCACTCAAGGTTACTTCTACGGTTTTTGACACTGGAGCACAGCTGCCCACAGTTACGCTCACCGTATAACTGCCCACTTCGGTTATTGTAATACTTGCAGAAGTCTCCGCAGAATTATTTCCATTAACCGTCCATTGATACATTGCCTGCGATGCATCAAAATTTGCCGCCGCTATATCAATAGTCCTGGTCTCGTTCGCGCACACTACATACGGCCCGCCAAGGTCAAAAACGGGTGCAGGTATTTCGTTCACCGTTATTTGACGCGAAACTGAACAGCCACCTCGGGTTACAGTAACCTCATAGATTCCCGGACTATTTATTGGTATGCCAGAGGTTGGGTACGGAAGTGTTCCTGCCCCCAGCTTCCAGGTATAAGTTACATCGGGGTCGTTCAGGTCAAAGTTTTCGGCTACAACATCCAGGAAGCCCGAAGATCCGGTGCATAACGAGATGTCTCCTGCTATGGTAAATTGCGGCGCGGTTTGCGTAATGAGGTTAAATGTCCTGAATATTGCACATCCGGATGTATCTTCGATCCTTACAAATAGCTGCTGCAGGTTTTGAACTATGTTCGTATATGTCAGAGCCAGATCGCCAGTGCCTCCCTGGGCATCTTCCTGAGATGCATGATACGTGATCACATAGTTATTCGGATTTGATCCGGCCATTGTTGCTGTATTTTGTAACAGGTCGAATGTCGCAGATCCTGTCGTGCTGCAAGCAGTAAGGTCTGTCGGGTCAGAAACAGTTATAGGTTCTGTAAAAGCCACTGTCACCTCACCCTCTCTTTGGCATCCGGAACCCTGTGGTGAAGCAATTACACTATAAGTTCCTTCGCCGAATGGAGCTGTAGCAGTAACTGTGAGTGATGAAGATGTTTCGCCTGTAAGCTCATTTCCATCTTTAAACCAAGTGAAACTATACTGCGGGCTGGTCAGCCCCGAATTTATTACGGCTTGTCCATCGCTGCACACAGCATCACTGCCAATGAGGTCCGGCCCTATCGCAAGGACATCGCTGCATTCCTTCCCTGCAATGAAAATTGCCGAATTGTGACAGTCGAAATGTGCGGGTTGGTCGGCTATCACGATCTTAAGGTGATAGGTCTGTCCCGCTATTACCGTAGCCGAAGCCTCCATTGCCACAGTGTAGCCGCTGTACCCCGTTGTAGAGTTCAGCGGATCATTATACGCCAATTCGCCCATCAAGCCGGGGTTTTCTCCGTCACAAGTTTCATTCGTACTGCGAATGGTGGCCGTAGAAACAGGAACACTTGTGCCCGGTATTACAGCTATATTGACATTTTGCGGACTGCCCGACGGCCCCGTCAGGAAAATTGCTGCCCCGTTACCGTTCACACAGTCCCATAGCCCGTAGATATCCGACGCGAAAACGAAGTCGAACGCAACGCGGCATGATGTGGGCACAAGATCAAATTCGATAACAGATGCATTGTAGGAAGGCTCCGCATCTGCACCAGGGAAAATGGCATCAAGGTCCGGGTCTCCCGTCCACACTTTAGTGTCAAGTTCGGCAGTGCTTCCCGGCCATGGCCCCAAAGCCTGTTGGATCGAGCCGGTAGCAAGGATGATTCCTTCCTGTATCGGAAAGTCCGAGCCGTTCCTGTTGAAATAACCGATACCGTTATTGGAACCAAAGTTAGTACCGGTCCTGTAATTTAGATTGGAGATCGCGGCACACTCAGACCCTAATAAAAATTCGTCAACAAGCTGCGGAACGGTATAAGCATTATCGCTTACGCTGATGGATGGTCCGGCGACTGCCGATCTTATACAAAGCTGGAATGGAGAAGGATTGGTGTTGTAATTACTGATCCTGATGTAGTAGGTCTCACCCGGAATTAAGTTGGATAATAACGCCTGGGGATGGGAACTGTCGCAATATATTTGGACCAGAGAGTTGCAGGCCCCTTTAAAAACGCCGAGGTAATTACCTCCGGTCGAAGTAAAGTCTATTGTATGCACAGCCGATGTCGCTTCAAAAGAATACCAGACATCGGGATAACCGGCAGGAAATGTACAGGCTGTCTCTATGCTCAACTGCGAATGATACGCATAATGGGTGCTACCCGTAATAGTTTGCATGCAATCTCCTGTAGTGTTTACCGGAACGTTGATCGCGCCCTCGCAAATGTCATTTGAAACTGCTGTTTGAAAGGTATATTCCATATCGCTACTGTTAGGATGCGTTATGAATGCACCATCAATTTCGCTATTGGACCCGTTGCCGCAAAGGCTCATAACGAAGAACTTATAATCGCTGGCCGGCTGTAGTGTTTCGCCGGGATCGTCGCCATAAACGAACGGTTTGCTTGTTACAGTAATCCCACCCGTGCCCGCCTGAGGCGCTGCCGCGATTATAGGAAGTACCCAAACCTGCCATGATGTGGCGGAGCCCGTTTCCTGCCAGTCCAGCGTTACCTGCGTTGACAATATGTTGGATATTTCGGGTTGTTTCGGCTTGAGGCAGTCCAGTGGCATGCAATCAGCAATTCCAGAGAACAGCACGTCCCCATTATTGTAATTTTGGGCCGGGTCCGGAGTAAGTATGAACGCGATCTCTCCAAATGGGTCTGTAAGTGATATATTAGGTTTGTTTGCACCGGATGAAGCTACCAACTCAAAGGGGATACCATGGCAAAGCTCTACAGATTCTATGGCCGGGCCTTCGCCAATGGCATGATGATATATTTTTTTTACCAATACGCCCCCCTGATAAATACTGTACATTAGCGGCTGTGCACCACCCCAGTATGGCGTAGTTCCCCAAAGTTCTATTGTATAGGAACAACGGTCCTCCGACGCGCATGCCACTTCTCTGTAAAAATTGAAAGGACCTGCCCAATCGCTGTAACCCGCAGGTGTATCAGGGCAAACCAATCGAACATAAAAGTCAAAATTAGTTGCAGAAGGATCAAGGGCTACGCCAACAGCAGGGTTTGTACTTGTCGTGGTACCGGCTGTAGCCGATGTCGGAGCAGCACTGCCGCCGGCAACGATGTAATATTCCCAGTTGCCCGATGCGAGTCCGTCCCACCCCAGATCTGCTGTCTCAGGCAGCGTGTTGGCGGCATACAGGCCGGTTGGAGGCAGGCAGGGAAGCGCGTCACAGTCAACTATCCCATTATATATAACAGTTCCAATGCTGATAGCTGTATTTGGCGGCAGGTGAAAGATCCTTTGCTGCATAGGATTGTAAACAGCCAGTGAGATCCTGTTGCCATTAAAAAACTCATTCCCTGCCGATGTCCATTCAATTTCAAAAGGCATATTATCACAAAGATCTATCTGGACAGTTAGCGAGTTACCTGTAGTAAATGCATCGCCGATCCGTGCAACTTCCACACCCTGCTGAAAGATGGTCATGTAGCTGCCACCCCATCCTGAGGATACATCCCCCGGATGTGGTGGTACGTTGAGAAGTGTAAAAGTATATGGGCAGCTGTTGCCCGGAGTACAAATGGCAGAAGAAAATTTTTGCGGCGCAGACCAGTCGCTGTACCCACCATTTGCGCACACCATACGTACATAAAACTCATAGTTCGTACCCGGAGCATCCAGCGGAACATTCGTTACCGGGTTTACAGAAACTGCGGTGCCGGCAGTACCTGCCCCTGGAGCCGGATCGCCCACAATTACAATGTAATACTCCCAATTGCCCGTAGAAGGGCCGCTCCAGGAAAGATCTACGCTGTTTTGCGTGGCATTGGCCGCAGCAAGTCCAGTTGGGGCTTCGCACAGCAGGCCGCAAACCGGAATTTCATCATAGATCACGATTCCCGGCAGTCCACCATAGGGCGCCTGAGGCATTGTATAGATCTCCTGCCCAAAAGGATTTTCAATAGTAAGTCCTACCTGCTGCGAATAGTCATATCCGGCGCCTTCTGTATTCCACATTATTTGCAATGGCACTCCCGGACATACTGCCACCGGTTGCTCTGCAATTGTGGTATTTACTGGTGGGCCTGTCAGTATGGCTATCGGTGTGCCATTTTGTGAAACGGTTAGTGTTTCCATCCACCGGTCACCAACAACATCGGTCATTACAAAGGTATAGATACACTGGTCAACCGGCTCACAAATAGCTGTATAAAAGCGGTAAGGGCCGGCCCAAGCGCTGTAAACGCCATTTCCGCAACTCGCCCTTACATAGTACTCGTAATGGGTGCCGGCTGTCAGTCCGCTGATCGCAAACCCGGAATTAGTTGAGACCGGAGAGCCTGCAGTAGTGGGAAATCCGGCAAATGCGGGTTGTACCTTTAGTTCCCACGCTGATATACCACCGGGATCGTTCCAGGAGAAGGTTGCCGAGTCTGTACCAATGTTTTCAGGCATATTGCCAACAGGCATCCCACAAGTCACTTCCTGCACTAAAAGGTTATAGTTCGTGGTCACTGCGTTAAATGCAGTCGCCATAATATAGTAATCCTCCCCTTCTATAACGGGAAAAGATTCGATCACCATCCCTTCAGTGGGTGTAATGCCTGACAGGCTGTAGCGGCTGTCCATACAGCTGCTGCCTATATCCTGGCATTCGTCAAATACAAACAGGGCGGCATAGGGGCCCTGGTCGCCCATCTCTATGCGGACATTGCCTGTAAAGTCTGCGGTATATCTGTACGTTGCTCCCCACTTACCATAACCCAAAAGTCCCGAGGAAGCGCAACCTGTAGCCAGCATAGACGGTTTTTCGGAGAAATTGGCTGTATTATCCCGATCTGAGAACGGCAGCTGCGAAAATTGTAACGGATAGCTGCAATTATCTCCAAGTCCGGCAGTTGTAAATTGTAGCGGCCCTACCCATAGGCTCAGGCCAGTATCGGCACAAAGGGCACGCACATAAAATTTGTAACGCGTATGTGGTTCGAAGGGAGCTTCTGTAAGTGGTAAACCCGTCGCAGTTCCCGTCGCGGTATACGGAAGCGATCCATTGTAAACGATACCGTGGCCGGTAGGCATCATGTCATCAGACACGATCTCTATCTCCCACTGCGATGCTCCCGAGGGATTTGTCCATAAAAGGTCGACTGTACCAAGGCCTGTTACATTGGCCTCGAAACCACCGGGGTTAGCACAGGGTGCGGTCACACGCGCCCAATCGATCAGCCATCCATCCATGTTATCGCCCTGCATTACAAAAGCGATGCGGACATTTGTATTCACGTACGCCGAGGGAATAGGCACTGTCTTTAGATAATAATTCGTCTGTACCGGATTGATCTGACCCTCCGTCCACGTGATCAGATCGACATAACTCGATAAATTTGCTGCATTACTACCCGCAGGCAGTATTTTAATTTTATAAGAACTCCCCTGGTTACCTGCGTTAAGCAGCCTCGAGTAAAAATATAGCTGGCCGTTGGCCGGAACCGTAAACTCCGGTGAAACCAGATGATCCTGCGCACTGCCGCCCGTCACATCTTCAACATTTAAAAAAGCGGAATGGGAACCGGCTATGTTTTCGTACGATGGATATTGAGCGGTGTGTTCCTGCTGTACCCATTGAACAGTTGTGCCTATGCCATTATCCAGGGTCAGCCAGTCGGTGGCTGTGCCGGTAGTTGCGGGCACGGGTGACCAGTTGCCTTCAAACTTTTCAAGCGACAGTTGCGCCGATGCAAAACCGTAAATAAATAGCGAAAGCAAAAGAATATATTTTTTCATGATCAGTGGTTATTTAAATGTTGAAATATTCCGCTTGCCGCATTGGCAGTGACCGATCCTGAGAAGGAATCGACCCGTGGAAATATTATAGCAACATTAGTGAATTTTTAAAGCAACCACTCTAATTGTCCTTAAAATGTACACGGAAGAAAACGCGACATTTTAAGGACATGAAAAAAAATAAAAAAGCTAAATAGTTGATATGTAAGAATATATCTTTATTTTGTCGGGAATGTTCATTTTAGCGACAATTCGTTCTTTACGCTTCCTGCACGATTCGGGAGTAATATTGAACATCGACGCAATTTCTTTAATGCTGAGATTCATGTAAAGATAAATGATGAAGCGTACGTCATTCAGGGTAAGTTCGGGGTGCTTTTCTTTGAGCCTATTTATGAAACCCGGATTCACTTCTTCAAAATGAATGAGGAAATTTTCCCATTCATGATTCGACTTCAAATGCGACCTGAGATTCCTGATGTAATCAGACACTTCACCATCCTGTGGACTTCCGGGTGTTGCCGAAAGTGAATTGATGACGTCCTCTATCAGTTCGTTACGGCCCGACAGGTACAGCGCTTTTGCCGAAAGCTTGCGGTTTCGTGATTCGATCTCATCCCGTAACAATTGGAACTCGGTCTGCGCCTTTGCTTCATTTTCCCTGATCTCGTTCTCCAATTGTAGTTTATCTGCCTTTTCCCGTTCCAGATCGAGCAGTGCGGCCTGCCTGTTGCGCTCGGCTACCAATTTCTTCTGCCTTAAAAATAATATCACGATCGTAACAAATCCCAGTAGTCCGGCAAGCACCGCGTAAGAAAGTTTGCGTTCTGTATCATATTTCTCCTCATTATACTTTATCTCGCTCTGATAGTCCTGAACCCTGAGTTTTACTTTATTGGTCTCAAAAAGATCGCGATTCACCATAGCCGCCATTGAATCTTTTGCCATTATTACGGAGTCCTTATACTTAAGTGCGGCCGCATAATCCTTCTGGTCACTATAAATGTCTGTCAAAAGAGCGTAAAAAGCCTTTTTGTTTACCATCTGACGTCCACCCTCCAGCCCCTTGTTCGCGTAGTGGATGGCAAGTGCCGCGTTACCATTCTTTTTGTAGATATTTGATAGTAATTCAACAGCATTAAGATAAAATATAGTGCTGTTGTAATTTTGGTCCCAGTTTTTATTGAGATCTTTTATAAGGCTTTCCATCTGCCGTTCTGCTTCACCTACATTCCCCTCAAAAAAATAGGTTTCGGCATAGGTAACCTGCCAAAGCTTTTGCAACTCTTCCGGCTTTTTCATGGTCCTCACCTCATCAAGATACCGACGTGCCGTTTTTGGGTCCCCCGTCATGTTGTAGGATAATGCTAATGTAATTGCCCTTACAGGCCGGGACTTGTATTTCTTTTGAATGTCGATCTCGTAAGCTTTTTTGAAGTATTCAATAGCGCTTTTATAATCCTGTTCATAATAATAGATCTGCCCTATGTCACCGGTCAGGGAGTTGCAACGTTCTGCAAGCTCGGGAAATTTCTTCCCTACTGTCAAAGCTTCTTTGTAATATCCAATGGCTTCCCCGAAATCTGAAAGGTTAAAGTATGAAAGTCCCAAAAAAACCTTAATGTCGAAAAGCAATTTTTCATTAAGATCATATTTTTCATTAAGGGACTCTGCCTTTGTTAAAAATTCGACTGCTCCAATAAAATTATGGCCTTTGTAATGCCCGATACCCTGATCGTAAAATTTTGTACATTCTGCCTGTAATGCTGCATACTCTTTATCTTTCACTGCCGGCAACGCAACAATGGGTAAAAAGCCGAAGATGAGAAGCAAAAATTCCTTATATCCAAATCTGCATATATTTCGGGTATTTATGTGATAAATAAACCTCATTAATTTACTAATATTTAAATAATAAATTGATAAATTTAAGGATTATTATGTTTTATGTGGGTATATTATGTTGAAAGAAATATTCGTTATAAAGAATAATGTCCACGCAATGATCAGATCATTTTTAAGCATTTACTGTTGGTTAAATATACCGAATAGGTGATCCGTCGGGACTCAAACCTTGTTAAAAAACTGATATATGAGTAGTTAAAATCTAAAACTCCCACCAATGGTAAGAGTTTTATATTACTTAGTTCCCACCATCTAGATCATGATGGTAGAATCATTACCACAAAGCAGCAACAGGAAGATCCTGCTGCTGCCCTGAAAAATTAAGATCCCAAAAAAACTACCTCTTTATTATTTTCGCCGAACCTTTTTCGGTATTCAAAAAATACATCCCTTTTGCAAGGCTGCTAATGTCTATCGGTGTATCGCCATTGGCTATAACTTCAAGAAGCTTCTGTCCTGAAACGTTGTAAAGTGACACCGCAATACCTTGAGGCAGGCCAGCAACCGTTACCTCGTCGCTTGCAGGATTAGGATATACTGAAAACCTTCCCTTGGCGAGATCGACCTGTGACAGCACCTCCTGGATCTCGTAGCGCATTAACACCATATTATTAATATCGTTACCTACAACCAATACTTTTCCGTCCGGCTGCTGCACCATGCAGTACATGTACTGATGGTTGTCAAGCATGGTCGTAACTTCCCCCTGCAAACCTACCATAGTATCTAATATGCCGTTAGCCGTAAGGAAGGCAAGTCCGAAATCAAATGAAGTAGCATACCGTCTCAATCCGTTTATAATTTTTCCATTTGGCAGCTGCAGCATCCGCACAGCCACTTCATCTTCATCTGAAGTATTTACTAATTTAAAAACACCGGCATCGCCAAAGGTATTGTCAAGAGTGCCGTTCGGCAACAGTCGTAGTGTAAAGGCACTGCGTACTCCGGTTTTTAACGATCCACAAATAAGTATTTTGCCGTCGGCAGCGGCCTTTATCTCACTTATAAAGCATTGGGATGCACCATGGGTTACCGCAGCTGTACCATTAATGCCAAAAGATGTATCTGGCTGACCCTCCGGCAAGGACCTGGAAACACTTGCAATAGCTCCGTTCGTACCCAATGCAGTCACTATCCTGCCTTGTTCATCAATATCCATTGTATTAAAGCTGCCTATCAGGGTTGTTATTACTTTGTATCCTGTACCATTAAAAGATGTGTCGGGAGTAAAGTCAGCATTAAACCTTGCGACCGCCGGTCTTGAAGCTCCCACTCCACCCGGAGGTACGCCTCCCGAAACCATAATTTTACCATCAGGGAGCAGTATCATTTTTTTAACATCTGAGCGCTCTGTGCCGAATGCGGTCAGCAGCATGCCCTGATCGCCAATAGAAGTATCCAGGGTGCCATTTTCGCTAAAACGCATAAACATGATCTTATATATGTTGGGAATTATTCCTCCTCCAGGAATGAACCGGATCCCCATTGCCAGGATCCTGCCATCGGGTAGTTGGGCTATGTCTGTAAAATATTCTGTGTTAGGCAGATCAAACTGTACTTTACCATTACTGCCAAAGGATGTATCAGGGGTCCCGTCAGGATTAAACCTTAAAATTATCGGGTCCGGAAAATTACCGAACTTGCTGCCGGCGACCAGGATCTTACCATCATTTTGCAGAACCATTGCATTAGGGGTAAAATATTCGCCGGTAACTATGCCGTTATTCCCGAAGGTAGTGTCCAGAAATGTATCCTGGCCTTTCGACACAACCCCGGCCAGCAACATGATTAAAACTAAGGTAAAATTATACTTCATAAATTATAAATATTTGAGATGATAATCAAAAGCAGCAACAGGAAATATCCTGTCGCTGCCATGAAAAATTAAAATAAAAAACTACTCCTTTATTATTTTGGCAGAACCCTTAGCCGTATTAAGGAAATACATCCCTTTGGCCAGGCTGCTGACATCTATACTGGTATCGCCTTTAGCCACAACATCCTTCACTTTCTGTCCTGAAACAGTATAGATGGAAACAAGTGTATCATCCTGTAGCCCACTTACTGTTACCTTGTCGGTGGCAGGATTAGGGTACACAGATAATTTTGGCATGAGTATTTCTTTTACGCCCGCAGTATTTTCAGCTGTAACAACTATATCATCAATTATAAGATAACCATTACCATAGGTAAGGGTGGAATTATGATACCACATGAGAGTTATGGATCTTCCTGTAAAGGGTGTCAGATCAAAAGTTACATTATGAGAACCCTCACTCGTGATCGACTCCACAAAATTGGGATTAGCAAAATCAATAAAATCATCTTCTACGACCAGTAACTGATAGCCCATCTGTCCTTCGTCTAAAAGTAATGCCCCAATCCTGTAAGTGAGTTCTGCACTGCTGTAGCCTGAAAGGTTTATTAATGGGGAGCCAAGAAGGTTCATCGTACTAAGCGGAATTATATCACCTTCTTCGTCAAATGTGAATGATGCCGAAGCGTCAACGATCCCGGTGAATCCTAAGTCATGAAAATCGGAACTGAGGTAAGGCCTCCACCCATGCCCATTGCCGTCAAGCTCAGCAACGCCCCAGCCCGCTGTAGCGGCCTGCATTGATGCCAGGTCTGTACCAAAATCATTGCTGAGCAGTACCGTTTGCGCCTCTACAGCATGGTTAAACCAAAGTAATGACAGCAAAGCGATGTAAAAACGTTTCATAACTCCATTTAGTTTATCAATACTGTAAGCAGTGATTCGGCAAAAGCCTAACCACTGCTTCAGCATTGCATCATGAAAAAAACTACTTCTTTATTATTTTCGCCGAACCTTTTTCGGTATTTAAAAAATACATCCCTTTTGCAAGGCTGCTAATGTCTATCGGCGTGTCGCCGTTGGCGGCAACTTCCATTAGTTTCTGGCCCGAAACATTGTAAAGTGATACTGCTGTCCCTTCCGGAAGGCCAACTACAGTTATCTTGTCACTTGCAGGGTTAGGGTATACATTGATGATGTTCTTGTTGTGGCCTGCAATGCCAAGGGCTGAGCCTACATATATATCATCTATGAAGATGTTGTCGCCGCCGGCAGTATCCATTATTCGTTTAAATCGGATCTTTACATCGTTTCCTGCATATTGGGTTAGCGATATGGTTTCACTGTTCCACTCCTCATCGCTGTGCGGGTAATACAGCCATTCGCCGCCTTCAACACCCTGTGCCAGTTCGGCTCCGCTCCTGTCAAATACAGTATCCCAGGTCGTGCCGCAATCGGCAGACACTAAAACCTGCAACCTGTTTTCTGTATCTTGCAACTGGGCATTAGCATATTTAAATGTAAGTTCGCTATTTCCATTCAGTTCGATGAGTGGAAGTTCAGCTATCGACTCGTCACCTACAGTCGGGAAGTTATTGGATGTTGCGAAGGAGTGATTGCCCGAACTTCCGGAAAGCTTGGTAATACCCCATTGATGTGCTGTGAGATGATTAGGATTCCATACTTTTATAGCTGTAGTACCGCTTTCAAAATCCTCTGTAAATGAGGTAAGTTCTGCACCACTGGTCCTTGCGGCAAAAGTGGCTGTCTTTTCGTCATTAAAGGTATAGCCTTCAGTACTGCCATTAGGGTTTTCCGTCCACATCCTTAGCGTATGGTTGTTACTTTGATTGACAGGCGTTACCGGCAAGGTCACCTGCGCTGTCTCGCCACTGGCCAGGCTGCCTGTCCAGTTGTGGGTAAATACGTTCGCATTATTGTTAAGGCGGTATTTTATAACTACTGAAGATAATGTTGCACTGCCATGATTTTTTATGACAACTACAGGAGTAAATGAGCCCGTGCAAACGGTACCGTGTGGAGCCACAATGCGTTCTATCCCTGCATCATTGGCCTGCTTTGGATATCCTTTTCGGAACTCCCTTCGAATTGAGACCCGTGCACCATCAAAGCTGACCTGGTCATTGTTTGTTATCCAGTATATCGATGCACCCGTCATCGGGTCGTAGGTCGCTTCAGAAAAAAATCCTGCCTGCGAACCTGTATGCTCGTAAACCTCCCGTTGCATTGAATTGGAATACGTATGCCATATTGCAAGGCCATATTCTGTAGCAGCATCGAAAGTAAGCATCTGCTGCCTCGATCCAGGAGTTAAAAATGTACCGTTGCCAAACACTGCCTGGTAGAATGCGGTCATATCTTCAGGCGTAGAAAGCGTGCTACCAGCACCAAGGTCCTGCGAGTAAAAAGAAGTAAAACCAAGCCTTGGATACCAAATACCGCTAAAATAACTTGAAGCTTCGGGAGTGCCCTCAAGAGCCTCGGTCTCGTTTGCTTCAAATGTCCTGTTTAAGTTTAGTGGTTCTGTAATATACTGGTGCAGTGCCTGCGTAAAACTCATATTAGTAACTTCTTCTATAACCCAGGCCGCAAGTATGTAATTGGTGTTACTGTACCTCCAGCCAGTGCCTGCCGCAAAATGAGGTGCATGTATCCTGTCTACCACTTCGGGTATAGTCCAGTAACGGTCAAGGTCAGCAAGTACATCTTCATAAAATTCATCCACACGGTCATTCGAATAATCAAAAAAACCGGTCTCATGCATCAGCACTTGGCGTATAGTAGCCGTTTTATCTATGTCATGCAGGTCATCAGTTATATATTGGCCTATCTGGTCATCCAGCGATAGCAGGTTCGCTTCCTGTAATTTTAAAAGGATTACCGCTGTAAACAGCTTTCCTGTACTCGCAACCCCAGATGTCATGTCTGTAGTCATAGCTACCCCCGGTTCCGCCATGCCCGAAGCGCCTTTCCAGGTACCAATGCCCGGCACATTTACCGCCATGCTTATACCCAGGGGTTCGCCATCTCCCGATTGGAAATTAGTAGTTAAGCTGTCTAAAACGGTTTGATAGCGGTTGGCCCATTCCGTTGGGATCGATTGTGCGTTCGCACCGAGGGCGGCACACAATGCAAATACGCTGAGTAATTTTTTCTTCATGACTGTTGATTTTGTATTTATGAGGTCAAAACTATTATGAAAGTTTTTGTAAAAAAGTTCCGATATACCGATGCTGGTTCCGGCTTGACCGTTGGTAAGGATATTCGAACCGTTGGTAACCAAATGCCGCAAAAAAGATATCGTATAACTTCGAACAGGTAGTGGGACTGGTATGTTAGTGAACAACCCACCTTTTAATTGCATATTTTTACCGCGATGATCCGTTTACTGAAAAATATCATTCTCATAACATTCCTGTTAGCCTGCCCTGTTGCCAATGCACAGGACGGCCCTCCCCTTTTGCGTAAAATCACCAGTGATGACGGGCTGCCACAGGGCTTTATTGCTGCCATAGTACAGGATAGTAAAGGTTTCATCTGGATCGGGACCCGCAATGGCCTGGCACGTTATGATGGCAGGAAATTCAGGAACTTTTACCATATACCATCGATCAGGGGCGGGCTGTCATCCGGGATAATAACTCAGCTTTGGCTGGATAAGAAAGATAACCTTTGGATCACCTACGAATCGGGCCATCTCGACATATTTAATACCGATACGGAAAAGGTGATCCCCCTTACCGTCAAAAAAGGATTTGCAAAACTGAAAGGCCACCAAAAACGGGGCAGGTCGTTTGTTGATGTGGGCGGAACCTACTGGCTTCTTTCAAATACCGGGAATGTATATGTTATTGACGGGGCTTTAACATCGATGCGGCTGCTTCCCATAAAAGATATTGTGGTTGGTATTGCATCCTCAAAAAATTCGGTCATACTTTCAACGAAAAATGAGCTCATCTTCCTCAACCATAAAACAGTTGTGACAGAAAGAGTGGCTATACCCTATAAGGAAGACCTGTACCCGGCCCGACATGAAAAGCAGAATGCACTGATATCAAGAAAGAACGGAGACATCGCAATAATAGGCAGCAGTACGATCAGGATCTACAGGCCTTCAACCAAAAAGCTGATAGACATTCCCATCTCCCTGGGCAGCCTGCCGCATTTCTCAGTACCCCCAAGGATACTCGATGATGAGGGTACCATATACTTTGAAGCTGACGGCATAGGCAAGCTGTGGCCCGCTACAGAAAATAAGATAATTACCTGCGATCTGGGTATACTGGGCTCTCCCCTGTTAATTGACAGGTCCGGGATCGCCTGGACGGGTACTGGTGGATTGGGAATTGAGCAATATGACCTGAGGATCAACCACCTTCAAAGGCGATCTATGATCACAGGCTTTCATACGGATATCCTTAAAAAGGCAGGAGTAAATGACAGGCGGACCGATAAGTTCTTAGATACCATATCGGGATATTACTGGCGCTGGGTACAAACAAAAGAAGGGACACTTTGGGTGGCACAGTCACAACCGGATGCGCATATAGGTAGTGTATTTTCGATGGACATGAATAAAAAAGTAAATTACCCCAAATGGAAGTACCGGGGCGGAGTACCTAAAAAACTGCCCACATGCGCCATGACAGAAGATCCGTCAGGGCGGGTTTGGGGGGGTAGGCCTCGATATGAGGCTGTACATACTTAATCCGGTGAGCAATACCATCACCTTTCATTACCAGGTCCCCTTTGAAATTGGAGATCCATTCCAGAACGACATTAACGGCCTTATAGCAGGGAAAGATGACTTTTGGATAAGCAGTACCCACGGGCTGTTCCATTACATTGCAGGTACCGGTAAAACAACACGTTATTTTCCCGAGGTGCGTGTCCTTTCAATACTCCCGGACCCTGTTCAAAAAAATATTGTGTGGCTTGGAACCATGTATTCCGGACTCATAAAATTCAATATGAGGACCCGGGAGCACTTTAGCTATAATACGACCAACGGATTTCCGCACAATACTATAGCAAACCTTCAGGCGGATGACAATGGGAACCTGTGGGGCATTACCGGCAAAGGGCTTTTGTCTTTCGCACTTGACGGTAGCAGGATAAACTTACACAAAGTTCTTGGCGAGAACGGACAGGAGTTCAACCGCTATCATTATTTTAAATTCACAGATGGCAGGCTTGCCTTTGGGGGAGCCTATGGTTATGTCATATTCGATCCTCGATCCATGATGAGCGACCATTATGAACCGGAAGTGCTTATTACAGCCATTACAATAAATAATAAAGAATTGCCTGCTGATAACGGATATTCCAATAAAGGCATCAACGGGATCGAAGTGATGCAGTTACCGTACGACAGGAATTCCCTCACTTTTGAGTTTGCCGCAACCGAATACAACCTGCCCGAAAAAATACAATACCGCCGCTGGCTGAAAGGGCTTGACGATGGATGGGTAATTTCCGGGAACGATAATACAGCTACCTATTCCTATATGCCGCCGGGGGAGTACGAACTCCACATAAATGCCTCCAATACCATGGGCGAATGGAGCGATGAGGTAAAAGTGATAAAGATCCATATTGCCCCGCCATTTTGGCTCACATGGTGGTTCATTACCACACTACTAATAATTATGGCACTGCTCATTTATCTTGGTGTAAAGCGGAAAATCCGGCAGGCTATAAAAAAAGACCAGCTCCAGATCGCCTATGAGCGTGAAGCGTTGCAGCTTGAAGCCAAAGCCATGAGGGCGCAAATGAATCCGCACTTTATCTTCAACTGCCTTAATTCCATCAAATCGTTGATGCATGATCTCAGGAACAAGGAAGCTATTTTATACCTTACAACCTTTGCACAGCTGTTGCGGAACCAGCTTAACAGCAACCTGCTGGAAGTAAGCCTTGAAGATGAATTGCACACCTGCCGCCTTTACTTAAAGCTGGAGACGTTGCGGTTCGGAAAAAAGCTGAACTATAAATTTGATATTGACGAAAGGGTAGATACGCATTCCATTAAGATACCTGCATTATTGCTGCAGCCATTCATAGAAAATGCTATTATACACGGGCTTCTTCCACTGCCCCAAGGAGGAACGATCACAGTATCAATAACGTTGGAAGATGAAACGATCTACTGCAAGATCGACGATAATGGCGCGGGAAGGAACGTGAAAGTAAAAGAGCACGGCCATGAGTCCAAAGGCGTTAAGCTTGTAGAAGGCAGGCTTGACTTGTATAATGCAATACATAACAGCGCTGCAAGCATAGAGATCATTGACAAAAAAGACAGCAACGGCCTGCCAACAGGTACGCTTGTAATAATCACTTTAAATATATAAAACATGAGGGCAGTAATTATAGATGATGAGCCGCACTGTATCAATGCACTGCAACAGGACTTACAACTGTTCTGTCCGGAAGTGGAAGTGATTGCTACGTGCAGTTCAGGTCAGGAAGGTATCCAAGCCATTGAGCGCTACAGGCCTGATCTGGTTTTTCTGGATATTTCCATGCCATTAATGAATGGTTTCCAAATGCTGGAGCAACTTGGGAATTCGGCAGACTTTACAGTGATCTTCACTACGGCTTATGAACAGTTTGTTTTAAAAGCACTACGTGTAAGCGCTTTCGACTATCTGCTTAAACCGGTCGATCCCGAGCAGCTGATGGATACCATCTACCGCCTGAAACGCGAAAATGCTTCGGCAGGCATAGCCGAACGTATCCAAAACCATAACCTTAATAAAGATCAACTACCTGAAAAGCAAAGGATAGCGTTACGTAATAAGGATGGCTACGATTTTATCCGCTTATATAACATCCTGTACTGTCATGCTGACCGTTCATACCGAGGTTGTACTCCTTGATGGACGTAAGCTTGTGGTTTCGCGCTCACTTGGCGAAATTGAGCCCCATCTTCCGGATAGCATTTTTGAAAGGATACATCATTCCACTATAATAAACATAGCAGAAGTAGCACAATTTTCGCGGAACGAAGGCTTATTTGTAATAATGGAAAATGGGGATAAGCTGGCTGTTGCCAGGTCTAAAAAAGACAGTGTGCTAATGAGGCTTGGGATATAAAAAAAATTGTAGCTAGTGCCCGAATGACCGTTGCCATAAAATATTGAAACGCATTCCTGCGATCAGATCTACTATCGTAACCAACCAAGGACCATGTGATCAAAAAACACATCGATATCATACACTTTGATCAAAACGCTTCATTATCAGCATACGCAGACGCTCTTCATGCTCATCACCCCAATTTCCTATGGCCGCGATCACCGGAATTATGGTTTTTCCAAATTCGGTAAGGCTATATTCTACTTTTGGAGGCACGACCGGATATATGATCTTCGAGACAAGCTCATGGTCCTCTAATTCTTTTAGCTGAATATTTAAAACCCTGCGTGATGCATCAGGTATTTTTCGCTGCAATTCACTCGGGCGCTTGTGTCCCTGGTCGATAAACCAAAGCAAGCGTATCTTCCATTTGCCATACAGCACTTCACCTATAAGGTCAAGCCCGCAATTTAAGTTCGGTGTTGTTTTCCTTTCATACATATTACAAATTTAAATGTATATGCCAATTTGTGCAATAGGGGAATAATTTATCCCTATATGAATCGTAACTCCGTACTTGTGAGGAATTAACGTACTCCCGAGATTTGTACAACAAAATTTAAAAACAAATTACGATGGATTATCAAAATGAACTATTAGGTAAAGTCGCTTTGGTGACAGGAGGTACAAAAGGAGCCGGAAAGGCGATCGCAGAAAGGCTGCTGCA
The DNA here is from genome assembly GCF_052437795.1 of Flavobacterium sp. Lineage (GTDB taxonomy): Bacteria > Bacteroidota > Bacteroidia > Flavobacteriales > Flavobacteriaceae > Flavobacterium. The sequence goes on from NZ_JBQVPA010000010.1 coordinate 21,522, forward strand.
AGCCGGCGCAACAGTACTCATAACCGCCAGGAACGCACCGGAAACTGACAATAGCAAATTGCATTTTATCGCATCCGACTTAAGCACAGCAGAAGGATCGCAAAAGGTGGTTAGCGAAGTGCTGTCAACTTATGGCAAACTGGACATCCTTGTGAACAACCTTGGTGCTTCATCAACACCCGCCGGCGGTTTTTCAGCATTAAGTGATGAAGACTGGATAGCGACCCTGCAGGCTAATTTACTGGCCCCTGTTCGATTGGACAGAGGATTCCTGCCACAAATGATAGACAGGAAGGATGGCGTTATCATCCATATCGCCTCTATTCAGGGCAAACTGCCACTGTATGACTCTACTTTGCCTTATGCTGCGGCAAAAGCAGGACTAAGGAACTATAGTAAGAGCTTATCCAACGAAGTTACACCAAAGGGCGTACGGGTGCTCACTGTTTCGCCTGGATGGATAAATACAACAGCATCTGAAGCCTGGTTGGGCGAGATCGCAAGGAACGCAAATAGTACTATAGAAGAAGCCCAAAAGAGTGTCATGGATGCATTGGGGGGAATTCCTTACGGCAGGCCCGCAAAACCGGAAGAAGTGGCTGAATTGGTCGGTTTTATTGTTTCGCCAAGAGCCGGCTATTTAACGGGAACAGAATTCGTGATCGACGGTGGGACAGTACCTACCATTTAATGAACTAAAAAATAGTATAATGAACTTACCAAAAGTAATATCAGATCTGGTAGCAGCACAAAATAACTTTGACAGTGCTGCCTATGCAAATTGTTTCTCTGAAACAGCCGTAGTTGAAGATGAGGGCAAAACCCACAACGGAAGGAAAGAGATAGAGCACTGGATCGCTGATTCCAATGAGCGATACAAAGCGACAATAAAACCCGTGAGCTATGAAGAAAATGGAACGAAAAGCATATTAAAAGCTGAAACTTCAGGAAATTTTCCCGGAAGCCCGATCGTACTGAGTTATCATTTAGAGATAACACATGAATTGATACGATCATTGAAATTTACTGTATAAAAAGAAGGGACCGGAAAGATCCGGGACCATGTTGATCTCGTGATCTTCCCTTTCTGTGGTTCAAAGTTTGGAGATCATCCTTTTACGTTTAAATTCAGGATTTATTCAAGATCATTTTTCTAACTTGCAGTATGAAAATTTTAGTTATAGAGGACGAGCCTGATATATCATCTGCCATAAAGGGTTACCTTACATCCAATGGCGTGCAGTGCGAAACGGCTTTTGGCGTTGTCGAGGCATTAGACAAGATCAGCGTTTACGAATATGAGTGTATCCTGTTGGACCTGATGCTGCCCGACGGCGATGGACTCGAAATACTGAAAGAACTCAAGCGGCTCAATAAGACAGAGGGTGTCATCATCATATCGGCGAAGGAAACCCTTGAAACAAGGATAGAAGGGTTTAACCTCGGTGCAGATGATTACCTTACCAAGCCGTTCCACCTGTCAGAACTTTTGGTCAGAATCCAGGCACTGATAAGGCGGAAAAAATTCAACGGGCATAATGATATTACATTCAATGAGATCAAGATCGACCTGTTGGGCAAAACAGTAGCCGTTAGCGGAACTAAACTCGATATTACCAAAAAGGAGATCGATCTGCTGCTTTACCTGATAGGGAACAATAATAAAGTCCTGTCTAAGGCAGCTATCGCCGAACACCTTTCGGGTGACATGGCCGATATGCTCGATAACCATGACTTTGTGTATGCACACATTAAAAACCTTAAGAAAAAGCTCTACCAGGCCGGTAGCAGGGATTACATAAAAACCGTATATGGGCTGGGCTATAAATGGCAGGATGACTAAAAAGAAACTACTAAATAAAACCACCAACAGCTTTTTGGCTTATGCCGTAGCGATCCTACTGGTCGCAGCTCCAATATTTTATTTCATAAGCCTGTGGCTCTATATCTATGAGACAGATGAAGTACTGCTGTTCCATAAAGGAGCATTTGTAAAGGAAACCAGGGGCAACTTCTCTGAGAATGATATTGCGGCATGGAACAAGTATAACCGGGATGTAGAGATCGTACCCGACACGGGCGTTACTAAGGATTCCATAGTTGGTAAAATGATGTACGACGCTATAGCGAAGGAAGAAGAGCCTTTCCGCGTGCTTTATGCACCGGTTAGCATAAACGGGAAAAGGTTTACCTATGTTGAAAAAACTAACCTTGTTGAAATGGAAGGCATGGTTTTCAGCATAGCGGTGATGTTCCTCTGCATAATAATTATCCTTCTCATAGGCATAATATATATATCTAAAGCTTTGGCTGCTAAAATATGGAAGCCATTTTACAATACCCTTGACCAGATCCGCGATTTTGAGATCGACAAGAACAGGCCGCCGAATTTTGCCGATACGGATATTGATGAGTTTGACAGGCTCAACCGCAGCCTTGAGAGGCTTATCGAAAAAAATACGGCCATTTATAAAAGCCAGCGGGAATTTGTAGAAAATGCAGCACATGAGCTACAGACACCCCTGGCCCTTTTCCAGGCAAAGATCGATACATTGTCACAATCGGCTGCTTTGACAAAAGAACAATCTGAGATAGTAGGAGCTCTCAATAGCGATGTGGCAAGGCTGAACAGGCTCAACAAAAACTTATTGATGCTGTCAAAGATCGACAACGACAGCTATTTTGATAAGCAGGACGTAAATGTAGCAGAGTATATTGGCAGGCACCTTGATTTCTTTGAGCAGCAGGCACGATCAAAGCATATTTCCATTACCACCGCATTGGACAAGGAGATCTTTGTCAGCGCTAACCCTATACTGTTCGAAGTATTGGTCAACAACCTGTTCCTTAATGCCATAAGGCACAATGTGCAAAATGGCAACATTAAGGTCGCCACCCTGGCCAATGGGATCTGCTTTACCAACACCGGCGCCGGTAGGCCCCTTAATGATGAAAAGCTTTTTAACCGCTTCTCAAAATCAGACCCATCCGCACAGGGTAACGGCTTGGGCCTTGCTATAGTAAAAAAAATAGCAGAACTCAACAGCTGGGACATCAATTATGATTTTTCAGGCAATGAACATTCTTTTACGATAAATTTTTAAAATTCAAATCTTCTTCCAATTCCAGAGGTAAATTCGTCCTATAAATTATGATCATTGGGCAATGGATCACAGGATCAATTAGCAACATCTTTTCATCCTTAAAGAAGTATAGGGCAACGATCCAGGTATGTCGGTAATGATCACTATGAAACCTGGGGGATTTGTTTGGGGTACAACTATAAATTTTAGGCTGTATATCAAAAATTCTAATTTTATTCAAAATTGGTTTGGAAACTTGCGTCAGAAATTTAGCATGCAATGTTTCAGAAATTAAACAGATCAGGAAGATTTTCGGTTTTAGCATATTTTATTGGTTGGTTCCTTATCGTTTGCCAGTTGTTGAGGGTATTCTTCTTCATCTGGCAATTCGATGAGGTTTCCCTTAAACCTCTCGACATATTATTTACAATGCTTACAGGCCTGTTCTTCGATCTGGGCACTGTGGCTTTTGTAAGCCTGCCCGCCACAATTTACTATGCGGTTTTGCCCAACAGGTGGATCGGTTCATTGGCTGATAAGGTCCTTGTTTGGTTTTTTACCGGCCTGACCGTTTTTATACTGGTCTTTAACTTTTTTGCCGAGATCACATTTTGGGAAGAGTTCAGGACCCGCTTTAACTTCATAGCTGTAGATTACCTCATTTATACCCATGAAGTGGCAGCCAACATAAATGAATCCTACCCGCTGCCGCTGCTTATTGCGGGTGTTCTGGCCACAACGACCTTTATACTGTTCCTGTTTTACAGGCAAGGTGCATTTGCCCACACTTTCAGTTCTAAGGCTACATTGAAATACAGGTCGGCGGTAGTTGGGAGCGTGTTGGTAACGGCATTGCTCTTTTCATTGTTCGTAACCAACAGCCAGGCCGAATGGAGCACCAACCGCTACAACTCTGAAATATCGAGATCAGGGATTTATTCGTTTTTTGCCGCCTTCAGGAACAACCGCATGGATTATGATGAGTTTTATACAGCTGTTGCCGATAAACAAGCTTTTGGCATCATCAGGCAAAAACTAAAAGCCGGTAATTCTGAATATACATCCGAAGGCCTCTCCATACACAGAACAGTTACGGACAGCCTTCCCTCCGCAGAAAACAAGAATGTGGTATTCATACTGGTAGAAAGCCTGAGCGGCAGCTTTATGAAAGAGTTTGGCAATACTGAGAACATCACCCCTTTTCTTGACAGCCTGGCACAGCAAAGCGTTTTTTTTGAAAACCTTTATGCTACTGGCACCCGGACCGTGAGGGGCATGGAGGCCGTAACACTTTGCATACCGCCCACCCCGGGGCAAAGCATTGTGAAAAGGCCGGAGAATTCCAACCTTTATACAGTGAACAGCGTTTTCCGATCAAGGGGTTACGACAGTAATTTTTTTTATGGCGGCGATGGCTATTTTGATAATATGAATGCCTATTTCGGTGGGAATGGGTTTAACATCTACGACCGTGGCAGGGGCAGCGTGCTTAGCGACGATATCAAAGCTGTACGCAATAATATCGATGATGACGAGGTGACTTTTGAAAATGCCTGGGGGATATGCGATGAGGACATTTTTAATAAAATGCTGGGCGTAGCCGACAGGCAATATACTTCAGGAAAGCCTTTTTTCAACTTTGTGATGACAACCTCCAACCACAGGCCCTACACCTATCCTTCAGGTAAAATTGATATCCCTTCGGGAACCGGGCGTGCGGGCGCGGTTAAATATACCGATCTTGCCCTGAAGGAACTGTTTGAAAAAGCAAAGACTAAACCATGGTATAAAAATACCGTTTTTGTGATCGTGGCCGACCATTGTGCCAGCAGCGCAGGCAAAGATGATATCGATGTGGCCAATTACCACATACCTGCATTTATCGTTAACCTGCCTGAAGGCAAAAACAGCAAGATCAAAAAACTGTGCTCGCAGATCGACCTCTTCCCTACCCTATTCAGCCTGATGCACTGGAGCTATGATTCCGATTTTTTTGGCAGGGATGTAACCGACAATGGCTTTGAGGAAAGAGCACTTATGGGTACCTACCGCAAACTCACGCTAATGAAACATGACAAGGTAATGATCTTGTCTGACCAAAAAAAGCAGGCATTCTATTCCTGGAAGAATAAGGATAACAGCCTGAAGCCACTGCCCATGGACCGCTCCTTCCTTGACGAAGCCATTTCATGGTATCAAACTGCAGATTACCTGTTCACCAATAAACTGCTTAAGTAATAATTATTCCCATTCAGAGAGACTCAATATCACCAAACGACAGTTAATACAGCAATACCAACTATGAAATAAAACTACATCAACCATCTTAACTATACAAAAATGAAAAGGTTAGTAGTTTTATTATCATTGGTGTGTTTCGCAAACACATTTGCCCAACAGGTAGAGGAAAAAGACAGTATAAATAACGATACTGTTGCCATGCTCAGGTTCAATTATAAACAGCTTATTATACCTGCAGCACTTATAGGCTATGGCATCATTGGCATCGAAAGTGACCAGCTTAAAAGTTTCAATACGCAGATAAGGGATGAGGTAAAAGAAGACATTGATGAAAAAACCTCGATCGATGACTTTAGCCAATGGGCTCCTGCAGCATCCGTATTCGCTTTGGATGCCTTCGGGGTCAAAGCTAAGAACAGCCTGCGCGACAGGAGTGTGATCCTGGCAACATCCTATGCAATAATGGGTGCAACTACCTTTGCGGGTAAGTCATTTACCAAGATCGAGCGGCCCGACGGCAGCGCGAACAACTCCTTCCCTTCCGGTCATACGGCCACGGCCTTTGCCGGTGCAGAATTCCTTTGGCAGGAATACAAGGATGAATCAGTATGGTACGGGATCGCAGGCTATGCCGTAGCAACGGGCACGGGATTGTTCAGGATGTATAACAACAAGCACTGGCTAACCGACGTGGCGGCGGGTGCAGGGATCGGCATCTTAAGCACAAAGATAGCCTACTGGGTCAACCCTTTCATTACAAGGACCCTGTTTGGGGAAAAGAACGGGAGATCGGCAACAACCCTGGTACCCAGCTACGACGGAAGGAATGTTGGGTTAACCTTTATCAGGACTTTCTGATGCCTCACCTGCATAATAGCCCTGATCATTCAAAATCATAGTGATGAAAAAAACAAATTACTTTAAGTGGCTGTGGCCGAAAGCCAGTTTGCAAATAACTCATTTCGTTTTGATAATGAGCCTGGCAACTTTTTTGCTCTACCATTTCCCTTTTTTTACTTTTGTTTTAAACAATATTGATCACTGTAGCCGGAACGGGATCATACTGATCATAAGCCTCGTGGTGCTCATGCTGGCCGTAAATGCCCTGTCTTATTACATTATTTTCTTTCTTTCGCGCCGCATAGGCAAAGTCCTGCTCGTAATGTCCCTGCTCATAAATGCTGGCGCATTATACTTCATCAATACTTATGGTGTTATTATAGATGAGGGCATGATCGGCAACATACTCAATACCAATTTTGAAGAATCAGGGATCTTTTTTTCAATAAGGTTAATGATATACATCCTATTTTTGGGAGTCCTGCCCGGAATTTATGTTATCAGGATTACCATCACAAAAGTTCCGATAAAGAAATTTATCATCACTTCTTGCCTTACTGTTGTGTTTATACTTGCTTTGGTTTTCGCCAATGCAGGCAATTGGCTTTGGATCGATAAAAATTCTAAAGCATTAGGCGGGCTTGCTATGCCATGGTCATATTCTGTGAACACCTCTCTTTTTTACATCCACAAGTATAAAAAGGAGCAGAAAGAGGTCCTGCTGCCGGATGCGGCCATAAAAGATGACACGAGATCGGTTATGGTCCTGGTCATTGGAGAATCTGCAAGGCGCGCGAATTTTTCCCTCTACGGTTACGGCAAGAATACCAACCCGCTGCTTTCAAAAGTCCCCAATTTATTCCATTTCAATGCCACTTCCTGCGCAACCTACACCACGGCAGGGGTAAAATGTATCCTTGAGCATACTGGCACCGATGAGCTATATGAAACCCTGCCTAACTATTTATACCGAAATGGTGTTGAAGTGATATGGAGGACTACCAACTGGGGCGAGCCACCGGTACATATAGATCAGTATCTGAACCGCGAGGCGCTGCGATCAAAATGTAATGGTGAAGGATGCAACTATGATGAAGTGCTTTTGGACGGACTAAAAGAGCAGATTATGGCCAGTAAAAAAAATAAGATCTTGGTTATACTGCACACCAGCACAAGCCACGGGCCTGACTACAGCAAGAAATATCCATCCCGGTTTGAGACGTTCAAACCCGTTTGCAACAGTGTTGAACTGGGCAACTGCACACAAAAAGAACTGATCAATGCCTATGATAATACCATTGTTTATACAGACTATATCCTTTACAAAGTAATAGAAGACCTGAAAGGACTGCAAGGCTATAACAGCTCAATGATATTTGTCTCCGACCATGGCGAATCGCTGGGTGAAAAAAATATGTATATGCACGGTATGCCGCTAAGTATTGCACCAAAAGAACAATACGAAATTCCTTTTATCGTTTGGGCGTCAGACAGTTCAAAGCGCCTTAAACCGCTCAATGAGGTATCGCAAGGCCATGTGTTCCATAGTGTCCTTAACTTTTTGGGTGTGCAAAGTCCGGTTTATAACGAAGGGTTGAATATTTTTTCAGAGTAATGTTGGTTGTGTATTTGGCAATTGTATGAGGTTCCAGATCTTCGACATGGGCATATCATAAAAAAAAAGCAGCCCCAAATTGGGGCCGCTTCCTATTGAAAATTGGTTTGTTAAGTCCGAGATCATTTCTTCACGATGATGAACTCTGAGCGGCGGTTCTGTGC
>NZ_JBQVPA010000011.1:0-2914 GCF_052437795.1 Flavobacterium sp.
TGAACTCTTTTGTCACGCCGCCTTCGCGGTAGGTAACGGTGAACCAGTAGTCATCGCCCGGCATTGGCGCGCCGTTGTAGGTACCGTCCCATCCTGTGCTCTCAAAGGCAGGGCTAAGCTGCTTGAGCAGCTTGCCGTAGCGGTCGAAGATGTAGATCTTCGTGCCCGCAAAGTCATCGCCCCACATCCCGATGATGTTCCAGGTGTCGTTGTAACCGTCACCGTTCGGTGTGAAGAAGTTCGGGTAGTCGATGATGCTCACATTATCAAGCTGCAGGTTGAACTCATCACATGGGTTGTCCGTAGCTATGTCGCGGACGTGTACCTCATGCGGGCCGGCCGATACGTTGTTGAACACATTGCTGTTCTGCCATGGGCCGTTGTCAAGCTGGTACTGGTATTCGCCATAGCCTTCGGCAAGCACTACGATGGTCTGCCCGTCGCTAAAGGCATTGCTCACTACATACCCCTGCCCTATTGGGCTGGCAGGGCCGCTGCGCTCTACTGTTACTGCAGCGATAGGGTCGGACACGCATCCGGTAGCGCTGGTCGCCACTACTGTATATTCTCCGGCTTCTGTGGCCGTATATGTTGGTCCTGTCGCGCCCGGTATCACAACTCCGTCGTGGTACCATACAAAGGTATGGGTCGCATCAAGGCCGCTGTCCATGGTGTGGTCGCGAAGTACTTCCTGGGTCCTGAAGTCAACACATATCGTGCCCCCTGCAAGGCTCGGCTCAGGGATGCGCTCTACGAACAGCTCCAGTGTGGTCACCTCATAGCATCCGCTTACGGTGGACTCGTTGGTCACCCTTACCCATATCATCTGGTAGTCCGGCGATGTGGTGTTTTGGTAGGCCGTCGGGGTCGGTATAGCGTTCGTGCCTGCTTCGGCATCAGCCTGGCTGGTGTAGTAGCTCACGCTGTAGTCGGTCGGGCTTTGTGAGCCAAGGGCATCATCATCGGCACGCGTCAGGTCAAAAGTGAAGATACCATCGTTGGTACCGTCATAGTCGCACTCAAAGAACGTTTCGGTCACAGGGTTGGCTGTCGCGGCTTCTTCCACCAACAGTGTCAGCGGCGCTGTAGTGACACACTCCGACTCGTTGTTCCTTACCTCTACCAGGATGTTCTGCACGTTCGGTGAGCTGGTATTGGTGTAGATGTACGGCAGGGCCGTGCCTGCCGCCTGTGCGGCCGCATTGCGGAAGAACTTGATGGTGTAGTCCGCAGGGTTCACGCCTTCGCCCAGTATCTCCTCCATGTGGGTGTTGAAGTCGAAGGTAGCGATGCCGTCGGTGTCCTGCTCGCATATCGCATACGGCTCGATAACACCGTCGCCGTTCTCTCCAAGTGCCGGGAGCGGGCTTACGATAAGCTCAAAATGTGTTATCGTAAAGCATACGGGGTTTTGAGAATTGCCGGTATTGGCCTCTGCCCGTACCCATATCGTGGCGTTCCCGCTGTTGTACGCTGTAAAGTTCTCTATCGGGTCGTTCCTGTCCAGGGCATCCTGCTCGCTGGTATAGTAGGTCAGCACCATGTTGAAGTCGTTGTTCCTGATGTCGGCCTCCGCATCGGTAAGGTCGAAGATCTCCTGCCCGTCAGGGGAGTTGTTCACATCGCACTGTACCAGCGGCTCTACATCCTGGTCCGGCTCCGGCAACGGAAGCACTTTGATGGTCAGCGTGGTGTAGCTCTTACAGCCTTCCGGTGTGGTCACCATCACGTACAGTGTTTTCGGGTTGCCCTGCGGCGGTGCCGGGTTGGTGTACGCTGTTGGGTCAGCTATCGGCGTTGCTCCTGTGGTCATCCTTGGGTCTACTTCAAAGTAGGTTATGCTCATGCCCTGCCCTATGCCGAACTGGCCCAGTATCTCGTCATTCTTTACTGTAAGGTCGAATTCTGTCTGCCCATCATTCCCGTTCGGCTCAAGGCTTTCATTACAAAGGATAAGCATGCTCGGTGTGGTCAGCTGCAGTGGCTGGTTTAGCTCCAGCTTGAAGCTGGTCACGCTGAAGCATTCCGTGCCCGGTGTCTCTACCCTTACCCAGATGGTCTGCCCACCGGTACCATAGTAGTTGGACGGGTTGGTGATCCTTGGTGCGCCGTTGTTGGCATTGTTCTCACTGGTAAAGTAATGTACCGTCAAGGTAGCCGGGGTAGTGCCCAGTGCCGTGTGTATCACCGCATCCTGCTGTGTCAGGTCAAAATAGGCTCTGTTGTCCTGGCCGTTGTTGTCCGTGTCATCGCACTGTACAAGGTCCTCAAGGTCCTCCGGGGCCATTGGCGCAGGCGAGACTACAAGGGTCAGCTGCAAAGGCACCGCATTGGTACAGCCGGTAACCGTGTTCTCCACCCTTACATAAAGGAACTGGAGGAAAGGGTCTACATTTTGGTAGGCATCCGTGTTCGGGATGGCGTTCACATTATCAATGGCGTCCTGGTTGGTAAGGTGGAAGCTAACATCAAGGTCCGGCGCGCCGTTGACCATGTCCTCTACAAGGGCGTCAAGGTCGAATACGCCTATTCCAAGGCCTGTGGTATCACATACCGTCAGCTCATCTGCTGTTGGTGGCACCAGTACCGGAAGCGGCTCTACCCGTACATCCAGAAGTACGATCCTGTAGCAGCCTGTTTCCTCAACTTCTACTTTTACGAATATCGTCTCTACTGCGCCATTGTTGGTATAGGCTTCAGGGTCCTGGATAAAGTTGATGCCTGCCACCGCGTCGTCGTAGCTGTGGTAGAACGTGGTGATGATACCACTTTGCGGGCCATCTGCCGTAGTGATGATCTCGTCTATCTTGGTGTTCAGGTCAAATACTTCCTGCTCATCACCGGGATCATTGTAGTCGCAAAGCGTGTACGGAACAGGGGCATTGGCGACCGGAAGCGGGTTAACGATGAGCTC
>NZ_JBQVPA010000012.1:0-919 GCF_052437795.1 Flavobacterium sp.
GAGCAGGGGTCTGTCTGGTGGCCCCTTGGTCAACATCACCATCACAGGCTCTTCTCTTATGTGTGTTGCAGCAACGCCAAGTGGTGAATGCCATGTAATGATGATGATGATGACCACGGTCACCCCTCGCTGATCACCCAGCACTGCCTCTCACCCCCACTCCCACAGCACCCACCCCACCACCACAGCCGAAACAACAGACACCCTGTCGACTCACCTTGCCCTCCATGACCCAGCACTGCCTTGCCCAGTGCAGCAGTGCCCAGTGCTGCAGCAACGCCTGGTGGTGAATGCCATGTAATGATGATGACGATGATGATGATGATGATGATGATGATGATGACGATGATGATGATGACAATTATGATGATGACATCAGAGCTAGGTGCACAAACAATGTGGTGTGAGCTAATGCTGCCCTGCGCTGCCACCCCATAGCTCAGGCGTGATGTAACTCCGACATGGGACACAGAGAAGTAAGGGGACATGCCAGCACCTCCCTCATCAGCCCAGCAGGCGACACATGTCTGCGCAAAGGCTCACTCACGGATGCCTCTCACTCTAGGGTGATGTTTTTGTTGTATGGAGCTAACCTCCCACACACACTGCATGGTTGCCTTCCGCCTTCACCACTGCCTGACCCCTGTGCCAGGGCTGTGGCCCTGAACCTGACAGTCATCATCATCATCATCATCATCATCATCATCATCATCATCATCATCATTCCATGGCATTCGCCAACCTGCGGTCCATTTGGATACCGCCGGCGTTGCTGCAGCACATGAGAAACTAAATACTATACCAGTTCAGGCTCGCTTGATGCGGGCACGCCATGCCTCATGGTTCTGGCACAACACGTACCGCCAGCTAGGCCTGCAGCCTGCACTGACGCCTGGGCCACTCAGTTCCAGGTCAGGTG
>NZ_JBQVPA010000013.1:0-742 GCF_052437795.1 Flavobacterium sp.
GCATATGGCTCTATCACCCCTGCCACACCAAGCTCCGGAAGCATGTCAACGATGATCTCGAACGATACCACCTGGTAGCATACAGGGTCTGAAGCGTTTTGTGTGTTAGCCTCTGCCCTCACCCAGATCGTCCTGCTGCCACTGTTGTAAGCCGTGATATTGTTTATCCAGTTCACCCTGTCATGGGCATCCTCTTCGGTCTCATAATAGGTCAGCACCATGCCTGTATCACCATTCCTGATGTCTGCCGCAGCATCGGTCAGGTTGAATATCTCCATTCCGTCAGGTGAATTGTTCACGTCACATTGCCTTAACGGGTCCGGCGTCGTATCCGGCACCGGCAGCGGAAGCACTTTTATGGTAAGCGTTGTATAGCTCTTACATCCATCCGGTGTAGTGACCATTACATACAGTGTTTTAGGGTTGCCTTGCGGTGGTGCAGGGTTGGTATACGCCTCGGGGTTCGCAATTGGCGCGGCAGCCTGGTCAACACGTGGGTCAACCTCAAAATACGTCACTGTCATGCCCTGGCCTATGCCTTGCGGCCCCAGTATCTCTTCATCTTTTACCGTAAGGTCAAACTCGGCCATGCCATCGTTCTGCCCATTCACCAGTTCTTCGTTGCATATGGCAAGCACCGTTGGCGTTGTCAGCAGCAGTGGCTGGTCCAGCTCCAACTGGAACGAAGTAACGCTGAAGCACTCTGTGCCCGGAGTTTCTACCCTCACCCAGATCGTTTGGC
>NZ_JBQVPA010000014.1:0-692 GCF_052437795.1 Flavobacterium sp.
GATATGATGATGATGATGATGATGATGATGATGATGATGATGATGATGATGATGTTGACCTCAACACACCCACCAGTGAGTTGAGTTGTGAGGTTGGAGCCTAGACTGCAGCCCAGCAGGGGAGGGAGAGGGCACACCAGGGTGCTAGCGCTGGTGGGGAGGGAGGGGTTCAGCCTGAAGGTCCGCCACATGGGTGACTGATCAGCTGACTACTCAGGGCAGGCTGACTAGTCAGGGTAGGCAGGCTGACAGGCAGGCAAGCAGGCAGGCAGGCAGGGGATCAACAGGTGAGATTGATGAGAGTGGCGGGCAGGTAGGCAGGCAGGTAGGCAGGCAGGGTGGCAGGCAGGATGCCACGCAGGGTGGCAGGCAGGGTGGCAGGCAGGGTGGCAAGATGGGTGTCAAATGTGTTTGTGGGGCTGCAGGTACCCTTGGCTGACGTGTTCAACCACAAGCCCAGTGTGGTGGCCTTGGGAGATGACTTTGCTGTGGCTGAAGAGGACGACGAGGGGGAAGGGGAGGGGGAAGACGGCAGCAATGACGATGATGATGATGATGATGATGATGATGAGGGCGAGGAGGAGGATGGAGATGATGATGATGATGCGTCAGCAGGTGAGCCAGGGTCGTCAGCCTAGTCTCCTTGCCATGTGGAGTGCTGCTGGTAGCAGCAAGCTGGCAGTTCATTACAC
>NZ_JBQVPA010000015.1:0-663 GCF_052437795.1 Flavobacterium sp.
CCCTAGGAGTCTTACCCTGACCTGTTAGCAGACACCATGTGACTATGATGGTGATGGTGCTGGTGATGATGATAGACACCTTGGCCCTTGCCCCTGCCACACCTGCTGATGTCTTGCCAATCACATACTCCTCCTCCTCCTTCTGTTTGGTGATGCTGGCCTTAGCCATCAGCTGCAGCTGCCTGGGGGACAGGGCCGGCACCTGCAAGGCAGGGAAGGCATAGGGAAGCTGGTCACGCTGCCAGGAAAGCTGGTTACACACCAAAGGGGAGCTGGTCACACAACCTGCCCTCTTCATGTGTGTTGCAGCAACGCCAAGTGGTGAAGGCCATGTGATGATGATGATGATGATGATGATGATGATGACTACCAGCCCCTGAGGCATGCAGCCAAACATTCAAACACATGCAGACCCCAACTGGCAGAAGTTCACAGGCAGCGGTCTGCACCTGACCTTGCTGAGGTCCAGGTAGGTGCGGTGGCCATTGACCACCACATAGCACTTGTCCCAGGCCACGAACTCAATGGAGGGCACCCCTGATTCCTCTGTCAGCTCCACTGCCCAGTTGTGGATCTGCGGTTAGCACCAGGCTAACCCTGTTAATGCCTGGCCAGCCCAGCCCAGCCCAGCCCGGCCCAGCCCAGTCCAGCCCAGTCCAAAAT
>NZ_JBQVPA010000016.1:0-645 GCF_052437795.1 Flavobacterium sp.
GTTGGAAGGTGCCCTACCATGACTACCCAGCCCTGCTGCCACTATAGGCACCCCTGCTGCCATGGTTATCACCATGCACCGTGCACGAATAGATAGCATCATGCACATCATCATCGTTGCATGACAGGGCAGCATCGTGGCGACATGTTGTTTAAGCCGCCAACGGCTGCATGGCAACATTGTTTTTGTAAGCATATGCCAGCAAAGCACTAGTGCACATAGCGATGAGGTCGCTCTGAAAAGCACGCCTGTGAAGCCTGTGTCCGCAAGCTGGCTACCATGGCTATGCTACCACCACCACAGCCAAAACCACCTGCATACATGCACACAGCCATGGCAAACACCATGTGATGATGATGATGATGATGATGATGATGATGATGCACACAGCAATGAGGCTGTTCGCTTTGAAAACCATGCCTGCTCAGCTGCTGTGGGCAAGCTTCCCACCCATCTATTTACCAGGGCTGTACCTTACCTTGAAGCTGACAGTGGTGTAGTGGGCTGTAGCAGTGGGCAGTGGCAGCGGGCTGTACTACCAGGGCTGTAGCTCCTTGTGAAGCTGGCAGTGGTGTAGTTGAGCGGCTGACAGATGGTTGGCGACATGCTGGCTGGGTCCGTTCCAAAGTCAGGTGCCTGCTCATG
>NZ_JBQVPA010000017.1:0-642 GCF_052437795.1 Flavobacterium sp.
GGCTTGGGGAGGGGAGGGAATGGGGAGGGTGGGGGAGGGGGAGGGTGGGGGAGGGGGGAATGGGGAGGAGGAGGAGAGGAGAAGGAGGGTGGCCCACACTATGCCTAGTTGAGGAGCCAGCTTGCAAAGGTAACGATGATGATGATGATGATGATGATGGTACTGATGATGGTTGATGCCCTGACATGGATCCTCACTTTTCTCACCTGCTTCCCCTGAATGATGACTCATGTGTGACCTGACAATGTGATGCACTTTGCTCACCTGCTTCTCAACATCTTGGCCATATAGGGCGCCAAAGCTAGCGCCTTGGAGGAGACGCTGGCATCACGGCAAGCCGCCCGCCAGCGGCGCAATGACTTCCAACGCGAGCAACAGACGCAACTGCAGAAGCAGCAGACGGCTGCAATGGTGGGTGGGGGTGTGGCTGCTGGATGCTGGCTGCTGCCTTGCTGGGAGAAGGACAAATGGTTGACAGCTACTAGTGGGAACAGGGTAGTCATCATCATCATCATCATCATCATCACTTAACGTGGCAGTCCCCACCTGGCATTTCTGCAACACACAAAAGAGAAGACCCAGAAACCAGAAGTTCAGGCACATCTCATGCGGGCCTGCCGGGCTTCATGCTTATGGCACATG
>NZ_JBQVPA010000018.1:0-620 GCF_052437795.1 Flavobacterium sp.
GCATGGAGCTATGTTGCCTAGCCTGGCACCCCCTGATGCTTCACCCAGCTCGCCCGGTGTGCAGCCCAGTGTTGCTGTTTGATGCTTGATGCACCACCTTGGATGTTGCTAGTCAGGGTTGCCAGAGTTTATGTGGGATGCAGGTAGATCCTGACGCAAATAAACGTAGAATTCACCTCCTGCAGGCTCATCAGGCTGGTGCTAGGCAGGGCCTGATGGTGAATGCCATGTAGTAATGATGATGATGATGATGATGATGATGATGATGATGATGATGATGATGATGGGCTGGGCCTGAACCGAATGCCACGTCACCCCTCTCCTCAGCTACCATGTGCTGCCATGTTGGAGCCACCATACGTTAGCAGGATGCCACCACCAGCATCGCTACATTACCAACATCGCTAGACTGCCAGCATTGAGCCTAAACTCTTAGCCTCTAGGTCTTCTCTTGTGTGTTGCAGCAACGCCAAGTGGTAAATGTCATGCAATGATGATGATGATGATGATGATGATGATGACTACCAGCATGGCTATGTATTGTGAGCACGACACTACCAACATGGCTACACTACCAACATGGCTATGCACACACCATGCTACCAGCATTGATGCAGAGC
>NZ_JBQVPA010000019.1:0-609 GCF_052437795.1 Flavobacterium sp.
CATGACGTGCTGCCGCTTCTCTTGCGTGTTCCGTAAACATTCTTGTACTTCTGGCTTCGGGCTAAGCCCGTACCTGCGTCAGAGCACTTGCAGCCTCCTCACCAGCATTTGTCCTGTCCATGGCTACTAGCCAACGCTGTACTGCTCTGGTCGCAGTGTGGCACAGCCTGGGTGCAACTTCATATGCGGCCCCTGCGGCCAGGTATGTGGTGGGGATGCGCCCAACCGGAACAGCACAGCTGGAGTTGCTCTGACCAGCACCGCTCCCAGCTGGTCTGACCTTGTGGACCGGTGCACTGATTCAAATGACAGGTTTCATTTGCGACCCTCAGCTTGCAGCAGTATGCTGCAGCAACGCATCGGTATCAGGTGTATTGCATGTTGGCAAATGCCATGCAGTGATGATGATGATGATGATGATGATGATGATGATGATGATGTGATTATATGCCGCCGCACTGATGCGCGTAACAGGTCATCATCATCATCATCATCATCATCATCATCATAACATGACATTCACCACTTTGCATCACACTTGGCGTTAAAAAGATAAGGAAAGACTTAGACACCAAAAGTGGAGGCACGCTTGATACACTCCCTGACATG
>NZ_JBQVPA010000020.1:0-602 GCF_052437795.1 Flavobacterium sp.
GCTTACAACAGGGCAGTAGCAGGGAGGGTGGCAGCAGCCATCATGATACTAGTGAAAGCGATAACAGGCAGCGTAGCATCAGAGGTGGCGGCATTGGCAGCTTGATCACAACAGGCCTCACATCAGGGTAGCGGAAGGAATTGCAGCAGTTACCATGACACAGGTAGCAGTGGCAACAGGCAACACATGTGGCAGCAGCCTCAGTGCCCAGCAGCAGCCTAGTGTAGGTCATCATCATCATCATCATCATCATCATCATCATCATCATCATCATCGTCATCATAATGATAATAATAATAATAATAATAATAATAATAATAATAATAATGATAGTAATAACAACATGGCATTTACCATTAGGCGTTGCTGCAACACACACAACAGCCCTAGTTATTCTGATGAGACATTAGACACAGTCCCCTGGAGGCTCATCCGCCCTGAGCAGTACAGCAGGCAGCAGTGGTGTCACAGATCAGCGTTTGCACTACCTGCCCCACCCCTAAGACCCCTGCCCCACCCCTCAAGGCCCACCCCAGGCCGGCCCCAACAGGATGTGCCCTGCCAGGCCCACTGCAGCTATCTGCTGCGGCAGTGAATCATGC
>NZ_JBQVPA010000021.1:0-590 GCF_052437795.1 Flavobacterium sp.
CACCCACCCAAGACCTGCTGCACCAAAAAGAGCTACCGGCTGTTTACATCGGCTCCAGCGCTGCTTAGACTCCGCGGCCACTTCCCATTCCAGCTGCATGGCACACACCACACTAAAAGCAATCCAGGTCATGGCATTGTGGCAACAGCTTGTTTCCTTCACCATGCCACGACCTTGCCACGACTACAACTAGTGGCTCCAGCACCATAACCCTCACTAGGGGTGGTGTTTTGTCTGTGTGGAGTACCTCCCATATGGCGCCTGCCACCTACAATATTGCCTGACCCCTGTGACAGGGCTACGGCCTAGAGTTAGCATGACAGGCTCACACACCGCTTGTGAATGCCATGTAATGATGATGATGATGATGATGATGATGATGATGACACCGCGGTGCTCACACACCGCGGAGCACACACATTGCAGCGGAGTACACTGCGAAGACCTTGGGAGCGCTGACGTTTTGCTGGGCTCTGTTTTTGTTTGGCGGTGCCCTTCCGCTTCTTTCGAGTCATTATGCCGCTAGGCGCTGCGCTTTGGAATGCCTTTGACTTCTCTAGGGAAACTCGCGTTTTTCACGGGCCTTAGGG
>NZ_JBQVPA010000022.1:0-576 GCF_052437795.1 Flavobacterium sp.
GTGCCTGCCAGGGAGGGGGACACAGAGCAGCAGAACCCACAATGGACGCCAGTACTACAGCAGCATCAGCTGGTGCTGACCCAGCCTGCCAACTGTGCTGTTGAGAACGCTCAAGGTAGCGGAGAATGCTGCCTGCTGCCTGCCTGCTACTGCCCACTCAGCTGCTCACCCACCATCTCAAGTCCGTGGTCAGCTCCGGGTGGAAGGCGGTGGCTAGCAGCACCCCGGAGCGCACAGCCACAACCACCTCCTGCCGTCCCTCAGCCCCAGCCTGCATCACTCAGGCAACGCCATGTTTGATAAACGTCATGTGATGATGATGATGATGATGATGATGATGATGACTCAGGCAAACAAGGGATTGATGCAAAGTCGAGAGATGGGCAAGAGAAAAACGCTGGCATAAAGGGCATGGGCCCAGCTGGCCTGGTGCCGCCCCTGCTCCTAGCGCAGGCAGCAGGGGGCAGGAGGGCGTGTGTAGCACCAAGGTACTCCATGTTTGCCTGCCAGGCGCTAGGCTGCCAGAGTGCTGTGGTTGCTGATGTGCCAGATGTGTAGGTGTCCCATTGTTGTCTC
>NZ_JBQVPA010000023.1:0-564 GCF_052437795.1 Flavobacterium sp.
GGTCACACACGCCTGGAGACACATAGTCATACTTGGTGATGACCTGCAACAGAGCAGCCCTGGACAGTGTGCAGGCCCTGGGCCTCACAGACTGGTCCACTGTCTGCCTTGACCGTATGGCATGGCGCGGCCGCATCAAGAGGGCCGAACCTGCAGGGTCATTTTTGTGCACTATGAGTCTCTGTGCTGCAGCAACTCCTTTTGGGCGATTGTAGTGATGATGATGATGATGATGATGATGATGATGATGACACAGTCACACTTGCCAGGTGCTAGGGCTGCCATGGAGCACAGGCACAATGTTGCAGCTGCCCTGCACCTAAGCCTCGTCCAGCCTTCACTCCAATCCTGGGGTGTGTGACCCTCACTCCTGTCCCACCCTACCAGCCCCGCACCTGGCTCTCCCCCTGCAGGTGGCTGACCTTTTGAGGCAGGTTGACCCCCCACTCTTCAAGTGAGTGCTCCTGACCTGCCCTACTCCCTCCTGCTCTCTGCTGACCCATCCCTACCTAGCCCTGCCCATGCCCCTGAGCCCCTTGTCCCTGCTTTGGCCCATACATGCTC
>NZ_JBQVPA010000024.1:0-554 GCF_052437795.1 Flavobacterium sp.
TGCCTCGACTGTGACGTTCCTTCCTCGCTTCTGGCCAGCGGTGCGGCTGCTCCCTGCGCGCTCCCCAGCCCTGCCACTGAGCTGCACAGCCGCCAAGGCAAGTGCTAGCACCAACTCCACATCCTCCACCAGTAACAACGCCTGAAGGCAAGGAAGCAGGTCTGATGGTGATGATGATGATGATGATGATGATGATGATGATGATGATGATGATGATGATGATGATCTTACACCGTGTTGACCGTCAGCCGGGTATGGCTGCTCGGCCTTGCTCACTGGCAAATTGGATGTGAAAACTAGCAACCTGCTCCAGGTAAGGCAGGCGGCCTCAACAACTTGCAGCCAGCCTGCATTGCTGCCTGAATTGCAGCCAGCCTGAGCCGGACCACAGGCACATAACACGATCACAGGCACAACACACGACCGCAGGCACAGCACGTGACCACAGCCCTAGCACGCGACCACAGCCACAGCACATGACCACAGGCACAGCAAAGCAGTGTAGAGCTATGTCACCCCCCGTGCCAGAGTGACCCAATTGAGGTGCTTATATG
>NZ_JBQVPA010000025.1:0-545 GCF_052437795.1 Flavobacterium sp.
GAGATAATGTGTTTCATGTGTCATTTGTCACGCGCAATTTCATGTGTTTGAGCATGACAAATGACACATGAGTATTGAGTATGTGTTGCATCAGCGTCGACATGCAAATGCCATGTGATAATGATGATGATGATGATGATGATAATAATGACGGCACATTGGCAGGATTGTTGCTTATGACACTATGGGCACCCTTGTGGAGGGGATGCCTAAGCAAGCAACACACAGACCAGCACAGCAGCAGCTGCAAGACTACTCAGCTATGGCAGAACTTTATCTGTTGATGATGATGATGATGATGATGATGATGATGATGATGATGACCTGTGGTAGAAGTGCTGTCGACAATACTGGTGATTGTGATGGAACATCCACATGGCAAGGCAACACAAGCTATCAAGACAGTCCAAACATCACATGAACATCATCTATGGCTGTTTGTGTCTAAAGGTTGTATGCTGCGGCAGTATTGTTTAGCAACCGCTATGTACTGATGCAGATAAGTGTGCAAGGGTGACCACTAACCTTTGTGACCTGGGCGCTGC
>NZ_JBQVPA010000026.1:0-545 GCF_052437795.1 Flavobacterium sp.
TGCAGGGGGTTAGCACTCGTAGGGTCAGGCAGCACAGGCACCCCATGCACTTCCACACACACACACCATTGCTTGCCGTGAGCTGTTGCGTGCTGAGCCGTACCCCTGCACCCCTGTGACCCGGCTGCTGTGTTAGTCTGTCCGCCCTGCCAGACACCCCCCAAGCCCTGGGACTCCTGTTCGTTGTGCCAACCTGGCCTGACATGATTTATACTGCGGTTTTGAACATTCAAGGTGTGGGTTGCAGCAACACCCACAGGCAAATGCCATGTTGTAATGATGATGATGATGATGATGATGATGATGATGATGATGAACACCTTTCCATCCTGCCAGCTGTAGGATGCACCAGCCCACGGGTCAGGTCACGGGTGAGATGAGAAGCACACATGCAGCGTGTTTTCATCATCAGCATCACTACACAGCATTTGCTGTTGATGCCCCTGCTGCAGCACACCACCTCATAACACGCACATGCATGCAATGTGTGGGGAGTGTGCGCTCATGCATGTAGGCAGCGTGCTGGCTGGCTGGGTGTGCATGGG
>NZ_JBQVPA010000027.1:0-535 GCF_052437795.1 Flavobacterium sp.
ATGTGATACTAGTCCTAGGTCAACAGTGCAATGGCGGGCGGTGATGCCTGGTACATCATAAAGTGACATGAAAGTGTGAAATGGGTGACCACCTGCTACATGGGTGCATGGAGTGCTGATCCCCAGCCATCCATCCCTCAACCTTGCTTCTTGGCCAGTTCAAGGCTCCTGGCATATGCTCTGTGCTTCATCATCATCATCATCATCATCATCATCATCATCATTACAAAGCGTTTGCTCAAAAAGCGCTGCTGCAGCAGAAATGAGACTCACAATGCAAAAGCTCTGGGCTCCTCCGCACTTTGTTATGGGGTGCGCTGTAGGTTGATGAGTTGGCGACAGCAGCACAACCAGGCGCTGAGGCGGCCCTTCAACTGCCCAAGGTGCGTGAAGACGCAGTCCCTTGCTTGGCATCACGTGTGTTTTCGTAGCAGCAATGCTGGATGCCAAATGTCATGTGATGTTAATGGTGTTCGCAGAGTTGGAGATGATGGCAACTTGCTTTGCACCACCAACTGACCAGGCTCTGCATAGC
>NZ_JBQVPA010000028.1:0-531 GCF_052437795.1 Flavobacterium sp.
GAGCAGGGCCATGGCGCTGGGGGGTCAGGTGGTTGTGCCGCAGCGGGCTGGGTGGGGCGTTGTGTGCAGGGGGAGGATGAGGCCTGCTACGTCAGCCCTGAAGAGTGGGCTGGGTCAGCACCTAGCTCTGCATCAGTCATGTACAGCCTGGGTGTCCTCATGTTCGACCTGCTGTATCAGGTGCGGCCTGGCATGTCACTGTCGTTGTCATCATCATCATCGTCATCATCATCGTCATCATCATCATTACATGGCATTTGCCTGTCGGCATAGCTGCAACACACACATCCAATTCTCAAAGCCCTTACATGTGTGACTTCCTGTCTCGACATGTGTGACCTGCTGTCATGCCATGTGTGATTTGATGTACCGCCATGTGTGACCCTGCCACTGTTGTAATGGCAGACAATGTGAGGTGGGCTGGGCTGGCTTAGGCTGCACAGGAAGTGGATTAGCATTAGGGTTGGCTGAGGGTGGGCAACCTAGGGGCTGTCGACATCATTTGGTAGAGGGTGGACACCCGGTATGTAT
>NZ_JBQVPA010000029.1:0-531 GCF_052437795.1 Flavobacterium sp.
GTCCAGCACCCTTAAAACAGAGGGTGGTTGAGCGACATTATTTAGCGGTGTAACCTATCATCATCATCAACATCATCAAATTTGATTGGTCTACAAACTCTACATGGTTTGCACCTTATTTCACCCTGTCATGTCACTCCATGCCATGAAATGAGCATTATCACACAGCGACCTCATGTCAACAGGCAACGTGCATCATCATGCATTGTATATAACTCAATCAATGCAGCATGCGCGCGGCTGCGGCATCACCCTGAGCACATCATCATCACTGCCTGGTATCCATCACATGCAAATAGCTGCCTGCAAATCACTTATTCAGAAACACAATGGTGGCTGGTGGATGATGGGTCAGCTGTTGCTGTCATCATCATCATCATCATCATCATCATCATCATCACATGGCGTTGCTGCAACACACATAGAGAGGCCTGTAGCTGTGGCTATGGCTGGCGGCGGGTGCTCAATGGCAGTTGGCTGATGGCCTGGCACGCTGGAGGCATGCCTATGGGCATGTCTGAACCTCCAGTG
>NZ_JBQVPA010000030.1:0-529 GCF_052437795.1 Flavobacterium sp.
CACAACAGCAGTGGAGTGAAGTCGAAGAGCATCCAGCAGGGTCATGACAGCTGGGTCAGTGAGGGTCGCTGGCCAGGCAGCCGGTGCACAGCTGGCGAGGCCAGGCTGGACGAGCTGCTCAACAGGTAGGGCCTGCTGCCCACAAGCTGCACTGCATGCTGCATGCTACAAGCTGCTGGCACCATGCAACCAGCTTGCACATCAACAAAATGACATATAATGATGATGATGATGATGATGATGATGATGACTACATGCTGCTGTTAAGCACACTTGGCTGCTTGATAGCGTGGCCACCGCCCTGCACAGCAGCAGCAAGGCATGATGGTCAGGAGGGTGTAGCCTTGGGGGTGGTGGAGGCTGGTGACCCACGATGAACACCCCGCATGTGGGCTGCAGTCGAATCTCTCTCCCCTCAAACAGGAAGCGCTCCATGCTGCTGCGCAGTGCGTTCTGGATAGCCAGCAGCTGCTGGGCAACCACACTCAGCACCTGCACACCGCCGCAATGGCCATGGCAGCAGCAACAA
>NZ_JBQVPA010000031.1:0-525 GCF_052437795.1 Flavobacterium sp.
GGTTAGTGGTGGTGATGATGATGATGATGATGTGTGCTGGTGTAGGCAGCAAGGTGCACAGGGTGAAGGCAGGCGTCCCCAAGCGCCCCACCCACCTTGGCAGCCTTCCTGGCAATGAACTCCGCAGCCTTGCGGATGATGAAGGTGTCTGCTTCTGAGTTGCACGTGAACACCTCCGTCACCCAGGGTCCGCATTTCACGTAGTGGACCTACACAGCAAGGGCCAGTGAGGCCCTGATGCACTGCTTTATGAGTCTATTTGTGCTGCAGCAACGCCTTTTGGGTGAGCGCCATGTAATAACTATGATGATGATGATGATGATGATGATGATGATGATGATGATGATGATGATGATGGCCCACTGCACACCAGCCATGTGCAGTCAGCTGCTAGGCAGCTCTTCTCCATGGGGGGAACCCTGTTGCAACACACTGCTGCCTCATCATGATCAGCATTGCGCAAAACAGCTTGTGGCAGGGTGTGGGAGCATGGCACGTAGCATGTTGCCGTCAAGACACGATGGC
>NZ_JBQVPA010000032.1:0-524 GCF_052437795.1 Flavobacterium sp.
GGCTTAGTGACAGCCCCCTCCCTCTTGCTGCCGCTGACTTCTTGACCATCCTTGAAGAGTAGCAAGGTAGGTAGGCCATAGACCTGCATGTGAGCGGGTGCATCCTGTCAGGAACAAAGGCATCAGGCTTACACAGTTGTGGTGGCTGGTCTATCGACCAGTATGCATCAAGGCAGAGGGCCGCATTGCTGCTATAGCAGAGTGCACAAGGGTGCTTCCCCATAACAGCATGCGCACAGTGATTGGGAGGTACATGGCACACATAGCCAGCAATACATCGTCCCCTTAAACAAGCGTCTTGACATGTGTGTGTTCGACAGACCGAATGCCATGTAATGACGATGATGATGATGATGATGATGATGACATCATAGTTCCGTGAGTGTGGGGATACATGGCAGCACCCGGGCAGAGTGGACATGGCACTCAGGCAGAGAGCGATTGTGTGTCTTGACACAATGCATTTAGATGCTGTAAGCTGTGCCCAGCATACCTTGTACTTTGCAATGAGTTTAGGATTGCTG
>NZ_JBQVPA010000033.1:0-524 GCF_052437795.1 Flavobacterium sp.
CCCCACCTCTGTCCTGACAGTGTTGGGTACTGGGGCCCCACAGGTCGCCTCCTTCTTCATCACCTACGTCATCTTTAACGTGGGTCCTCAGGCAGGGGTATGCCGCCCATTCCTTGCCAAGGCCCTTGTGCTTGAACTCGCTGATGAGTAGGCCAGGGGTGGAATGCCAAGCCTTGCACCCACCTGATTCCACCAGCCCACCTGGCGCCCCGCTGCCATTCGCCACCACCTGCCTCTCGCTAACACCACCCTCGTCAGCCTCATGTCATCATCATCATCGTCATCATCATCGTCATCATCAGCAGCGGCAGCGGCAGCAGCAGCACGGAGGATTCGCCTGTCGGCGTTGCTGCCCCTCACAGCCACATGCACTCATTGTGTCTACCTCCCTTAATGCGGGCACGCCATCACCAGCCCACCCACCTGCCCGCCCATCCACCTGCCTGCCCATTGACCTGCCTGCTGCCATCACCCCCCTCATGCGCCTCATGTGCTGCAGGCTTTGGTGGTGAAGCCGGTGATGC
>NZ_JBQVPA010000034.1:0-517 GCF_052437795.1 Flavobacterium sp.
TGCGAGCAAAATACCGATGGCATAGCTACCTTCGATCTCAATACGCATATGGACGAGATCCTTGGCGAAGGTGTTAACCCTGATAATTATACCATCAAGTTCTTCAGCAGCATGACAAACGTTGGCCTGGGTATCGCGATGCCGTATATTTATACTAATACAAGTTCGCCAAACCAACAGAACATATTTGTACAGGTGAGGAATAATGCAACAGAATGTACTATAGTTGCGCCACTTACGTTATTGGTAGAAGAAGCGGCTACGGCTTATCCTGTGACCGAAACGTTCATTGACTGTGACTATGACGGAACAAATGACGGCGTGTTCACGTTCGACCTTACCCGTGCCGATGACGATGCGCTTGGCCCGCAAAGCCCGGCCAGCTACAGCGTTACGTATTACACATCTGCTGAAGATGCAGAAGCCGGGACAAATGCTATTGCGAACCCAACGGCGTTCCGGAACACTACATCGCCGGACTACCAGATGATATGGGTAAGGGTGACCAACGAGACGA
>NZ_JBQVPA010000035.1:0-504 GCF_052437795.1 Flavobacterium sp.
CGTCATCGCCACTGTCAGCTGCTCAGCCAATGGCCGTCAGCCACTAGAGTTTGGGCCGCTGACTAACAGCAGCCCGTCACAATGCTGATGACCAGTCACTAAGCATGAGGCATGGCATGCCTGTACGCAGCAAACCAGAACCCTGACTCACTGACTCCAAGCATCAGCAGTCACTGAACAGGGATAGGTCAGGGTCACCAGCACTTAGCATGCCCACACACCTGGAGCCGCATGGCCACCTGCCATTGTCCAACAGGGGTGGGTTAGGTTTACTCTAGCCCCCTAGCAACTGCGTTGTGCAGCATTCATCATCATCATCATCATCATCATCATCATCGTCATTACATGGCATTCACCACTTGGCGTTGCTGCAACACTGTGTTGTGCAGCATTGATAAGAGGCGGGCGCCATGTGCTGCTGCTGCTACTGCTGCTGTCCATGCTGGTTTGACGCAGGTGAACTATGCCATTGCCCACCAGGAGCAGCAGGCCACCCTCCAGCCC
>NZ_JBQVPA010000036.1:0-501 GCF_052437795.1 Flavobacterium sp.
GCAAAGTAGGAGAGGAGGGCACTCACAACCAGGCCGGTTGGACCGTCACAACACATAAGCAGATAGTACTGGCGGTATCCATTGGGACCGCAGATCGGCGCATGCCATGTAATGATGATGATGATGATGATGATGATGATGATGATGATGATGATGATAAGCAGAAAGCCATGGTTGCCAAGGGGCTGCCAGTGGCCTATGATTGCAAGGCATGGCAGTGGTCAGCCAGTGCAACAGCGGCCCCATTCTCACATTAGATCATAGGCGGGATGTTTCTATCTCTGATGTGTGGCTGACCACATGGCCAACACACACACACGATGCCACCTGCCACTTACGCCCACAAATGCCACTAAGCACTAGATACCGGTGCACTGGTAACACTCACAGCATGGTACCCCATACGAGTCAAAGCAGGGGACCAAGTGTGAATGACAACCACAGCCATGCCCCAGACCAGCCAGCGCCTGACTCACATGAAGTTGCCTCGCACTTGTATGG